>NZ_BBLX01000005.1:162881-266719 GCF_000971155.1 Demequina maris | reverse complement strand
ATGTGTATAAGAGACAGCCCCCGCCCCGCGCGAGGCGCCTCGTGCGGGCGCCAGCGCGGCCACCACGGACGCGGGCACGCCGCCGTCCACGAGCCCCGCGGCGACGGCGCGCGCGAGCAGCAGAGGCAGGTCGGCGCCGCGGCGCCGCGTGTGCGCGGCACGGGCCGGGCACGGCACCACCGCGACGGGGGACGATGCGCCCCCTCCCGCCCCGAGCGCCTCGCCAAGCGCGGGGGCGGCCGCGCGCGCGGCCCGCGCGAGCGCGGGTCCGAGCAGCGCGCCGAGGTCGCGTCGGCCCGCGTCCTTCCACGCGGCGATCACGCCGTGCACGGGACCGTCGAGCTCCGCGACCGACCACACCGGGAGCGGCGGGTCGAGGCGGTCGAGCCGTGGCGCGCCGGTCTCGCATCGCAACGGCTCCTCCCACCACGGCGCCTCGCAGGACTCGCACCACCGCACGTCGAGGAGCCCGCAGCCCGGGCACGCGACCGGCACCACGAGCCGCGCGACCCGCGCCAACGGTCCGGGAGGATCCATGGCACCAGCGTGACGCCGGCGCGCGGGGCGCCCCGCGCATCGTCCCCTGGGCGGGACCGAGAGTGCCCCGGCCGCGGGCCGGGGACATCGGCCCGCGGCTCAGCCGGCGTAGGCGAGGTCGTCGACGCCCGAGGCGACCGCGGACCAGCCGGTGCCGGCGCGCTCGCGCACGGTGCCGTCCTTGGACACCAGCGTGATCGACCGGTCGCCGTGGCGCGCGGAGATCGCGACCGCGTCGGACACCGCGGCGTCCTCGGTGGTGCGGCCGCCGACGGACACGATCCACAGCGGCGCCGTCTCGGCCCCGCTCGACGAGCCGAGCAGCGCGACCGACAGGTCGTCGACCCAGATCGCGTCGACGGTGGAGCCGATGTTCGCGCCGATCTGCAGCGGCTCGCCGATGCTGAGCGGCTCGCCCGCCTTGGACCTCACGACCTCGGCCACCTCGACGACGGTCTGCGTGCCCGACCGCGACACGACCAGCACGCGGGCGCCGTCGCGGGACGGCACGATCTGCTGCACGGTCCGCCCGAGCAGCCACGGCGCGTCCAGCGCCATGACGTCGCCGTCCTCGGACACCGCGGTCACGGACTCGGGGTCCACGGCCTCGGCGGTCCAGAGCCAGCCGTAGCGGTCGAACGAGGGGTCGACGAGACCCGTCCCCTCGACCACCGTGGCCACGTCCATCGTGCCCTTCGGACCTCCCGCGTCCTCGTACGGCGTGAGCTCCTCCGTGCCTCCGGCGAGCGCGTCGGACACGACGATGCGGTCGTCGCCGACGCGGAACGCGACCCGGGTGCCGGTGTACGAGGTCGCGAGGCCGTCGGCACCCGCGGGCAGGGCGCCGACGCCATCGCGGACCACCCACAGCTCCTCGCCGTCCCACAGCCCGAGGCGGTCGTCGATGAACACCGCGGCGACGCCCTCGGGGACCGGGCCGCGCGTGAGGGTGTCCTGCTCCTCGGCCACGAGCGGCACGCCCGCGATGGTGACCTCCACGTCGCGGATGCCGGGCAGGGCGGTCAGGGTGAGCCTGAGCTGCTGCTCGGCGAGCGCGCGCTGGGCCGGCGTGCCCGCGGACTCCGACGCGAGCTGCACCCTGGCGACGCCGTCGGTCACGACCACGGAGTCCACCGCGAGCGCGGCGCCCGCCGGGAAGCCCGTCGTGACGGCGTTGGCGAGCCACGGCGACGGGCCCGCGACGAGCTCGCGCGCGGCCCAGGTCGCGACGTTCGTGGACGGCAGCCACCGCAGCTCGGGCACGACGGTCCGACCGTCCGCGGTCGCGAACACGAGCGTGACCGGCAGGAACACGCGGTTGAACGTGGCCTCCGCGAGCAGCGAGCCGTCCTCGAGGCCCGAGATGCGCCACTCCCCGCCCACGTCCCTCGACACCTGGAACTCGAGCTGGGTCTGCGTGCCGGCCTGCGCCTCGACCATGCGGCCCGCGTGTTCGATCCACGCCGCGACCGGCACCGAGTAGACGACCCGGCCGGCGTCCTCGTCGTAGTCGGGCGTGAGCGCGCCGGAGTCGTAGACGGTGACCTCGGCGAGCGGGTCCCAGTCCGCGCGCGCGGGCACCGTGAGGTACTCGCGGGCCACGGTGAAGTCCGACGCGAAGCCCGCGGCGGTCGCCTGGATGAAGCCCGACACGATGGCGTTGACGCTGTCGCCGATCTGCGGCCCCTCGGCGAACGGCACGAACGGCTCGGCGCCCTCGACCTCGCCGGTGCCCTCGTTGACGGCGCCCGACGTGGGGATGGACGCGCACGCGCCGAGCGTCACCGCGGCCGCGGCGCACAGCGCGGCGATCCTCATCCTCATGGCGCGACCTCCCTGCGGTCGGACTCGAGCGGGATGCGCTCGGCGATGGTGCCGTAGTCGAGCTCGGCGATGACGAGCGGCAGCGGCGGGTGCTGACCCAGGCCGCGGGAGGTGCGCGGCAGCTGGAGGCGGAAGCTCGCGCCCTTGCCTGGCAGGCCCCACGCCTCGAGCTTGCCGCCGTGGAGCTGCGCGTCCTCGCGCGCGATCGCGAGGCCGAGGCCGGTGCCGCCCATGGTGCGGGCGCGCGCCGAGTCGGCGCGCCAGAAGCGGTCGAACACCCGCTGCGCCTGCTGCGGCGTGAGGCCGATCCCGTAGTCGCGGACCACGACCGCGACGGCGCGACCGGTCGAGGCGACGACGACGTCGACCGGGCGGCGCTGCGCGTGCTCGATCGCGTTGGACAGCAGGTTGCGGACGATGCGCGCCACGCGCGGGCGGTCCATGGACGCCACGTGGTCCCCCTTCGCGACCCACAGCCGCAGGTCCACGCCCTGGCTGCGCGCGGCCGGCACCATCGCCTCGACCTGGTCGCGGACCACGTCGGCGAGCGACATGTCGTCGAACTCGAGCTGCGCCGCGCCGGCGTCGATGCGGGAGATCTCGAGCAGGTCGGCCAGCAGCGACTCGAAGCGGTCGATCTGCGTGTCGAGCAGCTCCGCGGACCTCGCCACCTCGGGCGGGAAGCCCGGCCGCGCATCGTGCAGCACGTCGGAGGCCATGCGGATGGTCGTGAGCGGCGTGCGCAGCTCGTGGGACACGTCGGACACGAAGCGGCGCTGCAGGCGGGACAGCTCCTCCATACGCGTGATCTGACGCTGCAGCGACTCGGCCATCTCGTTGAACGTGCGCGCGAGGGTCGCCATCTCGTCCTGGCCGCGCACCGTCATGCGCTCGGACAGGATGCCCTCCGCGAGGCGCGACGCGACCCGCGCCGCATGGCGCACGGGCCGCACGGTCTGGCGCGTGACCTGGAAGGTCAGCAGGCCGAGCAGCAGCATCAGCGCGATGCCGCCCACCGCCAGCACGCGCTGGATGAGGCTCAGCGTCGCCTGCTCGTCGGCCAGCGAGTAGACGAAGTACAGCTCGTACTCGCCGGCGACGCGGATGGTGAACGGCACACCGACGACGACGCCCGGGTCGCCCGTGTCGGGCATCGCGACGAACTGCCACGACTGCGGGGCGCCCGACTGCACGGCGTCGCGCATCTCGGGCGTGATGACGTCGACGAGCTCGGTGTCGGACACGGGCGTCGACAGCAGCACGCCCGACGTGTTCGCGGGGTCGCGCAGCAGCACCAGGCCGCGCGAGTTCCCGCCGAGCGTGCCGAGGCCGTCGAGCAGGTCGTAGACGAGCTGCTGCAGGTCGCCCGAGCTCTCCGCGGTCGACGCGTCGACGTTCTCCTGCGCGCTGGTGGCGTCGCGCGCCGTCTCCGCGAGGATGCGGTCGACGCGCGTCTGGACCAGGCCGTCGCGGATCTGCGTGCTGACGAGCGCGCCGATCACGATCACCGCGCCGAGTCCCAGCACCATCGTGCTCACGACGACGCGCAGCAGCAGGGAGCCGCGGAAGCGGCGCCACACCCGTCGCGGGCCCTTCGCCAGGTTGGCCCAGAGGGAGCGAGGGGTGAGCCTCACGACACGACGCCACCCGCCTTGTAGCCGACGCCGCGCACCGTGAGGATGATCTCGGGGTTCTCCGGGTCCCGCTCGACCTTCGCCCGCAGGCGCTGGATGTGCACGTTGACGAGGCGGGTGTCGGCCGCGTGGCGGTAGCCCCACACGTCCTCCAGCAGCACCTCGCGGGTGAACACCTGGCCCGGGCTGCGCGCGAGCGTGACGAGCACGTCGAACTCCAGCGGCGTGAGCGGGATGACCTCGCCGCCGCGCGTGACGCGGTGCCCGGTGACGTCGATCTCGAGGTCCGCGACGCGCACCACGGCGGGCGTCGCGTTGTCGTTGCGGCGCAGGCGCGCACGCACCCGGGCGATGAGCTCGCGGGGCTTGAACGGCTTGGGGACGTAGTCGTCCGCTCCGGACTCGAGGCCCAGGACAACGTCGACCGTCTCGGACTTCGCGGTGAGCATGATGATCGGCACGCCGGACTCGGCGCGGATGTCGCGGCAGATGTCGATGCCGGACCGCCCGGGCAGCATGAGGTCGAGCAGGATCACGTCGGGGTTGGTGGCGCGGAAGGCCGCGACCGCCTCGTCCCCGTGATCGCAGAACACCGTCTCGAACCCGTCCCCGCGCAGCACGATGCCGAGCATCTCGGCCACTGCGGGATCATCGTCGACCACCAGGATCTTCGCCGTCATGCCCCCATTATGCCGACGGTGCCGCCGGAGCCCCGGAAGCGCGTGGCAGGATGGGCGGGACCGCACCGAGAGGATGGCATGGACGACCGCGACGAGGCCGCCGGCTGGGCCGCTCCCACGCCCGTCACCCCTGATACGTGGGCGCCCCCCGCATCGTCCTCCCCCACGCCCGCGCCCGCCGGTCCGTGGCCCGCGCCGCCCGTCCCGCCGCAGGCGGTCCCGGGTCCCCAGACGCCGTACGCGGCCGCACCCGTGGCACCCGTCACGGCCGCGCCGACCGCGGCCTCGTGGCAGCCGGGCTTCATGCCGCTGCGGCCGCTCGGCTTCGGCGACCTGCTCGGCCTGCCGTTCCGGGCGATGCGCTACAACCGCGGCGTCGTGGTCGGCGGTCCGCTGCTGCTCACGCTCGCGGCGACGGTGCTCATGACCGCGGCCATGTGGCTGCTGTTCACGGACCCGTCGCTCGCGCTCATGGACCCGACCTCGCAGGCCGACGCGATCTCGGGCACGACGGTCGCGGTGTTCATCGTCGCCGTCGTCGCCGCGCTGCTGGCCGACGTGTTCTCCAGCGCCGTCGTCGCCCCCGGCGTCGCGCGCGGCGCGCTCGGCGAGCGCATCAGGCTCGCCGACGCGTGGCGCGCCGTCCGGCCCCGCATCGGCTCGCTCCTGCTGCTGTACCTGCTCGCGACGCTCACGCTCGTCGTCGGGATGGGGCTCGCCCTCGTCCCGCTCCTCATCGGGGTGGCGAACGAGGACGTCTCCGGCATCGTGCTCGGCGCGGTGTTCGCCGCGGTCGTCGCGATCCCCGTGGGCGGCCTCGTCACGCTCATCGGCGGCATCGCGCGGCCCGTCATCGTGCTCGAGCGGCGCGGCGCCATCGACGCGATACGGCGCACCACGCGGCTGCTCAAGGGCCGGTTCTGGTGGTCGGTGCTGGTGGTGATCGTCGCGACCGTGCTCATCGGGCTGGTGTCGAGCGTCGTCAACCAGGTGGGCGGCTTCGGGGCCACCGCGGTCGCGGTCGTCGCGCCCGACAACCTCGTGGTCCTCGGCATCGCGTTCGCGCTCGTGCTGGCGCTGTCGCTCGTGATCTCGTACGTGCTCACCTACTCCTACCTGGGCTCGCTGTTCGCGCTGCTGCTCATCGACCTGCGCATCCGGCACGAGGGCTTCGACCTCACGCTCGCCGAGGCGGCCGAGGCCCGCCGCGCGTGAGCCTCGACGCCCCGCCGCTGACGCCCGACGCGGACACCGCGCGCCGCTGGGCCGTCGAGGAGCTCGCCAAGGACGAGTACCGCGAGGGCGGCACGTCGTGGCTCGAGCGGATCCTGCGATGGTTCTCCGACCTCCTCGAGGGGATCGGCGACGGCGTGGGCGGCGCGGCCGGCCCCACCGGCACGGTCATCGCGGTGCTGGTCGGGCTCGCGCTGGTGGCGCTCGTGCTGTGGCTCGTCGTGGGGCCGCTGCGGCGCAGCCGGCGCGCCGCGGCCGAGGAGACGCTGTTCGACGACGAGCGCGGCGCCGCCGCGCTGTCCGAGTCCGCCCGGGCCGCCGCATCGTCCGGCGACTGGACCACCGCGACGCTCGACCTCTACCGCGCGCTCGTCCGCAGGCTCGCCGAGCGCGACGTCATCACGCTCGGCCCGGGCCTCACCGCCGCCGAGGCGGCCGCGCGTGCCGGCGCCGCGCTGCCCGCGCTCGCGTCCCGCCTGCACGCCGACGCGGAAGCGTTCGACGGCATCCGCTACGGGCACGTGCCGGCGACCGAGGCGACGTACGCGCACGTCCTCGAGACGATGCGGGCGTGCGAGTCCGCGCGTCCCAGGCTCGTCGCGGCGGAGGCGCCATGACCGCGACCGCCGACCTCGTCACCACCGCCAAGGGGCCGGGCCTGCGCGCCCGCGCGCGCCGGGGCCGGCTGGGCATCGCGGCCGTCGTGCTGCTCGCGGGGCTCGTCGCGCTGCTCGTCATCGGCGCCCGTCCCGGCGACTACACGCCGCTGTCGACCGAGAACTCGACGCCCACCGGCACCCGCGCGGTCGCGCAGATCCTGCGCGGCCACGGCGTCGAGGTGCGCCAGGTGGACCGCCTCGCGCGGTCCGCGGTCCGCGAGCCCGACGCGACCACCGTGGTGATCGCGAACGCGTCGCTGCTCACCGGCGGCCAGGTGCGCTCCCTCATGGACTACCCCGGCGACCTGGTCCTCCTGGGCGAGTCCGGCGACGCGCTCGCCGCGCTCGGGATCGACGCGACCGAGGAGCCCGTGCTGCTGCCCGAGACCGTCGAGGCCGGCTGCGCCGACCCGGACGCGCAGGCGGCCGGGACCGCGCGCGTCGACGTGCTCGGCCTCGCGGCCGACGGCGCCGCCGCGGAGGTGTGCTTCACGCAGCGCTCCGGGCTGTCCGCCTTCGCGCGCGTCGACGACGGCACGCGCACCGTCACCGCGATCGCGTCGGCGGAGCTGCTCACCAACGCGCGGCTCGACGATGCCGGCCACGCGGCCCTCGCGATCCGGGCGCTCGGCCGGCACCCGGACGCGGTCTGGTACGTCGCGGACGGGTTCGACCCGAGCCTGCTGACCTGGGCGGGCTCCGGCGGCGGCGACGTGCCGACCGAGGTCGAGGCGACCCCCGACTTCCTGCCCCCGGGCACCGGCACCGCGCTGTACGCGCTCGCGCTGGCCGCGCTGCTCGCGGCGGTGTGGCGCGCCCGCCGCTTCGGCGCGCTGGTGGCCGAGCCCCTGCCCGTGGTCGTGCGCGCCTCCGAGGCGACGCGCGGACGCGCCCGCCTGTACCGGCGGGCCCGCGCCACCGGGCGCTCGGCCGCGTCGCTGCGCGCCGCCGCCGCGCTCCGCATGGGGCGACGCATCGGCGTGGGCCGCACCGACGGGCGGGACGCGCTCGTCACCGCGGTCGCGCGCGCGTCGGGCCGCCCCGAGACCGACGTCGACCGCCTGCTGTACGGTCCCGCGCCCGCCGACGACGCGGCGCTCCTCACCCTGATCTCCGAGCTCGACGCACTGGAAAG
The DNA here is from genome assembly GCF_000971155.1 of Demequina maris. Lineage (GTDB taxonomy): Bacteria > Actinomycetota > Actinomycetes > Actinomycetales > Demequinaceae > Demequina > Demequina maris. The sequence goes on along the minus strand of NZ_BBLX01000005.1, from coordinate 259,017 downwards.
CGAGGTTCACCGACCGTGACCGAGACGACTCCCCCCGACACCACCAGCCCGCCCGCCGGCACGCCCGACGAGGCGCCCGCATCGTCCACCGCGGCGGCCGACGCGCGCGACGCGCTGGGCCGGCTGCGCACCGAGGTGGGCAAGGCCGTCGTGGGCCAGGACCAGATCGTCACCGGTCTCGTCATCGCGCTGCTGTGCCGGGGCCACGTGCTCCTCGAGGGCGTGCCCGGCGTCGCCAAGACCCTGCTCGTGCGCGCGCTCGCCGCGTCGCTCGACGTCGACACCAAGCGCGTGCAGTTCACCCCCGACCTCATGCCCGGCGACGTCACGGGCTCGCTCGTGTACGACGCGCGCACGGCGGCGTTCTCGTTCCGCGAGGGCCCGCTGTTCACGAATCTGATGCTCGCGGACGAGATCAACCGCACGCCCCCGAAGACCCAGTCGGCGCTGCTCGAGGCGATGGAGGAGCGTCAGGTGACGGTCGACGGCGAGGGCCGCCGCCTGCCGGACCCGTTCCTCGTCATCGCGACCCAGAACCCCGTCGAGTACGAGGGCACCTACCCGCTGCCCGAGGCGCAGCTCGACCGCTTCATGGTCAAGCTCACCGTCCCGATGCCCACGCGCGAGGCGGAGGCGGACGTGCTGCGGCGCCATGCGGCGGGCTTCGACCCGCGCGACCTCGCGGCGGCGGGCGTCGGCGCGGTCGCGACGATCGAGGACCTCGAGCGCGCCCGTGCCGAGGTCGCGGGGGTCGAGATCTCCGACGACGTGGTGGCGTACATCGTCGACCTGTGCCGCGCGACCCGTGAGGCGCCGTCGGTGTCGCTCGGGGTGTCGCCGCGCGGCGCGACCGCGCTCATGCAGACCTCGCGGGCGTGGGCCTGGATGCGCGGCCGGACGTACGTCTCCCCCGACGACGTCAAGGCGCTCGCCACCTGGACCCTCGCGCACCGCATGCGCATCCGCGCCGAGGCGGAGCTCGAGGGCGTCACCGCGACGACCGTGCTCACCTCCGTGCTGGCGACGGTGCCGGTGCCGCGCTGACATGCACATCACCGGCTGGACGGTCGCGCTCGCGGCGCTCGGGGCGGTCCCGGCGGCGCTGACGCAGTCGCGCGTCGTCGCGTGGCTGTGGGTGATCGGCGTGGTCGTGCTCGCGCTCGTCGACACGTGGCTCGCGCCGCCGACGCACACGATCGGCGTGCGCCGCGAGGCGCCCGGCTCGGTCCGGCTGACGCAGGCGACCACGACCCGGCTGATGGTGGCGAACCTGGGCCGGCGGCGCGTGCGCGGCGCGGTGCGCGACGCGTGGCAGCCGTCCGCGGGCGCGTCCGACGACCGCCACCCCTTCTCGCTCGCCCCGGGCGAGGCGGAGACGTTCCGCACGCCCCTGACGCCGACGCGGCGCGGCGACCGGCAGGCGGGCCCCGTCACCGTGCGCACCTTCGGCCCGCTCCGGCTCGCGGGGCGGCAGCGCTCGGTCGAGGCCCCCGCGCACCTCCGGGTGCTGCCCGAGTTCGCGTCGCGGCGGCACCTGCCGTCGCGGCTGGTGCGGCTGCGCGAGATCGACGGCCGCACCGCGGTGCGCCTCAAGGGCGCCGGCGCGGAGTTCGACTCGCTGCGCGACTACGTGATCGGCGACGACGTGCGCACCATCGACTGGCGCGGCACGGCACGGCGCGGCGAGGTGGTGGTGCGCACGTACCGCCCCGAGCGCGACCGCCGCGTGGTGATCGCGCTCGACAGCGCGCGCCTGTCGGCCGCGCGCGTCGGCGACGCCCCTCGCCTCGACGCGTCGATCGAGGCGGCGCTGCTGCTCGCCGCGCTCGCCGCGCACGCGGGCGACCGGGTGCAGGCGACCGCGTTCGACCGCGCCGAGCAGGCGCGCGCGGCGTCGACGGGGTCGCGCATCGTCGCCTCGCTCGCGGACGCGCTGGCGGCGGTCGAGCCGTCGCTGCTCGAGCCCGACTGGCCCGCGCTCGTGCGCCTGGTCGAGTCGCGGGTGTCGCAGCGCTCGCTCGTGGTGCTGCTCACCACCGTCGACACGTCGGCGATGGACTCGGGGCTCATCGAGGCCGTGGCGGCGCTGCAGCGGCGCCACCAGGTGCTGGTCGGGTCGGTCGAGGACCCCGAGCTCGGCGCGATGCTCGCGGCGCGCGACGACGCCGACGCCGCGTACGGGGCCGGCGCCGCCGCGCGCGCGATGCTCGAGCGGGACGCGGTGGCGACCCGGCTCCGCCAGCTGGGGGCCGAGGTGGTGCTCGCGCTGCCCGACGACCTCGCGCCCGCGGTCTGCGACCGCTACCTCGCGCTCAAGGCCGCCGGGCGGCTCTGACGCACGGGGCCGGGACGTCAGGCGCGTGCGCGCCTCGACGGCAGCAGCAGCGCGGCGATCACGCTCAGCAGCGCGACCCCGGCGCACACCCAGAATCCCTGGGTGAACGCGGCATCGAGCGGCACGCCCTCGGGCGAGCTGTTCCCGGCGATGACAGCGGCGACCACGGACGTGCCGATGCTGCCGCCGATGGTCCGCACGATCGAGTTGACGCTGGTCGCCTCGCCCGTGTGAGACGCCGGCACCGCATCGATGATCGCGTTGGACATCGCGGCGAACACGAGACCCATGCCCGCGCCGGTGAGGACGCCCGAGAGGACGATGTGCCACAGCGCCGAGTGCGCGACGGCGGGCACGGCGAAGGCCGCGGTGACGAGCACGCCGCCGACCACGAGCGGTACCTTGGCGCCGAGACGCTTCGCGAGGATGCCTGACAGGGGGCCGAAGACCAGCATCATCAGGGTCGTCGGGAGGAGGAACAGGCCCGCCTGGGTCACGGTCTTCCCGAAGCCGTAGCCGGTCTCCGCCGGCAGCTCGAGCAGCATCGGGATCAGCAGGAACGTGCCGAACATCGCGAAGCCGATCGCGAGGCCCGAGAGGTTCGTGGTCCAGACGCCCCTCCTGGCCAGCAGGCTCATGTCGATCAGCGGGCTCTCGACGCGACGCTCGACCGCGACGAAAACGATCGCGGCGACCACCGCGACGATCAGCAGCGCGAGGGTGGCACCGGACGCCCAGCCCCAGTCGGCGCCCTTGCTGATCGCGAGCAGCAGGGACGTGAGGGCGATCGACAGCAGCGCGGTGCCGGCGAGATCGAGCCGTCCCGGTGCTCGCACGGGCGACTCGGGGATGCCGACGACCACCCCGAGCAGCGCGACCGCGATGAGGATCAGCGGCAGCCAGAACAGCCACGGCCACGAGAGGTTGTCGACGATCGGGCCCGCTGCGACGATGCCGATGCCCGCGCCGATGCCGGAGAAGGCCGACAGCAGCCCGACCGTCACGCCCACGCGCTCGCGCGGAAGCTCGTCGCGGACGATGCCGATCGACAGCGGCAGGATCGCGCCAGCCGCACCCTGGAGCGCACGCCCGACGATGAGCATCGGGAGGGAGCCCGCGAGGCCCGCGACCGCGGTGCCCGCGGCGAGGATCACCAGCACCGCGATCAGCACCTTGCGCTTGCCCAGCATGTCGCCGAGCCGGCCGAGGATCGGGGTGAGCACGGAGGCGGAGAGCAGGAAGGCGGTCAGCACCCAGCTCGCGTCGCCCGTCGAGGCCTGCAGGTCCTGGGCGATCACCGGCAGCGCGGGCGCGACGAGGGACTGCAGCACCGCGAACGCGAGGCCGGCGAGCGAGAGGAAGAGGATGACGAGCGACGCGCGAGGACGCCGGGTGCGGCGCTCCTCGGGCTCGACGGCCGGGCTGGCGCCGGCGGGGAGGACGGTGGTCACGTGGGGGCTCCGATCATGTAAACGAACGCTTACATAAGACGGTAGGTCGCGTCGGACGCTATGTCAACATATGCTTACTTACATGGATCCCGTCGCCGCCCGCCGCCCCCGCGACGCCGAGGCGACCCGCGCCGCCTTGCTGCACGCGGGGATGCGGTTCTTCACGCAGCACGGCTACGGCGCGACCACGGTGAGGCAGATCGCGGACGAGGCCGGCGTCAACGTCGCGCTCATCAACCGCTACTTCACCTCGAAGGAGGGGCTGTTCGAGGCCTGCCTCGTCGAGGCCGGGGCCGTGCTCGAGAACGCGGCGGCCGAGGTCGCGCCGGACGAGGCGGGGTCCGCCGACGACGATGGCGTCACCGCGCGCATCGCCGCCGCGATCAGCCGCCAGGCGACCGGCACCCGGGCCGCCGACGAACCTCACTCGTTGCTGCTTCTCCTGCGCTCGTCCGGCGACGACGACGCTGAGCGGCTGCGGCTCGCGATGCTCGCCGGCTATGCGGAGAAGCTCGCCGGCGCCGCCGGGTGGACGCGCGGCGACGACGACGCCGTCCTCCTGCGCGCCCAGGTGCTGCTCGCGACCGCGGTCGGGATCGCCGTGCTGCGCGCCGCGGAGGGCTTCGCCCCGCTCGCGCAGGCGACTCACGCGCAGCTCCGGCCCGTGATGCGCGACACGGTCGAGGCGCTGCTCGGCTGATCGCCCCGCTGTGCCGGGGCGGCGCCCGGACCGCCCGGCGATCCCGCGCCCGCACGCGAGACTCTCGCTCACGCATGTCAGCCTGCGCTGAAACAGCGGCACGGCCGCGTGCAAGAGGCCTGGTAGCGCTACGTCACGGAGCGCCGGTGCGGCCTGACCTGCCCCGATGATTTGGTCCACGTCGACTGCGAGTGGGTCGTGATTCCGGGGCCCTCGAGGGCGATCTGGACTGGTCCAGCCAGTGTGTTGGTAGTCACTCTCAGCCACCCCCTCTCACGTCAGACAGGCTGCCGTGACACGGGTGTCGTAGCTGCCTGCTCGGCACAGTAGCGCGCGAACGCCGCCGGGGTCCGCATCTGCAGGCCCGAATGGGGTCGCTCGGTGTTGTAGTGCCGTACCCACTGCCCGATCAGGACCCGGGCCTCCGTCAGCGAGTGCAGCACCTCCCGATGCAGCAGCTCGTCCCGCATCGACCCGTTGAACCGCTCGATGAAGCCGTTCTGCTGCGGGCTAGCCTTCGCCACCTGCACCGGCCTCACCCCCTGCTCACGCAGCCATCCCAGCAGCGACGTGGCGATGAACTCCCGTCCGTTGTCCGACCGGATCACCTCGGGTCGACCATGCTCGGTGAACACCCGCTCAAGGAGCTTGCGCACCCCGGCCGCGCCGATCGAGTAGTCCACGTCGAAGCCGACGCAGACCCGCGTGTACTCGTCGACGATGTTCAGCACCCGCAGCGCCACCCCACGCTCGGTACGCACACTCATGAAGTCGTACGACCACACATGCCCCACCCGCAGCGCCGGCAACGCCCACAAGGCATGCTCATCCGACCCCAACGCCTTCTGACCAGCACCTTTACGCCGCGGGGGCACCTGCAAGCCCTCCGCCCGCCACAACCGCTCGACCCGCTTGACGTTGACCTGCCAGCCATCCGCGACGAGTCCCGCATGGACCCGCCGATACCCCCACCGCGGATGAGCGTCGGCGATCGCACGCATCGCGGCCACCAGGCGCACCTCGAAGTCCGACGCCACCGGCACATACCGCTGGCTCGAGCGATGCTGCCCCACCACCAAGCAGGCACGCCGCTGCGACACCTTGAAGCGGCGCACCAACCGCGCCACAGCAGCCCGGCGCCGAGCCGGGCTCACCAATTTCCCCGGGTCAGATCCTTCAACATGCTGATGTCCAACGCCTGCTCCGCCACGATGCGCTTCAAGCGGGCGTTCTCGGCCTCCAGAGCCTTCAACCGCTGCGCCTCGTCCTCCTTCAGCGCCCCGTACTTCAGCCGCCACCGATAGAACGTCTGATCCGAGATCCCCAACCGCTTGCACGCCGCCGGTATCGACATCCCCTGCGCCTGAAGCTTCTCCATCTCCCGCAGCTTCGCCACGATCTGCTCCGTCGTGTACCGCTTCGCAGCCGCCACCTCACACCTCCACAAGCACTCTCACCATTGGACAGGACTCACAGAAGAAACGGACCAAAAAACGGGGGGCAGGACAGGCCCTATGTCACCTGGGGCTGGCACACGGGAACGCGACCACCGGCGTCCGGCGCCGCCACACCGCGGCCCGCGCGCCCGTGCGCCCGCGCCCCGCCTCAGCCCGCCAGGGCCGCCTGATCCGTCGCGAAGTCTCCCTCGGAGTCGCCGGTCGCCCCGGTGCGGACCGCGGCGCGGCCGGCCACGAACACGTACATCCAGAACGCGACGACCGCGATCAGCCCGATGACGATCTTGAGCCACCACGGCATCGCAGATCCCGTGACGAAGCCCTCGATCAGACCCGACGCGAACAGCGCGATCACGAGCCCGAGCGCGACCGCGATCGCGCCGCGGCCCTCCTCCGCGAGCGCGCGCCCGCGGGGGCGCGGACCCGGCACCAGCATCGTCCAGAACAGCCGCAGACCCGTGCCCGCGGCCACGAACACCGCGGACAACTCGAGCAGGCCGTGCGGCGCGATGAGCTGGAAGAACACGTCGAGCGCGCCCGCCTCCGCCATCACCGCGCCCGCGACGCCGAGCTGGATCACCGTGTTGTACATGAGGTAGAGCGGGAACACGCCCGTGATCCCGAACGCGATGCACTGCGCCGCGAGCCAGCCGTTGTTGGTCCACACGGTCGCCGAGAACGAGCTCGAGTCGTACTCGGTGTAATAGCTCGCGAACTCCTCCTCGGCGATGAGCGCGCGCGTCTCGGGCGGGCCGATCAGGTCGAGCGCCTCGGGATGCGTGAGCGTCCACCACCCCGACAGCCACGCCAGCAGCACGACGGCGACCGTGACCCCGACGCCCCACCACCGCACGCGGTGGAACGCCGCCGGCAGCCCCACCGTGAGGTAGCGCCGCGCGTCGCGGGTCGACACCGTGTGCGCGCCGGTGAGCCACACGCGGGCCGAGGCGAGCAGGACGGACAGCCGCGACACGACCGACGGCTCGGGCGCGGCCGACCTCACCGCCGCGAGGTCGCCCGCGGTGGCCTGGTACAGGCGGGTCAGCTCGTCCGCCTCGGCGCCGGAGAGGCGGCGCGACCGCGACAGCTCCTTGAGACGCGCCCAGCGGGCCTCGCGCACGGCGCCGAAGGAGTCGATGTCCACGCCGCTACGATGCCACAGGAGGCCGCAGCCAGGGAGGACGCATGACGGACGAGGACGCGATCCTCATCGGCGAGGGCGTGGTGCTCGACTCGGGCGCCGCCTCCGTGCCGCTGCGGATGATGTCCGGCGCGATCGACATGATCGTGACGTACGCGGTGCTCATCGTCGGCTTCTCGATGCTCGAGCGCGCCGGCGCGGACCTCAACGACGCGTGGGCACGCGCGATCGCGATCGCCTGGACGGTCGCATGCCTGGTGCTCCTGCCCATGACGGTGGAGACCCTCACCCGCGGCCGGTCGCTGGGACGCTGGGCCGCCGGCCTGCGCATCGTCCGCGACGACGGCGGCCCCGTGAGCGTGCGGCACGCCGCCGCCCGCGCCCTGCTGGGCGTGCTCGAACTGTACGCGACGCTCGGCATGCTCGCCGTGACCGTCTCTGCGTTCGGGACGCGCGGCAAGCGCATCGGCGACTACGTCGCGGGCACGTACGCGATGCGCACGCGCGGCGCCAAGCGCGCGCTGCCGCGCCTCGCCATGCCGGTGGGGCTCGAGGGCTGGGCCCGCACCGCCGACATCACGCGCCTCGGCGACGGCCTCGCGCTCACCGCGCGCATGTTCCTCACCCGCGCCCCGGACATGCACGCGCCGTCACGGGTGCGCGTGGGCACGCGGCTGTCGCAGCAGTTCGCCACGCACGTCTCTCCCCCGCCGCCCGCGGGCACGCACCCGGAGGCCTTCCTCGCCGCCGTGCTGGTGGAGCGGCGCGACCGCGAGCAGCGCGTCGAGGAGGAGCGCATGGCGCGAGCCGAGCGCGACGGCGACGCGCTGCGGCGCCTGCCCTACGGCATCCCCGACGCGGACTGAGCCCGCGCGGGGACGATGCGCCGGCTCAGTACCGGTAGTGGTCGGGCTTGAACGGGCCCTCGACCGGCACGCCGAGGTAGTCCGCCTGGGACTGCGACAGCTCCGTGAGGCGCACGCCGAGCGCGTCGAGGTGCAGGCGCGCGACCTTCTCGTCGAGCTCCTTGGGCAGGCGGTGCACGCCGAGCGGGTACGCGTCGAGGCTGGTCCAGAGCTCGATCTGCGCGATCACCTGGTTGGTGAAGGACGCGCTCATCACGAAGCTGGGGTGGCCGGTCGCGTTGCCGAGGTTGAGGAGGCGACCCTCGCTGAGCACGATGATGCTGTGCCCGTCGGGGAACACCCACTCGTCGACCTGGGGCTTGATGGGCGTGAGCTTGGCGCCGGAGCGCGCGAGGCCCGCCATGTCGATCTCGTTGTCGAAGTGGCCGACGTTGCCCACGACGGCCTTGTCCTTCATCGCGGCCATGTGCTCGACGCGGAGGATGTCCTTGTTGCCGGTGGTCGTGATGAAGAAGTCGGCACGGTCGACGTAGTCCTCGACGCGCGCGACCTCGTAGCCGTCCATCGCCGCCTGCAGCGCGCAGATCGGGTCGACCTCGGACACCACCACGCGGGCGCCCTGCCCGCGCAGCGCCTCGGCCGCGCCCTTGCCGACGTCGCCGTAGCCGCACACGAACGCGACCTTGCCGCCCATGAGGACGTCGGTCGCACGGTTGATGCCGTCGGGCAGCGAGTGGCGGATGCCGTACTTGTTGTCGAACTTCGACTTCGTCACGGAGTCGTTGACGTTGATCGCGGGGAACAGCAGCTCGCCGCGGCGGTGCATCGCCTCGAGGCGGTGCACGCCCGTCGTGGTCTCCTCGGACACGCCGACGATCACCCGCGCCATGCGGGTGAAGCGCGTGGGGTCCTGCGCCATCGAGCGGCGGATGACGGCGCGCATGCCCTCGACCTCGGCGTTGTAGTCGGGGTCCTCCTCCTCGAGCGGCGCGGGGACCTCGCCGAGCGCCTCGAACCGGACGCCCTCGTGCACGAGCAGGGTCGCGTCACCGCCGTCGTCGAGGATGATCGTGGGGCCGTCGTGGCCCTCCCACGTGAGGATCCGGTCCGTGTACTGCCAGTACTCGGGGATCGTCTCGCCCTTGATCGCGAAGACCGGCACGCCCGCGGGGGCGGAGTAGGTGCCGCGCCCGACCACGATCGCGGCCGCCGCCTCGTCCTGCGTGGAGAAGATGTTGCACGACGCCCAGCGGACGTCGGCGCCGAGCGCGGTGAGGGTCTCGATGAGCACGGCCGTCTGGACGGTCATGTGGAGGGAGCCCGCGATGCGCGCGCCCGCGAGCGGCTGCGCGTCGCCGAACTCGGCCCGGAGGGCCATGAGGCCCGGCATCTCCTGCTCGGCCAGGCGGATCTGGTTGCGGCCGGCCTCCGCCAGCGCCAGATCCGCGACGACGTGCTCCATCATGGGGGGTCCTCCTGAGTCCGCCCCGGACGGGGCACGGTCGTCATTTCTACCATCGTCGCCGACGGAGGGACGATGCGCGGGCTCAGCCCGCGTCGACGTCGTGGCGGACGTCGGGCTCGATGAAGATGAGGCGGACCGCGGGGACGGCCTCGCGGATCAGCGCCTCCGCGCGGTCCGTGCGGTCGGCGACCGTCTCCATCGTCTCGTGGGCGCCGGCGGCCACCTTGACCGCGACGAGGATGTCCTCCGGGCCCAGGTGCGACGTGCGGAGGTGGATGACGTCCGGGTAGCCGCCCTCGGCGAGCGCGGCGCGGATCTTCGCGAGGTCCTCCTCGGTGGCGGACTCGCCGAGCAGCATCTCGCGCGTCTCGGACCCGAGCACGATGGCGATGGTGACGAGCAGCAGGCCGATCGCCGCGGACCCGATCGCGTCCCACCGGCCGTCGTGCGTGATCAGGGTCATCGACACGCCGAACAGCGCGAAGACCAGGCCGATCAGCGCGCCGAAGTCCTCGAGGAGGATCACGGGCAGCTCGGGCGAGCGGGAGCGGCGGATGAAGCGGCCCCAGCCCACGTTGCCGCGGATCTTGTTCGACTCGCGGATCGCGGTGCGGAAGGACAGCCCCTCGAGCACGATCGCGATGAGGAGCACGGCGATCGGCACCCACTGCCACGACTCGATCGGCTCGGGGTCGTGCCACTTGTGCCAGCCCTCGTACAGCGCGAACAGGCCGCCGACGGTGAACAGCACCACGGCGACGAGGAACGCGTAGTAGTAGCGGTAGCGCGAGTACCCGAACGGGTGCTCCGCGGTCGCCTCGCGCTTCGCGGCCTTCCCGCCGACGAGCAGCAGCACCTGGTTGCCGGAGTCGGCGACCGAGTGGATGGCCTCCGCGAGCATCGAGGAGGCGCCGGTGAGCGCCCACGCCCCGAACTTGGTGACGCCGATGCCGAGGTTCGCGGACAGCGCCGCGATGACCGCCTTGGTGCCGCCCTCGGTCGACATTCAGCCCTCCCGGATGACCGCGAGCACCTGGTCGCGCACGCGCTCCATGAGCTCCTGACCGTCGGCCTCGGAGTTGAGGCGCAGCAGCGGCTCGGTGTTGGACGGGCGCACGTTGAACCACCAGCGCTCGCCCTCGCCGGGCGCGGGCCAGTGCTCGACCGTGAGGCCGTCGAACTCGTCCGAGTACACGTCGTCGGTGACGAAGGCCGCGCGCACCCGGGCGAGCGCGTCCGGCACGGAGCCGACCGTCGAGTTGATCTCGCCGGAGGCCGTGTAGGGCTCGTGCGCCGCGATCATCGCGGACAGCGGGCCGTCCTGCGTGCCGAGGGCCGCGAGCACGTGCATCGCCGCGAGCATGCCCGAGTCCGCGTAGAAGAAGTCGCGGAAGTAGAAGTGCGCGCTGTGCTCGCCGCCGAACACGGCGTTGAGGCGCGCCATCTCCGCCTTGATGAAGCTGTGGCCCACGCGCGAGCGCACGGGCGTCGCGCCGGCCTCCGCGAGCTGCTCGCGCACGGCGCGCGAGGAGATCAGGTTGTGGATGACGGTCGGCTCGGCCGTCGGGTCGGCCGCGAGCTCGCGGGCGGTCTCGCGCAGGCCCACCAGGCACGTGATCGCCGACGGGGTGACCACCTCGCCGCGCTCGTCGATCACGAAGCACCGGTCCGCGTCGCCGTCGAAGGCGAGGCCGATGTCCGCGCCGTGCTCCCTGACCGCGGCCTGGAGGTCACGCAGGTTCTCCGTCTCGAGCGGGTTGGCCTCGTGGTGGGGGAACGTGCCGTCGAGCTCGAAGTACAGCGGGATGATCTCGAGCGGCAGCTCCGGCAGGCCGGCCTCCGTGCCGAGCACCGCGGGGACGGTGTAGCCGCCCATCGCGTTCGCCGCGTCGACGACGACCTTGAGCGGGCGGATGCCGTCGAGAGGGACGAGCGAGCGCAGGAACGCGCCGTACTCGCCCACCATCTCGCGCGTCGTCTCCGTGCCGCGCGGCTCAGCGACGGCCGGGGGCTCGACGAGGTACCGGGCGGCGGTCTCGCGGACATCGGCGAGCCCCGAGTTCTCGCCGACCGCGCGGGCGCGGCTGCGGCACAGCTTCATGCCGTTGTAGGCGGCCGGGTTGTGGCTCGCGGTGATCATCACGCCGGGGATGTCGAGGACGCCGGACGCGTGGTAGAGCCCGTCGGTCGAGCACAGCCCGATGCGGACGACGTCCACGCCGCGGGAGGTGAGCCCCTCCGCGACCGCATCGGCGAGCCACGGGCCGGAGTCGCGCATGTCGTGGCCGATCGCGACGGTGGTCTCGCCGTCGGGCAGCACGATCGTGTCCGCGAAGGCGGCGCCGATCGCGGTCGCCACCTCGGCGGTGAGCGTCTCGCCCACGATGCCTCGCACGTCGTAGGACTTGATGAGCTGGGAGAGGTCCGGTGCGTCAGTCACGCGGTCAGACTAGCGGCACCGCCGGACGGGCGCTTAGCCGCGGGTTGAATCGTCCTTTAGGCGTCGTTTGAGATGACGCGCAGATGGCCGCGTCGCGGCTCCGAGGCGACCGGCGCGGGCGGCGTGAAGGCCGGCGCGGGGCGCGGACGGCCGGCCTCGCGCACGGCACGGGCGAGCGCCTCCAGGTCGTCGGTCGACGGCTCGGGCTCCGCGAACTCGGTCTGGATGTGGACGACGTCCCAGCCGCGCGGTGCGGTGAAGCGGTCCGCGTGGTGCGCGCACAGGTCGTAGCTGTGGGGCTCCGCCGAGGCGGACAGCTGGCCGACGACCACGGTCGAGTCCGCGTACACGTAGGTGAGCGTCGCCGCTGCGGGGCGCGAGCAGGACGAGCGCGAGCACTGACGGGTGGCGATCACGCAAGCGACGGTACCCCCGCGCACGGGACGCGCGGCGCTGCCACGCCGGACCGCCGGGCCGCGTCGGTCACCGGCTCGCGCGCCGGCGCCACCTTCGGCGGCGCTGCCACGCCGGACCGCCGGGCCGCGTCGGTCACCGGCTCGCGCGCCGGCGCCACCTTCGGCGGCGCGCCGGGCGGTAGCCTCGCCGTATGTCCCGGCGCGATCGTCACGGCCGCGGCCTCCGCAGGCCACTCCTTCCCTTCGGCGCACCCGGCTACCGCACGCGGGCCGAGCGCTTCGACGACCTCGTCGCCGACGCGGTCGACCGGCTCGAGCCGCGCTGGGGCGGCGAGTGGGGGCGCATCGAGTTCGGCACCGAGGACGTCCCGCCGTCCGACCCGACCCCGTGGGAGGAGGGCGTGCCGCTGGGGAGGCTGTTCCCCGCGGACCTGGGTCAGCCCACGCGCGTGGTGCTGTACCGGCGGCCGCTCGAGCAGCGCTCGGATCCGGCGGACCTGCCCGGGCTCGTGCGGGACGTCGTCGTGGAGCACGTCGCGCACGTGGTCGGGCGGCCCCCGGAGGAGGTCGACCCGGAGTACGGCACGGGCTGAGCCCGCGCGCCGGTCAGGAGCCGGGGCCGAGGTAGGGCCGCAGCCCCACCGTCACGGGCGTCGACTCGACGTCGGTGCGCCGCGGCACCAGGGTCGACACGAAGCCCGGCTCGTCCTCGAGCGCGAGGCTCCAGGTGAACCGCGCCGTCCCGGTCAGCAGGGTGCCGGCCGCCGCGTCGAGCGGGATCGTCGCGGTCGACCGCGCCGCCATCTGCTGCGACGCCACCACCGCGCCCGACGCGTCGGTGAGCGTGAACTCGCCCGCGACGGTCGCGTGCACCGTCACGGCGACCACGTGGTCGGTGACCATGGCCGAGCGCGCCGTCCGGTCGGACACGTCCTGCGCGGGCAGCCACGTGAGGTCGCGCTCGACGGCGTCGGCGGGGCCGTCGACCACCGGTCGGGGCACGCTGCGCATCGCCGCCGCGACGACGGGCGCATCGGCCCGGATCTCGACGGCGCCGGACGCGATCGTCGGCACCTCGACCTCCGTGACGACTCCCGGCTCCAGCACGAGACCCGAGACGCCGCCCCACTCGACGAGGCCGTCGTCGCCCGCGAGCGTGAGGTTCACGGTGGCGCCGTCGGGCGCCATGAGGCGCAGCGTGGTGGTGGAGTCCTCCGGGGCACCGACGCCGGGCACCACGAGCCGCGCCGCGGGCGCCGCGCCGCGACCGACCCAGTCCGTGCCGGCGGGCTGGAAGCCGTCCAGCCGCGAGTCCTGGAGGTGGGCGACCACGCCGGCGCCGGTCGCAACCACCCGCACCGCGAGGGCGGGCACCTCGGCGACCACCGACTCCAGCAGCAGGTCCTGCTGGCCGCCGGGAGCGATCGACACGACCGCGCGCTCCTCGAGCTCGCCGAGCCCGCCGTACAGGGTCACCGTCGCCTCCGTGGAGGCGTCGGACGGGTTGGTGAGCACCAGCCGCGCGCTCGATCCGAGCGCGGTGGAGCCGCCCACGAGCCACTGGTCGCGCACGGGCGCGACGCACGTCGCCGCGGACAGCCCGGCCACGTCGCCCGAGCCGATGCGCTCCACGGACGCGGCCGCGTCGCCTGCGGCGAGGAAGCCCGCGCCCACGGGCTCGGTGCCGTCGCCGAGCTCCTGGTAGGTGCGCTCATCGGAGCCGGAGCCGAGGTCCGGGTCGCCCGAGTCGATGTCGCCGACCGGGATCTCGACCGGACCGGGGCACGCGACGGGCTGCGCCGCCGGGGTCACCTCGCCGTCGTACGGCGCCGCCGCGACCGGCTCCTGCGGCGCGATACGGCCCGCGGCCACGACCGCGAGCACCGCGACCGTCGCCGCGCCGAGCACCACGAGCCGGCGGATCACGAGCGCACCGCCCGGTACCGGCGGTCGTGCAGCGGCACCATGCCGATCATCGCCCATGCGACGAGCACGACCGCGCCCCACCACCACCAGCGGTAGGCCTCGTCCTCGTAGCGGTATCCGACCTCGTCGGCGCCCGCGGGGACGCCGAAGGCCGCGCGGCCCAGCGCATCGTCCACCGGGGAGAGCGCGACGCCGTCCGCGGAGGCGGTCCATCCCTCGTCGGCGGCCGCGGCGATCACGAGCGTGCCGCCGCCGGCGCCGTCGACCGAGCCGGACCACGAGTCGGAGTCGAGCACGGTCACCTCGCCCGCGTCGCCCTCGACCCACGCGCGCGACACGATCGCGTCGGAGCCCGGCCGGGCGACCCGGTAGCTGGTGCCGACGTCGCTGGCGCCGATGAGACGCAGCTCCGGCAGCTGGCTGAGCGAGCTCGCGATCATGTCCGATCCAGGCGTGGCGACGATGACGCCGATGCCCCACGCGGCGAGCTGCTCGTCCGCGCCCGAGGCCGCGCCGGCGAGCGTGGCGACCGTCGGCGCGAGCGACGCTGGCGTGGCAGGGGTGGATCCCGGTCGCGCGAGCGGCGCACCGTCGGCGGCGGTCTGGGCGCGGCCCGTGACCACGGTGGTGCCGTCGCCGTCGAGCACGGTGAAGTCGACGCCCTTGTCGGTGTCGGTCAGGACGAGCACGCGCTGGTGGGTCGCGAGGCGCTGCTCGAGGGTCGCGACGAGCGGGAGCGCCTCGGTGGAGGCCGGGTGGACGTCTCCGCGCTCGGCACGCCCGGGCCAGGCCTCCACGACGACGGACGCGACCAGCACGCCGGCCATGAGCGTGACGGCGACGGACGCGGCGAGCCGGATCGCGGACCGGCGACGGCCCTCCCCCGCGAGCCACAGGCGGGACGATGCGGCGGCGGCGGCGCCGATGAGGCCCGCGGCGACGAGGGTCGAGCCGGGTCCCGCGAAGCCGTTGGCGGCGGCCTCGCCGGCGCCGTCGGCGTGGACCACGACGGTGGCCTGCGCGGCGGCCGCGGTGCCGACGCCCAGCGCGGCGACGAGCAGCCCGGCGGCGACGGCCCACGGGGCCCGCCCGGAGGCGACCGCGAGGATCACGGCCGCGACGACGCCGAGGCCGATCGCGCCGACCACGAGCGTGCCGGGCAGCTCGGGCAGCCCGGGCGCGCCGCGGGAGTGGTCGGTGAGGCCCAGCACGAGCCGCCACGGCTCGACGACGCCCGACGCGAGGGCCGGCCCGTTCTCCCGGGCGAGGATCGCCCACGCGTCGCGCGTGAGCGGCCCGGCCGCCCAGGCCGCGACGAGGCCGGGGCCGGACACCACGAGCGCCGGGATGGCTGCGGTCCACACGCGCCACCGGGCGCGGCCCGCGAACGCCCCGGCGACGAGCACCACCGCGACGAGGGGAGGCAGCAGCACGGGGGCCGCCGCGACGATCACCGCGAGCGAGAACGCGGCGCCCATGGCGGCGCTCGGCGACGGGAGCCGGCGCGCGGGGAACTCCTCGCCCCCGCCCACCGCCTCGCCACGGTGCCAGCCCGCGGCGCGGACGAGCCCCATGGCGAACCACGGCAGCATCACGTGCGCGATCACCGGGCCGACGCGGCCGTCGGAGATCGCCTGGAGGTGGAGCGGCCACAGCCCGTACGCGAGCGCGCCGAGGCCGCGCGCCCACACGGACCTCGTGGCGGCGCCGAGGGCGAACCACGCCGACACCGCGGCGAGGGCGACGCCGAGGGCGAGCAGCAGCCCGACCCAGACGCGCAGGCCGCCCGGCGCCGCCGCGGCGGGCAGGAGCAGCGCGGAGAACGCGCCGTCGAGCGCCGGCAGGCCGAAGCCGGTCGCGCTCCAGCCGGACCACGTGCGCTCCCACATCTCGTCGAGCGGCACGTCCGTGACGCCGAGCGCGGAGCCGGTGAGCATGCGGCCCGATACGAGCGCCGTGAACCACGTGCCGTGCAGGGCGATCGACGCCGCGACCGCGAGCACCGCCACCAGCGCGGCCGCCCCGCGGCGGCGGAGCGCCGCGTCGGCGAGCTCGCCCCGCACCACGTCGGACGGCGCGGACTGCGCGCGCCACCGGTCGTAGGCGCGCAGCTCGCGCGACCGGACGGTCGACAGCACCGCGCGGGTGCCCACCAGGAACGGCGCCACCGCGGACGCGGGCCGGGTCGATCCGCGCCGGATGCGCCCGCGCATGCCGGGCACGCGCGGCAGCCGCGCGAGCAGGCGCCACGGCACGCCGAGGTCCGCGCCGACCATGCGCGACTCGTTCTGCGCGATCCGCAGCACGGCGCGGGTCGCCGCGGACAGGAACGACCATACGATCAGGAACGGCACCGCGAGCGCTGGCGCCCACGCGAGCGCATGCACCCATTCGCCGGTGCGGCGCAGCCCGTAGGAGGAGTTGCGGCCGCGCGACGAGCCCGAGCGGACCCCGGTCAGGCCGTCCTGCGCGTGCCTGACCTTCGCCACCGGGACGATCACCACGTCGTGACCCGCGCGCCACGCGCGCCGGCAGAAGTGGAGGCTGTCGCCGTACCCGCGGTAGGCGGGCTCGAGGCCGCCGAGCTCCTCCCACACGTCGCGCCTGACGAGCGCGCCCGCGAGGGAGGCCGCGAGCACGTCCTCGCGCTCGTCGTACTGGCCCTGGTTGATGTCGTCCTCGTCCACGAGGTCGATGCGGCGCGCGCCAACCCGGGTGGTCGTGACGCCCAGGCTCACGAGGCGGGAGACGTCGTCCCAACGGACGTGGGCGGGGGCGACCACGGCCGCCGCGGTGCGCTTCTTCGCGGTCGCGACGAGCTGCGCGAGCGCGGACGGGAGGGGTGCGGTGTCGTCGTGGAGCAGCCACAGCAGCTCGGCGGGATGGGCGGGGTGCGCCGCGAGGACCGCGTCGATCCCCTCGCTGTAGGTGCGTGAGCCGTCGCGCCAGTCGACGGCGAGGCCGTCAGGGGCCTCCGGGCGCTCCGCTCCCTCGGGGAGCGCCACGTGAAGGATGTCGGGACGCAGGGTCTGCTCGGCGATCGCGTCGAGCACGTCCCGAAGGCGCGCCGAGCGGCCGTCCGAGACGACGATCGCGCGCACCAGCAGGCGCGCAGGGCTCATCGGGCTCCCACGCAGGTTGTCCGGCTAGACCGCGCGACGCTTGAGCTTGCGACGCTCTCGCTCCGAGAGCCCACCCCAGATGCCGAAACGCTCGTCGTTCTCCAGCGCGTAGTCGAGGCACTCGGAGCGGACGTCGCACGACGCGCACACCTTCTTCGCCTCACGCGTGGAGCCACCCTTCTCAGGGAAGAACGCCTCGGGATCCGTCTGGGCGCACAGTGCGCGCTCCTGCCATGACAGCGGCCCGTCATCCTCGGTTCCGTCGAAGATGTCCACCACCGACGCCAATGTCGATGCGGGCCTACCTGCGTCCGAGGGAACCGAGCCTTCGTAGATATTCCACACGGGCCCCACCTCCGTTCGCGACGGGGATCCATCGCGCCCCCGTCACATGGAATTACAGTCGTGTAATCCTCTGCAGTCAAGTCGAATGGTCCATTTCGCACGAACCAATTTCGCCGAGGCCCGCGGATGACACCGCTGGTCGGCGCGCACGCGCCCGGGCGTGTCGCGGCAGGACCGCCGGCACGGCATCGACGGGCGCTCAGGAACGCCTGCCTACAATGCGGCCATCCACGAGCAGGGAGCCGGATGGTCGACACGGAGGCGGTGCAGCCGCGCCACGCGCATGCGCGCCTGGCCCCACGCGTGATCCGCTCCGTCGCGGCGGTGCTGTGCGCCCTCCTCGGCTTCGTGCTCGTCTACGCGAGCACCGTCGTCGCGCAGGTCGACCGCACCCTCGGTTCGAACGCGCGCGACGTCGACGACCTCGTGGGCGACCGCCCCGAGCGCCCGGCCGACGAGGACGCCGGGGAGGCGCTCAACATCCTCCTCATGGGCTCGGACGTGCGCACGGGCGCGAACGGCACCATCGGCGGCGGCGCGGACATCGGCGGCATGCGCAACGACACCACGATGCTCATGCACGTGTCAGCGGACCGCACCCGGATCGAGGTCGTGTCGATCCCGCGCGACGCGCAGGTCGAGATCCCCGAGTGCAGCTACACGGACGGCTCGACCGTCCCCGCGACCTACGGCGACTTCAACATCGCGTTCGCCAACGGCGGCGCGAACGGCGACGCCGGCGAGGCCGCCGCGTGCACCATCAAGACGGTCGAGCAGATGTCCGGCGTCCGCATCGACCACTACGCGGTGGTCGACTTCCAGGGCTTCATCGACATGGTCGACGCGCTCGGCGGGGTCCCCATGTGCATCCCCGAGCGCATCGTCTCCGACAAGGCGCACCTCGAGCTGGACGCCGGACCGCAGGTGCTCGACGGCGAGACCGCGCTCGCGTACGCGCGCCTGCGCACCGCCGAGGAGGGCGACGTCTCGGGCTCGGACCTCCAGCGGATCACCCGCCAGCAGCAGCTCCTCGAGCAGGTCGCCGCGACCGTGTTCTCGAAGAACCTGCTCACCGATACGGACGAGCTCACCGCTTTCCTGCGCGCAGCCGCCGAGTCGCTCACGATGGATCCGGAGCTCGCGGACACCGCCTATCTGGTCGGTCTCGCCTACAGTGTGCGCAATCTCACGACGGACGACATCACGTTCACGACGGTGCCCTGGGCCTACACGGAGGACCTGCTCAACGTAGAGATCCAGCCCGAGGCCGAGGACCTGTGGGACGATATTGCGAACGACCGAGCGATCTCCGTGACCACGACGGGTGACGCGAGCTCCGCCTGGGATGACGGCAAGAAGAAGGACACGGACTCGTCCTCCCCTGTTCCCTCGTCCTCGGCGAAGTCCAGCGACTCCCCCTCCGACACCACGACCGAGGACCTCCTGCAGGAATGCAGGTGACCAGCGGTGCCGGAACCCGTGGGTCGGGACGCGCGTTGAGTCGCCAGCAGAACCGTCCACGCGTGCGCACACGCCGAGCCCAGGAGCATGAATGACCGTCGAGGTCTCCGACCACCGCCGCAGGCGACGCCTTCGCCATGCGACGCGCGTCCCCGGCCATCGCATCCTCGCGGCCGCCCTGGGCGTCGTCGCCGCGGTCGCCGGCTTCGGGATCGTGTTCGTCGAGACCAGCCTGAACCTGGCGGACGACGGGTTCACGACGGAGGACATCTCGGCGCTGCTGCCCTCGCAGACCCCGTCGGCGACGCCCTCGGCGACGGCCGACGCCGACCCCGAGGACCTGTCGGCCGGCAAGGCGCTCAACATCCTGCTGCTCGGCTCCGACACCCGCCTGGGCGACGACAACCAGGAGCTCGGCAAGGGCGACGTCGGCGGCATGCGCAACGACACGACGATGATCATGCACATCTCCGCGGACCGGTCCCGCGTCGAGATGCTGTCGATCCCGCGCGACTCCCGCGTCGCGATCTCCAACTGCAAGATGCTGGACGGCAGCACGGTGCTCGGCTGGACCGGCAAGTTCAACATCGCGTTCTCGAACGGCGGCCAGAACGGAAACGTCGCGGAGGCCGCGGCATGCGTCGCGACCACGATCTACGACCTCACGGGGCTGCTCGTCGACCACTATGCGGTAATCGACTTCTCCGGCTTCGTCGAGATGGTCGACGCCCTCGACGGCGTGCCGATGTGCGTCACCGAGGACGTCTACTCCCCCAAGGCCCACCTCGACCTCGAGGCCGGCGCGCAGGTGCTGGACGGCACCACCGCGCTCGCGTGGGCGCGCGCCCGCACCGGCTACGGCCTGGGCGACGGCACGGACCTCATGCGCATCGAGCGCCAGCAGGAGCTGCTCACGAACATGGCGCGCAAGGCGCTGGGCCTCAACGTGCTCACGGACGCCAAGAAGGGCACCAAGTTCATCAACGCGCTCGCCGCGTCGATGACGATGGACCCCGACCTGGGCGACTCGCGCTACCTGCTCGGCCTCGCGTGGAGCCTGCGCGACTTCGACACCGAGAACCTCTACATGGCCACCGTGCCGTGGCAGTACGCGGGCGACGCGAGCGGCGACGTGCTGTGGACGCAGCCGGACGCGCAGGAGGCGTTCGACGCGCTCATCAAGGACAAGTCCCTCGAGGCCGTGCTCGAGCCCGAGTCCGTGACGGACACGACGACCGGGTCCGGCGACGGCTCGACCAAGAAGAACACCACCAAGAAGGGCTCGTCCGCGAGCGCCTCGCCGAGCGCGTCCGCGACGCCGCTGCGCGAGACGCAGGACGAGATCCTCGCGGACTGCGTGATCGACTGATCCCGGACGCACGAAGGCCCGGTCCCCGCGAGGGGACCGGGCCTTCAGCGTTCCCGCCGGGTCCGCGCGCCGGTGGCGTCGAGGGCCGGGTGGGGCGGAGGGCCGGACGATGCGCGTCAGGCGTTGCGGAGCGCCTCACCCTTCGCGTAGGCGAGGTCGCGCAGCTCCTCCTGGAACGCGCGCATGCGCTCCCGCAGGCGCGCCGCCTCCTCGCCCTCGCCGGAGCCGAGGATGCGCGCCGCGAGCAGGCCCGCGTTGCGCGCGCCGCCGATCGACACGGTCGCGACGGGCACGCCCGCCGGCATCTGCACGATCGACAGCAGGGAGTCCATGCCGTCGAGGTGCTTGAGCGCCACGGGCACGCCGATGACCGGCAGCGTCGTCACCGACGCGAGCATGCCGGGCAGGTGCGCCGCGCCGCCCGCGCCGGCGATGATGACCGACAGGCCCCGCGACTCGGCCTCGCGGCCGTACGCGATCATCTGCTCGGGCATGCGGTGCGCGGACACCACGTCCTTCTCGTACGCGATGCCGAACTCGTCGAGCGCCTCGCCCGCCGCCTTCATGGTCGGCCAGTCGGAGTCCGACCCCATGACGATGCCCACACGGATGCTCATGCCTGTCCCCCGTCCCGGACGATGGCCGCCGCCTTGACGGCCCTCGAGTATGCCTCGTCGCGGCTCGACGCGGACACGTTGACGTGACCCACCTTGCGGCCGGCGCGCACGCCCTTGCCGTACAGCTGGATCTTGGCGCCCGCATCGTCCACCTCGGCGAGCGCGTCGGTGAGCGTGGTGCGCGCCCCGCCGAGCACGTTGGCCATGACGGTCCAGGGCGCGGTGGGCGCGGTGTCGCCGAGCGGCACGTCGAGCACGGCGCGCAGGTGCTGCTCGAACTGGCTGGTGACCGCGCCGTCGAGGGTCCAGTGGCCGGAGTTGTGCGGGCGCATCGCGAGCTCGTTCACGAGGATGCGGTCGCCGGCGAGGAACAGCTCGACGGCGAGCACGCCGGTGACGTCGAGCCCGGAGGCGACGGCCTCCGCGATCTCCGCGGCCTCGGCGTCGAGCTCAGCGGACAGGCCGGGTGCCGGCGCGATGACCTCCGAGCACACGCCCGCGCGCTGGATCGACTCGACCGTGGGCCACGCGCGCATCTCGCCGGAGGGTCGCCGTGCGACCAGCACGGCGAGCTCGCGGTCGAAGGGCACCTTCTCCTCGAGCAGCACACGCGGGCCGCCGTCGGCCGCGGCGCGCAGCCAGTCGGTCGCCTCGTGCGGCGCGGAGATCACGCGCACGCCCTTGCCGTCGTAGCCGCCGCGCGCGGTCTTGAGGACGCCCGCGCCGCCGTGCACCGCGAGGAAGTCCTCGACGTCCGCCTCGGTCTCGACGTGACGCCACGCGGGGTTGGGCAGCCCGAGCGCATCCATCCGCGTGCGCATCTCGATCTTGTCCTGCGCGTACAGCAGGGCGTGCAGGCCGGGGCGGGCGGGCACCCCGGCGGCCGCGGCCGCGTCGAACACGTCCGCGGGGATGTGCTCGTGCTCCCAGGTGAGGGCGTCGGGACGCGGGTGCGCGAGCAGCCGCGCGACGGCGTCGGGATCGGTGGGCAGGCCCACCACGGTCTGGTGGGCGGGCAGGGCGGCGGCGGCCTCGTGCGACTCGACGAGTACGCGCAGGGTGATGCCAAGAGCGGTGGCGGGCCCGGCCATCATGCGCGCGAGCTGGCCACCGCCGACGACGGCGACGATCGGGGTCATGGGACAAAACTACCGGGGGCTAGGCTCGTGCTTCGTGACCGTCCTCCTCCGCTGGGTGCGCGAGCGCGCCGGCGAGCTCGCGAGGTTCGGCGTCGTCGGGGTCGCCGGCATCGTCGTCAACCTCGGCGTCTTCAACCTGCTGCGCCTCGGCCCGCTGTCACCGGACGCCGAGATCGCGGGCGACGACGACCGCGTGGTGACGGCCAAGATCATCGCCACGCTCGTGTCGATCCTCTTCGCGTGGGTGGCGCACCGCGAGTGGACGTACCGCGGCCGGCGGCGCCACCGCCCCGCGCGGGAGCTGGTGCTGTTCGGCCTCGTCAACGGGGCCGCGCTCGCCGTGGAGGCGGGCACGCTGTTCGTCTCCCACCACTGGTGGGGCTTCACGAGCCTGCTCGCGGACAACGTCGCGTCGCTCGTCGGCATCGGTCTCGGGACGATCACGCGCTACGTGGGCTACGCACTGTTCGTCTTCGACTCCCCCGCGGGGGACGATGCGGCGGTCGCCCCCGCGCCCGACACGCGCGACGACCGGTAGTCAGCGGCGGCGGCGGCGACGCCGGTCGATCTGCCGCGAGTGCGGCACGATCTCCTCGATGTCGACCATGTGCGGCACGCCCTGGAGGAAGACCGCGAAGGTCGCGGGGACACGCTGCGCGAGCTCGAGGCGGCCGCCGTCCGCGGTGACGAGGTCGCGGGCGAGCGCGAGGCCCAGCCCGGTGCCGCGGCCCGAGGTCACCTCGCGCTCGAAGATGCGCGGCGCGAGCTCCTCGGGCACGCCCGGGCCCTCGTCGGCGACCTCGATGACCACCGCGTGGTTCTGGCCCGACTGCCGTGCGGCGACGCGGGTGGTGCCGCCGCCGTGCTTGAGCGAGTTCTCGATGAGCGTCGCGAGCACCTGGGCGAGCCCGCCGGGAGTCGCGAACACCGTCGAGCGCGTCGGGGTGACGACGAGGCGGCGGCCGGCCTGCTCGAAGGCTGCGACCCACTCCTCCCGCTGCTGGTTGAAGACCTCGTCGAGCTGCACGAGCTCGGTGCCCGAGCCGAGCGCCCGCCGCGACCGACCGAGGAGCTCGTCGACGACGCCCACGAGCCGCTCCACCTGCTCGAGGGACCGCTCGGCCTCCTCGCGCACCTCGTCCTGCTCGGTGAGCACCGCGATCTCCTCGAGGCGCATCGTCAGCGCCGTCAGCGGGGTGCGGAGCTGGTGCGAGGCGTCGGCGGCGAACTGCCGCTCGGTCGCGAGGCGCGCGGCCATGCGGTCCGACGACCGCGCGAGCTCCTCCGCGACCAGGTCGATCTCCTCGATGCCGGTCTTCTCGAGCCGCGGCCGCACCTGCCCCGAGCCGAGCTGCTCGGCCGAGGCAGCGAGGTACACGAGCGGCGCCGACAGCCGGTTGGCCTGCCAGATCGCCATCGCGGCGCCCGCCACGATCGCGACGGTGCCGCTCGCGAGCACCAGGCCCACGATGCGCGCCGCCTGCCAGAACACGTCCCACTTCGACAGGTAGGCGAGCACCACGAGGCCCGAGTCGGTGGTGTGGCCCTCGGAGTACGCGGGCTGGGGCTCCTCGCCCGCCGACAGCGTGGTGCCGTCGGGCAGGCGGACGTACATGTACTCCGGCGCGCCCGGGCTGGTCGAGACGAACGACGCGACGTTGTTCTCGGTGATCGACTCGCCCGAGAGGTAGCGCACCTCGAGCGCGCGCGCCGCGACGGTCGCGCGCTGGTCGAGGCTGCGCAGCGCATCGTCGCGCATGATCTGCGCGGCCGCCACCGCGAGCGGGATGCCCAGCATGATGACCGCGACCGCGAGCGCGGAGAAGGTCGCGGCGAGGACGCGCCGGCGCACGGGTCCCCTCAGGCGCCGTTCTCGAAGCGGAAGCCCATGCCCCGCACCGTCGTGATGAAGTGCGGCTGGGAGGCGTCGTCGCCGAGCTTGCGGCGCAGCCACGAGACGTGCATGTCGAGGGTCTTCGACGGCGCGCCCGGATCCGCGGACCACACCTCGCGCATGAGGGTGTCGCGCGACACCACCGAGCCGGCGTTGGAGACGAGCACCTGGAGCAGGTCGAACTCCTTGCCGCTCAGCTGCAGCTCGGCGCCGTCGAGGTAGGCGCGGTGGCCGGCCACGTCGATGCGGACGCCGCCGGCCTCGATGTCGACGCCGGACTCGGTGCCGGTGCGGCGACGCAGCAGCGCGCGCACGCGGGCGAGCAGCTCGGCGAGGCGGAAGGGCTTGGTCACGTAGTCGTCCGCGCCGGCGTCGAGGCCGACCACCAGGTCGACCTCGTCGGCACGCGCGGTGAGCATGAGGATCGGCACCTGGAGGCCCTTGTCGCGGATGCGTCGGGCGACGTCCACGCCGTCGATGTCGGGCAGGCCCAGGTCAAGGATCACCAGGTCCGCGTCATCGGATGCCCCGACCCCTCCTGCGCCGGTGCCATGCCACTCGACGTCGTACCCCTCCCTGCCCAAAGCACGGGTCAAGGGTTCTGAAATGGTCGGGTCATCTTCGACCAAAACAATTCGCGTCATGCAGTTACAGTACCCGGGAGGACGCAGTTTGCAACGACCGCCCCCGGTCGCGCCCGCGAGCGGGGCGTACCGGCACGGATACGCTGGGTGGCCGTGACGCGACCCGCCCTCCGCCAGGCCCAGGCCCCCGCCGCCCCGCGCGCTGCGGGCGCGCTCGTGGCCGCTCCCGAGCGCATCGTGCTCGCCCTCGTCGTGCTCGCCCTGGCCGCCGGCCTGTGGGCGTCCGTCGGGCTGCACGAGCCGTGGACCGTGCTGCCCACGGCCGCCGCCGGCGTCGCGCTCGCGTGGCGCATCGTCCCCGCGCCCGTCCGGGTCGCGGCGGCCGACCGCCGCGGCGCCGTGCTCGCGCTGGCCGGCACGGGCGCATGGGCAGTCGTCAACGCGGTCATGCACGCCGAGTACCTCATCGTCGTGCGCGACCCCGGCTTCCTGTCGCTCGCGGGGCTGTGGCTCGTCGACCATCCCAGCTCGGACATCCCCACGCTCGGCGCGATCGACGCCGCGGGCGTGGACGGCACCGTCCTCGCGGACGCGTCGCAGGCGTGGAACCTGCGGGGCGACGCGGTGCAGCCGCAGGGCGCGCGCATGCTGTCCGCGCTCATCGCCGTGGGCGGCTGGGTCGGCGGCGACCGCGGGGTGCTGATCGCCAACACCCTCGTGGGCGCCGTCGGGATCCTGGCCGTGTACGTGCTCGCGCGGCGCATGCTCGGCCCGCTCGCCTCGCTCGCGCCGGCCGCCGCGGTCGCGCTGTCGGTGTCCCACATCGGCCTGTCCCGGGCCGCGTACACCGAGCCGCTCACCCTGGTGCTGGTGCTCGCCTCGGCGCTGTGGCTGTGGCGCGGCGTCGAGGACCGCCGCACGGGTCCCCTGCTGCTCGGCGCCGCGGCCTCCGGCGCCACCACCTTCATCCGCATCGACGGCGCGGCCTTCGCCGCGGGTCTCATCGCCGCGGCGCTGCTCGCCCTGGCCCTGTCCGACGGCCCGCGCGCGCGTCGTGCCGGCGCCGGGATGGCGGCGCTCGCGCTGCAGGCTGTCGCGGTCTACGCCGGCTACGCGGCGCTGTGGCGGTGGAGCGAGGGGTATGCGGACCGCCTCGCCGACCAGGCCGTCACGCTGATGGTCGGCTACGGCGCGCTCGTGATCGTGCTCGCGGTGTGGACGCTGTCGTGGCTCGGCGGCGGCGACCGGGTCGCGACCGGCGCGCGCGACCTCCTGGGCGTCCGCGGCGCACGCATCGTCGGGGCGGCCGTCTCGGGGCTGCTGCTCGTCCTCGCCTCGCGCCCCCTGTGGATGACGGCGCACCGGGGCACCGAGTCGAGCGTCGATCAGTTCACGAACAACGTCGTCGGGTCTTTCCAGGCGTCGCAGGGCCTCGAGGTCGAGCCCACCCGCACCTACGCCGAGCACACGGTCGCGTGGGTGTCGTACTACCTCACGTGGCCGCTCGTGCTGCTGGGCATCGTCGGCTTCGGGCTCGCGACCACATGGATGATCCGCCGCCGGCCCGGCTGGGCGCTGCTGCTCGGCGCGGTGCTGCCGACGTCGCTGCTGTACTTCTGGAACCCCGAGGTGGTGCCCGACCAGCTGTGGGCCTTCCGCCGCTTCGAGCCCGCGACCCTGCCCGGCTTCGCGATCGCGGCCGCCGTCGCCGCATGGTGGCTCATCGACCGGCTGCGGCCCGGGTGGCGCTCCCTGGCCAGGCGTGTCGCGGCGGGCGCCTTCGTGGTGCTGCCGCTCACCACCTGGGTGTCGCTCGCGCCCGGCTCCGACCTGCCCGTGTCCGCCGCGACTCCCGTGTTCGTGCGCGAGATGGGCGGCGCCTACGACCAGCTCGAGGAGCTGTGCGCGGTGGCCCCGGACCGGCCGATCATCCTGGCCGGCACGTCCTCGCACTTCGGCTCGCTGCGGGTGATGTGCGACGAGCCCACCGTGCTCGCGCTCGCCGCGCTCGACCCGGACGAGGTCGCGACGATGGCCGGGGCGTGGGACACCGCGCCCGTGGTGCTCACCCGGAACCCGGAGTGGTTCGAGTGGGCCTCGGAACCCGCGGTCGTGGTCGAGTCCAGCGTGCGCCAGGCGAGCTACGAGCTGCAGGGCATCCCACGCACCTACTTCGACCGCCGGTACTCCTGGTACGCCGGGATCGTGGGCGAGGACGGCACGCTCGAGCCGATCGCAGCCGGTGCGCGAGCCGAGGTCACCAGCCCCTGACGCGTCGGCGGTTGTCCACCGATCGCCCCACGCCCCTCGCCTCCGGCTCGCACCGTCGGGTCCGATGTCCGCATGATCGTGACGGTCGAGGGAGCCGGCGACGTCGAGGTCGACCCCGGCACGCCGCTGGGGACGGTGCTCACCGCCGTGCGCGCGCCCGCGGCGGTCTGGTGCGGAGGCGCCCGGCTCGACGGCGGGCACCGCGCGGGCCTGCCGCCGTTCGTGGAGGGCGCGCTCCTCACCCTCGCCCCCGGTCCGGACCCGTCGCCACCCGGCGGCCCGCATCTGCGCGTCGTCGCAGGACCCGATGCAGGCGCGACCCTCGCCTGCGCGCGCGGCGGGCTCGTCGTCGGACGGGCAGGTGACCGCCCGCTGGCCGACCCGACCCTGAGCGGCCGCCACCTCGCGCTCGACGCCGCCGGCCGCGTGCGGGACCTCGGCTCGCGCAACGGGACGCTGCGGGTGCGCGACGGGCGCACGCGCCGCGTGGGACGGCGCCGCCGACGGCTGCGCCACGGCGACCTCCTGCTCGCGGGCGCGAGCGCGCTGCGATGGATCGACCCGTCGGCCACGGCGGACGATGCGACCCGGGCCCCCGTCGCCCCGCCCCGCCCGGCGACGATGCTCGCGGGTCTCGGCGGCGCGACCGCGGGCGCGGTCGCCGTCGGTGCCGCGACGGGCCGGTGGGCCGTCGCGCTCGCCATGGCCGTCGCGCCGCTCGGACTCGCCGTCGCGGCGCTCGTCCGGGGGCGGAGCCACGCCTCGCCGCCGCGTCCCGTCGGGCTCGAGGCGCTCACCGGCCTTTCCGCTCCGATCGCCGTGACAGGAGCGGACGCCCCCGCCGTGGTGCGGGCCATCGCGCTCGCGTGCCGGGCCGCCGCACCTCCGCCTCTCCACGAGGACTGGATGCGGTGGCTGGACGGCGCCCTCGGCGACGGTGAGGTGCGCCTCGTGCCGGCCGGCAGCGACCCGCCCTCCGAGGCCGCCACCGTGATCGACACGGACGTCGGCGAGATCCGGCGCGACGGCCGCCCGGCTCCCTGGCACGTCGCGGCGGTCGCGCCGCGCACCGCGGACGCGCTCGCGAGGGCCCAGGCGTCCACGCGGCCCGCCACCCTGCCCGCGGTGGTGCGGTGGGCCGACCTCCCACCGCCGACCCCGCCCCCGGGGCCGGGACGCCGGCTCGTCGCCCGCATCGGCCTCGACGCGAGCGGCCCCGTCGACGTGGATCTCGACCGCGACGGCCCCCACCTGCTCGTCGCCGGCACCACCGGCGCGGGCAAGTCCGCGCTGCTCGAGACGCTCGTGGCCGGCCTCGCCCTCGGCCACGACCCGGGCGGCCTCGGCATCGCGCTCGTCGACCTCAAGGCGGGCGCGGGGCTCGGCGGCTGCGCGGCGCTGCCGCACGTGCGCGGGATGCTCACCGACCTCGAGCCCGCCTCGGCACGGCGGGCGCTGCAAGGGCTCGCGCACGAGCTGCGCGAGCGCAAGCGCGCCCTCGCCGCGGCGGGACTGCCATCGTGGGCGGCGTGGGAGGCGGGTCCGGGGAGCTCGCCGCCGCGCCTGCTCGTGGTCGTCGACGAGTTCCAGGAGCTCGCGACGCTCGACCCGGGCTTCCTGCCCGAGCTGGCGCGCCTCGCGGCGCAGGGGCGCGCGCTCGGCATGCACCTCGTGCTCGCGACTCAGCGCCCGGCCGGCGCCGTCACCCCCGCGATCCGGGCGAACGTGTCGACCGTGATCGCCCTGCGCACCGCGACGCCAGTCGAGTCCCAGGACCTTGTCGGCGACGCGGCCGCGGCCGCACTGCCGGCCTCGGCCCCGGGGCGCGCCGTGCTGCTGTCCCCTCATTGCCGGACGACGATGCAGACGCTGCTGCCGCTCGCGGACGCGCGTCCCACGGTCCGGCCGTGCGGCGGGCCGGAGCCGGCGTCGCGGTCCCTCGTGGACGTCGCCGCCGCGCGGTGGCGCGGCGCGCCCCGGAGCGCTCCGCTGTGGCTCGCACCCGAACCGGCCGGGCGCCCGGTGCCCGCCGGGGCGCTCGGCTGGCTCGACCTTCCGGAGAGGCGCTCACGCGTCCCCCTCGCCTGGCAGGCGACCGCCGGGCCGTGCGTCGTCGTGGGCCCGCGCGGATCGGGGAGGACGGGCACCCTCGATGCGATCGCCGCCGCGGTCCCCGGGGCGGTCCGCCTGCCGTCGGACCCGCGCGAGGCGGCCCGCACGCTCGCGCTCGTGCCCTCGGCGCGCCCTCCCGCGCTGCTGGTGGACGATGCGGAGCTCGCGTGCGCGGCGCTCGAGCCGCTCGTGCGCGGGGCCGCCCAGGCGCTCGAGGACGCGGCCCGGATCGTGCCGGTCGCGCTCGCGTGCGGGCCGGGCTGGGGCACCCGCTGGGCGGCGCGCGCGGGCCTCGTGATCGTGCTCGGCGGCCTCGACCGCGTCGAGCAGGCCCTGTGGGGCGTGCCGCCCGACCTCGTGGGCCTGGCGCCGGAGCCCGGGCGCGGCGTCGCCGTGACCGTGCGCGGCGCCGGCGAATGCCGCATCGTCCGGGCGTCGGCCACCGCGAGCGACGCGCTCGTGCGACCGCTCGCGTGCCCGGCGGACCTGCCGGACCGCGCGGTCGGGGTGGTGGGCGACGACGCGCGGCCCCTCGTGCTGCCGCGCGCCGGCGTCGTCGTGGTGGGACCCGCCGGTCCCGCGCGGGACGACGCGCTCCGCGCGCTCGAATGCGCGGGCGTGGAGGCGGAGGTCGGGGAGCGGGTCGGGAGCGGCGCCGCGGTCGCGGTCGTGGTCGAGCCCACGCCCATGCGCCTGCGCGAGCTCGCGATCATCGCGCCGCCGGGGGTGGCGGAGCCGTCGCCGCCGCGCGGACGGGTGGTGGTGAGGCGGGACGGGGTGCTCGAGACGGCGCAGCTGCGCGCCGCGTGCGGACCCTCAGCCCTCGTCGGGCCGGAACGCGGACCGGCCGGCGACTAGCACCGCGACGCCCACGACGACGCCGAGCACCGCGACCGGGATGCCGAGCGCCGGGCGGACGCCGGTGAGGTTGATGCCGGCCAGCGTCTGCAGCGCCTGCCAGGTGAGGGCCGCTGAGACCGCCCAGCGTGCCCCGCGGTCGAGCGCACGGGCCGCCATCAGCAGACCCGCCGCGGTGAGGCCGAAGAAGGCCGCGAGCCCCACGGCGAAGGCCGGCTCGGGCAGCGAGGTCGCATGGACCGCGTAGGCGACGGCGGCGACCGCCATGCCGACCGCCTCGACCGCCACGCCGATCGCCGCGAGGCGGGAGATTCTCCCGCGGGAAGCCTCGTCGGACCGGGACCTCTGGCGCTTGCGGTCCTCCTCCACGGGGCCCCCTCCCGACCTTGTGAGAGAACCCACAGGAAACAACTCTTGAAACATGTTCGTTACTTGTGCGAACCTTAACGAAGTCGAAACGTAACGGTGCGACGAACCCCCTTGAGATCCATGGGCTCCGTCGCGCCATGCTACCCCCCGAGCACCAAGGAGACCCCATGGATTGGCGCACCAACGCTGCCTGCCTCGAAGTCGATGACCCCGAGCTCTTCTTCCCCGTCGGCAACACCGGCCCGGCCCTCGTGCAGATCGAGAAGGCCAAGTCCGTGTGCCAGCGCTGCGAGGTGCGCGACACCTGCCTGCAGTGGGCGATGGAGCACAACCAGGACTCCGGCGTCTGGGGCGGCCTGTCCGAGGACGAGCGCCGCTCGCTGAAGCGCCGCGCGGCCCGCGCGCGCCGCGCCGCCAAGTAGCAGCTTCGTCGAAGCCCCGTCCGGCACCGCCGGGCGGGGCTTCGTGCTGTGCCCCGAGGGGCGCGCCCGCTACAGGCGCGGGTCCGACAACCGCTCCTCGACGCTCGCGCGCAGGTCGACCACCGAGCCGGTCCCGACGTTGGTCCACTCGATGGAGCCCGAGAGCTCGTTCTGCACGAGCGTGCGCACGATCTGCGAGCCGAGCCCCGACGGCTCTACCGCGATGCCCACGCCGTCGTCCGACACCGTCACGTGAAGGCGTCGCCCGTCGCGGTCGGCCGCGACCGTGATGGTGCCCTGCGCGCGGCCGGCGAAGCCGTGCTCGACGGCGTTGGTGACGAGCTCGGTGATGACGAGCGCGAGCGACGACGCGTACTGCGCGGGGATCAGCCCGAACTCGCCGGTGTTGACGATGCGCACCTGGGTGTCGGGCGACGCGACCTCCGCAGCCATGCGGATGGACCGCGACACCAGCTCGTCGAAGTTCACGAGCTCGTCGAGCGTGCCCGACAGCGTCTCGTGCACCAGCGCGATGGTCGCGACGCGACGCATCGCCTCCGCGAGCGCCTCCTTCGCCTCGGGCGCCTCGACGCGGCGCGACTGCAGGCGCAGCAGCGCGGCGACGGTCTGGAGGTTGTTCTTCACGCGGTGGTGGATCTCACGGATCGTCGCGTCCTTGGTGACGAGCTCGCGCTCGCGACGGCGCAGGTCCGACACGTCGCGGCACAGCAGCACCGCGCCCACGCGCGCGCCGTGCTCGGCGACGGGGATCGCGCGCAGCGACAGCGCCGCGCCGTTGGCCTCGAGGTCGGTGCGCCACGCGGCACGGCCGGCGACCACCATCGCGAGGGTCTCGTCGACCACGCCCTGGTCCTCCAGCAGCTCGCTGGTGACGCGCGGCAGCGACTTGTTCATGAGCGAGCCGTGCACGCCGAGGCGGTGGAAGCACGACAGCGCGTTCGGGGACGCGTACGTCACGTGGCCCACGGCGTCGAGCCGCAGCACGCCGTCGCCCACGCGGGGGGCGCCTCGCCGCGGGCCGGTGATCGAGGTGTGCACGGGGAACTCGCCGCGCGTCACCATGCGCAGCAGGTCGTCCGCCGCGCCCTTGTAGTTCAGCTCGAGCCGGCTCGACGAGCGCGACACGGCCTGCGACACCTCGCGCGTCATGACGCCGATGGGGCGGCCGTTCATCACGACGGGCAGCGCGTCCTCGCGCACCGCGTAGGTCTCGTCCCAGCGCGGCTCGCGGGAGCCGACGATCGCGCCCTCCTCGAGCGCGCGGGCGAGGTGCGCGACGCGGCCCTCGGGAGCGAACGTGCCGACCACGTCATCAAGGTGGACGGTGGGACCGGTCGACGGCCGGCACTGCGCGACCGCCACGAAGCCGTCGCCCTCCTGCCGCCACAGGACCAGGTCCGCGAAGGACAGGTCCGCGATGATCTGCCAGTCGGAGACCAGCAGGCCCAGCCATTCGGCCTCCGCATCCGAGATGGGGCCGTGCTCCTCGATGGTGTCGCGCAGTGTTGCCACGAGGACAAGCCTAGGGCCGTCGCGCGGGCACGCTAGCCTGAGCCCAGGGGGTTCCACCGGTGAAGATCACTCATGCGCATCGCTTCGACGCCCCGCTGCCCGAGGTGTGGGCGATGCTGACCGACGTCGGCTTCGGGCACGCGCGCACGGCCGCGATGGGCACGAAGGCGCTCGACGTCGACGTCGACGCGCGCGACGACGGCTCGTACGCGATCGCGCTGCGCGCCGACGTCCCGACCACGTCCATCCCTGCCGAGATGCGCGCGTTCCTCGGCCGCGACCTCTCCGTCACCTACACCGAGGTGTGGGAGCCGCCCACCGAGGCGGACCGCGTCGGCACGTTCGCGGTCGAGATCGCGGGCGCCCCGGGGCACGTGTCCGGGGCCATCGGCCTCACGCCCGACGGCGACGCGACGGACTTCCTGGCGGCGGGCGACGTCACCGCCCACGTGCCCGTGTTCGGCGCGATGATCGAGAGGGCCGTCGCGGATGCCGTGCAACGCGCCCTCACCGCCCAGCTCGAGGCCGCGGACGCCTGGCTGGCCAGGTGACGCGGGCCGCCCAGCTGGGGCTGGTCCTCGTCGGAGGCTCGCTCGGCGGCGCGCTGCGCATCGTCGTCGGCGAGGTCCTGCCGGACACCGCGGGGCCCGTCCCGTGGGACCTGCTGCTCATCAACGTGATCGGCTCGCTCGCGCTCGGATGGGCGGTCGCGCGCACGCAGGCGCACGGCCCCTGGCACCTCTTCCCCGCCGTGGGGCCCGGCTTCCTCGGCGGCTTCACGACGTTCTCCTCGATCGCCGTGCTCGAGTGGTCCGACGGCACGTCGACGGCGGAGAGCGCCGCGGTGCTCCTCGCGACCATGGCGGGCGCCGTCGCGGGCGCGGCGGCGGGCTGGTGGCTGGGCGACCGGCCGCCCACGCCGCTCGACGAGCAGGCGGTGTTCGAGGAGGAGAACGAGTGACGGGCTGGGCCTACGCCGCCGCGATCCTCGGCTGCGGCCTCGGCGCGTGCGTGCGCTTCTCGCTCGGCTGGCTCGACCGGCGCCGGACGTTCCCCTGGCCGACGATCCTCGCGAACGTGCTCGGCGCGGCGCTGCTGGGCGCCGTCGTCGCCGCGGGGGACGATGCGCTGCTCTCCCCCGGCTGGGCGTTCGCCCTGGGCACCGGCGTCGCGGGCGGCCTGTCGACCTTCTCGTCGCTCGCGGTGGACATCGTCGTGATGCTCAAGGACCGCCGCCACCACGCGACCGCGCAGTACGTGCTCGCGACATGCGTGCTCGGCATGGGCGCCGCGGGCGCCGGCTTCGCGCTCGTGACCGCGCTGTCCTGAGCGGGCCGGTGGGGGCTCACCGCCGCCGCGCCACCGCCCTGGCCAGGCCCGCGGCGATCAGCACCGCCGCGGCCGCGAGCGCCGCGACCGGCGGCAGCGACGCCATCAGCGCGACGCACAGCACCGCGCCCGTGAGGCTCAGCGCGCGCGGCATGCGCCAGCCCGCGACGTGCCCGGCGCCGGCCGCACGGAACGCGGAGGCGCCGGCGACCGCGTAGTAGAGCAGCACCGCGAACGAGGACATGCCGATCGCGAGGGTGAGGTCGCCCGCCCAGGCGAGCGCGACCGCGACGGCCGCCGCCACGCCCTCGGCGAGCGCGGGCACGCCCCGGGCGTTCGTGCGGGCGAGGCCGCGCGGGAGGTCCGCCTCGCGCGCCATCGCCATGGCGGTGCGTCCGAGCCCGGCGGTGAGCGCGAGCAGCGAGCCGAAGGCCGCCGCGACGGCGGCCGCGGTCACGACGGGCACGGGCAGCCACGTGCCCGCCACCGCATCGGCGACGGGCGCCTCGGACGCCACAAGGCCGTCGATGCCGAGCGCGCGCGGCAGCACCGCCGCGAGCGCGAGGTACAGCGCCAGCACCGTGCCGAGCGCGACCGCGATCGCGCGGGGGATCACGCGCGCGGGATCGCGGACCTCCTCGCCGAGCGTCGCGATGCGGGCGTAGCCGGCGAACGCGAAGAACACGAGCGCGGCCGCCTGCGCGACCCCGGCGGCGGTGCCCCACGGCGTGCTCCAGCCGAAGGTCGCGGTGGAGGGCGCGTCGGCTCCCGCGATCGCCACGACCGCGGCGACCACCACGGCGACGACGCTCGACGCGATCACCACCGAGGCCGCGCTCGTGCGGGTGATGCCACGTGAGTTCAGCGCCCAGGACGCGGCGATCGCGGCGGTCGCGACCGCCGCGGGACGCTCGGGCCACAGGTAGGCGCCGATCGCGAGCCCGATCGCGGCCACCGACGCCGTCTTGCCCAGCACGAAGCCGATCCCGGCGGTGAAGCCGGGCCACGGGCCGAGCTCGGCCCGGCCGTACGCGTACGCGCCGCCCGCGACCGGGTGGACCGCGGCGAGCTGCGCCGTCGAGCCGGCGTTGAGGGCCGCCGCGACGCCCGCGAGCAGGACCGCCCACAGGAGCGCGGGGCCGGCGGCCGAGGCCGCGGGTCCCCACACGACGAAGACGCCGGCGCCGAGCATCGAGCCCGCGCCGATCGCGGTGGCCCCGACCGTGCCGACGCGACGCTCCACGTCAGCCCTTGCGCCGGGTCACGTGGGACGGGACGGGCTCCTCGGCGCGCTCGGGCGCCGGGTCCTCCGCCGCATCGTCCGGCACGGCCTCCCCGGCCTCCGCCTCGGCGACCGCGTTCGCCGCGCCGCGTGGGCGTCCGGCCCGCACCCAGGCCCAGTACAGGCCGCCGGCGACGAGGCCGGTGGCGGCGAGCGACCCGAGCGCGGCGGGGCGCATGAGGTTCGACACGAGCGTGAACGCGACCGCGACCGCGGCGACCAGGTTGAGGACCACCCAGCCCGGCCGGCGGTCGAGGTGCGAGAACTTCGCCATCGCGAGCAGGCCCATGAGGAAGCTCACGAACACCGACACCGCGTAGAAGAGCACGAGGCTCTGGTCGCGTGCGCCCGCGAGCGCCACGACGACGGCGGACGCCGCGAGGAACACCCCGACGCCGACCATCGGCACGTGGTGCGCGTTGGTGCGGCCGAGGACCGCGGGCAGCACGCCGTGGCGCGACTCGCCGTGCTCGGACCGCGCGAGGGCCTTGAGCAGGCCCGGGCCGGCCTGGAACGAGGACGATGCGGCGGACAGCAGCAGCAGCGCCGTGGTGGCCTGGAAGGCGGCGAACAGGCCGTGGCCGTCCGCGGCGCGCGCGAGCTCCGCGACGAGCGTGGTGTCCTCGTGCGGCACCTGGATGCCGAGCCGCACCACCGCGGCCGTGATCGCGAGGGTGAGCGTGCCGACGATGCCGAGCGTCAGCCACAGCGCCCAGCGCCCGAAGCTGCGGCGGCCCGCGTCGTCGAGCTGGGCGAGCTGCGCGATCGCCGACGACGGCGCCTCGATGCCGGTCGCGAGCGCCATCGCGACGGGGAACGCGAGCGCGACCGCGAGCGGCGCGCCATGCGTGAGGCCGAGGACCGGCTCGGGGTCGACCGCGGGCATCCCGGGGACCGGCAGCAGCACCGCGACCGCGGTGCCGACGAAGACGATGGTGAGCAGCGCGAACACCGCGCGACCGAGGTGGCCGAACCACATCAGCCCCGCGACGAGCAGCAGCAGCGCCAGGGCGAGGACCAGGCGATGCGGCGCCAGCGCCGGTACGTAGCTGATGATCGCGGACGAGCCCGCGGACACCGAGATCGCGATGGTGAGCACGAAGTCGACGACCAGCGCGCCCATGGGGATGAACGAGAAGCCCTCGCCGAACGCCCCGCCCGCGGCCGCCGCGGAGCCGCCACCCTCCGGGAAGCGCGCGACCAGCTGGTGGTAGCTCGCGACCACGAGGCCGACCACCAGCACGACCGCGGTCATCGCGGGCAGCAGCAGCGCCAGGTTGCCGTCGAGCGCGCGCAGCGCGGCCTCGATCGCGTACGCCACCGACGACACCGGGTCCGCCATGACGGAGAAGGCGAAGGCGATGAGGAGCGCGGTGCGGCCGTGCAGCCACGCGGCACGGGTGGGGGTGTGGGTCACGGTGTCCCCTTGCTGGGTCGAATCGTTTCAGGCGCCCGCGAGGGCGCGTCGCCGCACGTCACAGTAGCGCCGCCGGGTCCCGGGCCGGGACCGGTCACGCCGGGGCGCCCTCCCATTCGTCGAAGGCGCGTCGCGCGAGCTCGCGGCCGAGCTCGATCATCTCGGTCGCGCGGTGGAAGTCGAGCACCCCGCACGAGTCCGCGGGCACGTTCACCATCGCGTCCGGCGGGTAGCCCGCCAGGCGGTAGCGCTGGACGGTGTTCTGCAGCGTCTGCAGCGACCGGTCGATGACGTCGAGGGTGCTCACCCCGAGGTCGTCCGCCGCGTCCAGGGCCTCCGCCGCGGCCGGCTCGACCAGCGCATCGTCCTCCTGCTCGCCGCGTGCCCGCATGCGGTGCGCGATCATGCTCACGAGCCGGGGCTCGGCGACGTGGAGGCTGGGCAGGCGCAGCCGCGGCAGGCGCACGAGCGGTCCGGCGGAGTCCACGGGCGGCTCGGCGGGGTTGCCGCCCCGCGACGTGCCGGACAGGTTGACCGCGATGATCGCGTCGGACCGCACGGACGTGAGCGGGATGACGGGCACCGGGTTGAGGATGCCGCCGTCCGCGAGCAGGCGGCCGTCGCGTCGCACCGGGGTGATGACCGTGGGGATCGCGATCGAGGCGCGGATCGCGTCGACGATCGGGCCCTCGGTGAACCACACCTCGGACTGCGAGATGAGGTCCGTCGCGACGGCGGTGAACGGGATGGGCAGGTCCTCGATGACGCGCCCGTCGAGGATCTCGTCGATGCGCCGCATCACGCGGTCCGCGCGGATCGCCCCGGCGCCCTTGAACGCGGGGTCGAGCATGCGGATCACGTCGCGCCGCGTGAGCGACTCGGCCCAGGCGCGGTAGTCCGCGAGGCCGCCCGCGGCGTGCAGCCCGCCCACGAGCGCGCCCATCGACGTGCCGGCGATGCCGACGACGTCCCAGCCGCGCGCCTCGATCTCGTCGAGGACGCCGATGTGCGCGTAGCCGCGGGCTCCCCCGCTGCCGAGGCTCAGCGCGATGCGCGGGCGCGCGGGCGAGGATTCGGTCACAGCCGTCAGGCTAACCCCGCAGGTTGACGGGCGGCGACACCGTTCGCGGGACCTGGGGACGGCGGCCGCCGCGCACCCGGGCGGGACCTATGGTTCGATCGAATGCGCGGACAGGCCTTAGGGTTTTGTCGAACGTTCACATCGGATGTCCGCCGCGCGCGGGCGCTTGACGAAGGAGTGAGTGCCGATGGCGCAGCACAACCAGATCGACGTGGCCGCCGCGATCGCGGCCGGCGAGACCTCGCTGGGCATCGAGCTGGGCTCGACCCGCATCAAGGCGTGCCTCATCGGGCCCGACCACGAGGTGATCGCGACCGGAAGCCACGCGTGGGAGAACCAGTTCGTCGACCGCCTCTGGACCTACTCGGTCGAGGCCATCTGGGAGGGCGTGCAGGCCTCCGTCGCCGACCTTCTCGCGACGGTCGAGCGCCTCCACGGCGTGCGTCCCACAGGCTTCGGCGCGCTCGGCGTCTCGGCGATGATGCACGGCTACCTGGCCTTCGACACCGCCGGCGAGCTGCTGGTCCCGTTCCGCACGTGGCGCAACACCAACACGGAGCGCGCGGCCGCGGAGCTCACCGAGGTGCTCGGCTTCAACTTCCCGCTGCGCTGGTCGGCGTCGCACCTGTACCAGGCGATCCTCGACGAGGAGCCGCACGTCGCGAGCCTCGACTCGTTCACCACGCTCGCCGGCTACGTGCACTGGAAGCTGACCGGCCGCAAGGTGCTCGGCGTCGGCGACGCCTCGGGCATGTTCCCCATCGACCCCGCGACCCGCGACTACGACGCGGACATGCTCGCGCGCTTCCAGGGCCTCGTCGCCGCGCGCCACCCGGGCCTCGACGTCACCGCGCTGCTCCCCGAGGTGCTCGTCGCGGGCCAGGAGGCCGGCACTCTCACCGCGGAGGGCGCGGCGCTGCTCGACCCGACCGGCACGCTCCAGCCCGGCGCCGTGGTCGCGCCGCCGGAGGGCGACGCGGGCACCGGCATGATCGCCACCAACGCGGTCGCGCCGCGCACCGGCAACATCTCCGCGGGCACGTCGATCTTCGCGATGGTCGTGCTCGAGAAGCCGCTCGAGAGCGTCCATGAGGAGCTCGACATCGTCACCACGCCCGCGGGCGACCTGGTCGCGATGGTGCACTGCAACAACGGCGCCTCCGAGCTGGGCACCTGGGCCGGCGTCTTCACCGAGTTCGCGGCCGCGCTGGGCAGCGAGTTCGGTTCGGACGCGGTGTTCGAGGCGCTGTTCTCCGCCGCGCTCGAGGGCGAGGCGGACGGCGGCGGCCTGCTCGCCTACAACTACCTGTCCGGCGAGCCGATCACGGGGCTCGCAGAGGGCCGCCCGCTCTTCGTGCGCACGCCCGGCTCGCGCCTCACGCTCGCGAACTTCATGCGCACGCAGCTCTACGGCGCCTTCGGCACGCTGAGCCTCGGCATGCGCGTGCTCCACGACGAGGGCGTCCAGCTCGACTCGATGTTCGCGCACGGCGGCATGTTCCGCACCGCGGGCGTCGCGCAGCGGCTCCTGGCCGCCGCGATCGAGGCGCCGGTCACCGTGGGCGACACCGCCTCCGAGGGCGGCGCGTGGGGCATCGCCGTGCTCGCCGAGTACCTCCGCAAGGGCGCCGCGACCAGCCTGGACGCGTACCTGAACGACGAGGTCTTCGCGGGAGCCGCGCTCGACGTGGCCGCGCCGGACGCCGGCGACGTCGCGGGCTACCAGGCGTGGCTCGGCCAGTACGAGGCGGGCCTCGCGATCGAGCGCGCCGCCACCGAGGCGATCCACTAGGCGCCCGCCTCCGCGCTCACGCACGGCCCGGCTTCCGCTGCTGCGGGGCCGGGCCGTCGTGCGTCCGGGGTCGGCGGTTCCCGCCTCGCGCGGCCGACGCCAACCGGCGTATGGAGGCGGGCCCGATGCGCATCGTCCCTGGTCCCACGCGTCGAGGCCGGGCTCGTACGCCGGTTGCGTTCAAGGGCGGGCGGGCCGGCGGCGGGGCGGGGCGGGGCGGACGACCGACGAGGGTGCGGGACGGGCGTCGGGACGATGTGCGCCGGGGCCGCCGGGGAACGACGAAGGCCCGGACCAGATGGTCCGGGCCTTCGTTCTCTCGTAGCGGGGACAGGATTTGAACCTGCGACCTCCGGGTTATGAGCCCGGCGAGCTACCGAACTGCTCCACCCCGCGTCGGCCTGATAACTCTAGCGGACGCGTGGCGCAGATCCAAATCCGCCCCCGCTCGCTAGGGTCGGGGGATGACCAACGACGATCCCTTCGCCGCCCGCCCGGGCGACCAGACGCCTCCGCCGCCGCCCGCATCGTTCCCGCCTCCGCCCCCGGCCTTCCCGGCCACGCC
Source organism: Demequina maris (assembly GCF_000971155.1). Lineage (GTDB taxonomy): Bacteria > Actinomycetota > Actinomycetes > Actinomycetales > Demequinaceae > Demequina > Demequina maris. Next base: position 219,258 of record NZ_BBLX01000005.1, on the reverse strand, counting down.
GGGCATCATCCCAGGTGCGGCCCCTCCCCCGCCCCCCACCTACGGGGAAGGGATGCAGGTGCAGTTCGACCGCTCGGGCGTGCCGCTCGAGAAGCCCGAGGGGCTCGCCAAGGGGCTCATCGGCGTCGCCGCCGGATTCACCGTGGTGTCCGTGCTCATCGCGGTGTCCGCGCAGGGCAGCGTCGACTCGATCCGACGGATGGCCGAGTCCAACGAGCTCGAGTTCAGCGCCGGAGACCTGCTGTCGCTGCTCACCACGCCGCTGCTGGTGACCTCCTACATCCTCTACGGCCTCTGGATGTCGCGCATGCGCCGCAACCGCGAGGCGCTGGGCGCGAGGCCCGGCATGGGCGCCGTCGAGTGGTGGGGCTGGTTCATCCCGCTCGCCTCCGCGGTGCTGATCCCGATCGGCGCCCGCAAGGTGGCCGGGCGCACCGTGGGCCTGGGCCTGCTCCTCGGCTGGTGGATCCCGTGGATCCTCGCCGGGTTGGTGCAGGGCGTCGGGTCGGCCGCGCTCCAGCTCTCGCTCGACCTGCAGACGGGCGATCTCGCCTACCCCGAGCGCCTCGACGTGTACCCCGCGCTCATGTGGGCGGCCGCGGCGCTGATCGTCGTCTCGTTCGTGTTCTTCATGCGCTTCATCCGCGCGGCCACCGACCGTCACCTCGACCCGGGGGCCTGAGCCGGGCGATCATCGTCCGCGCACGACGAAGGGGGCCGGTCCTGTCGGACCGGCCCCCTTCGTCATGTCCCGCTACGGGGCCGAGAGGTCGCCCTCGAGCGACGTGGTCGGCTCGGCGGCCGGCTCGGCGCTGGCCGAGGCGCTCGGCTCGGCCGTGGAGCCCGACGTCGAGCCCGACTCCGAGCCCGAGGCCGCGCCGGTGAGCTCCGCCTCCGCGGCGATCGCGTCCTCGATGGCCGAGGCGAGCGCGTCCTGCGCCTCGCCGTACGCCGTGAAGTCGCCCGCGGCGAGCGCGGCCTGGCTGTCCTGAAGCGCCTGGTTCGCGCGGTCCAGGGCGTCCTGCAGCGCCGCCTCGGCGGTCGGGTCGACCGCGTCGCCCGAGCCGCCGTCGGTGGTGCCCGAGTCCCCGGAGCCGTCGGTGCTGCCCGAGCCGGAGCCGGTGCCGCTGTCGGTGCCGGCCGCGCCCTCGCCCGCGCCCTCGCCGAAGACCTGGTCGAGCGCCTCCGGGAGCGTGTCCGCGAAGCCGACCGAGTCGCCGAAAGCCACGAACACCTTGCGCAGCAGCGGCACCTGCGTGCCCTGGCTGGACTGGACGTACACGGGCTGCACGTAGAGCAGGCCGCCGCCCACGGGGAGCGTGAGCAGGTTGCCGTTGACCACGTCGGTCTCGCCCTGGCGCAGCAGGTTCAGCGTCTCCTGCGCGTCGGGGTCGGAGTTGAAGTTGTTCTGCACCTGGCCGGGGCCGGGGATGGTGGTGTCGCGCGGCAGCTCGAGCAGCCGGAGCGTGCCGTAGTCCTCCGCGACCTCGCCCGGCGTGGACCCCGTCTCCGAGTTCACGGCGAGGTAGCCCGTGAGGATGTTGCGCGGGTTGTCACCGCCCTGGATGTAGTTGCTCGTGAGCGAGAACGTGGGCTCGTCCTGGTCCGGCATCTGCAGCGTGAGGTAGTACGGCGGCTGCAGGCGCGTGTCGTCGGTCGGGTCGGCCGGGTTCCGCCAGAAGTCCTGGCCGGAGTAGAACGACGCCGCGTCGGTCACGTGGTACTGCGTGAGCTGGTAGCGCTGGATCGCGAAGAGGTCCTCGGGGTAGCGCAGGTGGCTCATGAGCTCGCCGCTGATCTCGCTGATCGGCTCGATCGACGTCGGGAACACGTGCTGCCAGGTCTGCAGGATCGGGTCGTCCTCGTCCCAGGCGTACAGCGTCACGGAGCCGTCGTACGCGTCCACGGTCGCCTTGACCGAGTTGCGCAGGTAGTTGAGGACCGTGGTCGCGGTGGTCGTGCCCGACTGCTGGGCGAACAGCGTGTCGGAGGCGACGGGCGCCGAGTACGGGTACTGGTCCGTGGTGGTGTAGCCGTCGACCACCCACACGACGCGCCCGTCGACGACCGCCGGGTACGCGGTCTGGTCGAGCTCGAGGTACGGCGCGACGCGGGCGACGCGCTCGAGCGGGTCGCGGTAGTAGAGGATCTGCGACTCGGTGGTGACGCGGTCGGAGAACAGGATCTGCTCCTCGCCCATGCGGATCGCGAACATCAGCTTCTCGAAGAGGTTGCCGATCGCGGGGCCGCCGTCGCCCGTGTACGTGGTGTTGACCTGGCCGGTGTCGGAGTTGTCGTCGGGGTAGTCCAGCTCCCACGGGTTGGTGCCCTCGGGTGCGCCGACGATCGAGTAGTCGGGGACGGTCGAGCCGAAGTAGATGCGCGGCTCGTACTCGCCGAGCAGGCCCACCGACGGGATGCCGCGCTCGAAGAAGCTGGGCTGGCCGTCGATCTGCGTCTTGTTGCCGTACGCCGCCACGACGCCGAAGCCGTGCGTGTAGACCGTGTGGTCGTTGACCCAGTTGCGGCTCTCCGAGCCGAGGCCGTCGAGGTTGAGCTCGCGCACCGCGATCACGGTGTCCTGGAGCTCGTCCTCGAGCGCGTAGCGGTCGACGTTCAGCACGTCCGCGAAGTTGTAGTACTGCTTGTTCTGCTGCAGCTGCTGGAACGCCGGCGACACGATGTTCGGGTCGAGCAGGCGGATCTGCGCGGTGGTCTCGGCGTCCTGGCGCAGCGCGTCCGCCTCCGCCTCCGTGGTGGCCCGGTACTGGGTCTCCTCGATGTCGGCGATGCCGTACGCGTAGCGGGTGGCGTCGATGTTGTTCTGGATGAACGGCGTCTCGAGCTCCTGCTCGTTCGGCGACACCTGGAAGCGCTGCACGATCGACGGGTAGATGCCGCCGATCACGACCGCGGACAGCAGCATGAGGCCGATGCCGACGGCGGGGATACGCCAGTCGCCGCGCCAGATCACCACGAGGAACACGAGCGCCACCACGACGGCGATCCCCGCGAGGATCGACCGCGACGGCAGGATCGCGTTGACGTCCGTGTACGACGCGCCGTAGAACTTCTCGCCGGACTTGGTCAGCAGGCCGTAGCGGTCGAGCCAGTAGTTCGCGGCGATCGCGAGCATCACGATGGCGCCGAGCACGGCGAGCTGGATGCGCGCGCCCTTCGACGCGACGAATGAGCGGCCGGTGCCCGCGATGCCGCCGTACAGCAGGTGCACGAACGCCGCGATCAGCGTCGACAGCACGCCGAGCGCGAGCACGAGCGTGACCGCGAGGTTGAGCATCGGCAGCGTGAACACGTAGAAGGACGCGTCGAGCCCGAACTGCGGGTCCTTCGTGCCGAAGCTCTCGTGGTTGAGCCACGCCACGACGGTCTCCCACTGCGAGGACACCGCGAGGCCGACGACGAGGCCGATCACGGACGGCAGCACGATCATGGCGAGTCGCTCGATGGGCTCGATCTGCTCGCGCACCTGGTCGAGCTGGCTGCGGCCGCCGGTGCGGGCCGGGCGGACGCGCTTAGCGATCCACAGGTTGAGCCAGATGACGAACGCGGCGACGCCGCCCGCGATGACGAAGAGCACGATGCGCGCCAGCCATTGGGTGCGCCACACCTCGGAGTAGCCGAGCTGGTCGTACCAGACCACCTCGGTCCAGATGTTGGCCGTCGCGATCGCCGCCAGCACCAGCGCGCCCAGCACCACGGCGGTGATCGCGAGGGGCGATCGTCGCTGCGGCACGGGCGCGGGCCTGACCGGTCGGGCGGGGCGGTCGTCGAAACTCACGTCGTTGTCCTTCGGGTCGGGATGGCTCTAGCCTGCCACGCTCAGCAGCCGGGCAGGTCGGCGGTGTCGTCCTGGCCGATGCGGCTGATCGCTTCGTATGCGTCGTCGAGGGTGTCCACTGCGACAACGTGGAGACCATCAGGGATGTTGCCGCGGACGTCGGCGCAGTTCTCGACCGGCGCGAGGAACCACTCCGAGCCCGCGTCCTGCGCGCCGAAGAGCTTCATGCGGATGCCGCCGATGGGGCCCACGTCGCCGGTCGCGTCGATCGTGCCCGTGCCCGCGACGCGCGCGCCGTCGAGCTCGTCGACCTCGGTGAGGCGGTCCATGATGCCGAGCGAGAACATGAGCCCCGCGGACGGGCCGCCGACGGAGTCGATCTGCACCGTGACGTCGATCGGCAGGTCGAAGGTCGGGTCGATCCACACGCCGATCGCGGCGTCGCCGGTGCCGTCGTCGACGGTCGCGAACGTCTCGGTGCGGTCCTTGCCGTCCCGCATCACCGTCACGGTGATGTCGTCGCCGGGCTCGTGCACGGCGATCGCGTCGGCCAGCGCGGAGAACGTCGCGACGGGCTCCCCGTCGACGCCGGTGATGATGTCCGTCTTCTTGAGCAGGCCCTTGGCGTTCGAGCCCTGGGCGAAGCCGGCGATCTCGAGCACCGCGGGCACGGGGTGCCCGAGCGCCTCGAGCGCGGACACGGTGGCGCTCTCCTGCGAGCTGATCCACTCCTGCTGCGCCTGCTTCTCGGCGGCGTCCTCCTCGTCGGCGGTGCCGAAGACGTCCTCCTGCGGCACCACGTACTGGCGCGGCGACGCCCAGCCTGCGAGCACGCGGCCGAGCGTGAACGGCTGCGAGCCGGCGCGGGACACCGACACCGTGGTGAGCCGCAGCTCGCCCGAGGACATGTAGGTGGGGGCGCCGGAGATCTCGACGAGCGGCACGTCGTCGATGTCGCCGAGCGTGTCGAACGTGGGCCCGGCGGATCCGACCGCGTACGGCGACGGCACGATCGTGAGCAGCGCGATCAGCGCGCTCGTCGCGAGGCCCGTCACGGACATCACGGTGCTGCGGCGGGTGGAGGTCGCGCGCTCCACGGGCGCGGGGGTGCTGGCCTCGGTCGTCGTCACGCCCCCATTGTTGCCGATGCGCGCGGCGGCTCGGCACGGCATTGCTGGTAGCGAACGTCGCCGCGCATCCGGGCGGTCCTTCGTTACCGTGGTGGAGGCACGCATGCGGCGTGCGCGGACGGAGTGAGCGTGAGCGACGAGTCGACGCCGTGGATGCGGCTGCTGCGAGAGCTGTTCGGGGACGATGCGGAGGCCGCCCTGGAGGAGCTGCAGCGCATGGGCATGGACCCGGAGGCGCTCGCCGCGCAGTCCGGGCTCGCCGCCAGCCCCGCGATGATGGAGCATGTGCTCGGCCAGATCCGGGCCCTCGTCTCGCAGTCGGAGGGCGAGGACGTCAACTGGAAGCTGGCGCACGACGTCGCGCGCGGCGTCGCGGCCCAGGGCGGTGATCCCAGCGTCTCGGCGGCCACGGCGTCGCTGCACCGTCAGGCGATCTCGCGCGCCGAGCTGTGGCTGGACGCCGTCACGGACTTCGACCCGACGCGGCTCGAGCCGCGCGTGTGGAGCCGCGCGGAGTGGGTCGAGGCGACCCTGCCGACGTGGCGCACCCTCGCCGGCCCCGTCGCCGTGAGCGTGTCGCACGCCCTCGGCGGCCTCCTCGAGGGCGCCGCCGACATCGACGAGGACGCGGGCGGCATCGACCCGAGCGCCCTGCTGCGCTCCGTCGCCCCCACCGTGTGCGGCATGCACATGGGTCAGGCGGCCGGCGAGATGGCCCGCGAGGCCTTCGGCGCCACGGACCTGGGCATCCCGCTGCTCGCCGAGCCCCGCGTCGTGCTGGTGCCCAAGGCGATCACCGAGTTCGCCGAGGGCCTCGACATCGACGAGGAGGCGGTGCGCACGTTCCTCGCCCTGCGCGAGGCGGCCCACATCCGCCTGTTCGCGGCGGCGCCGTGGCTGCCCGGGCAGCTCCACACGCTCGTCGAGCGCTACTCGCAGGGCATCACGATCGACCTCGACGCGCTCGAGGAGGCCGTGCGCGACGCCGGCATGGGCGACCCCGCGCGCCTGCAGCAGGCGCTCAACCGCGGCATCTTCGCGTCCCAGCACACCGACGAGCAGAAGGCGACGCTCGAGTCGATCGAGACGCTGCTCGCGCTGGTCGAGGGCTGGGTCGACGACGTGACGATGCGCGCCGCCGCACCGCACCTGCCCGACGTGGGCGCGCTGCGCGAGATGATGCGCCGGCGCCGCGCCGCGGGCGGTCCCGCGGAGGACACGTTCGCCAACCTGCTCGACCTCGAGCTGCGCCCGCGGCGCATGCGCGACGCCTCGGCGATGTGGGCCTCGCTGCACTCGCGGCTGGGGCCCGAGGGCCGCGACGGCGTGTGGTCGCACCCCGACCTGCTGCCCGACTCGGAGGAGCTCGGCCGCTGGCAGGCGTGGGTCGACGCGTACGTCGCGCGCGGCGAGGGGGACGAGGTCGATCGCGAGCTCGAGCGCCTGCTCGGGGGTGAAGACGAGTAGGGTGCACACGGACCGCGTGGCGACACCCGCCCGCCGATGGGTGGATTTCCGGCACGCGCGTCTACGCTGGGGGACCAAGGGCCCTCATCGGCCTGCAGAGACGTGCGGCGTGTACCGCCGCGCCACAGAGAAGAAGGAGAGCCGAATGGCTGACAAGTACTCGGGCGAGTTCTACTGCGTGAAGTGCAAGGAGAAGCGCGAGACCGAGGGCGACGTCGTCGTCTCGGAGAACGGCCGCCGCATGGCGAAGGCCACCTGCCCGGTGTGCGGCACGAAGCTGAACCGCATCCTCGGCAAGGCGTAAAGCCAGCAGAGCTCCACGAAGGGCCGGCCCCCACGGGGACCGGCCCTTCGCGCGTCTCCGGCCTGTGGACAGCGCCGGAGCGGGCGGCCCGCCGTGCGACCGTGAGGCCATGGACGATGCGACCGCAGCGCCGCTCCTGTGGCGCGGCGACGGCACGGAGCAGCCCGGGCTGGCCCGCCGCGTGCTTGTGCCGAGCCTCGCCGGCCGCGACGTCCGGGTGAGGGGCCTGGGGCCCGTGGGCACCGCGGCGGCCGAGGCGGCGGCACGCGCCGGTGCGGCGTCGCTCAGCCTCGTCGGCGATCCGGCCGCGCCCGCCGCGCCGGTCGCGCGCCTCGCGGCCGCCGTCCGTCCCGGGCTGCGCCTCCATCTCGATGCCGAGCGGTCCGTCGACGGCGAGATCGCGACCGCGTACGGCGCGGTGGGCGCGGCGGTGCACCACCGGCTGCTGCTCGATGGCCCGCACGTCGCGGCGCTGGCCGACGAGGCGGGCGTGACGGTGCTGCCCGTCCGTCCCGGGGCGACGGCGTGCCTGCGGTGCGTCGGGCTGGAGCGCACGGATCGCGATGCGGCGTGGCCGGTGCTCGCGCTGCAGTGCGAGGGGCTGCCCGAGCGCACCGACGCGCTGTCCGCGGCCGTGGCGGGCGCGCTCGCCGCGACGGCGCTCGCGGCGCTGCTCGCCGGCGCGGACCCGACCGCCTGGCGGGTCGAGCGCGGGCTGCCGCGGCGGCGCCGCATCGTCCCTCACCCCGACTGCGGGTGCGGCGCGGCGTGAGTCAGTGCGCGGCCACGATCTCCAGGATCGCGAGGCCGTACTTGTCGAGCTTCGAGGCCCCCACCCCGCTCACGCGGGCGAGCTCGCCCAGGTTGGCCGGGCGGTCGCGCGCGATCTCGACGAGCGAGGCGTCGACCAGCACCGTGAAGGCGGGCTTGGACGACTCCTGCGCGATCGCGAGCCGCCACTGCTTGAGCGTGTCGAACAGGCGCAGCTGCTCGGGGTCGAGGTCCGCGAGCTTCGCGGACGTCGACTGCCGCGCGACCCGCGCGGGACGCGCGTCGGGCCACTGCTGCTCGAGGAAGCGCGTGCGCTTGCGGGTCCCCTTGCCGCCCGCCTTGCGGGAGCGCGCGAAGCTGAGCGCGAGGTGCTCGCGGGCGCGCGTGATCGACACGTAGAGGAGGCGGCGCTCCTCCTCGAGCTGCTCGTCGGTCTCGGCGTGCGTGATCGGCAGCAGGCCCTCGGAGCAGCCGACGATGAACACCGCGTCCCACTCGAGGCCCTTGGCGGCGTGCATCGAGGTGAGGGTGACGCCCTCGACGGCGGGTGCGTGCTGCGCGCGCGCCCGCTCCGCGAGGTGCTCGACCAGGTCGCGCATGGTCGCGGCGCCGCCGGTGTCGGCGGCGAGGTCGTCGGCGAGGTTGACGAGCGCCTGGAGCGCGTCCCAGCGCTCGCGCACGGCGCCGCGCGCCGCCGGCGGCTCCTCGGACCACCCGGCCCCGCCGAGCGCGTCGCGCACCCGCTCCCCGAGCGGCCGGTCGTCCTCGGCGACCGCCGCGCCGCGCAGCAGCACGATCCCCTTGCGGACCTCCTCGCGATCGAAGAACCGCTGCCCGCCGCGGACGAGGTAGCCGATGCCGCGCTCGGCCAGCGCCTCCTCCATCGCCTCCGACTGGCTGTTGATGCGGTACAGCACGGCGATCTCCGACGGCTTCACCCCGGTCCCGATCAGCCGCTCGATCTGCGCGGCGACGCCCTGCGCCTCGGACGCGTCGTCGTCGTACGCGCGGTAGTCGGGCGCGGGGCCCGAGGGCCGCTGCGCGATGAGCTCGACGCCCGTGCCGGCGGACCCGCGGCGGCGCATGAGCTCGTTGGCGAGGCGCACCACCTGCGGCGTGGAGCGGTAGTCGCGCACCAGGCGCACCTGCGTGGCATCGGGATACGTGCGGGTGAAGCCGAGCAGGTGCTGCGGGCTCGCGCCGGCGAACGAGTAGATGGTCTGCGCGGGGTCGCCCACGACGCACAGCTCGCGCCGGCCGCCGAGCCACTGCTCGAGCAGGAACTGCTGGAGCGGGGAGACGTCCTGGTACTCGTCCACGACGAAGTGGCGGTACTGGCGGCGGATCTGGTCGCCCACCTCCGGGTGACGGCCGATGATGTCGGCGAGCAGCAGCAGGATGTCCTCGAAGTCGAGCACCACCGCGTCCGTCTTCGCGTCCTCGTAGGCGCGCATCACATCCGCGACCTGCGCCGGCGGCAGGTCCGCGGGCGACGGCCGGCCGAGGCGCGCGATCTTCGCGGCGTAGTCGTCGGCGCTCACGAGCGACACCTTCGCCCACTCGATCTCGGACGCCAGGTCGCGCACCGTGAGGCGGTCGGGGCTGAGGCCCGCGTCGCGCGCCGCCCGGCCCACGAGCGGCGCCTTGTGCTCGACGAGCCCCGGGATCTGGCCGCCGACCACCTCGGGCCAGAAGTAGCTGAGCTGGCGCAGCGCGGCGGCGTGGAAGGTGCGGGCCTGGACGCCCGTGACCCCCAGGCCGCGCAGGCGCTGGCGCATCTCCCCCGCCGCGCGCGCGGTGAAGGTGACGGCGAGCACGGACTGCGGGTTGTACGCGTTGACGCGCACCCCGTAGGCGATGCGGTGGGTGATCGCGCGGGTCTTGCCCGTGCCGGCTCCCGCGAGCACGACGACAGGGCCGTGGAGCGCGGTGGCCACCTCCCGCTGCTCCGGGTCGAGGGCGTCGAGGATCTGGTCGGCTGACATCGCGGCCATTGTGTCAGGGACCGCCGACACCACGGGCGCGCCTGGGGACGATGCGGCTCAGCGCGGCAGGCGGCCGCGGCGCACGTCCTGCCAGCGGCCGTGGTCGCGCGCGAGCGCCTCGAGCTCCCCGATGCGGGCGAGCAGCAGCCCGACGGCCTCCGCGGAGCCCTCGTGCGCGGGCAGCGGCTCGCCGCGCCAGTGCGCGAGGCACGACGGGCCGATCGCCCACCGCCACCACTCGGCGCGCATCGGCGCGGGGTACGCCGCGCATCGTGCCTCCGACCAATCCCACGTGACGCAGAACCCGAGCACGTCGTTCTCGACGAACACGTGGAGGATGTGGCTGGACGCGCCGTTGGTGACCGCCGCCACCCGGTAGTCCCGGCCCGCGAGGCTCTCCTGGAGCGGACCCGTGACGAGGCCCACCGTGGTGGAGAACGAGCCGAGCTCGATCATGGGGCCTCCCGGAGGGTGCGCGCCGCGCGGATGAGAGGGGCGTCGCGGCCGATGCGCGCGGGCCTTGGCGCGAGAGTAGTCCTGCCGGGCCCGGCGGCGGTAGAGGCGGCGACCGTCCTAGACGTCGACGGGGCCCGAGCGGCGCGGCTCGGGCAGCGCTCCCCCGAACCAGTCCTCGAGCATCCGGCGGGCGACCGAGCCCTTGGGCGCGAGGACGACCTCGCCGCTCGCGATGAGCTCGGCGATCTCGTCGCGCGCGACGAAGCGCGCCTCGGAGATCTCATCCATGTCGAGGCGCAGGTCCTCCGGGCGCGCCGTGCGGGCCCGGAAGGCGACCATGACGGAGGCGGGGAAGGGCCACGGCTGCGAGCCGAGGTACTCGAGCCCGGTGAGCGCGAGGCCCGACTCCTCCTCGACCTCGCGGTGGACCGCCTGCTCGAAGGTCTCGCCCGGCTCGACGTAGCCCGCGAGGTGCGAGAAGCGCCGCGGCGACCAGTGCGAGGCATGCGCCAGCAGGAGCCGGTCCTCGGGGTCGGTGATCGCGACGATGATCGCGGGATCGGTGCGCGGGTAGTGGTCGCGGCCGTCCTCGGGGCAGCGGCGCACCCAGCCGCCGAGCGTCGGCTCGGTGGGCTCGCCGCACAGCGCGCAGCGCGGGTGGGTGGCGTGCCAGTTGGCGATCGCGACGGCCGTGGTGGCCAGCTCGTGCTCGCGCTCCCCCTCGGCGCCGCGGTCCCAGAAGCCCGCGAGCAGGTCGCGCAGGCCGCGCATGCGGTCGCCGCCGATGCCGTCCTCGTCCGCCCCGAAGCCCGGGTCCGCGGGCACGAGCGCGACGAGGTCCCTCTCGCCGTCGCGTCCCAAGTAGATCCGGAGGGCCGCCGGGGGCTGGGCGGCGGGGGCGAGCTCGACGACGCGCCCGTCGGCGGCGAGCACGCGCCCGTCGCGCACGACGATCGCGTCGCAGGCCTCCAGGTCGACGGTGTCGCGGCGCACGGCGGCGCGGTCGACACGGCTGGCAAGGTCGAGCGGCCAGGGGTTCCTCACCTGGTCACCGTACCGCCCTCCCTGGCTCCCGCTTCCGCATGGGTAGACCTTGGTCGTTTTCCGGAGGTTCGCGCTCGTGAGGGGTAGATGGTGGTCGGTCACGGCTGCCGGACGACACTCACCTACCCCTGGCGTGCGGACATCTCCCGGAAGCGACACTGGTCTACCCATTCGCGGTGGGTAGGGGCAAGGAACGTCGCTCAGCTCCCCGCAGGAGGCGAAGATCTCCCCAGACCGTCGGTGAGTTCCCCGGAAGCCGGTGTCGGTGGGCGCGCGGGGGTGGGGGTCGGGGCGCACCGGGTGCATCGTGCCTGGCCCGTGCGGCGTGGAGCGTGGCGCGACCGCCCCGTTCGCTCTACCGTGAGCCTGTGCCCCGTTCACCGCTCGCGCTCGCAGCCCTGGCGTCCGTCGCCGTGCCCGGGCTCGACGTCTACGACGTGCTGCGCAGCCCGCACACGGATGCGGACTTCGAGGTCGTCGTGGTCAAGGACTCGACCGGCAAGAGGTGGATCGTGCGCGCGCCCAAGCGGGCCGCCGCGGGCGCCGCGCTCGAGGCCGAGAAGGGCCTGCTGAGCGCCCTCGCCCGCGCCAAGGAGGCCGGGCTCGTGTCGTTCGAGGTGCCGCACCCGGTGGGCGCCGCCGAGCTGTCCGACGACACCGGCCGCGCGATCGTCTACACCGAGGTGCCCGGCGCGCCGCTCATGCTCGCGGCGCTCCAGCCCGGGCCGGGGCTGGCGGCGACGGTGGGCCGCGCGCTCGCCGAGATCCACGAGCTGCCCGTCACCGTGATCGAGGACCAGGGCCTGCCCGGCTACACCGCCGAGGAGTACCGCGAGCGGCGCCTGGCCGAGCTCGACGCCGGCATCCAGACCGGCAAGGTCCCGCCGCGCCTCGCGGACCGCTGGGAGCACCAGCTCGAGAACGTGTCCTGGTGGCGCTTCGACCCGACCGTGGTCCACGGCGACATGGGCGAGCACCAGGTCTACGTGGCCGACGGCTCGGTCTCCGGGATCGTCGACTGGATGGACGCGCGCGTCGCGGACCCCGCCGACGACCTCGCGTGGCTGGTCGCCGCGGCCCCCGACGACGTGCTCGACTCGGTGGTCGAGGCGTATCACGGCCGCCGCCGCGAGATGCGCGACCCGCACCTGCTCGACCGCGCGCGCCTCGCCTCCGAGATGGCGCTCATGCGCTGGCTGATGTACGGCGTCCGGACGGACAACCCGGACGTGATCGCGGACGGCGAGGGCATGCTCGCCGACCTCGAGGCGATGCTGTTCGAGGACTGACCCTCCTCAGCCGGCCGACGGCGCGAGCAGCGCCTCGATCTCCTCTCGCGTGAGCAGCCGCTCCGGCCGCACCGTCGCGTCGTCGCGGACGTAGTGGAACGCCGCGTCGACGTCCTCGAGCGGCACCCCCGTCCACTCCGACCACGCGAGCCGGTAGACCGCGAGCTGCACCTCGCGCGCCGCGCGCTCGTGCGCGTCGCGGGGAGCGGAGCCGGACTTCCAGTCCACCACCGTGACCCTGTCGAGCCCGGCGCCGGCCGGGAACACCGCGTCGATGCGCGAGCGGATCGTCACGCCCCCGATGGGCACCTCCACGTCGACCTCGATGTGGCTCGGCGCGCGGCCGGCCCACTCGGACCGCGCGAATGCGTCCTTGAGCGCGTCGAGGTCGGCCTCGTCCTCGCCGGGCCCGAGGTCGTCCAGGGACAGCAGCGGCACGTGGCCGTACTGGGCCTCGATCCACGCGTGCAGCAGGCTGCCGCGACGCGCGGCCGGCGTCGGCTCGGCGGGCAGCGGTCGTCTCAGCTGCGCGGTGAACGCCTCGCGGTCCCGGCGCAGCGACACGAGGCCCGAGGTCGACAGGTGCGCCGGCAGCGCGACGTCCCCGACGCCGCGCTCACGCTCGCGCCGCTCCTCGAGCATCGCCGCGATCTCGCGGCCCAGCGGCAGCCGCGCCCAGTCGGCGTCGGCGGGGTCCTGCCCCGCCTCGGAGCCCGCCGCCAGCGCGCCGCGTACCTCGCAGGCGAGGGCGCGCCTCCCGAGCTGCGCGGGGGTGGGCGCGGGCGGCCAGTCCGCACGGACCTGCTCGACCGGGGCCGGCGCATCGTCGTCGGGGCGGGGCGCCCAGCCGTCGTCGGACAGCATGCCCAGCTCGACGAGCTCGCGCAGGTAGCACGACGGCGTCCGCACGGTCGCGCCGCCCACCCGCCAGGAGGCGGACAGCAGCACGTGCGAGCGGGCCCGCGTCACGGCGACGTAGAAGAGGCGCCGCTCCTCCGCGACGCGGTGCGCGCCGCACGCCTTCTCGAAGTCCTCGAGCGACTCGGCGAGGGTGCCGTGGTCGGCCGCCGAGCGCCAGTCCCAGTGCGGCAGGTCCGCGCGGTCGAGCCGCAGCTCGTACGGCAGCTCGACGCCGCGCCCGCGCCAGCCGGCGTCCGTGTAGTACGGGCGCCGCGAGGACGGCTCCCCCACCGACGGGAAGTGCCCGTCCACCAGGCCGGGCACCGCCACCACGTCCCACTCGAGCCCCTTGGCCGCGTGCACCGTGAGCACCTGCACGGCGCCGGGCTCGGGCTCCTTGACCGGCAGCTCGAGGCCGCCCTCCTCGCTGCGCGCGGCCTCGAGCCACGCGAGGAAGGCACCCAGCGTGGCGCGCTCGGCGCCCGCGGCGAACTGGCGCGCGGCGTCGACGAACGCGTCGACGTTGCGCGCGGCGCGGCCGTCGGGGCGCGCGACCGCGGCCTCGATGTCCAGGCCCCACGCGCGCTCGGCGGCGAGGATGAGCTCGGGCAGGGACAGGTAGGTGCGGGTCCGGATCGCGTCGACCGCGCGCTGCAGCCGGACGATGCGCCCGTGGGCGACGGCGCTCAGGGAGCGGCCCTCGCGCGAGGCCCAACCGGGGGCCGGGGGCGTGGCGAGCGCGTCGACGAGGCTCGACTCGCTGTCGCGGGACTCCCGCGGTCCCGCGAGCTCGCGCGCCCAGTCCTGCAGCGCGGCGAGGTCGCGGATGCCGAGGGCGATGCGCTCGGACGTGAGCAGGCGCATCGCGGAGTCGCCGCGCGAGGGGTCGTGCGCGATCTCGAGCAGCGCGACCAGGTCCGAGACCTCGGGGGTGTCGACGAGGCCGCCGAGACCCACCACCTCGTAGTCGACGCCCGCCCGCACGAGCGCCTCGACCATCGCGGCGAACTGCGCGCGGCGGCGGCACAGGATCGCGGCCGTGGGGAGCTCGGGGCCGGTGCGCAGCTCGGCGCGACGGTCCTGGACGAAGGCCACCACCGCATCGGCCTCCTGCACGTGGTCCTCGGTGACGAGGCCGGCGACGCCGGGTGCGCGTCGGGCGGGCTCCCGCTGCTCAAGGTAGGTGGCGCGGGAGCGCAGCGGGAGCACCTCGACGCGCGAGGCCTCGCGCAGCGGCGCGGCCGCCGCGTTGGCCACCGCGAGGACCGCGCCCTCGTTGCGCCACGACACCGACAGGCTCGCCTGGCGCACCTCGCGCCCGTGCGCGAACTCGTCGACGAACATGGGCAGCGCGCTCTCCGAGGCGCCGCGGAAGCCGTAGATCGCCTGGTTCGGGTCGCCGACCGCCATGACGTGGTGGTCGGCGCCGAACAGCCGCGCGAACAGCCGCAGCTGTCCCGGCGAGGTGTCCTGGAACTCGTCGAGGAGGATCGCGCGGTAGCGGCCGCGCTCGACCGCCTGAACCGCCTCGAGGCGCGACAGCTCGGCGGCGAACGCCACCTGGTCCGCGAAGTCGAGCTGCGACGCCTCGCGCTTGCGCCGCTGGAACTCGTCGACGAGCTCGGACACCGCCGCGAGGGTGCGCAGCTTCGCGACGCGCTTGGCGTGGTCGTTGGGGCTCCCGGTCCGGGTCGTGAGCGGTCCTGGAGCGCGGTCGCCCGCGTTCTTGGGCAGCTCCTCGAGCGTCGCGAGGGCGCCCAGGGCCCACGCGCGCAGCGCCTCCGGGGTGACGTCGTGGTCGCGCAGCTGGCCCGCGAGCCGCGAGATCGCCGCGGTCACGGTGCTGACCGCCGCGTCCGCGTCGAGGGGCGCGGTCCACGACGTCACGACGTCGGACGCCAGCTGCCACAGCGCGGCGGCGGTCAGCGTGGTCGCGTCGGGGTCGATGCCGAGCCGCAGGCCGTGCTCGGCGACCAGCTGCGCAGAGTACGCGTTGTACGTCGACACCGAGGCGGGCGGGCGGGACGGGTCCTCGCCGAAGGCGGTCGCGATGCGGTGCTCGGCGCGCTCGGCGATCTCGGCGGCGGCCTTGCGCGTGAAGGTGAGGCACAGGATCTCGTCGGGGCTGATGGGCGTGCCGAACAGCTCCTCCGCGTGATCGAGCAGGTGGACGATGCGCAGCGACAGGGTCTCGGTCTTGCCCGACCCGGCGCCCGCGACCACCAGCATCGGGTCGAGCCCGGCGCCGATGACGCCGGCCTGCTCGGGCGTGGGCGGGCGTCCGGTGACGAGCACCGCGAGCTCCTCCGCGGAGCGGCGCGCGCCCCGGACGAGGCCCTCGTCCGCGAGGTCCGCCTCGGTCATCCGTCCGTCACCTGCCTTCCGCTCGGCCACGCCGGGCACGAGCGCCGCACCGGGCACGCCGCGCAGCGGTCGTTCGTGATCGCCGTGAACGTGCCGCGCGCCATGGTGTCGACCGCCTCGGTGAGGCGCGCCTTCTCCTTCTCCACGTCGATCGCGGGCTGGGCGCGCTCGCTCGCGCCCTGGGTCGCGCCGCCGACGAACACGAGCGCCGCGCCGTCGGCCTCGGCGACGCCGTCGAAGCCGCCGTGGTCCGCGGCGAGCTGGTACATCGCGAGCTGCGCGTGCTGCTCGGCGTCCTTCTTCGACACCGCCTGGCCGGTCTTGAGGTCGACGATGCGCGCCTTGCCGTCCGTCACCTCGACACGGTCGGCGCTGCCGGCAACGACCGCGCGCCCGATCTGGACGCTGAACGGCTGCTCGACGCGGACCTCGCCCGCGCGCACGCCCGCGACGTAGCCCGCGAGGCGGCGGATCATCGCGTCGGCACGGTCCTTGAGGACGCGGTCGGGCCAGGTCTCGGTGCCGGCGATCTCGGGCCACCGCTCCTCGAGCGCGGCCGCGAGCTCCGCGTGGGTGCCGTGCGGCAGGGCCGCCGCGACCTCGTGCACGAGCGTGCCGAGGCTCTGCTTCTCGGAGGCGGCGGCGCTGCCGCCGGCCGTCTCCAGCGCCCACCGCAGGGGGCAGGTCTCGAGCGCCTCGAGCCGCGACGGGGACACCCGCACCGGCTGGTCGTCGTCCCACATGCCGACCTCCGTCGACGCGGCGGGGACCCCGTGCCACTCGTCGGGGTCCGCGCCCGCGACGCCCATGGCCGCCAGGCGTGCGAGCACCTCGACGTGAGCACGCCGGGCGTCGTCGGCCGCCTCGGCGGCGCCGGCCCGGACCGCGGCGACGGCGGAGCGCAGGTCCGTGACGCGCGGGGTCGCGTCGGCCCGCACCGGCTCGACTCCTGCCGCCGCGCCCGCCCACGCGAGGTAGCGCGAGGGGCGCTCGTCCTCGCCGTCGACGCACGTGAGCATCAGCCGGCGGCGCGCACGCGACACGGCCACCGCGAAGGCGCGGGTCTCGTCGTCCACGACGGCGCGGCGCGCGGCCCGGGCCCATGCGGCACGGGCCTGCGGCGCGAGCGGGGCGGCCTCGGCGCGGCCCGCGACGATCTCCGCGAGCTGCTGGGCGCCCAGGACCGCGTCCCGGAGGCGCGTGTCGGGCCACGCCCCCTCCTCGAGCCCGGCCACGACGACGGTGTCCCACTCGCGCCCGGCCGCGGACGCGGGCGTGCAGAACGCCACGGCGTCCTCGACGCGCGCCCGCGCGCCGAGCGTGTCGGGCGCGAAGTCCTGGCCCTCGAGGTGGTCGACGAACGACTCCGCGGAGGCGGACGGCATCCGCTCGACGTAGATCGCGGCGGCGCGCATGAGCGCGATCACGGCGTCGAGGTCCGCGTCGTCGCGCGCGGAGCCGGCGAGCGCGGCGGCGCGCCAGTCGTCGGCGACGCCGAGGGCGTCCCAGACCGCCCACGCCACCGTGGCCGGGGTGCCGCCCGCGGCCGCCGCGGCGCCCGCGTGGAGCGCGCGCGAGGCCCGCTCCGCGAGCCGTGCCTCGGGGGTGCCGAGGCTCGCCCAGCGCTCGGGGGCGGCGACCGCCTCGACGAGCAGCTCCGCGGACGGGCGGGAGCCGCCGCCGCGCCGCTCCTCCCGGACGAGCGCGCGGCGCAGCCGGCGCATCGCGACGGGGTCGATGCCGACGATGCGCGAACCGAGCAGCTCGACCGCCTCGGCCTCCTCCCACGCGGGCGTCTCGCCGCGCGCGAGCTCCGCGGCGCGGCGCATGAGGGTGAGGATCGGGGCTACCGCTGGCTCGGCGTGCAGCGCGGTGCCGTCGCCGAGAGTCTCGCACGGGATGTCCGCGGCCGCGAGGTCCGCGCGGATCTCCCGCAGCCGCGCGCTCGAGCGTGCGACCACGACCATCTCGCCCCACGGCGTCTCCGGGCCGTCGAGGCCGTGGCGCGCGCGGCGCAGCGCCTGCGCGATCGCGCGCGAGTGCGCGTGACGATGCGCGGCCACCAGGATCTCGACGCCCTCGGAGGTGTCGGGCGCGGGCACGGCGACGCGGGCCGACCCGGCCCCCGCCGTGCCGATGCGCCCGACCGCGGAGGCGGTCACGGCCGCGAGCGCGCCCGCCTGGCGATGCCCCGGGCCGAGCCGCAGGAGCGCGGCGCCGAAGCCGCCGGGACCGTCCGTGCCGGTCGCGGCGGCGAGCACCGCGGGGACCGCGCCGCGGTAGCCCTGCACCGCCTCGTCCGCGTTGCCCAGCAGCACGAGCCGCGCCCCTCCGGCGGCCAGGGCGCGGAGGAGGCGGATGCCGGCGCGGGTGAGGTCCTGGGCGTCGTCCACCACCACGAGGTCCCACGATGGCCGCTCGCCCGGCGCGTCCCAGCTCTCGAGGACGTGCGCGGCCTGCGCGACCACCACGGCGGGGTCGAATCGGGAGCCCTGGTCCGGCGTGAGCGAGCGCCAGCCGAGGACCGCGTCGTACTCGTCCATCACCGAGGCGGCCGCGCGCCACTCGGGGCGCCCCGTGGCGTCGCCGAGACCCGCGAGGCCGTCCGGGTCGAGCCCCGCCTCGCTCGCGCGCATCAGCAGGTCGCGCAGCTCGGCGCGGAAGCCCGCGAGCCCGGTCGCCTCGACGGGGACGGCGCCGCCCCAGTCGGGGACGCGCCCGAGCCCCGCACGATGGCCGTCGAGGAGCTCGCGGAGGATCTGGTCCTGCTCCGCGCCGGTCACGAGGACCGGCGGCGGGTCGCCGAGCGCGGTCGCCTGCGCGGAAAGGATCCCGTGCGCGGCCGACGCGGCGGTGCGCACCACCGGCGCCCCCACCGGCCGTTCGAGGGCGAGCGACACGCGGTCGCGCAGCCGCGCGGCGCCCGCGCGGGTCGCCGACAGGACGAGCAGTCGGCCCGGGTCGGTCCCGCGGTGCGCGGCCTCGAGCGCGAGCGCGCCGGCGAGCGTCGTCTTCCCGGCCCCGGGCGGACCCACCACGACGAGGTGGCCGGGCTCCCCGGGTCGCGACGGCGCGAGCGCGGCGTCGACGGCGGCCCGCTGCGCCTCGTCGAGCGCGGGCGGGGCCGGCACCGACGCGGCGGGCAGCAGGCGGAGCGCGGTCATGCGCCGATCCCACCAGAGGGGTCTGACACCGTCCGCGTCACCGCGCCGCTCAGCCGGACTTCTTGGCGTCGGGGAACGGCCAGGCGTTGGTGGTGCAGGCCTTGGGCATGCGGGTCTGGTCAGCCATCACGGAGGCCTGGCCGGACGTGCACTTCACCTGCTCCTCGCCGAGCACGAGGCCGGTCCCGTGGTTGAGGAGGTACGCGCGGGCACCCTTGCGGTTGTCGCCGTAGCGGCCGATCCCGGCCGTCCAGTCGTAGATCGACACCGGCACGATGCCCTGCTCGGCGCAGGTGGGGTCCTCGCCCGCAGGCTCGTCGGGGCATCGGGTGGCGATCGTGTACGGCGTCGCGATGACCACCTGCACGTCCGCGGCGCCGTCGGTCACGACGAACTGCAGCCGGCCTGCGGATCCCCACCCGCGCTGGTCCTGCAGGGTCGTCATGACCGAGGAGACGAGGGCCTCCTCGTCGACCGTGACACCGTCCTCGACGTCGATGCGGACATAGCGCGTGGGCCCGTCGGTCTCGTCGGGCGAGGCGGAGGGCCCCGTGGTGCGGCTGACGGTGGTGAAGGTGCCCTCGCCCTGCTCGGGCACGGTGGTGGTGACGACGCCCGCGGCGGCGTCCTGCTCGTCGAGCGCGCGGGTGATCGGTTCCATCGCGGGCAGGCTCACCTCGGGCTCGGGGCTCTCGGAGGGGCTGGCGGAGACGCTGGGCTCCGGCTCGGCGCTCCACGCCCGGTACCAGCTCGGTACCTGGCCGGTCACCCAGCCCGCGCCAAGACCGGCGGCGAAGCAGACGACCACGGTCACGAGGGTCACGAGGATGCCGGGGAGGGCGATTCCCCTGCCCGCGAACAGGCCTCCGGACCGCCGAGTCATCGCCCTAGGATAAGGGCAGACCTACGGCATCACGAGCATTGGAGGCGGCTGTGGAGATCAGGATCGGCGTGCAGAACGTGTCGCGCGAGATCGCTATCGACACCGACATGTCGGCGGACGCGGTCGCGGCGGCGGTGGCCGCGGCGACCAAGGGCGGCACGCTCGACCTCACGGACGCCAAGGGCCGTCGCGTGGTGGTCCCGGGCGCCGCGCTCGGCTATGTCGACATCGGCGAGGAGACAAAGCGGCGCGTCGGCTTCGGCGCGTAGCCGCACGCAGACGCTCACGAGGGCCCGGGGACGATGCTCCCCGGGCCCTCGTGCCGTCAGCGGCGGAGCGCCGCCTCGCGCTCCTCGGGCTCGGGCGCGGCGTCCGGCGGGGCCGCCGCATCGTCCGCCGTCCTGACCTCGGTGACGCCGCCGGTCAGGCTCATCCCCTTCTTGCGCATCGCGCGGGCGCGCTCGCCTGCGGACCGCAGGCGCGGGTTGACGTACTCGTCGATGCCGAAGTTCACCAGCGACAGCGCCATCCCGAGGATCGCGATGCAGAGGCCGGCGGGCACGTACCACCACCAGAAGTCGGGGAATGCGCCGTTCTGCTGCGCCCAGAACAGGATGGTGCCCCAGTTGAGGTTGGTGATCGGGATGACGCCGATGAACGCCAGCGTGGTGAGGCCGAGCACGGCCGCGGTGACGGTGCCGACGAAGCTGGACGCGATGATCGCGGTGAGGTTCGGCAGCATCTCGACGGCGATGATGCGCCACAGGCGCTCGCCGTTCGCCTTGGCCGCCTGCACGAAGTCGCGGTTGCGCAGCGACATCGTCTGCGCGCGCAGCACGCGCGCGCCCCACGCCCAGCCGGTGATCGCGATCACGGCGGAGATGAGCACGATGCTCGGGTTGTCGTACTGCGACGCCACGATGATGATGAGCGGCAGGCCCGGGATCACCAGGAACACGTTGGTGAGCGCGGACAGCGACTCGGAGCGCCAGCCGGACAGGTACCCGGCGGCGACGCCCACGAGCACCGCGACGAACGTCGCGAGCACGCCCGCGACGAGGCCCACGACGAGGACGCCGCGTGTGCCGTAGACGATCTGGCTGAACACGTCCTCGCCGAGGTGCGTGGTGCCCAGCCAGTGCTCGGCGGAGGGCGGCTGCTTCAGCGCGTAGAAGTCCTTGTCCAGGGGCCCGTACGGCGCGATGACGTCGCCGAGGATCGCGACGAGCGCGAAGATCCCGAGGATGACCAGGCCGGTGATCGACTTGGGGTTGCGGAACATCGCGAACGACTTGCCGAGCCGGCTCAGGCGCGTGGGCCGCTGCGGCTCGGTCGTGCGGTTCTCCTCCGTCTCGGAGGTGGTGGGGAAGGTCGACAGCGACATGTCAGGACTCCATCATCCGGGTGCGCGGGTCGAGGATCGCGTGGGCGACGTCGGCGAGGATGTTCGCGACGAGCACCGCGAGCGTGATCACCAGGAACAGGCCCTGCATGAGCGGCCAGTCCTTGGCGTTGGTCGCGTCGAGCAGGAGCTTGCCGACGCCGGGGTACGAGAACACGAGCTCCATCACGAGCGTGCCGCCCACGATGAAGCCGAGCGCGAGCGCGAAGCTCGACAGCTGGGGCAGGACCGCGTTGCGCGCGGCGTAGCGGGTCATGACGCGCTGGGGCGCGAGCCCCTTCGCCTCGGCGACCGTGACGTAGTCCTCGTCGAGCACCGTGATCATCATGTTGCGCATGCCCAGGATCCAGCCGCCGAGGGACGCGACGACGATGGTGACGGCGGGCAGCGTCCCGTGGGCGATCACCTGGCCGATGAAGTCCCACGACCACTCGGGCGACGAGCCCTTGTCGTACGCGTGCGAGGCCGGGAACCAGCCGAGAGTGGTCGAGAACACGGCGATGACGATGAGGCCCATCCAGAAGTACGGCACCGTCGAGAAGAACGTGGCGAACGGCACGACGTAGTCGGCCCGGCTGCCGCGTCGCCACCCGATGAGCGAGCCGATGCCGGTGCCGATGAAGAAGCTGAGGATCGTCGCGATGCCCACGAGCCCGAGCGTCCACGGCAGGGCCGAGGCGATGACGTCCGACACCGGCGCGAGGCCGCGGCTGAAGGACCGGCCGAGGTCGCCGTGCAGCAGCAGCCCCCAGTAGTCGATGTACTGCTGGAGCAGCGACCTGTCGGACTCCAGCCCGAACAGCGTCCGCAGCGAGTCGATCGCCTCGGGGTTGAACTCGCTCTGGTGCTTCTGCAGGTACGCGGTGATGGGGTCGCCCTTCATGAACCGCGGCAGGAAGAAGTTGATGGTGATCGCGGCCCACGCGGTGAAGGCGTAGAACGCGAGGCGGCGCAGCAGGAATCGCACGTCAGCTCCTCGTGACGGCGCGGCCCGAGGGGTCCGCGAAGTGCTTGTCGGGGTCGGGCGAGGCGCCGCGCAGCGCACGCGTGTACTCGTGCTGCGCGCGCAGGATGACGTCGTCGGCGGCGCCGCGCTCGACGACCACGCCGTGGTGCAGGACCATGATCTCGTCGGAGAAGTGGCGCGCGGTCGCGAGGTCGTGAGTGATGTACAGGACGCCCAGGTTCGACTCGCGCTGCAGGTCCGCGAGCAGGTTGAGCACCCCCAGCCGGATCGACACGTCGAGCATCGACACCGGCTCGTCGGCGATGAGCAGCTCGGGCCGCGACGCGAGCGCGCGGGCGATCGCGACGCGCTGGCGCTGACCGCCCGACAGCTCGTGGGGGCGGCGGTCGATGGTCGCGTCGGGGTCGAGCCGGACGCGCGCGAGCAGGCTCCGCACCTCGTCCTCGACCTGGTCCTGGGGCACGACGGCGTCGAGGCGCAGCGGACGCTCCAGGTGGTGGCGGATGGTGTGGTACGGGTTCAACGAGGCGAACGGGTCCTGGAAGACCATGCGCACCCGCTGGCGGTAGCGGCGCAGCCCGGGGCCGCGATGCGGGATCGGCTGCCCGTCGAGGAGCACGTGGCCGGAGCTCGCGCGCTCGAGCTGGGTGAGGATCTTCGCGATGGTGGACTTGCCCGAGCCGGACTGCCCGACGAGGGCGATGGTCTGGCCGGACGTCAGCGTGAAGCTCACGTCGTCGAGCGCGAGCATGTCGCCCGCGCCGCGCACGCGGTACCGCTTGCTCACGTTCCGGAGCTCGAGGGTGGTCATCGGGCGGCCTCCTGGGTCTCGGAGCCGCGCACGAAGTCGCCGCGCTCGCCGGTGAGGCTCGGGAACGACGACAGCAGGCGGCGGGTGTACTCGTGCTGCGGGTCCGAGTAGATGTTGAGCGCGGTGTCGAGCTCGACGATCGCGCCATCCTTCATCACGGCGATGCGGTCGGAGATCTCGAGCAGCAGCGGCAGGTCGTGCGTGATGAAGATGACGGAGAAGCCCAGCTTGGTGCGGAGGTCGGAGATCTGCTCGAGGATCTCGCGCTGGACCAGCACGTCGAGCGCGGTCGTGGGCTCGTCCATGATCATGAGCTGCGGCCGCAGGGCCATCGCCATCGCGATCATGACGCGCTGGCGCATGCCGCCCGACAGCTCGTGGGGGTAGCTGCGCAGGCGGTCGCGGCCGACGCCGACGATGTCGAGCAGCCGCGCGCACTCCTCCCTGCGCTCGCCCTTGGGCATGCGGGGACGATGCGTGGTGAAGACGTCCTCAAGCTGGCGGCCGATCGTGGCGACCGGGTTGAGCGCGTTCATCGCGCCCTGGAAGACCATCGAGACCTTGTCCCAGCGGAAGGCCCGCATCTGGGCCGCGTCGAGCGCGTTGATGTCGATGTCCTCGCCGGACTCGTCGTGGAAGACGGCGTGCCCGGAGGTGATGACGGCCGGCGGCTTGAGCAGGCGCTGGATGCCGTAGGCGAGGGTGGTCTTGCCGCAGCCGGACTCGCCGGCGAGCCCGAGGATCTCGCCGCGCTCGAGAGCCAGTGAGACGTGGCGGACCGCCTCGACGGGTGGGTCGACGTCGTAGACGACGCTGAAGTCCGAGACGGTCAGCAGGGTTTCCGTGGTCACGGGGGGCCTTCCGGATCGAGGGGGGTGCGGCACGGGTGGGACCGGCGAGGGGACGCCGGCCCCACCCGGGCGAGGGGGGTCAGCTCGCGGGCTCGAGGCTCGTGAGGATGAGGACGGCGGAGGCGATGGTCGGGTTCGGGTCCGCGTACGGGTCCTCGTCCGACGGCCAGCCGACGTAGTTGCGCGTGTTCCACTCGCCGATCGACGGGCGGGTGCCGACGGGGATGGTCACGACCTGGTCGACGAAGATCTGCTCGACCGTGTCGAGCGCCGCCTGGCGGGTCGCATCGTCCGCCGCCTTGGCGAACGCGTCGAGCGCCTGGGTGGCCTCGTCGCTGTCGAACCGGCCGAAGTTGTTGTTGGCCGGCTCGCCCATGGGCACGAGCCACTCCTTGCTCATCATCGACTTGTACATGTCGTACGGGGTCGCGCCGCCGTCGGTCCAGTGCAGGATGGCCTGGAAGTCGCCGATGGACTTGTCATTCCACCAGGTGTCGACGTCGGGGGTCTGAACCGTGGCCTCGACGCCGAGCGCCTTGACCGAGTCCGCGATGAGCGAGATGCCCGTCACGTAGTCGTTCCAGCCCTGCGGCACCTGGAGCTCGAACGTGACGTCGCCGCCGTCGGGGTCGACGAGGGTGTCGCCCGACCAGGTGTAGCCGGCGTCCTCGAGCAGCGCACGCGCGCCGTCGACGTCGACCGTGTAGCTCTGGCCCTGGAACTCGGACGAGATGTACGAGTCGCCCACCGGGGTCGGCATGCCGGTCACCGAGGTGAGCTCGGGGACGCCGCCCTCGCGCGCGATCTCCGCGTGCTTGGCGCGGTCGACGACCATGTTGACGGCCTTGCGGAACGCCACGTCGTCGAACGGCTTCTCGTGCAGGTTCATGTACATCGTGTCGATGGCCAGGCCCGGCGGCGCCCAGTAGATGTTGTGGTCGGCGTCCTTGTCGAGGTACGCGCTCTGGACGTTCGGGATGAACGCCTGCGCCCAGTCCGCGTCGCCGGTCGCGAGCGCGGTGGTGAGGGCGGTGTTGTCGTTGTACGACACGTAGTAGAGCGTCGGCACGGCGAGGTCGCCGCCCCAGTAGTCGTCGCGCGCGGTGAGCTCGACGGACTGCGTCGTGAAGCTGCTCAGCACGTACGGGCCGGTGCCCACGGGCTCGAGGTTGTCGGCCGTGGCGGGGTCGTCGACGCTCTCCCACACGTGCTTCGGGACGATGTACTTGTGCAGCACCTTGTCCTGCTTGACGAACATGGGCCCGTCGAACGTGAGCGTCACGGAGTCGCCGTCCTGGGTGACGCCGTTGAGGCCGAGGGCCGCGGTGTCGAGCTCCGGGTGGTCGAGGAACATCTGGAACGTGAAGGCGATGTCGTCCGCGGTGAACGGCTCGCCGTCGTTCCACGTCACGCCCTCGCGCGCGGTCACCGTGACCGACGTGCCGTCCTCGGACCAGGTGACGTCCTGGGCGAGCCACGGCTTGACCTCGGCGGTGGGGTCGATCGTGTTGACGAAGGCGAGCGGCTCGAGGATCGCGTTGATGTAGCCGAGCTTGAGGCCGGAGGAGTCTCCGACCCACGGGTTGTTGGACTCGGTCGCGATCGCGCCGTCGGGCTTGGCGATCGTGAGCGGGGCGCCGGCCTGCGGGGTCGAGCCGCCGGTCTCCGAGGGGTTGTCGGTGGCCTCGCCTCCGCCGGCGCAAGCGGCGAGCGCGAGGGTGGTGGCGACGGACATGGCCACGAGCGAGGACTTCCTCATCCTCATCTCCTTCTCCTGTGATGGGGCGTCCGGCGGTGCCGGAGCCGTTGACGTCGTTGTCAGTGATCCGCCCGGGCGGGCGGCGAGCCGCGTGCTAGCCGTCCCTCCTCACCGGTTCGGGCGCCTCGAGCCGGACCGCGGTGTCCAGCCGGAGGTCGCGCACGGAGCGCCCGACGCGCAGACGGTACCCGCCCTGGGGAAGCACCCAGGACGACGCCTCCGCGTCCCACACCTCGAGACGTCGGCGGGCGATGGTGACGCCCGCCTCGACCGTCTCGCCGGGCCGTGCGTGCACGGCCACGAATCCGCCGAGCCAGCGGGCGGGGCGCTCGTGCGCGCCCTCCGGGGCCTCGACGTACACCTGGATCACCTCGCGACCGTCGCGGTCGCCGGTGTTGGTCACGGTCACG
The DNA here is from genome assembly GCF_000971155.1 of Demequina maris. Lineage (GTDB taxonomy): Bacteria > Actinomycetota > Actinomycetes > Actinomycetales > Demequinaceae > Demequina > Demequina maris. The sequence goes on along the minus strand of NZ_BBLX01000005.1, from coordinate 193,502 downwards.
TCCAGCGCGAGGTCGCCGTCGGCGCCGACCGTCACGGACGAGACGGCGTCGTAGCGCCAGTCCGTCCACCCGAGCCCGTGCCCGAACGGGGCGGCGGGCGACGCTCCCGACCGCTCCCAGCCGCGGTAGCCCACGTGGACGCCCTCGTCGTAGCGCAGGCTCCCCGCGTCCGGGACCGCGTGGGGCACAGGCACGTCGGCCTCGGACGCGGGGAGGGTCCAGGGGAGGCGGCCGGACGGCTCGACGGCCCCGGAGAGGACATCGGCGATCGCGTGCCCGGCCTCCTGGCCGGGGAACCACGCCCACAGCACGGTGCGCGCCCGCGCGAGCCAGGGCAGCAGGACCGGCGCGCCCGCGTTGACGAGCACGACCGCGTCGGGGGCGACGTCGAGCACCCGCTCGACGAGCTCGTCCTGGCGGCCCGGCAGCGCGAGGGTGGTGCGGTCCCAGCCCTCGGACTCCGACTCCTCGTTGGTGCCGACCACCACGACGGCCAGCTCGGCGTCGCGGGCGGCGGCCACGGCCGCCTCGATCTCCTGGTCCGCGGTGGGGCCGGGGAGCGCGTGGCGGGGCTCGGCGCGCAGGAACCGGCCGTAGCCGCCCGCGTCGATCACGGCCAGCGTCGCCAGGATCTCGACCTCGCGCGGCTCCGTGACCGCGACCTCGACCTCGACGCCCGCGGGGTTGTTGACCGACGAGTCGAGCACGCACTCGACACCGACCGGGACGTCGCTCGCCGAGGCCTCGACGCCGTCGATGACGACGCGGTGCGCGCCGACCGTGCCCACCGACAGGCGGTGGACGCCGGGCTCGTGCAGCCGCACGCGGACGATCAGGTCGGCCTCGCGGGCGTCGGGGTCGAGCGCGTCGGCCCAGCCGCGCCAGTCGGCGACCGCCGTGCGCGCGACCTCGGCACCCGCATCGTCCCGCTGCACGAGGATCGCGGTGCCGCGGCCGGGGATGTGGAGGCGCGGCGCGAGCGCGCGCGGGTCGCCGCCGCGCTCGAGGACGATGCGGGCCGCGGGCCAGCGCGCGGCGAGGCCCTCGGCGGGGGTCGCGACGTGCGCGGGGTGCACGGTCGACGAGCCGCCGCCGAGCACGTGCGGGCGGACGGCGTTCGGGCCGATGAGCGCGATCGTGGACGGCGCGGGCCGCTCCCACGGCGCGCGTCCCTCGCGGCGCAGCACGACCATCGACGCGGCGGCGGCGCGGCGGACGAGCGCCCGCAGGTCCTCCGCCGCGGTGATCGCGGCCGGCTCCGAGCCGAGCGCGCCGACGCGGTGCGCGAGCAGCAGGATGCGCGCGACCTTGTCGTCGAGCTCGCGCTCGTCGACGCGGCCGTCGGCCACGGCCGCGAGCAGGCGCTCGCCCCAGGGCCCGCCGGGGCCCGGCATGACGAGGTCGAGGCCGCCGGCCGCGGACGCCTCGGTGGTGCGGGTGGCCTCCCAGTCGGAGACGACGACGCCGTCGAAGCCCAGCTCGTCCTTGAGGACGTCCACGAGGAGGTGGCGGTGCGCGGTCATCGGGCCGGCCTCGACGCCGTCGTCGGCGCCGTTGTAGGCGGCCATGAGCGACCACACGCCGGCGTTGACGGCCTCCTCGAACGGCGCGAGGTAGACCTCGCGCAGCGCCTGCATCCCGACGTGGGACACGTAGGTGGTGCGCTCGGTCTCGGAGTCGTTGGCGATGTAGTGCTTCATGCACGCGGCGACGCCCTGGTCCTGGATGCCGCGCACGACGGGGACGCCGATCGCGGACGTGAGGAACGGGTCCTCGGAGAAGCACTCGAAGTGGCGCCCGCCCACCGGCGTGCGCTGGAGGTTGACCTGCGGCGCGAGCACCACGTCGACGCCGTGGGCGCGCGCCTCGCGGGCGAAGGCCTGGCCGACCTCGAAGGCGAGCGCGACGTCCCACGTGGCGGCCACGGCGCTCGGGGTCGGGAACAGGATCGACGTCTCGCCGTCGACCTCCCCCAGCCCGCGCACGCCCACCGGGCCGTCGGAGAAGGTCACCGGGCGCAGGCCCAGCTCGGGCAGCGCCTGGAGGTGCCACATGGCGCGGCCGGTGAGGAGGAGGACCTTGCGCTCGAGCGGCAGGGCGCGCGCCGCGGCGCGGCAGTCGTCGAGCGTGGCGTACGCCTCGGGGGCGGTCAGCGACGGCGTTGTCACCGGTGGGGCTCCTCATCATCGAGCGGTCCGTGGCCCCGCTTGGGGCCTCTGGCGTTAGAACTTACAATGCAGTCAGTAACAATTCCAAACCGGGGCGGCGAAGTGTTGCCGTTCCGTGACCTGCGGCGGTGCGCGATACCCTCCACACCACCTGCGTAGAGTGGGGCGTGACCGTCACGGCGGACCGGCCCCGCGGCCGCCGCGGGTCTCCGGCACGGGCATCCGCGCCGGTACGAGCGATGACGCGGAGCGAGGAACAGCATGCCGACCACGAGACGACGGTCCAGCCCGCGACCCGAGACGGCGGCACGGCGGCGCGAGATCCTCCAGGCGGCGCTCGAGATCTTCGGCCAGAAGGGCTACAACAACGGCCCCCTCGCGGAGATCGCCGACCAGGTCGAGATGACCCACGCGGGGATCCTTCACCACTTCGGCTCCAAGGACCGGCTGCTCGTCGAGGTGCTCCGCTACCGCGACGAGTCCGACGTCGAGGGCCTGGACGAGCAGCACATCCCGGGTGGGATCGAGCTGTTCCGCCACCTCGTGCGCACGGCCTTCACGAACGAGAGCCGGCCCGGCATCGTCCAGGCATACGCGGTGCTGTCCGCGGAGTCCGTCACGGACGGCAACCCGGGCCGCTCCTACTTCGAGGAGCGCTACACCGTGCTGCGCGGCGAGGTCGCGGACGCGCTGCGGGAGATGTGCCGCGACCGGGGCGTCGACGAGCCCGCGAACGTGGCACGCGCCTCCGCGTCCGTGCTCGCGGTCATGGACGGGCTCCAGGTGCAGTGGCTGCTCGACCGCGACAACGTCGAGCTCGCCGAGGCCTCGAGGTTCGCGATCGAGGCGATCGTGACCGCCGTGCTCGACCCGCGGCCCTCGCCGCTGGGCGACGACCTGCCCTGACGCGACGCGCGCATCGTCCCTCCCTACCGCCGGGTGAGGGGTGCCCGGTACACTATGTCCTGACCCGGGGCTGACCGGTCGTCATGTGAAACGCGGTACCGCTGAAGACAGCGACGAGCCGCTCTGAGGATGATTCGCGATCGGCTGCCCGCCATCGGCGCCCCGCGCGCCCCCGAATTCATCGGAGCACCATGACAGAGACGCACGCCAGCGTGCAGACGCCCGACAAGACGTTCGCCGACTTCGATGTGGACCACCGCATCGTCGAGGCGCTCGCCGACAAGGGCATCACCACCCCGTTCCCCATCCAGGCGATGACCCTCCCGGTCGCGCTGTCCGGCCACGACATCATCGGCCAGGCGAAGACCGGAACCGGCAAGACGCTCGGCTTCGGCATCCCCGCGCTGCAGCGCACCGCCGCCCCCGGCGAGGAGGCCTACGAGGGCCTCGGCGACGCCCAGGGCAAGCCCCAGGCGCTCATCGTCGCGCCCACCCGCGAGCTCGCGGTGCAGGTCGCGAACGACCTCGAGACCGCGTCGCGCAAGCGCGCCGTCCGCATCGTCCAGATCTACGGCGGCCGCGCGTACGAGCCCCAGATCGAGGCGCTGCAGAAGGGCGCCGACGTGATCGTCGGCACCCCCGGCCGCATGATCGACCTGCTCAACCAGGGCCACCTGGACCTGCGCTTCATCCGCACCGTCGTCCTCGACGAGGCCGACGAGATGCTCGACCTGGGCTTCCTGCCCGACGTCGAGAAGCTGCTCGCCGCCACCCCGGCGTCGCGCCACACCATGCTGTTCTCCGCGACGATGCCGGGCGCCGTGGTCGCGCTCGCGCGCCGCTACATGACGCAGCCCACGCACATCCGCGCGGCCGACCCGGACGACGACGGCGCCACCGTCAAGGCCATCAAGCAGGTCGTCTACCGTGCGCACGCGCTCGACAAGGTCGAGGTGCTCGCGCGCATGCTGCAGGCCAACGGCCGCGGCCTCACGGTCGTGTTCGCGCGCACCAAGCGCACCGCGGCGAAGGTCTCGGACGAGCTCCGCGAGCGCGGCTTCGCGGCCGGCGCGATCCACGGCGACCTGGGCCAGGGCGCCCGCGAGCAGGCGCTGCGCGCGTTCCGCTCGGGCAAGATCGACATCCTCGTCGCGACCGACGTCGCGGCGCGCGGCATCGACGTCGACGACGTCACGCACGTGGTCAACTACCAGTGCCCCGAGGACGAGAAGACCTACCTGCACCGCATCGGCCGCACCGGCCGCGCGGGCAAGACCGGCACCGCCGTGACGTTCGTCGACTGGGACGACATCCCGCGCTGGTCGCTCATCGACAAGGCGCTCGACCTGGGCTACCCGGAGCCGCAGGAGACGTACTCGACGTCGCCGCACCTGTTCGAGGACCTCGACATCCCCGAGGGCACCAAGGGCCGCCTGCCGCGCGACAAGCGCACGCGCGAGGGCCTCGAGGCGGAGACGCTCGAGGACCTGGGCGAGACCGGCAAGCACGCCGGCGGCGCCGGCCGCGGCCAGGGCGGTCGCGGTCAGGGCGGTCGCGGCGGCCAGGGTGGCCGTGGCGGCTCGGGCTCGGGCGAGCGCTCGGGTGAGGGCGGCGGCCGCAACCGCAACCGTCGCCGTGGCGGCTCGGGCTCCGGCCAGGGCGGCTCGACCGAGGGCGCGCCGCGCGAGCCGCGCGCCGAGGGCGGCCAGGGCGGCTCCGAGGGCGGCGAGTCCAAGCCGCGCCGCAGCCGCAACCGTCGTCGCCGCCGTTCGGGCGGCGGCGGCTCCGGCGAGGGCGCGCCCCAGGCGCAGCCGGCCGGCGAGTAATCGGCTTCATCCAGGAGGGGCGGGATCCGCGAGGGTCCCGCCCCTTCTGCCGTCCGGCCCCGTCAGGGGCAGACGCGGGCGGCGCGGCCGGCGAAGCTGACGATGTCGCCGTGGTGGAGCTGACGCCCGCGGCGGCGGTCCACCTCGCCGTTGACGGACACGTCGCCGTCGACGATGGCCGCCTTGGCGTCGCCGCCGGAGTCGAGGAGCCCGGCGAGCTTCACGAACTGGCCGAGACGGATCATCTCGTCGCCGATCGCGACGTCGTCCACGTGGGTCGGGTTGCTCATGCCCGCATCGTAGGCCCGGACGCGGGAGGCCCGCCCGGCCCCGTCACGCCCGCTGGGCCCGCAGCGCCTCGAACGCCTCGACCGACGTGAGGTTCTCGCCCAGCCGGTTGAGCTTCCCCGTCCCGTGATAGTCCGACGACCCGGTGCGGATGAGGCCGTGCCGCTCGACCAGGCCCGCGAGCCGCTCGCGCGTCTCCTCGTCATGGTCGCGGTGGTCCACCTCGAGGCCGGCCAGGCCCGCCTTCGCGAGCGACGCGATCACCCGGTCCGGCACCACGCGGCCGCGCGCGTGCGCGCCGGGATGCGCGAACACCGGCACTCCCCCCGCGGACCGGATCGCACGGACCGCGTCGTGCACCTCGGGCGCGTAGTGGTGCACGTAGTAGCGCGAGCGGTTGTGCAGCACCTCGGCGAACACTTCGTCACGATGCGCGAAGTGCCCGCGCGCCACGAGCGCGTCCGCGATGTGCGGCCGGCCCACCGTGGCGGCGTCCCCCGCCTGCGCCACCACGTCGTCCCACTCGATCAAGTAGTCCACCGAGATCCGGTCGACGATGGTCTGCGCCCGGCCCACGCGCGCCTCCCGGGTGAACGCGAGGATCTCGGCGAGCGCCGCATCGTCCGGCCGCGGCCACAGCGCGAGCATGTGGATGGACACCCGGCCGTCGCGCGCCGACACCTCGATGCCCGGCACGAAGCCCAGCCCCAGCCGCGCGGCCTCCGCCTCGGCCTCCTCCCAGCCGCCCACCGAGTCGTGGTCGGTGAGCGCGACCACGTCGAGGCCGGCCGCGGCGGCCTCGCGCATCACCTGCGCGGGCGTGCCCGTGCCGTCGGAGACGTTCGAATGGGTGTGGAGGTCGATGCGCACACGGTCAGTATCGCGCGCCGGTGCGACACGGGCGCCGCGAGGCCGCCTGCGCCAGGATGGGAGGGACACCGGCACATCCGAGGGGGATCGTCATGACGGCTGTCGAGTGGGTGGCATGTGCGACGGCGGCGCTGTTCGGCCTGGTGGCCGTCTTCCAGGTGGCGCTGGCCGCCGGCGCGCCGTGGGGGCGGGCGGCATGGGGCGGGGCGAGCCCGGGGAGGCTCGCCGCGCGGCTGCGGGCGGGCAGCGCGGTCTCGGCGGTGCTGCTGCTCGGCATGGCGGCCGTGGTGCTGGCGCGCGCCGGGCTGCTGGGGTCGGGCGAGGGCACGCTGATCACGGTGCTGATGTGGGTCGTCGTCGCGTTCGCCGCGCTGTCGACGCTCGCGAACCTCGCGTCGCGCAGCCCGCTCGAGCGCGCGATCTTCGGCCCCACGAGCCTCGCGCTGCTGGCCGGGACTCTCACGGTCGCGCTCGCCGCCTGAGGCGGCCGCGGGGACGATGCGCGGGCGGGACCAGCGGCGACGCCCGGCCCCCGCGCACCGTGCGACCATTGCCGGGTGAACGACAAGGACGAGACCAACAAGGCCCGCACCACCCGCCCGACCACCCAGGAGTTCAAGGACTTCATGGGCGAGCACTGGGCGCCGCACGAGGACGTCGAGGTGACGCGCATCGCGGCCGCCCCGTACGCGGCCGAGCGCCGCGCGCGCCTGAGCGCGCAGTTCGCCGGCACCCGCATCTCGGTCCCGGCGGGCGAGCTCAAGACGCGCGCGAACGACACCGACTACCGGTTCCGGCCGTCGTCCGACTTCACCTACCTCACGGGCCTCGGCATCGACCACGAGCCGGGCGCGGTCCTCGTGTTCGAGCCGCGCGAGGGCGCCGAGGGCCACGACGTCGTCCTCTACCTCGTGCCGCCGGCGCAGCCCGGCGACGAGGGCTTCTACTCCGACCCCGCCGCGGGCGAGTTCTGGATCGGCCGCCGCCCCGGCCTGCCCGAGTTCGAGGCCATGACCGGCATCGCGACCAAGGCGCTGGCGGACCTGCCCGAGAGCGTCGACGCGACCGCCGAGCCCGCCGAGGACGTGCGCGCCGCGCTCGCCGAGATGCGCTTCGTCAAGGACGAGTACGAGATCCAGCAGCTGCGCGACGCGGTGAACGCGACCATCGCGGGCTTCGAGCGCGTGGTGCCCGAGCTGCCCCGCGCGATCGCTCACAAGCGCGGCGAGCGCGTGATCGAGGCGACCTTCGACGGCCACGCGCGCGAGGAGGGCAACGCGGTCGGCTACGAGACCATCGCCGCCGCCGGCGCCCACGCGACCACGCTGCACTGGATCTCCAACACCGGCCAGGTGCGCGAGGGCGACCTCCTTCTCCTGGACGCCGGCGTCGAGGTCGAGAGCCTCTACACCGCGGACATCACCCGCACCCTGCCGATCGACGGCGCCTTCACGCCCACCCAGCGCCGCGTCTACGAGATCGTCCTCGAGGCCGCCGACGCCGCGCTCGCGATCGTGCGGCCCGGCATCCGCTTCCTCGACGTGCACCTCGCCGCGATGGAGGTCATCGAGCAGCGGCTCACCGAATGGGGCATCGCGCCCGCGCAGGAGGACCCCGAATCCAAGCTCTACCGCCGCTGGATGGTCCACGGCACCTCGCACCACCTTGGCCTCGACGTCCACGACTGCGCGGAGGCCAAGCGCGAGCTCTACCTCGAGGGCGTGCTCGAGCCCGGCATGGTCTTCACCATCGAGCCCGGGCTGTACTTCCAGGAGGGCGACCTCGTGGCGCCCGAGGAGCTGCGCGGCATCGGCGTGCGCATCGAGGACGACATCGTCGTCACCGAGGACGGCGCCGAGAACCTCTCGGCGGCGCTCCCCCGCGACCCCGACGAGGTCGAGGCGTGGATGAAGCGCCTCGCGCGCTGATCGCGCCTTCCTGCTGACGAGAGCGGCGCATCGTCCCTCCGGGGGCGGTGCGCCGCTGTCGTACGCCGGGGCTGTCGCCCCGCCGACCGCGCCCCGCGCCCGAACCGGCGTACATCGCCGGGCCCGCGCGCATCGTCCCTGGTGCTGGCGCGCGAACATGGATCCGTACGCCGGTTGCGTGGACTTGCTCGCCTCACCGGGCGTGCGCGGGCATAGGGTGCCGTTTCCCGGCGTTGCACCCCCGGACCCGCACCACCCCGAAAGAGATCCGCATGCCCCTCACGCTGTCCCTGCTCGACCTCGCCTTCATCCGTCCCGGCGGCAGCGCCGCGGAGAGCCTCGCCCACTCGGTCGAGCTCGCGCGCGCCGCCGAGCGGTCCGGCTACGAGCGCGTCTGGTACGCCGAGCACCACGGCATGGCGACCATCGCATCGTCCGCGCCCGCCGTCGTGATCGCGCACGTCGCCGCGCACACGTCGACGATCCGCCTGGGCGCGGGCGGGGTCATGCTCCCGCACCACTCCCCGCTCGTCGTGGCCGAGCAGTTCGGCACGCTCGCCGAGCTCCACCCCGGCCGCATCGACCTCGGCCTGGGACGCGCGCCCGGCGGCGATCGCGGCATCTTCGCCGCCCTGCGCCGCACCCCCGAGGCCTCCGACCGGTTCCCGCAGGACGTCGTCGAGCTCCAGGGCCTGCTCGCGGGCGCGGACCGCCCCGACGGCCTCCGCGCGACGCCCGGCGCCGGCACCGATGTGCCGCTGTACGTGCTCGGCTCGTCCCTGTTCGGCGCGCAGCTCGCCGCGCAGCTGGGCCTGCCCTACGCGTTCGCCTCGCACTTCGCGCCGCAGGCGCTCGAGGAGGCCGTCGCGCTCTACCGCGGCACCTACCGGCCCTCCGAGGCCCACCCCGAGCCGTACGTCATCGCCGGCGTCAACGTGGTCGCGGCCGAGGACGGGGACGATGCGCGGGCCCAGCTCGCCGACGCGCGCCGCCACCGCGTGCGGGCCATGATCAGCCGCGGACCGGCCGCGCGCAGCTACACGGACGAGGAGATCGACGCGTTCCTCACGACCCCGCAGGGCGCGCAGATCGCGGCGATGATGGCGAAGGCGGCCGTCGGCACCCCGGACGAGGTCCGCGCGGGGCTGGAGGCCTTCGCCGCGGAGGCCCGCGCCGACGAGCTCATCACGGTCCACCCGTCGCTCGACCCGGCCGCGCGGATCCGCTCCGTGGAGCTCGCCGGCACCTGACCCGCCCCGCCCCACGCCGCGCGCCAACCGGCGTATGGGACGAGGCTCGCACGCATCGTCCCTGGTGCCGGAGCGCGAAGGCGGATCCGTACGCCGGTTGCGGAAGGCGCGGGAGGGGTCAGGCCGCGCGCTCGGCAAGCGTCTTGATCCCCAGGCGCATCTCCTCGGGCGACAGGTAGAACGGCAGCCGGAAGCGGTCCGCGCCCTCCCCCGGCACCACCGAGAACGCGGCGCCGGCGACCACCGGGACGCCGGCGCGCTCGGCCCGCTCGGCGAACCGCTCGGACGAGACGCCCGGCATGCGCACCCATAGCGACGGCCCGCCGGAGGGCTCGACCGCCTCCCAGTCGAGGCCCGCGTCCGCGATGGCCGCGCGCGTCGCGTCGAGCGACTCGCGCAGGGTCTCGAGGCGCCACGCGCGCGTGTCCTCGAAGCGCTCGCGCAGCAGGCGCGCGCCGAGCCGCTGGAGCAGCGCGGGGCTGCCCAGGTCCATCGCCGCGCGGCGGTGGCGCAGCTGCGCCGCGAGCGTCGCGTTGGTGTGCAGCCAGCCGATGCGCAGCCCGCCCCAGAACACCTTCGACATCCCGCCGACGGTCACCACCGAGGCGCGGGTGCCGAGCGACGCGAGGGGGCGCGGCGGGAGTCCCGAGAGGACAAGGTCGGCGAGCGTGCGGTCATCGATGACGGTGGTGCCGGACGATGCGGCGGCGTCGAGCAGCCGCACGGCGTCGGCGTCCGCGAGCGGGGTGCCGGTGGGGTTGTTGTAGGTCGTGAGGTAGGCGAGGTCGGGGCGCGCGGCGCGCAGCAGCTTGGCGGCGCCGTCGACCTCGAGGCCGAGGTCGCCCATGGGCAGAGCGAACGGGCGCGAGCCCGCCGCCGCGATCGCGTCGAACACCCCGGGGTAGGTCACCGCCTCGAGCGCGACCGGGGTCGACGGCGTCGCGAGCGCCGTCACCGCGAGCCACAGCGCCTGCTGCGCGCCCGAGGTGACCACGACCTCGTCCGGGCGCGCGGGCACGCCCTGCGCGCGCAGGTGGTCGGTGATCGCGAGCGTGAGGTCGCGGTCGCCGAGCGCCGCGTAGCCGTTGCCCAGCGCGGCACGCCCCTCGAGGAGGGCCTCGGGCCGCGCGAGGGCCTCGGACACGGCCGGGGCGGGCGGTGGCGACGCCGTGTTGAGGGCCACGAGCGGGGGCTCCTGGCCCACGAGGATCCGCGAGAACCGGTCCTGCGCCGTCAGCGCCGCGACGCCCCGCGAGCGCATGCCCAGCCGCGGGGCGGAGCCGGGCGACGCCTCGAGCCACCCCTGGTCGCGCAGCCGCTGGTACGCCGCGGTGACGGTGTTGCGCGACAGGTGCAGGCGCGTCGCGAGCGCGCGCTCCGACGGCATGCGCGCGCCGTGCTCGAGCGTGCCGGACTCCGCGAGCGCCACGATCCCGTCCGCGAGCTGCTGGTAGAGCGGCCCGGTGCCGGACCTCCAGTGGTCGAGGACCTCGCTGAGCTGATCGGCCGTGGTGCGCATGGAGCCATCGAACCCTGCTCTGGCACCCTCCTGCAAGTGCCAGTGGTGCCCGATGCGGCCCTTCACCCGGGGTGCCAGTCGGCGCAGGCTGTCGGCATGACCACCACCGACCTCACCCCGGCCCTCACCAGCCCCCGCGCGCTCGCCGCGACGCGGGAACGCATCGCGCTCGTCACCGAGGCCGCGCGCCGCGCGGGCTCGTACCTGGCCGGCGCCGCGCATCGTCCGGTCGCGCCCCCGCCCGAGGCCGTCGCCGCGCTCGACGTGTTCCGCCGCCCGCTCCAGGCGCACCGGATCGACCCGCGCGAGATCCTCGCCGAGCTCGACGCGTACGGCTCCCCCGCGACCATGGCGCAGGCGCAGGGCCGCTTCTTCGGCTTCGTCAACGGCGGCGTCGACAACGCCGCCGCGGCCGCCGCGGTCCTCGCGGGCCAGTGGGACCAGAACGCCGCGCTGCCCGCCATGTCGCCCGTCGCCGCCGCGCTCGACGAGGTCGCGGCGGGCTGGGTGGTCGATCTGCTGGGCCTGCCCGCGGGCTCCACGGCGACCTTCACGCCGGGCGCGACGCTCGCGAACCTCACCGGCATCCTGGCCGCGCGCGACGCGCTCCTCGCCCGCGCGGGCTGGGACGTGCACGAGCGCGGCCTGTTCGGGGCACCGGCGATCCGCGTCGTGGTCGGCGAGGAGGCGCACGTGTCCGTCCTCAAGGCGCTGCGCCTCGCGGGGCTCGGCGCGGGGCGCGTGGAGACGGTCCCGACCGACGCGACGGGCGCCGTGCGCGCGGACGCCTTCCCCCGCGACACCGACGCCCTCACCCTCGTGATCCTCCAGGCGGGCAACGTCAACACGGGCGCCTCGGACCCGTTCGCCGCGATCATCCCCGGGGTGCGGGAGCGCGGCGGCTGGGTCCACGTCGACGGCGCCTTCGGGCTGTGGGCGGCGGCCTCCCCGGCGCTGCGCCGCCAGGTCGCGGGCGTCGAGCTCGCCGACTCGTGGGGCACCGACGCGCACAAGTGGCTCAACGTGCCGTACGACTCCGGTATCGCGATCGTCCGCGAGCGCGCCGACCTCGAGCGCGCCACCGCGATGCACGCCGCGTACGTCGCGTCGGACGACGCGCGCCCGCTCATGCAGCTCGGCCTGCAGATGTCGCAGCGCGCCCGCGGGATCGAGACGTGGGCGATGCTCGCCTCGAACGGCCGGGACGGCGTCGCGGCGCTCGTCGAGCGGACCTGCGCGCACGCGCGCCTGTTCGCGGACCTGCTCGCGGAGGCGGGGGTCGAGATCCTCGCGCCCGTCGCGCTCAACCAGGTGCTGGTGGCCTTCGGGCCCGCGCCGGGCGCCCCGGGCGACGACGCGGTGACCGACGCCGTCGTCGCCGCCGTCCAGCGCGAGGGCACGATGTGGGCGGGCGGCTCCGCGTGGAAGTGCAGGCGAGCGATGCGCCTGTCGGTCTCCGACCAGGCCACCACCAGCGACGACGTCCGCGTGAGCGCGGCGGCGCTGGTCGCCTGCTGGGAGGCCGCGCGGGCGTGACGGACGCGGGGACGATGCGCGAGCGTCGTCCCCGCCCGGACCGCACCACCTCCCAGGCGCGACGGCAAGCCGGGGCTACGCTTGGCCCCATGAGCACCGCAGTCGACCGCGTCTACATCGCGCGCCTCGCGGGCACCCCGGTCTTCGATCCCATCGGCGACGCGGTGGGCCGTGTCCGCGACGTCGTCGTCGTGATCCGGCGCACCGGCGGCAACCCGCCGACCGCGGTGGGGCTGGTCGTCGAGGTGCCGGGGCGCAGGCGCGTCTTCATGCCCCTCACCCGCGTGACGTCGATCTCGCCCGGGCAGGTCATCTGCACCGGCGTGGTCAACCTGCGCCGCTTCAAGGCCCGGCCCGGCGAGACCCTCGCGATCGCGGAGCTCTTCGAGCGCTCGGTCAAGCTCAAGGAGGACCGCTCCACCGGCTACATCGAGGACATCGCCATCGAGCAGGACCGCACCAAGACGTGGCGGCTCACCAAGCTGTACGTGCGCAAGGGCGAGCGCCGGAAGGGCGTGCTCGGCTTCTCCCGCCGCGGCGAGGCGGTCGTGGTCGGCGTCGACGAGGTCACCGGCCTGTCGACCCGCGACAAGAACCAGGGCGCGTCGCTCGTCATCGAGGCCTTCGAGGACCACAAGCCCGCGGACCTCGCCGCCGCGCTCATGGAGATGTCCCCGTCGCGCTCGGCCGAGATCGCCGCCGCGCTGGACGACGAGCGCCTCGCCGACGTGCTCGAGGAGATGCCCGAGGAGGACCAGATCGTCCTTCTCTCGACGCTGCGCTCGGAGCGCGCCGCCGACGTCCTCGAGGCGATGGAGCCGGACGACGCGGCCGACCTCCTGGGCGACCTGCCCGCCCCGCAGGCCGCCGCGCTGCTCGAGCTGATGGAGCCCGAGGACGCCCGCAACGTCGAGCAGCTGCTGGGTTACGAGGACGACTCCGCGGGCGGCCTCATGACCACCGAGCCCGTGATCGTGGGCCCCGAGACCTCGGTCGCGACGTGCCTCGCGCTCGTGCGCAAGCAGGAGCTCCCGCCGGCGCTCGCCTCGATGGTCTTCGTGGTGCGCCCGCCGCTCGAGACCCCCACCGGCCGGTACATCGGCCTCGTCCACATCCAGCGGCTGCTGCGCGAGCCCCCGCACGACTCGATCGGCAACTTCGTGGACCCCGCGATCGCGCCGCTGCACCCCGGCGACCACCTGTCCGTCGTCGCGCGCCGCATGGCGGCCTACGACATCCTCGCGCTGCCCGTCGTCAACGACGACCACCGCCTCGTGGGCGCGATCTCGATCGACGACGTCCTCGACCACCTGCTCCCCAGCGACTGGCGCGAGCACATGGACGAGGACGACGAGGCCGAGGTCCAGGCGCCGGCGAAGGGGGGCGCCCGTGGCTGACCGTCTCGACCGCCCTAAGGGCGCGGAGCGCGGCCTGTTCCGCCGCCGCTCCTCGAACCCGGACCGCGCGGGCGTGCTCGTCGAGGGCATCGCGCGCTTCCTCGGCACCCCGCGCTTCCTCGTCTACCTCACGGTGTTCTGCCTCGTGTGGCTCGCGTGGAACATCTGGGCGCCCGCGGACCTGCGCTTCGACTCCGCCGCGAACGGCTTCACCGCGCTCACGCTGATGCTGTCGCTGCAGGCCTCCTACGCCGCGCCCCTGATCCTGCTCGCGCAGAACCGCCAGGACGACCGCGACCGCGTGGCCGCCGAGCAGGACCGCCAGCAGGCCGCCCGCTCGCTCGCCGACACCGAGTACCTCGCCCGCGAGATGGCGTCGCTACGCCAGGCGCTCGGCGAGACCGCGACCCGCGACTTCGTGCGCTCCGAGCTGCGTGCGCTGCTCGAGGAGCTGCGCGCCGAGGAGAACGACGACGAGCAGGGCGACGAGCCCCGCAAGCCCGCCCGCCGCACGCGCTGACCCCGGACGATGCGGTGGTCGCCGCATCGTCCCTCCCCACCCGCGCGGGAGGCCCCGGGCGAGCGCCTACGATGGACGCCATGCCTACCGTCGAGCTCATCCGCGACGCCCTTGCGAAGGTCATCGACCCCGAGATCCGCCGCCCCATCACCGAGATCGGCATGGTCCGCTCGGTGGACCTCGAGGGCGATCTCGCGGTGGTCGGCATCGACCTCACCACCCAGGGCTGTCCGATGCGCGAGCGCATCACCACCGACGTGGACGCCGCGGCCCGCTCGGTCGACGGCGTGGCCGACGTGCGCATCGAGCTCGGCGTCATGTCCGAGGAGCAGCGCCTCGAGCTGCGCTCCAAGCTGCGCGGCGGCAAGCCCGAGCCCGTCATCCAGTTCACGCAGCCCGGCAACATGACGCGCATCTACGCGATCGCGTCCGGCAAGGGCGGCGTCGGCAAGTCGACCGTCACCGCGAACCTCGCGGCCGCGATGGCGCAGGACGGCCTCAAGGTGGGCGTGCTCGACGCGGACATCTTCGGCTTCTCGATCCCCGGCATGCTGGGAGTGCAGGGCCAGCCGACCCGCCTCGACGACATGCTGCTGCCGCCCATCGCGCACGAGGTCAAGGCCGTGTCGATCGGCATGTTCGTGCCCGAGGGCCAGCCGGTCGTGTGGCGCGGGCCCATGCTGCACCGCGCGATCGAGCAGTTCCTCGCGGACGTGTTCTGGGGCGACCTCGACGTGCTCCTCCTCGACCTGCCGCCCGGGACCGGCGACATCGCGATCTCCGTCGCGCAGCTGCTCCCCCACGCCGAGATCCTCGTGGTGACCACCCCGCAGGCGGCCGCCGCTGGCGTCGCCGAGCGCGCGGGCGCCATCGCGACCCAGACCTCGCAGTCCGTGGTCGGCGTCGTCGAGAACATGGCGTGGCTCGAGCAGGCCGACGGGTCGCGTCTCCACGTGTTCGGCGAGGGCGGCGGCCAGACCGTCGCGGACCGGCTCACCAAGGTGCTCGGCACCGACGTGCCGGTGCTCGGCCAGGTACCGCTCGACATCACCGCCCGCGAGGCCGGCGACAACGGCACGCCCGTCGTGGTGTCGGACCCGGAGTCTCCCGCGGCGGAGGCGATGCGCGCGGTGGCCCGCCGGCTCACCGCACGTCAGCGTGGCCTCGCCGGGCGCTCGCTCGGCGTCACGCCCGTCCGGAAGTAGCGGTCGGCCCCGCACGCTGAGCGGTACCGGGAGCCTCCGCGCGCGGCGGTTCCGCACCGTCAGCGGTACGGCTGGGTGATGGGGACGTGCGGCCTGTCAGTCCCGGTCGCGCGGGCCCCAGCCGGCGATGATCGCGGCCACCAGGCCCGCGATGATGCCGCCCGTGGTGATCGCGGGCGTCGCGAGGGCCGTCAGCAGGGCGTCGTCGAAGCCCGGCCCGCTCGCGCCGATGAGCTCGAGCAGCTGGCCCGCGCCGCCCGAAGCCACGCCGTCGATCGAGCCCGTGACCGCCATGAGGTGCACGCCGATGACGGTCGCGACGAACGCCGTGAGCTGGGTGAGCAGCCCGTGCTCGCGGGACAGGTAGCGGGTGGTGAAGCCCACCGCCGCGGTGAGCAGCAGCCCCAGCAGGACGGACGCGTACAGGTTGGGCTCGCTCGGCACCAGGATCGCGAGCAGCAGCGCGACCACGACGGCCACCGTGAGCGCCGCGGCGAGCGGCCCCACGCGGTTGGCCCGGACGCGCTCGAGCACGGACGGCGGGACGGACGATGCGGCGGGCGCCGGGGCGGGCGGCGCCGCCTCGGGCGCGGGCTGGCCGGCGGGCATCTCCGCGGTGGGCGCGGCCTCCGGGGCCGGCGCCTCCTCGACTGCGCCCTCCTCGGGCTCGGGCGCGGGCGTGCGGGCCATGGGAACCTCCTCGGCTGACCCTCGCATTGTGGCACGCCCGGCCCGGCGCGGGACCGCTCCCGCTGGCACAATGAGCGCGTGACCGCGTCCGCGTCGGACGATGCGCCTCGCTGGCTCGAGCCGTGGAGCCTCGACGAGGGGGCCGACCGCGCCCGGGACCTCTTCGCGGAGTCGTTCGAGGGCGAGCCGGACGCGATCGTCTCGGCCCCGGGCCGCCTCACCATCGTCGGCGACCACACCGACTACAGCGAGGGCCTCACCCTCGCCACCGTCACCACCCACCGCACGTTCGTGGCCGCGCGCCGCCGCGAGGACCAGGCGCTGCGGGTGGTGACCGCGCAGGGGGATGCGGTGCGCGGTCCGGGTCCCCGGTGGGAGGGCGCGCTCGACGCGCTGGGCCCGTCGGACGACGGCTGGCCGTCGCGCGTCGCCGGCGTGGTGTGGGCCCTCGCGGAGCGCGGCTAC
Organism: Demequina maris; assembly: GCF_000971155.1. GTDB lineage: Bacteria > Actinomycetota > Actinomycetes > Actinomycetales > Demequinaceae > Demequina > Demequina maris. The sequence continues at coordinate 176,934 of NZ_BBLX01000005.1, read as the reverse complement.
CCGGTGACCGGCCTCGACCTCGCCATCGACTCGTGCCTGCCCACCAGCGCAGGCCTCGGCTCGTCGGCCGCGCTGTCGGCCGGCGTCGCGCGCGCGGCCGACACGGTGTGGGGGCTCGCGCTCGACACCGAGGCCGGCGCGACCGAGCTCGCCGAGGCCTGCTGGGAGGCGGAGAACATCTACGTCGGCTTCCCGTGCGGGCGGCTCGACACGCACACGGTGCTGCGGTGCGCGGACGGGGAGGCGGTGCTGCTCGACTTCTCCGAGGTCCCGCCGGACATCACCCGCTACCCCCTGTACTTCCCGGACTACGGGATGCGGCTGCTGCTGATCGACACCGGCGCCCGCAACCCCGGCTGGCGCGAGTCCTACAGCCGCCGCAGCCGCGACGCCGCCCTCGCCGCGGCCACCCTGGGGGTGCGCTCCCTGCGCGCGCTCGCCGACTCCCCCGGCGCGATCGCCCAGGTACGGGCCATCTCCGACCCGATCGTGCATCGTCGCGCGCGGCACATCGTCACCGAGGACCTGCGGGTGCGCGAGACCGTCGCGGAGCTCGCGGGGCTGGGCCCCGCGCACGACCGCTTCACGGAGATCGGCGCGCTCATGCTCACCTCGCACCGCTCGCTACGCTCGGACTACGGCGCGAGCACGCCCGAGCTGGACATCGCCGTCGAGGGCGCGGTCGAGGCGGGCGCGCTCGGCGCAAGACTCGCGGGAGCGGGCTTCGGCGGCTGCGCGGTCGCGCTCGTGCGGGCGACGCAGATCGACGTGGTCGCGCGCCGCGTGGACGAGCTGTTCGACATGTACGCGATCCCCCGCCCGCGCTACCTGCTCGTCTGAGCCCGTGCATCGTCCCGGGCGACGGGACGATGCACGCGGCGGCTACAGCGCGTAGTCGACGACGAGCGGGGCGTGGTCCGTCCAGCGGGCGTCCCACGACGCCTGGCGGTCGACGCGCACCGCGGTCGCCTTCGCCGCGAGCAGCGGGCTCGCGTACTGGTAGTCGATGCGCCAGCCGGCGTCGTTGTCGAAGGCCTGGCCGCGCATGGACCACCACGTGTACGGGCCGGGCTTGGGCCCCTCGAGCGCGCGGTGGACGTCGACCCAGCCGGCCTCGACCCAGCGGTCCTGGTAGGCGCGCTCCTCGGGCAGGAAGCCCGCGGACTTGAGGTTGCCCTTCCAGTTCTTGATGTCGTTCTCGCTGTGCGCGATGTTGATGTCGCCCATCACCACGACGCGGTCGAACTCCTGGCGCAGCGCCGCGAGGCGCTCCGTCATCGCGTCGAGCATCGCGTACTTGTCGTCCATCTTCGGCGTGCCGGCGGTGCCGGAGTGCATGTAGACGGAGACGACGCGGACGGGGCCCGACGGGGACTCGACGGTGGCCTCGATCCAGCGGCCGGTGTGCACCGGCTCGCCCATCGCGCCGCCGAGCGCGTCGACGCCCGCGAGCACGTCCGTCAGCGGCGCGCGGGAGGCGATCGCGACGCCCGCGCGGCCCTTGATCTCGCAGGCCTGCTCGACCACGTTCCAGTCGTCACCGATGAGCCCCGCGGTGATCTCGAGCGGGGCGCGGACCTCCTGGAGGCAGATGACGTCGCACGCGGAGGCGGCGATCCAGTCATGCATGCCCTTCTTGGCGGCGGCGCGCACGCCGTTGACGTTGACGGAAGCGATTCTCATGGCGTCAACGGTACCGGCGCCCGCCGACGCCCGGACGCACGCAACCGGCGTACGGAACGGGTTCCGACGGGCTGGGAGGGCCCCTCGCGGTGATCCGTACGCCGGTTGCGACGTGAAGGTGGACGCGCGCGGTCAGGCGAGCGCGCGCTCCGCGCTCTCGACCACGTTGCTCAGCAGCATCGCGCGGGTCATCGGGCCCACGCCGCCGGGGTTGGGCGAGTACCAGGAGGCCTTCTCGCGTGCGTCGAGGGCGATGTCCCCGGCCACGCGCGACTTGCCGGTCTCGGGGTCCGTGACCCGGGAGACGCCGACGTCGACGAGCACCGCGCCGTCCTTGACCATGTCCGCGGTGACGATGCCGGGCACGCCCGCCGCGGCGATGACCACGTCCGCGCCGCGGGTGTGAGCGGCGAGGTCCTGCGTGCCGGTGTGGCACAGCGTCACGGTCGCGTTGACGGCCTTGCGGGTGAGGAGCAGCCCGATCGAGCGGCCCACGGTGGTGCCGCGGCCGACGACCACGACCTCCTTGCCGCGCAGGTCGATGCCGTGGCGCGTCATGAGCTCGATGATGCCCTTAGGCGTGCACGGCAGGCTCGAGTCGATGTCCTCCGCGATGCGCAGCACGAGGCGCCCGAGGTTGGTCGGGTGCAGGCCGTCGGCGTCCTTGTCGGGGTCGACGAGCTCGAGCACGCGGTTGGTGTCGATGCCCCGCGGCAGCGGGAGCTGCACGATGAAGCCGGTGCAGTCGGGGTTGGCGTTGAGCCGCGCGACCGCCGCCTCGATCTCCTCCTGCGTCGCGGTGCCGGGCAGGTCCTCACGGATGGAGGCGATGCCCACCTCGGCGCAGTCGGCGTGCTTGCCGTTGACGTACCAGGTCGAGCCCGGGTCGTCGCCGACGAGCAGCGTCCCGAGGCCGGGGACGACGCCGCGCTCGCGCAGCGCCGTCACCCGCTCCGCGAGCTCGGCCTTGATGGCGGCCGCGGTGGCCTTGCCGTCGAGGATCTGCGCCATTACTGGGCGAGGCCCTCGTACAGCGGGAAGTCGTCCGCGAGGCGCGCGACGCGGGCGCGCAGCGCCTGGACATCCGCGCCGCCCTTGAGCGCCGTGGCGATGACGTCGGCGACCTCGGTGAACTCCTCGGCCCCGAAGCCGCGGCTCGCGAGGGCAGCGGTGCCGATGCGCACGCCGGAGGTGACCATCGGCGGGCGGGGGTCGAACGGGACGGCGTTGCGGTTGACGGTGATGCCGACCTCGTGGAGGAGGTCCTCCGCCTGCTGGCCGTCGAGCGGCGAGTGGCGCAGGTCCGCGAGGACCAGGTGGACGTCGGTGCCGCCGGTGACGACGTTGACGCCCGCCTCGATGGCGTCGGGCGAGGTGAGGCGCTCGGCGATGATGCGCGCGCCCTCGAGGACGCGCTCCTGGCGCTCCTTGAACTCCTCGCCGGCCGCGGCCTTGAGCGCGACCGCCTTCGCGGCGATCACGTGCATGAGCGGGCCGCCCTGCTGGCCCGGGAACACGGCCGAGTTGAGCTTCTTCGCGAGCACGGTGTCGCGCGCGACGATCATGCCGGAGCGGGGGCCGCCGATGGTCTTGTGGATGGTGGTCGAGACCACGTCCGAGTGCGGCACGGGGCTGGGGTGCAGGCCCGCGGCCACGAGGCCCGCGAAGTGCGCCATGTCGGTCCACAGCTTGGCGCCGACCTCGTCCGCGATCGAGCGGAAGGCGGCGAAGTCGAGGTGGCGGGGGTACGCCGACCAGCCGGCGATGATGACGTCGGGACGCTCGGCGAGGGCCTGCTCGCGCACCTGCTCCATCTCGATGCGGTGCGTCTGCTCGTCGAGGCCGTACGCGGCGACGTCGTAGAGCTTGCCCGAGAAGTTGAGCTTCATGCCGTGCGTGAGGTGGCCGCCGTGCGCGAGCGAGAGGCCCATGATCTTGTCGCCGGCGTTGATGAGCGCGTGCAGCACCGCGGCGTTGGCGGTGGCGCCAGAGTGGGGCTGGACGTTCGCGTACTCGGCGCCGAACAGCGACTTGGCGCGCTCGATCGCGATGGTCTCCGCGACGTCGACCTCCTCGCAGCCGCCGTAGTAGCGGCGGCCGGGGTAGCCCTCGGCGTACTTGTTGGTGAGCACGGAGCCCTGCGCCTGGAGCACGGAGCGCGGCACGAAGTTCTCGGACGCGATCATCTCGAGGTAGGTGCGCTGGCGGTCGAGCTCGCGGTCGAGGACCTGGGCGATCTCGGGGTCGAAGTCCTGCAGCGTGGCGTTCATCACCGCAGCGGTGGCGCTGGAGTCGGTCGTCATGACTGTCCTTGTCTGTCCGCCGGCGGGGTCGCCGGCATGCGTGATTCCGGTGACCAGTGGCCCAGGCGTGCGACCAGCAGTCGTCTCTGTACTCCTTGCCGCTCCCTGTGGGTGACCCACTGCGCCAGTTGCGGCAGGCCCGAGTCTAGCAACGGGCTCGGGGCCCGCGCGGACCTAGGCCCCCGTCTCCCGCCCGACCGCGTCGGGGCCGTGGTCGGGGGACGTGACCGGCGCATCGTCCCGCGTCGCGTGGACGAACCCCTCGTTGACCCGGCGCTCCACGGCGGCCCCCAGCCGGGTGCCGTGGCGGCCGCCGATGCGGTCGCGGAGGCGGTCCCAGCGCGCCTGGTACTCCTCGGAGTAGCGGCGGCGCGCGCGCGCCATCCTCTCCTCGCCGTAGCGGCGGTGCGCCCAGAACGACGTGGGCTTGGCGAGGCGGATCGCCGCGATCAGGGCGACCGTCGGCACGACGACACCGATGAGCGCCGTGATCCGCTTGCCCTTGAGCGCGCTGAGGATCACGAAGGCGAAGTGGAGCGCGAGCGTGATCGCGAACGCCCACCACGACCCGGCGTCCTCCGGGCTCACGCCGATGGGCGACGTGCCGAGCAGCAGGGCGAGCGCCAGCACCGACGCGACGAGGATCGCGTCGATCGACTTGCGCCCCTCCGCGGACCAGTACACGTCCTCGAGGTGGAGCCATAGCGCGAACTCGTCGAGCGCGAGCGCCGCGCCCGCTCCGAACAGCGCCGCGAGGATCTCGACCCACGGCGAGGAGGGCGCGTAGCGGAACTGGAGCACGCCGGTGACGAGCACGAGGAGGATGCCCCACACCTGGTGGTGGACGTGGACGCCGCCGAGGTGGATGTTCGAGATCATGCCGCCCTCGGACGGCTCGGCCTCCCCGATCGCGACGGCGTGCTCACGCGCGCGGATCCGCCGCGTCACCCCGCGGGTGATCGCGAAGGTCAGCACGAAGCCGATGAGCAACCACAGCGTGGGCGCCCGCCCGGGCTCGACGATGACCGTGTCGTACCAGGTCATCGCCCCTCCTCAGCTCGCGCGGTTCAGCTCTCCGAGGGCGCCGGGGCGTCCTCCGCATCGTCCTCGTCGTCGATGATCGCGCCCGCCTCGAGCACCTTGCGCAGGTACGCGTACGTCAGGTCGCCCGCGACCTGGTCGAACTGGTGCTCGTATCCGGCCTTGTTGTACATCGCGATGTTGTGCTTGGAGTTCTGGCCGGTGAAGACCCAGACCTCCTTGGTGTCCTCGGGCAGGTACGCGAGCACCGCGAACAGCAGCTGCGTGCCGATGCCGTGGCCCTGCTGGTCGGGCGCGACGGCGAGGCGGCCGATGGTGGCCTTGCCGTTCTCGAGGCCCACGCGGATCGAGCCGACGAGCCGGTGGCCCATCCACCCGCCGAGCGTGATGACGTTGCCGTCCTGCAGGTCGACGACGAGCTCCTCGAGCGTCTGCGTGAGCGCGGGGATGTTCGGGTCGTTGAAGACCTGCGCCTCGGAGACGAACGCCGCACGGCGCACCGTCAGGAGCTCGCCCGCGTCGGCGGTGCTCACCACGTCGATCCGGATCTCGTCGCCCTCGCTCATGGCACCATCCTGGCATGACGTCGCCACGCGCGGCGCACGACGCGACGCCCGGCGGCGCCGATCCGTCAGGAGTTCGCGATGACCCGGCGGATCCAGGGCGACGTGCCCGCCGCGAGCCTGGTCCGGATCGTCTCGGCGCCGGTGAGGATGGCCGTCGCACCCGTGGATGAGGTCGCCCTCACCCGCGTGACGGCCGCGTCCGACCCGCCGGCGGTGCGCGCGGTGATCTTGATCGCCACGACGTCGGGCAGCCCGAACGCCGCGCTCGCCTGCTCCTGCGTCAGGGTCCGCGACCAGGCGCGCCAGGGGTTCGAGACGGTCGTCTTCAGCGACCACGGGTCGTCGACCGAACGCAGGTAGGGCACCTCCGCCGACCAGATGTCCTCGCTGTTCTCGGTCTGGCCGCCGGACGACGAGAAGTAGAACGTCTGCGCGATCGTGCCGTGGTACCGGACGACGCGGCCGCTCGCGCCGCTGCGCGTGCGGTTGACCGCGGCCACCCAGCGCTTGCCGTAGTACGCGTTCGTGCCCTCGCTCTCCTTGCGCCAGCCGGTGAAGTTCTGGGAGCGGGTGTCGTCGTAGAGGTGGCAGTCGCAGGACGCCTTGATCCCCGCGTCGACGGCGCGTAACGCGTAACCGCGCGCGACGATGGCTTGGGCGCGGAGGGCGGAGGTGTGCCATGACGACGGCATCTCGGCGATGCCGTACAGGTACTCGGAGTTCAGCCTCAGCTGGTTGACCACGGTGAGGCGCTGCGGGGATCCGGCTGCCGGCACCGAGATCACGAGGCGGCCGTGACGGTAGGTGCCGTGGGTCGCCGAGGCCGTCTTGCCCGCCTTGCGGAGGGAGACCGTCGTGGCGGCGGAGGAGCCCGGTCGGTAGTAGCGGGTGCCCGCCCAGTCGACCCTCACCCGGCCGGTCGCGACCGCGCTCACGCCGCCCTTCCGCGTGACCTTGACGGAGGTGCCCGTGCGGGTCACATGGAGGACCTCGCCGGCGGTGCCGGTCCACGTGGTGTGCGCGGTGGCGCCCGAGCCGTTGACGAATCTCAGGCGCCACGGGCCGGTCGCCACCACGTCGACGGATCCGCGGGCGTCCGATCCCGACCCGAAGATCCCGACCCTCAGGTCCTTGCCCGCATCGACCCAGGCGACGTTGGTGCCCGGGTAGTACGTGCGGAGGATCGAGACGGCGCCGCGGCCCGCGACCGCCATCGCCTGCGCGCCGTACTGAGGCATGCCCACGCCGTGCCCGTAGCCCGCGCCCTTCACGGTGAAGGTGGCCGGGACGTCGGGAGAGGCGGTCGCGGCGCCGGCGGGGCTCGCCGTGAGGGCGAGCACCAGCGAGGCGAGCGCCGCGACCTTCACCGCGGCACCGCGACGGAGGACCTGGAGGACCGTGGATGACAGCATGCTGAGGGCCTCCCGCGGCCGTGACCGGAACACAGGGGCGGCGACGCCCGGCGAGGGGTGCCGCGCCCGCGGCCACCGTATGTCCCCGGCGCGCGGTTGTCCACGCCGTCGCGCCGCGCGACGGCGAGCGCGCACGCGCCGGACCCGACCGATGTCGTTCCCGCTAATCTTGGGCGTCATGACCGACGCATCGTCCTGGGTCCTCAGCCTGTCCTGCCCCGACCGCCCCGGCATCGTCCACGCGGTGTCCGGCGTGCTCGCGGACCACGACGGCAACATCACCGAGTCGCAGCAGTTCGGCGACCCCGACACCGGACTGTTCTTCATGCGCGTCGAGTTCGCGTCCGCGGCGCCGCTCGCGGAGCTCGAGGCGGCCGTGGGCGGCATCGCCGAGCGGTTCGAGATGACCTGGAACCTCGACGTCGCCGGCCGCCGGATGCGCACCATCGTGATGGTGTCGAAGGCGGCGCACTGCGTGAACGACCTGCTGTTCCGCGAGCGCGCGAAGACGCTCCCCGTCGACATCGTGGGCGTCGTGGGCAACCACGCGACCCTCAAGGACCTAGCCGAGTTCTACGGCAAGCCGTTCCACCACATCCCCGTGACGCCGGACACCAAGGCCAACGCGGAGGCCGCGCTGCTCGCGCTGGTCGAGGAGCTCGACGCGGAGGTGGTGGTGCTCGCGCGGTACATGCAGATCCTCTCCCCCGAGCTGTCGGACGCGCTGCGCGGGCGGATCATCAACATCCACCACTCGTTCCTGCCGAGCTTCAAGGGCGCGCGCCCGTACTTCCAGGCGCACGACCGCGGCGTCAAGCTCATCGGCGCCACCGCGCACTACGTCACGTCGGATCTCGACGAGGGCCCGATCATCGAGCAGGACGTCGAGCGCGTCGACCACACGTTCACGCCCGAGGCGCTGACGGCGATCGGCGCGGACGTCGAGCGTCGCGCGCTGGCGAGGGCGGTTCGTTGGCACGCGGAGCACCGGGTGCTGCTGGACGGCCACCGGACGATCGTCTTCAAGTAGCCCGCAAGCAGCACCGACACGCGCCCTTGAGCCGCTCACGCGGCGCGCACGCAGCACCCGGATCTGATGTCACGGGCCCCTCTCGGCGCGAGCAAGCGACGATCACCCCTGGTAGACCAGTCGCCCTGAGATCGCGTGTCACCCGTGTAGGTGCTAGCTGCCCGCGCCGGCACAACCGTGTAGGTGCTGGCTGCGCGCGTCAGGCGAGGCCCAGCGCCCGCTCCGGCACCGTCGTCGCGGCGGCGACCGCCTCCTCGCGGGGCACGCCCGCCTCGACGCAGACCTCGACGGCGCGGTCCATGGTGAGCGTCGAGCCCGCCAGCGTGTCCGTGCCGGCGAGCACCGCGCGGCCGTCCGGCGTGACATCCACGTCCAGCCCGCCCAGCACGTACCGCCCGGGGACGGCCGCCGCGGCGCTCATCGCGTCGGTGACGAGCACGACGCGCCCGGGCGCCGCCCGGAACAGCATCGCGATGTTGTCGGGGTGGACGTGGATGCCGTCGGCGATCACCTCGATGAAGACCCGCGGGTCCGCGAGCGCCGCGCCCAGCGGCCCCGGCTCGCGGCCCACGATGCCCCGCATCGCGTTGAAGCCATGCGTGATGAGCGTGGCGCCGCGGTCGAAGGCCGCGCGCGCCTTGTCGGCGGTGCACTCGCTGTGGCCGACCGCCACCACCACGCAGTGATCGACCAGGGTCCCGATCGCGTCGAGCGCGCCGGGGAGCTCGGGCGCCATGGTGATCTGGCGCATCGTCCCGTCGCAGGCCTCGAGCAGCGCCGCGACGGCGTCGGGCGTGGGCAGCGCGAGCGCGTGCGGGTCGTGCGCACCCTTGCGGGCGGGCGCGAGGAACGGGCCCTCGAGGTGCACGCCGAGCAGCCCGGCGTCGTCGGCCATGACCTCGCGGATCACGCCGACCGCGCGCGCCACCTCGGCGACGGGCGAGGACACGAGCGATGCGACCACCCGGTCGCTGCCGTGGGCACGATGCGCCGCGAGCGCGGCCCGGGTCCCGGCCACGGTGCTGCCGTAGTCGTGCCCGCCGCCGCCGTGCGAGTGGATGTCGACGTACCCGCCCATGACGCTCAGATCCCCTGCCACTCCGGCTTGTGGTCCTGCGCCCACCGGTAGTAGTCGGCGAAGCGCAGCTGCGAGGCGGCCGCCTCGTCCACCACCACGGTGACACGCGGGTGGAGCTGGATGGCGGAGCCGGGCATCGACGCGGACACGGGGCCCTCGACGGCCGCGGCGAGCGCCTCGGCCTTGCCCTCGCCGAACGCGAGGAGCACGAGGTGGCGCGCGCGCAGGATGGTGCCGAGGCCCTGCGTGACGCAGTGGATCGGCACCTCGTCGAGCGAGTCGAAGAAGCGCGCGTTGTCGAGGCGGGTGCGCTCGGTGAGCGTCTTCACGCGCGTGAGCGAGCCGAACGACGAGCCCGGCTCGTTGAAGCCCAGGTGGCCCGTACGGCCGATGCCGAGCAGCTGCAGGTCGACGCCGCCATGCGCCTCGAGCGCGGCCTCGTAGCGCTCGCCCGCCGTCTCGATGCCCGCGGCCGAGCCGTCGGGCACGTGGACGCGCGCGGGGTCGAGCCCGAGCGGCGCGGTGACCTCGCGGTCCACCACCGCCCGGTAGTTCTCGGGGTGACCCGCCGGCAGGCCGACGTACTCGTCGAGCGCGAAGGCGGACATCGCCGAGAAGTCCGTGCCGGCCTCGCGCTCGGCGCGCAGGCCCTCGTAGACGGGCAGCGGGGTCGAGCCGGTCGCCACCCCCAGCGTGAACAGCGGGTCCTCGCGGACGCATGCCGCGATGTGCGCCGCGACGAACGCGCCCGCGTCGGCGGGCGTCTCCAGAACGATGACCTCAGCCACGTCCACCTCCCAGCATCGCGGCGCCGATCGCGGCCACCGGAACGTCCATGTCGAGCCGGCGCATGCGCTGCGCCAGCTGCAGCGACGCGAGGAACGGGCTCGTGGCCGCCCACGCGTCGAGGATGCGGGTCGCGCCCGCCATGAGGTCCTCGCCCCAGGCCGTCATGCCGCCGCCGACGACGACCTCGTCGACGTCGAGCGTGAGGACCAGCACGCGCACGCACGAGGCGAGCCCGTAGTAGGCGCGGTCGCAGATCTCGCGCGCCCGCGCGTCGCCCGCCTCGGCCGCCGCGACCACGTCGCTCCCGGTCGCGCCCTCGACGCCCCACTGGAGCATGAGACCCGAGCCGGAGGCGTACGTCTCGAGCCCGCCGGGCAGCCCGTCCGAGCCGATCGGCCCGGCCGGATCCACGGAGATGTGGCCGATCTCGCCGGCCGCGCCGCGCCTGCCGCGCCACACCTTGCCGCCGAGCACGAGGCCCGCCGCGAGGCCCGTGCCGAGATTGAGGTACGCCATCGAGCGGTGCGCGCCGTCGCCGGCGAGCACCCACGCGCCGAGCGCGGCCACGTTGACGTCGTTGTCGACCTCGGGGCGCGCGCCCCAGCCGGCGGCGAACTCCGCCGCGAGGTCGAGCCGGTCGACGCCGAGGTTGAGCGCGTGGCACACCACCCCGTCGACCACGGTGCCCGGCGTGCCGATGCCGACGGTCACGTCCTCCGGCCGCACGCCTGCCTGCTCGCACACCACCCGCGACGCCTCGAGCGCCGCCGCCACGACGGCGTCGCCGCCGTGGCCCGACGGGAGGCGGTGGCGGGACCGCACGACGCCGGCCGCGTCGACGACCACGGCATCGGTCTTGGTGCCACCGATGTCGATTCCCAGATGCATGTCAGTGTCCGATCAGCTCGAGGAGCGCGTCGCCTACCAGGCGGGACGCCCCATACGTGGCGACGTCGGCGGCCACGTCACCGGGCCAGCCCATGTCTACCACCACGGTGTCCCCGCGTCCGCGCACCGCGTCGATCGCGGCCAGCGCCCACGGGTGGCGGTGATTGTCCTTGCCCACGACCACCGCGAGCGCGCCCGCGGGCACGGCGGCGGCGAACGATGCGGGGTCGCCGTCCGGCCCGAGCGTCGCCGCGGCGTCCACGCCGGCGGCGAACGGGCCCCACGGCGCGTTGCCCACCGCCACGTTGAAGGCGGGCTCGAGGCGCAGCCACGCGCGCGGCCGGTCAGCCGCAAGCGCGGCGGCGGCCTCGTCCGAGACGTCGAAGGTGCCGCGCACCTCGGCGGCCCCCACGATCTCCGGCACGGCGGACGATGCGGCGGTCCGGCGCTCCGCGTGGGCCCGGCCCAGCGCGGCGCACCGCTCGGCGGCGTCGGCCACACGGGCCCCGTCCAGCGAGCCGTCGGCGACCGCGGCCGCGATGGCGTCGGCGACCGCGCCGATCTCCTCGTCGGGGTTGACCGAGCCGAGGCACAGCAGGTCGGCGCCGCCCGCCAGGGCGAGCACCGCGGCGGCGGGGATGCCCCGCCCCTCGCTCGCGCCCTTCATGTCGAGCGCGTCGGTGACGATGACGCCCTCGAAGCCGAGGCCCGCGCGCAGCAGGCCCCGGAGGATGGGTCGCGAGAACGTGGCGGGGAGCTCGGGGTCGAGCGCGGGCACCATGATGTGCGACGTCATGACCGTGGCGACGCCGGCGTCGAGCGAGGCGACGAACGGCGGCAGGTCGCGGGCGTGGAGCGTCTCGGCGTCCGCGTCGACGGTCGGCAGCGCGTGATGCGAGTCCTGAGCGGTGTCGCCGTGACCGGGGAAGTGCTTCGCGCAGGCGGACACGCCCTGCGCCTGCACGCCGGCGACCCACGCGGCCGAGTGGCGCGCCACCCGAGCGGGGTCCGTGCCGAAGCTGCGGACCCCGATGACCGGGTTGCGGGGGTCCGCGTTGACGTCGACGTCCGGGGCGAGCGTGAGGTCCACGCCCGCCGCGGCGAGCTCGGCGCCCACCCGGGCGGCGACCGCCTCGGTGGCCGCCGCATCGTCCAGCCGTCCGAGGACCGCGTTGCCGGGGAACGGCGAGCCGACGGCCTGGTAGAGGCGCGACACGTCGCCGCCCTCCTCGTCGATCGAGACGACCGCGAGGGGGTTGGCCGCGTGGATCGCGTCGGTGAGGGCGCGCAGCTGCGCGGGCGACTCGACGTTGGCGGCGAACAGGCACACGCCGCCGAGCCCGTCGCGCAGCCGCTGCTCGAGCCATGCGGGCAGCGTGTACCCGACGAAGCCGGGCATGAGGACGGCGAGGGGGTTCATGGGGGCGCTCATCCCTTGACCGCGCCGCCGACGAGGCCCTGAGCCATGCGGCCCTGGACGATCATGAAGAACACGATCACCGGGATCGCGACGAGCACGGAGCCGGCCATGACCTGGCCCCACTCGGTGACGCCCAGGTTGGAGGTCTGCGCGAAGTCGCGCAGCCACAGCGGCAGCGTGGCCTTCTGGTTCTCGGTGAGGATGATCGACGCGAGCGCGAACTCGTTCCATACCTGCACGAAGGCGAACACGCCCGACGCGACCAGGCCCGGCGCGAGCAGCGGGAAGGTGACCCGGCGGAACGCCCCCATGCGGGTGCAGCCGTCGATCATCGCGGCCTCCTCGAGGTCGATCGGCACGCCCGCGACGAAGCCGCGCAGCATCCACGTGGTGAACGGCACGACCATCGCGAGGTAGATGACCGTGACGCCGATGACCGAGTTGAGCAGGTTGGCGGAGGCGAGCATCTTGTACTGCGCGATGAACATCGCCTCGGCCGGCAGCATCTGCACCACGATGATCGCGAGCACGAACGTCTTGCGGCCGCGGAAGCGGAAGCGGGCGATCGCGAGCGCGGCGAGCACGGCGTACAGCACGCACAGCACGAGCGCGATGGCGGTGACGGTGAGCGACATGCCGAGCGCGGCGGTGAAGCTGTTGTCCGCGAGCACCTCGCGGTAGTTCTTCAGCGTGCCGTCCAGCGGCACGAACGTCGGGGTGAGCTTGTTGATCGTGGCGGGCGTCTGGAAGGACGTGTTGATCATCCAGTAGACGGGGAAGGCCCAGATCGCGGCGAGGACGACGGCGAGGGTGGCGCCGCCGGCGCGCAGGATGGTGCGGTTCATGATTCCGAGTCCTCCTTGAGCATGCTGCGCACGTAGCCCCAGCTGACCGCGAGGGTGAGCGCCATCACGACCATCGCGGCCGCGGCGGCCATGCCGAACTGGCTCTGGCCGATGCCGAGCCCGTAGATGTAGGTGCCGAGCAGGTCGTAGCGCTCGCCGCCAGCGCCGAAGTCCTGCAGCAGCTGGATCTGGGCGAAGACGCGCAGGTCCCAGATGAGCTGGAGGAGGAGCAGGATGACGAGGACCGGGCGGATGATCGGCATGATCACCATGCGGAGCGTCTGCGACCTGCTGGCACCGTCGAGCGACGCGGCCTCGAGGACCTCGTCGGAGACCTGGGTGAGCCCCGCGTAGACGGAGAACGCGACGAACGGCACCGAGGCCCACGTGATGATCGTCATGGCGACGAGGAAGAAGCTGAGGGGCTGCTCGAGCCAGTTGTGGCCCACGAGGTCCACGCCCGGGATGAGGGACAGCACGTAGTTGACCACGCCGTTGCGGTCGTCGATGAGCCAGTTCGCGACGGTCATCTGCGCCACGATGGGCATCGCCCAGGCCAGCAGCATCGCGACCTGGAGGACGATGCGCGACCACGTGGGGATGGCCTTCATGAGGAGCGCGAGGGCGATGCCGATGCCCATCGTGAGCAGCGCGGTGCCGGCCATGAAGGCGACCGAGCGCAGGGCGATCGTCCAGAAGACGGAGTCGGTGAAGAGGTCGAGGTAGTTCTGGATGCCGACGAACTCGGCCGGCTGCCCGAACTGCTGGGCGAGCCCGTACTCCTTGAAGGAGTTGATGATCTGCCAGGTGACCGGGTAGCCGAGGCCGATGAGCAGCGTCGCGATCGCGGGGATCAGCAGCGCGTACGGCAGCTTCGGGCGCCGCTTGCGGGAGGGCGGCGCGTCGGGCGCCTGCGCCCCGGTCGCCTCCGGCGCCGTCACGGTGGTGGTCATGGTGTGCCTCTCGAGGGTGCTGAGGTGGTGCGGAGGGGGTCGGGC
>NZ_BBLX01000005.1:0-162446 GCF_000971155.1 Demequina maris | reverse complement strand
GTGCGGAGGGGGTCGGGCGGGCGGGTCCGCCCATGACATGGGCCCGGGTGCGGGGGACACCCGGGCCCATGCGGGGGCGGTCGAGCCGCCCTGAAGGGGTCTTAGCCGTTGATCAGCTGGTCGATCTTGGCGTTCGCCTCGACGGCGAGCTTGGTGACGTCACCGCCCTCGGCGACGGCCTGGAAGTAGTCCTCCATGATGCCCGCCTCCTCGACGCTGGCCCAGCCGGCCGCGGCCGGGGTGAGCTTCGCGTTCGACGCGGCCTCGAAGGCGATCTCGTTGACGCCCTCGAAGGTGGAGTTCTCGATGTAGGTGTCCGCGAAGTCGAGGTTCGCCGGGCCCATGCCGTTCTCCGCGAGCATCGTCTGGTACTCGTCCGAGAAGATGATCTCCATGAGGTCGAGCGCGCCGTCGACGTGCTGCGTCGCGGCCGAGACACCGATGTTCGAGCCACCGGCGAACACCGGGGCCGCACCGCCGTCGACGCCCGGGAGGGCGTAGACGCCGAAGGTCTCGGGGTTCCAGACGTAGGCCTCGGACTCCTTGTCGAAGTCACCGAGGGTCCAGGTCGCCCAGCTCGGCGCCATGGTCGACGACGCGGGCGTGCCCGAGAGGAAGTCGTCGTTGATGGCCGAGTAGGTGGTGGTGTCGTCGTCGGTCGACTTCGCGACGTTCGCGGTCTCGAAGAGCTCCTGCCACTGCTCGACGCCGGCGATCGCCTCGGGGCTGTCCAGCGTGGCGTGCCACTCGGAGCCGTCGTACTCGGCGATGTCGCCGCCGTTGGCGAAGATCCACGAGATGGCCGAGCGCCAGTCGCGGCCCGCGAGGTACGCGCCGCCGACACCCTGGTCGAGCATCGTCTTGTTGACCTCGGTGTACTCCGCGAGGGTGGTGGGCACCTCGACGCCCGCGGCCTCGTAGATGTCCTGGCGGTAGAACACCGCGCGCGAGCCGAAGTAGTACGGGAGGGCGTAGACCGAGTCCCCGATCGAGCCCGCCTCGACGAAGCCGGGGAGCAGCGAGTCGCCGCCGAGCTCCTCGTAGTGGTCCGTGAGGTCCATGAACGCGCCGACGGTGGTGAACGTGGCCGCCTGGGTGTTGCCGACCTCGGCGACGTCAGGGGTGTTCTCCGAGTCGGGCAGCGCGGTGGTGAGCGACGAGATGAGGTCGCCCCAGCCGATTTGCTCGACGGTCAGCGAGCCGCCGTTGACGTCGGTGTACTCGGTCTTGAGGTACTCGATGAGCGCCTCGGGGGTGTCCGTGCCGGCGAGCCAGAGGGTGATGTCCTCGGCGGCCGCCGCGGTGTCGCTGGCGGACGGCGAGGTCTCGGAGGCCGGGTCGGAGGCCGTCGAGCAGCCCGCGAGCGCGATGGCGCCGGCGGCCGCGAAGGCGGTCGCGCCGATCATCGTCTTCTTCATTCCAGTTCCTTCTCTTCAATGGGTTCCGTGGCGGGCTGCCACGGTGGGGACAGAGGTCAGAAGACCCCCAGCTGGCCGGTGAGGACCATGACCGCGGCCCCGAGCACGACGATGTCGCGTCCGAGGGTGGTCATCCGTACCGCAGGACCGCCGTGCGAGTCGGCCATCGTGCGGGAACGGATCGTCTCGGCGGCGGAGTCCAGCAGCGTGCCGTCGAGAAGATCGAGGGGGCCGGACAGGACGACCTCCCCCAGGTTCAGGGCGCCCACGACGGGCGAGATCGAGATGCCGAGACGCTCGCCCGCGGCGGCGAGCACCGCGCGGCGCTCCGCGTCGTCCGCGGCGGCCTCGAGGCGCGCCTGCAGGCGCGGGATCGCGAGCCAGGTCTCGAGGCAGCCGACCTTGCCGCAGGCGCAGGTCTCGCCGCCGTCGGTGCCGACCACGACGTGGCCGATCTCGCCCGAGGCCGAGTGGGCGCCGCGCACGAGGCGCCCGCCCACCACGAGGCCGGAGCCGACGCCTCGGCCGACGCGGATGAGCATCGTGTCGTCGTCGGCGCCGCCGAAGGTGCGCTCGGCGAGGGCCGCGGCGTTGGCGTCGTTGGCGACGAGGACCGGGAGCCCGGTGCGCTCGGCCAGCGTGGCCTGGAGCGGGACGTCGGCCCAGTCGAGGTTCGGGGCGGAGAGGACGACGCCCGCATCGTCCACGATGCCGGGGCTGCCGACGCCGATGCCGAGCACGGGGGCGTCGGCGCGGGCGACGAGGCGCGCGAGGAGCTCGCCGACGGCGTCGACCGCCGCCGCGCCGGTCACGCCGGTGACGTCCATGTGCTCGCGGTGGGCGACCGTGCCGTCGAGGTCGGTGACGACGCCGCGGAAGAGGTTGTCGTACGAGAGGTCGAGCGCGACGATCGCGAAGCCCGCGCGGTTGATGTCGAGCAGCGTGGCCGGCTTGCCGGGGCGGGCGTCGGCGCGGATGCCGAGCTCGATCACCAGGTCGTCCGCGATGAGGTCCGCGACGAGGTCGGAGATGGTCACGCGGGTGAGGCCGACGGCGCGGGCGAGGTCCGCGCGGGACAGGCCCTCGGAGCGGTACAGCTCCTGCAGGACGAGGGCACGGTTGTGGCTCCGCGCCCGCTCGGGGGTGACGCGGGCGCCGGCGCGCACCACGGAGGCGAAGCGCTGCTGTCGCGCCGCACCCCGCTGCGCTGCGGGAGTCGTGACCTCGGAAGCCATGTTTGTTAGTAAAGAGTACTAACAATCAATTCGCAACCCCCTGTTCACCGATCGTTACCGCTCCGTGATGTAAACGTTCACACCGCTCGTGGCGCGTGCGTGGCGGGCGACCCCGCATGTACCAGCGACGATGGACGCGCCACGGACGCAACCGGCGTATGAAAGCCGGCCCGCTCGGCCGCACCAGGCACGATGCGCGGCCACCTCGGGTGTGTACGCCGGTTGCGTCACGGAGCCGGCGCGCCCCGGCCCGCTCCGGGAAAGGCGAAGGCCCCGGGGACAACCCCGGGGCCTCCGACGAACCTTGGACGAGAGCTAGATCAGGCCGAGCCCCGCCACGGCGTCGCGCTCCTCGACGAGCTCCGCGATGGAGACGTCGATCTGCGACTGCGCGTACTCGTCGATCGACAGCCCCTGCACGATCTCCCACTTCCCGTCCTTCGAGACGCACGGGAACGAGGAGATGATGCCCTCGGGCACGCCGTACGAGCCATCCGACGGCAGCGCCACGGAGGTCCACTCGCCCTCGGGGGTGCCGAGGACCCAGTCGTGCACGTGCTCGATCGCCGCGTTGGCGGCCGAGGCGGCGGACGAGGCGCCGCGCGCCTCGATGATCGCCGCGCCGCGCTTCGCGACCGTGGGCACGAACGTGTCGCGGACCCAGGCGTCGTCGCCGATGACCTCGGCGGCCGGACGGCCGGCGATGGTCGCGTGCGCGATGTCCGGGTACTGCTTGGCGGAGTGGTTGCCCCAGATGGTGACCTTCGACACCTCGGAGACGGGCACGCCCGCCTTCTGCGCGAGCTGCGCCTTCGCCCGGTTGTGGTCGAGGCGCATCATCGCGGTGAAGCGCTCGGCCGGGACGTCCGGCGCGTGCTTCGACGCGATCAGCGCGTTGGTGTTGGCGGGGTTGCCCACCACGAGGACGCGCACGTCGTCCGCCGCGCCGGCGTTGATCGCCTCGCCCTGCGGGCCGAAGATGCCGCCGTTGGCCGCGAGCAGGTCGCCGCGCTCCATGCCCGCGCCGCGCGGGCGGGCGCCCACGAGCAGGGCCACGTTGACGCCGTCGAACGCCGCGGTCGCGTCGTCGAAGATGTCGACGCCGTCGAGCAGCGGGAACGCGCAGTCGTCGAGCTCCATCGCCGTGCCCTCGGCCGCCTTGACGGCCTGCGGGATCTCGAGCAGGCGCAGGCGCACGGGCGTGTCCGGCCCGAGCAGCTGGCCCGACGCGATGCGGAACAGCAGGGCGTAGCCGATCTGGCCGGCGGCACCCGTGACGGTGACATTGACGGGGGTGGTGCTCACGTCGTCGTGACTCCTTCGGATTGGGGACGATGCGCCCGGGCCGGGCGCGCCGACGGTGGGGCGTCGCGCCTAGGCCAGGCGCGCCGCGAGGTTGGCGTCGAGGGTCGCGAGGAACTCCTCGGTGGTCTGCCACTCCTGGTCGGGGCCGACCAGCAGCGCGAGGTCCTTGGTCATCGCGCCGGACTCGACGGTCTTGATGATGACGTCCTCGAGGGTCTCGGCGAAGCCGGTGACCTCGGGGGTCGAGTCGAGCTTGCCGCGGTGCTTGAGGCCGCCGGTCCACGCGAAGATCGACGCGATCGGGTTCGTCGACGTCGGCTTGCCCTGCTGGTGCTGGCGGTAGTGGCGCGTCACGGTGCCGTGCGCGGCCTCCGCCTCGACGGTCGAGCCGTCCGGGGTCATGAGCACGGACTTCATGAGGCCGAGCGAGCCGAAGCCCTGCGCCACGGTGTCCGACTGGACGTCGCCGTCGTAGTTCTTGCAGGCCCAGACGTAGCCGCCCTCCCACTTGAGCGCGGCGGCGACCATGTCGTCGATGAGGCGGTGCTCGTACGTGATGCCCGCGGCATCGAACTTGCCCTTGAACTCGGCCTCGAAGACGTCGGCGAAGATGTCCTTGAACGCGCCGTCGTACTGCTTGAGGATCGTGTTCTTGGTCGACAGGTAGACCGGGTAGCCGCGCTGCAGGCCGTAGTTGAACGAGGCGCGCGCGAAGTCCTTGATGGACTCGTTGAAGTTGTACATGCCCATGACGACGCCGCCCTCGTCGGGCATCTTCACGATCTCCATCTCGACCGGCTCGGAGCCGTCCTCGGGCGTGTACGTGAGGGTCACGGTGCCGCCGCCGGGGACCTTGTAGTCCGTCGCGCGGTACTGGTCGCCGTGGGCGTGACGGCCGATGACGATCGGCTGGGTCCAGCCCGGCACCAGGCGCGGGATGTTGTCGATGATGATCGGCTCGCGGAACACGACGCCGCCGAGGATGTTGCGGATCGTGCCGTTGGGCGACCGCCACATCTTCTTGAGCCCGAACTCCTCGACGCGCGCCTCGTCGGGCGTGATCGTCGCGCACTTGACGCCCACGCCGTGCTGCTTGATGGCGTTCGCCGCGTCGATCGTGATCTGGTCGTCCGTCGCGTCGCGGGACTGGATGGAGAGGTCGTAGTACTCGAGGTCGACGTCGAGGTACGGGTGGATCAGGCGGTCCTTGATGAACTGCCAGATGATCCGCGTCATCTCGTCGCCGTCGAGCTCGACGACCTTGCCTTCGACCTTGATCTTCGCCATGCGTCAGTCCTCACACCGTCGGGGATGGTGGCACCAGGCTAGTCCACACACCCGGGCCCTTCGTCACGGCTGCGTAAGCGCGCATCGTCCGCCCGCGTGCCCTCTCGCCTGGGGACGATGCGCGTGCGACGATGCGACAGAGCGCGCCCGCCGCGGCACGCCTGTCAGGAGGAACGATGAGCCAGCCGCCGAACGAGAACGAGCCGAACTCCGTCGAGTCCGAGGTCGAGGACTACTCCGCCGAGCTCACCGAGGAGGTGTGGGACATCGACACGTCCGGTCCCGGCCTCGTGTCCCGCATGTTCGCGGAGCTCGGGGGCACCTTCATCCTCGTCTTCATGGGCGTGGGCGCCGCGCTGTTCTCCGGCGTGCTCGGCTGGGACGCGATCAACGTCGCGTTCGGCTTCGCGCTCGGCGTCATCATCGCCGCGCTGATCTTCGGCGGCGTCTCGGGCGCGCACCTCAACCCCGCCGTCACCGTGGGCCTGTGGCTCGCGGGCCGGTTCCCCGGCCGCGACGTGGCCCCGTACGTGCTCGCGCAGCTCGTCGGCGCCACCGCCGCGGGCGGCCTGTTCTACGGGCTGCGCTCGACGAACGAGCTCTACGACCAGCTCGGCACGCCCAGCGAGTTCCTCGCGACGGCGGCGAACGGCTACGCCGACTTCTCGCCCACGCAGTTCGACTGGCTCGCCGCCGGCATCGTCGAGGTGATCATCGCGGCGCTGCTCGTGGCCGTGGTGCTGTCGGTGACCTCGCGCCGAGCCGTCCCCGGATTCGCGCCCCTGTCGATCGGCCTCACGGTCGGCTTCCTCGTGCTCATCGCGATCCCGTTCACCAACGGCGCCCTCAACCCGGCCCGTGCGACCGGCGTCATCCTGTTCTCCGGCGCCGACCACATCGCGCAGCTGTGGCTGTTCTGGGTGGCGCCGCTGCTCGGCGCCGCCATCACGGGCCTGCTGTTCCGCGCCTTCGGACCGGAGGAAGACCTCGTCACCGTCGAGGTGATCGAGACGATCGAGGACTGACGCTCCCCCACCCGGGAACGACGAAGGGCCCCGCCGGCAGGCGGGGCCCTTCGCACGTCCGGGGCGCTCAGCCCAGCGGCGTCGTGAGGCCGAGGAACCCGAGGGCGACCGCGAGGACCACGAGCACGCCCACGTCGATCGCGCGGCGGCGCACCTCGAAGCCGTGGCCCACGCGCGTGACGATGCGCGCGATCGCGCCCGCCGCCGCGAAGGCCGCGAGCGCGAGCACCGCGACGTCGACGCCCACGACGAGCCCGGACAGCGCGATCGCCACGACGGCCGCGGTCACGGCGACCGCGAGGCCGAGCGGCGTGCGTGTCCTCTCGCCCATGGATGCCCCCTAGTGGAAGAAGTGGCGGGTGCCGGTGTGGAACAGGGTGACGCCGGCCGCCTCGGCCGCCGCGATGACCTCGGCGTCGCGCACCGAGCCGCCGGGCGACACGATGGCGCGCACGCCGCCGTCGACGAGGACCTGGAGGCCGTCCGCGAACGGGAAGAACGCGTCGGACGCGGCCACCGAGCCCGCCGCCCGCTCCTCGCCCGCGCGGCTCACCGCGAGGCGGCACGAGTCGACGCGGTTGACCTGGCCCATGCCGATGCCCACGGCGGCGCCGTCCTTGGCCAGCAGGATCGCGTTGGACTTCACGGCGCGGCACGCGCGCCACGCGAACTCGAGGTCCGCGAGCAGCGCCTCGTCCGCCGCGGGACCCGCGACGTGCTGCCACGCGGCGGCGGAGTCGCCGGGCGCGTCGATCGCGTCGAGCTCCTGGACCAGCAGGCCGCCGGTGACGCGACGCCACTCGGTGGCGAGCGGCGCGGGGTCCATCTGGAGGATGCGCAGGTTCTTCTTCGCGGTGAGGATCTCGACCGCCTCGTCCTCGTAGCCGGGTGCCACGACGACCTCGGTGAAGATCTCCGCGATCTGGCGGGCCGCGTCGGCCGTCACGACGCCGTTGGCGGCGATGACGCCGCCGAACGCGCTGACGGGGTCCGTCGCGTGGGCCTTGGCGTGCGCCTCGGCGATCGTGCCCGCGACCGCGATGCCGCACGGGTTCGCGTGCTTGATGACGGCGACCGCGGGGCCGGCGTGGTCGTAGGCCGCGCGCACCGCCGCGTCGGCGTCCACGTAGTTGTTGAAGGACATCTCCTTGCCGTGGAGCTGGCGCGCGCCGGCGATGCCGGTGCCGGAGCCGTCCGTGTAGAGCGCGGCGGCCTGGTGCGGGTTCTCGCCGTAGCGCAGCTCGGCCTGGCGGGTGAACGATGCGCCCATCCAGCCGGCGAGGCCGGTGCCGTCGTCGTCGGGGGCCTGGGTCTCGCCCATCCAGGTGGCGACCTGGACGTCGTAGTCGGCGGTGTGGCGGAAGGCCTTCGCCGCCAGACGGGTGCGGTCCGCGAGCGTGAAGCCGCCGTGGCCCACGGCGCTGGCCGCCGCCTCGTAGTCCTCGGGGTCGACGACGACGGCGACGCTCGCGTGGTTCTTGGCGGCGGCGCGCACCATCGACGGTCCGCCGATGTCGATCTGCTCGACGACCTCGTCGTCGGAGGCGCCGGACGCGACGGTCGCGGCGAACGGGTAGAGGTTGACCACCACGAGGTCGAACGGCTCGATGCCGAGCTCGTCGAGCTGGCGCACGTGGTCGTCGAGGCGGCGGTCCGCGAGGATGCCGGCGTGCACGCGCGGATGGAGCGTCTTGACGCGGCCGTCGAGGCACTCGGGGAAGCCGGTGAGCTCCTCGACCGGGGTCACGGGCACGCCCGCGGCGGCGATGCGCTGCGCGGTCGAGCCGGTGGAGACGATCTGCACACCCTCGTGGGTGAGCGCCGTCGCCAGCTCCTCGATGCCGGTCTTGTCGTACACGGAGATGAGGGCGCGGCGCACGGCCTGACGCTCGGTCATGGTTCCTCCTGGGGGGTGGGGGTCGCGGCTCCGATGCGGACGGAGCGCCCGTTCACGGTCCAGCCCTCGCGCGCCATGCGGCCGAGCGTGCGGACGACGAGCCCGCGCTCGACCTCCTTGATGCGCTCGTGGAGGGTGGCCTCGGTGTCGTCGTCGAGGACCTCGACCGCCGCCTGCGCGACGATGGGCCCCGTGTCCACGCCGTGGTCGACGACGATGACGGTGCAGCCCGTCACCTTCGCTCCCCCGGCGAGGGCGTCCCTCACCCCGTGCGCGCCGGGGTAGGCGGGCAGCAGGGCGGGGTGCGTGTTGAGGATGCGGCCGCCGAAGCGCTCGAGCGAGGGCTCGCCGAGCAGCCGCATGAAGCCCGCGAGCAGTACGAGCTCGGGGTCGAAGGTGGCGATGGTGCGCGCGATCGCCTCGTCCCACAGGGCGCGGGACTCGAAGTCGGCGAGGCGGACCACCGCGGTGGGGATGCCGGACTCGCGCGCGATGTCGAGCGCCCCGATCCCGTCCTTGTCGGCGACGACGCCGACGACGCGGGCGCCGTACGCCTCGTCCCGCGCGGCGTCGAGGACGGCGCGCATCGTGGACCCTGTCCCGGATGCGAGCACGACGACACGCCGGGGACGAGGTGCGTTTGTCACAGCGTCGAGCCTATCGGCATGCTGGGGGTCACACCGACCGAGGGAGCCGCATGACGCCCACCCCCGACGCCGTGCCCGAGGTGGGTGCCGGCGCTCGCCGAGCCGTCCGCTGGAGCCTCGCGCTCCTCGCGGCGATGCTGCTCGTGCCGATGCTCGGGCCCACGTGGGGGCTGTCGGCGCTGGTGCTCGCACCCGCCGGGGCGGCCGCGATGATCACGGCGCTGGTGATGCTGCGCGGCGCGCGCCTGCCGATGCTCAAGGTCATGCTCGGGATCGGCATCGCGGTCTCCGGCGTGGCCCTGCTGTACGGCTTCGGGCTGGTGATCCTGCACGACCAGGTCCAGGCGCTGGTGGACTGCCAGGACCACGCGATCACGAACACCGCGCGCCAGGTCTGCCTCGACGAGTACGAGCAGTCCTACCTCGACCTGCTCGAGCAGTGGGGGCTCACCGTGCCCGGCCAGCTGGTTCCCTGACGGGCTCGGCGACGGGCTCCGGCGCATCGTCCCTGCGGACGGTCCCGCGCACCCACCGCCACAGCGCCGCCACGGCCCACACGAGGCCGTAGCCGGCGACCACCAGCGCGGTGCCGATCAGCGTGACGGGCACGATCTCCGCGCCCATCTGCTCGAGGCGGCCCGGCCCGCCGGAGCCGCGCGAGGCGGCGGTCAGGGCGGCGAGGCACGCCGCGACCACGGCGATCGCGACGCCGCCAGCGCGCGCCGAGACCCAGTCCAGGCCGATGCGGCGGCTCAGCGCCGCGCGGGCGAGCGCGGCGAGCACGACCACGACGAGCGGCGCCCACGTCCACCAGCCGCCCGAGCCCGACGGCAGCGCGCCCAGGAGCGGCAGCTGCGGGAGCGCGTCGGCGGTGAGCGTGTCGGGCGCGTAGAGCGAGCCGGTGCCGACCACGAAGCCGGGGCCGACGAGCCACGCGACCATCCAGCACACCATCGTGGGGACGTAGAGCGTCTCGACGAGCGCGAGCGCGCCCGCACCGAGCGGGTCCATCCGCAGGTCCGACGCGATGAGCGCGATGCGGTCCATGTTGAGCACGGCCCACGCGCCCCCCACCGCGGCGGCCGCGGCGACGATGAGCGCGACGGTGCCGAGCCCGAGCCGCAGGCCCGCGCGCACCTCGCCGGGGATCCGGTCGAGCAGGTGCAGCCGCGCGCCGTAGGCCCGCCAGATGCCGGTCGCCACGGCGGGCGCGGCGATAAGCGCCCCCACGAGCGCGGCACGCAGGGCGTTGGCCTCGCGCGCGCCGTCGGGGCTGCCGAGCCAGCCGATGAGCGCCGCGCCGCCCGCGAACGAGGCGACGCCGAGCGCCCAGCTGGTCCACGTCTTCACGGCGAACCGTCGCGCCACGGCGGCGAGGATCGCGGCGCTGACCAGGGGCATGCCGAGGGGCACGAGGCTGAGGGTCGCGCCCGCGAACGCGACGGGGACGCCATGGCCGAGCAGCCACACGCTCGTGGCGACGGTGGCCGCGCCGGGCCAGTCGACGGCCGCGGAGCCGTCGAGGCTGGGCGCGCCGGCGACGGCCGCGAGCGCGGGCGCGAGGACGACCAGGTAGGACAGCACCACCGCCTGCGCCCCCGTGAGCAGGCCTCCGGCCCAGCCGGGCAGCGCCGCGCGCAGGCGGTCGAGGCGCGCGGGGCGGGAGGTCTCGGCGGGCATGGCATCCATGGTCGCCGCTGGGATGCACGATGCGCGGGACCGCCACGCGCCCGGCTCGCGTCGACACCCGGGAGACGAGGACGGGGCCCCGACGCTCGCGCGTCGAGGCCCCGCATCGTCCGCCCCCGAGGGAGCGGGAAGGATCAGGCCGTGAGGATCTCCCGCATGAGGCGAGCGGTCTCGGACGGCGTCTTGCCGACCTTCACGCCCGCGGCCTCGAGGGCCTCCTTCTTCGCCTGCGCGGTGCCCGCCGAGCCCGACACGATGGCACCCGCGTGGCCCATGGTCTTGCCCTCGGGCGCCTCGAAGCCGGCCACGTAGCCGACGACCGGCTTGGTGACGTGCTCCTGGATGTAGGCCGCCGCGCGCTCCTCGGCGTCGCCGCCGATCTCGCCGATCATGACGATCGCCGCGGTGTCGGGGTCGTTCTCGAACGCCTCGAGGCAGTCGATGTGGGTTGTGCCGACGATCGGGTCGCCGCCGATGCCCACGCAGGTCGAGAAGCCGAGGTCCCGCAGCTCGAACATCATCTGGTAGGTCAGCGTGCCCGACTTCGACACGAGGCCGATCTTGCCGGGGCCCGTGATGTTCGCGGGCGTGATGCCCACGTTGGACTGGCCGGGGGTGATGAGGCCGGGGCAGTTCGGGCCGATCAGGCGCGTGCCCTTGGACTGCGCGTACGCGAAGAACTCGGCGGTGTCGGCGACGGGGACGCCCTCGGTGATGATGACGACGAGCGGCATCCCGGCGTCGACGGCCTCCATGACGGCGGCCTTGGTGAACGGCGGCGGCACGAACAGCACCGACACGTCGGCGCCGGTGGCCTCCATCGCCTCGGCGACGGTGCCGAAGACCGGCGCGGTGTGGTCCCCGGGGAACTCGACGATGGCGCCGGCCTTGCGGGGGTTGACGCCGCCCACGACGTTGGTGCCGGACGCGAGCATGCGCTGGGTGTGCTTCATGCCCTCCGAGCCGGTCATGCCCTGGACGATGACCTTGGACTCTGCGGTGAGGAAGATGGCCATGTGTGTCTCCTTAGGCGGCCGCGGCGGCGAGCTCGGCGGCCTTGGCCGCGGCGCCGTCCATGGTGTCGACGATGGTCACGAGCGGGTGGGCGGCGTGCGCGAGGATCGCGCGGCCGTCCTCGACGGCGTTGCCGTCGAGGCGCACGACGAGCGGCTTGGTCGCCTTGTCGCCCAGCGCCTCGAGCGCGCCGACGATGCCGTCCGCCACCGCGACGCACGACGTGATGCCGCCGAAGACGTTGACGAAGACCGACTTCACTTGCGGGTCGTGGAGGATGACGTCGAGGCCGTTGGCCATCACCTCGGCCGAGGCGCCGCCGCCGATGTCGAGGAAGTTGGCGGGCTTCTGGCCGCCGAACTGCTCGCCGGCGTACGCGACCACGTCGAGCGTGGACATCACGAGCCCCGCGCCGTTGCCGATGATGCCGACGGAGCCGTCGAGCTTCACGTAGTTGAGGTTCATGTGCTTGGCCTTGGCCTCGAGCGGGTCCGCCGCGGCCTTGTCCTCGAGCGCCGCGTGGTCCGCGTGACGGAACTCGGCGTTCTCGTCGAGGGTGACCTTGCCGTCGAGCGCGATGATCGAGCCGTCCTCGGTGCGCACCAGGGGGTTGACCTCGACGAGCGTCGCGTCCTCGTTCTTGTAGACGGTCCAGAGCTTCTCGATCGCGTCGATTACGGCCTCGCGCAGGTCCGCGGGGAAGCCGGCGGTGTCGACGATCTCCTCGGCCTTGGCGCGGTCGATGCCCACCAGCGGGTCGACCGCGACCTTCGCGAGGGCGTCAGGGCGCTCGACGGCGAGCTGCTCGATCTCCATGCCGCCCTCGACGGAGCACATCGCGAGGTAGCGGCGCTCGGCGCGGTCCAGCAGCACGGAGAAGTAGAACTCCTCGGCGATCGCGGCGCCGGCCGCGATCATCACCTTGTGGACGGTGTGCCCCTTGATGTCCATGCCCAGGATCGCCTCGGCGTGCGCCTCGGCCTCCTCGGGCGTCTTGGCGACCTTCACGCCGCCCGCCTTGCCACGTCCCCCCACCTTCACCTGAGCCTTGACGACGACGATGCCGCCCAGCTGCTCGGCCGCGGCGCGTGCCTCGGCGGGGGTCTCGGCGACGATGCCGGGGAGCACGGGTACGCCGTGCTTCTCGAACATGTCGCGCGCCTGGTACTCGTACAGGTCCATGCACTGTCCTCACGCGAGAGTGCGCGCCCTCGTCGGCGCGCGGGTCCGATGGTGCAGGGCTCAGCCTACCCACGCGCCCGGCCCCGCCGGGACCATCGTCCCGGGAGAGCGCTCCCGCGACGGCTCAGCGTCGGTCCGAGGTCTCCCCCGGCAGCACGAAGCCGCTCTCATACGCGACGATGACCGCCTGCGTCCGGTCGCGCACCCCGAGCTTCATCAGGATCGACGCGACGTGCGACTTGACGGTCTCGACCGACACGAACAGCTCGGCGGCGATCTCGCCGTTCGACCGGCCGCGCGCCAACGCCCGCAGCACGTCCTCCTCGCGCTCCGACAGCTCGGGCAGCCGCTCGCCGCCGCGCGTCGCGAACCGCTCGATGACCGCGCGCGTCGACGCGGGGAACAGCAGCGACTCCCCCGAGGCGACCACGCGGATCGACTCGAGCAGCTCCGCGGGAGGGACCCGCTTGAGGACGAAGCCGGAGGCGCCGGCGCGCATCGCCTCGAACACGTACTCGTCGACCTCGAACGTGGTGAGCACGAGCACGCGGGTGGCGGAGCCGGACCCGACGATCTCGCGCGTCGCCGCCAGCCCGTCGACGCCGGGCATGCGGATGTCCATGAGCATGACGTCGGGGCGCTCCCGGGCCGCGAGCGCGACGGCCGCGGCGCCGTCGCCCGCCTCGCCGATCACGTCCCAGCCGTCCTCCGAGCTCACGATCGCGCGCAGGCCCATGCGCACCAGCGGGTCGTCGTCGACGATCGCCACCCTCATGCGCGCACCTCCTCACGCAGATCGTCCCATGCCGAGCCCGCGCCCGCGGGTCCCACCGTCGCCGACAGCGGCAGCAGCGCCCGCACCCGGTAGCCGCCGTCGGGCGTGGGCCCGATCGACGTGCGGCCGCCGAGCAGGGTGACGCGGTCACGCATGCCGGCCACGCCGCGGCTCGGACGAGGGGACGATGCGGCGGCCGGGTCGGCGCGGCCGCCGGCCGGGCGCGACGGCCCGTTCGCGACGTCGATCCCCAGCGCATCGTCCTCGTGGACGACGCGCACGCTCACCGGGGACCCGGGCGCGTGCCGCGCCGCGTTGGTGAGCGCCTCGCGGACGATGCCGAAGGCGGCGCGGCCGATCGCGGGCGGCACCGGCGAAGTGTCGACGTCCGCGTCGACCGCGATGCCCGCGTCGCGCGACGCGTCGATCAGCGCGGGGACATCGGCCAGGCCCGGCAACGGCGCGCGCTCGACGTGGTCGTCGCCGCGCAGCGTGGCGATGATGCGGTCGAGCTCGCCCATCGCCGCACGCCCGCGCTCCTCGATGTTGCGCAGCGCCTGGCGCGCGAACTCGGGGTCGCTGTCGAAGACGTGCGCCCCGGCGCCCGCCTGCACGATGTTCATGGTGATCATGTGGCCGATGCTGTCGTGGAGCTCCTGGTCGATCCGGACCTGCTCCTCGGCGAGCTGCGCGCGGGCCGTCGCCGCCTCGGCGATCTCGCGGTCGCACGGCCCGAGGGCCCACCGCGCGAGGATGCGGTGCAGCTCCGCCGTGCCCCGCACGATCCAGGCGGGCATGGGGAGCACCAGCACGATGAGCGGCGTGCCGACCGCGACCCAGAACGCCACAGTGTCCACCACGTCGGCCGCGGCGGGGTCCGTGCCGTAGTCCGCGACGTCGACCACGCCCACGAGATGCAGCACCGCCCACCCGACTGCGGCGAGCAACGACACCGGCACGACGGCCGCGACGATCGCGAGCGCGAAGCCGACGGGCCCGAGCACGATGCGCGCCACGATCCACGCGAACGTACGCCACGAGGACTGGTCGTGGAACGGTACGAGCGCGCGGCGGACGCGCCCGGCGTCCGCGGGAGCGCGCAGCGGGGCCGGCGGGCGGACCCCGGCGGCGAGCAGCCCGTTCGCCATGCCGCGCTCGAAGGCGCCCAGCGGGCGCATCGACGCCTGCACCGCGACGAGGATGAGCACGCCGATCCACACCACCGCGAGCCCGATGCCGAGCGCGTAGCCGGTGACGGCGTACACGAACAACGCGATCGAGACGGGCAGGCCGAGCAGGAGGTACAGCACCGCTTTCCAGGTGCGGGCCTCCCAGGTGGCGGCGAGGTAGCCGCGGATGACGTCCATGCGTCCATCGTGCCGTGCCGGCCGGCGGGACGTCCTCGCCCGCCCGGAGGGTTCCCCCTCCCCCGCGCGGGGGACGGTCCCGGCACCCTCCCCCATCCGGGCGAGCGGAGGTTCCCCCGCACGGCGTGCCCGAATCGTCCCTCAGCGGGCTGAGCGCAGGGGGGACGCCTGCCTAGCGTCGAATCAGCCGGGACTCCGGCCTGATCTGGGAGGAATCATGAACCTAGGCTTCACCGGGCGCATCGCCCGCACCGCGGCCGCCCGGCCGTGGGTGACCATCTCCGCCTGGCTCGTCGCGGTCGTCGCGGCGGTCATCGCGGCGGGAGGGCTCGGCGACGCCCTCACCCAGGACGACCGCCTGCTGGTCGCCACCGACTCCGAGCAGGCGGCCGCGCTCGACGAACGTCTCCGCGGCTCGGACGATGCGACGGTCTCCGAGACCATCGTGGTCACCGCGACGGACGCGCGCTTCGGCGACGCGGAGTTCACCGCGGTGGTCGACGACCTCGTCGCGGGCCTCGAGGCCACGCCCGGCGTGCTCGCCGTGGCCGCCCCGACCGCGGAACAGCCCGCGCCGGTCGCGGCCGACGGACGCTCGGCGCTCGTCACCGCGACGGTCGACCCCGGCGACGACTCCACGGCCGTCGCGCAGGCCATCCAGGACGTCACGGACGCGGCGACCGCGGAGGGCTTCGCGCTGCACAACGTGGGCGACGCGACCACGGAGCTCGCGTTCGGCGACCTCGCGGAGGACACGCTCGCGCGCGGCGAGCTGATCGGCATCGCGGTCGCGCTCGTCATCCTCGTGGTCGTGTTCGGCGCGCTCGTCGCTGCCGGCCTGCCGCTCCTGGTGGCGGTGGTGTCGATCGTCACCGCCGTGGGCGCGACCGCCATCATCGGTCAGGCCTTCGAGCTGTCGTTCTTCATCGTCAACATGATCACGATGATGGGCCTCGCGCTCGGCATCGACTACAGCCTCGTCGCGGTCCAGCGCTTCCGCGAGGAGCTGGCGCACGGGCGCACCGTCAGGGACGCCGTCGCGATCACCGGGTCCACCGCCAACCGAGCGGTGCTGTTCTCGGGCGTCACGGTGCTGATCTCGCTGCTCGGGCTGCTGCTCGTGCCGTCGACGATCATGCGCTCGCTCGGCGCGGGCGCGATCCTGGTCGCGATCATGTCGATCGTGTCGGCGCTCACGCTGCTGCCCGCGGTGCTGCGCCTGCTGGGCCACCGCGTCAACCGCGGCCGTGTCCCGACGGCGCACCCCGGCCGCGAGCCCCGCACGTGGACCGCGATCGCCCGCACCGTCACCGCCCGGCCCGCCGTCTCGGCCGTCGCGGGCCTGGGCCTGCTGGTCGCGCTCGCGCTGCCGATGCTGTCGATCCGTCTTGCGTTCCCCGGCCTCGAGTCGCTGCCGGCCGACAACGAGCTCCGCCAGGGCGTCGAGGTCCTCGTCGAGGACTACGGCCTCGGCCAGTCCTCGACCGTCATCGCGATCGAGGACGCGGGCGGCGCCGGCGGCGCCGTCGCGGACCTCGCGGACGCCGTCGAGGCGGACCCCGCCTACGCGGAGACCACCGTCGACTGGCGCGGCGGCACCGCGTTCATCGACACCCGCGACGTCTACGACGCCGCCGACCCGGCCGCCGCGGACGCCCTGCACCGCCTGCGCGACGACCTGGTGCCGGCGGCCCTGGACGGGACCGGCGCCACGGCGGTCGTGGGCGGCGGGCAGGCCGAGGCCGTCGACTTCACCTCGGTGATCGTCGACCACACCCCCGCGGTGATCGGGATGGTGCTGGGCGCGAGCTTCCTGCTCCTGCTCGTGGCGTTCCGGTCGCTCGCGATCCCGCTCACCGCGATCGCGCTCAACGTGATCTCGGCGGGCGCGGCGTTCGGCCTGCTGGTCGGGGTGTTCCAGCTCGGCTGGGGCGCGGACCTGCTGGGCTTCGCCCAGGTCGACGCGATCGCGCCGTGGATCCCGCTGTTCCTCTTCGCGGTGCTCTTCGGGCTGTCGATGGACTACCACGTGTTCCTCATCAGCCGCATCAAGGAGCGTCACGACGCGACCGGCGACACCCGCGACGCGGTGGTGTTCGGGCTGTCCCGCACGGGCTCCCTCATCACCGGGGCGGCGCTCATCATGGTCGCGGTGTTCCTCGGCTTCGCGCTGGGCGACCTCGCGGAGTTCCAGCAGATGGGCTTCGGTCTCGCGGCCGCCGTCATCATCGACGCGACCGTCGTGCGCACCATCCTCGTGCCGTCGCTCATGACGCTGCTGGGCCGGCACAACTGGACCCTGCCGTCGTGGCTCGGCTGGCTGCCGCGCCTCTCGGTCGAGGGACCCGCGCCGGAGGCGCCCCGCGACAAGGAGCTCGTGGGCGTGTGAGCCTCGCGCATACGACGATGCCCCGGCCGCCTCAGGCGACCGGGGCATCGTCCCGCGTGGACTCAGCCCACGCCGAAGCGGTTCGCCGTCTCCTTGATGGACCGCGCCGAGGCCTCAAGGAGCGCCATCTCCTCGGCGTCCATCGGGGTGGCGGCCTGGTGCTCGATGCCGTTGCGGCCGATCACGGCCGGCAGCGACATGCACACCTCGCCGACGTTCGGGTAGTCGATGAGCGTGGACACCGGCATGATGCGGCGCTGGTCGCCCAGCACGGCCTCGACGATGCGGGCGCCGGCGGCGCCGACCGCGTAGTTGGTCGCGCCCTTGCCCTCGATGATCGTGTACGCCGAGCGCATCACGTCGTGGTGGATGCGCTCGCGCACCTCCTGGGTCATCACGACCTCGCCGTCACGGCCGCGCCAGTCGAGCAGCGGCTGCCCGCCGATGGTCGCGGACGACCACAGCGCCACCTCGGAGTCGCCGTGCTCGCCCGCGATGTACGCGTGGACGTTGCCCACCGCGATGTCGCAGTAGGCGGCGATCTGGTGGCGCAGGCGGGAGGTGTCGAGCGCGGTGCCCGAGCCGAACATGCGGGACGGGTCCATGCCGGACTTCTTGATCGCGGCATAGGTCACCACGTCGACCGGGTTCGTCACGAGGATGTAGATGGCGTCGGGCGCGGCCTCCAGCAGGGGCGGCAGCACCTTGTCCATGAGCGAGATCGTCGCGCCCGCGAGGTCCATGCGGCTCTGGCCCGGCTGCTGCTTCGCGCCGGCCGTGATGACGACCACGTCGGAGTCCTCGACGACCCCCACGTCGTTCGAGCCGAGCACGGTCGCCTCGGGCATGAACTGGATGCCCTGCGCGAGGTCGAGCGCCTCCGCCTCGACCTTCGCCTTGTTGATGTCGTACAGCGCGACCGTGCGCGCGAATCCGCGCATCAGCCCTGCGTACGCGAGGGTCGCGCCCACCGCACCCGCGCCGACGATCGACACCTTCGAGGTCTTCGCCTCCATGCCACCCTCCCTGTGATCGGTCCAGGACGAGCCTAGTCCGGCCGCGCCCGGTCGTCTCCGCAAGTCACACATCCGACGCCTTGTGGGTACGCGGTCGTGCGGGGCGCGCCGATCACCGGTCGTCACGGGCGTGACTTGCGTCGGCGGAACGGCTCAGTCCGCGGACTCCAGGCACACCCGGAGGGGCAGGCCGCCGTCCGGCGCGGGCGCGTCGGAGGCCCCCGTGCCGCCCCGCGAGACCTGGACCTCTCCGGCGACGTCGAGGTCGATGCAGCCCCGCCGGTCCGCGTGGACCTCGCCGGGGAGCAACGAGTCGGAGAGCGAGATCCCGTCGGCGGGCTCGTCCGTCGCGAGCGTGAACCGCACCGCGTCGCCCCCGCAGCCGGTGACGTGATCCGCCTCCGGCAGCGTGAGGTCGTCGCCCGCGTCCTCGGGCCAGTCGGCGCAGTCGGAGTCCCCCATGAGCACGTACGCGCCGATGCGGTCCAGCTCGCCGTCGACGGGCTCGCAGCCGGCCGGCGCGGCCGCGGCGATCTCCACCGGGTCCGCGAGCGAGGTGTCGGCCCAGAGCCGCCACGGCAGCGCGGAGATCACGGGGCGCACCTCGCGCCCCGTGAGCGTCGCGTCGACCGCGACGCTCACGCATGCGCCCAGCTCCCGCGAGTCGAAGGTCCACGTGCCGGTCACGGGCGCCTCGGTCTCCTCGGCCGCGGGGAGCACCGGCACCGCCATCAGGGCGATCACGAGCGCGACGGCCACGCCGCCGACGAGCCACCACCGCATCGTGCCCCCCATCGATACCTGGGGGAACGCTAGCGCCGCGCGCTACGCGTTGTCGAGGTCCAGGCAGAGCTCGCCGGGCGCGAGCTCGGTCGCCGTGAGCCCGGCGTCGCCGACGAGCACCCCGAGCGTCGCGTAGACCTCCGTGCACCAGCGCGGGTCGCGCACCCACGCGTCGCCGAGCGGGAAGGCCGCGTCCTCCCACGCGACCCCCGCAGGCTCGCCCTCGGCGGGCGCGAGCGGGAACCGCAGCTCGGTGTCGTAGCACCGCACCGTCGGGAAGGGCGTCGCCTCGGCGAGATCCCACGCGCGGCAGTCGACCGGCCACAGGGACGCTGTGCCGCCCGCCGCCTCGAGCCCGTCGCCGCACGCGGGCTCGACGTCGAGGTCCAGCGCGACCTCGCTCGCCTCGATGCCCGTGACGTGGGACCGGCCGAGCAGGTCCACCAGCGGGGTGACGACCTCGGCGGAGAGCGCGGCCGTGAGGGTGACGGTGCCGCACACCCCGTCCTCGGTCCCCACCGGGACCACGACGGCCTGAGCGTCCGCGGCGACCGCCTCCGACCGCACGGGCAGGACCACGGCGATCACCGCGAGCGCGAGCACGGTCACCGCGCCCGCGAGAAGCCACCACCGCATCGTTCCCCCGTTCGATACCTGGGGGAACGCTAGCGGCGCCCGCTACAGCTTGTCGAGGCTGTTGAAGCGCAGCACCAGGCGCTTGACGTCGCCGCCGAAGTCGACCTTGACGACCGCGTTGCGGCCCACGCCCTCGGTGCCGACCACCTTGCCCATGCCGTGCTTGTCGTGGAGCACCCGCTCGCCGACCTCGAAGCCGATGTCGCCCGAGGCGACGCCGGGCGGGCTCGGCGGCACGCGGCGGGTCGTGACGGCCCCGGCGCGCGAGTACGTGTTGCCGTCCTCGCGGTCCTGGCTGCCGCCGTAGCCCATGCCCGACCACGCGCCCGACCGGGACGAGCCCCGATCGGAGCGCTCGCGCAGCGAGGACATGGTGATCGCGGCGCGCGTCCACTCCATCAGCTCGGCGGGGATCTCCTCGACGAACCGCGAGGCGCCGAAGTACTGGGGCGCACCCCAGCTCGAGCGCGCCTCGGCCCGCGTGAGGTACAGCCGCTCGCGGGCACGGGTGAGGCCCACGTACGCGAGGCGCCGCTCCTCCTCCATGTCCTTGGTGTCGCCCGACTCGATCGACCGCATGTGCGGGAACGTGCCGTCCTCCATGCCGGTGAGGAACACCACGGGGAACTCGAGCCCCTTCGCGGTGTGGAGGGTCATCATCGTGACGACGCCGCCGGTGCCGTCGGAGTCGGGGACCTGGTCCGCGTCAGCGACGAGCGCGACCTTCTCGAGGAAGTCCGCGAGGGTGCCCTCGGGGTTGTCCTCGGAGAACTCGCGGCCCACGGCGACGAGCTCCATGATGTTCTCGATGCGGCTCGCGTCCTGCGGGTCCTCGCTCTTGCGCAGGCTCGCGAGCAGGCCGGACCGGTCCGCGATCGCGTCGAGCACGCCGGCCGGGCCGTTGTCCTTCGCGAGCGCGCGCAGGTCGTCCATGAGGCGCACGAAGTCGCCGATCGCGCGCTCCGAGCGCGCCTGGAGCCCCGCATCGTCCAGCCGTCGCAGGGCCTTGCCGAAGCTGACGTCCTCGCCGGCGGCGACCAGCGTGCGGCGCACGCCCTCGACGGACTCGACGGCGGTGTCGCCGATGCCGCGCTTGGGCTCGTTGATGATGCGGCGGGTCGCGATGTCGTCGTCCTCGTTCACCACCGCGGCGAGGTACGCGAGCATGTCCTTGATCTCCTTGCGCTCGTAGAAGCGCGTGCCGCCGACCACCTTGTGGGGGATCTCGGCGCGGATGAAGCGCTCCTCGACGGCGCGGGACTGCGCGTTGGCGCGGTACATGATCGCGATGTCGTTGGGCTCGACGCCGTCCTCGTCGATGAGACGGCGGATCTCGGTGGCGATGTACTGCGCCTCGCCCTGCTCGGTGTCCGCGGCGTAGCCCTTGATCTTCTCGCCGGCGCCCGAGTCCGTCCACAGGTTCTTGGGCCGGCGATCCGAGTTGTTCTGGATGACCGTGTTCGCGGCGGTGAGGATGTTCTGGGTCGACCGGTAGTTCTGCTCGAGGCGCACGATGTGCGCGTTCGGGTAGTCCTTCTCGAACTCCATGATGTTGCGGATGGTGGCGCCGCGGAACGCGTAGATCGACTGGTCCGCGTCACCCACGACCGTGAGCTCGCCCGCCGGCAGCGACGCGTCGTCCGCCGGGCCCACGAGCTCGCGCACGAGCACGTACTGCGCGTGGTTGGTGTCCTGGTACTCGTCGACGAGGATGTGACGGAACCGCTCGCGGTAGGCACGCGCGACCTGCGGGTGGTGCTGGAGCAGGCCCACCGTCTTGACGATGATGTCGTCGAAGTCGACCGCGTTGGCCGCCTCAAGTCGGCGCTGGTAGAGCGGGTACGCGGTGGCCGCGGCGTGCTCGATCGAGAACTTGCTCGCCATGGAGGCGCCGGCGAGGGCGACCTCGGGGTCGATCAGCTCGTCCTTGAACTTGCCGATGCGGCCCAGCACGGCCTTGGGCGTGAACTTCTTGGGGTCGAGGTTCAGCTCCTTCATGACCAGCTTCATGAGGTTGACCGAGTCCGACGTGTCGTAGATCGAGAACGAGCTCGACAGCCCGGCCAGCTCGTGGTCGCGGCGCAGGATGCGCACGCACGCGCTGTGGAACGTCGACACCCACATGCCGCGCGCCTCGGGGCCGACGATGGCCTCGACGCGCTCGCGCATCTCCGCGGCGGCCTTGTTGGTGAAGGTGATCGCGAGGATCTGGTGGGGGCGCGCGCGGCCCGCCTCGAGCAGGTGCGCGATGCGGTGCGTGAGCACGCGGGTCTTGCCGGAGCCGGCGCCCGCCATGATGAGCAGCGCCTCGCCCTCATGGAGGACGGCCTCCGCCTGCGGCGGGTTCAGCCCCTCGACCAGGGACGATGCGCCGCGCGCGGGTCGGTTCGGGGCCGCGGCGGGACGGTGGTGCCCCGACAGGATCGGGGCCGGCGGGATCCAGGCGTCCTCCGGCTCGGGCTCGTAGTCGGGCTCCGGGGCGGGCTCGTGCTCCGGCTCGGGCCAGGGCTCGGGCTCGGGCGCGGGCGCGGCGGCCTCGGGCTCGGCGGGCGTGCGGGGCTGGGGCTCGCTGGAGCCGTCGAGATCGAAGAGCGCATCCATGACCCGGAAAGTCTAGGCGCTGGCGCCGACGCCGCGACCCTCCGCGTGCGCCTCTCCACACAGGATCGGCATCTCTCCACCGACGACCCCCGGTTCACGGCGGAAGTTGCATCGGCGAGCGTTCACATCCCGCACGCTGTGTGGAGGGGTGCACCGCGGGTGCACGGAGACGTCAGGCCTTGGGCGTCGTGCCGTACGTCTCGAGCGCGACGAGCGCCTCGTCGGCGGCCGCGCGCACCTCGGGATCGGGGTCGCCGTCGGCGAGCTGCAGCAGCGCGCGCCACACCCGCCGGTCGCTCACCGCCCGGCCCAGGCGCGCGAGCATGCCCTGGCAGCGTGCGTACGTGATGCGCCCCTCGGGGTCCTCGACCGTGACGAGGCAGTCGAGGTGCGGCGCGAGGTCGACGAGCATCTCGAGTGCCTCGTCGATCTCGCTCGCCTCGTCGGCCCCGGCGGCGACCGCGTCGGACGCCGTCGACGCGGGCTCGACGGCCGCGGGGTCCGGCGCGCGGTCCGGCACGGCGGCCAGCGCGACCGGCGGCACGGACACGACCGGCACCTCGCCGGACTGCCGCGGCAGCTGGATCACGTCGGGGTCGTCGATCTCCTCGCGCGCGAGGACCGCGGGCGCCACCCGCATCGGCAGGCCCGCGGAGGTGCGCTCGAAGGGACGGTCGGCCGCCGCGACCACCGGCATGGGCGGCTCGACGGGCCGGGGCGCGAGCGGACGGCTCTGCTGCTGGCGCACGGACCACGACCGCGCGTTCCAGTACTCATGCGCGCGGCTGCGTCGCGCCCGCCGTCCTACGAATCCCTCGTATGCGGGCGCGCCCGATCCGACCGCCGCAGCGGTCGTGCGCACCGGCCCCTCAGCCTCGTCGCCCCCCATGGGACCGAGAGTAGGACGACTCCCCGTGAGGGCACAACCCCCCAAAGGTACATACCAGGGATATCACCATTATCGCGAGCGGCGGCGCGACACGCCGGAGCCGCCGCGCGAGGAGAACGCGGCCGCGCCGCCGTTGCCGGACGACGAGGAGCCGCGCTGCGCCTGGCGCTGCGGACGCGCGCTCGACGCGGGGGCCGCGGACTTCCCGGCACCGGAGCCCTGCGCGGAGCCCGCGCCGGAGCGGCGGCGTCCGCCGCGACGACGGCCCGAGCGCACGGAGTCGCCGCCGGCCGACGAGCCGGCGGACGAGCCGGGACGCTGCGTCCGGGAGCGCTGGGCGGGCGCCGGGGCGGCGGAGGGCGCGACCGGCGCCGCGACCTCGCCGACGAGACGGACCACCTGCGGGGACGCGGCGCTCACGGCCTCGGGCCGGACGGTGATGCCGGCCTTGCGCAGGAGCTGCGAGGTCTCGCGGCGCTGCTCGGGCAGCACCACGGTGACGACGTCGCCCGCGGAGCCGGCGCGCGCCGTGCGGCCGGAGCGGTGGAGGTATGCCTTGTGCTCGGCCGGCGGGTCCACGTGGACCACGAGCTCGACGCCGTCGACGTGCACGCCGCGGGCCGCGACGTCCGTCGCGACGAGCACGCGGGCCTCGTCGCCGGCGAACGCGGCGAGGTTCCGGTCGCGCGCGTTCTGGGACAGGTTGCCGTGGAGGTCGACCGCGGGGATGCCGGCGGCCGTCAGCTGCTTGGCGAGCTTCTTCGCCTGGTGCTTGGTGCGGGTGAAGAGGATGCGGCGCGAGGTGCCCGAGGCGAGCATGTGGATGAGGTCGCGCTTCGCGTCGGCGCCCTCGGTGTGGAACACGTGGTGCGTCATCGCCTCGACGGGGCTGTCCGCCGGGTCGACCGCGTGCGTGACCGGGTCGGACAGGAAGCGCTTGACGAGCTTGTCCACGCCGTTGTCGAGCGTCGCGGAGAACAGGAGGCGCTGGCCGCGCTGCGGCGTCGCGTTCATGATGCGGGTCACGCCGGGCAGGAAGCCGAGGTCCGCCATGTGGTCGGCCTCGTCGAGAACGGTCACCTCGACGGCGTCGAGCGAGACGTGGCCCTGGCCCATGAGGTCCTCGAGGCGGCCGGGGCACGCGACGACGATCTCGACGCCGCGGTGCAGCGCCTGCTCCTGGCGGCGCTGGCTCACGCCGCCGAAGATCGTCGCGGTGCGCATGCCGTAGGCGGCCGCGAGAGGCGCGATGACGGCGTCGATCTGGGTGGCGAGCTCGCGCGTCGGCGCGAGGATGAGCGCGCGGGGACGGCCCGGCTTGGCGCGGCCGCCGCGCGCGCCGAGGCGCGCCGCGGTCGGGAGCGAGAACGCGAGGGTCTTGCCGGAGCCGGTACGGCCGCGGCCGAGGACGTCGCGGCCCGCGAGGGTGTCGGGCAGCGTGCCCACCTGGATGGGGAACGCGTGGGTCTTGCCGTCGCGCTCGAGGACGTCCGTCAGCTGGACGGGCACGCCGAGCTCGGCGAAGGTGGTGGAGGACATTCAGGTGCCTTTCGGGGCAGGGGCCGATGCGCGCGCCGCCCTGGCGGGCGAGGGCACCGGCGATGGTGGCGAAGGCGGAGGTGTCCGCTCTCGTTCGCCGAAGAGAATCTCTACAAGCCGCGCCGCCGGAAGGTCGGGCGCTGGCGAGAGGTCGAGGCAATCTGCGACGCAGGAGGACCGTGCTGGCCCTGCAAGTACCCCCAAGGGTAGCAGGGAGGAGCACAATCGCCTCATGACGGCGATCCCGGAGGGCGGCCGCGGCGAGCATCGCTGGCCCGCGGTGGTCGCGCTGCTCGTCGCGCTCGGCCTCTACCTCGCGCTCCCGTCGACGTTCCTGCCGGCGTTCCGCTACGCGGTGGTGGGGATCGGTCTGCTGCTCCTGATCCCGCTCCTCGTCGCCAACCCGGTGCGCCTCCATGTCCAGACGGCATGGACGCGCACGCTGTCGGTCTCGCAGGCGCTGCTGCTCGCGGCGGCGAACCAGGTCATGCTGGTGCAGCTGCTCGTGTCGCTCACCGAGCCGACCACGGGCTCGGGCTCGCGCGTGCTGGTGGCCGCCGCCCAGGTGTGGATCACCAACGTCATCGCGTTCGCGCTGCTGCTGTGGGAGCTCGACCGCGGCGGGCCGGTCGTGCGGCGCGCCCTCGAGCGCGGCGACGTGCCGGCCGCGGACATCAGGTTCGCGCAGGACGAGGACCACGACGCGATCGCCGAGGTGGCCGCCGCATCGTCCCTCCACGCGGGCTGGCGTCCGCGCTTCGGCGACTACCTCTACACGTCGCTGTCGAACTCGATGGCGTTCTCCGCCACCGACGCGATCCCGCTCTCCGGGCGCGCCAAGGCGCTCATGGGCCTGCAGGCCTTCTCGGGCTTCGTGCTGCTCGCGCTCGTGATCGCGCGGGCGGTGTCGCTGTTCCAGTGACGCGGCGGCCGCGTCCTAGACGATCCGCCGCTGCGCCGCCCAGTGCGCCAGCTCGTGCCGGTTCGACAGCTGGAGCTTGTGCAGCACCTTGCCCACGTGCGTCTCGACGGTCTTGATCGAGATGAACAGCTTCTCCGCGACCTCGCGGTACGTGTAGCCGCGCGCGATCAGCCGCATGACCTCCTGCTCGCGCTCGGTGAGCTTGTCGAGGTCCTCGTCGGCGGCCGCGACCTCGCCGCCCGCCGCGCCGAACGCGTCGAGCACGAAGCCGGCCAGGCGCGGCGAGAACACCGCGTCCCCGGTGGCGACGCGGCGCACCGCGTCGGAGAGGTCGGGCCCGGAGATGGACTTCGTGACGTAGCCGCGGGCGCCGGCGCGCACCGTCGCGACGACGTCCTCGGCCGCGTCGGAGACGGACAGGGCGAGGACGCGCGGCGCGCCGGGACGATGCAGGATCTCGGCGAGCACGTCGAGCGCCCCTCCCCCGGTGCCGCCGGGCAGGTGCACGTCGAGGATCACCACCTGCGGGGTGCGGGCACGGATCTCGGCGACGGCGGACTCGACGTCGCGGGCCTCGCCCACCACCTCGATGTCGTCGTCGAGGCTCTCGCGCACCCCCACACGGATGACGTCGTGGTCGTCGACGATCACCACGGACACGGTCATGGTCGTTCCTCTCGGGCCTCGGGCTGGACGGCGACCGCGACCTCGGTGCGGCCGCCGGGAGACGATGTGATGGTCGCGGAGCCGCCGAAGCGCTCGACGCGGCCGACGATGGACTCGCGGATCCCGAGGCGGCCCTCGGGGATCGCATCCGGGTCGAAGCCGGGGCCGCCGTCGCGCACGAAGGCCTCGAAGGCGCGCGGCGTGACCTCGGCGTACACGGCGTAGGGGCCCGTCGCGTGGCGGGCGGCGTTGGTGGCGGCCTCCGCGATCGCGCGGACCGCGCCGTGCAGCGCCGGCGTCGTCTGCGCGTCGCCCACCGTCACCAGCTCGATCTCGACGCCGTGGCGGTCCTCCACCTCGGCGATCGCCTCCGCGAGCGCGGTCGCGACCGACTCGGAGGTGCTGCGCCGCTCCTGGTAGAGGTACTGGCGCAGGTCGCGCTCCTGGGCGCGGGCGAGGCGCGCGACGGCCTCGGGGTCGTCGGCCCGCGCGCGGATCAGGGTGAGCGTCTGCAGCACGGAGTCGTGCAGGTGCGCCGCGATCTCCGCGCGCTCGAACTCGCGGACCCGCTGCTCGCGCTCGACCCGCACCTGGCGGATCAGCCGCAGCCACCACGGCGCGAGCAGCAGCGCGAGCCCCAGGACCACCGTGGCGGGGAGCACCACCGCGCGCACGAGCGGGTTCCACTCGGGGTCGGCGGCCGCGAACCACCACAGCGCGCCGACGGCGAGGCCGATGCCCGCGAGCATCCGCAGCCACGCGTCCCGGGAGAACAGGGCCACCACGTCCGGCCGCCGCGCGTCGAGCTGCACCGCGCTCTCGAGCGGGCTCCACACCAGGACCACGCCGACGACGAACACGAGCATCGGCAGCAGCCACCATGCGAGGTGCGCCCACTCGTACCGGTGGATGAGGAGGCTCGCGGCGATCGCGAGCAGCACGCCACCCAGCGAGGCGCGCCACCACTGCGCGGCCGGGGAGCGACGCTCCAGCGGCCGCGCGACACGGGGCGCCGGGGCGGTCATGGGTCCACCTTCGCACAGCGGCGGAGGGCGTCGCCTCGGCCGCGGGGACGATGCGGCGGGCACCCGGGCGCGGCCGAAGATCAGGGTCGAATCAGGGGGTTCCCTCATGGTGGCGCACCGGGTCGGGGGGCGAGACTCGAGGAAGAAGGAGGCAGCCATGACCGACCAGCAGACGCCGCCCACCGAGGCGCCGTTCTTCACCAGCATCCGCGGATGGGGCATCACCCGCGGCGACTCGCGCGTCCTCGGCGGCGTCGCGAGCGGGCTCGCCGAGCGGCTCGGCTGGTCGCTCGGCTGGACCCGCGTCGCCGTCGCCGCCGTCGCGCTCCTCACGCACGGCTTCGGCCTGCTCGCCTACGCCGCCGCGTGGGCCCTCCTGCCGGACCGGCAGGGCCGCATCATCGCGCAGGACTTCGGCCGCGGCGTCCCGAACGTGGGCGCGCTCATCGTCATCGGCATCCTCACCGTGCTCGGGCTCATCGGCCTCGGCGACGCCGGCGGCCCGTGGACCTGGGGCTGGGACGGAGGACCCGATCTGGGCGGCCCGCTCCGCACGGTCGCCGCGGTCCTCTCCGTGCTGATCCCGCTCGCGATCGTGGGCGGCGTGATCGCGTTGATCGTGGTGCTGGCCCGTCGCGGCCGCACGGGCTCGGCCCCGCGCCCCGACGGCGCGCCCCCGGTCTACGCGGTCCCGCCGGCGTGGGCCGCCGAGCGGCAGCGTCAGCGCGCCGAGGCCGCCGCGTACGCGGCCGAGGCAGGAGCCGCGGCGGGTGCCGCCGCGACCGCCGCGGGCGTCCAGGCCGCGCAGGCGGCGCAGGAGGCCGGTGCCGCCGCGCAGCAGGCCGCCCACACGGCGGCGCAGGCGGTGCCGACCTGGGGCCCGGCCCCGGCGGCCGGCGGACCCGTGCCCCCCGCGGCCGCCTACGCCCCTCCCCGCCCGCCGCGTCCCCCGCGCGTGCCGGGCCCCGGCACCCCGTTCTGGCTCCTCACCCTCGCGTGGCTGGTGCTGTCCGGCGCGGGCACCGCCTGGGCGACCTGGCAGGACCGGATCGTCGTGCACCCGCTGATCGCGTGGTTCGCGCTGTTCGTGACGGGCCTGGGCGTGATCCTCATGCTGGTCGCGCTCACCGGGCGTCGGCTCGGCTTCCTCGCCTTCCTGTCAGCGGTGCTCCTCGTGCCGGTCACCGCGATGATCATCGAGGCCGACAACATCCGCGACGGCTGGGCCGACCGCTACTTCCCCGAGATCCACGTCCAGCGCGACGGCGACCAGGTGACGCGCATCGAGATCGGCGACGGCAGCATCACCATCGGCGAGGACGGCGTGGTCATCGGCGACGACGGCCTCGCCATCGGGTCGGCACCGCCGAGCTCACCGGAGGCGACCGCGGCGACCGCCACGCCCGACGTCGAGCCGACCACGGACGCCACGCAGGAGCCCGCGCTCGTCGACGCCGTCGCCGAGCTCGAGGACACCTACTCGCTGCTGTTCGTCCCCTCGGCGTGCAGCGACGACGTGTCCGTCGCGGCTGACGGCGCGTCGCGCGGGCTCATCTCGACGCGTGGCCTCGACGGCGAGCGGACCGTGAAGCCGTCCGCGAATGTCACGACGCTCCGGATCGACGCCGGCACCGGGATCGCCATGGAGCTCGCCGACGACGAGGCCGTCCGTCTCGTGTGGGCGGACCGCGGCTTCGCCTGCCACGTGGCGCCGGGCGAGTCCTTCGCCGCCCTCAGCCTGAGCGACCCGCTCGTCACCGTGGACCCCACCACCGAGGTCCAGTACATCGTCATCGAGGAGGTCGCATCATGAGCGCCGACATCAAGCCCCGGCGCGGCGCCACCGAGCGCATCACCGGCATCATCTGGGGCGCCATCGTCACGGCGGCCGGCGCGTG
The DNA here is from genome assembly GCF_000971155.1 of Demequina maris. GTDB lineage: Bacteria > Actinomycetota > Actinomycetes > Actinomycetales > Demequinaceae > Demequina > Demequina maris. The sequence continues at coordinate 133,241 of NZ_BBLX01000005.1, read as the reverse complement.
CCTCATCGCCGCGCTCTCCGGCTACGCGATCGACCTCGAGCTCGTCGCGATCCTCGCGCTCGTCGCGCTCGGCGGGTGGCTGCTCTTCTCCGCGATCAGCGTCGCGATGCGCGACCGCCGCCGCGAGACGTGGCAGCCCCCGGTCGAGGCCGACGAGCCCGACGATGCGGCGCCCGTCGGGCCCGCCGACCCGCCCGGCACCGAGCCCGACCGTCGCAGCGATCCCTGATCGATCCGACGTGCGGGCCGGGAACGGCACGCCTGTCGGATCGATCGCCGATCGGTCCGACATGGAGGACGCCGGTGCGGGGCCCACAGCACGCCCGTGAGACACAGAGAGGGCCCCGCGCATCAGCGCGGGGCCCTCTCCGTTCAGCTCACTCCCACTCGATGGTGCCCGGCGGCTTGCTCGTCACGTCGAGCACCACGCGGTTGACCTCGACCACCTCGTTGGTGATGCGGTTGGAGATGTGCGCGAGCACGTCGTAGGGCACGCGCGACCAGTCGGCGGTCATGGCGTCCTCGGACGACACGGGGCGCAGCACCACGGGGTGGCCGTAGGTGCGGCCGTCGCCCTGGACGCCCACCGAGCGGACGTCCGCGAGCAGCACCACGGGGCACTGCCAGATGTCCTGGTCGAGGCCGGCCCTGGTGAGCTCCTCGCGCGCGATCGCGTCGGCGCGGCGCAGGATCTCGAGGCGCTCCCACGTGACCTCGCCGATGATGCGGATGCCCAGGCCGGGGCCCGGGAACGGCTGGCGGCCGACGATCTCCTCGGGGATCCCCAGCTCGCGGCCCACCGCGCGGACCTCGTCCTTGAACAGCGTGCGCAGCGGCTCGACGAGCGAGAACTGCAGGTCGTCGGGCAGGCCGCCGACGTTGTGGTGGCTCTTGATGTTGGCCGCGCCCTCGCCGCCGCCGGACTCGACGACGTCGGGGTACAGCGTGCCCTGCACGAGGAACTCGACCTGCTCGCCGTGCGCGCCGGCCTCCTCGACCACCTGACGGGCCGCGTCCTCGAACACGCGGATGAACTCGCGACCGATGATCTTGCGCTTCGTCTCGGGGTCCGAGACGCCCGCGAGCGCGGACAGGAAGCGCTCCTTCTCGTCGCGGATGATGAGGCGCACGCCGGTCGACGCGACGAAGTCCTTCTCGATCTGCTCGACCTCGCCCGCACGCATGAGGCCGTGGTCGACGTGGATGCACGTGAGCTGGTCGCCGACTGCCTTCTGCACGATCGCCGCGGCGACCGCGGAGTCCACGCCGCCGGACAGCGCGCAGATGACCAGCTTGTCGCCCACCTGGGCGCGGATCCGCTCGACCTGCTCGTCGATCACGTTCTCGCTGGTCCAGTCGGGCTGGAGGCCGGCCACGTTGTAGAGGAAGTTCTCGATCGCGTGCTGGCCCAGCGGCGAGTGCTTGACCTCGGGGTGCCACTGCACGCCGCACATGCGCTTGTCGAGGTTCTCGAAGGCCGCGACGGGCGCGCCCTCGGTGGTGGCGAGCACCTCGAAGCCGGGCGGCGCGGACTGGACCGAGTCGCCGTGGCTCATCCAGACCTCCTGGACGGCGGGGCTGCCCGCGAGCGCGGTGCCGGCCGTCCCGACCGAGGCCTGGGTGCGGCCGTACTCGCGCAGGCCGGTCTGGGCGACGGTGCCGCCCATGGCCTGCGCCATCGCCTGGAAGCCGTAACAGATGCCCATGACGGGCACGCCGGCGTCGAACAGCGCGGGGTCGATCGTCGGGGCGCCGGGCTCGTACACGGAGGACGGCCCGCCCGACAGGATCACCGCGGCGGGGTCCTTCGCGAGCATGTCGGCCGCGCTCATCGAGTGCGGGACGATCTCCGAGTAGACGTGCGCCTCACGCACGCGTCGCGCGATGAGCTGCGCGTACTGCGCGCCGCAGTCGACGACGAGGACGGGACGATGCTGCGTCTCGTTCACTTGGCCTCCTCCAGTCGGGCCGAGACCTCCGCGTGCACGCGGCGCTCGGCGAAGAACGACAGCAGCGGGACCACGCCGCCGGCCGCCATGTAGACGAGCCGGCCGAGGTCCCACCTCATCAGCATCCACAGCTGCGTCACGGTGACGAGGTAGACGATGAACACCCAGCCGTGCAGGATCGCGACGGGCCCGAGGATCGGGTCGAGCGTCTCCTTGACCCCCTCGAGGCCCGGGATGTAGCGCAGCAGCCCCACGAACACGATCATGAGCAGCGTTCCGGTGATGAACGCCATGACGCGGTAGCGGGACAGTGCCCCGGGGATCCTGCTCGAAGCGTCGCTCACGCCTGGTCCTCTCCGGTGTCGCGCGCATCGTCCGGGGTCTCCGGGTGCGCGCGTCCATTGTCCCGTATCCAGCGCATCGTGATGAACAGCGCGAAGGCCCCGAACAGCCACCACTCGAGCGCGTACGCCGCGGACCGGAAGTTGAGCTCGGTGGTGGGCGGCAGCGGCTCGAGCGCGGTCCACGTGTCGGTGCCCTCGTAGGAGACGAGCAGCGCGCTGTAGAGCGGCGCGGGCCAGTGCTGCGCGAGCTCCGACGTGGCCATCGCCGAGGCCCAGAAGGTCCCGTCCGCCGGCGCCACGTCCGGGGTGGACGATGCGGTGGACGCCTCGGGCGCCCGCAGGTAGCCCTCGAGGCTCACCTCGGTGCCCGGCGCATCGTCCGGTCCCGCGACGTCGCCCTCGGGGCGCCAGCCGACGACCACCGCGAGCGTGGCCTCCTCGCCGGTGCCGGTCTCGGAGGCGGGCACGGTGAGCGCGCGCACGAGCATCTCGGCGGCGACGCCGTCCACCTCGCGACCGGTGACGACCGCGGCGTCCTCGTCCGCCCACGTGCCGGTGACGGTGACCTGCCGCCCGTACGCGGTGCCGGCGCCCTGCGCGGGCGCGAGCACCTCGGCGAGCGGGACCGCGGGGTCGGGCTGCACCGTGCGACCCGTGGTCGAGGCGCGCGACCACTGCCACCAGCCCAGGGCGCCGCACACCCCGACCGCGAGCGTCGCGACGAGCACGGCCGTGAGCACGCGGCCCCAGAGGATGGCGCCGCGCGTGTCCTCCGCCGTCACCGGGTGCGCCGGATGATCGGCGTCGGGGCGGTGGGCGCGTCGTCGTACGGGCGCGTGCGGACGCGGTCGCGGCCCGCGAGCTTCGCGTCGTAGAGCGCGTCGTCCGCGCGCTTGACCACGCGGTGGCTCGCGCGGTCCGCGATCCCCTCGGAGACGCCGACGGACACCGTGACGCGATGGGTGTGGTCGCCGCATGCGACCGGGCTCTCCCCGACGATCCTTCTCATGCGCTCCATCATGACGGCTGCATCGGCCAGCGAGGTATCCGCGAGCACGACGATGAACTCCTCGCCGCCCCACCGGCCCAGCTGGTCGGTGACCCGGACCTGGCCGCGCAGGCGGTCGCCGAGCGCCGCCAGCACGCGGTCGCCGCACGCGTGCCCGTAGTCGTCGTTGAGCTGCTTGAAGCGGTCGAGGTCCGCGATCGCGACGGCGTACCTGCGGCCGTCGGCGGCCGCGAGCTCCTCGAGGCGCGCCATCACGGGGCGCCGGTTCGCGAGCCCGGTGAGCGGGTCCGTGTTCGCGAGGTACGCGGCGCGTTCCGCGAGCCTGCGGGCCTCGGCCTGCGCGACGCCGGCGCGATGCTGCGCGACCACCGACAGCACGAACATGAGCGTCGCGGTGCCCACCGCGTTGACGGCGAAGTCGGTGCCGACACGGTCGGCGACGGCGTAGGGGCCGAGCCCGGGCGCGGCGAGCTGCGCGAGCAGGAAGGCGCCTGCGGAGACGAGCACGAACAGCCAGCGCCACGCGCGCTGGCGGTCCGTGAACATGAGGAACACGAGCTGCGCCGCGGTGATGAGGTAGAGGTGATGGCCCGATCCCCACCCGAACATCACCGCCATGTAGAGGGTGCCGGCGGTGGCCACCGTGAGGTAGACGGCGGCGCCGAGGAGCTGATGACCGCGGGAGACCGCGACGAGCACCAGCGCGAACAGCGCCACGGAGACCCCGTTGAGCCACGGCAGCGGCCCGGAGGCGACCTCGGGCACGCCGACGTAGCGCACGGTGAACGCGAGCGTCGACACGATCGACAGCAGCGCGAACGTGTGGACGGTGCCGGCCGCGGAGCCCTCGGCGCCGGACAGGCCGCCGGCGCGGCGGTCGAAGAACCGCGACAGCAGGGCGGGCAGGCGCGACTCGCGCTGGATGCGCTCGTCACCCGCCATCGCCGCTCCCTCCCGTCGCGCGGCGGCGCGCTCGCAGGGGGAGATCGGCCTCACCCCTCAGCACGGCCGTGGGCCCAGCCTACGCACCTGCGTGCCGGAAGCGGGCAGGAAGTGACCGTAGTCGCACGATCGCATACCCCCCATGGGACCTTCGACCATGTAGGTCCTACGAGTTCGTGAAACCATAGGCGCGTGGCACGAAGCATCTACATCGCATCGGCCGAAGGCGACACAGGCAAGTCAACGATCGCGCTCGGCATCACCAATCTCCTCGCGAAGCAGGTCGGACGGGTCGGGATCTTCCGGCCGGTCGCCCGCGTCGCGGACGGATCCGACTACGTCCTCCAGCTGCTGCTCGGGCATGACAGCATCGACCTCTCCTACGAGGAGGCGATCGGCGTCACGTACGACGACGTCCACGCCGACCCCGAGAAGGCGCTGTCGACGATCGTGTCGCGCTATCACGAGGTGGAGCGCCGCTGCGACGCGGTGGTCATCGTGGGCACCGACTACACGGACGTCTCCGCCGCCGCCGAGCTCGAGTTCAACGGCCGCATCGCCGCGAACCTCGGCGCGCCGGTCGTGCTCGTGGTCCGCGGCCACGAGCGCACCCCCGCCGAGGTGCACCAGGTGGTCGAGCAGGCCCGCAACGAGCTGGTGAACTCGCACGCGATCATCGCGGGCATCTTCATCAACCGCGCGCAGCCCGACGACCTCGACGCGATCCGCGGGCTGCTGCCCGAGGAGCTCCGCCTGGGCGTGCTGCCCGAGGACCCGCTGCTCATCGCCCCGTCGATGAACCAGCTCGTGGAGGCCGTCGAGGGCACCCTCGTCACCGGCGACCCGACGCTGCTGTCGCGCGAGACGCGCGGCATCACGGTGGGCGCGATGACCACGTCGAACCTCCTCGACCGCCTCGAGGACGGCTCCGTCATCATCGTCCCGGGCGACCGGTCCGACACGGTGCTCGCGCTGCTCGCCGCGCACGGCGCGGAGGGCTTCCCGTCGCTGTCGGGCGTGATCCTCACGGGCGGCCTCGAGCCGCGCTCCGCGGTGCGCCGCCTGCTCGAGGGCCTCAGCTCGCCGCTGCCGGTCGTGCGCACGGACCTCGACACGTTCGAGACCGCGCGCCGCTGCTCGACCACGCGCGGCCGGCTGTCGCGCGAGAGCCAGCTCAAGGTCGACACCGCGCTGGCGATGTTCGACCAGCACGTCGAGGTCGACCGCCTGCAGGCGGCGCTCGACCTCGCGAGCACCGAGGTCATCACGCCGCTCATGTTCGAGTACGGCCTGCTCGACCGCGCCCGCAGCCGCAAGCAGCGCATCGTCCTGCCCGAGGGCAGCGACGACCGCATCCTGCGCGCCGCATCGTCCCTGCTCACCCGAGACGTGGTGGAGCTCATCATCCTCGGCTCGGGTCAGACGATCCGCGCCCGCGCGGCGGAGCTCGGCCTCGACATCGAGGACGCGACGATCATCGACCCGACGGACCCCGAGTACGTCGAGCGCTTCGCGCACGAGTACTACGAGATGCGCAAGCACAAGGGCGCGACCCTCGAGGCCGCGCGCGACCGCGTCCAGGACGTCAGCTACTTCGGCACGATGATGGTCGAGCTGGGGCTCGCGGACGGCATGGTGTCGGGCGCGGCCCACACCACGGCGCACACGATCCTGCCGTCGTTCCAGATCATCAAGACGGTGCCGGGCGTGTCCGTCGTGTCGTCGGTGTTCTTCATGTGCCTCGCCGACCGCGTCCTCGTCTACGGCGACTGCGCGGTCAACCCCGACCCGACCGCCGAGCAGCTCGCGGACATCGCGATCTCGTCCGCGGACACGGCCGCGCAGTTCGGCGTCGAGCCCAAGGTCGCGATGCTGTCGTACTCGACCGGCGAGTCGGGCACCGGCTCGGACGTCGACAAGGTGCGCGAGGCGACGGCGATCGTCAAGGAGCGCCGCCCCGACCTGCTCGTCGACGGCCCGATGCAGTACGACGCCGCAGTCGAGCCGTCGGTGGCCCGCTCGAAGGCGCCCGGCTCGCCGGTCGCCGGCCAGGCCACGGTCCTCGTGTTCCCCGACCTCAACACCGGCAACAACACCTACAAGGCCGTGCAGCGCTCCGCGGGAGCGGTCGCCGTCGGCCCGGTCCTGCAGGGCCTGCGCAAGCCGGTCAACGACCTCTCGCGCGGCGCGCTCGTGCAGGACATCGTCAACACGGTCGCGATCACCGCGATCCAGGCCCAGAACCTCGACACCCCGGAAGGCAACGCGTGAGCGTCAACTACAACGGCATCGCCCTCGTCCTCAACTGCGGGTCCAGCTCGATCAAGTACCAGGTGGTGGACACCACCCTCGACGCGCCGCTCGCGTCGGGCCTGGTCGAGCGCGTGACCGACCACAACGAGGGCGTCAACGCCGTCATCGAGTCCCTGTCCCAGCCCGACTCGGGCGTGGACCTGTCCCAGCTCACCGTCGTCGGCCACCGCGTGGTCCAGGGCGGCTCGGAGTTCTCCGCGCCGACCATCATCGACGACGAGGTGCAGGACGGCATCGCGAAGCTGTCGGTGCTCGCGCCGCTGCACAACCCCGGCCACGTCGCCGGCATCGCCGCCGCCCGCGCCGCCTTCCCGGACATCCCGCACGTCGCGGTCTTCGACACCGCGTTCCACCAGACGCTGTCCGAGGCCGCGTACTCGTACGCGATCGACCAGCGCCTCGCGCACGAGCACGGCATCCGCCGCTATGGCTTCCACGGCACCTCGCACGGCTACGTGTCGCGCGAGTGCGCGCGCCTCATGGACCGCGACCCCAAGGAGCTGCGCATCATCACGCTGCACCTCGGCAACGGCGCGTCCGCGGACGCGATCAAGGGCGGCCACGCGATCGACACGTCGATGGGCCTCACCCCGCTCGACGGCCTCGTGATGGGCTCGCGCACCGGCGCGATCGACCCGGCCGTCGTGTTCCACCTCCACCGCGCCGCCGGCATGGACATCGACGAGATCGACGACCTGTTCAACAAGCGCTCCGGCATGCTCGGCCTCACCGGCTACTCGGACATGCGCGACGTGCACAAGGCGATCGACGAGGGCAGCCACGAGGCCAAGGTCGCGCTCGACATCTACACCCGCCGCATCAAGGGCTACGTCGGCCAGTACATGGCGCAGCTCGGCGGCCTCGACGCGATCGTGTTCACCGCCGGCGTCGGCGAGAACGACGACATCGTCCGCCTCGAGTCGCTCAAGGGCCTCGAGGAGCTCGGCATCGAGATCGACGAGGAGCGCAACGCGGGCCGCAAGAAGCAGGAGACCCTCATCTCGACCGACGCCTCGCGCGTCCAGGTCTGGGTCATCCCGACCAACGAGGAGCGCGAGATCGCGCTGCAGTCGATCGCGTCGGTCTCCTAGCCGCCGCATCGTCCACGAGGGCCGGTCTCCCGCGAGGGGGCCGGCCCTCGTCGCGTCTCCGGCCCGCTCCACCCCGCCCCCCTTCACCGAACCGGCGTACGTCGCCCGCCTCGAACTTCCGTACCAGGCACGATGCGCGGCGCACCCGGTCCCGTACGCCGGTTGCGTCGGGAGCGGGTCGCGGAAGGGCGCCGGGACGATGCGGCAGTCGCCGGCAGCCGCCCCGTTCACCGGGAATTCGCACACGAATCAGGACCTTCGCCGCGCCGTGTGAACGTTCACCATGGAATGCTGAACGGGTACCCGAGATGGAGGAAATGATGGCACCGACGCCCTGGTCCCCCCGCACTGCGGATTCCGTCACCGATGCCGAGGTCGAGGCCATCGACCTGTGGTGGCGGACGGCCAACTACATGTCCGTTGGCCAGATCTACCTGCTCGACAACCCCCTCCTGCGCGAGCCGCTGCACCGCGACCACGTGAAGAAGCGCCTCGTGGGCCACTGGGGCACCACGCCCGGCCTCAACTTCATCTACACGCACCTCAACCGCATGATCTCGACGCGCCAGCAGCCGACGATGTACATCATCGGCCCCGGCCACGGCGGCCCCGGCCTCGTCGCGGCGAGCTACCTCGAGGGCACCTACAACGAGACCTACCCGGAGATCTCCGAGGACGAGCGCGGCCTGCAGCGCCTCTTCAAGCAGTTCTCCTTCCCGGGCGGCATCCCCTCGCACGTCGCGCCCGAGACGCCTGGCTCGATCCACGAGGGCGGCGAGCTCGGCTACGCCCTCTCGCACGCGTACGGCGCGGCCTTCGACAACCCGGACCTCCTGGTCGCGGCGGTGGTCGGCGACGGCGAGGCCGAGACCGGCCCCCTCGCCACCAGCTGGCACTCCAACAAGTTCATCAACCCGGCCACCGACGGCGTCGTGCTGCCGATCCTGCACCTCAACGGCTACAAGATCGCCAACCCGACCGTGCTCGCGCGTATCGGCGACGAGGAGCTCGAGGCGCTCATGGTGGGCTACGGCCACAAGCCGCACTTCTTCACCGCCGGCTTCGACGACGAGTCGCCGGCCTCGTTCCACCGCCGCTACGCGGAGCTCATGGACGAGGTCATGGACGAGATCGCCGCGATCAAGGCCGAGGCGAAGGTGAACCCGAACATGGACCGCCCCCGCTGGCCGATGATCGTGCTGCGCACCCCCAAGGGCTGGACGTGCCCGCCGTCGATCGACGGCAAGCGCACCGAGGGCTCGTGGCGCGCGCACCAGGTGCCGCTGTCGAACGCCCGTGACACCGACGACCACCTCCACACCCTCGAGGCGTGGCTGCAGTCGTACGGCCCCGACGACCTGTTCGACGAGGACGGCGTGGTCAAGCCCGCCGTGCTCGCGACGGTCCCGGAGGGCGAGCTGCGGATGTCGGCACGCCCCGAGGCCAACGGCGGCCTGCTGATGAAGGACCTGGTCATGCCCGACTACCGCGACTTCGCGGTGGACGTGCCGGCGCCCGGCGCCGAGATCGGCGAGGCGACCCGCACGCTCGGCAACTTCCTGCGCGGGGTCATGGAGAACAACCCCGACAACTTCCGCATCTTCGCGCCCGACGAGCTCGCGTCGAACCGCATCCAGGCGGTCCTCGACGTCACGCAGAAGGTGTGGAACGCGGAGATCGACCCGGACGACGGCCCGATGGGCCACGAAGGCCGCGTGGTCGAGATGCTGTCGGAGCACCAGTGCCAGGGCTGGCTCGAGGCGTACAACCTCACAGGCCGCCACGGGCTCTTCACCAGCTACGAGGCGTTCATCCACATCGTCGACTCGATGTTCAACCAGCACGCGAAGTGGCTCAAGGTCGCGCACGAGCTGCCGTGGCGCCGGCCCATCCCGTCGCTCAACTACCTGCTGTCCTCGCACGTGTGGCGCCAGGACCACAACGGCTTCTCGCACCAGGACCCGGGCTTCATCGACCACGTGGTCAACAAGAAGGCCGAGGTCGTGCGCGTCTACCTGCCTGCCGACGCGAACACCCTGCTCGCCACCTACGACCACTGCCTGCGCAGCCGCGACCGCGTCAACGTCGTCGTCGCCGGCAAGCAGCCGCAGGCCCAGTGGCTCACCATCGAGGAGGCCGAGAACCACTTCGCGCGCGGCGCCGGCATCTGGGACTTCGCGTCCAACGTGCCGCTGGGCGAGGAGCCCGACGTGGTGATGTGCGGCATCGGCGACGTGCCGACGATGGAGGTGCTCGCGGCGATCGACATCATCCGTCAGGAGCTGCCCGACCTCAAGGTCCGCATGGTCAACGTGGTCGACCTCATGCGCCTGCAGCCGGAGAAGGAGCACCCGCACGGCATGTCGGACCGCGAGTTCGACCAGCTCTTCACGTCGGACAAGCCGATCATCATGAACTACCACGGCTACCCGTGGCTCATCCACCGCCTCACCTACCGCCGCAACGGCCACCCGAACCTGCACGTGCGCGGGTTCAAGGAGGAGGGCACCACCACTTCGCCGTTCGACATGGCGATGGTCAACGACATCGACCGCTACCACCTGGTGATGGACGTCATCGACCGCGTCCCGTCGCTCGGCGGCCGCGCCGCGTCGCTGCGCCAGAAGCTGCAGGACAAGCGCTTCGAGGCCCAGCGCTACGCGTACGAGACCGGCGCCGACCTCCCCGAGGTCGCCGAGTGGGTCTGGTCCGGCGCCGGCACCGAGGTGCAGGCCAAGCTCTCGGGCGCGCTCGCAACCGACGGCGACAACGAGTAGGGACTCCTCTCCCTCTCCTCCTGGGGGGACGATGCGCGGGCCGGGCCCGCGCATCGTCCCCCTTTCGCATGTCGGGAAGCGGGCGGGAACCAGCGCATATGCACCCAATCCACCCCGGTCTCGGGGACATCGCCCGACACGTGCCGCTACCGCGCGGCCGGTGGCACCCAGGCGCGATACCGTCGGCCGACACTGTCGAGGACTGGGGGGTCTATCCCATGAGGAACCGTCTCGGCGCGCGCGCAGTCGCCGCCACCACCGCCGCCGCGCTCGCGCTCGTGGGGATCGCCACGGCCGCCTCGGCGGAGGACGCGACCGCGACCCTCACCCTGGGCAAGGCCTCCGTCCTCACGCTGCCCGCGGGGGACGGCGTGCGCGACTCGACGTCGGTCTCGGTCACCTCGGACGTCGCCACGAGCGCCGACGTGGCCCTGGTCCCGGACGGCGGCGCGCCGCTCCCCCTCGCACCCGTCGAGATCACCGATCCGGCGGTGCCCGTACTCGTCACCGTGCCCGTCGACGGCCTCGCCGCGGGCGCCCACGAGCTGGTCGTGACCCCCGCGGTGGGCGACCCGGTCGTCGCGCCGATCACCGTCGGGTCCGGCGACCCGGTGAAGGTCTCGCTGACGCTCTCGCGTGCGAAGCTGTTCACGTGGAGCGGCGCGAGCCCGCGCACCGCGGTCGCGACCGTCAGCGCCACGGACGAGACAGGCCTCAAGGTCCCCTTCACCGGCAAGGTGGTCGCCAAGGCCGGCGGCAGGACCTCGACCGTGTCGGTGGCCTCGACCGCCGGCGCCGCGGTCAAGCCCACGATCTACGCGTCGAAGCTCGCGGCCGGCACCGGCACCGTGACGGCGAAGCTCGACGGCCCCACCCTGGTCGGTTCGACGGCGTCGGCGCCGATCACGATCAAGAAGACCGCCATCACGGGCGTCTCGCTCGCCACGAGCCGGGGGGACGTCTATCCGGCGAAGGACGACTACCGGGACTCGGTCAAGCTCACGGTGACGCCGACCACGTCGCGAGCGGCGAGCGTGACGTTCCCCGTCACCGGCTCCGTCAAGATCAAGCGCGACGGCCGGATCGTCAAGACGTGGAGCCTGACCTCCTCCGAGAAGCGGTCCCTCAGGTGGTACGGGAAGAACGGCGGCAGGATCGTCCCCGGCACGTACAAGGTCACGGTGACGCTCAAGGGACCCGAGGGCTCCTGGCGGACCGCGACCCGGTACGTCAAGGTCAAGGCGGGGCGCCTGGTCACCGTGACCAAGAAGGTCACCCACACGGCCGCCTCGGTGCTCACCAGCTTCACGTCGCACGACCCTCAACGAGCCGGGTACTGCGAGCCGCACCACTCCCGCGCCGGCGATGTCTTCTGTCGAGGCGTCGCTTCCTCCAGCGCCTACGGGTTCGCTCTGTCGACGTCCGGAACCGCGACGGTGCCCGCGGACGTGGCGTCCAACGCGAAGTGGGGCAGGGCAACCGCGAAGGTCGTCGCGGACTGGGCGAGCATCGACGGCTCGGCGCAGTGGTTCTACGGCAAGAGCTCGACAGACACGACCCGGTTCGGCTACGTCATCAAGGGTTCGCAGTCGCTCGGCGACATCGGGCTCGATGCGAACACGACTCGCGTGCACATCCGCGTGAGCCTCTTCCCGGACACGCGCGTGCAGGTGAACACGTTCACCGTGACGTACTCGTACAGGAAGATGGTGGTCTAGTCAGCCTCGCGCCCGGGTTGCGCTGCGGGTCCTGGGTCCCAGCACCCGCGCCCGGGGCACCGTAGGTTGGGTGGCATGCTCGCCGCGTATGCCGCCCGTTTCAGCCCCGACGATCCCGCGGGCGCGCTCGAGGTGGGCGACCGGCCCGAGCCGGAGGAACGCGAGCACTGGTCAACCGTCGAGGTGCGCGCCGCCAGCGTCAACCACCACGACGTGTGGAGCCTCAAGGGCGTGGGCCTCGCCGAGGCACAGCTGCCGATGATCCTCGGCTGCGACGCGGCCGGGATCGCGCCCGACGGCACCGAGGTGGTGGTGCACGGCGTGATCGGCGCGGACGGCCACGGCGTGGGCCCGCGCGAGCCGCGCAGCATCCTCTCGGAGCGCTACCCCGGCACCCTCGCCGAGCGGGTCGCGGTGCCCACCGCGAACCTGGTGCCCAAGCCCCCTGAGCTGTCGTTCGAGGAGGCCGCGTGCCTGCCCACCGCATGGCTCACCGCGTACCGCATGCTGTTCCACGGCGCCGATCTCAGGCCGGGGCAGTCCGTGCTCGTCCAGGGTGCGGGCGGCGGGGTCGCGAGCGCCGCGATCGCGCTGGGCGCGGCCGCGGGGCTCGAGGTGTTCGCGACCTCGCGGTCGGAGGCCAAGCGTGCCGCGGCGCTCGGGCTGGGCGCCGTGGCGGCCGTGGAGCCGGGCGCGCGCCTGCCGAAGCGCGTCGACGCCGTGGTCGAGACGGTCGGCCGGGCGACGTGGAAGCACTCGATCTCCTCGGTGCGCAACGGGGGCACCATCGCGATCGCAGGTCACACCACGGGCGACCCCGACCCCGCGCTGCTCACCCGGGTGTTCTTCCACGAGCTGCGCATCCAGGGCGTCACCATGGGCACCCGCGAGGACCTCGCCGCGCTCATGTCGTTCCTGGTCCGCACGGGCCTGCGGCCGACGATCGACTCGACGTTCCCCCTCGCGCGGGCACGTGACGCGATCGCGCGGGTCGCATCCGGCGATCAATTCGGGAAGGTCGTCGTCACGGTCTGACGCGGCCTCCGGCAGCGCTCAGCCCGTGAGGCCCCTGCGCTTCGCGATCGCGCCGGACACCACGCGCCAGCCGACGAGGAAGGCCGCCAGGACCGTCCCCGCCACGATCACGAACGACACCTGCACGCCCTGGCCGTAGACCGCCCGCAGCGCCATCCCGGCCACCAGGGTCGACGCCCACACGATCACGCCGGTCCGCCGCCAGTCGCACGGACGCCTCCACGCCCGCGCGATCAGCCACCCCAGCGCAGCTCCGGTGAGGAACGGCGACACCGTCTCCAGCAGGCCCCAGCCGTTCTCACCGAGGATCCCCTCCTCGTGGCTCGCCCGCCCGATCGCGGCGAAGACCACGATCGCCCCCGCGTCCAGCGCCGCGGCGCCGAGCGCCGCCTGCCTGAGGTTCATGCCCCGCTCCCGTCCTCACCGCGCAGCCACTCCCGGAGCATGAGGATGCCCGCGACCGCCGCATCGTCCCCCGCCTCGCGGGACGCCGCACGCAGGTCGCGCGGCGAGATGCCCATCGCCCGCAGCTCGCCCGTGTGGCCGATGAGCCAGCGCTCGATCCGCTCGGCGTCGACCTCGGGGTGGAACTGCAGCGCCAGCGCGCTGCCGATCGCGAAGGCCTGGCACGGCGTCGCCGGCGTCGAGGCCAGCACCACGGCGCCGGGCGGCGGCGCGATCGCGTCACCGTGCCAGTGCAGGACGGGCGCGCCGGCGAGGTGACGCAGCGGGGTGGACGATGCGGCGGGGGCGAGGTCGACCGTCCCCCAGCCGACCTCGGGCTCGCCGGGCGCGACGGAGCCGCCCAGCGCGTGCGCGAGCAGCTGGGCACCCAGGCACACCGCGAGGGTCGGCAGCCCGGCCTCGACCCGCGCGCCGAGCAGCGCCGCCTCCTCGGCGAGGACCGGGTAGTCGTCGACCTCGCCCACCCCGACGGGTCCGCCCAGCACGACGCCCAGCTCCGCGGCCGCGAAGGGCGCGAGGTCGTCGACGCCCGCGTCGAGGTAGGCCACCTCGTAGCCGTGGGCGGCGATCTCCGCCTCCCAGATCCCGAGGTCCTCGAAGGCGACGTGGCGGATCGCGACGCATCTCATGGCTGGGAGCCTAGGCCCGATGCGGGCGGGCCCGCGCCCGGACGCGACTACCCTTGACGGGTGGCACACCTGCTTGGCGCCGAGGCGCTTCACCTGGACTTCGGCACCGGACCGGTGCTCGGCGGCATCTCGATCGGCCTCGACGACGGCGACCGGATCGGCATGGTCGGCGCCAACGGCGCCGGCAAGTCCACGCTGCTCAAGGTCCTCGCAGGCCGGGTCGAGCCCGACGACGGCCGCGTCACGATCGCGCGCGGCACCCGCATCGGCGTGCTCGACCAGTCCGACCACGTCGACGAGTCGCTCACCGTCGCGCAGGCGATCGTCGGCGACCGGGACGAGCACGAGTGGGCCGCGGACCCGCGCGTGCGCGACATCATGTCCGGCCTCGTGCCGGACATCGCCGCGGACGCGGTCGTCGGCGACCTCTCCGGCGGTCAGCAGCGACGCGTCGCCCTCGCGCACGTGCTCGTGGGCGACCACGACGCGATCTTCCTCGACGAGCCCACCAACCACCTCGACGTCGAGGGCGTGACCTGGCTCGCCGAGCACCTCAAGCGGCGCTGGCCGGCCAACCGCGGCGCGCTGCTCGTGGTCACGCACGACCGCTGGTTCCTCGACGAGGTGTCGACGCGGACCTGGGAGGTCCACGACGGCGAGGTCGACCAGTACGAGGGCGGCTACGCCGCGTACGTGCTCCAGCGCGTCGAGCGCGACCGCATCGCCGCCGTGACCGAGCAGCGCCGCCAGAACCTCATGCGCAAGGAGCTCGCGTGGCTGCGGCGCGGCGCGCCGGCCCGTACCTCCAAGCCCAAGTTCCGCATCGACGCCGCCAACGCGCTGATCGAGGACGTGCCGCCCATCCGCGACACCGTGAAGCTCCACCGCATGGCCGCGGCGCGCCTCGGCAAGGACGTCGTCGAGCTCGTCCGCGTGGGCGTGCGCTACGGCGACAAGGAGGTCCTCCACGACCTCGACTTCAACCTCGGCCCCGGCGATCGTATCGGCCTCCTCGGCGAGAACGGCGCCGGCAAGTCGACGCTGCTGCGCCTCATCACCGGAGAGCAGGAGCCCACCTCGGGACGCGTGAAGACCGGCCTCACGGTGCGCGTCGCGCAGCTGAGCCAGCAGCTCGCGGAGCTCGACGAGCACGCCGACGAACGCGTGTCCGCGGTGGTCAAGCGCTTCTCCTCCATCCAGCTGTCCGACGGCCAGGAGATGACCCCCGGCCAGCTGCTCGAGCGCATGGGCTTCACGTCCGCCCAGCTCAAGACCCCGGTCGGGCGCCTGTCCGGCGGCCAGCGCCGCCGCCTCCAGCTGCTCGTCGTGCTGCTCGGCGAGCCGAACGTGCTCGTGCTCGACGAGCCCACCAACGACCTCGACACGGACATGCTCGCCGCGCTCGAGGACCTGCTCGACTCGTGGCCCGGCACGCTCGTCGTGGTGAGCCACGACCGCTACCTCATGGAGCGCATCACGGACCAGCAGTACGCGGTCGTCGACGGCGGGCTGCGGCACCTCCCCGGCGGCGTCGACGAGTACGTCGAGCTGTCCCGCGAGCGCCGCACCGGCACGTCCGGCATCGGCACCTTCGGCCAGGCCGAGGACGCGGCCGCCACCGTGCGCGCGGCCTTCCCCGGCGCGGTGGCAAGCCACGCGGCGCCCACGCTCACCGGCGCCGAGCGGCGCGCGGTCGAGAAGGAGCTCAAGGCCGTCGAGCGTCGCATGGCGAAGATCCAGGAGCTCACCGAGGGCACCCACCACGAGATGGCGATGCACGACCAGTCGGACTTCGCGGGCCTCGCGAAGCGCATGAGGTCGTTGCAGGAGCTCGCGGACGAGAACTCCGAGCTCGAGGAGCGCTGGCTGGAGCTGTCCGAGCAGCTCGGCTGAGCCGGCCACGACGCGCCACCCGCGCCAAGGGCCGGGGATCGTGTCGCCGTGGCGGCCCGTCGGGGCCTTGTGGTGCCGATCCGTGACGCCTGCGCGAAACATCCCCCGCGTACGCTCGACGGCATGGATGTGGCGATCGTCGGAGCGACAGGGGACGTCGGCAGGGCGATCTGCGGGCAGCTGATCGAGCGGGGCGAGCTGGGCCCCACCTCGCGCCTCCAGCTGGTCGGACGGCCGGGCGGCTCCTCGGGCGACGCGGTGCACGGCCTGCGGGTCGACCTCATCGACGCGCACGACGAGCACGCGCCCCACATCGACGTCGCCACCCGACCGGAGGACGTGGTCGCGGACGTCATCGTGATGACCGCGGGCCGCACGCTCCCCACCGGCACGGGCCAGCCGATCGATCGCGACAAGCTGGCCGAGGACAACCGCCGGGTCTTCGAGCAGTACGCGGACGCCCTCGCCGCGCACGGCAGCGGCCACGAGGTCGTCATCGTCGTGTCCAACCCGGTCGAGCTGGCCGTCGAGGTGTTCGCGCGCCGCCTGGGCCGCCACCGGGTGATCGGGATGGGGGCGTGGCTCGACACGCTGCGCTTCCGCCGCGAGATCGCGAACACCCTCGGCATCCGCCGGCACCGCGTGGGCGGCTTCGTCGCCGGCCAGCACGGCGACCGCATGGTGCCGCTGTGGTCGACCGTGCGCCTGCGCGGCCTCGACCCGGATGAGCGCGCCGAGATCGTCGACCGGCTGCGCGGCGACCGCACGCTGGCCTCGTTCGCCTCCGAGGTGCGCGCCGCCAAGGAGCGCATCTCCGAGGCCCCCGACATCTCCGCCGCCTTCGCCGCGGTCGACGCCTACCCGCCCGACGTCCAGGCCGTGATCCGCCCGTACCTCACGCACCAGAGCGGCGCGAAGACCGCGCACGGCACCGCGAACGCGACGGTGGACCTGGTGCGTACCGTGCTCGACGGGCGCGACATCGTGGTCGCCGGGCAGGTGCTGCTCGACGGGGAGATCGAGCTCGGCGGCAACCCGTGGCACGGCGTGATCGGCGTGCCGGTCGCGGTCGGCCCGGACGGCTGGTCCCAGGTGATGCTCGACGACCTCGCGCCGGACGAGTCGCGCGCCCTGTGGGAGGTCGCGCAGTCGATCAACGAGTCCCTCGTGACCTGGGGCGGGGGTGCGCGATGAGCGCGATCACCCAGCGCTGGTTCGCGTTCGTCCAGGTGGAGGACCGCAGCGGCGCCTCGGCGGCCCTCACGGGCGTGTTCTCCGAGCGGGGCGTGAGCTTCGGCTCGATCTCGACCCTCGACGTCCACGCCGGGCTCGGCACCATGTCGGTCGAGTTCGCGGCCTCCGAGCGCCTCGCGCACGTGCTGATCCGCACGCTCGAGCGCCTGGCGGTGGTGCGCGCGGTGACGCTCATCCGGGCGGACGATGCGCGGGTCCAGGCCGTCGCCGTGCTCACCGACGTGCCCGCCGACCTCGACGCCGACGCACGGGTGAGCGTGCATCGTCACGGCGACGGTGCCGCCGCCGTGACGATGCTCGCGGGTCCGCTGCCCGCGGTCGACGCGGCCGTCGCCGCCCTCCGCGACCGCGGCGCGACGGTGGAGGCCCTCACGGTCCTGCCGCCCCGCTGAGCACGCGAAGCCTCGGCGACTAGACGGAGGCGAGCTCCTCGGAGGGAGCGATCTCGATGCCGGCCGCGTCGGGGTGCGGCACCACGACGGCACGGCCGAGCAGCGTGCCCTGCTCGAGCTGCTCGTAGGCCGCGAGCGCATCGTCGATGGCGAACGTGGTGACGTCGACCTCGAGGTGGCCGTCGCGGTACAGCGCGGCGAGCTCGTGGAGCTCCTCGATGGTGCCCCAGTAGGTGTTGGTGAGCTCGGCCTCGTAGGGGTTCGAGTAGAAGTCCCACTGGACCGGGCCGCCGGCGATGCCGACCACCGTGATGCGGCCCTGCTTGGCCACCACCTTCTGCGCGAGCTGGATGGTCGGGGTGAGGCCGACGAAGTCGAAGACCGCGTCCACGCCCTTGCCGCCGGTGAGCTCGCGGATCCGCGCCGCCTGGTCCTCGCCGCCCGCGACCGTGACCGCGCCGCGGGACTCGGCGACGGCCATCGCGTCCGCCTTCATGTCCGTCGCGATCACCGTGGCCGCGGTGGTCGCCTTGAGGATCTGGACCGCGAGCTGGCCGAGCCCGCCGAGGCCGATCACGAGCGCGGTCTTGCCGCCGCCCGCCAGCTTCGGGAGGGCGAGCTTGATCGCGTGGTACGGCGTCAGGCCCGCATCCGCGAGCGGCGCGGCGGCCACCGGGTCGGCATCGCCGAGCGGGACGAGGTTGCGCGCGGGCACGGTCATGTACTCCGCCATGCCGCCGTCGCGACCCAGTCCCGAGGCGAGGAACGGCGTCTTGGCCGCGTTCTCGCAGTAGGTGTCCTGGCCACGCGAGCAGGCCGGGCAGTGGCCGCAGCCCATCGGGCCGTAGACGAGGTACGCGTCGCCCTGGGTGAGCCCCAGCACGCCCTCGCCGACCTCGTCGATCCAGCCGGCCGTCTCGTGGCCGAGGGTGTAGGTGGGCGCGAGCTGGGGGCCGACGGTGCTCTCGTCGAACTGCTCGTAGACGGCGACGTCGGAGTGGCAGGCGCCGGCGCCGGCGACCTTGAGCAGCACCTCGCCCGGTCCGGGGGTGGGACGCTCGATCTCCTGCAGCGACGGCTTGGTCTTCCAGTCGGTGAACCGCAGTGCCTTCATCGGGGGACTCCTTCGCGGCGCCCAGGGGATGAGTCGGCACGGCCGCGGCGCCATTGCTTGACACGTGTCATATAGATCATGACACGGATCGGGGCCGCGATATTCCGCCCCGGGCGCGCGGACGCCCGGGCGATCGCTCGCCCGGGCGTCCGGAGGTCGCAGGGGTGGGGCTATCCCGCCTGGTAGGGGCTCACCACGATGTCGACGCGCTGGAACTCCTTGAGGTCCGAGTAGCCGGTCGTCGCCATCGAGCGGCGGAGCGCCCCCATGAGGTTCGAGGTGCCGTCGGCGTGCGTGCCGGGGCCGAAGAGGATCTCGTCGAGCGAGCCGGTGGTGCCCACGTGCACCCGCTCGCCGCGCGGCAGCTCGGGGTGGTGCGCCTCGGGGCCCCAGTGGTAGCCGGCGCCGGGCGCCTCCTCGGCGCGCGCGAGGGCGGCGCCGAGCATGATGGCGTCCGCGCCGCACGCGATCGCCTTGACGATGTCGCCGGAGCGGCCCAGGCCGCCGTCCGCGATGACGTGGACGTAGCGGCCGCCCGACTCGTCGAGGTAGTCGCGGCGCGCGGCCGCGACGTCGGAGACGGCGGTCGCCATGGGCGCGTGGATGCCCAGCGTGGTGCGCGTGGTCTGGGCCGCGCCGCCGCCGAAGCCGACGAGCACGCCCGCGGCGCCGGTGCGCATGAGGTGCAGCGCCGCCTGGTAGGTCGACGCGCCGCCGACGATGACCGGCACGTCGAGGTCGTAGATGAACTTCTTGAGGTTGAGCGGCTCCGCGCCGTCCGAGACGTGCTCGGCGGACACCGTGGTGCCGCGGATGACGAACAGGTCCACGCCGGCCTTGAGCACCGTCTCGTAGTGCTCCTGCGTGCGCTGGGGGCTGAGCGCGCCCGCGACCACCACGCCCGCCGCGCGGACCTCCTGGAGGCGCGCGGTGATGAGCGCGTCCTTGATGGGCTCGCGGTAGATCTCCTGCATCCGCGCCGTCGCCGCGGCCGGGTCGAGCGCGGCGATCTCCTCGAGGAGCGACGCCGGGTCCTCGTAGCGGGTCCACAGGCCCTCGAGGTCGAGCACGCCGAGGCCGCCGGCGTTGCCCAGCGCGATCGCGGTCGCGGGGCTCATCACCGAGTCCATGGGGGCGCCGATCACGGGGATCTCGAACTGGAAGGCGTCGATCTGCCAGCCGAGGCTCACCACCTTGGGGTCGCGCGTGCGTCGCGACGGCACCACCGCGATGTCGTCGAAGGAGTAGGCACGGCGACCGCGCTTGCCGCGGCCGATCTCGATCTCGTTGCTCACGGGCTCCACCCTATCGTTCGGCGAGGACACCCCGCCGGGACGGGACGATGCGCGCAGCGCCTGGGGACGACGTCGCACCGATGGTCGGAGGGGCGTGCCAGGCTAGGACCATGAGCTGGCTCGACGAGACCATGGTGGGCTTCGACACCGAGACGACCGGGGTGTCCACCGAGAGCGACCGCATCGTGACCGCGGCGGTGATCACGCGGCGCGGCGACGACGTCACGACCCGCACGTGGCTGATCGACCCGGGCGTCGACATCCCGGCGGCCGCGAGCGCGGTCCACGGCATCTCCACCGAGAAGGCGCGCGCGGAGGGCGTCCAGCCGCCGGACGCGCTCGAGGAGATCGCGACGGCGCTGGCCGGCGCGCTCAACGCCGGCTTCCCGGTGGTCGCGTTCAACGCGCAGTTCGACCTCACCCTGCTCGAGAACGAGCTCGCACGCCACGGCCTGCGCTCGCTCGCGTCGCGGCTCACGCGCGGCGAGGTGCGGCCCGTGGTGGACCCGCTCGTGCTGGACCGCAAGCTCGACCAGTACCGCAAGGGCAAGCGCAAGCTCATCGACCTGTGCACCCTCTACGCGGTCAGCGTCGTCGCGGACGACCTCCACGCCGCGGACGCGGACGTTCTCGCCACGCTCGAGCTCGTCCACGCGCTGGCGGCGGCGCATCCGGCGATGCGCGACACCCCGCTCGAGTCGCTGCACGACCTGCAGGCCGCCGCGCACCACGACTGGGCCGTGCGCTTCGGGGCGTGGCTGAAGTCCAAGGGCACCACCGACGACCTCCCGGACCCGCTCTGGCCCGTCGCCGCACCGGCGCTCGCCGCGGCCTCGGCGGGAGGCCAGGACGAGGGCGACGGCGGCACGCTGTTCTAGCCGGCGCATCGTCCCGCGCGTAGCGCAACGAGCGTCCGGAGGTCGCTGTACACGGCGGCCAACCGCGCATCGTCCGCTGGCCCATGCGGCGTACGGCGGACCCTCCGGACGGGGTTACTGTCGAGGGACACACCCCTGGAGGTCACAATGACGTGGTCCACCACCACGACGGCCGCGCCCACCGGCGCCGGTCCTCTGACGGACGCGCTCGCACAGCTCGAGTCCGCGCTCGCACACCTGGGCTACAACGGCGGAACCCGCCAGATGCTCGCCACCCCGCGTCGGGAGCTCATGGTGAGCGTCCCGCTCCGCCGTGACGACGGCTCCATCGCGGTCTACTCCGGCTACCGCGTGCAGCACAACTTCTCGCGCGGCCCGGCCAAGGGCGGTCTCCGCTTCGCCCCCAACGTCGACCTCGACGAGGTCCGCGCGCTCGCCATGTGGATGACCTGGAAGTGCGCGCTCGTCGACGTGCCGTACGGCGGCGCGAAGGGCGGCATCGCGATCGACCCGCGCGAGCACTCGCTCGCCGAGCTCGAGCGCGTGACGCGGCGCTACACCTCCGAGATCCTTCCGATCATCGGCCCCACCAAGGACATCCCCGCGCCCGACATCGGCACGGACGAGCGGACGATGGCCTGGATGATGGACACCTACTCGGCCGCCATGGGCCACACGGTCCCCGGCGTCGTCACGGGCAAGCCCGTGAGCCTGGGCGGGTCGCTCGGCCGCGCCGCCGCCACGTCGCGCGGCGTCGCCCACGTCGCGCTCATGGCGATGGCCTCCCACGGCCTCGACCCCGAGCGCACCACCGCGTCGGTGCAGGGCTTCGGCAAGGTCGGCCGCGACGCCGCCCGGTTCCTCGCGGCCGCGGGCGTCAAGGTGCTCGCCGTGTCCGACATCGACGGCGCGATCTACGACGAGCGCGGCCTCGACATCGGCCGGCTCGCGCAGCACGTCGACGCGACCGGCTCGGTCGCGGGCTTCGAGGGCACCGAGTCCATCGACCCCGCCTCGATCCTCACGCTCGACGTCGACCTGGCGGTCCCCGCCGCGGTCGAGGGCGTGCTCACCGGGGCGAACGCGGACCGCGTGCAGGCCAAGATCATCGTGGAGGGCGCCAACGGCCCCACCACGCGCGAGGCCGACGCGATCCTCGCGGACAAGGGCGTCGTCGTGGTGCCCGACATCCTCGCCAACGCGGGCGGCGTGGTCGTCTCCTACTTCGAGTGGGTGCAGGCCAACCAGGCGTACCAGTGGTCCGAGCGGGACGTGAACGACCGCCTCGAGGACAAGATGACCACGGCGTGGCACGCGGTGGTCGACTACGCCGGCGCGCACGGCCTGTCCTACCGCGAGGCCGCCACCGCCCTCGCCGTCCAGCGCGTCACGGAGGCGCACCGCCTGCGCGGGCTCTACCCGTGACCTGACCCGGACCCCCGCCGGCTCCTCCGGCGGGACCCGCGTCGCACCCCCGAGCGACCTCGACCCGCGTGACCTGCTCCGTGCGTCCGCGGCCCGCTCGGGGGTGCGGCGCGTCCCGGCGCGCCCTCCCCCGTGCACCCAACCGGCGTACGGGAGCCCGCTCGCGCGCATCGTGCCTGGCCCGCTCGGGCGAGGACCACCGTGTACGCCGGTTGCGTCGCGGGGCCCCAAGAGCGGCGCGGGGACGATGCGGGGGCTACCCGATCAGGTAGCGCACCAGCATCGCGACGCTCACCACCACGATCAGCACCCGCAGCACCACCGGGTTCACCTTGAAGAGCACGTGCGACGCGACGTAGGCGCCCACGAGCTGGCCGCCGATCATCGCGCCGCCGACCGCCCAGGCCATCTGCCCGGCGAAGGCGAATACCAGCAGCGACGCGATGTTGGTGGCGAAGTTCAGCGTCTTGGCGACGGCGGTCGACCGCACCAGCGGGTACGCCCGCAGCGTCACCCCCGACAGGGCGAACAGCGAGCCCGTGCCGGGGCCGAAGGCGCCGTCGTACGCGCCGATCGCGGGCACCACGGTCGCCTCGTACGGGGCGGCGCTCATCCGCTCATGGTCCGGCGGCTGGTGCGCCTTGGGCACGAACGCGAAGTACGCCGCGATCACCGCGAGCACGACCGGGATGACGATCCGCAGGGGCTCGGGGTCGGCGAACTGGATCGCGATCGAGCCGGCCGCGGATCCCAGGAAGGCCCACAGCATGGGCCAGCGCGCATCGTCCCATCGCACGCGGCGTCGGCGGATGACCTGCCAGGTGGCCATGCCCGTCCCGAACGAGCCCTGCAGCTTGTTCGTGCCGAGCGCCTGCAGCGGCGGCACGCCGGCGAGCAGCAGCGCGGGCAGCGTCAGCAGCCCGCCCCCGCCCGCGAGGGTGTCGAGGAAGCCCGCGACAAGGGCGACGACCGCGAGGATCGCGAGCGTCTGCCAGGCGAGCTCCACGCGCGGGCCGGGCCGCGGTTAGTTGCGGCCGGCGTAGTTCGGGGCCTCGACCGTGATCTGCACGTCGTGCGGGTGCGACTCCTTGAGCCCCGCCGGCGTGATGCGCACGAACTTGCCCTTGGCCTGCAGCTCGGGGATCGACCGTGCGCCCACGTAGAACATCGACTGGCCGAGGCCGCCGACGAGCTGGCGGACCACCGACGACAGCGGGCCCTTGTAGGGCACGCGCCCCTCGATGCCCTCGGGGATGAGGTCGTCGTCGCTCGGGGCGTCCGCCTGGAAGTAGCGGTCCTTCGAGTAGGACACGCGGCCGCGGGACGCCATCGCGCCCATCGAGCCCATGCCGCGGTAGCTCTTGAACTGCTTGCCGTTGACGAGCACCAGGTCGCCGGGGGTCTCTGCGCAGCCGGCGAAGAGCGAGCCGAGCATGACGGACGAGGCGCCGGCCACGAGGGCCTTGGCGATGTCGCCCGAGTACTGGAGGCCGCCGTCGGCGATCACGGGCACGCCGGAGGGGTGCGCCGCCTTCCACGCCTCGTGCACCGCGGTGATCTGCGGCACGCCGACGCCGGCGACGACGCGGGTGGTGCAGATCGAGCCCGGGCCGACGCCCACCTTGACGGCGTCGACGCCCGCGTCGACGAGCGCCTGCGCGCCCTCGCGGGTCGCGACGTTGCCGCCGATGACCTGCACGTGACGCGTCGCCGGGTCGGACTTGAGGCGCTGGATCATCTCGATCATCTTGCGGGCGTGGCCGTGCGCGGTGTCGACGACGAGCGCGTCCACGTCGGCGTCGACCAGCGCGGTCGCGCGCTCCCACGCGTCGCCGTAGAAGCCGACGGCGGCGGCCACGCGGAGGCGGCCCTCGTCGTCCTTCGAGGCGAGCGGGTACTTCTCGGTCTTGACGAAGTCCTTGACGGTGATGAGGCCGGTGAGGCGGCCGTCGCCGTCGACCAGCGGGAGCTTCTCGACGCGGTGCTTCGCGAGCAGCTCGGCGGCCTCGGCGTTCGAGACGCCCTCGCGCGCCGTGATCAGCGGCATCGGCGTCATCTGGTCCTTGACCAGGCGGGACGCGAACTCGCTGGGGTTGACGAAGCGCAGGTCGCGGTTGGTGATGATGCCGACCAGGCGGTTGTCCTCATCGACGACGGGGAGGCCCGAGACGCGGTACTTGGCGCACAGCGCATCGAGCTGCTCGAGCGTGGCGTCGGGACCGACGGTGACGGGGTCCGTGATCATGCCGGACTCGGAGCGCTTGACGATCTCGACCTGGTGGGCCTGGTCCTCGATCGAGAGGTTGCGGTGCAGCACGCCGATGCCGCCCAGGCGCGCGAGCGCGATCGCGAGGCGCGCCTCCGTGACGGTGTCCATCGCCGCGGACAGCAGGGGCACGGCGACCTTGATGCCCTTGGTCAGCTGGGTGGCGGTGTCCACCTCGGAGGGGATGACGTCCGACTCGCCCGGGAGCAGGAGCACGTCGTCGTAGGTGAGGCCGGTGAAGCCGAAGGGATCGTGATCGAGCGATGCCATTGGCACATTCTAGGCTCTCGCACCGAGGGGAGAAACCAGGCAAATCGGGCCTTCCCAAGGCTGTCTCACAGTGTTATGAATGGCAGTGAGGGAGCGAGCGAACGGGGGGCCACAAGCCCCCCGCGAGCACATGACCAGCACCGATAGACGGTCTGGATGGCAATGGGGCCATCTGGGGGCAGGCCGGCGACGAACCCATAGGGGGGCGTGATGGAGGCCGTGGCGAAACTGCCCGCACCGACTCAGGATCAGTGGGAGTGGCAATACGAAGGCGCGTGCCGCGCCGCCGATCCGGACCTGTTCTTCCATCCGGAGGGCGAGCGCGGCGCTGCGCGTCGCCGCCGGGCGGAGGCGGCCAAGGAGTTCTGCTCCGGCTGCCCCGTGCTCGACACCTGCCGGGAGCGCTCGCTCCAGGCGCGCGAGCCGTTCGGCGTGTGGGGCGGACTGAGCGAGGACGAGCGTCACGCCATCCTCGCCGGCCGGCTCAAGAAGGCGAGCTAGGCGCCGGGCCTGCGGCGCATCGTCCGGCGGGACGATGCGCCTCCTGGGCGATCGCGCACGCGCAGCCGTACGCCGCACCCGCCCGGGAACGCGGACGGGCCCCGGGGCTGACGCCCCGGGGCCCGTGCTGCTGCGGCTGCTTAGCCGACGATGGCGAGCAGGTCGCGCGCCGAGAGGATGAGGTACTCCTCACCGGCGTACTTGACCTCGGTGCCGCCGTACTTGCTGTAGATGACCTTGTCGCCGACGGTGACGTCGATCGGGACGCGGTTGCCGTTGTCGTCGATGCGACCCGGGCCGACCGCCACGACCTCGCCCTCCTGGGGCTTCTCCTTGGCGGTGTCAGGGATCACGAGGCCGGACGCCGTCGTGGTCTCGGCCGCGGCGGCCTTGACGACGACCTTGTCCTCCAGGGGCTTGATGGAGACCGACACTGCGGACCTCACCTTCCGTTCTCGAAGTTCGGGGTGCGGATCTGCGGGACCGCCGTCGCGGGGGTCGGTCCCAGGGGATCCATGCTCTTGCGAGCGACATCAATCTAGCACTCACACCCCGCGAGTGCTAACGAGCGGTGCGGTGTTCGCCGCGCGTGAAAGGATCCGGGCATGGACCCCGTCACCGCGCGCCTCACGGTGAGCGACGCGTGCCTCGCGCTCGCGGGCTCCCTGCGCGACACGTCGCCGAAGGACGCGCTCGCCGTCGCGGGCCGGCTCCGGCGCGAGGGACACGAGCCCGCCCTGGTGGCCGCGGCGATGTCGCTCGCGGAGCTGCGGCGCGAGGCGCGCCCGCGCCTGGGCGACGCCGTCGACGGCATGGTGTTCCACCGCGCGGGCCTCGAGCAGGCGTCGCGCGCGGTCGTGTCCGCGCTGCACGCCGAGCGCTTCGCGGACGCGGGCTGCCGCGCGGTCGCCGACCTCACCGCGGGACTGGGCGCCGACGCGATGGCGTTCGCCGCGCGCGGGCTCGCCGTGGTCGCGTTCGAGGCCGACGAGGCCACCGCGATCCTGGCGGCGCACAACCTGTCCCCGTGGCCCCACGCCCGGGTGGTCCATGGCGACTCGCTCGCGCTGCTCGACGAGGCGGACGTCGACGGCGTGTTCGCCGACCCCGCGCGGCGCAACGCGCGCGGACGCCGCCACGACCCCTCCGACTACTCGCCTCCGCTCGACGCCGTGCTCGACCTGAGCCGCCGCTTCCGCGCGCTCGGCGTCAAGGCCGGCCCGGGCCTGCCGCACGAGGCCGTGCCCCCGGGCTTCGAGGCGCAGTGGGTGAGCGTCGACGGCGACGTGGTCGAGGTGGGCCTGTGGGCGGGCGCCGCCGCGCGCCACGAGGGCCACGCGGCCCTGGTGATCCGCGGCGGCGAGCGGCACGACATCGCCGGGCCCACCGACCGCGCGCCCGCGGGGCCCCTCGGCGGCTGGCTCCTCGAGCCCGACGGCGCCGTCATCCGCGCGGGCCTGGTCGGGGTGCTCGCGGACGAGCTCGGCGCGCACCTCGTCGACCCGTCGATCGCCTACCTGACGATGGACGCGCCGCCCCCGGCGACGCCGTTCGCCCGCGCCTACCGCGTGCTCGAGCGGCTGCCGCTCGACGTCAAGGCGCTCGCGCGCGAGCTGCGGGCGCGCGGCGTGGGGACGGTCGACATCAAGAAGCGCGGCGTCGACCTGACCCCGGAGCAGCTGCGCCCGCGCCTCAAGCTGAAGGGCTCCGCGCGCGCGACGCTCGTGCTCACGCGCCTCGAGGGGCGCCACGCGGCGCTGCTGGTGGAGCCCGCCTAGCCCTCGCCCTCGCGGGCCGCCTTCAGGGTCTTGCTCACCATCTGCTGGCTCGTCCCCACCTCGCGCGCGATCGCGCTCTGCGACATCCCCGTCTCGCCGAGCGCGCGGATCGCGTCCAGCTGGCCGGCGGTGAGCGCCCCGGCCCGCTTCGACGGCCCGCCGCGCCGCCCGGTCATGATCGAGTCGACGCTCGCCTTCGAGATCCCGACCGCCTCCGCGACCGCCACGCGCGCCTCGCCCGCCTCGACGCGGCGGCGCACCTCCGCGACCTGGGCCTCCGTGATCCGTGCCATGCGCCCAGCCTAGGCACGCGCGGGCCGCGCGCCCCACGTGCGCCCCGCGTGGGCCCCACGCGGGCCGCTCGCGGCAATGTCCACCACTCGGTTGATATTCGTCTACGATGGTCGCCACGGATCCACTCGCCCGTACGCCCGCGGGGCACGCGAAGCGGCGGATCCGGCGAAGGAACGCACTGCACCAGAAGGCGCGACGGAGCGACGCACCCCTCACCCGGCCGGCAGGCCGGGCACGGGCGAGGACCGCCGTCACGCCCCGTCTCAGGAGGACAACGTTGTCGTCAGAACTGCCCCCGGAGCCCCAGGACACCGCACCGGACGCGGCCACCGAGGCCTCCGCGCCGGAGGAGACCACCGTCGAGCCGCGCGCGAAGAGCGGCCGCGGCAAGCGGATCCTCAAGGCGACCGGCCTCACCCTGGCGCTCCCCGGCGCCGCCGTCGTCGCCGGCGGCGGCTACGTCGCGGTCAAGTCGCTCACCTCCAGCCCCGACAACTCCCCCGAGCACGAGGCGTCGAAGGACGAGTACCTCGACGCGATCCAGGGCTCGACCGCGTCGGGCGAGGCGCCGAACGTGCTCCTGGTCTACTACGACGACCTCGGCTACGAGGACCTCGGGTTCATGGGCGACACGCCCATCAAGACTCCGCACCTCGACTCGCTCGCCGAGGACGGCGCGGTGCTCACCAACTACCACTCGCCCTCGGCCGTGTGCACGCCCTCGCGTGCGGCGATGCTCACCGGCCGCCTCGCGCCGCGCGCGGCCGTCCCCGACGTGCTCTTCCCCACCGGCTCCCCGCTCGGAATCATGAATACGCTGGGCGACTCGTTCGGGCTGACCCAGGCCGAGATCACCATCCCCGACGTGCTGCAGGCCTCCGGGTACCGCACGGGCATGATCGGCAAGTGGCACATCGGCGACACCGAGGGCTCGCTGCCGAACGACTTCGGCTTCGACAGCTTCCTCGGCTCGCGGTACTCGAACGACATGACGCCCTTCAAGATCTACCGCGACAACGATGTGCTGATCGACGAGGTCGACCAGACCGAGCTCGACGCGCTGTACACGGACGCGGCGGTCGACTTCATCGGTGACGCCGCGGAGAGCGACGACCCGTTCTTCCTCTACTTCGCGCACAACTTCCCCCACGAGCCGCTGTTCGCGGCGGAGGAGAACGAGGGCCGCTCGGACGCCGGGCTGTACGGCGACATCGTCGAGGGTCTCGACGACGGCATCGGGCGGATCGTCGACCAGCTCGAGGCGACCGGCCAGCTCGACAACACGATCATCCTGGTGACCAGCGACAACGGGCCCTGGTTCCAGGGCGACGCCGGCGACCACCGCGGACGCAAGGGCCTCATCAACGAGGGCGGCATGCTCGTGCCGTTCATGGTCCACTGGCCCGCCGGCATCGAGGGCGGGCAGGTCATCGACACGATGACGATGGGCACCGACATCATGCCGACCCTGCTCGACTGGCTCGACATCGAGGCGCCCGCCGACCGCATGCTCGACGGCTCCTCCATGGCCCCGCTGCTCGCGGGCGAGAGCGACCAGGTGAGCGACTTCTACTACTACTACGCGGGCGAGCAGCTCATCGCGGTGAGCGACGGCCGGTACAAGTACTACGCGAAGCACCCCTACCTCTACGGGACCAGCGACGCCGGCTTCTCGGTGGCCCAGCAGAAGGGCCCGTGGCTGTTCGACCTCGAGACCGACCCGAGCGAGGCCTACGACGTGAGCGGCAAGCACCCCGATGTCGTGGCCGAGCTGAAGGCCGAGCTCGAGCGCCGCGACGCCGAGATGGCGGAGAACCCGCGCGGCTGGGTCTCCTGATCCGAGCGTGACCGATGCGGTCGCCCGCGGCGACGTGGGCGGCCGCATCGTGCGTCCAGGACCTCCCGCCCCACCTCCTCCCGCCCCGTCCCCCGTAGAATTGTCACCGTATGTCTGATTCACCGGCCCCCTCCCGCCCGGTCGTCGTCGCCGTCCCCGGGCTCGACCCGCTGACGAGGGGCGGACGCCGCCGGCTGCCGTTCACCGTCCTGGCCAAGCCGACGGGCGCGGCGTGCAACCTCGACTGCACGTACTGCTTCTTCCTGTCCAAGGAGCTGCTGTACGACAGCGACGGCCAGCGCATGTCGGAGGCCGGCCTCGAGTCGTACCTGGCGAACCTGCTGCGCTCGCAGCCGGATGGCGACGTCGAGATCGCGTGGCAGGGCGGCGAGCCCACGATGCGCGGCATCCCGTTCTTCCGACGCGCGGTCGAGCTCGCGGAGCAGCTGCGCCGGCCCCAGCAGAACGTCCGGCACACCCTGCAGACCAACGGCACCCTGCTGGACGATGCGTGGGGCGAGTTCCTCGCGCAGCACGGCTTCCTCATCGGCCTCAGCGTCGACGGCCCGGCGCACCTCCACGACGCCTACCGCGTCAACAAGGCGGGCCGCGCCACGCACGCGCAGGTGATGCGCGGGCACGAGGTGCTCAAGCGCCACGGCGTCGACTACAACATCCTGTGCACCGTGCACGCCGCCAACCAGGACCACGGGCTCGAGGTCTACCGGTACTTCCGCGACACCTTGGGCGCACGGCACGTGCAGTTCATCCCCATCGTCGAGCGCGTCACGCGAGAGCAGCTGCCCATCGCCGAGCAGGGGTGGAAGGACGGCAACGGCACGCGCATCCTCTACCGCCAGCAGGGCGACGCCGTGACCAGCCGCAGCGTCGACCCCGCGGCATGGGGCGAGTTCCTCGCCACGATCTTCGACGAGTGGGCCGCGCACGACGTCGGCACGATGTTCGTCCAGCACTTCGACGTCATGCTGGGCAACGCCCTCGGGCAGTACTCGATGTGCGTCCACGCCCCGGAGTGCGGCGGCGCGCTCGCGGTCGAGCACACCGGCGACGTGTACGCGTGCGACCACTACGTCGAGCCCGGCTTCCAGCGGGGCAACGTCGCCGAGCGGTCGCTGCAGTCGATCCTGCAGTCGCCCGAGCAGCGCGAGTTCGGGAAGGCGAAGCTCACGAGCCTGCCCTCGCAGTGCCGGGAGTGCCCGGTGCGGTGGGCCTGCCACGGCGGGTGCCCCAAGGACCGCTTCGACACCACCGCCGACGGCGAGCCCGGCCTCAACCACCTGTGCCCGGGGTACTTCCGGTTCTTCTCGCACGCCGCGCCGACCATCCGCCGCATGGCCGAGCTCGTCGGCCCGACGCTCTGACGGACGGCCCGGTCAGGCGCCGGCCGCGAGCGACACCGCGATGACCGCCATCACGACGGCGATCGCGCCGTCGAGCACGCGCCACGCCCCCGGCCTGGCCAGCACCCCGGACAGCAGCCGCGCGCCGTAGCCCAGCGCCGTGAACCACACCGCGCTCGCCGTCGCGGCGCCGGCGGCGAACAGCCAGCGTGCGTCATGGGTCGATCCGACCGTGCCC
The DNA here is from genome assembly GCF_000971155.1 of Demequina maris. Classification (GTDB taxonomy): domain Bacteria; phylum Actinomycetota; class Actinomycetes; order Actinomycetales; family Demequinaceae; genus Demequina; species Demequina maris. The sequence continues at coordinate 102,173 of NZ_BBLX01000005.1, read as the reverse complement.
ATCAGCACCACGGTGTCGAGGTAGACGTGGGGGTTGAGCCACGTGAGGGCGAGGCACGTCACCACGACGGTGCGGGTGGACGTCGCCACCGCGGTGCGGGCGGACGATGCGGGACGCGCCGCCGCATCGTCCGCGGACGCCTCCAGCCGCTCCCCTCCCGGCGCCAGCGCGCGCCGTGCCGCGAGGATCGCGTAGGCGAGGAGGAAGGCGGCACCGGCCCAGCGCACCACGGAGACCAGCAGCGGCGCCGCCGTGGCCGCCGCGCCCATGCCCGCCACGCCGACCGCGACGAGCACGGCGTCCGACGCCGCGCAGATGAGCACCACGATGCCGACGTGCTCGCGCCGCAGCCCCTGGCGCAGCACGAACACGTTCTGCGCGCCGATGGCGACGATCAGCGAGAAGGCGAGGCCGAGCCCGGCGAGGTAGGTCATGGCGACACGGTAGGCCCCGGTTATCCACAGCACCACTAACAATTGTGAATACTGCATTAGCGTTACTTATATGAAGATCCCCGCCGACCTCGCGCAGACGCTGGCTGCCGTCGTCGACGAGGGATCGCTCGACGCGGCGGCGAGGGCCCTGCACGTCACGCAGTCGGCGGTCAGCCAGCGCATGGCGACGCTCGAGCGGCTGACCGGGCAGGTGCTGCTCGTGCGCTCGCGACCCGTCCGGCCGACCCCGGCCGGCGAGGCCGTGGTCCGCTACGCGCGGCAGGTGACGCTGCTCGAGGCCGAGGCCGCCGCCGCCCTCGGCATCGCGGACGACCGGCCCGCGCCGCTGCGCATCGCGGTGAACGCGGACTCGCTCGCGACGTGGCTGCTGCCGCCGCTCGCCGCGGCGCTGCCGGGCCTGGGCGCGACGGTCCACCTGCACCGCGAGGACGAGCAGTACACCGCGGACCTCCTCCAGCGCGGCGAGGTGGTCGCCGCCGTCACCACGCGGGCGGCGGCCGTGCCGGGATGCTCCGTGGTCCGGCTGGGCCGCATGCGGTATCGCGCGGTCGCGGCGCCGGCCTTCGCGGAGCGCTGGTTCGCCGCGGGCGTCGCACCGGAGTCGCTCGCGGTGGCGCCGGTCGTCGACTTCGACCGCCGCGACACGATCCAGACGCGGTGGCTCGAGGCGAGGGGCGCGGACCCGGACGCGCCGCCGCGGCACCGCGTCCCGTCGTCGCCCGAGTTCGCGCGGGCGATCGCCCTGGGGATGGGGTGGGGGCTGCTGCCCGCGGTGCAGCGCGAGGGGCTCGAGCTGGTCGACCTCGGCGGTCCGGTCGAGGACATGGCCCTGTACTGGCAGCAGTGGCGGACGCAGTCGGCCGCGCTGGACACCGTCGCGGAGGCCATCCGCGAGGCCGCGCACGGCGCCCTGGAGCCGGCCTAGGCGGCCGGGGCGTCGCTCAGCTCCCCGTAGGAGTCACGAACCTTCCAGAACCGTCGCCGGCTCCCCCGCAGGGCGGTCGAGGTGGCGGGGCGGGCGAGCGGGGGTGAGGCTCAGGCCGCGCAGGCCGGCAGCGCGCCCTCGAGCGCGACCGGCCACTCGCCGCCGGGCTCCACGTCGCCGACCAGCACGTCCGCGAGCGCGCCGATCGACGCGGCCGAGTCGCCGTACGTGGCGACGTACGCATCGGCCGTCGAGTCGGACAGGCCCCACGGGCCCCCGAGGGTGACCACGACATCGGCAGCGGCCCGGTAGCCGCCGGACGACAGCAGCGCGATCGAGGTGCCGCCGTCGCCGGTCTCGACCCCGCGCGCCTCGAGCGCTCGGGTGAGGGCGGCCGCCGCATCGTCCGGGCCCGCGACCACGGTCGCCCGGCGGCGCACCAGCGGGCGCGTGCAGTCCTCGGCGGCGACGGTGGTGCCGGCCGCCGCGAAGGTGCGCGCGTACGCCGGCGACGGCTCGCCGCCGCCGAGCCCGTCCGCCCATCGCATCAGCAGGATCGACCGCGCGGCGGCCTCGTCGAGACGATCGCGCGACAGCCGGCCGTCCTTCACGGCGGAGGCGACGGCGTCGATCACGTCGCCGGCGTCGCCGGGCATGAGGAGGACGTCGGCGCCGGCGCGGAGCGCGCGCACCGCGACCTGGCCCGTCGTGCGGCCGTCCGCGACGGCGGCCATGTTGAGCGCGTCGGTGATCGCGACGCCCGTGAAGCCGAGCTCGTCGCGCAGGTAGCCGTACGCCTTCCGCTCGAGCGTCGCGGGCCCGTCCCCCCACGCGGGCACGGCGATGTGGCCCATCATCACCGCGGGGGCGCCCGCCTCGATCGCGCGCGCGAAGGGCACCAGGTCGGTGCGGGCGAGGCGGGCCACGGACCGCTCCTGCACCGGCAGCCCGGCGTGGGAGTCGACGGTGACCGAGCCGTGGCCCGGGAAGTGCTTGATCACGGGCACCACGCCGCCGTCGACGAAGCCCGCGACCGCGGCGGTGACCGTCGCCGCGACCCCGTCCGGGTCGTCGCCGGCGCTGCGCGTGCGGATGATGGGGTCGGCGGGGCCGAGGGTGACGTCCGCGACGGGCGCGTAGTCGACGAGCACGCCGAGCGCCCGCATGTCCGCCGCGGAGGACCGGTACGCCTCGGTCACCGCCGCATCGTCCGTCGCGGCGCCGGCGGCCATGAAGGACGGCAGGCTCGGGACGGCCGCGGACAGGCGCGACACGATGCCGCCCTCCTCGTCGGCGGAGACCAGGACGGGCCAGTCGCGGTCGTCGGCCCGCTGGACGCGGTCCGCGAGCGCGGCGACGGCCTCGGCGGACGGCGCGGCCCCGCCCATGAGGATCACGCCGCCGACGTGGTGCTCGCTCACGAGGGCGGCCGCGGCGGCCGGGTCGGGCGAGTACACGTCGGCCACGATCACCTGGCCCGCGGCGCGCCGCAGGGGCAGTGCGCGCGCGGTCGCGAGCGCGTCGTCCCAGTCGGCGACGGTGGGGCCCCACGCGAGGGTCTCGACGGTCGGGGTGGGGCTCGGGGTGGACGATGCGGCGGGCGCCGGCGCGCTGACGGTCGCCACCGGCTCCGCGACGAGCGCCGACGGGGTCGGCGACGGCGACGGATCGCCGCCGGTGCACGCGGCGAGCACGGTCACGGCCGCGAGCAGCGCGGCGGCGCCTGCGCTGCGGCGCATCAGACCGTGATGGTCGACAGCGGCATCGAGGAGTCGACGCCGATGCCGAGCGTGCTGGGCTTCACGCCCGCCTCGACGACGGCGGAGCCGAGCGCGGCGATCATCGCCCCGTTGTCGGTGCAGTAGCGCAGCGGCGGGATGCGCACGTCGATGCCGGCGGCCTCGCCGCGGGCCTGCGCGAGCTCGCGCAGCTGGCTGTTGGCGGAGAAGCCGCCGCCGATGACGAGGGTCTCGACGTCGTGCTCGCGGCACGCGTTGAGGGTCTTGGTGACGAGCACGTCGGCGACGGCCGCGGCGAAGCTCGCGCACACGTCCTCGATGGGCACCTCCTGGCCGGAGGCGCGACGGGCCTCGACCCAGCGCGCGACCGCGGTCTTGAGCCCGGAGAACGAGAAGTCGTAGGCGTGGTTGACCATGTCCTTGGGGCGCGACAGGCCGCGCGGGAACGGGATCGCCTCGGGGTCGCCCTCGCGCGCGAGGCGGTCGACGTGCGGGCCGCCCGGGTAGGGCAGGCCGAGCAGGCGGCCGACCTTGTCGAAGGCCTCGCCCGCCGCATCGTCCAGCGTGTGGCCGAGCTCGGTGACCCGGGTCGCGATGTCGTCGACCATGAGCAGCGACGTGTGCCCGCCGGACACCACGAGCGCCATGGTGCGGTCCGGGAAGCGGCCGTGGACCAGCTGGTCGACGGCGGCGTGGCCGATGACGTGGTTGACGCCGTAGAGCGGGCGGCCGAGGCCGAGCGACAGCGCCTTGGCGGCGGACACGCCCACGGTGAGCGAGCCGACGAGGCCGGGGCCCGAGGCGACGGCGACCGCGTCGACGTCCGACAGCGTGCGGCCGGCGCGGCTCAGCGCCTCGTCGAGCGTCGGCAGGACGGCCTCGAGGTGGGCGCGCGAGGCGACCTCGGGGACGATGCCGCCGAAGCGCGCGTGCTCGTCCATCGACGATGCGACGACGTCGGCGAGCAGCTCGCCGTCCTCCACGAGCGCGACGCCCGTCTCGTCGCAGGTGCTCTCGAGTCCCAGTACCAATGCCACGGGTCAACTGTAGTCGGGCGCACCGGCGACGCAGGAGCCCGGGACCTCCGCCCGTCGCGGGCACCCGCCTCGAGGGCGCATCATGGTTGATATGACAACCCCGAACCTTTCCGAGTCGACCCTTGCCCCGTTCGCCCTCGACGAGGACGCCCGCGCCGCGCTGTTCACCTCCGCGCGCTCCGCGATCGCCTTCGACGAGCGCCCGGTGGACGCCGCGCTCGTGACGCGCGCCTGGGACCTCGCCAAGTTCGGCCCGTCGAGCATGAACACCCAGCCGCTGCGCCTCGTCGTGGCGCGCTCCGAGGCCGCCCGCGCCGCCGTCATCGATGCCGCGATGCCCGGCAACCGCCCGAAGCTCGCGCAGGCGCCGCTGCTGCTGGTCGCCGCGCACGACGACCGCTTCCACGACCACCACGAGGTCACCGCGCCCGGCATGGCCGGCTTCCACGAGCGCTTCGAGGCCAACCCCGAGATGCGCGCGGGGCTCGCCCACTCGGGCGCGATGCTCCAGCTGGGCTACCTCATCGTCGCGCTGCGCGCCGAGGGCCTCGCGCTGCGGCCGTACGGCGGCTTCGACAAGGCCGCCCTCGACGCCGCGCTGCTGCCCGAGGGGTGGCGCTCCGAGGTCATCCTCGGCGTCGGGCACCCGACCGTCGGCGACGACCTGTCGGGCGAGCGCCGCGGCCGGATCGCCGCCGAGGTCGGCGTCCGCGAGCTCTGAGCCTCCGCGGCGGTCGGGGGCGCGGCTCAGGCCCGGTTCGCGACCGTCGCCGGTGCGTCCGCCGCCACGGTGACGAGGCCGTCGCCGACCTCGATCTCGAGCGGCTCGCCCTCGACCAGCGTGAACTCGGTGGACGAGGCTCCGACCGCCACCCGCAGCAGCCGCCCGCGGTACCGGATCATGAAGCTGTAGCCCTGCCAGCCCTCGGGGCAGAACGGCGCGAAGCGCAGCCTCTCCCCCAGCCCGCGCATGCCTCCGAAGCCCTGCACGATCGCGAGCCAGGCGCCGCTCATCGACGTGATGTGCAGGCCGTCCTCGGTGTCGTTGTTGTAGTTGTCGAGGTCGAGCCGCGCGGTACGGCCGTAGAGCTCGACGGCCTTCTCCGGCATGCCGATCGCCGCGGCGAGCACGGAGTGGATCGACGCCGACAGCGAGGACTCGTGGACGGTCATCGGCTCGTAGAACGCGAAGTTACGGCGGATCTCCTCCGTCGTGAAGTCCTCGGTGAAGGTGTACATGCCCTGGAGCACGTCCGCCTGCTTGATGTACGGCGAGCGCAGGATGCGGTCCCACGACCACGTCTGGTTGAGCGGCAGGTCGCCCTCGCCCAGCGCGGACACCGGCGCGAGCGCCTTGTCGAGGAAGCCGTCGTGCTGGACGTTGACGCCGAGCTCGTCGTCATGCGGCAGGTACATCCGCGCGACGATGTCGCGCCACCGCTCCCGCTCGGCGTCGTCGACGCCGAGCGCAGCCGCTCGCTCGGGCAGGCCGGCGAGCGCCTCGTCCGTGTAGCGCAGCACCCATCGGGCCAGGTAGTTCGTGTACCAGTTGTTGTTGATGTTGTTCTCGTACTCGTTCGGCCCGGTGACGCCGTGGATCATGTACGCGGCGGCCCGCGCGGACCAGTGGACGCGGCCCGCCCAGAAGCGCGCGATCTCGGTGAGCACCTCGACGCCCTCGGCCTCGAGGTACGAGCGGTCGCCCGTGTAGTCCGTGTAGTAGCGGATCGCGTGCGCGATGGCGCCGTTGCGGTGGATCTCCTCGAAGGTGATCTCCCACTCGTTGTGGCACTCCACGCCGTCGAACGTGACCATCGGGTACAGCGCGCCCGGCAGGCCCTGCTGGCGGGCGTTGTGCTGGGCCTGCGGGAGCTGGCGGTGGCGGTAGTGCAGCAGCGCGAGCGCCACGTCCGGGTCCGCGATCGACATGTACATGGGCAGCAGGAAGGCCTCGGTGTCCCAGTACGTGGCGCCGCCGTACTTCTCGCCCGTGAACCCCTTGGGGCCGATGTTGAGGCGCTCGTCCTCGCCGCGGTACGTGGACAGCAGCTGGAAGATGTTGAACCGGATGCCCTGCTGCGCGGGCGGGTCGCCCTCGATGGCGACGTCCGCCTGGGCCCAGCGCGCCGCCCACGCCTCCTCCTGGTCCGCCCGGTGGGCGGCATGGGGACGGGACGATGCGGCCTCCAGCAGCGCCGCCGCGACCGCCGGGTGCGCGCGCGGCTCGTGGTCGCGCGAGGTGACGAAGGCGACGACCTTGTCGAGCGCGACGCGGTCGCCCGCGCGCACCGTGGCGTCGAAGGCCCGCCCGGTGGACAGCGCATCGTCCCAGGCGTCGCCGGGCTCGAGGCCCTCGGCGCGGGCGTCCATGGCCGCCGTCACGGTGAAGCGCGGTGTGCCGAACGGGTTGGGCCGCGTCGTCATGGACAGCATCCCGGGGCGGCGCTCGACGCCCGGCTCGGGCTCCCAGAACTGCTCCGCGTAGTTCGCGTCGAGGTTGTGCACGTCCCCGTCGAGCAGGGGCGTCACCTCAAGCGTCCCCTCGCCCGCCTCGACCTCGATCTCGACCCGCTGGAACGACAGCTCCGGCGTGACGATGCTGAGGAAGCGGTCGAAGCGCACGCGCAGCGCGAGCCCCCCGGCCTCGCAGCGGAACTCCCGCGTCAGGCACCCGCGGCGCAGGTCCAGAGCGACCCGGAAGCCGGTGAACGGCACGGCGAACAGGTCGACCGGCTCGCCGCCGGCGCGGATGCGGATCGCGCCGATGTCGACCGCGTTGATGACCTTGCCGAAGTACTCGGGGTAGCCGTTCTTCCACCAGCCCACCCGCGTGCGGTCGGGGAACCACACGCCGGCGACGTAGGTGCCCAGGTGGCGGTCGCCGCCGTAGCCCTCCTCGAAGTTGCCCCGCGCGCCCATGTGGCCGTTGCCCAGCGACATGAGGCTCTCGACGAGGCGGATCCGCGCGGGGTCGAGCGTCGTGACCGACACCTCCCACGGATCGATCTCGACCATCCGTGACGCCATGGGTCCACCGCCTTCGCTCGACCCTTCTTCGCACCCTACGCGGGGCGCGGGGCCGCGTCGCGCGGACGGCCTCAGGCGTCGGGCTCGTAGCCGTTCAGCTGGACGCGCATCACGAGGGCGTCGAGGCCCTCCGGCTGGTAGTACTTCCGGCGGACCCGCACGTCCTCGAAGCCGTACGCGCGGTACAGCGCCAGGGCGACCTCGTTGTCGACGGCGACCTCGAGCCACGCGTCGGGCGCGCCCTCGTGCCGTGCCTCCGCCATGAAGTCGTCCATGAGCGCGCGCCCCAGGCCGCGCCCGCGCGCCTCGGGCGCGACGGCGAGGTTGAGCAGGTGGAACGCGTCGCCGTCGTAGCCGTAGACGGCGTAGCCGACGAGCTCACCGTCGAGCGCGATCCCCCGGTAGCGGGTGAGACCGTAGAGGTAGTCGTGGGTGATGAGCTCGCGCGACCAGGCGGAGGCGCCGAACATGCGGACCTCCTGGTCGGCCATCCAGGGCAGGTCCTCCTCGCCCAGGTCGCGGATGGTCCACGCGGGCGCGGCACCGGCGTCGGCGCCGGTCTCGGAGGTCACGCCCCCGGCACGCCGTGCACGTCGGGACGGCGCAGGTACAGCGGCTCGGTGGGCATCTCCTCGCCGGCCTCGCGCAGGCGGTCCGCCACGGCGACGAGGAGCGCCGGGTCGGGGTCGCCCGCGACCGCGTCGGGGAAGGCGTCGGGGTACAGCAGCGCGCCGCGGCCCACCACGGAGCCGCTCGCCGGGACGTCGCCGGGGGCGCTCACCGTCGGGCCGTCGACGCGCACGCCGTCGCGGTAGGCGGCCCAGTAGACCTCCTTGCGCCGCGCATCGGCCACCACGGTCGCCTCGCCGGGGAGCGCGGCGCCGAGCGCGTCGAGCGAGCACACGCCCTCGACCGGGATGCCCCACACGTGGCCGAGGGTGCGGGCCGTCATGAGCCCGACGCGCAGGCCGGTGAACGGCGCAGGCCCGGTGCCGACGACGATGCGCGTGAGGTCCGCGCGCGCGGCCCCGGCCTCGGTCAGCGCCTCCTCGATGAGGCCCGACAGCAGCTCGGCGTGGCCGCGGGGGTTGAACGCGGAGCGGCTCGCGAGGGTCTCGCCCGACGGGGAGACGAGCGCGACGGCGATGGCGGACGAGGTGTCGAGGGCGAGGATCACGGCTCTAGCCTACGAGCGCGACGCCGGCCCAGCGGTCGCCGTGGGTGGTGAACGTGACGGTGCGCAGGCCCTCGTCGGGGCGCTCCATGTCGACCTCGCCGCCGTGCTCGCGCGCGATGCTCACGTGCACGCGGTCCTGGGAGAGCTGCTCCGCCTTGTCCTCGCCCCACTCGACCACGGTGATCGAGCTGTCGACGGTGGCGTCGAGGTCGAGGTCGTCGAGCTCGGCGAGCGAGTTGAGCCGGTACGCGTCGACGTGGATGAGGGCGGGACCGCCCACCTCGGACGGGTGCGTGCGCGCGATGATGAACGTGGGGCTCGCGACGGGGCCGCGCACGCCGATCGCGTCGCCCAGGCCCTGCGTGAACGTGGTCTTGCCGGCGCCCAGGTCGCCGCTGAGGATGACGACGTCGCCCGCGCGCAGGTGCGGCGCGAGCACGTCGCGGGCGAGGGCCCGCATCGCGTCGCCGTCGGCGACGTCGAAGGTGGCGGACGATGCGCTGGTCATGCCGGGTGCTTCTCCTTCAGGCCGCCGAAGCGGCAGACGATCTCGTAGTCGATGGTGCCCGCCGCATCGGCCCATTCGCGAGCCGAGGGCCCGTCGACGCCGATGAGGACCACCTCGTCGCCGGGACGCTCGGTGGCGTCGGGGCCGAGGTCGAGGACCACCTGGTCCATGCAGACCCGGCCCGCGATGACGTGGCGGCGACCGCCGATGGCGACGGGGCCGCGGCCCTTGCCGGCGGAGCGGAAGATGCCGTCGGAGTAGCCCGCGGTGACCAGCCCGAGCCGGGTGTCGCGCGGCGTCGTGTACTCGTGGCCGTAGCTCACGCCCTCCCCCGCCGGCACGTCCTTGACGAGCGCGAGCGACGCGGTGACGCGCATCGCGGGCTCGAGCCCGAAGCCCTCGCCCGACGGGTCCTCGACCGGCGGCAGGCCGTACACGGCGATGCCGGGGCGGACCAGGTCGAAGTGCAGGTCGGGACGGGTGAGCGTCGCCGCGGAGTTCGCGAGGTGGCGCACCTCGAGCGCGATGCCGCGCGCCTCGATGGTCGCGACGGCCGCGCGGAACACGTCCGCCTGACGGTCGATCGTGGGATGGCCCGGCTGGTCCGCCCACGCGAGGTGGGACCACACGCCGACCACCTCGACCGCATCGTCCGCCGCGAGCGCGGCGTCGAGCAGGGCGGGCAGCACCTCGGGACGCACGCCCTCGCGGGACAGGCCGGTGTCGATGCACAGGTGGACGCGGGCGCGCAGGCCGTCCATGCGGGCGGCGGCGACGAGCGTGTCGAGCACCTCGAGCGAGGACGCGCTGACGTCCACGCCGCCGCGGATGAGCGCACGCGCGGGCAGCTCGGGGCCGTACAGCCAGCACAGCACGCGGCCCGTGTCGCCGGCGGCGCGGAGCGCGAGCGCCTCGTCCGGCTGCGCGACGCCGAGCCACGCGGCCCCGCCCTCGCGCGCGGCGCGGGAGGCGCCGACGAGGCCGTGGCCGTACGCATCGGCCTTGACCACGGCCATCACCGCGGCGGTGGGCGCGTGGGCGCGCAGCCGCTCGACGTTGCGCGCGATCGCGCCGTGGTCGATGCTCACCTGCAAGCGGGTCATTCAGCCCTCCCCGATGACGACGGCGGAGGCGATCCCCGCGTCGTGCGACAGCGACACGTGCAGCGACGTCATGCCGAGCGCGGCGACGCGCGCGGCGACCGTGCCCGTGACGAGGAGACGCGGCTGGCCGCCGTCCTCGCGGGTCACCTCGCAGTCCTGCCACGACAGGCCCGCGGGCGCGCCGAGCGCCTTCGCGAGCGCCTCCTTCGCAGCCCAGCGGGCGGCGAGGCTCGCGTGGCCCATGGTGCGCTCGGCGGGCGTGAAGACCCGCTCGAGGAAGCCGGGCGAGCGCTCGAGGGCGTCCTCGAACCGCGCGATCTCGACGACGTCGATGCCGAGCCCCAGGATCGCCACCGTCACTCCACCGTGACGGACTTCGCGAGGTTGCGCGGCTGGTCGACGTCGTAGCCCTTGGCCGCGGCCAGCTCGAGCGCGAACAGCTGGAGCGGCACCACGGACAGCAGCGGCGTCATGAGCACCGGCGCGGAGGGCACGTAGAACACCTGCTCGGCGTAGTTCTCCGCCTCCTTGTCGCCCTCCTCCGCGATGACGAACGTGCGGGCGCCGCGGGCGCGGACCTCCTGCACGTTCGAGATCACCTTGGAGTGCAGCGACTCGCGGCCGCGCGGGCTGGGCAGCACGATGAACACCGGCTGGCCCTCCTCGACGAGCGCGATGGGGCCGTGCTTGAGCTCGCCGGCGGCGAAGCCCTCGGCGTGGATATACGCGAGCTCCTTGAGCTTGAGCGCGCCCTCGAGGGCCACCGGGCAGCCCACGTGCCGGCCCAGGAACAGCACGGTGCGCTCGTTCGCCATGGTGCGCGCGAGCTCGCGGATCGGCTCCGACGTGTCGAGCACGCGCTGGATCTTCGCGGGGATCGCGTCGAGCTGGTCGAGCAGCGACTCGATCTCGTCGGGGAACTTGTTGCCGCGCAGCTCGGCGAGGTAGATGCCGAGCAGGTACACGGCGGTGATCTGCGCGAGGAACGCCTTGGTGGACGCGACCGCGATCTCGGGGCCGGCGCGCGTGTAGAGCACCGCGTCGGCCTCGCGCGCGATGGTCGAGCCCTGCGAGTTGACGATCGCGATGACCGGGGCGCCCTGCTGCTGCGCGTGGCGCACCGCCATGATCGTGTCCATCGTCTCGCCGGACTGGCTGATGGCGACCACCAGGGTGCGCACGCTCACCACGGGGTCGCGGTAGCGGAACTCGTGCGCGAGCTCGACCTCGACCGGGATGCGGCACCAGTGCTCGATCGCGTAGCGGCCCACCAGGCCCGCGTAGGCGGCGGTGCCGCACGCGACCACGATGATCTTGTCGATCGAGTTGAGGATCGTCTCGTGGATCATGCCGCCGTCGAGCTGGAGGCGGCCGTGCTCGTCGATGCGCCCGCGGAGGGTGTCCGCGACCGCCGTCGGCTGGTCGTGGATCTCCTTCTCCATGAAGGTAGCGAAGCCGCCCTTCTGCGCCGCCGAGGCGTCCCAATCGACGTGGTACGGCTCGCGCTCGACCACGAGTCCGCGGATGTCGGTGATGGTGACGCCGTCCGGGGTGATCTCGACGACCTCGTCCTGGTGCAGCTCGAGGGCGTCGCGCGTGTGCTCGATGAACGCGACCACGTCCGAGCCGAGGAAGTTCTCCCCCTCGCCCAGGCCGATGACGAGCGGGCTGTTGCGGCGCGCACCGACGACGGAGCGCGGCTCGCGCGCGTCGACGGCGAGCAGCGTGAAGGCGCCCTCGAGGCGGCGCGTGATCGCGCGCATCGCGTCCGCGAGCGACAGCCCGCGGTCGACCTCGCGTGCGAGCAGGTGGCCCGCGACCTCGGTGTCGGTCTCGGACAGGAACTCGACGCCCTCGTCGAGCAGCTCGGCCCGCAGCGCGGCGAAGTTCTCGATGATGCCGTTGTGGATGATCGCGATCCGCCCGCCGGCCGCGAGGTGCGGGTGCGCGTTGGCGTCCGTGGGGGCGCCGTGCGTCGCCCACCGCGTGTGGCCGATCGCCGCCGTGCCCGGCGCGAGCGGGCGCTCGGCGAGCTCCTTCTCGAGGTTGACGAGCTTGCCCGCCTTCTTCGACATCGCGACCCGCTCCGTGTCCTCGGTGACCACGGCGATGCCGGCGGAGTCGTATCCGCGGTACTCCAGCCGCGCCAGCCCCGACATCACGACGCCCTGCGGGCGGCCGCCGGGCGCGCCCGACCCCACATATCCGACGATTCCGCACATGCCCCCGAGTCTAGAGGCCGCCCCCGGGCGCTCGGCGCAGGCCGGCGCGCGCGCATCGTCCGACGGTCGGACGATGCGCCACAATGGTCGGGTGAACGAGGCGCGACGGTCCGACGCGGGCACCCCGTACGTCACCCTGACCCGCGACGAGTGGGCGGCCCTCGCGGATGCGACGCCGCTGCCGCTCACCGCGGACGACGTGGCGCGGGTGCGCGGCCTCGGCGACCCCATCGACATCGCGGAGGTCGACCGCATCTACCGGCCGCTGTCGCGGCTGCTCGACCTGTACTCCGGCGCGACGGGCGCGCTGCACGGCGCGACCAGCAGCTTCCTGGGCGAGCGCGCGTCGCGGACGCCGTTCGTCATCGGGGTCGCGGGCTCGGTCGCGGTCGGCAAGTCCACGACCGCGCGCCTGCTGCGCGAGCTCATGGCGCGGTGGCCGTCCTCGCCGCACGTCGAGCTGGTCACCACCGACGGCTTCCTCTACCCGAACGCGATCCTCAACGAGCGCGGGCTGATGGCGCGCAAGGGCTTCCCCGAGTCGTTCGACCGGCGCTCGCTGCGCGACTTCATCCTCCAGGTGAAGTCGGGCGCGGCCGAGGTGCGCGCGCCCGTGTACTCGCACCAGGTCTACGACATCGTGCCGGGCCAGGAGGTCGTGGTCCGCCAGCCCGACATCCTCATCGTCGAGGGGCTCAACGTGCTGCAGACCGCGCAGCCGCGCGAGCCCGGGGCCTCGCAGCTCGCGGTGAGCGACTTCTTCGACGTGTCGATCTACGTGGACGCGCACCCCGAGGACATCCGCCGCTGGTACATCGAGCGCTTCCTCGCGCTGCGGGGGTCCGCGTTCGCGAAGCCGGACTCGTACTTCCACTCGTACTCGACGCTGACCGACGAGCAGGCACGCTCCGTCGCCGGCCAGATCTGGGACACGGTCAACGCGCCGAACCTGGCACGCAACATCGCGCCGACCCGCTCGCGCGCGACGATCATCCTCAACAAGGGCCCGGACCACCGCGTCGAGTCCGTGCGCATGCGCAAGCTGTAGGCGCGGCTACCGCTTCCTCGCGACCACCGTCAGCGTGCAGGGCACGCGCGCGGCGTCCTCGCCGGGCCACTCGAAGTCGCCGTCGGGACGCTCCACCATGCGGGGGCTGAAGCGCCACGGGAGGGTGCGGCCCTCGTCCATCGCCTCGATCGTGAGGCCGGCGTCCAGCAGCGCCGTGACGATCTCGGAGACGGGGTGCGCCCACTCGTAGGTGACGGTCGACTCCACCGTCCCGTCCCCCACGTACGTCGCGTCGTCGTCCCAGCGGAGCGCGCGGCCGTCCGCGAAGTACCGGTAGCGGGCCACGAGCTCGTCGCGGTCCTCGTCGATGGTGCCCAGCATCGGGTGGCCGTCGCGGAAGTACAGCACGCCGCCCGGGGCGAGCAGCGCGGCGATCTGCCGCGCCCAGGCCGTCAGGTCGGACAGCCAGCCGATGGTGCCGATGCTCGTGTAGACGACGTCGAACGTGCGGTCCGCGCCCAGCGCCGCGTCGACGAGCGCCCGCGCGTCCAGCACGTCGCCCTCGACCCAGCGGGCGTCGATCCCGAGCCCCTCGGCGAGCCGCGCCGCGGCCTCGAGGGCGGGCGCGGAGAAGTCCACGCCGACCACCCGCGCGCCGGCGCGGGCGAGCGAGACCGTGTCGGTGCCGATGTGGCACTGGAGGTGGCACAGGTCGAGCCCGGCCAGCGAGCCGCCGTCCAGATGACGCTCGAGGACCGGGAGGTCGTGGCGGACCACGCTGGAGAGGTGGGTCGGATCCGCCGCGTAGGCGTCGAGGCCGTAGGCCTCGACGTGGAGCGGCACGCGGTCGTCCCAGTTGGCCAGGTTCGCGGCGCGCGCGTCCTCCCAGCCGACCTCGACGCCGTCGACGGCGTCAGGCGCCATCGTCGGCGCTCCCCTCCGCCTGGCGACGCTCGCGACGCGGCGGCCGCACCTGCAGCTCGCCCGTGAGCATCCGCTCCTCGATCTCCTCGGACAGGTTCGGCATCTCCGGCTCGGCGAAGCCCAGACGCGCGAGGATCTTGTCGATCACGATGCCGATCACGACGCCGCCGATCACGCCCACCGTGATCGACACGAGGATGTTCTCGAAGATCGAGCCCGCCCAGATCCCCAGCGCGGTGCCGTAGGTCGCCCAGATCGCGACCGCGACCGCGTCCACGACCATGAACCACTGGCGCGGGTAGCGCAGCGCGCCCGCGGTGAGGTTGACGGCGACGCGGCCCATCGGGATGAACCGGGCCGCGATGATGAAGGTCGTGCCGCGGCGCTCGAGCGTCGACTCGGCCCAGTCGAGCGTCTTGCGCATGCCGGCGCGCGCGAACAAGGGGTGCTTGCGCACGTCGAGCTTGGACCCGATGAGGTACGCGAGCTGGTCGCCGCACCACGCGCCGGTCGCGGCGGCGACCCAGATGATCCCGATCCACGGCGAGCCCGACTGGGCCCAGCTGGTCGCGGTGGCGATGACGACGGACTCGCTCGGGAGCACCGGGAAGACGCCGTCGAGCAGCGACAGCAGCCACACCGCCGGGTAGATCCACAGCGACTCCATGAGGGACTCGACCCAGACCTCGACGGTCCCGATCCAGTCGGTCAGGAGGTGCCACAGCTCGTTCACGTGGCCAAGTCTGTCAGGTGCACGGGCGCCCGGCGATCGGGGGATGCCCTGATCTGGCGCTCATCCTCGCGGCGCCCCGATGCGCCTCTCCACACGGGCGCGACGATGTGAACGTCACCACGGGCATCTCCCGTAGCGTCGCGGGAGTGGAGCGGTCCCGGTTGCAGCGCCGGTGTGGAGGGGCGCAGCGCGGGGCCTACAGCGACAGCCGGTCGCGCACGACGGCCGCGAGGGCCTCACCGTGGCGCTGCGCCTCCTCGGCAGTGGCGGCCTCGACCATGACGCGCACGAGCGGCTCGGTGCCCGACGGGCGCAGCAGCACGCGGCCGGTGTCGCCCAGCTCGCGGCGGGCGGCGCTGACGGCGGCCTGAAGCTCGCGGTCCGTGTGGACCCGCGAGCGGTCGGCGCCGCGCACGTTGATGAGCACCTGCGGCAGCGTCTCGATCCCGGCGCACTGCTCGCGCAGCGAGCCGCGGGCGGCCACCCGCGCCGCGACGAGCAGCGCCGACAGGACGCCGTCGCCGGTCGTGGCGTAGTCCGACACGATGATGTGGCCGGACTGCTCGCCGCCCAGCGTGTAGCCGGCGTCGCGCATCGCCTCGAGCACGTAGCGGTCGCCCACCGCGGTCTCGACGATGTCGATGCCCTCGCGGCGCATGGCCTGGTGCAGGCCGAGGTTGCTCATCACCGTCGCGACGAGGGTCGAGCGGTACAGGGTGCCGGTGTCCCGCATCGCGACCGCGAGCAGGCCCATGATCTGGTCGCCGTTGACGACCGCGCCGGTGTGGTCGACCGCGAGGCAGCGGTCGGCGTCGCCGTCGAAGGCCACGCCCAGGTCGCCGCCGTGCTCGACCACGGCCGCCTGCAGCGGGCCGAGGTGGGTCGAGCCGACCCCGTCGTTGATGTTGAGGCCGTCCGGCGACGCGTTGATGGTGGTGACGCGGGCGCCGGCCGCGGCGAGCGCGGCGGGACCCACGCTCGAGGCGGCGCCGTGCGCGGCGTCGACGACGATGTGGATGCCGTCGAGCGGCTCGTCGGAGCCCGCGAACGAGCGGACGGCCGAGACCACGTGCTCGACGTACTCGCCGGCGAGGGCGGCCGAGGGGACGATGCGCCCGACGGCCGCGCCGAGCGGCCGCTCCCAGGCCTCGCCCACGCGCGCCTCGATGGCCTCCTCGACGGAGTCGTCGAGCTTGTGGCCGCCGCGCGCAAAGAACTTGATGCCGTTGTCCGGCATGGGGTTGTGGGACGCGGAGATCACCACGCCCAGGTCCGCCTCGGTGGAGGCGGTGAGGTAGGCGACCGCGGGCGTGGGCACGACGCCCACGTCGAGCACGTCGACGCCCGCGGAAGCAAGACCGGCCGCGACAGCCGCGCTCAGGAACTCGCCTGAGACGCGGGTGTCGCGGCCGATGACGGCACGAGGACGGTGGCCGGAGAACTCGCCCCGCTCCCCCAGGACGTGAGCCGCGGCGACCGCGAGGTCGACCGCGAGCTCCGCCGTGAGGTCCCGGTTGGCAAGGCCCCGGACACCGTCCGTGCCGAAGAGTCGCGCCATGCGCGAGAGATTAGCGCTTCGAGTACTGCGGCGCGCGGCGGGCCTTCTTGAGACCGGCCTTCTTGCGCTCCACGATGCGGGCATCGCGGGTGAGGAAGCCGGCCTTCTTGAGCGCCGGGCGGTTGTTCTCCTCGTCGATCTCGTTGAGCGCGCGGGACACGCCGAGACGCAGCGCGCCGGCCTGACCCGACGGGCCGCCACCCTGGATGCGGGCGTGCACGTCGAACTTGCCCTCGATGTCGAGGAGCGCGAACGGCGAGTTCACCAGCTGCTGGTGGACCTTGTTCGGGAAGTAGTTCTCGAGCTCGCGGCCGTTGATGACCCACTTGCCGGTGCCGGGCACCAGGCGCACGCGGGCGACGGCCTCCTTGCGACGGCCGAGGCCGGCGCCGGGGGCGAGGTTGGTGACACCCTTGCCGCGCTCGGCAACGGTCTCGGTGGTGTACTCGGACGGGGTCTCGTTCTCGACCTCGGTGGTCACATCTGCCACTTTCATCAATCCTTAACTGCTGCGGCGCTTACTGCGCGACCTGGGAGATCTCGAAGACCTGCGGCTGCTGCGCGGCGTGCGGGTGCTCCGCGCCGGCGTAGACCTTGAGGTGCTTGAGCTGGGCGGCGCCGAGCTTGGTCTTGGGCAGCATGCCCTTGACCGCGTTCTCGATCACGCGACGGGGGTTCTTCTCGAGGAGCTCGCCGATCGGGACGGCCGAGAGACCACCCGGGAAGCCCGAGTGACGGTAGACCATCTTGTCGGTGAGCTTGTTGCCCGAGAGGGCCACCTTCTCAGCGTTGATGACGATGACGAAGTCACCGCCGTCGACGTGGGGCGCAAAGGTCGCCTTGTGCTTGCCGCGGAGCAGCGAAGCGGCCTGGGAGGCCAGACGACCGAGGACCACGTCAGTAGCGTCGATGACGTACCAGTTCTTGGTGACGTCACCCGGCTTGGGAGAAAACGTACGCACTGTGAAGCCTTACTTCTACTCGTTCTGGTGGACGATGCCGTGGAGGCATCGCGAAGCAATCGGTCGGCGGGTCCTGCGGCGGCGAGTGGGAGGCACCGTCCACGAGGGAACGCACAACGACGCACCATCATACGCGCACACGCCCGGAATCTCAATCCGGGAGCGCCAGGGCGCGCGCGTCGGTCACGGCAGCGTGCGACGCCCTCGGGTAGCCTCGGCGCGCGCCGCGAGCAGCGCATCGTCCGGATAGGACACCTGCTCGAGCGTGAGCCCGTGCGCGGGGGCGACCGCGATGGCCTGGGAGCGCGTCTCCGTGGCCGCGACGACGGCGAGCCAGTCGAGGTCGCGCCGGCCCTCCCCCACGGTCAGCAGCGCGCCCACGAGCGAGCGCACCATCGAGTGGCAGAACGCGTCGGCGCGCACGGTCGCCACCACCAGCCCCTGGTCGGGGCCGTCGGTCGCGCGGCACCACGACAGCTCCGTGAGGTCGCGGATGGTGGTCGCGCCCTCGCGGCCGCGGCAGAACGCGGCGAAGTCGCGCAGCCCCAGCAGGGTGGACGATGCGCGGTTGAGGGCGTCGACGTCGAGCGGGCGGCTCACGCGCACGACATGGCGCCGGCGCAGGACGTCGGGGACGCCGTCGGTCACGCGGTAGGCGTAGCGCCGCTCGGTGGCCGAGAAGCGCGCGTCGAAGCCCGCGGGGGCGACGGTCACGTCGCGGATCACGACGTCGTCGGGCAGCACGCCGTCGAGGCGGCTCATGAGCCCCTGGGCGGGGGTGCGCTCCGCCCGGCCGGGCATGCGCGCCCAGGCGTCGGCCGCGAGGTCGACGTGGGCGACCTGGCCGCGGGCGTGGACGCCCGCATCGGTCCGGCCCGCGACGGTCACCCGCGGGTACGCCTCCTGCCGGACGATGCGCACGAGGGCGTCCTCGAGGACGCCCTGAACGGTCCGCAGCCCGGGCTGGGTGGCCCACCCGGAGAAGTCGGTGCCGTCGTAGGAAAGGTCGAGGCGGGCCCGCACAGTCTCAGGGAGCATGTGCGGACCCGCCTCGGGTTGCCTTGATGGAAGGCGAGGGTTACTTGGTCTCGGCGGCCTCGTCGGCGGCGGGGGCCTCGGCGGCCTCGGCCTCGACGGCGGTCTCCTCGACGGTCTCCTCGGCGACGGGCGCCTCCTCGACCTTCTCGGCCTTCTTCGGCGCAGCCTTCTTGGTGGCCTTCTCGGCCTCCTTGGCGACGGCCTTCTTGGCGGGCGCGCCGAACTCGACGAGCTCGATCACGGCCATGGGGGCGTTGTCGCCCTTGCGGTAGCCGGTCTTGGTGATGCGGGTGTAGCCGCCGTCACGCTCGGCGAAGCCGGGGCCGATCTCGCTGAAGAGCTTGTGGACGACGCCCTTGTCCGAGAGGATCCCGAGCACCTTGCGGCGCGAGGCGAGGTCGCCGCGCTTCGCGAAGGTGATGAGACGCTCGGCGTGCGGGCGCAGGCGCTTGGCCTTGGTCACGGTGGTGGTGATGCGGCCGTGCTCGAAGAGGCTCTGCGAAAGGTTCGCGAGCATCTGACGCTCGTGCGCGGGACCGCCGCCCAGGCGGGCACCCTTGGTGGGGGTAGGCATGATTGAGAATTCTCCTTGTTACTCGTCGCTGCCCGAGAAGTAGACGGACGAGCCGCTGTCGTACTCGACGGCGCTGTCCTTGAGGGAGAAGCCCAGCTCGGCGAGCTTCTCCTTCACCTCGGTGATCGACTTCTGGCCGAAGTTGCGGATGTCCATGAGGTCCGCCTCGGAGCGCGCCGTGAGCTCGCCAACCGTGTGGATGCCCTCGCGCTTGAGGCAGTTGTACGACCGCTGCGTGAGGTTGAGCTCCTCGATCGGCTGGTTGTAGTCCTCCTCGAGCGACTCGTCCGTGTCCGACGGGCCGATCTCGATGCCCTCGGCGGCCTCGTTGAGGCCACGCGCGAGCGAGAACAGCTCGACGAGCGTCGCGCCGGCGGACGCGACGGCGTCGCGCGGCGAGATCGAGGACTTCGTCTCGACGTCGATGACCAGCTCGTCGAAGTCCGTGCGCTGCGCGACACGGGTGGCCTCGACCTTGTAGGTCACCTTGAGGACGGGCGAGTAGATCGAGTCGACGGGGATCTGACCGATCTCCGCGTCGTAGCTCTTGTTCATCGCCGCGGGCACGTAGCCGCGACCGCGCTCGACCGTGAGCTCCACCTCGAACTTCGCCTTCGCGTTGAGGGTCGCGATGTGGAGGTCCGGGTTGTGGATCTCGACGCCGGCCGGGGGCTGGATGTCAGCACCGGTGACGACGCCCGCGCCCGACTTGCGCAGGTACATCACGACGGGCTCGTCGTTCTCCGACGAGACCACGAGGTTCTTGAGGTTGAGCAGGATCTCGGTCACGTCCTCCTTCACCCCGTCGATGGTGGTGAACTCGTGGAGGACGCCCTCGAAGCGCACCGACGTCACGGCCGCGCCCGGGATGGACGACAGCAGCGTGCGGCGGAGCGAGTTGCCGAGCGTGTAGCCGAAGCCCGGCTCGAGCGGCTTGAGCGAGAACTGCGAACGGTTCTCCGAGATGACCTTCTCGGTCAGCGTGGGACGCTGTGCGATCAGCACGGTTGTTTCCTTTCCGAGCACCCGCTATCTGATGCTCGAGAGTTCCCGGCCGGGATAGGTCCGGCAGGGGCCAGAAGCTGGAAATGGGGGCGGCCACGGGCCGATGCGAAGCACCGACCCGCGACCGGGTGCGCGGGCTGGACCCGCGCGGGCGTGCTAGTTGCGGCGGCGCTTCGGCGGACGGCAGCCGTTGTGGGCCTGCGGGGTGACGTCCTTGATGGAGGTCACCTCGAGGCCGGCGGCCGTGAGCGAGCGGATCGCGGTGTCGCGGCCCGAGCCCGGGCCCTTGACGAACACGTCGACCTTGCTCATGCCGGCGTCCTGCGCACGGCGAGCGGCGGCCTCGGCGGCCATCTGCGCGGCGTAGGGGGTCGACTTGCGCGAACCCTTGAAGCCCACCTGGCCGGAGGACGACCACGACACCACGGCGCCCGAGGGGTCCGTGATCGAGATGATCGTGTTGTTGAAGGTGGACTTGATGTGCGCCTGACCGTGCGCGACGGTCTTCTTGATCTTCTTGCGCGGCTTGCGAGTAGGAGCGGCCATGTCTTACTTCTTCTTTCCGGCGACGGTCTTCTTGCGGCCCTTGCGGGTGCGGGCGTTGGTCTTGGTGCGCTGACCACGGACGGGCATGCCGCGGCGGTGGCGGAGACCCTGGTAGTTGCCGATCTCGACCTTGCGGCGGATGTCGGCGGTCACCTCGCGGCGCAGGTCGCCCTCGACGGTGAAGTTGGCCTCGATGTAGTCACGGATCGCGACGAGCTGGTCGTCGTTCGCGTCCTTGACGCGCAGGTCCGGGCTGATGCCGGTGGCTGCGAGGATCTGCTCGGCGCGGGTGCGGCCGACGCCGTAGATGTAGGTAAGTGCGATCACCATGCGCTTGTCGCGCGGGATGTCGACACCGACGATGCGTGCCATTGCTGGTTCTACTCCATCAGTAGTCGGAGGTCTGACGCTCGACCGCCCCGCAGTTGTCTGGTGCGGGCCCCGGCCTCCGAGCCGGGGGTTTGATGCATATGGTCGAACGAGGATGAGACGGGGGTGTCTAGCCCTGACGCTGCTTGTGGCGCAGGTTCTCGCAGATGACCATCACACGGCCATTGCGTCGGATCACCTTGCACTTGTCGCAGATGGGCTTGACGCTGGGCTTAACCTTCATGGTTCTTTCCTGCGTCGTCGTCGCGCACGGGTGCGCTCGGACGGCGGCTCACTTGTAGCGGTAGACGATGCGGCCGCGGGACAGGTCATAGGGGCTGAGCTCCACCACCACGCGGTCCTCGGGGAGGATCCTGATGTAGTGCTGGCGCATCTTGCCGGAGATGTGAGCGAGCACCAGGTGCCCGTTCGTCAGCTCCACTCGGAACGATGCGTTCGGCAGTGCTTCCACCACCACGCCCTCGACCTCGATGACTCCGTCTTTCTTGGCCATTACTCCGCTAACGTTGGTTGACAGGGAATGAGGGCGCGCAAAAACGCCCAACGGAAAACTATACGGCAATCTGCCGCGCGTCTCAAGCCGGCCCGCGCACCATCGCGCGGCGGGGACGCCGCTGCCTGCCCCGAGCCTACCGGAAGGCGTTGCGGAGACGCTGGACCGCGATCCCCGAGATGCGCGGGTCGCGGTGGTCGGCGAGCCGGCGCACCACCGAGGACGGCGTGCGCGCGTTGCCGAGCAGGGCGCTCAGCACATCGAGGTTCGCGTCGTGCCCGAGCGACACGAGCGCACCCATCGGGCAGTCGCTGCGGGCGGCGACGGCGGCCCGCACCTGCGGGTCGCGATGCACCGCGAGCGGCAGGAGCGCGGAGCCGGAGATCTCAGGGTCGAGCGCGCGCGCCACGTCCTCGGACGCCCCACTGGCCGGAACCACCACTGCGTACCTCCCACCGGTCATCGTTTTGCCAAGTATCTTCCGGAGGTGCGGCGCAGCGGGTCAAATCTCTGTGAGGAATCAGACATCACGTCATCTTCGTGACACACGGGACGCGCATTCCCCGGGGCTGCCAGGGATGTCAGCGTGCCGGTCCGGCGCCGTCGCGAGGCGGCACGGACGGCCTCGGCGCGAGCACCCGGTCCACCCTGTCCCCCACCGGCGAACGCTCCTCCGTGGCGCCGTCCCGGGCCCGCGGGCGGTCCTCGAGCTCCGCGACCTGCGCGCGTGAGGCCGTCAGCACGACGCCGTCCAGCGAGCGCTGCGCGAGCCGGGCGACGTCCTCGCGACGATGCGCCGCGAGCCGCTCCAGCACGTGGCGCGGGGTCGCGGAGTTGCGCGCCAGGGCCTTCAGGACCGAGAGCTCGCGGTCCTTGGCGAGCACGCCGGCGATCGCCCCGGCCAGGCCGGGCCCGGCGGCGAGCGCGACCCGCACGGAGGTGCGGCGGTCGTGCGCGAGCGAGGCCTGCATGCCCAGCGGGCAGTCGGGGCGGGAGGCCACCGCCTCCCGGACGGCGGGCTCGCGGTGCTGCGCGAGCTCGAGGATGCGGGAGCGCGGCAGCCCGTCGGCGCGGGCCTCCATGACGACCGCCCGGAGGCCGTCGTCGCGGGCCTCGCCCGCGACCGGCACCCCGGATGCCGCCATCAACGCGCGCGACCAGCCGTCGTCGGCCACCGCCACCTCCCCGTCTCGATTCCCGCGAGGCTAGGGGGTCGCGGTGAGCAACCGCTGACGCGCAGGTGACGGGCGGGTGAAGGTCCGACGAATGTCGGGTGGCGACCGCGCTAGACGTCGACGGGAGGCCGGAACCCGCGCACGGGCGCGCTGCGCGTGGGGCGGGACGGCAGCGGCTCGGCGGCATCGGCGGCGGGGTCGGCCGCCTCCATGGCCTCGTCCGCCGCGGCCTCGAGGCTGCTCTCGGCGGCCTGCGCGAGCATCGCCTCGCGGCGCGCCTGCGACTCCTCGAAGACACGGTCGCGCAGCTCGGGGGTGTGGTCGGCGACGTCGGTGCGTGCGGCGCGCGCGTCCAGCGCCGCCGCGGCAGCACCGCGCACCTCGCCCTTGCGGTGGGCGGCCAGCGCCTCGAGGATGTCCTGCCCGGCCGAGGGGTTGCCCGCGACGGCGCAGAGCACGGCGACCTGCCGGTCGTGCGACAGGTAGTCGAGGATCGAGTGCAGGACCTTGGGGTTCGCCGCCATGGCGGCACGGACCGGCACGACGTGGTCGTGCGCCAGGGTGACCATGAGGCCGAACGGGCAGTCCTCGCGCGCGGCGACCGCCTCGCGCACGAGCGCGTTGCGGGACCCGCCCAGCTCCTGGATCCGTTCCTTGGTCAGGCCGGGCGCGGAGGCCTCGTCGACGTCCGCGCTCGCCCCCGGTGCATAGGAAAACCCTCGCGCCATGGCGCCCCTCCTCAGCGTGCCGGCGTCCGGAGCGCCGGCTGAGGCGACGCTAACCCGTGGGTTTTGCGCCGGAATGCCGGTGAGGTAACGACTGCGTGAACAGGTGTGGAGTGGACCACACCAGGGGTGATGTCGTGCGGCGACTACGGCGCGACGGGCGTGACGCCGAGCGGCGCGAGCTTGGCGGCGCCGCCGTCCTCCGACGTGAGCACCCAGATGCCGTCCTCGTGCACCGCGACGGAGTGCTCCCAGTGCGCGGCGCGCGAGCCGTCGAGGGACACGACGGTCCACTCGTCGTTGAGGATGGCGGAGTCCGGGGTGCCGATCACGAGCATCGGCTCGAGCGCGAGGCACATCCCCGGGCGCACCCGCGGGCTGCGCCCGCGCACGCGGTAGTTGGGGACGTCCGGCTCCATGTGCATGGCGGTGCCGATGCCGTGGCCCACGTAGCCCTCGAGCGGGTGGAGGCCCGCCTCGTCGGCGACGTCCTCGATCGCCGCGGAGACGTCCGACACGCGGTCGGCCGTGGCGAGGGCGGCGATGCCGGCCCACAGCGCCTTCTCCGTGGTCCGCACCAGCGCGACGTCGGCCCGCGAGGCGGGCTCGCCCACGATGAAGGACACCGCGCTGTCGCCGTGCCAGCCGTCGACGATCGCGCCGCAGTCGATCGAGACGAGGTCGCCCTCGGCGATCACGCGGTGGCCCGGGATGCCGTGGACGACCTCCTCGTTGACGGACACGCACGCGGTCGCCGGGAAGCCCTGGTAGCCGAGGAAGTTCGACGTCGCACCGGCCTCCGCGATCACGCGGGCGGCCGCCGTGTCGGCGTCCGCGGTGGTCGCGCCGGGCACGCACGCGGCACGGGCGGCGGCGAGCGCGCGCTGCACGATCACGCCGGCCTGCGCCATGACCCGCATCTCCTCGCGGGTCTTGAGCTCGATGCGCCCGGCCATGCGGGTCAGCGCGCGACGGCGGCGACGAGGCGCTCGGTGACCTCGTCGATCTCACCCAGGCCGTCGACCTGGACCAGCAGGCCGCGGCCCGCGTAGAACGCGGTCAGCGGCGCCGTCGAGGTCGCGTAGACCTCGAGGCGCTTGCGGATCACCGGCTCGGTGTCGTCGGCGCGGCCCTCGATCTCGGCGCGCTTGAGGAGGCGCACGGTGACCTCGTCGAAGTCCGCGGTGATCTCGATCGCCACGTCGAGCTCGACGCCCAGGTCGGCCAGCATCGAGTCGAGCTCGACCGCCTGCTCGGGGTTGCGCGGGTAGCCGTCGAGCAGGAAGCCCTGCGCCGCATCGTCCTCCGCGAGGCGGGCACGCACCATGGCGTTGGTCACCTCGTCGGGGACCAGCTGGCCCGCGTTCATGTACTCCTGCGCCTTGACGCCGAGCGGGGTGCCGCCCTTGACGTTCGCGCGGAAGATGTCGCCGGTCGAGATCGCGGGGACGCCGAAGCGCTCCGTGAGACGGGCGGCCTGGGTGCCCTTGCCAGCACCGGGAGGACCGAGGAGTACTGCACGCATTACTTGAGGAACCCTTCGTAGTGGTGCTGCTCGAGCTGGGACTGGATCCGCTTGACGGTGTCGAGGCCGACGCCGACGAGGATCAGGATCGAGGTGCCGCCGAACGGGATCGAGGACGACAGGCCGAGCGCGACGAACAGCAGGGTCGGCACGAGCGCGACGATCGCGAGGTACAGCGAGCCGGCGGCCGTGATGCGGGACAGCACGTAGTCCAGGAACTCCGCGGTGGGCGTGCCGGGACGGATGCCGGGGATGAAGCCGCCGTACTTCTTCATGTCGTCGGCGACCTCGGTGGGGTTGAACGTGATCGCGGTGTAGAAGTACGCGAAGAACACGATCAGCAGGATGTACAGCGCGATGTGGAGCGGGGCGCTCGACTGCGCGACGTTGTTGTTGAGCCACACGACCCAGCCGGACGGGTCGTCGCCCTGGAACTGGATGATCACCTGCGGGATGGTCAGCAGCGACGACGCGAAGATCACGGGGATGATGCCCGCCATGTTGATCTTCAGCGGGATGTAGGTCGAGGAGCCGCCGAGCATCTTGCGGCCCACCATGCGCTTGGCGTACTGGACCGGGATGCGGCGCTGCGACTGCTCGACGAACACGACCGCGGCGATGACGATGAACAGCACGATCGCGGTGAAGAACAGGTTGCGCGCGCCGTTCGAGGAGTTCCAGATCGACGACACGATACCGGGGAAGCCCGCCGCCACCGAGGTGAAGATGAGGAGCGACATGCCGTTGCCGACGCCGCGCTCGGTGATGCGCTCGCCGAGCCACATGATGAGCACCGTGCCGGCCGTCATGGTCAGCACCATGCTGAGGATGACGTTCCACGAGTCGTTGGGGATGACCGGGACGGAGCAGCCGGGGAAGAAGATGTCGTTGCGCGCCATCGTGATGTACGAGGCGGACTGGATCGCGGCGAAGCCGACGGTGATGTAGCGCGTGTACTGCGTGAGCTTGGCCTGGCCCTCGGCGCCCTCCTTGTGGAGGGTCTCGAAGCGAGGGATGAGCACACGCAGGAGCTGCACGATGATCGACGCCGTGATGTACGGCATGATGCCGAGCGCGAAGATCGAGAGCTGCAGGAGCGCCCCACCCGAGAACAGGTTGAGGATCGCGAAGCCCGCGTTGGTGCTGGTCTGCGCGAGGCAGAGCTCGACGTTGCCGTAGTCGACGCCCGGGGTCGGGATCGCGACGCCCAGGCGGTAGACGGCGATGATGCCGATGGTGAAGAGGAGCTTCCTCCGAAGATCCGGGGTGCGGAACGCACTCATGAAGCCACTCAGCATTGATCCTCCATGGAAAATAGAACAGGTAGAGGATACGCGACCGGGCCCGTCCGTTCGGACGGGCCCGGTGCGATCATCTTCTAGCCCTCGTTGACCGAGCCGCCAGCGGCCTCGATCTTGGTCTTCGCGGACTGCGAGACCTTGTCGGCGTCGACGAGCGTCACCTTGACGGAGATCTCGCCCTCACCCAGGACCTTCACGGGCTGGTTGCGGCGGACCGCACCCTTCGCCACGAGGTCGGCCTTGGTGACCTCGCCGCCCTTGGGGAACAGCTCGGAGAGCTGGCCCACGTTGACGACCTGGTAGTACACCTTGAACGGGCTCTTGAAGCCGCGCAGCTTCGGGATGCGCATGTGGATGGGCGTCTGGCCACCCTCGAAGCGCTCCGGAACCTGGTAGCGGGCACCCGTGCCCTTGGTGCCGCGACCCGCGGTCTTGCCCTTGGACGCCTCACCACGACCCACGCGGGTCTTCTTGGTGTGCGAGCCGGGGGCCGGACGGAGGTGGTGGACCTTGAGGGTCGCCACCTTCTCCGCGGGCTCCTCCACCTTGGGCTCGGCCTTCTTGGCGGCCGGCTTCTTGGCGGCCGGCTTGGCCTCGTCGGTCGCAGCCTTCTTGGCGGCGGGCTTCTTCGCGGCAGCGGGCTTGTCGGCCGCAGCCTTCGCCGGAGCCTTCTTGGCGGCCGGCTTCTTGGCGGGAGCAGCCTTCTCGGCGGTCTCGTCCGCCGACTTCTTGGCCTCAGCCATCAGTCAACCTCCTCAACGGTGACCAGGTGGTCCACCGCCTTGACCATCCCGCGGATCTCGGGACGGTCCTCCTTGACGACGATGTCGCCGATGCGCTTGAGGCCGAGCGACCGCAGGGTCTCGCGGTGCTGCGGCTTCGTGCCGATCGCCGACTTCTTCTGAACGACCTTCAGTCGTGCCATGACTACTTCACCCCCGCTGCCTGGGCGCGGAGCATCGCGGCCGGGGCCACGTCCTCCACGGCCTTGCCGCGACGGGCCGCGACGGCCTCGGGGCGCTCGAGGCGCTTGAGGGCGTCGACGGTCGCGTGCACGATGTTGATCGCGTTGGACGAGCCGAGCGACTTGCTCAGCACGTCGTGGATGCCGGCGCACTCGAGCACGGCGCGCACCGGACCACCGGCGATCACACCGGTACCCGGCGACGCGGGGCGCAGGAACACGACGCCCGCGGCGGCCTCACCCTGCACGGCGTGCGGGATGGTGCCCTGGATGCGCGGGACGCGGAAGAAGTTGCGCTTGGCCTCCTCGACACCCTTCGAGATCGCGGCCGGCACCTCCTTCGCCTTGCCGTAGCCGATGCCGACGTTGCCCTCGCCGTCACCGACGACCACGAGCGCGGTGAAGCTGAAGCGACGACCGCCCTTCACGACCTTGGCGACGCGGTTGATGGTGACGACGCGCTCGACGAACTTGTTCTCCGGCTCGTTGTCGCGGCGGTTACCGCCCCGACGGCCGCTGTTGTTGTCAGCCATAATTCCTCACTCCTGGCCGCGCCCTAGAGGGCGAGGCCCGCCTCTCGGGCACCGTCGGCCACGGCCGCGACACGGCCGTGGTACTTGTTGCCGCCACGGTCGAAGACCACGGCCTCGATGCCCGCGGCCTTGGCGCGCTCGGCGACCAGCTGGCCGACCTTCGACGCCTTCGCGGTCTTGTCGCCCTCCATGGCGCGGACGTCGGCCTCGAGGGTCGACGCGGACGCCAGGGTCTTGCCGAGGGTGTCGTCCACGATCTGCGCGACCATGTGGCGCGACGACCGGCTGACGACGAGGCGGGGACGAGCAGCGGTGCCGGAGATCTTCTTGCGCAGGCGGAAGTGGCGACGCTTGCGCGAGATCGCCTTGCCCTTGCCCTTGATTGCGATACCCATGTCTTACTTACCCGTCTTTCCTGCCTTGCGGCGAACCTGCTCGCCGGCGTAGCGGACACCCTTGCCCTTGTACGGCTCGGGCTTGCGAATCTTGCGGATGTTCGCCGCAACCTCGCCGACCTGCTGCTTGCTGATGCCGGCAACGGTGAACTTGGTGGGGCCCTCGACCGTGAAGGTGATGCCCTCCGGCGGGGTCACCACGACGGGGTGCGAGAAGCCGAGCGCGAACTCGAGGTCCGAGCCCTTGAGCGCGACGCGGTAACCCGTGCCGACGATCTCGAGCTTCTTCTCGTAACCCGAGGTGACGCCCGTCACCATGTTCGCGATGAGCGTGCGGGTGAGGCCGTGGAGCGACTTCGAGACGCGCTCGTCGTTCGGGCGCTTGACCTCGAGGCCCTCGTCACCCTTCTCCACGGTGATGGGAGCGGCGACCGTGTGGGTGAGCGAGCCCTTGGGGCCCTTCACGATCACGTCGGCGCCTTCGATGGTCACATCCACTCCGGCGGGAACCGGAACGGGGATCTTGCCAATGCGGGACATTGCTCTCGTTCTCCTTTCCGGTTACCAGACGAACGCGACGACCTCGCCGCCGACGCCCTTCTTCTCGGCCTCGCGGTCCGTCAGCAGACCGGAGGAGGTGGACAGGATGGCCACGCCGAGGCCGCCGAGAACCTTGGGGAGGTTCGTGGACTTCGCGTAGACGCGAAGGCCGGGCTTCGACACACGGCGCACGCCGGCGAGCGAGCGCTCGCGGTTCGGGCCGTACTTCAGCGTGAGGGTGAGGGTCTTGCCGACCTCGGCGTCCGCCGTGGCGGAGCCGGAGATGTAGCCCTCGGCCTCCAGGATCTTGGCGATGTTCGCCTTGAGCTTGGAGTGCGGCATCGACACGGTCTCGTGGTACGCCGCGTTCGCGTTGCGCAGACGCGTCAGCATGTCTGCGATGGGGTCAGTCATCGTCATGAGTCTTGAACTCTTCCTCGCCGTGGTTTCCCTAGGGGACCTGTGGCGTAGTGGTTTACCAGCTGCTCTTGGTGATACCGGGCAGCTCACCGCGGTGAGCCATCTCACGGAAGCACACGCGGCAGAGGCCGAACTTGCGGTACACGGAGTGCGGACGGCCGCACTTCTGGCACCGGGTGTAGGCGCGGACGGCGAACTTCTGCTTGCCGGCGGCCTTGTTCTTCAGCGCAGTCTTGGCCATGTCCTACTTCTCCTTGAACGGGAAGCCCAGCTGCTTGAGCAGCGAGCGGCCCTCGTCGTCGGTGGTGGCGGACGTCACGATGGTGATGTCCATGCCGCGCACGCGGTCGATCTTGTCCTGGTTGATCTCGTGGAACATCGACTGCTCGGTGAGACCGAAGGTGTAGTTGCCGTTGCCGTCGAACTGCTTGGGGCTGAGGCCGCGGAAGTCGCGGATGCGGGGCAGCGCGATCGAGATCAGGCGGTCCAGGAACTCCCACATGCGGTCGCCGCGCAGCGTGACGTGCGCGCCGATCGGCTGGCCCTCACGCAGCTTGAACTGCGCGATGGACTTGCGGGCCTTGGTGACCTGCGGCTTCTGGCCGGTGATCGCGGTGAGGTCGGCGATGGCACCCTCGATGAGCTTCGAGTCCTTCGCCGCGTCACCGACACCCATGTTGACGACGACCTTCACGAGGCCGCCGACCTGGTTCACGTTCGCGTGGTCGAACTCCTCGCGGAGCTGCGCGACGATCTCGTTGCGGTACTTGTCCTTGAGGCGCGGAGCGGTGGTCGCGGTGGCCATCAGACGTCCTTACCCGAGCGCTTGGCGACACGCACGCGCACAGTGCGCTTGCGGCCGTCACGCTCGACCTCTTCCGTGCGGTAGCCCACACGGGTGCCCTTCTTGGTCTCCGGGTCCACGAGCATCACGTTCGAGATGTGGATCGCGGCCTCGACGGTCACGAGGCCACCCTCGGCGTTGTCGCGGCGGGTACCCGGCTTGATGTGCTTGGTGACACGCTGGATGCCCTCGACGACCACGCGCTCGCGCTCGGGGTCGACCGACAGCACGCGGCCCTGCTGACCGCGGTCACGGCCGGCGATGACGACGACGAGGTCGTCCTTCTTGATCTTCGCCATCAGATGACCTCCGGTGCCAGCGAGATGATCTTCATGAACTTCTTGTCGCGCAGCTCGCGGCCCACGGGGCCGAAGATGCGGGTGCCACGCGGGTCACCATCGAGGTTCTTGAGGATCACCGCAGCGTTCTCATCGAAACGGATGTACGAACCGTCGGGACGGCGGCGCTCCTTGGTGGTGCGCACGACGACCGCCTTGACGACATCGCCCTTCTTGACGTTGCCGCCGGGGATCGCGTCCTTGACGGTGGCGACGATGATGTCGCCGATGCCGGCGTAGCGACGGTGCGAGCCACCGAGCACGCGGATGCAGAGGACTTCCTTCGCACCCGTGTTGTCGGCGACGCGAAGTCGCGACTCCTGCTGAATCATGTCTTGTCTCCTGTCGTCTGGTTCTCGCCGATTCCTCAGCGAGCCTGGTCGAACCTAGTTACTTGGCCTTCTCGACGATCTCGACCAGGCGCCACCGCTTGGAAGCGGAAAGCGGGCGGGTCTCCATCACGACGACGAGGTCGCCGATGCCGGCGGTGTTGGCCTCGTCGTGGGCCTTGATCTTGCTGGTGCGGCGCATGACCTTGCCGTAGAGCGGGTGCTTGACGCGGTCCTCGATCTCCACGGTGATGGTCTTGTCCATCTTGTCCGACGTGACGTAGCCGCGGCGCGTCTTGCGGTAGGCGCGGTGCTCCTCGGTCGCCGTCGTGTGCTTCTTGGTCGACATATCTGTTCCTTAAGCCTTCGCGGAGGGCGCGGTGCGGATCCCGAGCTCACGCTCACGCAGGATCGTGTAGATGCGAGCGATGTCGCGCTTGACGGCCTTGAGACGACCGTGGTTCTCGAGCTGACCGGTGGCCGACTGGAAGCGCAGGTTGAACAGCTCCTCCTTGGCCTTCTTCAGCTCCTCGACGAGGCGCTCGTTCTCCATGGCGTCCAGCTCGGACGGCATGAGGTCCTTGGTACCGATGGCCATTAGATGTCACCACCCTCACGGGAAACGAAACGGGTCTTCATGGGCAGCTTGTGCTGCGCGCGGCGCATGGCCTCGCGAGCGAGCTCCTCCGGCACGCCGGCGAGCTCGAACATCACGCGACCCGGCTTGACGTTGGCGACCCACCACTCGGGCGAGCCCTTACCGGAGCCCATGCGGACCTCGGCGGGCTTCTTGGTCAGGGGACGGTCCGGGTAGATGTTGATCCAGACCTTTCCGCCACGCTTGATGTGGCGGGTCATCGCGATACGGGCCGCCTCGATCTGGCGGTTGGTGACGTAGGCGGGCTCGAGAGCCTGGATGCCGAAGTCACCGAAGGCGATGGTCGTGCCACCGGTCGCGGCGCCCGAACGCTTCGGGTGGTGCTGCTTGCGGTGCTTCACTCGACGGGGGATAAGCATGGTCAGCTCTCCTTACCGGCCTCGGCCGCGGGGGCCTCGGCAGCGGGGGCCTCGGCCGCGGGGGCCTCGGACTGGCGGGGGGCGGAGTCACGACGCGGACCACGGTCACCGCGGTCGCCGCGGCCACCACGGCCACGCTGGGGACGGGGGGCCTTCGCCTGCTCGGCGGCCCACTCCTTCTCCGTCATGTCGCCCTTGTAGATCCACACCTTCACGCCGATCTGGCCGAAGGTCGTGCGGGCCTCGAAGAAGCCGTAGTCGATGTTCGCGCGGAGGGTGTGCAGCGGCACGCGGCCCTCGCGGTAGAACTCCGAGCGCGACATCTCGGCGCCGCCGAGACGGCCCGAGCACTGCACGCGGATGCCCTTGGCACCGGCGCGGAGCGCGGACTGGATGCCCTTGCGCATGGCGCGACGGAACGACACGCGCGAGGCGAGCTGCTCCGCGATGCCCTGCGCGACGAGCTGGGCGTCGATCTCGGCGTTCTTGACCTCGAGGATGTTGAGCTGGACCTGCTTGCCCGTCAGCTTCTCGAGGTTGGCGCGAAGCTTGTCGGCCTCGGCGCCGCGGCGGCCGATGACGATGCCCGGACGCGCGGTGTGCAGGTCGACGCGAACGCGCTCACGGGTGCGCTCGATCTCGACCTTCGACACGCCGGCGCGCTCGAGGCCCTCCGACATCATCTTGCGGATCTTGACGTCCTCGTTCACGTAGTCGCGGTACCGCTCGCCCTTCTTGGTCGAGTCGGCGAACCAGCGCGAACGGTGGTCGGTCGTGATGCCCAGGCGGTAGCCGTGGGGGTTGACCTTCTGTCCCATTACTTGGCCCCTTACTTGGCAGCGACCGGGGTCGCGACGGTGACGGTGATGTGGCAGGAGCGCTTGAGGATGCGGTTGGCACGACCCTGAGCGCGCGGCTGGATGCGCTTCATGGTCGGACCCTCGTCCACGTAGATCTCCTTGATGACGAGCTCACGCTCGTCGAAGCGCTCGCCGGCCTGGTCGGCCTTCACACGCGCGTTGGCGATCGCCGAGTCGATGAGCTTGCGCACATCGGTCGCGACGGCCTGCGGCTGGAACTTCAGCGAGGCCGAGGCCTCCACGGCGTTCTGACCACGGACCAGGTTCACGACGCGGCGAGCCTTCTGGGCGGTCACGCGGATGTACCGCGTCTGCGCCTTGGCTTCCATGTTCTAACTCCTCTTACTTCGCTCGGGCGCCTTAGCGGCGGCCCTTGCGGTCGTCCTTGACGTGGCCCTTGAACGTGCGCGTGGGGGCGAACTCGCCCAGCTTGTGGCCGACCATCGACTCGGTGACGAACACCGGGACGTGCTTGCGGCCGTCGTGCACGGCAAAGGTGTGACCCAGGAAGTCCGGCGTGATGACCGAACGACGCGACCAGGTCTTGATGACGTTCTTGGTACCCGCATCGTTCTGGGCGTCCACCTTCTTCTGAAGGTGGTCGTCGACGAAGGGGCCCTTCTTGAGGCTACGAGGCATGTCCAGGCTCCCTTATCGCTTGTTCTTGCCGGTCTTGCGGCGACGCACGATGAGCTTGTCGCTTTCCTTGTTGGGCTTGCGGGTACGGCCCTCGGGCTTGCCCCACGGCGAGACCGGGTGGCGACCACCGGAGGTCTTGCCCTCACCACCACCGTGCGGGTGGTCCACCGGGTTCATGACGACACCGCGGACGGTCGGGCGCTTGCCCTTCCAGCGCATACGGCCGGCCTTGCCCCAGTTGATGTTCGACTGCTCGGCGTTGCCCACCTCGCCGACGGTCGCGCGGCAGCGCGCGTCGACGTTGCGGATCTCGCCGGACGGCATGCGCAGCTGCGCGTACGGGCCATCCTTCGCCACGAGCTGGACCGAGGCACCGGCCGAGCGCGCGATCTTGGCGCCGCCACCGGGCTTGAGCTCGATGGCGTGGATGACCGTACCGACGGGGATGTTGCGCAGCGGGAGGTTGTTGCCGGGCTTGATGTCAGCGCCGGCGCCGGCCTCCACACGGTCGCCCTGACCGAGCTTCTCGGGGGCGATGATGTAGCGCTTCTCGCCGTCCGCGTAGTGCAGGAGCGCGATGCGGGCGGTGCGGTTGGGGTCGTACTCGATGTGCGCGACGGTCGCGGGCACGCCGTCCTTGTCGTGACGACGGAAGTCGATCACGCGGTAGGCGCGCTTGTGACCGCCACCCTGGTGACGGGTGGTGATGCGACCGGTGTTGTTACGGCCGCCCTTCTTGTGCAGCGGGCGGACGAGCGACTTCTCGGGCTCCGAACGGGTGACCTCGACGAAGTCGGCGACGGACGAGCCACGGCGGCCCGGCGTCGTCGGCTTGTACTTGCGAATAGCCATGAGTGCTTACCTGTCCTTCTAGCCGGCCTGGCCGCTGAAGATGTCGATGCCCGCGTCGCCGGCGATGGTGACGATCGCGCGCTTGACGTCCTTGCGCTTGCCCAGGCCGAAGCGGGTGCGGCGCGTCTTGCCCTTGCGGTTGATGGTGTTCACGGACGCGACCTTGACACCGAAGATCTGCTCGATGGCGATCTTGATCTCGGTCTTGTTCGAGCGGGGGTCCACCTCGAAGGTGTACTTGCCCTCGTCCATGAGGCCGTACGTCTTCTCGGAGACGATCGGGCGGACGATGATGTCGCGGGGGTCCTTGTTCAGCGTGGTCACGTTACTTCTCCTCCGCCTCGGACTCCGACGCGACGGCCTTCACGGACTTGCCGGTGGCAGGGCCCGCGACGAACGCGTCGAGCGCGGCGCGCGTGAAGACCGTGTCGTCGTTCACGAGCACGTCGTAGGTGTTGAGCTGGTCGACCGCGATGAGGTGCACGTCGGCAGCGTTGCGCAGCGAGAGCCAGGTGAGCTCGTCGGTGCGGTCCGTGACGACGAGCGCGCTGCGGCCCGAGGTGAGGGCGGTCAGCGCCTCGAGGGCGGCCTTGGTCGAGGGGGCGTCGCCGGACACGAGGCCGTCGACGACGTGCACGCGGCCGGCGCGAGCGCGGTCCGAGAGGGCACCGCGGAGGGCGGCGACCTTCATCTTCTTGGGGGTGCGCTGCGAGTAGTCGCGCGGCTGCGGGCCGTGGACGGTGCCACCGCCGGCGAACTGCGGCGCGCGGGTCGAACCCTGGCGGGCGCGACCGGTGCCCTTCTGCTTGTACGGCTTGCGGCCACCACCGCGGACCTCGCCGCGGGTCTTGGTGGCGTGCGTGCCCTGACGAGCGGCAGCCAGCTGCGCCACGACCACCTGGTGGATGAGCGGCACGTTGGTGTCGACGTCGAAGATCTCTGCGGGCAGCTCGACGGTCTTGGAGTTAGCCATGGTGATCACGCGCCCTTCACGGCGGAGCGGATGAGAACGACGCCGCCCTTGTTGCCGGGAACCGCGCCCTTGACGAGCACGAGACCCTTCGCGGCGTCCACCGAGTGGACGCGCAGGTTCTGGACGGTCTTGCGGGCGTTGCCCATGCGGCCGGCCATCTTGAGGCCGCGGAAGACGCGCGAAGGCGTCGACGCGCCACCGATGGAGCCCGGCTTGCGGTGGTTGCGGTGCGCACCGTGCGAGGCGCCCACGCCGGAGAAGCCGTGGCGCTTCATGACACCGGCGGTGCCCTTGCCCTTGGTGGTGCCCGTCACGTCGACGAGCTGGCCGGCCTCGAACACCTCGGCGGTGATCTCCTGGCCGAGCGCGTACTCGGACGCGTTCGAGGTACGGACCTCGGCGACGTGGCGGCGCGGCGTGACGCCGGCGGCCTCGAAGTGGCCCTTGAGCGGGTTGGTGACGCGGCGCGGGTCGACGGCGCCGAAGGCGAGCTGGACAGCCTCGTAGCCGTCGCGCTCGGCGTCCCGCACCTGGGTGATGACGTTGGTGTCGACCTGGATCACCGTGACGGGCACAACGCGGCCCTCGGCGTCCCACACCTGCGTCATGCCCAGCTTCGTACCGAGCAGCGCGGTGACCGCGCGCTGGGCATTGGAAGTCGTAGTCATGATTCGGGAAGTCCTAACTTCTCTGTACTGATTGCTCGTTAGAGCTTGATCTCGATGTTGACGTCGGCGGGCAGGTCGAGACGCATGAGCGAGTCGACGGCCTTCGGCGTCGGGTCCACGATGTCGATGAGGCGCTTGTGCGTGCGCATCTCGAAGTGCTCGCGGGAGTCCTTGTACTTGTGGGGCGAACGGATCACACAGAACACGTTCTTCTCGGTCGGCAGCGGCACGGGGCCCACCACCGACGCACCGGCGCGCGTGACCGTCTCGACGATCTTGCGGGCCGAAGAGTCGATGACCTCGTGGTCGTAGCTCTTCAGCCGAATGCGGATCTTCTGTCCCGCCATGGCGTGGTCTGCCTTATCTCTCGTTACAACTATGGTCATCACCCCGACCCCCGCGCTCGGGCGTGTCGCTCATCTGCGACACACGTGCGCCTGGACATTTCTGTCGGGCCGTGGGTGAAGGTGCGGCTGCCCGCGATAGGCAACCTGAATATTGTGCCATATTCCGGACGGCTGCGCCAGCCGGAGGCACGCGCGGACGCGGGGCCCGGCCCGAAGGCCGAGCCCCGCGTCGCGTGGGGACTACTTGATGATCTTGGTGACGGTGCCGGAACCGACGGTACGGCCACCCTCGCGGATCGCGAAGCCCTGACCCTCCTCGAGGGCGATCGGCTGGATGAGCTCGACCGACATCTCGGTGGTGTCACCCGGCATGACCATCTCGGTGCCCTCGGGCAGCGAGATGACGCCGGTCACATCCGTGGTGCGGATGTAGAACTGCGGGCGGTAGTTCGTGTAGAAGGGGTTGTGGCGGCCACCCTCATCCTTGTTGAGGATGTAGACCTTGCCCTCGAACTGGGTGTGCGGCGTGGTGGTGCCGGGGGCGACCACGACCTGGCCGCGCTCGACGTCCTCGCGCTTGGTGCCGCGGAGCAGCAGACCGCAGTTCTCGCCGGCCCACGCCTCGTCCATCTGCTTGTGGAACATCTCGATGCCGGTGACGGTGGTCTTCTGCGGCTCGCGGATGCCGAGGATCTCGACCTCCGAGTTGATCTTGAGCTTGCCGCGCTCCACCTTGCCGGTGACGACGGTGCCACGACCGGTGATCGTGAAGACGTCCTCGATCGGCATGAGGAAGGGCTTGTCCATGTCGCGGACCGGCTCCGGGACGTTCTCGTCCACGGCGTCCATGAGGTCCTGGACCGACTTGACCCACTCCGGGTCGCCCTCGAGCGCCTTGAGCGCCGAGACGCGGATGACCGGGGCGTTGTCGCCGTCGAAGCCCTGCGAGGAGAGGAGCTCGCGCACCTCGACCTCGACGAGCTCGAGGATCTCCTCGTCGTCGACCATGTCCGACTTGTTCAGCGCGACGAGCAGGTAGGGGACACCCACCTGGCGCGCGAGCAGGACGTGCTCACGGGTCTGGGCCATCGGACCGTCGGTCGCCGCGACCACGAGGATCGCGCCGTCCATCTGGGCCGCACCGGTGATCATGTTCTTGATGTAGTCAGCGTGACCCGGGGCGTCGACGTGCGCGTAGTGGCGCTTCTCGGTCTGGTACTCGATGTGCGCGATGTTGATCGTGATACCGCGCTCGCGCTCCTCGGGAGCCTTGTCGATGTCCTCGAACGGCGTGAACGGGTTGAGCTCGGGGTACTTGTCGTGCAGCACCTTCGAGATCGCAGCGGTCAGCGTCGTCTTACCGTGGTCGACGTGACCGATGGTGCCGACGTTCACGTGCGGCTTGGACCGCTCGAACTTGGCCTTAGCCATGGTGGCTTCCTCCTGATTGGGTTGTGAGACTCGGGTAGAGGATCCGACTGCCGATGGCCGCTGCCATCGTGGGGCGTATCCCTACTGGTCGTTATTGTTCCTGATTTTCAACCGGTGGGACTACTCGCCCCGGGTCTTTGCGATGATCTCCTCGGCAACGTTGCGAGGAACCTCGGCGTAGCTGTCGAAGGTCATCGAGTACACCGCGCGGCCCTGCGTCTTGGAACGCAGGTCGCCGACGTAGCCGAACATCTCCGACAGCGGGACCAGAGCGTTGATGACCTTGACGCCGGCGGCGTCGGACATCTCACGGATCTGGCCACGGCGGGAGTTGAGGTCGCCGATGACGTCGCCCATGTAGTCCTCGGGCGTACGGACCTCGACGGCCATCACGGGCTCGAGCAGGACCGGGTTGGCCTTGCGCGCGGCCTCCTTGAAGGCCATCGAGCCGGCGATCTTGAACGCCATCTCCGACGAGTCGACGTCGTGGTAGGCGCCGTCGACCAGGGTCGCCTTGACGCCGACCATGGAGAAGCCGGCGAGGATGCCCACGTTCATGGCGTCCTGGATACCGGCGTCGACCGACGGGATGTACTCGCGCGGCACGCGACCACCGGTCACGGCGTTGTCGAACTCGTACATGACCTCGGAGTCGGCGTCGAGCGGCTCGATCGTGATCTGGACCTTCGCGAACTGGCCCGAGCCACCCGTCTGCTTCTTGTGGGTGTAGTCGTACTTCTCGACCTTGCCACGGATGGTCTCGCGGTACGCGACCTGCGGCTTGCCCACGTTGGCGTCGACCTTGAACTCACGACGCATGCGGTCGATGATGATGTCGAGGTGCAGCTCGCCCATGCCCGAGATGACGGTCTGGCCGGTCTCCTCGTCGAGGCGGACGCGGAAGGTCGGGTCCTCCTCGGCGAGCTTCTGGATCGCGACCGACATCTTCTCCTGGTCGCCCTTGGTCTTGGGCTCGACCGCCACGTGGATCACGGGCTCGGGGAAGGTCATCGACTCGAGGACGACCTGGTCGTTCGAGTCGCACAGGGTGTCACCGGTGGTGGTGTCCTTGAGGCCGATCACCGCGTAGATGTGGCCCGCGGTCACGCCGTCGACCGGGTTCTCCTTGTTGGCGTGCATCTGGAAGATCTTCCCGATGCGCTCCTTCTTGCCCTTGGTCGAGTTGATGATCTGCGCACCCGACTCGAGCTTGCCCGAGTACACGCGGATGTAGGTGAGGCGACCGAAGAACGGGTGCGCGACGACCTTGAACGCGAGGGCCGAGAAGGGCTCGTCGGCGTCGGCGTGACGCTCCACGATCTTCTCCTCGTCACGGACGTCGTGGCCCTGGATGGCGGGGACGTCGAGCGGGCCCGGGAGGTAGTCCACGACCGCGTCGAGCATGGGCTGCACGCCGCGGTTCTTGAACGCCGAGCCGCAGAGCACCGGGTAGAGCTCCGAGTTGATCGTCATCTTGCGGATGGCGGCCTTGATCTCGTCGACGGTGAGGTCCTCGCCGCCGAGGTACTTCTCGAGCAGCGTCTCGTCGGACTCCGCGACGGTCTCGAGCAGCTCCGCGCGGTACTCCTCGGCCTTGTCGGCCAGGTCCGCGGGGATCTCCTCGATCTCGTACTTGGCGCCCATGGTCACGTCGCCCTTGGCGTCGCCGGGCCACACGAGGGCCTTCATCTGCACCAGGTCGATGACGCCCAGGAAGTCGTTCTCCGCGCCGATGGGCAGCTGGATGACGAGCGGCTTCGCACCGAGGCGCGACTTGATGGTGTCGACGGTGAAGTAGAAGTCCGCACCGAGCTTGTCCATCTTGTTGACGAAGCAGATGCGCGGGACGTCGTACTTGTCCGCCTGGCGCCACACGGTCTCCGACTGGGGCTCCACGCCCTCCTTGCCGTCGAACACCGCGACCGCGCCGTCGAGCACGCGGAGCGAGCGCTCCACCTCGACGGTGAAGTCGACGTGACCCGGGGTGTCGATGATGTTGATCTGGTTGTCGTTCCAGAAGCAGGTCACCGCGGCGGAGGTGATGGTGATGCCGCGCTCCTGCTCCTGCTCCATCCAGTCGGTCGTCGACGCGCCGTCGTGGGTCTCACCGATCTTGTAGTTGACACCCGTGTAGAACAGGATGCGCTCGGTGGTGGTCGTCTTGCCGGCATCGATGTGAGCCATGATGCCGATGTTGCGGACCTTCTTCAGGTCCGTGAGCACGTCCTGTGCCACGTGAGGATCTCCTTGAGTTTCCGTCGAGAGGGGCCTGCGACTACCAGCGGTAGTGCGCGAAGGCCTTGTTCGACTCGGCCATCTTGTGCATGTCCTCGCGGCGCTTGACCGCGGCGCCGAGGCCGTTGGACGCGTCGAGGATCTCGTTCATGAGGCGCTCGGTCATGGTCTTCTCGCGACGCTGGCGCGAGAAGTCGACCAGCCAGCGCAGGCCGAGCGTGGTCTGACGCACGGGGCGCACGTCGACGGGGACCTGGTAGGTCGCGCCACCGACGCGGCGGCTGCGGACCTCGAGGGCCGGGCGGATGTTGTCCAGCGCGCGCTTGAGCACGACGACCGGGTCCTGACCCGACTTCTCACGGACGCCCTCGAGCGCGCCGTACACGATGGCCTCGGCCGTCGACTTCTTGCCGTCGAGGAGGACCTTGTTGATGAGCTGCGTGACGACCGGCGCGCCGTAGACGGGGTCGTTGATGATCGGCCGCTTGGGGGCCGGTCCCTTGCGAGGCATTACTTCTTCTCCATCTTCGCGCCGTAGCGGCTGCGAGCCTGCTTGCGGTTCTTGACACCCTGGGTGTCGAGCGAGCCACGGATGATCTTGTAACGGACACCGGGGAGGTCCTTCACACGGCCGCCGCGCACGAGCACGATCGAGTGCTCCTGGAGGTTGTGGCCCTCACCGGGGATGTACGCGGTGACCTCGATGCCGGTGGACAGACGGACACGGGCCACCTTGCGGAGCGCCGAGTTCGGCTTCTTGGGGGTGGTCGTGTAGACGCGCGTGCACACGCCGCGACGCTGGGGGCTCGACTGAAGAGCCGGGGTCTTGGTCTTCGAGGCCTTGGGGTGGCGGCCCTTCCTGACCAGCTGCTGAATCGTAGGCACTACTTCTCCGTGTCTCTGTGGTTCTGCGGGAACGTTTTATTCGTGTCGGCCCGACCCCCGCGCCCGGGCGTGTCGTTCCATCGGGTGTCGCACCGCAGGCGCGACTCGGGGGCCCGGCGACGCGGGCACAAGCATCTAA
Source organism: Demequina maris (assembly GCF_000971155.1). Taxonomy (GTDB): domain Bacteria; phylum Actinomycetota; class Actinomycetes; order Actinomycetales; family Demequinaceae; genus Demequina; species Demequina maris. The sequence continues at coordinate 61,613 of NZ_BBLX01000005.1, read as the reverse complement.
GATACCTGTGCTCCGCGCCGCCGTCAAAAGCGGACATCACGCCCGCCCGGCCCCGTCGGTTGTCAGTCTCGGATGTCGAACTCCTCGAGCGGCACGGCCTCGCCGGTGCCCTCGCCGAAGAACTGGCCGTCCCACTCCTCGTAACCGAAGGTCGGGAACAGGTTGGCCTTGGCCTCCTCCGTCGGCTCGACCGTCGCCGTGCGGTACTGGGCGAGGCCCGTACCGGCGGGGATGAGCTTTCCGAGGATGACGTTCTCCTTGAGGCCGAGCAGCGGGTCCGACTTGCCGGACATCGCCGCCTCGGTGAGGACGCGGGTGGTCTCCTGGAAGGAGGCCGCCGAGAGCCACGACTCCGTCGCGAGCGACGCCTTCGTGATGCCCATGAGCTCGGGACGCGCCGAGGCGGGCTTGCCGCCGGCGGTCACGGTCTCACGGTTCGCCTGCTCGAAGCGGCTGCGCTCGACTAGCTCGCCGGGGAGCAGGTTGGTCTCTCCCGAGTCCAGCACGGTCACGCGACGCAGCATCTGCCGCACGATGACCTCGATGTGCTTGTCGTGGATCTCCACACCCTGCGAGCGGTACACGTTCTGGACCTCGTCCACCAGGTGCTTCTGGGTGGCGCGGGGACCGAGGATGCGGAGCACGTTCTTGGGGTCGACCGCACCGGCGACGAGCTGCTGGCCCACCTCGACGCGCTCGCCGTCCTGGACCAGGAGGCGGGCACGCTTGGTGACCGGGTACTCGACCGGCTCGTCCCCGTTGTCCGGGGTGACCACGAGGCGACGGGTCGCCTCGGAGTCGTCGACCTTGAGGGTGCCGCTGACCTCGGAGATCGGGGCCTCACCCTTGGGGGTGCGGGCCTCGAAGAGCTCCTGGACACGCGGCAGACCCTGGGTGATGTCGTCCGCCGAGGCCACACCACCGGTGTGGAACGTACGCATCGTCAGCTGGGTGCCGGGCTCACCGATCGACTGGGCCGCGATGATGCCGACGGCCTCGCCGATGTCGACGAGCTCACGGGTCGCGAGCGAGCGGCCGTAGCAGCGCGCGCACGTGCCCACGGCGGACTCGCAGGTGAGGACCGAGCGGACCTTCACCGTGTCGACGCCCGCGGCGATCAGGGTCTCGATGAGCGCGTCGCCCACGTCGGAGCCGGCGGTCGCGATGACCTCGCCGTCGAGCTCGACGTCGGTGGCCAGCGTGCGGGCGAACACCGAGGTGGCGACGCGGTCGTGCATGACGCGCTCGCCGCCGGCGAGGACCTCCGCGATCGGCATGGCGAGGCCACGCTCGGTGCCGCAGTCGTCCTCGCGGACGATGACGTCCTGCGACACGTCGACCAGACGACGCGTGAGGTAGCCCGAGTCCGCGGTACGCAGCGCGGTGTCCGCGAGGCCCTTGCGGGCACCGTGGGTCGCGATGAAGTACTCGAGGACGGACAGGCCCTCACGGTAGTTCGACTTGATCGGACGCGGGATGATCTCACCCTTCGGGTTCGCCACGAGGCCGCGCATACCGGCGATCTGACGGACCTGCATCCAGTTGCCTCGCGCACCCGAGCCGACCATCGTGTGGACGGTGTTGTGCTTCGGGAACGACTCGCGCATCGCCTTGTCGACCTCGTTGGTCGCCTGGGTCCAGATCTCGATGAGCTCCTGACGGCGCTCGTCGTCGGTGATGAGACCGGTGTCGAACTGGTCCTGCACCTTCGCGGCCTGGGCCTCGTAGCGCTCGAGGATCTCCTGCTTGTTCGAGGGGGTCGCGACGTCGCCGATGGCGATGGTCACGCCCGAACGGGTGGCCCAGTGGAAGCCCGCCGCCTTGAGGGCGTCGAGCGAGGCGGCCACCTCGACCTTCGGGTAGCGCTCGGCGAGCGTGTTGACGATGTCGCCGAGGACCTTCTTGTCGACGTTGCGGTTGACGTACGGGTACGACACCGGCAGGAGGTCGTTGAACAGCGAGCGACCGAGGGTGGTGGTGAGCATGAACGGCTCGCCTGCCACGTGGCCCTCGGGCAGCTCGAAGTCGACCGGCGGGACGGTGTCGCCGTCGACGCGCAGCCGGATCTCCGAGTTGAGCGAGATGGTGCCGGCGTCGAACGCCATGAGCGCCTCGGACTGCGTGCCGAAGACCAGGCCCTCGCCCTTCTCGCCCTCCTTGAGGAGCGAGAGGTGGTAGAGGCCGATGATCATGTCCTGCGAGGGCATGGTCACCGGGCGGCCGTCGGACGGCTTGAGGATGTTGTTGCTCGAGAGCATCAGCACGCGGGCCTCGGCCTGCGCCTCCGCCGACAGGGGCAGGTGCACGGCCATCTGGTCACCGTCGAAGTCGGCGTTGAACGCGCCGCAGACGAGCGGGTGCAGGTGGATGGCCTTGCCCTCGACCAGCTGCGGCTCGAACGCCTGGATGCCCAGACGGTGCAGCGTGGGCGCACGGTTCAGCAGCACCGGGTGCTCGCGGATGACCTCCTCGAGGACGTCCCACACCTCGGAGCGGCTGCGCTCGACCATGCGCTTCGCGGACTTGATGTTCTGCGCGTGGTTGAGCTCGACCAGGCGCTTCATGACGAAGGGCTTGAAGAGCTCGAGCGCCATCTGCTTGGGCAGGCCGCACTGGTGCAGCTTCAGGGTCGGGCCGACCACGATGACCGAGCGGCCCGAGTAGTCGACGCGCTTGCCGAGCAGGTTCTGACGGAAGCGGCCCTGCTTGCCCTTGAGCATGTCCGAGATGGACTTGAGGGGGCGGTTGCCGGGGCCCGTGACCGGGCGGCCGCGACGGCCGTTGTCGAACAGCGAGTCGACGGCCTCCTGCAGCATGCGCTTCTCGTTGTTCACGATGATCTCGGGCGCACCGAGGTCGAGCAGGCGCTTGAGGCGGTTGTTGCGGTTGATAACGCGGCGGTACAGGTCGTTGAGGTCGGAGGTCGCGAAGCGGCCACCGTCGAGCTGCACCATCGGACGCAGGTCCGGCGGGATGACCGGCACGCAGTCGAGCACCATGCCCTCGGGCGAGTTGGTGGTCGTGAGGAACGCGTTGACCACCTTGAGGCGCTTGAGGGCGCGGGTCTTGCGCTGGCCCTTGCCGGTCGCGATGATCTCGCGGAGCTTCTCGGCCTCGGCCTCGAGGTCGAAGGTCTGGAGGCGCTTCTGGATCGCCTCCGCACCCATCGAGCCCTTGAAGTACGAGCCGTAGCGGCGCGACATCTCGCGGTAGAGCATCTCGTCGCCCTCGAGGTCCTGGACCTTGAGGTTGGCGAAGCGGTCGAAGATGGCCTCGAGGCGCTCGATCTCGGCGTCCGCGCGCTTGCGGATGTTCGCCATCTCGCGCTCGGCGCCGTCCTTGACCTTGCGCTTGACGTCGGACTTGGCGCCCTCCGCCTCGAGCTCCGCCAGGTCCTTCTCGAGCTTCTCGGCACGCGCGTTGATCTGCACGTCGCGGTCGTTCGCGAGGGCCTTCTTCTCCTTCTCCGTCTCGTTGCGGAGCTGGGGAAGGTCCTCGTGACGGCCGTCCTCGTCGACCTCGGTCACCATGTACGCCGCGAAGTAGATGACCTTCTCCAGGTCCTTCGGGGCGAGGTCGAGCAGGTAGCCGAGGCGCGAGGGCACGCCCTTGAAGTACCAGATGTGGGTCACCGGGGCGGCGAGCTCGATGTGGCCCATCCGCTCACGGCGGACCTTCGAGCGGGTCACCTCGACACCGCAGCGCTCGCAGACGATGCCGCGGTAGCGGACGCGCTTGTACTTGCCGCAGCCGCACTCCCAGTCACGGGTGGGGCCGAAGATCTTCTCGCAGAACAGGCCGTCCTTCTCCGGCTTGAGCGTGCGGTAGTTGATCGTCTCGGGCTTCTTCACCTCTCCATGCGACCAGTTGCGGATCTCCTCCGCGGTCGCAAGGCCGATGCGCAGATCGCCGAACTCGTTCACGTCGAGCAAGGTTCTACTTCCTTACTGCCGGCGGGATGCCGGCACCAAAACTTGTCCTGTATGGAGTTGAGCTCGGGGCTCGTCAGATCTCGTCGACGCTCGAGGCATCGGGTCGGCTGGACAGCGAGATGCCCAGCGACTCGGCGGCCTGGTAGGCGTCGTCGTCGGTCTCGCGCATCTCGATGACGTGGCCCTCGTGGTTGAGGACCTCGACGTTGAGGCAGAGCGACTGCATCTCCTTCATGAGGACGCGGAAGGACTCGGGCAGGCCCGGCTCCGGGATGTTCTGGCCCTTGACGATGGCCTCGTACACCTTCACGCGGCCGGTGACGTCGTCCGACTTGATGGTGAGGAGCTCCTGCAGGGCGTAGGCCGCGCCGTACGCCTCGAGGGCCCACACCTCCATCTCGCCGAAGCGCTGGCCACCGAACTGGGCCTTACCGCCCAGCGGCTGCTGCGTGATCATCGAGTACGGACCCGTCGAGCGGGCGTGGATCTTGTCGTCGACCAGGTGGTGGAGCTTGAGGATGTACTTGTAGCCCACCGCGATCGGCTCCGGGAACGGCTCGCCGGTACGACCGTCGAACAGGCGGGCCTTGCCCTCCTGGTTGACGAGGCGCACGCCGTCGCGGTTCGGGTTGACGACCGTGCGGAGACCGCCCAGGACGTCCTCGCGCAGACCGTCGAACACCGGGGTCGCAACCGGGGTGCCCGGCTCCGACATCACGGCGTTCGCGGGGAGGTTCTTGGTCCACTCCCCCTCGGCGCCCGTGGCGTCCCAGCCGTGCTTGGCGATCCAGCCCGTGTGCGTCTCGAGGACCTGGCCGACGTTCATACGGCCGGGGACACCGAGCGGGTTGAGGATGACGTCGACCGGCGTGCCGTCCTCGAGGAACGGCATGTCCTCGACCGGCAGGATCGTCGAGATGACGCCCTTGTTGCCGTGGCGGCCGGCGAGCTTGTCGCCCTCCTGGATCTTGCGGCGCTGCGCGATGTAGACGCGGACCAGCTGGTTGACGCCGGCGGGGAGGTCGTCGCCGTCCTCCTCCGTGAAGACGCGCACGCCGATGACCGTGCCCGACTCGCCGTGGGGCACCTTGAGCGACGTGTCGCGCACCTCGCGGGCCTTCTCGCCGAAGATCGCGCGCAGCAGGCGCTCCTCCGGGGTCAGCTCGGTCTCGCCCTTCGGGGTGACCTTGCCGACGAGGATGTCGCCCGCACGCACCTCGGCGCCGATGCGGATGATGCCGCGCTCGTCGAGGTCGGCGAGCGCCTCCTCCGAGGCGTTCGGGATGTCGCGGGTGATCTCCTCGGGGCCGAGCTTCGTGTCGCGGGCGTCGACCTCGTGCTCCTCGATGTGGATCGAGGAGAGGACGTCGTCCTGCACGAGGCGCTGCGACAGGATGATCGCGTCCTCGTAGTTGTGGCCCTCCCAGCACATGAACGCCACGAGGAGGTTCTTGCCGAGCGCCAGGTCGCCCTGGTCGGTCGCGGGGCCGTCGGCGATGACCGAGCCGACGACGACGCGGTCACCCTCCTCGACCACGACGCGCTGGTTGTACGAGGTGCCCTGGTTCGAGCGCTGGAACTTCGCGATGCGGTACGAGCCGGTGGTGCCGTCGTCGTTCGCCACGGTGACGAGGTCCGAGCTCACCTCGGTGACCACGCCCTCCTTCGACGCGATGACCACGTCGCCGGCGTCGATCGCGGCGCGACGCTCCATGCCGGTGCCGACGAGCGGCGCCTCGGAGCGGACGAGCGGCACCGCCTGGCGCTGCATGTTCGCGCCCATGAGCGCGCGGTTCGCGTCGTCGTGCTCGAGGAACGGGATCAGGGCCGTGCCGACCGACACCATCTGGCGCGGCGAGACGTCCATGTAGTCGACGGCCTCGCGGGCGACGAACTCGACCTCGCCGCCCTTGCCACGGACGAGCACGCGCTCCTCCGTGAAGCGGCCGTCGTCGTCGATGCCGGCGTTCGCCTGCGCGATGACGTAGTGGTCCTCGTCGTCGGCGGTCAGGTAGTCGACCTGGTCCGTCACGACACCCTTGACGACCTTGCGGTACGGGGTCTCGACGAAGCCCAGCGGGTTGATGCGGCCGAACGACGCGAGCGAGCCGATGAGGCCGATGTTCGGACCCTCAGGGGTCTCGATCGGGCACATGCGGCCGTAGTGCGAGGCGTGGACGTCGCGGACCTCCATGCCGGCGCGGTCGCGCGAGAGGCCGCCCGGGCCGAGCGCCGACAGGCGGCGCTTGTGGGTCAGGCCCGCGAGCGGGTTGTTCTGGTCCATGAACTGCGACAGCTGCGACGTGCCGAAGAACTCGCGGATCGCGGCGACGACCGGACGCGTGTTGATGAGCGTCTGGGGCGTGATCGCCTCGACGTCCTGCGTGGTCATGCGCTCGCGGACCACGCGCTCCATGCGCGACAGGCCGGTGCGGATCTGGTTCTGGATGAGCTCGCCCACGGCGCGGATACGACGGTTGCCGAAGTGGTCGATGTCGTCGGTCTCGACGCGCACATCGCCCTCGGCGCCCGGGATCGTCGCCATGCCGGCGTGCGCGGCGGCGATGTACTTGATGGTCGCGACGATGTCGTCGAGACCCAGCACCGAGTCGCCGAGCTGCTTGGTGAGGCCGAGCTTCTTGTCGAGCTTGAAGCGGCCCACCTTGGCGAGGTCGTAGCGCTTGGGGTTGAAGTAGAAGTTGTCGAGCAGGTTCTGGCCCGCCTCGACGGTCGGCGGCTCGCCCGGACGCAGCTTGCGGTAGAGGTCGACGAGCGCCTCCTCGTGGCCGTGGACGGTGTCCTTGGCGAGGGTCTCGAGGACGGCCGGGAAGTCGGCGAACTCCTCGGCGATCTGCTCCTCGGACATGCCGAGGGCCTTGAGGAAGAGCGTGACGGGCTGCTTGCGCTTGCGGTCGACGCGCACGCCGACGGCGTCGCGCTTGTCGATCTCGAACTCGAGCCACGCGCCGCGCGACGGGATCACCTTGGCGGTGAAGATGTCCTTGTCGGACGTCTTGTCGGGGGTGCGCTCGAAGTAGACGCCGGGAGAGCGGACGAGCTGCGACACGACGACGCGCTCGGTGCCGTTGACGATGAAGGTGCCCTGGCTGCTCATGAGCGGGAAGTCACCCATGAAGACGGTCTGGGACTTGATCTCACCGGTGGTGTTGTTCATGAACTCCGCGGTGACGAAGAGCTGCGCGGAGTAGGTGAAGTCCTTCTCCTTGCACTCCTCCGGCGTGTACCGGGGCTCCTCGAAGTAGGGGTCCGAGAAGGACAGGGACATGGTCTGTCCGAAGTCCTCGATCGGAGAGATCTCCTCGAAGATCTCCTGGAGGCCTGCCACCTCCGGGACGTCGTTCCGGCCGTTCTCCTTCGCGGCGGCCACACGGGCCTGCCACGCGGTGTTGCCCAGGAGCCAGTCGAAGCTCTCGGTCTGGAGACCGATCAGGTTCGGGACCTCGATGGGGTCCTGGATCTGGGCGAAGGAGATACGGCGCGATGCGGAACGGTTGGAGATGGCGGAATCGGTGCGCGAGGCAGCCAAGGGTGGTTCCTTCCCTTTATGATCGTGCGTGACCACGATGCCTAGCCGCGGCTCCACCGGATCCTGGGGCGAAACCCGCTACAAGCGGACGCACGCCAGGTAGGCATATGAGGGCAGGGCGATAGACAGCGCAAGTCGTCAGACTACAGGCGGGCGCAAGGTTTGTCCAGTCCGCTGCGCCCTGCGCCAGCCGACACGCCGCACGTTCCCGAATTGCGACCCGGGACGATGCGCGGGCGCGCGAGGGGCCCCTCGCCGACGCATCGTCCCCCGCCGAGTACGGCAGAACGGGGCCGGGCCCTTGCGGACCCGACCCCGTTCAGAAGTGCGGCTATGCCGAAGCGAGCTTACTTGAGCTCGACGGTGGCGCCGGCGGCCTCGAGCTGAGCCTTGGCCTTCTCGGCGTCGTCCTTCTTCGCGCCCTCGAGGATGGCCTTGGGGGCCTCGTCCACGAGCGCCTTGGCCTCACCGAGGCCGAGCGACGTGAGCGCGCGCACCTCCTTGATGACCTGGATCTTCTTGTCGCCGACCGCGGCGAGGATGACGTCGAACTCGTCCTTCTCCTCGACCTCGGCAGCGGCCTCGCCGCCGGCGGCGGGGGCAGCGGCAACGGCGACCGGAGCGGCGGCGGTGACCTCGAAGGTCTCCTCGAACGCCTTCACGAACTCCGAGAGCTCGATGAGCGAGAGCTCCTTGAACTGCTCGATGAGCTCCTCGGTGGTGAGCTTAGCCATGATGACTTCCTTCTCTCTTGCCTGCGTGAAGCAGATGTGTGTAGTGGGGTGCGGCCCTTAGGCCGCGTCTTCCTGCTTCGCACGCAGGGCGTCGACGGCGCGCGCTGCCTGAGCAAGCGGTGCCTGGAACAGGTATGCAGCACCAAAGAGCGACGCCTTCATGGCGCCGGCAGCCTTGGCGAGCAGAACCTCGCGGGACTCGAGGTCCGCCAGCTTCTTGACCTCATCAGCAGAGATCACCTTGCCCTCGAGAACGCCGCCCTTGATGACGAGCTTGTCGTTCTCCTTGGCAAAAGCCTTGAGACCCTTCGCAGCCTCGACCGGGTCACCGGTCACGAATGCGATGGCCGTGGGGCCGGTCAGAAGGTCGTCGAGACCCTCGATGCCGGCGTCCTTGGCCGCGAGCGCCGTCAGAGTGTTCTTCGCGACCTTGTAGGTCGCGGCGCCGCGGATCTCACCGCGCAGCTTCGCGAGCTGCGGGACGGAGAGGCCGCGGTACTCGGTGATCAGCACCGCCGAGGAGGCACGGAACTGGTCCGCGATCTCCGCAACAGCGTTCACCTTGTCTGGCGTCGCCATGTTTGTCCTTCCTTCGGATGACCGCCCGTCCCATCCCCCACATGAGAAAGGCCCCGCGCAGGCGGGGCCGGGGGCCTGGTCCGCAAACAGAAAGGGCGGCCCGTGGGCCGCCCAGACGTTCGCGCACTCGGCGCTGTCAGCTTCACCTGCGCTGGACCCCGCATGAGCGGGACTTCGGCCGAACCCGGAAGAACCGGGCCCGACGACCGGCGGTCTTGGGCTCGTCCATAGTACGCGACCCGCGCATCGTCCGCAAATCGTTCCGGCGGGACGATGCGGGGAGGCCTCGAGGCGGGCCGTCGCCCGCGCAGCGTCCCCCCGGGAAAGCGAGAGGGCCCGGCTCCCCTTGAGGGGAGCCGGGCCGGTGGGCCGCGCTTGGGACGCTGTGGCGTCGCGTGGGCGGCCCTTCTCCGCGGCCCGACCGGGATCGCCGGTCGGGCTGCCAGAGAGTCTGTTGCCAGCTGGGGCGGGGTGTTACGCCTCGGCCTTCGCGAGCGCGTCGACCGGGATGCCCGGGCCCTGCGTCGCGGAGATGGCGGCCTTGATGATGTAACGACCCTTCGAGGCCGACGGCTTGGCGCGGAGCACCTCGTCGATGACGGCCTGGTAGTTCTCGAGCAGCTTCGCGTCGCCGAACGACGCCTTGCCCAGCACGGTGTGCAGGTTGGCGTGCTTGTCGACGCGGAACTCGATCTTTCCGCCCTTGATGTCGGACACGGCCTTGGCCACGTCCATCGTCACGGTGCCCGTCTTGGGGTTCGGCATGAGGCCGCGGGGGCCGAGCACGCGGCCCAGGCGACCCACCTTGCCCATGAGGTCGGGGGTGGCGACGACGGCGTCGAAGTCCGCGCGACCCTCCGCGACCTCGGTGATGAGCTCGTCACCACCGACGATGTCGGCGCCCGCCTCGCGGGCGGCCTCTGCCTTGTCACCGTTGGCGAAGACCAGGACCCTGGCGGTCTTGCCGGTGCCGTTCGGCAGGATGACGGTGGAACGGACCATCTGGTCCGCGTGACGGGGGTCGACGCCGAGCTTGAACACGACGTCGATGGTCGAGTCGGTGTTCTTCGAGGACGTCTTCTGCGCGAGGCGGAGGGCCTCGAGCGGCGTGTACAGCTGGCTGCGGTCGACGAGCTGGGCTGCGTCGCGGTAAGCCTTGGAGCGCTTGGTCATCTGCGATCTTCCTTTGCAGTTCGTGGTTGCGGGCCAGCGCGGCCCTCCCACTGGGGTGGTGTGGTCCTTAGGAGACCGTGATGCCCATGGAGCGGGCGGTGCCGGCGATGATCTTCGCGGCGGCGTCGATGTCGTTGGCGTTGAGGTCGGCCATCTTGGCCTCGGCGATCTCACGCACCTGGGCCTCGGTCAGGTTGCCGACCTTGGCGGTGTGCGGGGTGCCCGAGCCCTTGGCGACGCCGGCAGCCTTCTTGATGAGCTCGGCGGCCGGAGGGGTCTTGAGCACGAACGTGAACGAGCGGTCCTCGTACACCGTGATCTCGACGGGCACGACGTTGCCACGCTGCGACTCGGTCGCGGCGTTGTACGCCTTGCAGAACTCCATGATGTTGACGCCGTGCTGACCGAGCGCCGGACCGACCGGCGGGGCAGGGTTGGCGGCGCCGGCCTGGATCTGAAGCTTGATCAGCCCAGTGACCTTCTTCTTCTTCGCGGGTGCCATGTTGAGGGTCCTTATCTTGTTGCCTGTGCGGCTTGGCGGCCGCAGGTTCGCTGTCGCGAACTAGATCTTGGTGACCTGCGTGAACGACAGCTCGACCGGGGTCTCCCGGCCGAAGATGGAGACGAGCACGTGGAGCTTCTGGGACTCAGCCGAGATCTCCGAGATCGTGCCCGGGAGGGTCGCGAACGGGCCGTCGATGACGGTGACCGACTCGCCGACCTCGAACTCGACCTCGACGGGCGCCTGCTGCGTGGCGGTCTCCTCGGCGGCGGCCGCCTCGGCCACCTCCTTGGGCGCCAGCATCGAGTACACCTCGTCGATGGTGAGCGGGACGGGGTTGTGGGCGTGGCCGACGAAGCCGGTGACGCCCGGGGTGTTGCGCACGGCGCCCCAGGACTCGTCCGTGAGGTACATGCGCACCAGGACGTATCCGGGCATCCGGACGCGGGTGACGAGCTTGCGCTGGCCGCCCTTGATCTCGGCGACCTCCTCCATCGTCACCTCGACCTGGAAGATGTAGTCCTCCATGTGGAGGCTCTCGATGCGGTGCTCGATCGCCTGCTTCACGCGCTTCTCGTGGCCCGAGTAGCTGTGGACGACGTACCAGTCACCCTCGAGGGTGCGCAGCTTCGCCTTGAACTCGGCGACCGGGTCGGCCGGCGGCGCGTCGATGGGGGTCTCGTCGACGGGCGCCTCGGCGGGCGCGTCGACATCCACCGTCTCCTCGGCGAGGGTCGCCTCGTCCACGGACACGGTCTCGTCAGTCTTGTCGTCGCTCATCACTCACTCCCCTAGTAGCGGCCTCAGCCGCCGAACACCTTCGCCGAGATCCAGCCGAACACGAGGTCCAGCGCGAACACCAGGATCATCATGACGGCCACGAAGCCGAGAACGATCCAGATGTAGCGGATCAGCTCCTGGCGCGTGGGGGTGACCACACGTCGCAGCTCGGAGATGACCTGGCGCACGAACAGCGCGATGCGTCCGAAGATGTTGAGACCCTCGCGCGACTCGTGCCGCGGGTCCTTCTCTCCGGAATCCGTCACGGCAGATTCGCTCACCGAAAAGTCCTTCTCTCTGGATTGCGCTCACGGGAGATCCCCGCGTACGCAGGGCAGGAGGGACTCGAACCCACAACCGCCGGTTTTGGAGACCGGTGCGCTACCAATTGCGCCACTGCCCTTCGGGGGTCTTCACCCCCGCGGCGCTCGATCCCGTCCGGTGATCCCCGCCTCGAGGGCGCGGACCAGCCTGACGAACGTCAATCGCCGACGTCACATGTTACGCGGTTCGAGCCGGGAAGTCGAACCCGTGCCCGTGGGCCGGCCTCGTCGCCGCCCGCCATGTGCGCTCGGACAGCCTAGCGCCCCTCAGGATGCGCCCCGACCACCGGTCGCTCCAACCCGGATCGCGGGCCGATGCGCGATCCACCCGCAAACCGGGTCACGGCGACCCGAAACGCGGGTCGATCAGCGATCGACCCGCGTTCGAGGACCTGCGGCTCTCCCGATCCCATGCGTGGCGCCGCGCCCACCACGACCTGGATCGCGGGTCGATGCGCGATCCACCCGCAAACCGCGTCACAGCGACCCGAAACGCGGGCGAGGTGGCGATCCGCCCGCTTTCCGAGCCGCCTGCACCCGCTGGCCAAGCGCACCGAGGATGCCTCGTACCTCGCGCGCCAGCTCGCCTCGACGCGCGCGCTCGATCTCAGCCGCGGTGAACCGCGCTGTCGGCACCCCGCCCCTGAGCATCGTGCGGTCGCGCCGGCGATCGCGTGTGAACGCGTCATCTCCGTCGTGATAGCCGCGCCCGTCGATCTCCAACGCGAGCACGCCCTCCACCATCAGGTCCACCCGGCCGACACCATCCACGTACACCTGCGGGACCGCACGCAGCCCACCCTCGACCAGGTCGATCCGCGCCAGCGTCTCCTGAGCCGATTCGGCGCGCGGATCGCAGTGCTCGAGCAGCCAGGAGCGCCGCCGACCGCCGGTGGCCGTCCAGCTCGCAAGATCGCCGCCCTTGACCAGGCCCGCCCGCAGTGCGGCGTCGAGCATGACGAGATGGGCGCGTTCGCCCACGCAACGACCCGCGTGGTCGAGCGCCGCCGCGACCGGCATGGGAGCGAGCGAGCGCCCGACCTCGCTCGCGAAGTGGACCCGCAGCGCCCCGCGCGCCCGGGGCCCGTGACCGCGCGTCGAGGTGGCGACGTGGGTCAGGCGGGGACGTCCCATCACGGGAAGCCCCGCCTGCGCGACCGCGGACACGCACGTCAGCCGGGCTCGTGCGGACGCTGCCGCGAGCGCGGCCGGCGTCAAGGCGGGCAACGCCAGGACGCCATGTGCGGGCGCGATGAGCTCGCCGCCCGCGAGCGCACGATCGATCGCATGGCGGCTCACTCCGGCAGCGACCGCGTCAGCCCGTCTCATCACGTCGCCGTTGACCGTCACGAGGCTGACCGGATCCATGAGGCGAGCGTGCGCGCGGACCAGACTGGGGTCGCAGAACTCCCTCGCAGATGGGGAGAATCAGGGCGCCTCGCGACCCCGTGGACATCATCCGGGGCATCTCGCGCATCCGGACGCGTCCGGGCATAGCGTGAGAATCGACCGGGCGGCATGGCGCCGCCGGCGAGAGGGGCATCGTCATGGACTTCTTCGCGAACTTCCTCAACATCCTCTGGTGGTCGCTGTGGCTCACCATCTGGATCCTGTTCATCTTCCTGATCATCAAGTTCGTCATCGACGCGTGGCGCGACGAGGAGCTCGGCGTCGGCGGCAAGATCCTGTGGACGCTGCTCCTGATCCTGCTGCCGATGCTCGGGGCGCTCATCTACCTCCTTGCGCGGGGTCGGGGCATGGCGGAGCGCGACATGGCCGCGGCGCGGGACTACCGCGCGGAGGAGGTCGACTACACACGCAGCCTCATGTACGACGACGCCGACATCGAGACGCTCACCCGCCAGCCGTCCACCGAGATCGCGCGCGCGAAGGAGCTGCTGGACTCCGGAGCGATCACCCCGGAGGAATTCGAGAGGCTGAAGGCGCGCGCCCTCGCCTAGGCGGGACGCGGGCGGGCCGCCGCGCGCCACGCGAGGTGGAACAATGACCCCCATGAAGCCCGCCCGCCGCGTCTCTGCCCGCCTCGGCGCCATCGCGCCGTCCGCCACCCTCGCCGTCGACTCGAAGGCGAAGGCGCTGAAGGCCGCCGGCCGCCCCGTCATCGGGTTCGGCGCCGGCGAGCCCGACTTCCCGACACCGGAGTTCATCGTGGACGCCGCCGCGGCGGCCGTGCACGACCCCAAGAACCACCGCTACACGCCCGCGACGGGCCTGCCCGAGCTCAAGAAGGCCATCGCCGCGAAGACGCTGCGCGACTCCGGCTACGAGGTCGACCCCGCCAACGTCGTGGTGACCAACGGCGGCAAGCAGGCCGTGTTCCAGGCCTTCGCCAGCATCGTCGACCCGGGCGACGAGGTCCTCCTCCCCGCGCCGTACTGGACCACCTACCCCGAGGCGATCTCGCTCGCCGGCGGCACCCCGGTCGAGGTCTTCGCCGGCGCCGACCAGGGCTACCTCGTCACGGTCGAGCAGCTCGAGGCCGCCCGCACCGACAAGACCAAGGCGCTGCTGTTCTGCAGCCCCTCGAACCCGACCGGCGCGGTCTACTCCCCCGAGCAGACCAAGGCGATCGGCGAGTGGGCCGTCGAGCACGGCATCTGGGTGATCACCGACGAGATCTACGAGCACCTCCTCTACGACGACGCGGTCTTCACCCCGATCGTCCGCGCGGTGCCCGAGCTCGCCGACCAGTGCATCGTCGTCAACGGCGTCGCCAAGACCTACGCCATGACCGGCTGGCGCGTGGGATGGATGATCGCGCCCGCCGACGTCACCAAGGCGGCCTCCAACTTCCAGAGCCACCTCACGAGCAACGTCGCGAACGTCAGCCAGCGTGCCGCGATCGCGGCCCTCGAGGGCGGCCTCGAGGAGGTCCACGAGATGCGCGAGGCCTTCGACCGCCGCCGCCGCACGATGGTCGACATGCTCCGCGCGATCGACGGCGTCGTGTGCCCCACCCCGAAGGGCGCGTTCTACGCGTACCCGTCGGTCGAGGGCCTCATCGGCCGCACCGTCGGCGGCGTCGAGATCACGTCGTCCGCGGACCTCGCCACCGTGATCCTCGAGCAGGCCGAGGTGGCCGTGGTGCCCGGCGAGGCCTTCGGCCCGTCCGGCTTCCTGCGCCTCAGCTACGCGCTCGGCGACGACGACCTCGTCGAGGGCGTCACCCGCATCCAGAGGCTGCTCGCGCAATAGGCGCACCCGAGAAGCGACCGGAAGGCCCGCATCGTCCCCGCGGACGATGCGGGCCTTCCGTCGTCCGGACGAGGCACCAGCGACGATGCGTGGCTAGGCTCGACGGCATGACCGAACCGGCCATCTCCATCGCGGGGCTGCACAAGCACTACGGCGACCTGCACGCCGTCGACGGCATCGACCTCGAGATCCCGACGGGCGAGGTGTTCGCGCTGCTGGGCCCGAACGGCGCGGGCAAGTCCACCACCGTCGAGATCCTCGAGGGCTTCCGCAAGCGCACGGCGGGCGACGTCACCGTGCTCGGCGCGGACCCGCAGCACGCGCCCCGGCACTGGCGCACCCGCGTGGGCGTGATGCTCCAGGGCACGTCCGAGCACGGCGCCCTCACGGCCGCCGAATCGCTGCGCTACGCCGCGAGCCTCTACCCCGACCCCCGCGACGTCGACGAGACGCTCGACGCCGTGGGCCTCACCGAGAAGGCCGGCGCCAAGCCCGCGACCCTGTCGGGCGGCCAGCGCCGCCGCCTCGACGTCGCGCTCGCGGTGATCGGCCGGCCCGAGCTGGTGTTCCTCGACGAGCCCACCACGGGATTCGACCCCGAGGCGCGCCGCCAGTTCTGGACCCTCATCGACGGGCTGCGGGGCGACGGCACCACGATCCTGCTCACCACGCACTACCTCGACGAGGCCGACCACCTGGCCGACCGCATCGGCATCATCGCCGCGGGCCGCATGGTCGCGCTCGACACCCCCGCCGGCCTCCGCTCGCGCGCGTCCGCCGCGCGCGTGACCTGGACCGAGGGAGGCACGCGGCGCGTGGAGGAGACCGCGACGCCCACCGCGCTGCTGCGCGACCTGCTCGCGCGCCACGACGGCGAGATCGCGGGGCTCGAGGTGGTCCATCCGTCCCTCGAGGACGTCTACCTCCAGCTCATCGACGACGCCGCGAGCGCCGCCCGCGAGACCGAGGAGGCCCAGGCATGACCGCCGTCACCGCATCGTCCGCGCCCACGTGGACCTCGATGACCCGCAGCCGGCTCGTGGTCGAGCTCAAGGAGTTCCTGCGCAGCCGCGAGCAGATGGTCTTCATCTTCTTCTTCCCGATGATGCTGCTGGTGCTGTTCGGCTCGGTGTTCGGCGGGCAGGAGATCGCCCCCGGCGTGACCTTCGCGGCGTACTTCCTGCCCGGCATGGTCGCCTCCGGCATCCTCAACACCGGCTTCCAGTCGCTCGCGATGTCGATCGCGATCGATCGCGACGAGGACGTGCTCAAGCGCGTCCACGGCACGCCGCTGCCGCCCACCGCGTTCTTCGCGGCGAAGGTCGCGCAGGTGCTCATCGTCTCGGTGGTCCAGGTCGCCGCGCTCGTCGCGATCGGCGTCGTGATGTACGACGCGACGCTGCCGTCCGGCTCCGGCTGGTGGACGTTCACGTGGGTGTTCCTGCTCGGCACCGCCGCGTCCACGACCCTCGGCATCGCGATGTCCTCGCTGCTGCGCAACGCGAAGGCGGGCTCGGCGATCATCACGCCGATCGTGCTGTTCCTGCAGTTCACGTCGGGCGTCTTCCTCGTCTACACGCAGATCCCCACGTTCCTCCAGCACGTCGCGGCGATCTTCCCGCTCAAGTGGCTCGCGCAGGGCATGCGCTCGGTGTTCCTCCCGGAGAGCTTCGAGTCCGCCGAGGTCAACGGCTCGTGGCAGCACCCCGCGACCGCGATCGTGCTGACGATCTGGGTGATCGTGGGGCTCGTGCTCGCGGTGCGCACGTTCCGCTGGACGCGCCACGACGACAACTGACAGCCGCCCCTGAGCGGGCTCTCGGCGGGCTCCCAGGGTCCGGGACGCATGCTGACGTCATGAAGCACACCGCCACCCGCCTCGCCGTGACGTTCCTCGCCGCCGGCTCGCTCCTCGTGGGCGCCGCGTCCGCCGCGGGGGCGACCCCGCGCGCCTCCCTCGGCGCGGAGGACGATGCGCCGGCCAGCACGCCCGCCGACCGCGACGATCCGCCGCACTCGCTGCGCCCGCCCGTCGACCTGCCCGCGGTGATGCCCACGCAGGACGTCACGGTGCGCAAGGGCCGCGACGACGAGGACGAGCCGGCCGTCTGAGAGGACTCTCAGAGGCCGCGGACGATCCTGGGGTCATGAACACCTCAGCAGCACGATTCGCGGCCACCATCGCGGCCTCGTCCGCGATCCTCATCGGCGTGGGCGTCGGCGCCACCGCCATCGCCCGCTCCTCCTCCGACGCGGACCCCGACCCCACCGTGGGCGACGCGGTCGTCGTCGAGAGCAGCTCCTCCTCCACCCCCGAGACGTCCTCGTCCTCGTCCTCCTCCCCCGACTCGCGCGACGACTCGGGCGGCTCGAGCGGATCCGGCAGGTCGTCGGACGACGTCCTCGCGACGGTGCCCCACAGCCCGTCGGTCGACGACCTCGACGACGACCACGACGACGATCACGAGGGCGGCGTGGACGACGACGACGTCGCGCTGCCGCCGGGCGACACCCGCCTCGGCACCGCGCCCCGCTCGGGCGACGACGACTCCTCGGACGACGCGGAGCACGCCGAGCGCTCCGACGACCGCTCCTCGACCGACGACGGCTCTGACGACGCGCACGACGACTCGGACGACGACTCCGGGACGCACGAGACCGAGCACGACGACGACTGATCCCGGTAGCGTGGCGCCGGAAGGTGACGATGAACTCACGGTCCCGGCAGTCGCGCGGCCGCGCGGGCTCCGTGCGCGCCCGCGTGGTGATCTACCTGGTCTCCCTCAGCGCCGTCTCGCTCGCGGTCGCCGGCACCACCGCCTTCCTGATCGAGCGCGACGTGGTCGAGCGCACCGTCACCGACGAGCTGGCGGCGCAGGCCGACGACTACCTCCGGTGGATCGCGGAGAACGACCCCACCGGGATCGACACGCTCATGCGCGACGCCGTCGCCCGCTTCACCGGCACCACCGACGAGGGCGCCGTGGCCATCGTCGACGGGCGGGCCCGCTACGCCCCCGCAAGCGACACCCGGCTGCGGCTCGAGGACGATGCGGCGCTGCTCGACGCCCTCTGGACCGACACCACGACCGCGGTCGAGGTCCGGCGGATCGACACCCCCGTCACGTCGTACGCCACCGCCGCGATCCCGTTCCTCGACTCGACCGGCGCGCGCGTCGCGGTCTTCGCCGTCGCGATCGACGAGGGCGCCCGCCTGGGCGACCTGCGCGCGACCTTCACGGTGTACGCGATCGTCGCGGTGCTCGCCGTCGCCGCGGTCGGGATCGTCGGCTTCCTCACGGTCGGTCGCCTCATGGAGCCCATCCGCCTGCTCGACCGCACCGCACGCCGCATCGGCGAGTCCGACCTCACCGACCGCGTGCCGATCGTCGGGGACGACGACCTCGCACGCCTGTCGCAGACCGTCAACGCCATGCTCGACCGCCTCGAGGGCGCCTTCGCCGACCAGCGGCGCCTGCTGGACGATGCGTCGCACGAGCTCCGCACCCCGCTCACGGTGATCCGGGCGCGCCTCGAGCTGCTCGAGCCGCGCGACCCCGAGCAGGTCGAGGCCACCCGGGACGAGCTCCTCGACGTGGCCGCCGACATGTCGCGGCTCGTCGAGGACCTCGTGACCCTCGCGAAGGCCGACCGCCCGGAGTTCCTCCGGCTCGGTTCCGCCGACATCGGCGACCTCACCGACGCCGCCGCGACGCGGATGGCGGCGCTCGGCGACCGCGGGTGGCGCGTCGAGGCGCGTGCCGAGGGGACGGCTGTGGTCGACGCCCAGCGCCTCACCCAGGCATGGCTCCAGCTGGCGGCGAACGCGGTGAAGTTCTCCGCGGACGGGTCCGAGGTCCGCCTCGCGAGCGTGCACGACGGCGCCGACCTCGTGCTGCGCGTCTCCGACGAGGGACGCGGCATCCCGCCCGAGCACGTGGCCCGCATCCGCGAGCGCTTCGTGCGCCTCGACCCCGATGCGGAGGGGCTCGGGCTCGGTCTGCCCATCGTCGGCGCGATCGCCCAGGCGCACGGCGGCACCCTCGAGGTCGAGTCGATGCCCGGGCGCGGCTCGACGTTCGCGATCCGCGTGCCGTGGACGGAGGCCTGATGCGCGTGCTGCTGGTGGAGGACGAGCAGCGCCTCGTGGCGACGCTGCGCGACGGGCTGCGCACCGCCGGCATCGACATGGACCACGCCCGCACCGGCCGCGAGGGTCTCGCCGCCGCGCTCGACGGCGACCACGACCTCATGATCCTCGACATCGGGCTGCCCGACCAGGAGGGCTTCACGGTGCTGCGACGCCTCCGCGCGGCGGGCTCGGACCTGCCGGTCATCATCCTCACCGCGCGCACCTCCGCCGAGGACACCGTCCGCGGGCTCGAGCGGGGCGCGGACGACTACATGCCCAAGCCGTTCTCGTTCGACGAGCTCCTCGCCCGGATCCGGCTGCGCGCCCGTGCCCGCGAGGCCGCGCCCGAGGACCCGACCGTGCGGGTGGGCCGGTGCGCGCTCGACCCCGTCGCCCGGAGCCTCACCTGCGACGGGGAGCCCGTAGCGCTGAGCCCGCGCGAGCTCCAGCTCGCGCAGCTGCTGATGGAGCACGCGGACCGGGTCGTCACCCGCGCCGAGGCGCTCGACGCGGTGTGGGGATCCGCGTCGCGGGACAACGTCCTCGACGTGTACGTGCGCTACCTGCGCACCCGCCTCGGCGCGGACGCGATCGAGACCGTGCGCGGCGTCGGCTACCGCTTCCACGGGTGACGGCGGTCGTCCTCGCGGACGATGCCGCGGCCGCCCTCGCGCCCTACGCTGGCCGGATGGACGTCAAACCGCCTCGTTGGGGCGATGTCGCGATCGCGGTGTCGCTCCTGGTGCTCGGCCTCATCGGCGTCGGCATCAGCGCGGACTACGGGATCGGCGCGCGCGAGCCCGACACGTGGGGCTACGCGCTGCTCGTGCTCCAGGTGGCGCCGCTCGCGTGGCGCCAGCGCTACCCGCGCATCGTCGTGTGGGCCGTGCTCGTCCCCTGGATCGCGAGCGTGGGGCTCGGCTATCCCGACACCGCCGCGTCGCTCGCGATCTACCTCGCGCTCTACGGCATCGCCGCCTACACGCCGCGCCGCCAGGCGCTCGCCCACGGCGGCGCGGTGCTCGCCCTCATGCTCGTGTGGACCACGACCGGCCTGGTGGTCACCGACTACGTGGACTGGACCTCGCTCGTCGCCGTGAGCCTCGCGGTCGTGGTGCCGATGATGGTCGGCTTCGTCGACTACCGCCGCCGCGAGCGCCTCACCGAGCTCGAGCTCGCGCAGGACCGCCGCGAGCAGGCGCAGCGGGTGATCGCCGCGGATGCCGTGCGCGCCGAGCGGGCCCGCATCGCGCGCGAGCTGCACGACGTCGTCGCCCACGAGATCACGGTGATGACGCTCCAGGCGGAGGGCGCGCGGCGCCTCGCCCGCGACGCCGACCCGCGCGTGACGCAGGCGCTCGAGACGATCGCCACCTCGGGCCGGACGGGGCTGACCGAGATGCAGCGCATGATCGGCGTCCTCCGCGCGACCGAGCAGGACGCCGTCGACACCGCGGACCGCGACCGTGCCGCCGCGGAGCTCGAGCCCATGCCGTCGCTCGCCGCGATCCCCGGGCTCGCGCAGCAGGTCGAGGACGCGGGCCTGCCCGTGGAGCTCAGCATCTCCGGCACCGCTCACGTGCCCGCGGGCGTCGAGCTGAGCGCCTACCGGGTGGTCCAGGAGTCGCTGACCAACGCGATGAAGCACGCGGGCCCCGGCGCGCGAGCGCTCGTCAGCGTCGAGCGGCAGGCCAGCGAGGTCACCGTGCTGGTCGAGGACGACGGTCGCGGCGTGATCTCCGACGCGGCCCGCCAGAGCGGCGGCCACGGCCTGCGCGGCATGGCCGAGCGGGTCCACGCGCTCGGCGGCACCCTCGAGTACGGTCCTCGATCAGGAGGCGGCTTCCGCGTGCGCGCGGTGCTGCCGTCCGGCGACGACCAGGTGGGCAACCGGCCCGCGAGCGCGACGAAGGGCGGACGATGATCCGGGTGGCCCTGGTGGACGACCAGGCGATGGTCCGCGTGGGCCTGCGCATGATCCTCGAGTCCGAGGACGACATCACGGTGGTCGCCGAGGCGACGTCGGGCGTCGAGGCGGCGCGCATCGTCGCCGAGCACTCCCCCGACGTGGTCCTCATGGACGTCCGCATGCCCGGCATGGACGGCCTCACCGCGACCCGCGAGGTCCTCGCCGCGCACCCCGGCACGCGCATCGTCATCCTCACGACCTTCGACGACGACGAGTACGTCTACGAGGCCCTCCGCGCGGGCGCCTCGGGATTCCTCCTCAAGAGCGTCGACGGCGACGCCCTCGTCGCCGCGGTCAGGGTGGTCGCGGCCGGCGAGGCGCTGCTCGCGCCCGAGGTGACGCGGCGCGTGATCGAGCAGTTCGCCCGCACCTCGCCGGGCACCGTCGAGGACGCCGACCCGCCCGCGGACGCGGTCGGCGACCTGTCCGACCGGGAGGTCGAGGTCCTCCGGCTCATGGCACGCGGCCTGTCGAACCAGGAGATCGCCGCCGAGCTGTTCGTGTCCGCCACCACCGTCAAGACGCACGTCAGCCACATCCTCACCAAGCTCGGGGTGCGCGACCGCGTGCAGGCCGTGGTCGAGGCGTACGACTCCGGCATCGTCCTGCCCCGGCCCTAGCAGGGTCATCCCTGAGACGGACCCCGACAAACCGTCCTCGAGGACGATGCCGTGGGCGCGCCCGCCGCGCCAGACTGACCGAGGCATCGACTTCGGGAGGAACCATGACCACCACCAGCACCGTGACGATCGCCGCGTCCATGCGCGGCGGCACCAAGGACTACGGCTCGGGCGACGCGGCGGTCCGCGCCCTCGACGGGCTCGACGTCGACATCGCGCAGTCCGAGTTCACCGCGATCATGGGGCCGTCCGGCTCCGGCAAGTCCACCCTGCTCCACACCCTCGCGGGTCTCGACCGGCTCACCGCGGGCGAGTCGTGGATCGGCGAGCAGCAGATCACCGGCCTGTCCGAGGACAAGATCACGCAGGTCCGCCGCGACAAGATCGGCTTCGTCTTCCAGGCCTTCAACCTCATCCCGTCGCTCAGCGCGCGCGAGAACATCACCCTGCCGCTCGATATCGCGGGCCGCGACGTCGACCCGCAGTGGTTCGAGGAGATCATCGCGATCCTCGGCCTCGGCGACCGCCTCACGCACCTGCCCGCCGAGCTCTCGGGCGGCCAGCAGCAGCGCGTCGCGGTGGCCCGCGCGCTCGTCGCCCGTCCCGAGCTGATCTTCGCGGACGAGCCGTCCGGCAACCTCGACTCGCGCTCGGGCGCGGAGCTGCTCGGCTTCATGCGCCGCGCGGTCAAGGAGTTCGGCCAGACCATCGTGATGGTCACGCACGACCCGACCGCCGCGTCCTACTCGGACCGCGTGCTGTTCCTCGCGGACGGCCGCATCGTGGACGAGATGCGCGAGCCCACCGCGGACCGCGTGCTCGACCGCATGAAGCAGATGGGGCACTGATGTTCCGGCTCGCAGTCAAGTCCGTCAAGCACAACCCCAAGAGGCTGGTGCTCACGGCGGTCGCGGTCGCGCTCGGCGTGGCGCTCGCGGCCACCACGTTCACCCTCACGAACGCGCTCTCGAGCGGCTTCACCAAGCTGTTCGAGGAGATCTACGCGGGCACCGACGTGATCGTCGAGGCCGACCCCGACGCCGACCCGGCCGACGAGGACCCGTTCGCCGCGACCGAGTCGCTGTTCTCCCACGCCGACGTCGAGGACGTCGCCGCGGTCGACGGCGTCGCCTCCGCGTGGGGCGGCCGCCAGGTCATGGGCAGCGTCCTCGCCGCCGACTTCGAGCCCACCAACGACGTGATGGCCGGCGGCGGCCCGCCGAGCCAGCTGTTCAACTGGGCCGGCGACCCGCGCGTCGATCAGGCGACCCTGGTCGAGGGCGACGGTCCCACCGCGGACGACGAGATCGTGCTCGACCTCGACGCGGCACCACGCCTGGGCTACGCCATCGGCGACACGGTGTCCGTCGCGACCGAGGCCGGCGTCGAGGAGTTCACCCTCGTGGGCCTCGTGCGCTTCGGCGAGTCCAACTCGCTCCAGGGGGCGACGCTCGGCTACATGACCGACGCGCGTTCCGCGGCGATCAACGGCGACGACGGCTACGAGCAGGTCAGCGTGATCGTCGAGGACGGCGCCGACCAGGACGCCGTCGCCGAGGCGATCGGCGCGATCCTGCCGCCCGACACCCGCGCGATCACCGGCGAGGCGAAGGCGGCCGAGCAGACCGAGCAGTTCGACGAGCTGCTCCAGTACATCGACATCTTCGCGATCGCGTTCGCGCTCATCGCGCTGTTCGTCGGCGCGTACATCATCGTCAACACGTTCCGCATCATCGTCACGCAGCGCACCCGCGAGTTCGGGCTGCTGCGCGCGATCGGCGTCTCCGGTCGCCAGCTCCGCACGATGATCCTGCTCGAGGCGCTCGTCGTCGCGGTCGTCTCGTCGACCATCGGCATCGCGCTCGGCTACCTCGGCGCGCTGGGCCTGTCCACGCTCGTCGAGGCCTTCTCGGGCGACATCTTCGGCACGGTCACGTTGCCGATCGACGCGGTCCTGTGGGGCTACGGCCTCGGCGCGCTCGTGACGATCATCGCCGCGATCATGCCCGCGATCCACGCCTCGACCATCTCCCCGATGGAGGCGCTGCGCGAGTCCGCGACGGAGTCCAAGAAGCCGCTGCGCCTGCGCAACGTCGTCGGCGGCGCCCTCACCCTGCTGGGCGTGCTCGCGATCGTCGCGGGCCTCTACCTGGGCATCGAGAAGCCGTACATCCCGGTGGGCGCCGGCGCGATGATCCTCATCATCGGCGTGACGCTGCTCGCGGCGCAGGTGCTCGTGCCGCTCGCGTACGGCCTCAAGGCGACGCTCACCCGGGTGTTCCGGGTGGACGGCAAGCTCGCGGCGAACAACATCCACCGTGAGCCGCGCCGCAGCGCCAACACCGCGGCGGCGCTGATGATCGGCGTGATGCTGCTCGCGCTCGTCGCGACCTTCACGGAGTCGATGAAGTCGCTCGTCACCGAGCAGTTCAAGGGCAACAGCGCGGACTTCTTCGTGTTCACGTCGCAGGGCGCGATCCCCGAGGGCGCGATCGAGGTCATCGAGGGCGAGGACGGCGTCGCGTACGTCACCTCCACCGGCCTCGGCACGGTCCTCGTCGACGGCGCCACCACGAACGTCGGCGTGATCGACCCCGAGACCGCGGACCTCGCGTTCGACTACAACAACGAGCCCGACTTCGACCAGATGGACGGCGGCGCCTTCATCGACCCGTCGATGGTCGAGGCCGGCTTCGAGGTCGGCGACGACATCACGGTCGAGGGCCCCGAGGGCTCGGCGACCCTCACCATCACGGGCAAGTACCTCAACGAGGGCGACGCGCAGGTGTGGGTGGACGAGGACACCGGCCACGAGCTGCTCGGCGACTACCCCATCGCGCAGTCCATGGTCGTGCTCGACGAGGGCGTGGACGCCACCGCGGCGCAGGACCAGATCCTGGAGGCGCTCGCCGTCGACTACCCGCTCGTGGTGCTCCAGTCGCCCGGGGAGTTCGAGCAGCTCGCGAACCAGTTCATCGACCTGCTGCTCGGGATCATCTCCGCGATGCTCGGCGCGGCGCTCATCATCGCGCTGCTCGGCGTGGCCAACACGCTGCTGCTGTCGGTGACGGAGCGCACCCGCGAGATCGGGCTGCTGCGGGCGGTCGGCGTGCGACGCCGGTCGATCCGCCGCATGATCCGCATCGAGTCCATGGTGATGGCCGTGTTCGGCACGGTCCTCGGCATGATCCTCGGCGTGGGCCTCGGCGCGGCGCTCGTGCGGGCGCTCGAGGACTTCGGCTTCACCACCATCACGATCCCGTGGGTGTGGCTGCTGATCTACACGATCGCCGCCGCGCTGGCCGGCGTGCTGGCCGCCGTGTGGCCCGCGCGACGGGCGGCGAAGCTCGACATCCTGCAGGCCATCGCGTTCGACGGCTGAGCGCGGAGGGACGATGCGACGGGCCCCGGGGACCAGCTCCCCGGGGCCCGTCCGCGTCCCCGCCCCCTCCCGACAGTGCCAACGGAATCCATCGCGACACGCCGGTCGACCGGCCTCGCATCCGCGCGACACGCGGGCGGACCGGGGCCGGCTCCGTTCGGAGTGTCGGGGACGGGCGGGTGGGAGCGCTAGATCTCGAGGCCGACCGCGACCGGCTCCGGCACCAGGGAGATCCCGAAGCGCTCCCGCACCCCGTCGCGCACCGCGCGGGCGAGCGCGACGATGTCCGCGGCGGTCGCGTCGCCGCGGTTGGTGAGCGCGAGCGTGTGCTTGGTCGATAGCGACGCTGGCGCGTCGGGCGCGACCGCGAAGCCCTTGGAGAAGCCGGCGTGCTCGATGAGCCACGCGGCCGACGTCTTCACCAGGCCGTCCGCGGCCGGGTAGCGCGGCGCCCCCGCGGGGACCGCATCGTCCGGCACGATCGGGTTGGTGAAGAAGGACCCGGCGCTCCACGTGTCGTGGTCGGCGGGGTCCAGCACCATGCCCTTCGCGGACCGCAGCGCCAGCACGGCCTCGCGCACCTCGGTGATGGGCACGCGCGCGCCGAGCTCGACGTCGAGCGCCGTCGCGAGCTGCTGGTAGCGCACCGGCGCGGACAGGCTCGCCATCCGGGTGTGGAACGTGACGTCGAGGACCACGTAGCGCGGGGTGGGGCCCCACGGGCCGTGCGTCATGCTGCGCTTGAGCATGGAGTCGCGGTAGCCGAACTCCGCCTTGACGAGCGGCAGCGTCCTCACGGAGCCCGCCTCACGGTCCCACGTGCGGATCACCGCGACGAGGTCCTTGACCTCGGCCCCGTACGCGCCCACGTTCTGCATCGGCGTGGCGCCCGTCGAGCCCGGGATGCCCGACAGCGCCTCGAAGCCGCTCCACTCCGACTCGACGGCCTGCGCGACCAGCCGGTCCCAGCGCGTGCCCGCGGTCGCGGTGATCGACAGCCCGCCGCACGCGCCGTCGTTCACGAGCGACACGTCCTCCCGCGCATCGCGCACCACGACACCGTCGAAGCCCTCGTCCGCGACGAGCAGGTTCGAACCGCCTCCGACCACGAGCAGCGGGGTCCCGTCGGCGTCCGCGGCGCGCACCGCGTCGATGAGGGCCGCCTCGCTGTCCGCCTCGATGAGCTCGCGCGCCGGGCCGCCGACGCGCAGGGTCGTGAGGGAGGCGAGATTCATGGCCCCAGGGTATCCGCGCCGGCGTCCTCCTCCCGCAGGGCCTCGGGGGCGGCCTCGAGGGGGCGCGCCGCGGGCGCGAGCACGATCATCGCGACCGCCGCGACCACCGCGACGAGCAGCGCCTTGCGCAGCTCGATGTGCTCCGCGATGAGGCCGGTCACCTGCGGCATGGTGAGGCCCGCGATCGTGCCGAAGGCCGCGACGGCGGCGACGCGGGCGGTCGCGTGGGTGCGGTCGTCGGCGGCGGCGGAGATCGCGAGCGGGTAGCCCATGGACACGCCGGCGCCCCACACGAGCATGGCAAGGGGCACGCCCCAGAAGGCCGGCGTGAACGCGAAGATGAGGGAGCCGACGGCGACCAGCACCCCGCACGTGCGCAGCACGGCGACGCGGCCGAGGCGGTCGACGACGCTCGTGCCCATGATGCGGACGCTGCTCTGCGCCACCACGAGGAACGCGTAGAAGCCCGCCGCGAGCGCCTCGGTGCGGCCGAAGTCGTCGACGATCGCCAGCGGCACCCAGTTGGCCGCGCCCATCTCGACGGTGAACGCGCAGAACAGGATGAACCCCAGCGCCAGCGTGCGCCGCTCGCGCGCCGCGACCTTGAGGGTCACGAACATCCCGTCCCTGCTCTCGACGGTCTCGGGCGCGGGCGGGCGGCCGTCGAGGATCGCGGTGCCGGCGAGCGCGAGGTACACGGCACCCACGACCGTGACGTTGACCGCGTAGTGGACGCCGACCGCGACCCCCGCGTGCGAGTACAGCGCGCCGAGCCCCACGCCGGCGAGGACCGCGAGCGAGAACGCGGCGTGGAACTGGGACAGGATGGAGCGCCCGACGTGGCGCTCGATCGTCGCGGCCTCCGCGTTGGAGAGCGCGTTGACGGTCTCGAACGCGCCCAGCGCGAAGAACAGCGCGACGGCGAAGCCGAGCGGCGTCCCCAGGTGCGCCGCGAGCCCCATCGCGCAGAACGAGAGCATGGTCGCGACCGAGGCGACGCGGATCAGCGCGAGCGAGCCGATCCGGGCGACGAGCCCGCCGAGGACGGAGAACGCGACGAGCCCGCCGACGGAGCCGACGATGAACAGCGCCGCGAGCCCGGCCGGCGTGACGCCGAGCGCATCGCGCACGCTCGGCACGCGCGACACGTACGTGCCGAGCATGAGGCCCATGCCCACGAAGAACACGAGGACGGCGATCCTCGCGGCGCGCACACGGCGCGCGTCGACCTGCGGTGGCTCCATGCGGCTCCCCCTCCGCATCGTCCCCCAGCGTCCGGGACCTACACGACGCTAGCAGGCATGTCGCCTGGAGTCATCAGGAGCGGGGCGGCTCCGGAGCGGTGGGCGCACCCTCCTCGGGAAGCGCCTGGACCGGCTCGACGCCGTCGGCGAGGATCGCGGCGGCCGCGTCGCGCTCGACCTCGGCCTCCATCGCGGCGGCCCGCTCGCGGCGCTCGAGGGCGCGACGGGAGCGGAACAGCGGCCCGGCCGCGCGCACCGCGCGTGCCAGGGCGAAGGACAGGACGGCCGCCGCGACCACGACGAGCAGCGCGACGCGCAGCTCCACGACGTCGCCGAGGTGGCCGATGACCTGCGGCATGACGAGGCCGGCGATCGTGGAGAACGAGGACACGGCGGCGACGCGGGCGGCGGCGCGGCGAGGGTCGTCGGACGCGGCCGAGAAGCCGATGGGGACCCCCAGGGCGGCGCCGAGGCCCCACAGCAACATCGCGGCGGGCACGAGCCACAGCGCGGGCGCGAAGGCGAACATCGTGACGCCGGCCGCGACGAGCACCGCGGACACCCGCAGCGACACCACGCGCCCGAGCCTCCCGATGATGGGGGCGCCCCACCAGCGCACCGTCACCATGGCGACGACGAACAGCCAGTACAGGAGGTCGCCCACGGCCTCCGGCTGGTCGAAGGCCTCGACGACGGCGAGCGAGGCCCACTGCGACGCGGCGCCCTCGACCGTCGCGGCGGAGAAGACGATGAGCCCGATGAGCACGACGCGGCGGTCACGGTACTCGTCGCGCGCGGCGGCGAACGGGCCGCCCAGGCCGGGCCGCGCCTCGTCCGGACGCGGGGAGCCGTCGAGGACGGCGGCCGGCAGCACCGCGAGCCGCGCGACGGTGAGCGCGAGCCCGACGCCGACGAAGTGCCACACCGGCGAGATGCCGAGGTGCGAGATCCAGGCGCCGAGCGCGAGCCCCATCGCGAGGCCGACCGAGAACGAGGCGTGGAACTGGGGCATGACCGCCCGCCCCATGGCACGCTCGACCTCCGCCGCCTCGGCGTTCATGCTCACGTTGGTGAAGGCGAAGCCGAACGAGACCAGGAAGTACGCGGCCGCGAACAGCGGCTGCGACCCCCATGCGGTCGCCGCGCCGAGCAGCGAGAAGGCGAGCAGGTGGCCCCACGCCCACCACGCGAGGAGCGCGCGCGTGCCGAAGCGGGCGACGGACCAGCCCGTGACGAGCAGCGCGCACAGGGCGCCGAGCGCGCCGAACAGCAGCAGCCGCGCGAGCTCGCCCGTGGAGACGTCGAGCAGCCGCGTGATGGTCGGGTAGCGCGACACGAGGGTCGCCATGAAGACGCCCATGATCCAGAAGATCGCGAGCACGCCTCGGCGGGCGGAGGCGATCCGGGCGGCGTCGTGGGTCATGGCTCCCTCGGGTGGGCGTCGGGGTGGACGTGCGGGTGCGCCCGGCGCGGGCGCGCGGCGCTACCCTGGGGTCTGACCGAGCCGAGGGGGAGCCGCGTGACGCGCACACGCCGACCGACGATGGCCGACGTCGCCGCGAGGGCGGGCGTATCGCTGTCCACTGTATCCCTGACGTACTCGGGCGCCGGACCGCTGTCCGCGGAGACCCGGGCGAAGGTCGAGCGCGCGGCCGAGGAGCTCGGCTACGCGGGCCCGGCGCCGCACGCGCGGGCGCTGCGGTCGGGGCGCACCGGCGTGGTGGGGCTCGTCATCCATGAGCGTCTCCAGCTGTCCTTCCGCGACCCGCTGATGCTGCGCATCATGGACGGCCTCGTGGGCGACCTCGGCCAGATGGGCCTGGGCGTGCTGCTCATCCCCACCCCCACCGGGGAGCCGGGCGAGCGCAGCCTGCTCGAGACCGCCGCTATGGACGCCGCCGTGCTGCTGCGCGTGCGCGACCACGACGACGAGCCCGCGATCGATATCCTCCGCCGCCGCGGGCTGCCGATGGTGGTGATGGAGGGCGAGGCGCCTGCCGGGGCGGGCGTGCTCGAGATCGACGACCGGGCCGCGACCGCGGCCCTCATCCGCCACCTGGTCGAGCTGGGCCACGAGCGCATCGGCACCATCACGCTGCCCGCCGGCCTCGACGGCGAGACGCGCGTGATCGGGCTCGACGAGGCGCTGTCCAAGACCGCCTGGACGCCCGTGCACCGCCGCCTCGAGGCCTTCGCCGACGCCGGCGTCGAGCCGTGCGTCGTGGTCGAGGCGCGCGCATCGATCGTCGCGGAGGGCATCGCGGCCGCGCACCTCGCGCTGGCCGCCGAGCCGCGCCCGACCGCGCTCGTGTGCCAGTCCGACCTGCTCGCCGGCGGGGCGATCCTCGCGGCGCGCGAGCTCGAGATCGCGGTGCCGCAGCAGCTGTCCGTCACCGGCTTCGACGGGCTCGAGCTGCCCTGGATCGCGCCGCACGAGCTCACGACGCAGGTGCAGGACGCGGAGGCCAAGGGCCACGCGCTCGCGGCCGAGGTCAAGGCCCTCCTCGCGGGCCAGTCGCCCGAGCCGGTGGTCATGCCGCTCGAGCTGCGCATCGGCTCGACCACCGCGCCCGCGCCGCGCTGAGCGGCTCGTGCTCCGGGCCCACGCGCCCGCCATCGCCGCACCCCGAGGTCGCACCGATCCGCGCAACGTCCTGCCGGCGTGCGCGAAAGCACCCCGATGTCGGTCCGATCCGCGATCGATGCGACGTCCGGACGCCGCACGGCCCCGGCCCTCGCGAGGAGGACCGGGGCCGCGACGGACGATGCGGGGGTCAGCCCAGCAGGTTGAGGATGGGGCCCATCGCGAAGTAGATCGCGAAGGCCGCCGCGGTGCCCCACATCAGCGGGTGCACCTTGCGCGCCGCGCCGGTCGCGACCTGGAGCACCACGAACGAGATGAAGCCCGCGCCGATGCCGACCGAGATCGAGTAGCCGAACGGCATGAGGATGAACGTGAGGAACGCGGGGATGGCGATCCGGTAGTCCTTCCAGTCGATGCCGGCGACCTGCGACACCATGAGGAAGCCGACGACCACGAGGACCGGCGTCGCCGCCTCGAACGGCACCATGGCGTACAGCGGCGTGAGGAACGTCGACAGCAGGAACGCGATACCCGTCACCACCGAGGCGAGGCCCGTGCGGGCACCGTCACCCACGCCGGACGCGGACTCGATGTAGGACGTGTTCGAGGAGACCGAGCCGAAGCCGCCCGCGGCCGCGCCGATCGAGTCGACGAGCAGGATCTGCTGCGAGCGCTCCGGGTTGCCCTCCTCGTCGTTGAGGCCCGCCTCCGCACCCACGGCGGTCATGGTGCCCATGGTGTCGAAGAAGTCCGCCATCAGCAGCGAGAACACGAGGAGCAGCGCGGTGAGCACGGGCAGCGTGGTGAAGCCGCCGAAGAGGTCGACCTGGCCCACGAGCGAGAAGTCCGGCACGGAGGCGATCGATGCGGGGATCTCGGGGACGACGAGCGCCCAGTCGTTCGCGACGGCCGGGTCGGCGCCGAGCTTGACGACGCCCTGGATCAGCATCGCGAGCGCGGTCGCGACGGCGATCGAGATGAGGAGCGCGCCGCGCACCTTGCGCACCATGAGGATGACCGCGGTGAGCAGGCCGACGACGAAGACGAGCATCGGCCACGACGCGATGTAGCCGCCGATGCCGAACTCCGTGGGCGTGGCGCCGCTCGCGGGGATGCGCACCATGCCGGCATCGAACAGGCCGATGAACGCGAGGAAGAGGCCGATGCCGACCGCGATGGCCTGCTTGAGGAAGGCCGGGACGGCCGCGAACACGGCCTTCCGGAAGCCGCTCAGCACGAGCAGCGTGATGACGAGGCCCTCGATGACCACGAAGCCCATGGCCTCGGGCCAGCTCATGCCCTCGCGCGCCGCGATGCCGTACGCGACGAACGCGTTGAGGCCCAGGCCCGCGGCGAGCGCGAGCGGGAAGCGCGCCCACACGCCCATGGCGATGGACAGCAGGCCGGCGACGAGCGCGGTGGCCGCTGCGACCAGGGCGAGGTTCGGCTCGCTTCCGCCGCCCAGGTAGGTGCCGGTGCCGTCCGCGACGGTGCCGATGATGATGGGGTTCAGCACGACGATGTACGCCATCGTGAAGAACGTGGTGAGACCGCCGCGGATCTCCTGGCCGATGGTCGAGCCACGCTTGGTGATCTCGAAGTAGAAGTCGATGCGACCGACGGGACCGGTCCGCTCCTGGGTGGTGGCGCTCATGCGTCCTCTTTCACGCAGGGGAGAGCGCGCGTCATCGACGCTCTCCCGGGGATGGTGCGATCCCGGGGGAGCGACGCTAAAGCCGCATGCGCCATGGACGCGCGACCGGATCTCGCGCGGTCACCCTACCGGGTCGCGGACCCCCTCGATGACACCTCGTGTCACGCGGTGACGCGGTTCACGTGCAGGAGACGACCGCCTGCGCCTTCCCGAGCACCTTCTGGCCGTCGTGCTCGACGGTGACGTCGATGCGGGCAGTGCGCGTCTCGGCGTCCAGGGCGCCCACCTTCGCGGTGAACGACACGGCGGCCTCGCCGATCGCGGGCACCGGGACGGGGCGCGTGAAGCGCGTCTGCAGGTCGACGACGTTGCCCGGGCCGGCCCACTCCTCGACCACCGAGGCGGCGGTGCCCATGGTGAGCATGCCGTGCGCGATGACGCCGGGCAGCCCGACGGACTCCGCGACCACCTCGTTGTAGTGGATCGGGTTGAAGTCGCCCGAGGCGCCCGCGTAGCGCACGAGGCTGTCGCGCGTGAGCTCGACGGCGCGCTCGGCGACCACCTCGCCCACCTCGAGCGCGTCGAACGCGGGTCCGTTCTCGCTGCTCATCAGGCCTCCTCGCGCACCGCGAGGGTGCTCGTCACGGTGGACACGGGCGCGCCGTCCTCGTCGGACAGCTCGGTGCGCGTCGTCACCATCGAGATGCCGCCGCGCTGCTTGATGTCGTCGATGTGCACGGTCGCGGAGATGAGGTCCCCGGCGATGATCGGCCGGTGGTGCGTGAAGCGCTCGTCGGCGTGCACCACGCGCGAGAAGTCGACGCCCACCTCGGGGTCGACGACCACGTGGAACTCGGCCTGCTGCGCGATGACGACGGCGAACGTGGTGGGCGCGACCACGTCGGGGTAGCCCTCGGCGCGCGCGGCCTCCTCGCTGCGGTGCGCGAAGGAGCGGGCGTCCACCGCGTCGGCGAACTCGCGGATCTTGATCCGCGTGACCTCGTAGGGCTCGTGAGGGCCGTACGCGCGACCCACGGCGTCGATGTTCACTGGCACGATGCCACCCTACCCAGGAAGAGCGCGGGGCCGCGCGGCCGGGTCAGGGCTCCCGGTACACCGCGACGAGCGCACGATGGTCCGACCACGGCAT
The DNA here is from genome assembly GCF_000971155.1 of Demequina maris. Lineage (GTDB taxonomy): Bacteria > Actinomycetota > Actinomycetes > Actinomycetales > Demequinaceae > Demequina > Demequina maris. Next base: position 28,857 of record NZ_BBLX01000005.1, on the reverse strand, counting down.
CTCGACCGCCTCCACCTCGGCGGCGACGATGCCCGCGTCCTTGACCAGGATGTGGTCGATCGCGACGAGCGGCTCCGCGAGCAGCTCCGGCCCGGGCACGTGGTGCCGGGCGAAGCTGTCGCTCGGGTAGGTCGCGACGAAGCCGGCGCCCGCATCGTCCACCGCGTCGACGTAGCCGAAGCCCTCGATCTGCCGGAAGCCGCGGTGGTCGCGCGTGGTGTTGAGGTCCCCGGCCACCAGCACGGGGCCCTCCTCGACCGCGAGCACGTCCTTGAGCGCGACGAGGTCCGCGTCCCAGTCCGAGTGGTCGAATACCCCGGGCGACTCTGGGTGCGCGACGATGACCGTGAGCCGGTCATCGCCGAGCGTCGTCTCCGCGCGGATCGCCTGGGCGGTGAAGCCGGGCAGGGATTCGGCGTCCTCCAGCGGGCGTCGCGACCATACGCCGGTGCCGTACTTGAGCTCGTCGGGGTACTCGACGGAGTACGGCAGCAGCTCGTCGAGCCCCGCCGCCTCGAGCCGCGCCTGCGCCTCCGGCGTGAGCTCGGTGAGGGCGAGCAAATCGAGGTCGTTCTCGCGCACGAGGTCGACCACCGCCCCGGCGTCGGCCTGCCCGTTGGCGAGGCTGAACGTCACCACCCGCAGCGCGACCGGGCCGGAGGCGGTGGACGCGACGAAGATCGGCGCGATCCACCACAGGCACAGCGCCGCCACGGCGACGCACACGGTCAGGAGGATCCAGTCGCGCGCGAGGAGCGAAAGCACGACCGGCACGAGGCACGCGAGGGTCACCCACGGCATGAGCGAGACGATCACCGCGAGCGGGCCGCCCTCCCAGCCGGCGAAGCGCGCAGCCACCGGGATGAGCACCGCGACCAGGGCCATGATCGCGAAGGTGCGCGCGAGCACGGTGAGCCCGCGCCCCAGCGCGGACAGCACCGAGGCGACCCTCCCGTCGCGCTGCTCGACCCCCGGCTCCCCCATGACGGGAGTCTGTCACGCCGGGGACGAAAGGGACAGAGCGGTCACGGCGCCGAGTAGCCCACCACCAGCGCGCGGTGGTCGGAGCCCGGCACCACGACCGTCGTGAGCGACGTCGCGACCAGGTCGAGGTCACGCGTCACCACGTGGTCGATCGCGACCAGCGGAGGCGGCGTGCGGTCCTGCGGGAAGGTGGGGACGAGGCCGGCGCCCGCCTCGTCCGCGGCGTCGACGAAGCCCCGCGACTCGAGGTCACGGAACACCGCGTGGTCCCGCGACGTGTTGAGGTCGCCGGCGGCGATCACCGGGCCGTCGATGCCGTCGAGGACGTCGACGAGCGCCGCCGTCTCCGCGCTCCAGGCCCGGTGGACGAGCAGCTGCGGCGCCGCCGGATGCACCGCGAGCACGGTGACCGACCCGGACGGCAGCTCGACGGTCGCCCGCACCTGCCGGAACGTGTAGCCGTCGAGGCCCTCCCACCCCGTGATGGGGTGCGCGGACCACAGCCCGGTCCCGGCCCAGATCGCGTCCGCCAGCACCGCGGAGTACGGCAGCAGCTTGCCGAGCCCCGCCTCGTCGAGCGCGGCGACGGCCTCGGGCGTGAGCTCCTGCACCGACAGCAGATCCGCGCCGCTCTCCCGGACCAGGCGGACGACCGCCTCGGGATCGCCCGCCCCCGCGCGCAGGTTCACGCTGGCGACGGTGAGCTCCACGTCCCCCGAGGCGGGCGTCGCGACGAAGAGCGGCGCCACCCATGCGGCGCACAGCGCCGCGGTCGCGATGGAGGCGCCCAGCAGCACCCACGCCCGCCCGAGCAGCGCCAGCACGGCGGGCACGAGCGCGCCGAGCACGACCCACGGGACGAGCGGCACGACGTACGCGAGCGGACCGCGCTCCCAGCCCGTCAGCCGCAGCGCCACGGGCACCAGCAGCGCGGCGAGCGCGAGCCAGCCCAGCACTACCGCGACCCCGCGCCACGTCACCCGCCGCACCCCGCGCGACCCCGCATCGTCCACGTGCGCGAGCCTCCCACACGGGAACCGGACGTCCTCGCAGGCCCGCCGCGACGCGACGGGCGCCGCCCCCGAGGATCGGGGGCGGCGCCCGTGGGGTCGTGTCGCGGTCAGAGCGCGGAGCGGACCTCGAGGTGTCGCGCGGCGAAGGCGAGCGCGGCGTCGGCCACCTCGTCCCAGCCGCTGTCGATCACGAGCGAGTGGCCGCGCCCGGGGATCTCCAGGAACTCGGTGGCGGAGTCGTTGCGCGACTGGAGGCGGTACGCGGCGTGCGCGACGGCGCGGGGCACGATGGTGTCCTTCTCGCCGGAGATCACCAGCAGCGGTCCGCGCGCCGGGTTGCGCGTGTCGAGCCGGGTGGCAGTGCCGGCGGTGAGGTTCGCCGTGGCGGCCTGGAAGAGCGGCCGGCCCGGGGCGGCGACGTGGTGCTGCGCGTAGAGCGCCCGGGCCTCATCCTCGGGCACCGCGTTGGCGAAGCCGTAGCGGAACTGGTCGAAGGTGAGCGTCACGGTGCGCGTGCGGTTCGCGGGGTTGCCGAGCACCGGGAACGCGGCCTTGAGGGTCGATGCGGGCAGCGGCAGCACGCCCTTGAACGGGGCGGGGTCGATCGCGACGGTCGCGGCGGCGAGACCCAGGTCGGCGATCCGCTGGGCGAGCAGGCCGCCGAACGAGTGGCCGATCACGAGCGGACGCCGGTCCAGCGCGCGGGCGATCCGCGCCACGTGGTCGGTCACCTCCTGGACGCCGACGCCGGCGAGGGCCTCGAGGCGGTCGCGCGCGTCCTCGACGTCCTGCGGCTCCTCGGGCCAACGGGCGACCACGACGGCGTAGCCGGCGCCCTCGAGCCTCTCCTGCCAGGCGTCCCAGCTGCTCGCGAGCAGCCAGAGCCCGTGGATGAGAAGCGCCGTGGGGCGGCCGGACGCGTTGGCGGCGTCGATCTGGCGGACTTCCTGGGCGGTGAGCGTGGTGGTCATGGTGGTCTCCTTGTCGGGTCTCGCCGGATCCCTCGACCCGGACGTGTGAGAGAACGATCGTTCTAGTCGCATTCATTCCCGGACGAGCGGAAATTCTTTGCGGGCATGTTCCAAGGGGAACGAGCGTTCCACTAGGGTGACCGAGATGACGACCCCTGCAGCCCCCGCCCAGGACGCCCGCGAGCGCCTCGCGGCGACCGCCTCCGACCTCTTCTACCGCGAGGGGATCCACTCGGTGGGCGTCGACCGGATCCTGTCTGAGGCGGGCATGTCGCGCGCGACCATGTACCGCCACTTCGGGGGCAAGGAGGACCTGGTGGTCGCGTACCTCGAACGCGAGGACCGCGGTATCCGCGCGCAGGTGGCGGCCGCCGGCGGGAGCCCCGATCCGCTGCGGGCCGCGGTGCACGGCATCGCCGAGGACGTCGCGCGGCGCCACACGCGCGGCTGCCCCTTCATCAACGCGGCGGCGGAGTACCCCGACGAGGCGAGCGCCGTGCGCCGCCTCATCGCGACGCACCGGGCATGGTTCCGCGGGGTGCTCACGCAGGCCGCCGCGGGCGCGGGTGCGTCCGACCCCGAGAGGGTGGCCGCGGCGCTCGTGATGCTGAGGGACGCCGCGCTCGTGGGCGGCTACCTGGACGGTGCCGAGAACATCCGCGAGGCGTTCCTCGACTCGGCGTCGGCCGTCGCCGGGGTCGACCTCGCCTGACGCGCGCGCCGCGCGTGGGCGGGCGATGCGCCGGTCCCCCGGGAACGACGAAGGCCCGCCGCCCCCCGGGAGGGGCGACGGGCCTGCGATCGAAGCTGCTGCTTAGCGCGTCTCGCGGTGCGCGGTGTGCTTGCCGCACTTCCGGCAGAACTTGGAGAGCTCCACACGGTCAGGGTTGTTGCGGCGGTTCTTGCGCGTGATGTAGTTGCGGTCCTTGCACTCGGTGCACGCGAGCGTGATCTTCGGACGAACGTCGTTCTTGGCCATGGTTCTCTCCCAGCCTTGTAGGGACGCGCCTCGCGAAGGCGCATGATCAGGCGTCTGCCTGAATCCGTAGCGAGGGCGGGGCTCGAACCCGCGACCTCACGATTATGAGTCGTGCGCTCTAACCAGCTGAGCTACCCCGCCGCGAGCCGCCTTGCGGCGGCGATCCATCGTACATGACGACAGACTTGGAGCCCCGACAGGGAATCGAACCCTGGACCTTTTCCTTACCATGGAAACGCTCTGCCGACTGAGCTATCGGGGCTGGCCGGAATAGGTTACACGCACTCCGGGCCAAAAGTGAAATCGGCTCCTCGGGCGGGGAGAACGCCCAGGGAGAGTGTCGGATGGGCCTTCTAGAGTGGCCTGCGTGACCGAGTCCCTCAGCGCCGCGGAGGCCCGCCGCATCCACCTCGCGGCCCAGTCCCTCGCCCGCCGCCGGCTCGCGGGCCGGCCCGGCCCGGCGCGCTTCCGCGCGTACCTGGAGCGCCAGGGGGTGCTGCAGCTCGACTCCGTGAACGTGCTCGCCCGCGCCCACCACCTGCCGCTGTACTCGCGCTTCGGCCCCTACGACCGCGACCGCTTCGACGCGTGGCTGTGGGGCTCGGCGGAGAACTTCGAGCACTGGGGGCACGAGGCCTCGGTGATGCCCCGCGACCTGCTGCCCGCGCTGCACCACCGCATGCGCCGCTCGAGCTCGTGGAAGGCGCGCGCGCTCGGCAGTCTCGAGGCCGAGCGGCCGGGCCTGCTGGACCAGGTGCGCGAGGCCGTGGCCGCCCACGGCCCCGTCACCGCGGCCGACCTCGAGCACCTGGCCCCGCGCGAGGGCCGCCGCGGCCCGTGGTGGGACGAGAGCCACGTCAAGACGGCGCTCGAGTACCTGTTCATGACCGGCGAGGTGGCCGCCAGCCGCGCGGACCACTTCCGCCGCACGTACGACGCGCCCGAGCGCGCCTGGGGCCACGTCGGCGCGCACGACGGCGACGCGTGGGCGCTGCCGCCCGAGGACGCGCAGCAGGCGCTGTTCGACCGCGCCCTCGCGGCCACCGGGATCGGCACCGTGCGCGACCTCGCCGACCACTTCCGCCTCACCTCCCCCGCGACCTCGGGCACGGGCCCGCGCGGCGCCGCATGGGCGGAGTCCGCCGTCGAGCGCGGCCTCGCCTCGTGGGTCGATGTCGAGGGCTGGCGCGACCCCGCGCTGCTCGCGTCCGACGCAGCCGACCCCGGCCGCGCCACCGCATCGTCCCTGCTCAGCCCGTTCGACCCGGTGTGCTGGTACCGCCCACGGCTGCTGCGGATGTTCGGCGTGGACTATCGGATCGAGATCTACACGCCGGCCGCCAAGCGCGAGTTCGGCTACTACTGCCTGCTGTTCCTCCACGGCGACCGCTTCGAGGCGCGCGTGGACCTCAAGGCCCGGCGCAAGGAGGGGGTGCTGTCGGCGGAGGCGACCTGGCGGGAGCCCGGCCGGGCGCCCGGCGGACGGCGGCGGGACGATGCGGAGGTCGCCGTCGCGCTGGCGGCCGAGCTGCGTCTCATGGCCGGCTGGCTCGGCCTCGACACGATCGAGGTCGCGCCCCGCGGCGACCTCGCCGCCGCCCTCGCCGACGCGCTCGAGGCCGCGTAGGAGGCGTCGGCGGAGGGACGGCGCGTCTCCCCCGCGCCAGACGTTCCGTCGCGACCTGCCCGAACGCCCGCCATCCCGTCGGTTGCGCGGGGCGCGCCCGGCCCGGAAGCATAGGTGGATGGATCACGCACATCTCCAGCAGGCGGCCAAGGACCACCTCTGGATGCACTTCACGCAGCACTCCCGCTACGCGACCGAGGACGTCCCCGTCATCGTGCGCGGCGAGGGCGCCTACATCTACGACGCGCAGGGCCGGCGCTACCTCGACGGCCTGGGCGGCCTCTTCGTCAACCAGCTCGGCCACGGGCGCGAGGACATCGCCGAGGCGGCCGCCGCGCAGGCGCGCCAGCTCGCCTTCCACCCGCTGTGGTCGTACGCGCACCCGACCGCGATCGAGCTCGCCGAGCGCCTCGCGCACCTCGCGCCCGGCGACCTCAACCGCGTGTTCTTCACCAGCGGCGGCGGCGAGGCCGTCGAGTCCGCGTGGAAGCTCGCGAAGAACTACTTCAAGCTCGTCGGCAAGCCGATGAAGCACAAGGTCATCAGCCGCAACGTCGCGTACCACGGCACGCCGCACGGCGCCCTGTCGATCACCGGGCTGCCCGGCCTCAAGGCGCAGTTCGAGCCGCTCGTGCCGTCGACCTTCCGCGTGCCCAACACGAACATCTACCGCGCCGACGAGATCACCCACGGCCTCCACGACGGCTCGGACCCGGAGGCCTTCGGCCGCTGGGCCGCGGACCAGATCGAGGTCGCGATCCTCAACGAGGGCGCCGACACCGTCGCCGCGGTCTTCCTCGAGCCCGTGCAGAACGCCGGCGGATGCTTCCCGCCGCCGCCCGGCTACTGGCAGCGGGTGCGCGAGATCTGCGACCGCCACGACGTGCTGCTCGTGTCCGACGAGGTCATCTGCGCGTACGGCCGCCTGGGCGAGATGTTCGGCGCGACGCGCTTCGACTACCTCCCGGACATCATCACGTCCGCCAAGGGCCTCACGTCCGGCTACGCGCCCATGGGCGCGATGATAGCCACCGACCGGCTCATGGCGCCGTTCCTCGAGAAGGGCGAGATGTTCGCGCACGGCTACACGTTCGCCGGCCACCCGGTGGCCGCGGCGGTCGCGCTCAAGAACCTCGAGATCTTCGAGACCGAGGGCGTGCTCGAGCACGTGCGCGAGACGGCACCCGCCTTCCGCGCGACTCTCGAGCGCCTGCTCGACCTGCCGATGGTCGGCGACGTGCGCGGCGACGGCTTCTTCTACGGCATCGAGCTCGTCAAGGACAAGGCGACCAAGGAGTCGCTGTCCGACGAGGAGTGCGAGCGCGTGCTCCACGGCTTCCTGTCCAAGGAGCTCTACGCCGCCGGCCTGTACTGCCGTGCCGACGACCGCGGCGACCCGGTGATCCAGCTGTCGCCGCCGCTCGTCATCGGCCAGGCCGAGTTCGACGAGATCGAGCGGATCCTGCGCGACGTCATCACGCGCGCGTACGCGCTGCTGTAGCGCCCGCGCCGACCCGTCCGAGGGCCGGCTCGCACGTCGGAGCGTTCCGCGCATCGTCCGACCTGCGGGCCGGTTCCGGCACGCCCGTCGGACCGATGCGCGCACGACCCGGCACCCGGGCCGGCCGCAGGACGCGAGAAGGGCCCCGATCCTCACGGATCGGGGCCCTTCGTCGTCAGCGGTGGCGGCTCAGAGCGCCGCGGCCTTGCCCTTGGCGCGTCGCCGCGCCGCGACCTCTCCACCGATCACGATGGCGAGCGCGAGGATGAACATCAACGTGCCGATGACGTTGACCTGCATCGGGACGCCGCGCTGCGCGGCACCCCACACGAACATCGGGAAGGTCACCGTGGTGCCCGAGTTGAGGTTCGTGATGATGAAGTCGTCGAACGACAGCGAGAACGCCAGCAGGGCGGCGGACAGGATGCCCGGGAACACCAGCGGGAACGTGATGCGCCAGAACGTCTGCCACTCGTTCGCGTAGAGGTCCATCGCGGCCTTCTCGAGGTTCGAGTCGAGGCCGGCCAGGCGCGAACGGACCGTCACCACCACGAACGAGATGCAGAACATGATGTGCGCGATGAGGATGGTCCAGAAGCCGAGCTGGCCGCCGAAGCCCGCCGCGACGAACAGCGCCAGCAGCGACGAGCCCATGACGATCTCCGGCGTGGCCATCGGCAGGAAGATCATCAGGTTGGCGGTGGAGCGCCCCTCGAAGCGGTGCCGCACGAGGGCGAAGGCCGCGAGGGTGCCGATGGCCGTCGCGACGAGCGTCGCGAGCAGGCCGATGCTGATGCTGACGCGCAGCGACTCGCACATGCCCTGCGGCTCGCACGGGTTCAGCCAGTTGTCCCAGGTGAAGGACTGGAACTGGTAGAGGTTGCGCGACTGCGACGAGTCGTTGAACGACATCAGCGCGACGATCATGTTCGGGATGTACATGTAGACCAGCACCAGGATGCCGAGCGTCAGCATGAGGTGCTTGCCGATCCAGCGGCCCAGACGGGTGATCACAGCAGCTCCTCCGTTCCGGCACGGCGCACGTAGACGAGCACCATGCCGACGATGATCGCCATCAGCAGCACCGACAGCGCCGCCGCGTGCGGATAGTCGTTCGCCGTCGTGAACAGCTGCTGGATCTTGTTGCCGACCATCTGCGTGTTCGGACTGCCGAGCAGCGAGGCGTTGATGTAGTCGCCGGTCGCCGGGATGAACGTGAGCAGCGTGCCGCCGACCACGCCGGGCAGCGACAGCGGCCAGACGATCTTGGTGAAGCGCTGGAACGGGCTCGCGTACAGGTCCGCGGCCGCCTCGTTGAGCTTCGGATCGATCTTCTCGAGGCTCGTGTACAGCGGCAGGATCGTGAACGGCAGGAAGTTGTACGTGAGGCCCATGATCACCGCGAACGGCGTGGCGAGCAGGCGCCCGTCCTCGCCGAGGATGTGCAGCGTCTGGAGCGTGTTCACGATGAAGCCGTTGTCCGCGAGGATGAGCTTCCACGACAGCGTGCGCACCAGGAACGACGTGAAGAACGGCGCGATGACGAGCACGAGCATGACGGTCTTCCAGCGGCCCGCCTTGAACGCGATCGCGTACGCGAGCACGTAGCCGAGGACGAGGCACAGGAGGGTCGCGATGCCGGCGTACAGCAGCGACCGCATCATGTACGGCCAGTAGTCGCCCAGCACCTCGATGTAGTTCTGGACGCGCCAGGTGAGCGTGTACCCGGTGATGGGCGAGCCCGCCGGGTCGGACAGCGACGTCGTCAGGAGCGACAGCATCGGGAACGCGAAGAAGACCGCGAGCCACAGCGCTGCCGGCCCGATGAGCCAGTAGGCGGCGTTCTTGCCGAACACCCGCTGAAGGGAGTCCACGTCAGTCCTCCTCGAGGCCCGCCTCGACGTCCTGCGACGAGTCGAGCAGGAACGCGAACTCGGGACGCCAGGACACGTCGACCTTGGTGCCGACGGGGATGAGCCCGCCGCGCCGGCCGGTGTTCTGCTCGAAGCAGGTGATCTCCTGGCCCCACGGCATGCGCAGCGTGTAGTCGGTCGAGACGCCGATGTAGCTGGCGTCGACCACGACGGCGCCCGACAGGGCGGCGCCCGGCGCGTCGATCGCCTGGCCCTCGGGCTGGATGAGGACCTTCTCGGGGCGGATGCCCACCCAGCCCTGGTCGGAGTCCGTGTGGACCTTGCTGGCCTTGATCGTCGCGATCGTGCCGTGCATGTCGACCTTGACCACCGCATCGGCCCCGGTGCCCTCGCGCCCGAGGACCTTCGCCTTGATGAGGTTCGAGCGGCCGAGGAAGTTGGCCACGAACGTGGTCTGGGGGTTCGTGTACAGGTCGTACGGCGCCCCCATCTGCTCGATGCGGCCCTTGTTCATGACGGCGACCGTGTCGGCCATCGTCATGGCCTCCTCCTGGTCGTGCGTGACGTGCACGAAGGTGAGGCCCACCTCCTCCTGGATGCGCTTGAGCTCGATCTGCATCGCGCGACGCAGCTTGAGGTCCAGCGCGCCGAGCGGCTCGTCGAGCAGCAGGACGTCCGGGCGGTTGATGATCGCGCGGGCCAGGGCCACGCGCTGCTGCTGTCCTCCGGACAGCTGCGCGGGCTTCTTCGCGGCCTGCTCGGTCAGCTCGGTGAGCGCCAGGATCTCCTTGACCTCCTTCGCGGGGTCCTTCGCGCCGCGGCGCGTGGGGCCGAACGCGACGTTCTCCGCGATGGTGAGGTGCGGGAAGAGGGCGTAGTTCTGGAACACCGTGTTGACAGGCCGCTTGTACGGCCGCGCGTAGGTGATGTCCTGGTCGCCGATGTGGATGGTGCCCTTGGTGGCCTCCTCGAGACCGGCGACCATGCGCAGCGTCGTGGTCTTGCCGCAGCCCGAGGGGCCGAGCAGCGCGAAGAACGAGCCCTGGGGGATCACCAGGTCGAGCGACTCGACCGCGACGAACCCGTTGGGGTACCGCTTGTGGAGACCGGTGAGCTTGAGGTCCCCACGGGCCTGGTCAGCCAGAGACATTCGCGAAGTCCTTCTCGTACTGAGAGGCCTTCGCCTCGTCCAGCGCCATGAAGCCGTGCGTCTGGGCGAGGTACTCGGCGGTCGGGAAGATGAGGGGGTTGTCGACGAGCGACGGGTCGATCTTCTCCATCTCGGCCTGCGCGCCCTCGACGGGGCAGACGTACCAGACGTAGGCCGCGAGCTTGGCGGCGACGTCGGGACGGTAGTAGTAGTCGATGAGCTTCTCGGCGTTGGCCTTGTGGGTGCCCTGGACCGGGACGATCATGTTGTCCGACCAGATCATCATGCCCTCCTCCGGGGGCAGGAAGACCAGGTTCTCGTCCTCGGCGGCGGCGACGTCGCCCGACCACGCGACGCAGGCCGCGATGTTGCCGTTGGCGAGGTCGTTGATGTACTCGTTGCCGGTGAACGCACGGATCTGACCGTCCGCGCGCGCCTTCGAGATCTTGTCGAGCGCGTTGCCCCACTCGTCGTCGCTGAAGTTGGCCGGGTCGGCACCGTCCGCGAGCAGCATCAGGCCCATGGTGTCGCGCATCTCGGTGAGCATCGTCACCTTGCCGCGCAGGTCGGTGCGCGTGAGGAGGTCGTTCATGTTGGTGACCTCGCCGACGAGCGACTTGTTGTAGGCGATGCCGGTGAAGCCCGACTGCCACGGCGCGGAGTAGTCGCGGTTCGGGTCCCAGCCCACGCCCTGCAGCGACGAGATGAGGTTCTTGTCGAGGTTGGGGACGTTCGCCTTGTCGAGCTGCTGGATCCAGCCCGCGTCGATCATGCGCGCGGCCATCCAGTCGGTGAGGACGAACATGTCGCGGCCGGTCGGCTGGCAGGCGCCGAGCTGGTTGCGGACCTTCGCGAAGAACTCGACGTTGTCGTTGACGTCGGGCGTGTACGTGACGTCGATGCCCGACTCCTCCTGGAAGGCCGTCAGCGTCGACACGTAGTCGCCGTCGTCCTCGTCGATGTACTCGGGCCAGTTCGACATGTTGAGCACGGACTCGGTGTCCGACAGATCCGTCGTGACACAGCCCGCCGCGGCGTCGTCGCCACCGCCCCCGCGTCCCATCAGGTAGACCGCACCGAGACCGGCGACACCGGCGGCGCCCCCGATCATCAGTCCGCGGCGCGAGACGCCCTTCTTCTTGCCATCCTCCGGCGGCGTGACCTCGGACACGTCGACCTCCTTCGCTCCGGGCATGAACCCGTTCGGACTTCATCGAGTGGGGAGATAGTGGCATGCCCCCTGGGGCTCAACAAGAGGTGAACAACGCGTTGACACGGGTTATCGGCCGATTTGGCCGGAGAATTTACGCGCGCGAAACGACTTGTCCGGGCGCGGAGGTTGCAGGCATGTTTCAGACATGAGAATCGCCACACTGAGGCCATGAACACGCACGACGATGCGGCACGTTCCGCGCGGCCCGGCCGCCGCCCCGCGCCGGACGATCCGTCCGACCGCGCCCGCGCCTATGCCTCGGTCTCGCTCTGGCTGGCCACGTCGGGCGACGACCTCGTCGCGGCGGACCCCCTCGCGGGCGACCGCGAGGTGGACGTCGCGATCGTCGGCGCCGGCTTCACCGGGCTGTGGACCGCGTACTACCTCGCCGAGGCGCGGCCCGACCTGCGCATCGCGATCGTCGAGCGGGAGATCGCCGGATTCGGCGCGTCGGGGCGCAACGGCGGGTGGGCGTCCGCGCTGTTCCCGAGCTCGCTCGCCACCCTCGCCCGCGACGCCGACCGCGACGGGGCGCTGCGGCAGCACGCCGCGATGCGCGCCTCCGTCGACGAGGTGATCCGCGCGGCGGCGGACGCCGGCATCGATGCGCGTCTGGCCAAGGGCGGCACCGTGACGCTCGCGCGCACGTCAACGCAGCTCGAGCGCGCGCGCCTCGAGGTCCGGGAGGCACGCGCCTGGGGCCGCGGCGAGGACGACCTCGTGCTGCTCGACGCCGAGGCCGCACGCGCGCACATCGACGCCGCGGGCGTCCTCGGCGGCACCTACACGCCGGACTGCGCGGCGGTCCACCCGGGCCGCCTGGTGCGGGGCCTGGTGCGGGCCGTCCGCGAGCGCGGCGTGCGGGTCCACGAGCTCACGCCCGCGACGCGCATCGTGCCGCACCGCGTCGAGACGCCGCGCGGCGCCCTGACCGCCGCGCACGTCATCCGCGCGACCGAGGGCTACACCCCCGGGCTGCCGGGGCACGGCCGCGACGTGGTGCCCGTGCACTCGCTCATCATCGCCACCGCTCCGCTGCCGGCAGGCATGTGGGACGAGATCGGCCTCGCGCGCCGCGAGACGTTCACCGACGGCCGCCACCTCATCATCTACGGGCAGCGCACCGCCGACGACCGCATCGTCTTCGGCGGGCGCGGCGCCCCGTACCGCCTCGGATCGTCGACCCGGCTCGACCCGCGCGCGGCCGCCCGCGTGCACGCGAAGCTGCATCGCACGCTCGTCGACCTGCTCCCCGTCCTGCGGGACGTCGAGATCACCCACGCGTGGGGAGGCGCGCTCGGGATCGCGCGCGACTGGCACGCCTCGGTGGGCCTGGACCCGGACACCGGGATGGGCTGGGCGGGCGGCTACGTCGGGGACGGCGTCACCACGACGAACCTCGCGGGGCGCACTCTGCGCGACCTCGTCCTCGGCGAGGACACGGGCCTCACGACGCTGCCCTGGGTCGGCCACCGGTCGCCGCGATGGGAGCCCGAGCCGGTCCGCTGGCTCGGCGTCAACGCCGGGCTGCGCGCGATGTCCGCCGCGGACGCCGAGGAGCGCGCGACCGGGCGCGACAGCCTCGCCGCGCGGGCGATGGCGCCGTTCATGGGCGGGCACTGACCGCACGCCTCCCGTGGCATCGTCACCATCGCCGACACGCGCCCCTGAGCGGGGGCTTCGGCGGGCGATCCGCCCCGGTTGGCGATAGTTTCGGCGTTATGGGTCGCGCCGCCGAGGCGCGGCGATGGAGAGGTCGGGACCGCGTCGTCGGGGTCCCGTGATTGGAGCCCGCCGTGACACAGCAGCCTTCCCCGACGGCGGCACCCCGCCTCCATGGACGGGTCGTCGCGATCAGCATCGGCGCCGCGCTCGGCGGCTTCCTGTTCGGCTTCGACTCGTCGGTGATCAACGGCGCGGTCGACTCCATCCAGGGCGAGTTCGACCTCGGCGACACGTTCACCGGCTTCGCGGTCGCGTCCGCGCTGCTCGGCTGCGCCGTCGGCGCGTGGTTCGCGGGCGGCCTCGCGAACCGGTACGGCCGCATCCGCGTCATGGTGATCTCGGCGATCATGTTCTTCCTGTCGGCCCTCGGCTCGGGCTTCGCGTTCGGGGTGTGGGACCTCATCGGCTGGCGCATCCTCGGCGGCCTCGCGATCGGCGCCGCCTCCGTGATCGCGCCCGCCTACATCGCCGAGGTCGCGCCCGCGACCTTCCGTGGACGGCTCGGCTCGCTCCAGCAGATGGCGATCGTGCTCGGCATCTTCGCCGCGCTGCTGAGCGACGAGATGCTCGCGTCGAGCGCGGGCGGCGCCTCCGAGGACCTGTGGGCAGGCCTCGAGGCGTGGCGCTGGATGTTCCTCGCGGCCGCGATCCCGGCGATCATCTACGGCGTCGCGGCGCTACGGCTGCCCGAGTCGCCCCGGTACCTCGTCGCGAAGCACCGCGACGACGAGGCGGCGCGGATCCTCGCCGACTACACCGGCGAGACCGACCCGCAGCACAAGATCTCCCAGATCCGCTTCTCGCTCGGCAGCGACGAGAAGCGCTCGATGCGCGACCTCCGGGGCCACGCGTGGGGCCTGCACCCGATCGTGTGGACCGGCATCCTGCTGTCGATGTTCCAGCAGCTCGTGGGCATCAACGTGATCTTCTACTACTCGACCACGCTGTGGCAGTCGGTCGGCTTCGACGAGTCCGACGCCTTCACCACGTCGACCATCACGTCGCTCACGAACATCGTCGCGACGATCATCGCGATCTCGCTGGTCGACCGCATCGGCCGTCGCCTCCTCCTGCTCATCGGCTCCGCGGGCATGTTCGTCTCGCTCGCGACCATGGCGATCGCGTTCGCGAACGCGACCACGAACGCCGCCGGGGACACCGCGCTCGAGGGCGGCTGGGCCACGGCCGCGCTCATCGCCGCCAACGCGTTCGTCGTCTTCTTCGCGGCCTCGTGGGGCCCGGTCGTGTGGGTGCTGCTCGGCGAGATGTTCCCCAACCACATGCGCGCCACGGCCCTCGCGGTCGCCGCCGCCGCCCAGTGGGCCGCGAACTTCCTCATCACCGTGTCCTTCCCGGGCCTCGCGGACCTGTCCCTCGTGCTCGCCTACGGCTTCTACGCCGCGATGGCGCTGCTGTCCTTCTTCTTCGTGATGGCGCGCGTGCCCGAGACCCGCGGCGTCGAGCTCGAGGACATGCGGGACGATGCGGACGCCCACACCGTGGAGAACGCCGCCGCAGGCGTCTGAACCGGCCCTCGACAGCCCTGAGGGCCGCCCCGGCGGCCCTCGCGATGTGAAGGTGCACATCCGCGCGCGGATTCGGCCCATCCGCCCCTAGCGCGCATGCCGATATGCGCGGTATGTTCCGTTTCATGCGGAGAACCTGGGGGGTTGTCGCGCTCGGTGCGGCAATGGCCGTCGGCCTCGTCGGCGGCGGCGCGCTCGCCGCGAGCGCGGGCACGACGACCACGTCCGTGTACGCATGCGTCGACGTGGTCAACAACAAGATCGTCACACCCAAGGCCTCCGGCCGCTGCCCCACGGGGACCAAGCGCAAGAGCCTCAACCAGCGCGGCCCGCGCGGCTACCGCGGTTACGCCGGCACCGACGGCCTGTCCGCCTACGAGGTGGCCGTCGAGCAGGGCTTCGACGGCACCGTCGACGACTGGCTCGACAGCCTGCAGGGCACCGGGGGCGCGACGGCCTCGGTCATCGATGGAGGGACGCCATGATCGCCCGTCGGCTCGTGCTCACGGCCCTGCTCGTCGGCGGAGGCGCGGCCGTCACGGCCGCCCCCGCCGCCGCATCGTCCACGCCCGCGCCCGCGGCGCCGGACGATGCGCCGGGCGACGAGATCGACGGCGGCTGCCCCTGACCGGGGCCGGACGATGCGCGGGGACGGCACATGACGACGATCAAGCTGAGGCGCGGCACCTGGTCGCAGTGGCAGACGGCCAACCCGGTGCTCGCGGCGGGCGAGCCCGGGTACGAGACGGACACCGGCCGTTACCGCATCGGCGACGGCAGCACGACCTTCGTGCTGCTGCCGGCCTTCGTCAACGACGAGGCCCTGACCGAGTCGTACGTGTCGCGCCGGGGCGCCGCCGACATCCTGCGCGCCGCGCTGTCCACCTGGGAGTCCGCTCCCGTGGCGCTCGTCTTCGCCGGCTCGTCGACCACGGCGAACTCGGCGGCCACCGGCTGGGTCGCGCGCTTCGTCACGCGGCTGCGCGCGCAGTACTCGACGTCGGGCGGCGAGACGGCGATCCAGGCCTCCACGTCCGCCTCGTTCACGCAGCGCACCGCCGCCGGCGTGCACGCCTACAACTGCGGGATCACCAACACCCAGGCCAACACCTACCTGACCAACGCGATGTGCACCGCGATCGCGGACCTCGGGCCCGCGGTGATGTTCCACATGGTCGGGTCCAACGACTTCGCCGCGCAGAAGTCGCCGACGACCTATCAGAGCGAGCTCACGACGCGGCTGGCCTACCTCGACGCGCGGCTCCCGGCGCCGTTCGTGCACGTCCTCGTGCACGCATACCAGCGCCTCGACGTGTCCTCGCCCACGGCGTACGGCTGGTCGAGCTACGGGGACGCGCTGCGGCGGGTCGCCAACCTCAAGCCCGCGTCGCGGCTCTTCCTCGACATCTCGAGCGCGTACGCGGCCACCGGGGTGCCGGGGGCGGATCCGCTCAACCTGGTGTCGTCCGACGACATCCATCAGACCAACGCGGGCAACGCGCTCATGGCGACGCTGATCTACCGCGAGCTGGAGGTCTGAGCGGCACCGCCCGGGAACGCGGAAGCGCCCCTCCCGGAGGAGGGGCGCTTCGCCTTGGGTGGCAGGTGAGGGATTCGAACCCCCGAAGTCGATGACGGCTGATTTACAGTCAGCTCCCTTTGGCCGCTCGGGCAACCTGCCGATGCGCCGCAAGCGGCGCGCATGGAAGGATAGCAAGGATCGAGCCCCCGACGCGAATCGCGCCCGGGACAGGCTCCCGAGACGTGGCGGCGCCGCTCCGACGGCGCCCGGAAGGAGATGAGATGGCAGGCGACAGCAGCTTCGACGTGGTGTCCAAGGTGGACCGCCAGGAGGTCGACAACGCCCTCAACCAGGCGGCCAAGGAGATCGCGCAGCGCTACGACTTCAAGGGGGTCGGCGCCTCGATCGAGTTCTCGGGCGAGGACATCCTCATGAAGGCGAACAGCCCGGAGCGCGTCAAGGCGGTGCTCGACGTGTTCATCGGCAAGCTCGCCAAGCGCCAGATCGAGATGAAGGCCCTCGAGTGGGGCGAGCCGGTGCCGTCCGGCAAGGAGTACCGCCTCGCGGCGAAGGTCAAGGAGGGCATCGCTCAGGACGTCGCGAAGAAGCTCACCAAGCTGGTCCGCGACGAGGGCCCCAAGTCCGTCAAGGCCCTGATCCAGGGCGACGAGCTGCGGGTGACCTCGAAGTCGCGCGACGACCTGCAGGCGACCATCGCCCTGCTCAAGGGCGCGGACGTCGACGCCGCGCTGCAGTTCGTCAACTTCCGCTAGGACGGGTGCGAGGCGGCGGTCTGCTGGTGCACCAGCAGCCGCCACTCGCGGTCCAGCCGCACATAGGTGCTCGACACGTGGGTGACGTGCTGCATGTCCCAGCGGATCGCCCGCGCACGGTAGACCACGACTGCGACGTCCTCGGACGGCGCGAGGACGCGCATGTCCTCCAGCGTGTGGACGTCCCACGGCTGGGTCGTCGCCATCGAGTCGATGGACTCGTCCCGCTCCAGCAGACCCACGTCGGGCAGCAGCATGACCGCGTCGGACGCGAGGACGCGCCCGAAGAACGCGCGCGGATCGCCGCCGGAGAGCTCCTCCCACGCCTGACGTTCGAGCCTCTCGACCTCGTGCATCGTCGCACCGCCTTCCGCCGCGGTGACGCCGGTCGCCGCCGCACCCCTCCAGCCTGCCCCGTCGCGGCCCGGTCCGCGCGGCGAGCGTGCCGGTGGCACACTGCAGGCATGTCCCTGGTCCGGGTGCACAACCTCGCCGTGTCGCTCGACGGCTTCGCGACGGGCGAAGGTCAGAGCCTCGACGCGCCGTTCGGCCACGCCGGCATGAGGCTCATGGAGTGGTTCAAGGCGACCGCGACGTTCCATGCCAACATCGGCGAGCCCGACGCGCCCGCCACGCCCGACGACGCCTTCGCCGCGCGCTGGGGCGAGGGCATCGGCGCGGAGATCATGGGGGCCGGCAAGTTCGGCCCGCCCGGCTGGCAGGACGATGCGGGGTGGCGAGGGTGGTGGGGCGAGGAGCCACCCTTCCATACCCCGGTCATCGTGCTCACGCACCGGCCGCGCGCCCCGTTGGCGATGGGCGACACGACGTTCCACTTCATGGACGCGCCGCCGGCGGAGGCGCTGGCCACGGCGCGCGAGCTCGCGGGCGGCCTCGATGTGCGCCTGGGCGGCGGCCCGACGACGGTGCGGGAGTTCCTCGCGGAGGACCTGGTCGACCTGCTTCACGTCGTGGTGGTGCCCGTGATCCTCGGGCGCGGCGCCAGCCTGTGGACCGGGCTCGAGGGCCTCGAGGAGCGCTTCGACGTCGCCTCCGCGACCACGCCGAGCGGCGTCACGCACCTCACGTTCACGCGCCACGCCCGCTGAGCCGGCCTCACCCGCCCGCCAGCACCACCTGGTCCGCCGCGACGACCTCGGCGACCCGGCCGGGCCCCGTCTGATAGCGCCAGTAGAGGTTGGTGTGGGCGATGACCTGTGCGGGCGGCGGCGCCCCGTACGAGGTGAGATCCGCGGTCGTATGGGCGTCCTCGACGAGCGTGACGTCGTACCCGCGCACGAACGCGCCGTGGAGGGTGGAGCGCACGCACGCATCGGTCTGCGCGCCGCACACGACGAGACGCCCGGCCGCGAGACCGGCGAGCACATCCTCGAGCTCCGTGCCCTCGAACGCGTCGCCGTGCTCCTTCGCCACGACCGCCTCGTCCTCGCCCGGCACGAGCGCGTCGACCAGCCGCCAACCGTCGCTCCCCTGCGCGCCGTCGAGGGTGTCCTGCACCCAGACCACCGGGACGCCGGCCGTGCGCGCGCGGGCCACCAGCCCGGCGATCCGCGCGATCACGCCGTCGCGGTCCACGGCCTGCGCGACCACGTCGCGCTGCATGTCGATCACCACGACCGCGGTGCCGGTGCGTCCCTCGAGCGTCGTCATGGGACCACGGTACGGCCGGGCGCCGACATCGGAGCCGGTGAGGGAGCGCGTTACCGCAGGTAGCCCCGGTTGCGTGCCATATCCTCGAGACGCGCGATGCGCTGGTCCATGGGCGGGTGCGTGGCGAACAGGTTCGCGAGACCCTCGCCGCGGAACGGGTTCGCGATCATCATGTGCGACACGTTCTCCAGCTGGGGCGTGTCCTTGAGCGGGCGCGCGCGCGTGCCCTGCTCGAGCTTGCGCAGCGCCGAGGCGAGGGCGAGCGGGTCCCCGGTGAGGGACGCCCCGTCCTCGTCGGCGTCGTACTCGCGGGTGCGCGAGATCGCGAGCCGGATGAGCGAGGCGGCGAGCGGCGCGAGGATGAGCATCGCGAGCAGGCCGATCGCGCCGAGCGGGTTCTCGCGGTTCGACTGGCCGCCGCCGAAGAAGAAGAGCATCTGCGCGACCGCGGTGATCATGCCCGCGAACGCCGCGGCGACCGAGCCGATGAGGATGTCGCGGTTGTAGACGTGCATGAGCTCGTGGCCGAGCACGCCGCGCAGCTCGCGCTCGTCGAGCAGCTCGAGGATGCCCTCGGTGCAGCAGACGGCGGAGTTCTGCGGGTTGCGGCCGGTCGCGAAGGCGTTCGGCGCGGCGGTGGGCGACACGTACAGCTGCGGCATCGGCTGGTTCGCCTCGCGGCTGAGGTCGCGCACGATGCGGTACATGGCGGGCTGCTCGACCTCGGTGACGGGCCGGGCGTGCATCGCGCGGATCGCCAGCGACGCGGAGTTCCAGTAGCCGAACGCGGTGCCGGCGACCGACAGGAGCGCGAAGAGCCAGAGGTACTGGCCGCCGCCGATGAACGTGCCCAGCGTGAGCATCACCGCCCACAGCAGCACGAACAGACCGGTGGTCTTGAGCCCGTTGAAGTACTTCCTGCCGCCCACGTGTCCTCCGTTTTCCCTCGGACGGAGAACGCGCGTCAGCCCGTGCCGGTTCCCCACGGGAGGAATGGTGCCAGAACTCGGCGGCACGGGGTGCCACCGCGCGGGCGGGAGGCCCCCGCGGACTCCCGATGGCGGAGGTGCCTCCTGAGACGGAACGGGGCCGATGCGACGGTCACGTCCGTCGCATCGGCCCCATGTCCCACTTCTCTCAGCGGGAGTCGCGTCGCGCGTCAGGGAGAGACGTTGTCCGCGATGCGGCTGAGCGCGATCTCGGTCATGCGCTCGCGCGGCACCACCTTGATGCGCTCGCGGCCGTGCGGCTCGCCGATAGCGCGCTCGTGCGCGTCGAGGATCTCCCAGTCCGCCCACTGCACGACCGGCACGCCGCGCGACTTGAGCAGGCGCAGCACGTTGTCGGGGCTGAGGCCCGCGGGCGTCGCCTTGGTCTCGGCGTAGAGGGCGGGGGCGTCCTCGACGAGGTTCGCGATCGTCTCGGAGGCGTCGGACTTGGTGTGGCCGATGAGGCCGACCGGCCCGCGCTTGATCCAGCCCGTCGCGTAGTAGCCCGGCAGGTGCTCGCCGGACTCGTCCACCACGCGGCCGCCCTCGTTGCGGATGGTGCCCTTGACGCCGTTGAACGGGATGCCCTCGATCTCGGTGCCCCAGTAGCCCACCGCGCGGTACACGGCCTGGACCGGGTAGTCGATGAACTCGCCCGTGCCCTTGACCGTGCCGTCGCCCTGCAGCGCGGTGCGCTCGACGCGCACGCCCACGACCTTGCCGTCCTCGCCGAGCACCTCGTGGGGGCTCTGGAGGAAGTGGAGGTGGATGCGTCGCGAGGCGGTGCCGGGCTCCTTGAGCGCGTAGTCGGTCAGGGTCTTGACCACCTGCTTCTGCTGCTTGTTGGTCTCGGCGAACTCCAGCGAGGCCTCGTCGAACTCGTAGTCCGTCTCCGGGTACACGACGATGTCGACGTCCGGCACATGGCCCAGCTCGCGCAGCTCGAGCGGCGAGAACTTCACCTGCGCGGGGCCGCGGCGGCCGAAGACGTGCACGTCGGTCACGGGCGAGGCCGAGAGGCCCTCGACCACGTTCGCGGGGATCTCGGTCGGCATGAGGTCCTTGACGTGCTTCGCGAGGATGCGTGCCACGTCGAGGGCGACGTTGCCGACGCCGAAGACGGCGACCTCCCTGGCGTCGAGCGGCCACGTCCGCGGCACGTCCGGGTGGCCGTCGTACCAGGACACGAAGTCGGCCGCGCCGAACGAGCCCTCCAGGTCGATACCAGGGATGTCGAGGTCGGCATCCTTGAAGGAGCCCGTCGCGAAGATGACGGCGTCGTAGTGCTCGCGGAGCTCCTCGAGGGAGATGTCCTCGCCCACGTTGACGTTGGCGAGCAGGCGGATGTCGCCGCGGCCGATCACGTTCGCGAGGGCGACGATGATCTGCTTGATGCGCGGGTGGTCGGGAGCGACGCCGTAGCGGACCAGGCCGAACGGCGCGGGCAGCCGCTCGATGATGTCGATCGACACGTTGAGGTCGGTCTTGGACAGGATGTCGGCGGCGTACGTGCCGGCGGGGCCGGCGCCGATGATGGCGACACGGAGCGGGCGCTCGGTGGTCACGGCGGTCTCCTCAGAGTTGCTGGGCGGGGATTCCGGGGAGGGGTGCGCTGCTCGCCACGCCCGCTCCGGGCGAACGCCACCAGAGTATAGACACGGCGACCGGGCCTCTCGTCAACCCCCGCGGGCGCACACCCCTGGGGGCATCACGGCTGGTAGATGCCCTCCAGGGTATAGGACGGACGGGGCCGCGACGGCGCCGCGATCAGCCGCGCTGCGCCTCCTCGGCGGCCTCGAGATCCGCGAATCCGGCGTAGCCGGCGGTGCGCGCGACGGCGCGTTCGGTGAGGTTCCCGCCGGCGGCGGCGACGCCGTCGACCAGCTCGGCGTAGAGCCGGAGGGTGCGCGTCGAGTAGGTCCCGAGCTCGCCGCGCAGGTACGTCTCGAGCGACGTCGCGTCCGCCGTGTCCTCGGAGGTCGTGAGCACCCGCATGCCCGCGCCCAGGCGCGGGTACCGCGTGCGGAAGTCGCGCGCCCACGCCACCTGGGTGGCGACAATGCGCTCCTGCAGGGCGACGCGCGTCGACGACAGCGGCGGCAGGTGCGGCGCGATGTCGCGCGCGTAGCGCTCGGGGGCGGTCGAGCGCATCATCCGCGCGTACTTCTCGGTCAGCAGGTTCCGGCCGGTCGCGTCGGCGACGTCGAGGTCGTCGGCGTAGCTGTCGAGCAGCCGGGGCGTCCACTCGAGGAACTGGCTGAGGCGCATCGCGCGGAACGTCGGCCAGTCGTCCTGGCAGTCGGCGCGGCCGTCCTCGCCGCGCACGTGCTGGAACTGGGCGAACTCGTGGCGCACCACCGCCTCGGCCTTGGCGAGCCGTGCCGCCTCGTCCCCGCTCACAGCGCCCTCAGCCACGGGTCGCGGATGCGGGACTGCACCTCGCCGCGGTGGTGCTCGAGGAAGGTCGCGTCCGAGCGCGACAGCCCCTGCGCGCGGAGCTCGGCGACGAAGCGCGCGGACATCCGCTCGATGGCGGCCTCGAGCCGCTCGCGCGCGGGACCCGCGCCGGCGCCGCCCTCGCCGAAGCCGGCGCCGCCGAGGCACGCGGCGGAGGCCAGGCGGAGGATCTCGGACAGGTCGCGATGCACCTCGGGCAGGCGCGAGGCCGGGCGCGCGGCGAGGCGGCGCAGCGCCGCGAAGCGCCACTTGTAGTACGGCAGGTACCCCGCCGCGTTGGGCCCGTTGAGCAGGAGCACGAGCGAGGCGGCGGCGCGCTCGAGCTCGCCCACCGCGAGCCATGCGGCCTCTCCGTCCCCACGGTCGAGCATCCGGGGCACGTTGTACTGGCCCGCCTGCGCGACCATCCCGACGCGCTGCGCGATCCGCGCGAGACGCACGTCCTCGGGCATCCGGCGGAAGCCGTTGCGGACGGCGCTGAACGCGCCGAGCGGGTCCGAGAGCACCACGCCGTTGGTGGCGGCCGCGAGCGTCGCCTCGTCGAGCATCATCCACTCGTGGGGGCTGGTCGCGGCCGGCGCCTCGGGCCGCCCCGCGACGGAGGTGAAGAACTCCCCGATCTCGAACACGCCGACGCGCCGCCCTGCCCCCTGGGCCCTCGCGGTCGCGACCCGCGGTCCGATGCCGTGGAGCACGGCGGGCAGCGCGTCGTAGTCCGCCTGCAGCGCGGCGCCGATCTCGGCGTGGTCCGCGGCGGTGAGCCACAGGCACAGGCCCGGGCCGAAGTCGTGGTCGCGGGAGAGGGCGTCGTCGAAGCCGTAGCACTCGGACCCGTGGCCGACGAGGCCGGCCGCGATGCGTCCGCGGTGCGCGGGGTAACGCTCGGCCAGCATCGGCCGCACGTGGTCCTCCCACAGCTCGCGGGCGAGGTCCATGCCCGTGAGGCCGGCGGGCACCGCCTCCGGCGGGGACGATGCGGCGGCGGGCGCAGCGTCCGCCGGCCCGCTCCCCGCGGGCCCCGTCGCGGCCAGGGCGCGGCGCGCGGCCGCGAGGTTGTCGGCGGTGATCGCGTGGGCGTCGGAGCCCTCGCCGTACGCGCGCGCCACGATCGCGAGCGCCTCGGCGTAGAGGTCGACGGCCTCGGCGGGGCGGCCCGCGAGCAGGCAGGCCTGCGCGTGGCTCGCGAGCATCGCGGCCGCATGAGGGTCCTCGCGGTGGCCGCCGGCGCGCACGATGGCCAGCGCGGCGCCGGTGTGGGCCCGTGCCTCGTCCTCGAGGCCGAGCGCCAGGCACTCGAGCGCGAGGTTGG
The DNA here is from genome assembly GCF_000971155.1 of Demequina maris. Taxonomy (GTDB): domain Bacteria; phylum Actinomycetota; class Actinomycetes; order Actinomycetales; family Demequinaceae; genus Demequina; species Demequina maris. The sequence goes on along the minus strand of NZ_BBLX01000005.1, from coordinate 5,573 downwards.
AGCGTGTGGCGGCGATGTCGAGGTCCGTGCCGGGGTCCACCGACGCGGACTCGAGGATCGCGAGCGCCGCGGCCAGCTCGTCGCGCGCCCCCGCATGGTCGCCGCTCTCCCCCAGCGCGAGCGCGAGGTTGTTGCGCAGCGCTGCGAGCCGGCGGTCACCCGCAGGGTAGGCCCGCGCGGCGGCCGCGCGCGCGTCGCCGTAGAGCGCGAGCGCCTCCTCCTGCCGCCCGGCGGCACGATGCGCGGTCGCCGCGTTGACGAGGGTGGTCGCGTGGGCCTCGGTGCCCGCGAGCCCGAGCCGTTCGACGAGGGCGAGCGCCTCCGCCGCCTCGCGGAGCGCGTCGTCGTGCCGGCTCACGGCGCGATGGTGGCCCATCGCCTCGTTGAGGATCTGGAGCCGGGCCGCGGGGTCGTCGCCCGCCGTCGCGAGCGCGTCGCCCAGGTACCCCTCGATCGCGTCGGGGCCATAGCCGCCGGCGTGGAGCGCGTCGAGCCCGCGCAGGAAGGCGGCGGGGTCGAAGGCGGCCGCGGCTGAGTCCATCGTCGCTGGTCCTCGGGTTCCGGGAGACGTCAGAAGGGGTGCGACGCACACGGCGCCACCCTCGCGATGGTAGGTCGCGGCGGCACGCGCGGACCGGGCCGAAGGCCCCGCCCCTGCACACCCCCGGGGGCATATTGCCTGGTAGGCGCCCTCCCTGATAGCACACGGTTCGGACCCGGAGGGGTTCCCAAGGTCCCGGATGATGTGTCATCATCTCGGCCATGGCGATCTCGGCGAACCAGCGTGCACTCCAGTGCCGCGTTTGCTGTGCCATGTGTCTGTCGGCCTGAGACGCCCACGGATCGACCTCTCCATCCATCCAGGGCGCTCGGCCTGACGAGCGCAACCTCGTCACGCCGCAGCTCCCGCCCCGACACCCACAGGAGCAGCAGTGAGCACCACGACAGACCACACCGGTGCCGTCCCCCCTGCCCCGCAGGGCGCCACGGAGGCCGACGAGCGTCGCCGCCAGCGCGAGGAGGCCCGCCTCATCCGCACCCGCGAGGCGGCGGCCCGCAAGAACACCGCCTCGAAGGACGGCCAGTGGGCCGCGGGCGACCGCACCCCGCTCAACCCGAACGAGGAGTTCAAGGCGACCGCGGACCCGCTCGAGGTCCGCCACCGCATCGAGACCATGTACTCGAAGTGGGGCTTCTGGTCGATCCCGCCGACCGACCTGCGCGGCCGCTTCCGCTGGTGGGGGCTGTACACGCAGCGCCGGCCCGGGATCGACGGCGGCCGGACCGCGGTGCTCGAGCCGCACCAGCTGGACGACGAGTACTTCATGCTCCGGGTCCGCTCCGACGGCGGCCAGCTGTCGGTCGCCCAGGCCCGCGCGATCGCGGGGATCTCGCAGGAGTTCGGTCGGGACACCGCCGACGTGTCGGACCGCCAGAACATCCAGCTCCACTGGATCCGCATCGAGGACGTCCCCGAGATCTTCCGCCGCGTCGAGGAGGTGGGCCTGTTCACCACCGAGGCCTGCGGCGACAGCCCCCGCGTCATCCTCGGCTCGCCCGTCGCGGGCGTCGCCAAGGACGAGCTGCTCGACCCGACCCCGCAGATCCAGGCGATCATCGACCGCGGCATCGGCAACCCCGAGTTCTCGAACCTGCCGCGCAAGTTCAAGTCCGCGATCTCCGGCACCCGCATCCCGGACATCGTGCACGAGGTGCAGGACATCGCGTTCGTCGCGGTCGAGCACCCCGAGCTGGGGCTCGGCTACGACCTGTGGGTCGGCGGCGGCCTCAGCATCAACCCGCACCTGGGCCAGCGCCTCGGCGCCTTCGTCGAGCCCGCGAAGGTGCCGGACGTGTGGGCCGGCGTCATCGGGATCTTCCGCGACCACGGCTACCGTCGCCTCCGCACCCGGGCCCGCCTCAAGTTCCTCGTGAAGGCGTGGGGCGCGGAGAAGTTCCGCCAGGTGCTCGAGGACGACTACCTCGGCTGGAAGCTGCCCGACGGCCCGGGCCCCGAGGTCGCGAAGCCGGGCGACCGCGGCGACCACGTCGGCATCCACGAGCAGAAGGACGGCCGCTTCTACATCGGCGCCGCCCCCGTCGCGGGCCGCATCTCGGGCGTCAAGCTCGCCGCGATCGCCGACATCGCCGAGGCCGCGGGCTCCGACCGGATCCGGCTCACGCCGCTGCAGAAGATCCTCATCCTCGACGTGCCCAAGGACAAGGTCAACGACGTGGTCAACGGGCTGCGGGCTCTCGAGCTCGAGGCGCAGCCCGGCGAGTTCGCGCGCAACGTCATGGCCTGCACCGGGATCGAGTACTGCAAGCTCGCGATCGTCGAGACGAAGGCCACGGCCCGCGAGGTGGTGAAGACGCTCGACGCGGCCTTCCCCACGCTCGACTCCCCCATCACCGTCCACGTCAACGGCTGCCCCAACTCGTGCGCGCGCATCCAGGTCGCGGACATCGGCTTCAAGGGTCAGCTGGTCCTCGACGAGGAGTCGGGCGAGCAGGTGCCCGGCTTCCAGGTGCACCTCGGCGGCCGCCTCGGCCGTGGCGAGGACAACGACTTCGGTCGCAAGATCCGCGCGCACAAGGTCACGCAGCACGGCATGCCGGAGTACGTCGAGCGCGTGACCCGGAACTACCTCGCGACGCGCGAGGCCGGCGAGCAGTTCGCCGACTGGGCCTTCCGGGTGGATGAGGAGCTGATCCGATGAACCTGTCGGGAGCGGCGTCGCTGACGCTGCTCAACCCCGCCGAGTGGAACGCGGAGACGTGCGCCGACGTCAACGCGCGACTGCTCTCCGCCTCCGCCGAGCACGTCGCGGACTGGGCGGTCGCGACCTTCGGGCACGACCTCGCCGTCGCCGCCTCGATGCAGGACACGATCCTGCCCCACCTGTTCGGGACGCGCCTCGAGGGCGTCGACGTCCTGTTCCTCGAGACCGGCTACCACTTCCAGGAGACGCTCGCGACGCGGGACGCGGCCGCCGCATCGTTCCCCATCACGATCGTCGACGTGACCCCCGAGCGCACGGTCGCGGAGCAGGACGCCGAGCACGGCAAGGATCTCTTCGCGCGCGACCCGGGCCTGTGCTGCCAGCTGCGCAAGGTCGACCCGCTGCGCCGGGCGCTCGAGGGGTACACGGCGTGGGTCACGGGCGCGCGCCGCGTCGACGCGATCACCCGGTCCGAGCTGCCCGTCGTGTCGTGGGACGCGAAGCACGGGCTCGTCAAGATCAACCCGCTCGCGCTCTGGGACGATGCGGCGGTCGAGTCCTACGAGGACCGCAACGGCCTCCCCCGCAACCCGCTGGTCGCCCAGGGGTACCCCAGCATCGGCTGCTGGCCGTGCACGCGGCAGGTCGCCCCGGGCGAGGACCGCCGCGCCGGACGGTGGTCGGGGCAGGACAAGACGGAGTGCGGCATCCACGTCGCGTGACGCCCTGATCGTGCGCCGCGATCGGCGCGAACGATCGCAACTTCCGGAATCACTTGACCGATTCGTCCGTTTCGTGACTACAGTGGCTTCGCCAGCGAGACCATGAACGACCCGCAGGGTGCCCCGTCCCGGGTGCGCCATCGCCACAGTCGCCGATCCGAGCCCCCCGCCCGCCCGCGCGACCACTCGCGTGCGACCAGAGGAGCCGATCATGCGATCGCCCGACGCCGCCCCCACGCCCGCACCCGCGCCGATCGCCGCGCGCCACTCGGGGCCCTCCCCCGTGATGACGCTGCTGGTGATCCTCGCGACCATCGGGATCCTCGGATACTCGTTCTTCCTCCTCAACCCCGCCAACCGCGGCGACGTGATCCCGTGGCTGCTGGTGATCTCCGCCGAGTCGGTGCTGGTCTTCCACGCGCTGCTGTCGATGTGGACGATCCTCGCGGGGACCGTCGACCCGCGGGACTTCGCCTTCCATCAGGCGCGTGACTCCCTGCTCGGGCGCTCGACCACCGGCGACCCGACCGACTGGCCGATGCAGCTCGCGGGCAGGCGCATCACGGTCGACGTGTTCGTCACGGTGTACGGGGAACCGATCGACATCGTGCGCCGCACGGTCGCGGGTGCGCTCGCGATCGAGGGCCGCCACCGCACCTGGGTGCTCGACGACGGCCACAGCGACGAGGTGCGTGACCTCGCCGCCGAGCTGGGCGCCCGCTACGTGCGCCGGCTCACCAACGCCGGCGCGAAGGCGGGCAACATCAACCACGCGCTGACGCTCGCCAAGGGCGAGTTCTTCGCGGTCTTCGACGCGGACTTCGTGCCCGACCGGCGATTCCTCCTCGAGACGGTGCCGTTCTTCGCCGACGAGAAGGTCGCGTTCGTGCAGACGCCGCAGACCTACGGCAACCTCCACACGACGATCGCCAAGGGCGCGGGCTACATGCAGACCGTGTTCTACCGCTTCGTCCAGCCCGGCAGGAACCGCTTCAACGCGGCGTTCTGCGTGGGGACCAACGTGGTCTTCCGGCGCGCCGCGACCGACGACGTCGGCGGGATCTACACCGACTCGAAGTCCGAGGACGTGTGGACGTCCCTGCTGCTGCACGAGCGGGGCTGGCGCACCGTGTTCATCCCGGAGGTGCTCGCGATCGGCGACGCCCCCGACACGGTCGAGGCCTACGCGAAGCAGCAGCTGCGCTGGGCGACCGGCGGCTTCGAGATCATGCTCACCCACAACCCGCTGAGCCCGCGCCGCAACCTCACCGCGGACCAGCGCATCCAGTACTTCGTGACGGCGACGTTCTACCTCACGGGCATCACCCCGCTGCTGCTCCTGCTGGTGCCGCCGCTCGAGATCTATCTCGACCTGCGCCCCATGGCGCTGTCGATCTCCGTGACGACCTGGCTGGTGTTCTACGCGGGCTTCTACGTCATGCAGATCGGCCTCGCCTGGTTCACGCTGGGCACCTTCCGCTGGCAGACGCTCACGCTCGCGACCGTGTCGTTCCCCATCTACCTCAAGGCGCTCGTCAACGCCTTCACCAACCGTGACGTCGGTTGGGTCTCGACCGGCAGCACCAAGGCACGCTCGCCGTTCAACTTCATCGTCCCGCAGGTGCTGTTCTTCGTGTTCCTGTTCCTCACGTCGATCGTCGCGGGATGGCGCGACTGGAACAACGGCGTCTTCACGCTCGCGACCGCGTGGAACGTCACGAACACCGTCATCCTCGGCGCGTTCCTCCTCGCCGCGCGGCGCGAGGCGCGCGCGCTGCGCCGCGGACGGAGCGTGACGCCGGACCGCATCGTCCTTCCCGAGGCGCCGCCGGAGCCCGCGGTCGTCGTGGCACGGCCGGCCGAGGTGGCCGCCGCGATCGCGGCGCGCGCCCTGGAGCCGCTGCCGTCCTTCGCGCCCGTCCTCGCGTCGGTGCCGGCCGTCGCGCCGGAGCCGGCCCGCCCGGCGCGCCCCGTCCCCGTCCCGGCGGCCGCCCGAGCCGCCGAGCCGGTGCGCGTCGAGGCGCCGGCCGCGGCTCCGCGCTTCGCCCCGGTCACCGTGCCCGAGCCCGAGCGCGCATCCGTGCCCGCCGAGCCGCGCGTGCCGGTCGGCGTCGGCGCGGCCGCCGCC
>NZ_BBLX01000006.1 GCF_000971155.1 Demequina maris | reverse complement strand
CCCCCGCACCGGCGGCCGCCCCCGCGGCCGAGGCTCCCGCGGCTCCGGCCCCGGCCCCTGCCTCCCCGGCCCCCGCGCCGGCGGCACCGCCTGCTCCCCCGGCACCCGCCGCCGCCGCGCCCGCCGCTCCTGCGGCACCCGCCGCCCCGGCTGCGCCTGCCGCTCCCGCAGCGGCCGCGTCGTCCGGCTCGGGCTACGTCACCCCGATCGTCCGCAAGCTCGCCGCCGAGAAGGGCGTCGACCTCGGCGCCCTCACCGGCACCGGCGTGGGCGGCCGCATCCGCAAGGAGGACGTCCTCGCGGCGGCCACCGCCGCCCCGGCCGCTCCTGCCGCCGCCGCGGCGCCCGCGGCCGCCAAGCCCTCGGCCAACGAGGTCGAGGTCTCGGAGCTGCGCGGCCAGACGGTCAAGATGACCCGGATCCGCAAGATCACGGCCGACAAGATGATGGAGTCGCTGCACGGCATGGCGCAGCTCACCTCCGTGGTCGAGGTCGACTGCACCAAGATCTGGGCGCTCCGCGCCAAGAGCAAGGCCGCGTTCGCCGAGAAGCACGGCGTGAACCTCACGTTCCTGCCGTTCTTCACCCGCGCGACCGCGATCGCCCTGCAGGAGCACGCGTTCCTCAACGCCTCCGTGGTGGACGACAGCATCGTGTACCACCCGTCGGTCAACCTGTCGCTCGCGGTGGACACCCCCAAGGGCCTCATGCTGCCGACGCTCAAGGACGCGGACTCGAAGACGATCGTCGACCACGCCAAGGGCATCGTCGACCTCGCCACCAAGGCGCGCGAGGGCGGCCTCAGCTCCGACGAGATCTCGGGCGGCACCTTCTCGGTGACCAACACCGGCTCGGGCGGCACGCTGTTCGACACCCCGATCGTCCCGGCGCCCCAGGTCGGCATCCTCGCCACCTGCGCGATCGTCAAGAAGCCGGTCGTGGTCAAGGGCCCGGACGGCGAGGACGTCATCTCGGTGCGCCCGATGGCCTACCTGCCGCTCAGCTACGACCACCGCATCGTGGACGGCGCGGACGCGGCCCGCTTCCTGCAGACCGTGAAGCGCATCGTCGAGGCGGGCGAGTTCGAGTCCGAGCTCGGCCTGTAAGCGACAAGGACAACTGCACATGCGCGTCGTGATCTCGGGCTCCTCGGGGCTCATCGGCACGGCGCTCACCCAGTCCCTGCACGAGGGCGGCCACGATGTGGTCGCCCTCGTGCGGCGTACCCCGGTGGGACCCCACGAGTCGCGGTGGGACCCCGCCGCGGGCACCATCGACGCGGACCTCGTGCGGTCCGCGGACGCCGTCGTCAACCTCGCGGGCGCGTCCATCGGCGACAAGCGCCTCACCGACTCGTACGTCGAGGTCGTGCGCGGGTCCCGCGTCGACTCGACACGCACGATCGTCGACGCCCTGCTGGGCGACGACAAGGGCGCCGGCTTCGGCGGCGTCCTCCTCCAGGGCTCGTCCATGGGCTACTACGGCTCGCGCGGCGAGGAGACCCTCTCCGAGCGCTCCACCCCCGGCCACACCGTCCTGGCAGACATCGTCACCGACTGGGAGGCCGCGGCGCAGCCCGCCCGCGACGCCGGCATCCGCACGGTCACGGTGCGCACCGGGCTGGTCCTCGCCCCCCACGGCGGCTTCGCCGAGCGCCTCCTGCCGCTCGTCACCAAGGGCCTCCTCGGCACCCTGGGCAAGGGCGACGCCTGGCACTCGTGGATCACGCTCGAGGACCACATCCGTGCGCTGCGCTTCCTCATCGACTCCGACCACGACGGCGCGGTCAACGCGATCGCCCCGCACCCGGCGCGCGACGCCGCGCTCATCCGCGCGCTCTCCGAAGCCGCGGGCCGCCGCCCCGGCTTCCACGTCCCGGCCTTCGTGCTCGAGGCGGCGGTGGGCCGCGCCATCGAGGACCTGCTGTCCTCCACGCGCGGCATCCCGGGCGTCCTTAGCCGGCTGGGCTTCGAGTGGCGTCACCCCACCATCGAGGACGCCGCCCGCTGGGTCATGGCGAAGCGCTGACCTCCGCCACCCGCCACCGCTCCCCCGACCACTCGAGCGTGAGCCGCACCTCCTGGCGCTCCGCGGGGATCTCCACGCGCGCACCGGCCGGGCCCACCCGCGCGTGCGCCTCAAGCCGGTAGCCGACCTCCACCACGGCCGTCCCGCCGGACGCCTCCAGCACCCGCGCCGTCCCCACGTCGACGTCGAGCCCGCGCAGCTCCGTCCCGGCGAGCAGCCGTGCCTCACGCGCCGCCGTCGCCCACGCCGATGAGCCCGGCACCGTCAGCGCGACCAGCGCCTCCCCGTCCCCCTCGGAGATGGCCGCCGCCCGCGCGACGGTGAGGGCGCGCGCGGCCTCGCCCGGATCCGGCAGGGACGATGCGGCGGCGGGCTCCGCGGGCCCGGCGCCGGCGGACGGCACGACGGTGGCGAGCGGCGGCCCCCACACCGCCCACGACACCGCCGCGACCACGACGGACGAGGCCGCCGCGAGGCGCAGCGGGCGCCGGCGCAGCCGCCAATGCCAGGCCCGCGGGTCCGTCGCCGTGCGCGCCAGGGGCGCGACCTCGCTCCCGGGCTCCGCCGGCGCCTCCGGCCGCCACCGCACGGGGGCGGCGCACGCCACGATGCCGCGCGCGACCGCGCCCGCCGAGGGACGGCGCGCGGGGTCCGCGTCGAGCAGCGGCGCCATCCAGGCCTCGGCGACGGCCCGCAACGACGGATGCGCGGCGGCCAGCGCCACCGCGCCCAGCGCGTGCACGTCGTCCGCCGGCGAAGGCGGGCCGCCGGCGGCACGCTCGGGGCCGGCGAAGCCCGGCGTGCCCCGCTCACCGCCGAGGGCGGGCGCCACGAGGTCGACGAGCACCGGGCGCGCGCCCACGACCACGTTGCCCGGCGCGACGTCGCCGTGCGCGAGCCCGTGCGCGTGCAGCGCGGCGAGCGCCTCCGCGATCCCGGCGACCAGCCACACCCAGCCGCCGAGGTCGGCCGCCCTTCCCGCCTGGGCGAGCGGCACCCCCGCGACGCGCGGCGCGCAGGTCACGACCGCGTCGTCCTCGCGCACCACGTCGAGCGGCACGCACAGGCCGGGATGCCCGACGACGCTCAGCGCCGCGACACGGGCGCGTGCCAGCCGCTCGGACGCGTCGCCGCGGCCGACCGTCCGGGTGACCCGGTCGAGCTGGAGAGGGGTGACGCGCCGCACCCCTCCACCGTCGCATCAGCGACGGCGGAGGGGTGCGTTGTCCACAGGGTCAGTCCGCGATGGCCTTCGACGGCCACCACGCCCGGCGGCCGATGTCCCCGATGAGGCCAGGCACCAGCAGCGAGCGCACCACGAACGTGTCGATGAGCACGCCCGCGGCGACGATGAACGCGATCTGCGCGAGGAAGATCAGCGGGATCACGCCCAGCGCCGCGAAGGTCGCGGCGAGGACGATGCCCGCCGACGTGATGACTCCGCCCGTGACCGCCAGCGCGCGCCGGATGCCCTGGCGGGCCCCGTGCTCGAGCGACTCCTCGCGCGCCCTCGACATGAGGAAGATCGAGTAGTCGACGCCGAGCGCGACGAGGAACACGAAGCCCAGCAGCGGCACCGAGGGGTCCGTGCCCGGGAAGTCGAACACGTGGTTGAACACGAGAGCGGACAGTCCCATGGTCGCGGCGAAGCTCAGCACGTTCGCCACGATGATGAGCACCGGTGCGAGGATCGAGCGCAGCAGCAGCATGAGCACCACGAGGATCACCGCGAGGATGGTCGGGAGGATCACCTTGAGGTCGCGCTCACTGGTGAGACGCGTGTCGAGGGACTCGGCCGCCTGGCCGCCCACGAGCGCCTCGGCGTCGACCGCATGCACCGCCGACCGGACGTCGGCGACGATGTCGAGCGCCTCGGCCGACGAGGCCGAGACCTGCGTGACCGCGTCGATCTCGACCCGGCCGTCGACCACGATCGGGTCCTCCGGCACCGCGCCCGCGGGGGCGCCGGCCGCGACCGCGGGGGTCAGCAGGTACGCCTCGGTGACGCCGTCGACGCCCGACACGGCGTCGAGCACCTCCTGCGCCGTGCCCTCGGCGGTGATGACGCGGATGGGCGACGTGGCGCCCGCATCGAAGTGCTGCTCGAGGAACTCGAAGCCCGTGACGGACTCGGTCTCCGCGGTGAAGATGTCGCGCTCGCCCAGGCCGCCCGACTTGAAGGTGGGCACGAAGGCTGCGAGCACGACGAGGCCGAGCGCCGCGAAGGCCCACACCGCGCGCGGACGCGAGTCCACGAAGCGGGACACGCGGCCCCAGATCCCGGCGCGCGCCTCGACGGCCTCGATGGTCTCCTCGGCCTCGTGGGCGTCGTCGCCGCGGTAGCGCGGCATCGCCGGCCAGAACACGCCCCGGGCGTGCTTGCCGCCGATGAGCAGCAGCGCGGGCAGCAGCGTGAGGGCCGCGAGGAACGATGCGGCGATGCCGATCGCGCCGGCGGGGCCGAGCGCGGCGTTGGACTTGAGGTCGCTCAGCAGCAGCACGAGCAGGCCGAGGACCACGGTGCCGGCCGAGGCGGCGATGGGCTCGAGCGAGCGGCGCCACGCCTTCGCGAGGGCCGAGTAGGGCGAGCGGATGCGCAGCAGCTCCTCGCGGTAGCGGGCGACCAGCAGCAGCGCGTAGTCGGTGGTGGCACCCACGACGAGGATGAACATGATGCCCTGGCTCTGGCCGTTGAGCGTGATGACGTCCGCGGAGGCGAGCGCGTAGACCGCGATGATCGCGCCGGTGAGCGCGAGCATCGACGTCGCGAGCACGAGGAACGGCAGCACGGGGCTGCGGTACACGATCAGCAGGATGACGAGCACGACGCCGAGCGCGACCAGGAGCAGGATGCCGTCGATGCCGCCGAAGGCCTCGACGAGATCCGCGACCAGGCCCGCGGGGCCCGTGACGTAGCCGGTGAGGCCCGTGTCGGCCTCCTCCCACGCGGTGCGCAGCGTGTCGACGTAGAGCTGGCCGAGCGACTCCTCGCCGACCATCTCGTCGAAGACCTCCGCGTCGACCGCGAGGGACACGAGGATCGCCTCGCCGTCCTCCGACGGGATCGCCGTCGGCCCCTGGCCCTGCGGGCCGGTGAGGGTGACGTCGCCGACGGTGCGGCCCTCGGGGTCGCCCTCGAGGGGCATGGTGAGGACGTCGTCGACGAACGCCTGCACCGTCGCGACGTCCTGCGCGCCGCCCTCGACGGCGAGGAGCGCGGGGACGGACTCGGTGGGGGCGAACTCGGCGTGCGCGTTCGCGGCCTCTGTCGACTCGGCGCTGGACGGCAGGAACGCGGCGGAGTCGTTCTCCTGCACCTCGGAGAGCTTGCCGAACGTCTGACCGCCGGCGCCGCCGATCGAGAGCCAGCCGAAGATGACCAGGACGATGAGCAGGGGACGTGCCCAGGATCGTAGTTTCACATCCGGAATGATGCCCGATGCCCCCGGAAGTATTCCCACCCTCGCCAAGAGTTACCATCCTGTGATGCAGATCGTCCCCCTCGACCTCGGCACGCGCCTCGTCCCGTACGAGGAGGCGTGGGCGCTGCAGCGCGAGATCCATGCCCGGGTGGTCGCCGGCGAGTCGGAGGACACGCTCCTCCTCGTCGAGCACGAACCCGTCTACACCGCGGGCAAGCGCACGGCCGCGTGGGACCGTCCCGTGGACGGCACCCCGGTGGTGGATGTCGACCGCGGCGGCCGCATCACGTGGCACGGCCCGGGCCAGCTGGTCGGCTACCCGATCGTGCGGCTCGCGGAGCCCGTCGATGTGGTGCGCTACGTACGTTCCCTCGAGCAGGCGGTCATGGACGTGTGCGCGTCGTTCGGCCTCGAGACGATGCGCGTCGAGGACCGCTCCGGCGTGTGGCTGCCCGGGACGGACGAGCGTCGCGAGCGGAAGATCTGCGCGATCGGCGTGCGCGTGGCCAAGGGCGTGACGATGCACGGCTTCGCGCTCAACTGCACGCCCGACCTCGGCTGGTTCGACCGCATCGTCCCGTGCGGCATCTCCGACGCCGACGTGACCTCCCTGTCCGCCGAGCTGGGACGCGACGTGCCGCTCGCCGAGGCCGTCGAGCCGACGGTGCGATTCCTGGAAGCCGCCCTCGCCGACGTAAGGTGGGCCCAGGCGCCCACCGGCGCATCGTCCGACCTCCCCACGAAGGAGCCCGTGTGACCATCGCCCCCGAGGGCCGCAAGATGCTGCGCGTCGAGGCCCGCAACGCCGCCGTCCCCATCGAGCGCAAGCCCGAGTGGATCCGCACCAAGGCGACCATGGGTCCCGAGTACAAGGACCTCAAGGGCCTGGTGAAGACCGGCGGCCTCCACACCGTGTGCGAGGAGGCGGGCTGCCCCAACATCTTCGAGTGCTGGGAGGACCGCGAGGCGACGTTCCTCATCGGCGGCGACCAGTGCACGCGCCGCTGCGACTTCTGCCAGATCGACACCGGCAAGCCCGCGGACTTCGACGCGGACGAGCCGCGCCGCGTCGCGGAGTCCGTCCAGCAGATGGGCCTCAAGTACTCGACCGTCACGGGCGTGGCCCGCGACGACCTCGAGGACGGCGGTGCCTGGCTCTACGCGGAGACCGTGCGCCAGATCCACACCCTCAACCCGGGCGTGGGCGTCGAGCTCCTCATCCCCGACTTCAACGCGGACCCCGACCAGCTCGCCGAGGTGTTCTCGTCGCGCCCCGAGGTGCTCGCGCACAACCTCGAGACCGTGCCCCGCGTCTTCAAGCGCATCCGTCCCGGCTTCCGCTACGAGCGGTCGCTGTCGGTGCTCACCGCGGCGCAGGAGGACGGCCTGGTCACCAAGTCGAACCTCATCCTCGGCATGGGCGAGACGTTCGACGAGGCGGTCGAGGCGCTGCGCGACCTGCACGCCGCCGGCTGCGACCTCATCACCATCACCCAGTACCTGCGCCCCTCCCCGCGCCACCACCCCGTGGACCGCTGGGTCAAGCCGCAGGAGTTCGTCGAGCTGTCGGACGTCGCCGAGGAGATCGGCTTCCTGGGCGTCATGTCCGGCCCGCTCGTGCGCTCCTCGTACCGCGCCGGCCGCCTCTGGGGCCAGGCGATGAAGCGCAAGGGTCGTCCCATCCCCGCGTCGCTCGCGCACCTCGGCGAGGAGACCGAGTCGCGCCAGGAGGCGTCCGCGCTGCTCAAGGCGCGTCCCGAGCTCGGCTGATCGGCGCATCGTCCCGCGGCCGCCGGGGCCGTCCCTGAGCGCGCGCCGGCTGCGACTAGACTGTGCCGCATCATGGCTAAGAACGACGCACCGAAGCCCAAGAAGCAGCGCTGGTACTCCCTGATCATCCAGGCGTACAAGGTCACGGCCCCGCACGACAAGTACCTGCTGCCCGGCATCCTCGCCATCCTCATCGGCGGCATCGCGCTCGCGGTGCTGATCGGCCTGCTGGTCGGCGGCACCGCTGCGATCATCTACGCGTCGATCTTCGGCGTGCTCACGGCCGCGCTGGGGGCGATGTACTTCCTCACCCGCCGCTTCGAGCGCAACGCGTTCATGCGTATGGAGGGCCAGACCGGCGCGTCGCTCGCGGTCGCCCAGACCATCCGCTCGGGCTGGAAGTTCGAGGACCAGCCGGTGAACATGGACACGCGCGGCAAGGGCGTCGTGTTCCAGGGCGTCGGCAAGGGCGGCATCCTGCTGCTCGCCGAGGGCGGCTCGATCATCCACAAGCCCGCCGAGCAGTCCAAGAAGCGCATCGAGAAGCTCGTGCCGGGTGTCCCGGTCACGATCATCTACGTCGGCACCGGCGAGGGCGAGGTGCGCCTCGCGGGCCTCACCAAGGCCATCCGCCGCACCAAGAAGGCCCTGGGCCGCAACGACCGCCCGACGGTCGAGGCGCGCCTCAAGGCGATCGGCGGCGCGAAGCCCCCGATGCCCAAGGGCATCGACCCGGTGCGCGCGCGTCCCGACCGCAAGGGCATGCGCGGCCGCTGAGCCACCCCTGTCGGAGACCGTCCGTGACCCCCTGCGGGGAGCTCACGGACGGTTTTTCGCTTTCTGGGACTCCTGCGGGGAGTTCAGCGACGCCGGTCAGCCGATCGCGACGCTCACCCCGGTCGCGGTCGAGCCGAAGCGCACCTCGGTGAGGTCGCGCACCCGCACCAGCCCCTCGGTGGCCGGGGTTGCGAGCGATCCCACCACGATCACGGTCGCTCCGGCGGCCCTGGCCGCGCGGATGCCCGCGTCGGAGTCCTCGAGCACCACGCAGTCCTCGACGTCGAAGCCGAGCGCGTCGGCGCCGCGGCGGTAGGGCTCCGGGTCGGGCTTGCCGTGCTCGACGTCCTCGGCCGCGATGAGCGTGGCGACCTCGGGGAAGCCGAGGCGACCCATGCGCCGCAGCGCGGCGTCGCGGACCGCGGAGGTGACGACGGCCCAGCGGCCCGCCGGGAGGTCGTGCACCGCGGCGACCGCGCCGGGGATCTCGACGTCCGCGTCGAAGCGCTCGTTCTCCCACTCCTCGATGCGGCGGTACCACGGCTCGATGTCCGCCTCCTCGCCGAGGAAGTGGCGGAGCGTGGCGCGCGCGGGCACGCCGTGGACGTACGCGAGCACGTCGGCGACGTCGAACCCGGCCTGGCGGGCGAAGTCGCTCCACACCACGTCGACGGTGGCGGTGGAGTCGATGAGCGTGCCGTCCATGTCCAGCAGCACGGCGGCGACGTCGAGCTCGATCATGACGAGGTCCTCTCTCCCCCGACGCGCACCACGCGGGTGCCGGCGAGGCGGTCGTGGAGCCCGCGCCCGTCGGGTCCCCACACGACCGCGGGGATGACGAGCGCGAGCAGCCCGGTGCGGATCGCGGCCTTGCCGAAGCCGACGGCGAGCGCGCCGTCCTCGCGCACCACGCGCACGCCCATGAGGCGGTGCCCGATCGTGGTGCCGAGGGTCGACACCAGCAGCAGGTGCTGGACGGCCCACACCGCGAGCGTCGCGAACGGCACGCCGGCGAGCAGGGCCCGCTCGATACCGGTGACGCCCTCGGTCGCGTAGGACGGGTCCGGGAAGAACGCCGACGAGATCAGGAGGCACAGCACCCAGTCGATGGCGATGCCGGCGAGGCGGCGCGGGACGAGGGCGGAGGGCACGGTCTGCTCGGTCACCGAGCAAGCCTAACGGGACGATGCGCGCCCGCCCGGCCGTCGCATCGTCCCGCCGGAGGCCCCTTCCGATACCACCCCGCGAGGGGTGCCACATGTAACACTCTCGAAACATCGCGTGTATGCGCAGGCAACGGAGCGCCCCTAGGGTGTGAGGTGCCACCGAAGGCCTGTCCAACCTCTTCAAGGAGTACCGGATGTTCAAAGACGCCAACGAGGCGATCGAGTATGTGAAGAACGAGGGCGTCGAGTTCGTCGACATCCGCTTCTGCGACCTGCCCGGCCAGATGCAGCACTTCAACATCCCCGCGTCGCAGTTCACCGAGGACGTGTTCACCGAGGGCGCGATGTTCGACGGTTCGTCGATCCGCGGCTTCCAGGCGATCAACGAGTCCGACATGAAGCTGCTGCCGGATGTCGCCACCGCGTTCATCGACCCGTTCCGCACGGCGAAGACGCTCGTCATCAACTTCTCGATCGTGGACCCGTTCACGAACGAGCCCTACTCGCGCGACCCCCGCAACATCGCGGCGAAGGCCGTGGAGTACCTGAAGTCCACCGGCATCGGCGACACCGCGTTCTTCGCGCCCGAGGCCGAGTTCTTCATCTTCGACTCGGTGCGCTTCGACACCGCGCAGAACGAGGGCTACTACCACATCGACTCCTCCGAGGCCTGGTGGAACACCGGCAAGGAGTTCGAGCAGGACGGCACCCCGAACCGCGGCTACAAGACGCGCTACAAGGGCGGCTACTTCCCCGTCTCCCCCGGCGACCAGTTCGCGGACCTCCGCGACGAGATGTGCAAGGTCCTCGGCGAGGTCGGCCTCGAGCTCGAGCGCGCGCACCACGAGGTGGGCACCGCCGGCCAGCAGGAGATCAACTACCGCTTCAACACGCTGCTGCACGCGGGCGACGACATCCAGAAGTTCAAGTACGTCGTCAAGAACGTCGCGTGGCGCGCGGGCAAGACGGTGACCTTCATGCCGAAGCCGCTCTTCGGCGACAACGGCTCGGGCATGCACGTGCACCAGTCGATCTGGAAGAACGGCGAGCCGCTCTTCTACGACGAGTCGGGCTACGGCGGCCTCTCGGACATCGCCCGCTGGTACATCGGCGGCATCCTGAAGCACGCGCCGTCGCTGCTCGCGTTCACCAACCCGACGGTCAACTCGTACCACCGCCTCGTGCCGGGCTACGAGGCCCCGGTCAACCTGGTGTACTCGGCGCGTAACCGCTCCGCCGCGGTCCGCATCCCGATCACCGGCTCGAACCCGAAGGCCAAGCGCATCGAGTTCCGCGCGCCCGACCCGTCGTCGAACCCGTACCTCGCGTTCGCTGCGCTCCTGATGGCCGGCATCGACGGCATCAAGAACCGCATCGAGCCCCCGGCCCCGGTCGACAAGGACCTGTACGAGCTGCCCCCGGAGGAGCACGCCCAGATCCAGCAGGTGCCGGCCTCGCTCCCCGCGGTGCTCGACGCCCTCGAGGCGGACCACGGCTTCCTCACCGAGGGTGGCGTGTTCACCGAGGACCTCATCGAGATGTGGATCGACCTCAAGCGCACGCAGGAGATCGACCCGCTGCGCTTCCGTCCGCACCCGCACGAGTTCGAGCTCTACTACGACTGCTAAGCAGCTCTCGTAGCGCTCTTCGGAGGCCCGCCATCCCGTCAGGGGTGGCGGGCCTTCCGCTTTCCCGGGACGCCCGTCCCCGCGCTCCACTGACACATGGGTCCACGATTCTGGGCCGAAAACGGCGCCCATGTGTCAGCGGAGCGCAGCCGGGGGCGCGGGCACGCGGCGGACGCGACGGGTCAACCCCCGACGGCCCTCCACATCAGCGTCACCGGCGACTGGTCGATCACGGTGGGGAACCGGCCCGCCTCGACGTAGCCGTGACGGGCGTAGCGGGCGTTGTTGGCCGGGTTGCTCGACTCGAGGTAGGTGGGCATGCCCTGCGCGTCCCAGCGCTCGAGGTCGGCCGCCAGGTGCGCCATGCCGAGCCCCCGGCCCGCCGCGCGCGGGTGCGTCGCGAGCAGGTTCAGGTAGGCGTGCGGCGGGCGGAGGGCACGATGCTCCTCGAACCGGGACCACAGCGTGAGGAGGTCCGCGACCCGGGACGCCGGCAGGGACGCGTCGAGGTGGCGACGCAGTGCCTCCGCCTGGTCCTCGGACATCTCGGGCTCGCCGTCGGGGAGCCACACCGAGACCGCGTCGGCCTCGCCCGAGACCCACACCGTCCCGTGGCGCATCGCCCCGTCGACGAAGAACCGCCAGAACGCCGGGATGTGGTCCAGCGCCCCGTCGGGCCGCGCTAGGGCCACCTCCCACACGGGGTCGTGCGCGAAGGCCAGAGCGACGGTGTCGACCACCGCGTCCAGGTCGTCCGCCGTGGCGGGGCGAGCGGCCATCGTCCTACCGCACCGCGTCGACGAGCGCGCCGGCCATCGCGACGATGCGGTTGTCGTCGGCCTCCGGCGTGAACCCGAGCCGTGCGATCACCACGCCCTCGGACGGCACCACGACCACCTTCTGACCGTCGTGGCCGGACGCGAAGTACGTGTCCGCCGGCAGCTCCTCGTCGATCACGGAGCCGTCCGCGCGCGTGTTCGACCACCAGCCGGACGCGTAGCCGTCGGAGCCGGGCTCGATCTCGGTGTCGACCGCGACCGTGGACGCGGCCATCCACCCCTCGGGCAGCAGCCGCTCTCCGTCCCACACGCCGTCCTGCAGCACGAACTGGCCCACGCTGGCCCACTCGCGCGGCGTCGCCCACATGTACGAGCCGCACACCGGGGTGCCGGACGCGTCGGCCTCGAGCACCGCGCTCCCCAGCCCCAGCGGGGCGAACAGCTCGCGGCGGGGCAGGTCCGCTCCCCCGCGGCCGTCGGTCACGACGTCGCACAGCAGGGTCGTCGAGCCGCTCGAGTACTGGAGGTAGGACCCAGGAGAATGCGCGAGCTCCTGCGAGGCGACGTACGCGCCCATGTCGGGCTCGAGGTACAGCATCCGGGTGATCGGGGTGCCGAGATCGTAGGTCTCGTCCCACTCCAGCCCGCTCGTCATCTGCATGAGCTGCCGGATGGTGATCGCGGAACGCTCGTCCGTCCACGCGTCCACGAGGTGGTCGTCGTCGAGCGACACCTCCCCCTGCTCCACGAGCCGTCCCACCAGCAGGTTGGTGACGCTCTTCGTCATCGACCAGCCCAGCTGCGGGGTCTCCGGTCCGAAGCCGTCCGCGTAGCGCTCCGCCACGAGCGCGCCGTCCTTGAGCACGACGACCCCGCGGGTGCCCAGTGCCGCGCGCTCCTCCTCACCGAGGTCGTCGCCGAAGCCGTACGCCAGGGCGTCGGCGACCGCCGCATCGTCGCTGGTGACGAGGGGCGAGGCCGCGTACGGGTTGGCGTCGGCGGTGACCGCGGTCGGCTCCGGGAGGCCGGTGGGACGCTCGGACGCGAGCGTGCAGCCGTAGCCCACGGTCGCCCACGCGTCCTGACCGGCCAGCACCCCGAACACGCCCGCGCTGGCGCCGCTGCCGTCCGACGCCACCTCGGTGCGCATGACGGGCACCAGGGGGTTCGGCGGCAGGTCGTCCGCCGCATCGTCCCGTCCGGCGATCGCCTCGAGCGCGCACGCGTTGTGGGCGGCGTACCCGGTGCCGGTGACGAGCAGCGGTCGCTCGTACCAGTAGGCGGCGGTGATGCCGACGGCCACGGTGGCGGCGCCGGCGAGCAGGATCGTGCGGATGCGTGGCATGGAGGCCGGGGGTCCCTTCGGTGTCGACCCGATCGCGCCCGGCTCCCGCCGTCCTCGTTGAGGCGGGCCACCCTGGTGGCGCCGATCGAGCGGGCCAAGACTACGACACCCTGCGGGTGCCTCCCGACACGCGGGGGACGATGCGGCGGCTCAGTCGCCCTCGAGCGCCTCCCCCGGCGCGGGCGCCGGCGCGGCCCCGCGTGCCCTTCCCCCGATCACGGCGACGACCACCGGCCCGAGCACCGCACCCGCTCCCACCACGGCCACGAGCGACCACGGCGATCCGGCGGCGCCCGCGAGCGGCGACGCGATCGCCCCCGCCGTGAACTGGCAGATGCCCAGCAGGCCCGACGCGGCGCCCGCCCGGTCGCGCGCCGCTCCCATCGCCAGCGTCGTCGCGGACGGGATGACGAGGCCGACGCACGAGATCGCGAGGAACAGCCCCGCCATCACGAGGGCGAGCGTGTCGACCGCGACGCCGACGGCGAGGATCGCGGCGCCCAGCAGCGAGGCCACGTGCCCCACCGCCAGGATCCGCACCGAGCCGACGCGCGCGATCAGGTGCCGCGTCGTCATCGAGGCGATCACGATCCCCACGGCGTTGAGCGCGAACACGTAGCTGTACTGCTGCGGCGTGAGGCCGAAGCCGTCCTGCAGCACGAACGACGAGGCGCCGATGTACCCGAACAGCACCACGCCCAGCGCCGTGATCGCCCCGAGGTACGCGAGGAACGGCCGGACGGTCAGCACCGAGCCGAGCTCGCGCGCGATCGCCCCCGGACGGGGCGCGATCCTCCGCTCGGGCGGCAGCGTCTCCGGCAGGGCACGCGCCGCGACCGCCGTGAGCACCACTGCCGCGCACGCGAGCACGACGAACATGCCGCGCCAGCCGGTGAAGCGCGCGAGGAACCCGCCGAGCAGCGGTGCGACGACCGGGGCGACCGCGGCCACGGCGCCCAGCGTCGCGAACGCGCGACCCGCGGCGGCGCCCGGGTACGCGTCGGCGACGATCGCGCGGGTCACGACGATGCACGCGGCCGCCGCGAGCCCGGTGAGGAACCGCAGCGCGAGGAGCGTCTCGATCGTGGGGGCGAGCGCGCTGAGCACGTGCGCGACCGCGTAGGCGAGCGCCCCGGCGAGCAGCGGCAGCCGCCGCCCCACCGCGTCGCTCAGCGGGCCCAGCACCACCTGCCCGCCCGCGACGCCCACGAGCACCGCGGACAGCGTGGCCGCGGCGGCCGCCGCGGAGGTGGCGAGGTCGTCCTGCAGCGTCGGCAGTACCGGCATGTAGACGTCGGTGGTGAACACGACGAGCGCGGTGAACGCCGCGAGCAGCAGCACCAGGTGGCGCGGGACGTCCCGGGCCGACGCCTCGCTCACCCGTCCGCCGGGCGCTCGAGCAGCTCGACGAGGTTGCCCTCCGGGTCCGCGACGAACGCCATCCGGATGCCGGGCTCGGGCGACGGCCGCGGGGTCATGACCGGGCGCGCGCCGAGCGCGAGCAGGCGATCGAAGGCCTCGTCGAGGCCCGCGACGTCGAACGCGACATGGCCGAAGCCCTCGCTGAGCGCCGCCTCCGCGGGGTCCGCGGCCCGCAGGCCCGGGCGCGACCCGGGACGATGCAGGAGCTCGAGCCGGCGGCCCGCGCCCGGCTCGCGCAGCATCACGAAGTCGAGCGCGACCGCGTCGACACGCCCCTCGAGCTCGACCTCGTAGCCGAACGCCGTGGCGTACCAGGCGGTCGCCGCCGCGAGGTCCGCGACGTTGAGACCCACGTGATCAAGCCGGGGACGGTCACCCATGGATGTTCAGCCCCTCCCGGTCCTTGCAGAGGTAGCCGGCGATGCGGCCCTCGGGGTCGCGTCGCGCCCGGATCTCCTCCAGCCGCGCGTAGTGCTCGGGGCTGAGGAAGCGGTCCTGCCGGGCGGTGAAGTCGGTGTCGCCCAGGTAGACCCCGACTCCCCCGTCCCGCGCGATCGCCGCGGTCCGCTCGTGGACGCGCGCCCGGTAGCGCGCATCGTCCGCCGCGTCCGGGTAGATGAGATAGGTCGCGACGTACACGTTGCCCTCGACGGAGAAGGCCATGTCCGGCAGCTCGCGGGTCGGGGCCCAGCCGTACCAGATCGAGAACGAGTGCTCGGTGTCGAGCTCGCGCCAGATGTCGAGCAGCAGCGGGGCGAGCACGTCGGCGGAGGCGTTGGTCCAGGCGCAGTCCACCGCGTACCGGTAGCCGTCGGGGTTCTGGTCCATCTGCGCGACGCTCTCCTGCGCCATCGACGTCGGGCCGGTGACGTGCCCGAGCTCGCGCCCGGCGACCGGGCACTCGCCCAGCCCGGCCAGCAGGGCCTGCGCCTCCTCGGCGGAGCCCGCCATGCACGTCGCGTGCAGCAGCAGCACGGTGCCGCCGGGATGCGCGACGCCGTCGTACAGCGGCACGTCGGGCAGCCGGGTCGCCGCCATCACGGGCTCGACGCGACGGTCGAGGCGCGGCAGCACGTCGTGCAGCCAGTGGATCACCGCCTCCGCGTCGTCGAGGTGGAAGGTCCACGTGTCGTGCCACATGACCTCGGGCTCGGGGTACGTCTGCAGGTGGAAGCGGGTGACGATGGCCGGGAAGCCGGGTCCGGCGCCGCGCGCGGCCCAGTAGAGGTCGGCGTTCTGCTCGGCGTCCGCGCGCAGGTGCTCGCCCTCCGCGGTCACGACGTCGACCGCGACGACGCTCTCGCACGCCCAGCCCTTGGCACGGCCGTTCCAACCCTGGCCGCCCTGCAGCAGGTAGCCGCCGATCCCGACCGTCGCGCAGTGGCCGCCCGGGAACGCTCGACCGCGCTCGGCGAGGAACGGCGCCAGCTCGAGCGCGCCCATCGTCGCGGGGCCGGCGGCCACGACACCGGTCTCCTCGTCGTAGGACAGCGACCGCAGGTGGCCGAGGTCGAGCAGCAGCGCCTCGTCGCGCACGCTCCACGCCGCCCACGAGTGGCCGCCGGAGCGGACGCTCACGGACCAGCCGCGCTCGATCGCGAGGCGCACGCCGGCGACCACGTCGTCCTCGTCGGCGACCTCGAGCACCGCGGCCGGGTACCGGTCGGGCTTGCGGGCGTTGAACACGCGCCCGACGCGCGCCTCCTCGTAGCCGGGCTCCCCGCGCAGCGTCAGGCGGCCGCGCACGGTGGGCGTCGTCGCGGCGCTCATCCGACGACCGCCGCGCCGCCGTCGACCGGGATGTTCGCGCCGGAGACGTGGGCGGACTCGGGGCTCGCGAGGAACAGGATCGCGTTGGCGACGTCCTCCGGCTGGCCCCACCTGCGCAGCGGCACGCGCGACAGGATCTGCTCGGCCGGCCCGTCGGGATCCTCGAGCATGGGGGTCGTGTGCGGCGTCTGCGTCATCGCCGGCGACACGGCGTTGACGCGGATCCCGTGCGCGCCGCCCTCGACCACCAGCTGGTACGTGAGCGCGAGCACCCCGCCCTTGGCGGCGCCGTGCGCGTTCTGCGGCATGAACCACGCGCCGCGGCTCGCGGTGATCGACGCGACGTTGACCACCGACCCGCCGCCTCGGGCCACCAGGTGCGGCCACGCGGCGCGCGTCACGAGGAAGACGATGTCGAGCTCGTTGCGCATCGTGAACGACCAGTCCTCGTAGGACAGCACGTCGATCGCGCCGAAGCGGATCGCCGAGGCGTTGTTCACCAGCACGTCGACCCCGCCCGCGAGCGAGGCCGCCTCCTCGACCCACGCGGTCGCGCCCTCGGGCGTCGACAGGTCGACCGGGGCGACGGCGTCCATGGTGCCGCCCGCGGCACGGACGAGCGCCACCGTCTCCTCCGACGGCCCCGGGTTGAGGTCGCAGCCGACCACGTGCGCGCCCTCCCGGGCACAGGCGAGCGCGGTCGCGCGGCCGATGCCGCCGCCCGTGCCCGTCACCAGCACCGAGAGGCCCGCGAGGCGCCCGGTCACCTCGCGACCGCCCCGTCGGCCGGGCGCGGGGCGCCGCGGGATGCGGTTGTCGCATGCGATGGCTGAACGGTCACGTCTGCACTCCTTTGTGCGCGCCGGCTCCCGGAGGACCGGGCGACTTTCGTTTCATGAAAGCCACTTTCAGGCCGATGCTAGCCCGTCTCGCGCGACGAATCCAGCCGCCGACACGCCCGGCACGGCCGTCTGGACAGCCGCGGCCGGCGTGCCCTACTGTTTCTGAAAGTTGCTTTCACGATGTGAGAACTCAAGGAAGAGTGGGCACATGACGGGCTGGTTGGACCTGGAGGGCAAGGGCGCCCTCGTCGTCGGAGCCGGAGGCCTCGGCGGCGCGACCGCGCTGAGCCTCGCGGCGGCAGGCATGCGCACCGCGGTGGTCGATCGCGATGCGGACGCGCTCGCCGCCCTCGCGGGGAGGGCCGCCGCGGCGGG
Organism: Demequina maris; assembly: GCF_000971155.1. Taxonomy (GTDB): domain Bacteria; phylum Actinomycetota; class Actinomycetes; order Actinomycetales; family Demequinaceae; genus Demequina; species Demequina maris. Next base: position 212,508 of record NZ_BBLX01000006.1, on the reverse strand, counting down.
CACGGAGATCGTCCCCCTGACCGCGGACATCTCCACGCCGGAGGCCTGCCGCGCGGTCGTCGCCGAGGCGTCCGCCGCGGTGGGCGCGCCCCGGGCGTTCGTGCACGCGGTCGGGCGGAACGACCGCCGCCCGGTGCTCGAGCTGGGCGACGCGGACTGGGAGTCGATCCTCACCCTCAACCTCTCCACCGCGTGGTGGCTGGGCCAGGAGGTCGGGCGCCGGATGGTCGAGGCGGGCGCGGGCCGGATGGTGTTCGTGTCCTCGGTGTCCGCGCTGCTGGCGCATGCCCACCACGCCCCGTACGCGGCCACCAAGGGCGGGATCAACCAGTTGATGCGTGTGATGGCGCGCGAGTGGGCGCCGCACGGGATCACGGTCAACGCGGTGGGCCCCGGCTACATCGAGACCGACCTCACCCGCGCCTACCTCGACCGCGACGGCCACCGCGAGCAGCTCGAGTCGCTGGTGCCCGCGCGTCGCCTCGGCAGCCCCGAGGAGATCGCGGACGCCGTGACGTTCCTGCTGTCCGACCGGGCCCGCTTCATCACGGGCCAATGCCTCTACATCGACGGCGGCCGCACGCTCGTGTGAGCGCCCCCTCCCCCGCTTCGACGGAAGGACACAGCGTCGTGGACCATCCCCGGGACCTCCCGCTCGCGCAGGCGCGCGAGCTGGTGGAGCGCGCCGTCGCCAAGGCCGAGCAGCTGGGCATGCGGGGCGGCATCGCGGTGGTCGGGGCGAGCGGCGCGCTCATCACGGCGTCGCGGCTCGACGCCGGCGGCGCGGGCGGGATGGCGCGCGCCCGCTCCAAGGCCTGGATCTCCGCGACGCAGCAGATCCCGAGCGCCGAGCACCTGCGCCGCATGACCAGCCTGCCCGCGCCCATCTCCGCCGGCTTCGTCGCCGCCTCCCCGGAGGCCGTGTTCCCCGGGGCCGGGGGCATGCCGGTGCGCGTCGACGGCATCGTGGTCGCGGGCATCGCGGCATCCGGCGCGACGGTGAGCCCGTTCCTCCCCGACGGCGTCGCGCCCGAGGTCGTGAGCGCCGACGGCGAGCCGGCCAACCCCGAGGACCTGCTCATCGCGTACGCCCTCGGTACCCCGTACGCGGGCCAGCACGGCGACGACCGCGCGCGCTGGACCGAGCGTTTCGGCGACCTCGTGGTCGCGCCCGGGGAGGCGCTCGGGATGCGGGACGCCCCGCGGGCCTCCGCCCAGCTCGAGCTCGCCTGGGCCACCGCCCTGTGCGACGCGGCCATCGCGGCCGCCTCCGCGGCCGGGCTTCGCATCGGCGTCGCCGTCGTCGACGCGGGCGGCGACCCGATACGCGAGGACCGGATGGACGATGCGGCGGCGGGCGGGGTCGACGTGGCGCGGGCCACCGCTGCCGCCGCCGCCCGCTTCGCCGTCGCGAGCGGCGACCTCGTCGCGGCCTACGGCACCGCCGCATCGTCCCTCAGCACGCTCGCGCCCACGCCGATCCTCGCCGCCCCGGGCGGCGTCCCGCTCGTCGCCGACGGACGCGTGGTCGGGGGCATCGGCATCGGCGGCGCCTCCCCCGAGGCGTGCGCCGCGATCGCCGCGGAGGTGGCGCGATGACCGTCGGCACCCGGGTGGCCGTGCTCGGCTGCGGCGCGATCGGCAGCCTCTACGCCGCGCACCTCGCGCGGGTCCCGGGTGTCGAGGTGTGGGCCGTGGACCCCTGGGCGGAGCACGTGGGCGCGATCGCGCGGACGGGACTCCGGGTCACGGGCGCCGCCGACTTCACCGCGCCGGTGCGCGCGATCACGGATGCCGCCGACCTGCCCGCCTGCGACCTCGGCATCGTCGCGACCAAGGCCCAGCACACCCGCGCCGCGGTCGGGGCGGCGGCGCACGCGCTGGGCGACGCGGCCGTGGCGAGCGTGCAGAACGGCCTGGGCAACGAGGAGGTCGTCGCGGAGGCGGTCCCGCGGGTGATCCGCGGCAGCATCGTCACCGCAGGCGCCGTGACGGAGCCCGGCACCGTCCGCTACGACGCGCCGGGCGACTCGTGGCTCGGGCCGTTCGAACCGAGCCCTGCTTCGATGGCGGAGGTGCGCTGGCTGGCGGACCTGCTCACGGCGGGCGGGCTCCGCACCCACGCGGTGGACGATGCGCGCGGTCCCCAGTGGACCAAGGTCGTGTTCAACGCCGCGACCAGCGCGATCGCCGCGCTCACCGGGCTGAGCATCGGGCAGGTCTGCACGCATCCCGAGCTCCGCGCGCAGGTCGACGCGCTGATCGACGAGGCGCTCGCGGTGTGCGACGCCGCCGGGATCACCCTGCTGCGCGACCCTCGGGACGCGGTCGCGGAGGCCATCGCGGAGGCCTTCGGCCATCGGCCGTCGATGCTGCAGGACGTGGTCGCGCATCGCGTCACCGAGGTCGACGCGCTCAACGGCGGGATCGCGCGCGAGGGCGCGCGGGTGGGCGTCGCGACCCCGCGGCACGAGGCGATGGCCGCGCTGATGCACGGCCTCGAGAGCAGCTGGACGGGCGTGCCGACGGCAGCCCACGGAAGGGGATGATGACCATGACGATGCGGGTGCTGGGCCTGTCGTGCGGGAACCCGGGCGGCAGCGCGGAGATCCTGCTGATCGAGGCGCTGCGGGCCGCCGAGGCCGACGGGGCGGAGGTCGAGCTGGTGAGGCTCGACGACCTGCGGCTCGACGGCGGCGACGACGACGCGGAGTGGTTCTGGGAGAAGCTGATCGAGTGCGACGCGTGGATCATCAGCGCGCCCATCATCAGCCGCACGGTCCCGGGCCGGCTCAAGGTGCTCGGCGACCGCCTGCTCGGCCCCAACGCCGACGCGGCGATCATCGAGGGGCTGCTCGAGGTGCGCCGCAGCGGCGGCGAGCCCGCCGTCCCCTTCCGCGTCGACGAGCGCGTGCTGCGGCCACGGGTCGCCGGCTTCATCGCGTGCGGGGGTGCGCTCACCACGCAGTGGAAGTCGCTCGCCCTGCCCGTCATGCACACCCTCACGTTCTCGATGAGCACCGCCGTGGTCGACCAGATGGTCGTCGAAGGTGCCGGCACGCCCCGGTCGGTCGTGCTCGACCCGGGCGCGATCGCGCGCGCCGGGACGCTCGGCCGCCACGTGGCGAGCCAGCTCGGCCGCGGGCTGGGCGAGGCCGAGTACCTCGGACCCGCGGGCGCGTGCCCGATGTGCCACCTCGACGTCGTGATCCTGCGCGGCACGGACGTGGAGTGCGCGACCTGCGGTGCACGCGGCCGGCTCGCGGGTGACGGAATCGAGTGGACGGACCTGACGCTGTCCGTGATCTCCATGGACGAGCGGCACGCGCACTACCGGGAGATCGTCGAGACCGCCCAGGCCCATGCGCTCCGGCGGGCGGTCGTCGCCGAGCGTGCCGCGCCCTACGAGGGCTTCCCCGTCACGCGTCCGACCCCGGTCTCGCCACAGGGTTAGGTCACATCTTCGTCACGACGGCCAGGATTGTAGACAATCCGCACCTGCAGCCCTAGCATGGGCCTCGCTGGCGAAAGTTGCTTTCATAAAGTGAAAGTTGGCAGTTCCACCACAGATCGCGGACATCAAAGGAGATTCCCGTGAGCATGAATCGTCGTTCACTCAAGCGTTCGGCGCTCGCCGTCGGCGCCGCCACCACCCTGGTCGTGATGACCGCTTGCAGCAGCAGCACGAACGAGGGCACCGGCGACGCCTCGCCGTCCGCCTCGGATACCGCGATGGAGTCGGAGGCTCCCGCCTCAGACCTGCCCAAGACGCTCGTGTTCTCTCCCATCGGCCTCCAGATCCCCGCCATGAAGGGCCTGTCCGAGGGCGTCCAGGGCTACGGCGGCAGCCAGGGCTGGGAGATCATCGTCCAGGACCCGAACATGGAGCCCACCGAGCAGGTCCAGCAGGTGACCGAGGTCCTCGAGTCCGGCCGCGCCGGCGCGCTGTGGATCATCGCGATCGCCCCCTCCTCGATGACGGATGTGCTCCACACCGCGCAGGAGAAGGGCGTGCCGGTCCTCATCAACGGCGTTCCCGCCGACTACGGCTTCGACGGCGCACAGGCCGGCATCAGCTTCGACACCATCGACTACGAGGCCGGCGGCACCGCGCTCGGCGAGCAGACCGGCATGTGCATCAACGAGAAGCTCGACGGCAAGGCCACCGTGATCTACGGCGAGTCGGCTGCGGGCACGGCCGGCAAGAAGGAGTCCGACGAGGCGTTCCTCACGGCGCTCGAGGCGACCGCCCCCGACGCCGAGGTGGTCCAGAACTGGACCATCTCCGACCGCGCGGCCTCCCAGACCGACGTGGGCACCATCCTCCAGGGCAACCCGGACGTCAACGTCGTCGCCGCGGCGAACGACGAGGGCGCGCTCGGCGCGATCGGCGCCTTCAAGGCCGCCGGCAAGGACCTGCCGTGCGTCGTCAACTTCGGCGGCAACGACGAGGTGCTCGGCCTCGTCGAGGACGGCACGATGTACGCGACGGTCGCGCTGCAGTTCGAGGACGACATGGTGCAGTCCTTCAACACGCTCGCGGAGATGCAGATGGACCCGACGGCTGAGGGCCCGCTCCTCACCGTGCCGATCAAGTCGATCACCGCGGGCAGCTGATCGGCGCGTGGCGGAAAGACATGACGATGACCAGCCCTGCTGAGGCCGGCGGCGCGGCGACTCCCGGAACCCCGGGAGCCGCCGCATCGGCCGCGCCCACCCCGCCCCAAGGCCCCGCGCCCGCCGCGGCCCCACCCAAGGACAGCGCGGGCGTCCGCGGCATGATCTTCCTGCGCGACCGCGGCATCTTCGTGCTGTGGGGCCTCCTGATCGTCGGGTTCTCGCTGTGGGCGAGCCCGTACTTCGCGACGCTCAACAACGCGATCCTCATCGCCAACGCCGCGGCGATCAGCGCGATCTTCGCCGCCGGCGTCGCGGTCGGCATCATCTGCGGCGCGCTCGACCTGTCCATCCCGGGCGTCGCGGCGCTGTCGAGCTGCGTCGCCGGATGGATGATCATCAACGACCTGCCGGTGTGGCTCGCGCTCACCGTCGGCATCGTGATCGGCGCCCTCGTGGGGCTCGCCAACGGGCTGATCTCGCTACGCGGCTTCAACCCGATCATCGTGACCATCGCGATGCTGTCGATCACGTCGGCCGCCGCTGCGATCGTCGCGGGCGGGTACACGATCCCCGGCCTGTCGAAGCTCGACTTCATGGGCACCCAGCGCTACCTGGGTGTGCCGGCTCCGGTGTGGATCACCGCGGGCGTGTTCGTCGTGGGCACGGTGTTCCTCACCAAGACGCGCGACGGAATCCGCCTCATGGCGGTCGGCGGCAGCGCGGAGGCGGTCCGCCGCTCCGGCATCCACTCCGACCGCTATAAGGTCTTCGCGTTCGTGATCTCGAGCACCTGCGCGGCGCTCGGCGGTCTCGTCACCACGGCGACGGTGACCGAGGCGAACCCGGGCGCGAGCCCCGCGCTCATCTTCACCGCGTTGACCGCGGTCGCCCTGGCGGGCGTCTCGCTCGTGGGCGGCAGGGGAAGCCTTCCCCGCGTCCTCGTGGGCGCGCTGGTGCTCGCGACCATCTCCAACGGGCTCACCATCAAGGGCGTCCAGCCGTACTGGGCCACCGGCGTCACCGGCGTGCTCCTCATCGGCTCGCTCACCCTCGAACGGTGGGTCACGATGTCGGTGTCGAAGCGCCTCATGGCGACCGCCCAGGCATCCGTCCACACGGGAACGAGGTGAGCGGCATGCAGGAGAACACCACTCCGGCGCTCGAGCTGACGGGCGTCGACATGCACTACGGCTACGTGCGCGCGCTCGACTCGATCGACTTCCACGTCCGTCAGGGCGAGGTCGTGGGCCTGCTCGGCGACAACGGCGCCGGCAAGTCGACCCTGCTCAAGATCATGTCCGGCGCGCACCGGCCCAGCGCCGGCACCCTCAAGGTGCACGGCAAGGCGGTGGAGCTCCACTCCCCCAGCGCCGCCACGCACGCGGGCATCCAGATGGTCTACCAGGACCTCGCGCTCGTCGACGCCCTGGACATCGCGACCAACCTCAACATCGGCCGCGAGATCCTGCGGCCGGGCATCTTCGGCCTGCTCGGCTTCGTCGACCACAAGGCGCAGCGCAAGCGCTCGGAGGCCGAGCTCGACAAGCTCGGCGTGCGGACCGCGGCGATGACGCGTCCCGTGGAGATGCTGTCCGGCGGTCAGCGCCAGGTGGTGGCGCTCGCCCGCAGCGCCACCCGCGTCACCGGCGACCAGAACGGCGTGCTGTTGCTCGACGAGCCCACCGCGGCGCTCGGCTACGAGCAGACGCAGGTGGTGCAGTCGCTGGTGCGCCGCATGGCGGACCAGGGCATCGCGATCGTGCTCGTGACGCACAACCTCGCGCTGGCCAACGCGGTCTGCGACCGCATGGTGGTGCTCAACCGCGGCCGCAAGGTCGCGGACGTCGCGACGCAGGACACCGACAACGACCACCTCGTGGGGTGGATCACGGGCGCACGGGACTCCATGTTCGCGTGACGCCGAGGGGGGCGAGGCCGGCAGGGGAACGATCCCCCGCCGGCCTCGTTCCGTCTGCGGCGGCTTAGAGCGCCGCGGGCTCGCCGATCGCCAGCCGGCGCACGACGCCCTCGGGGCTGAAGGCCGCGAGCATGCCCGCGAGCTTGGCGGGGTCGGTGGTCTCCCCCTCGTGCATCGGGACGGCCACCCGCGGCCCCACCGCGCGCACGTAGTCGACGGCCTCCGCGAGCTTCAGCCACGGGGCGTCGATCGGGACCGCGAGCACGTCCACGGAGACCTCGGGAGCGACGAACGAGTCGCCGGGGTGAAGGAACGCGCCGCCGTCGACGAGGTATGCCGCGTTGGTGCAGCCGGGGACGTCGGCATAGACGTCGGCGTGGAGGTCCCCGAGCACCTCGACGGTCGCGCCGCCCAGCGCGAGCCGCTCGCCCGGGCGTGCGACGACGGCGGGCCGAGGCAGGCCCGCCACCGCGGTCGCGGTGTCCGGATCGACCACCAGCGCCGCACCGGGATTGGCCTCCAGCAGCGGCCGAAGGCGCTCGACGTCGACGTGATCGGCGTGCTGATGCGTGACCAGCACGGCGTCGAGGCCGCGCAGCTCCTCGAAACGCGAGTGCACGCCGGGGTCGATCAGCAGGCGTGCGGCGCCCGTGTCGACCAGGAAGCACGCGTGACCGAGGTGGGTGAGCTCCATGGGACCCCTTCGTCTCATTCTGCGAAACCGACTTCCAGCAAGTGAGTCTAGCCTGGGAGGTCGCCGCGCGGACGATGCGGCGGTCCGGCGACGTCGGCGGGTTGCGGCAGGATGTGCGGATGCCTCGCACGTGGACAGGGACCGGCGGATGGTCCCTCGCCTACGCGCGGGACCGGCTCAAGCTCGAGACCGACGGCACCGTCGAGGAGCTCGTCGGCACCGAGGCGTCACGGGTCCGGGTCGCGCGCCGCTGGCTCGAGCACGGACTCGTCGTCGCGTCGGCGGACGGCATGCCGGCCCTGCGGCTCGCCGGCCTCGACCCGCGCGACGCGCGCGAGATCCGCGCCGCGGTCACGCGCATCGTCACCCGCACGAAGCTGCGCGACGCGCTGGCCCTCGCCGCGCATCGTGAGCAGGTCTTCCACCGGCTGCTCGAGACGCGCGTGCGCAAGCAGCGCTGGATCGCCCACGACGACGCCGTGGCGATCCTGGCCGGGCTCCCCCACCACGCCGACCTGCTCGCCACCCTCACGCCCGACGAGCGGGCGGCGCTTCCCCGGCACCTCTCCGCGGCGGAGCAGCGGGCGCTCGCGTTCCTCGCGCAGGACCACCTCGCGCGCGTGGGCGCCGCGAACGAGGAGATCCTGCGCCGCGAGCTGATCGCCGGACGGGACTTCTTCGCGGGCGTCGAGCGCTCGCCGTTGACCGTCGAGCAGGCGCGCGCGGTCGTGTCCCACGACAACCGTGTCCGCGTCATCGCCGCGGCGGGGTCCGGCAAGACCTCGGTGATGGTGGCGCGCGCCGCGTACGCGATCCGCCGCGGCCTCACCACCCCCGACCGGATCCTCATGCTCGCCTTCAACGCCGACGCGGCCCGCGAGCTCCAGGAGCGTGTCGACGCCCGGATCGGCGCGCTCGGGCTGCGCGCGGACGGCCTCCGCGCGGCGACCTTCCACTCCTTCGGCCTGTCGCTGATCGCCGAGGCGACGGGACGCCGGCCCCGCATCGCGCCCTGGGTCGAGGACGGCAAGGACGTCGAGAAGGTCCAGGCGATCGTCGACCGCCTGCGCGACACGGACCTCGACTTCCGGTTCCGGTGGGACCTGTTCCGCCTGCTCTACGGCAAGGCCTCGGGATCCGCCGAGAACGGCGACCACGACAGCTACGACCCCGACACGCAGGTGAGCGGCTTCGCGACCTACCGCGGCGAGACGGTCCGCAGCGAGGGAGAGCGGCTCGTCGCCGACTGGCTGTTCCTCAACGGCGTCGACTACCGCTACGCGCACCCGTACCCCCACAACGTCGCGGACCGGGTCCACGGGCGCTACACCGCCGATTTCTACTACCCCGCCGCGGACGTGTGGCACGAGCACTGGGCGCTGGGCGCCGACGGGACGGCACCCTTCCGCGGCTACGCCGAGGCGATGGCGTGGAAGCGGCGCGTCCACGCGACCCACGGCACCGCGCTGGTCGAGACCGCGTGGCACGCGATCCAGGATCACAGCGGCTTCGAGGCGTTCGCGCGCGACCTCGAGCGCCACGGCATCACGCTCGACTGGAACCCCGACCGCCCCCTCCCCGGAGCCGACCCGCTTGAGCACGAGCGCCTCGCCCGGCTGGTCCGCACCTTCATGTCGCACGTGAAGGCGGGCGCGCTCACCCGCGCCGCGCTGCAGGAGCGCCTCGCGACGATGCCCGCGCTCGACACCCCGCGCACGCGACTGTTCCTCGACCTCTACTGGCGCATCCACGAGCGCTGGCAGGACGAGCTCGACGCGGCGGACGCCGTCGACTTCGACGACATGCTGCTGCGCGCCGCCGAGCTCGTCGAGCGGGACCCGGGCCTGGCGCGCTGGGACCTGGTCATGGTCGACGAGTTCCAGGACTCCAGCCGCGCCCGCGCCCGCCTCACCAAGGCGCTCCTGCGCGACCGCGGGACGCACCTCCTTGCCGTCGGCGACGACTGGCAGGCGATCAACCGCTTCGCCGGCGCGGACCTGTCCGTGATGACGGGCTTCTCCGCGTACTTCGGACCGGCGCTCACGCGCCGCCTGCAGACGACCTTCAGGACGACGCAGAACGTCGCGGACGTCGCGAGCCGCTTCGTGTCGCGCAACCCTGCGCAGCTCACCAAGACGGTGCGCGCGGCACGCGGCCCGGGCGGCGCGCCCGTCACGGTCGTGCGCGTGGAGCGGCACGATGCGCTGCCGGCGGCGATCGAGGCGCACCTGCAGCGGCTGTCCGGCGGGCCGGGCGCCACGGTGGACGTGCTCGGCCGGTACGGCTTCGACCGGAAGCTCGTCCCGGCCACGGCGCCCCCCGGCCTCGACGTGCGGTTCCGCACCGTGCATCGGTCCAAGGGGCTCGAGGCGGACCACGTGATCCTGCCGAACGTCACCACAGGGCGGTACGGCTTCCCGAGCACGATCCCCGACGACCCGGTGCTCGCGCTCGCGATGTCCGCGGACGACGGCTACCGGCACGCGGAGGAGCGCCGCCTGTTCTACGTCGCGCTGACGCGGGCCCGCCACACCGTCACGGTGTTCACCGTCGCGGGTCGCGAGTCGCCGTTCGTGCTCGAGCTGCTGGAGGACCCGGGCGTCGAGGTCCGCGGCACGGACGGCGGCACCGAGGAGATCAGGGTGTGCGCGGGCTGCGGCGAGGGCACGCTCGTGAGGCGCTCGGGCAGGCACGGCGAGTTCTACGGCTGCAGCACCTTCCCGCGGTGCCGGGAGACGGCGTGGGTGTAGCGACCGGCGTGTGGGGATCCCGCGCCTACCAGGCCTCCTGCATGATGGAGCGGTGACGATGCAGAGAGCGGTGCTGTTCGACGAGACCGGCGGCCCGGACGTGCTGCGCGTGGCCGAGGTGCCGGTGCCGAAGCCCGGGCCCGACGGCGTGGTCGTGGAGGTCCGCGCGGTCGGCATCAACCCCTACGACGCCAAGGCGCGGTCGGGGCTCATCCCCCTGGACACCCCCTTCCCGCGATCGCTCGGCGGCGACTTCGCCGGCGTCGTGAGCGCGGCGGGCGCCGACGCCCGGTACTGGGACGGCACCCCCGTCGTCCCCGGCGACGAGGTCCTCGGGTGGGGCGCCGGAACGCTTCGGGAGCACCTCGCGGTGCTGTCCTCGCATCTCGCGCGCAAGCCTGCGGGCGTGCCCTTCGAGGTCGCCGGCTCGCTCTCAACACCCGGTCAGACGGCCAACGCGGCGATGGGCGTGCTGGAGCCCGGCGAGGGCGACGTGGTGCTGGTGAGCGCGGCCGCCGGCGCGGTCGGCTTCCTGTTCTGCCAGCTCGCGCTCGCGGCGGGCGCCGCAGTGGTCGGCACCGCCGGGCCGGGCAACCACGCGCGATTGCAGGCCATCGGCGTGGTCCCCGTCGAGTACGGCCCCGGCCTCGTCGACCGCGTGCGCGCGGCTGCCCCCGCAGGCATCACCGCGGTGCAGGACAACTTCGGCCGCGAGGCGATCGACGCGGGACTCGCGCTGGGGGTCGCGCCCGACCGCATCTGCGCCATCGCCGACCGTGCCGCCGTGGCCGAGCTCGGGCTGAGGAGCCCCGGCCGCTACGAGCGCCGCGCCGATGTGCTCGACCGGCTTGCGCGCATGGTGGCGGACGGCGGCCTGGTGCTGCCCGTCCAGGCCGTCCTCCCGCTCGAGCGGGTCGCCGAGGCCTTCAGCCTGCTCGAGACGCGCCACCTGCACGGCAAGGTGGTCGTCGCGCCCTGACGACGCCGCGACGCCCCCGGAGGAAGGCCCCCGAGGGCGTCGCGATTCGACGAGGTGACGTCAGGCGCGCTCGGCCTCGTCGTCCGCGGGACCCGCCGCCGCGGTGGCGGGGATCGCCGCGGCGTCGGCGCCCGAGATCTGCTCGCCCGCGGCCGCGATCGCCGGCTCGAGGGGCTCGCCATGCGCGCCGCCCGGCATCGGCCGGGACTGCACCAGCAGCGCGGCCGACACGAAGGCGAGGAGCACCGCGCCCACCGAGATCCACATCGCGGTCGAGAAGCCCTGCACCGTGGCCTCGGCCATCTGTGCCGGGGTCGAGGCGCCGTTGTCGACGATCCAGTTCGCGGTCACGGTGGCGGCCACCGTGTTCAGGAGCGCGATGCCGATCGAGCCGCCCACCTGCTGGGTCGTGTTGAGCGTCGCGGACACGACACCCGCATCGGTCCCCCGCACGCCGCCGGTGGCGGTCGCCATGGACGGCATGAACGTCATGCCCATGCCGAGGCCCAGGAGCACGAGCCCCGGGAACACGTGGAGCCAGTAGGTCGAGTCGACGTCGATCTGGGTGAGGAACGCGAGGGCCGCCGCCGCGATGAGCATGCCCGGCAGCATGAGGCGGCGCGGTCCGACGCGCGGCAGCAGGCGGGCGGAGATGCCGACCGCGCCGGTCATCATGCCGACCACCATGGGCAGGAACGAGATGCCGGTCTTCATCGGCGAGTAGCCCTGGATCCCCTGCAGGTAGTACGTGAGGAACAGGAAGACGCCGAACATGCCGATCTGCGTGAGCCCGACCGCGGTGAGCGCGCCCACGCGGTTGCGCTCGCGGAGCAGGTGGAGCGGCAGCAGCGCGTGCGGCGTGCGGCGCTCGACGAGCACGAACACGACGAGAAGCGCGGCGCCGAGCGCGAGCATCGACAGCACCAGCGCCGAGCCCCAGCCGTGCTGCTCGGCCTCGCTCAGCGCGTAGACGATCGCGAGCACGCCGCCCGTCGCGAGCAGCGCGCCGGGGATGTCGAGGCGCGTGCGGATGCCCGCCGTGCCGTGGTTGTGCAGGAACAGCGATGCACCGATCACCGCGACGACCGCGACGGGCACGTTGACCATGAGGGTCCAGCGCCAGTCGAGGTACTGCGTGAGCGCGCCGCCGAGGATGAGGCCGATGGCGGCGCCGCCGCCCGCGACCGCGCCGTAGACGCCGAGCGCGCGGGCGCGTTCCTGGGGATCGGTGAACGTGACGTTGAGCATCGACAGCGCCGCGGGCGCGAGAAGCGCCGCGAACACGCCCTGGAGGGCACGCGCGATGATGAGCATCGCGAAGGTCTGCGAGACGCCGCCGAACGCCGAGGCGGCGGCGAAGCCGACGAGCCCGATGATCAGGGTCTGCTTGCGCCCGAACACGTCGCCGAGGCGGCCGCCGAGCAGGAGGAGCCCGCCGAACGCGAGCGTGTAGGCGGTGATGACCCATTGACGGTCGGCGTCCGAGATTCCGAGGTCCGTCTGCGCGGTGGGCAGCGCGATGTTGACGATGGTCATGTCGAGCACGACCATCAGCTGGGCCAGGCCGATCGCGGCCAGTCCCCACCAGCGGCGGGGATCGGGGGTGGTGTCCATGGGGTGCCTTTCGTGTCCGCGCCGGGGTGCGCGGCAGATCCGGGGAGGCGGCTTCGCCAGGAGGGGGTCCTCCCCCGCGGCATGGATGAGCGCGGGGGACGATGCGGGGGCCGGGGAACTTCCTAGCCGCCCGGTAAGTTACAAGGGCGACGCTATGCTGGAACTGACCGGCCGTCAAGTTGATTCCCAAGATTCGCGGAAGACGCACCAGAGAGGAAGCGATGTCCGAGACCGCCACCCGCCGCCGAGGGGACACGCGCGAGCGCATCCAGGACGTCGCGCTCGACCGCTTCACCACCAACGGTTACGACCAGACCTCGCTCCGCGAGATCGCCGAGGACCTCGGCGTGACCAAGGCCGCGCTGTACTACCACTTCAAGTCGAAGGAGGAGATCCTCGAGTCGCTGCTCGCCGAGGCCTCCTCCGAGATCGATGCGCTGGTCGAGTGGATGCGCGCCGAGCCGTCGACCCGGGAGCGTCGCCTCGAGATGATCCGACGCCTCGGCGACATCACCCACGGGGTCCCGGGCGACGTGATGCGCTGCGTCCAGCAGAACGAGGTCGCGCTCCAGAACCTCGCGTCCACCAGCCTCATCCACGACATCAAGGTGCGCCTGTGGGAAGCGGCGATGCCCGACGAGGCGTCGATCGAGGACCGTCTGCGGATCCGCATGGCGATCATGACCGTGCTGATCGCGAACAAGCCGGGCAGCGACCTCGGCGGCACCGCCGCCGAGCGCGAGGCGGCCGCGCAGTCGATCGCCGCCGACCTGGTCCCCTAGGAGCTCAGCCGGCCAGCTCCTCCTGACGGGTCGCGGCGGCGACCGCCGCATCGTCCGCCACGTACCCCGCGAGGTGGCGCTCCCCCACCCCGTCGTAGACCGACAGCGGCCGGATCAGCGCGTTGTCGGCGAGCTGCTCCTGGATGTGCGCGGTCCACCCGGCGATGCGCGACGCCACGAAGAGGGGCGTGAACAGCTCGGTGTCGAAGCCCATGAGGTGGTACGCCGGGCCCGACGGGTAGTCGAGGTTCGGGTAGATCCCCTTGCGCGCCACGAACTCGCCCTCGAGCGTGTCGTAGAGCGCGGCGATGTCGGGGCGGTCGAAGTGGTCGATGAGCGTGTCGAGCGCGGCCTTCATGGTCGGCACCCGCGAGTCGCCGCGCTTGTAGACGCGGTGGCCGAAGCCCATGATCTTGCGCCTGTGGGCGAGCGCATCGTCCAGCCACGGGACGACGTTCTCCGCGGACCCGATCTCGTCGAACGTCCGCATCACCGCCTCGTTGGCGCCGCCGTGGAGCGGGCCCTTGAGCGCGCCGATCGCCGCGACGACCGCGCTGTAGTAGTCCGACAGGGTCGAGGTCACCACGCGGGCGGTGAACGTCGACGCGTTGAACGAGTGCTCGGCGTAGAGCGTCATGGACACGTCGAAGGCCTTGCGGACCACCTCGTCGGGCTCCTCGCCGAACGTCATCCACAGGAAGTTCGCCGCATAGCCCAGGTCCTCGCGCGGCGCGATCGCGGGCAGGCCGCGGCGGTGCCGCTGGATGTATGCGACGACCGCGGGGACCTTCGCGATCAGCCGGAGCGCCTTCGCGCGGATCTCGTCCGGGTCGTCGCTCCAGGCGGTCGGGTCCTCGCCGCCGATCACGCTCACCGCGGTGCGGACCACGTCCATGGGGTGGGTCGAGTCGGGCAGCCGCTCGATGACGCCGGTGAGCCGGGCGCCCAGCTCGCGGTTCGCGTGCTCGAGCGCCGCCGCGCGCTCGCGCTCCTCCGGCGTGGGCAGGTCGCCGTTCCACAGCAGGTGGACCACATCCTCGAACGAGCACATCGTCGCGAGCTCCTGCACCGGGTAGCCCCGGTACAGCAGCGAGTTGGTCTCGGCGTTGACCTTGGACACGGCGGTGCGGTCGGCGATCACGCCGACCAGGCCCTTCCTGATCTCGGTGCTGTCGCTCATGATCACTCCTTTGTGATGGCCGAGGTGCGGTCGCGCGGGGTCAGTCCCGCGCGACGGTGAAGGTGTAGACGTCCTCGTCGAAATGCGCGTAGCCCTCGTAGTCCAGGAGGTCGTAGAGGTCCGCGCGGTGCTGCATGTCGCCCAGGCGCGCCGCGAGCGTGCCGTCCGCCTCGAGCGTCTCGAGCCCGCGCAGCGCGGCCCCCATCGCGAGCCTCAGGAGCGACACGGGCCAGATGACCACGTTCACCCCGACGTCGCGCAGGCGGTCCACCGCGAAGAGCTCGGACTTCCCGAACTCCGTCATGTTGGCGAGGATCGGCACGTCGACCGCCGCGCGCATCGCGGAGAGCTCCTCGAGCGTCGCCATCGCCTCGGGGAAGATCGCGTCGGCGCCGGCGTCGACGAGCTCCTTGGCGCGTGTCACGGCGGCGTCGAGCCCCTCGACGCCGCGGATGTCGGTCCGCGCCATGATGAGGAGGTGCGGGTCGCGGCGCCCGTCGACCGCGGCCCGGATCCGCTTGAGCGCGGTGTCGCGGTCGACCACCTCCTTGCCGTCGAGATGGCCGCAGCGCTTGGGGTTGACCTGGTCCTCGATGTGGAGGCCGGCGACGCCCGCGTCCTCCATCTCCTGGACGGTCCGTGCGACGTTCATGGGCTCGCCGAAGCCGGTGTCGGCGTCGACGAGCGTCGGCAGGTCCGTCATGCGGGCGATCTGCCGCGCACGGCCGGCGACCTCGGTCAGGGTGGTGAGGCCGATGTCAGGCAGCCCCAGGTCCGCGGAGATCACGGCGCCGGAGATGTACGCGCCGTCGAAGCCGCGACGCTCGATGAGGCGCGCCGACAGCGGGTTGAAGGCCCCGGGCATGCGGAGCAGCTCGCCGCTCGCGAGGCGGGCGCGGAACGCCTCACGCTTCGCCGCTGCGGTCAGGGTCGAGTAGAGCATCGCGCCTCCTAGAGCAGACCCTCGGGCGCCGGAGCGGCCGCGCGGACCGCGTCCGGCACGGTGAACGTGAGCGCGCCGAGCTCCTCCGACGAGAGCTCGGGCAGCCGCTGGGCGACGTCGAGGAAGCGCGCGATCTCGGCCTCGTCGAGCACGCCCCCCGCGAGGACGCGGAACTTGTTCACGTACTCGTCACGGCCGAAGGGGCGCGCGCCGAGCGGGTGGGCGTCTGCGACGGCGATCTCGTCGCGGTACACCGAGCCGTCCGTGAACGTCACCTCGATCGAGCCGCCGAACGCCTTCTCGGCCGGGTCGTTCGAGTGGTAGCGGCGCGTCCACTCCGCGTCCTCGGCGGTGACGATGCGGCGCCACAGCGCGACGGTGTCCGGGCGGGCGGCGCGCACGGGCTCGTACGAGCCGCGGTGGTCGAAGGCGCCGTCCTGGAGCGCGACCGTGAAGATGTACGGGAGCGAGTGGTCGAGGGTCTCGCGCGACGCGGCGGGATCGTACTTCTCCGGGTCCCCCGACCCGGAGCCGATGACGTAGTGCGTGTGGTGCGACGTCGCGAGCACGATGCGCTCGACGCGGTCCGGGTCCGCGATCTCCGGGTGCTCCCGGTGGAGCCGGCGCGCGAGGTCGATCCACGCCTGCGACTGGTACTCCGCCGAGTGCTCCTTCGTGTACGAGTCGAGGATCGCGCGACGCGGCTCCCCCGGCTCGGGCAGCGGCACCAGGTACTCGTCGTCGAAGCCGCCGAGCATCCACGCGATCAGGCCGTCCTCGCCCTCGTAGATCGGCGTCGGCGAGGTCTCGCCGCGCATCGCGCGGTCGACCGCCTCGACGGCGAGCTTGCCGGCCAGCGCGGGGGCATGCGCCTTCCACGACGAGATCTCGCCCTTGCGCGACTGGCGCGTCGCGGTGGTCGTGTGCAGGGCCTGGCCCACCGCCTGGAAGATCGTCTCCGCGTCCAGCCCCAGCATCGTGCCGATACCGGCCGCGGCGGAGGGGCCCAGGTGCGCGACGTGGTCGATCTTGTGCCGGTGCAGGCTGATCGCCTTGACGAGGTCGATCTGGATCTCGTAGCCCGTGACGATGCCGCGCAGCAGGTCGGCGCCCGTGAGGCCGCGCGCGGCGGCGTGCTGCGCCACCGCGACGATGGGCGGGATGTTGTCGCCCGGGTGCGAGTACTCCGCGGCGAGGAACGTGTCGTGGTAGTCGAGCTCGCGCACCGCGACGCCGTTCGCCCACGCCGCCCATTCCGCGCTCACGCGCGTCGCGAGCGGCTCGCCGAAGACCGTCGCGCCCGCGCCGCCGGCCGAGGCGCCGTGCGCCAGGGCCTGCGCCCGCGCCGCGGACGGCGCGCCTCGGGAGTACGAGGCGACCGCGACCGCGGCGTTGTCGATCACGCGGTTGACCACCATGTCGGCGACGTCGGGCGCCACCTCGACGGGGTCGACGGCGACCTCGGCGATGCGCCAGGCGAGCTGCTCGCGGCGGGGCAGCGCCTCGGCGGACGTGTGGGCGCGGACGGAGTGGGTCTTCACTGACGGTGCTCCTCGGGGACGGGCTGGCGGTCGATCGTGCGCAGGATGCTGGCAAGGCTGCGGTGCAGGTGGAGCTCGGTCGCATGCGCGGCCATCGTGGGAGCGCCCTCGATGATCGCGTCGAGGATCATGAGGTGCTCCTGGGTCGCCTCGCGCAGGCGCGCGGCGTCGTCGCTCGACAGGCGGCGCAGGCGCGCCACGTGGGCCCGCACCCCGCGGAGGGCCGCGAGCAGGTACGGGTTCGCCGCGGCGCGGTCGATCGCGGCGTCCATGCGGGCGACGAGGGCGTAGAAGCCGGCGCGGGAGCCGTCGTCGCCGAGGCGCTCCCCCGCCGCCCTGACCTCCTCGCGCAGCGCCTCGAAGACCGCGGGGTCGCGGCGCTGCGCGGCGAGGCTCGCGGCCTTGACCTCGAGCGCGGCGCGGATCTCGAACAGCTCGTGCACGTCGTCGAGCGACAGGCCCGCCACCACGAGGCCGCGGCCGCCGCGCGCCGCGACGAGCCCGTCGCCCTGCAGCCGGGACAGAGCCTCTCGCAGCGGCGTGCGCGACACCCCGAGGCGCTCGGACTGCTCGATCTCCGCCAGCGGCGCGCCCGGGGCGAGCGTGCCGTCGAGGATCTCCTCGCGGAGCAGCTCGTACACGCGCTCGCTGGTCCTCACGCCGCCTCCTCGCGTCTGTGCATACATCGAATCGCCAACTCCGCTGAAACTACCACCCGGATCCATTCTATGTATACAGAAGGGCGTGCTTCCCCCCGTTGCGCGGGCACGATCCACCTCTCGACCGTCGCGGCCCTCGCGCCCTAGGGTGAGCATGTGATCCAGGCCCTTCTGGTCGGTGTCGTCGCGCAGTCGTCGCTGCTGCTCGCAAGCCTCGTCGTGTACCGGCTGCGCGTCTCCGACAGGTTCGTCGGGCAGCTCGCCGGGCTCGGCTCCGGCGCCCTGCTCGCCGCCGCATCGTTCCAGCTGGTGCCCGAGGCGCAGGCCTCGCTGGACAACCTCGAGCTCGGCATGTGGCTACTCGTCGGCGGCGCGGTCTTCGTGGTCGCGGACGCGATCGTCGAGCGGCGCTTCGGCGAGTCCGGCGCGATGGGCATCGTCGTCGGCAACATCGCCGACGCCCTGCCCGAGTCCCTCATCTTCGGCATCCAGATGGCGGCCGGGCTCGTGAGCCCCGCGCTCGCCGCATCGGTGTGGGTGTCGAACATCCCGCAGGCGCTGCCCCCGGCCGCCGACCTCCGCGCGAACGGCTGGCCGGTGCGCCGGCAGATGCTGCTGTGGGGCTCCGTCGTGGTCGCCGCGGGCCTGTTCGCCGCGGCCGGCTACGGCGTCGCGGAGGTGATGAGCGACGCCGACGGCGCCCGCCTCGCGGCGTTCACGACCGGCGCCCTCCTCACGATGCTCACCACGTCGATGATCCCGTTCGCGTACCAGAAGGGCCGCGTCGCCGCCGGCGTGTGGGCGGTCGTCGGATTCGGGCTCACCCTCGCCGCGTCCTGACGACCCGCCCGGCGCATCGTCCCGACGCCGCCACCCGGCGCATCGTCCCTGGCCTTGCTAGGTTTCGAGAGGGACGGGAGGAGGGCGGATGGCGGACACCACCGAGCGCGCGCCCGTCAAGCTCTCGCTGCTGACGATGACCACGATGGTCGTCGGCACCATGGTCGGCGCGGGGGTGTTCACGCTCCCCCAGCGCTTCGCCGCGGCGACCGGGGTCACCGGCGCGCTGATCGCGTGGACCATCGCGGGCGCGGGCACCCTCACGCTCGCGCTGATGTTCCAGGCGCTGTCGAACCGCAAGCCCGAGCTCGACGCCGGCATCTACGCCTACGCGAAGGCCGGGTTCGGCGAGTACCTGGGATTCTTCTCCGCCTTCGGGTACTGGGCGACCACGTGCGTGGGCAACGTCGCGTTCTGGGTGCTGATCATGTCGACGCTCGGCGGGCTGTTCCCCGCGCTCGGCGAGGGCGACACGATCCTCGCGGTCGCGCTGTCGAGCGCGGGGCTGTGGGGCTTCTACCTGCTCGTGCGCCAGGGCGTGCGGGAGGCCGCGGCGATCAACCGCATCGTCACCATCGCCAAGCTCGTCCCGATTCTCGTCTTCATCGTGATCGCGCTCTTCTACGTCGACCCGCTGATCTTCCTCGACAACATGTCGGGCCCGAGCGACGAGCCGCTGTTCCAGCAGGTGCGCGCGACGATGCTCGTGATGGTCTTCGTGTTCCTCGGCGTCGAGGGCGCGAGCGTGTACTCGCGGCACGCGCGGCGGCGCCGGGACGTGGGCCGCGCGACCGTGCTCGGCTACCTGAGCGTGTTCGCGATCTTCGCCTCGGTGACGATGGTGTCGTACGGGATCATGCCGGTCGCGGATATGGCGGAGCTGCGGCAGCCGTCGATGGCGGGCGTGCTCGAGGCCGCGGTCGGGGGCTGGGGCTCGGTGTTCGTGAGCGTCGGGCTCATCGTGTCGATCCTGGGCGCGTACCTCGCCTGGACGATGATCGCGGCGGAGCTGCTGTTCGTGGCCGCCAAGGACGGCGACATGCCGCGCTTCCTCGCGCGGCAGTCCGCGCGCGACGTGCCCGTCGCGGCGCTGCTCACGACCTCGTGGCTCACCCAGGCGATGGTGCTCGTGGTGCTCGTGTCGGCCGACGCCGTGAACTTCATGGTCGACCTCACGAGCGCGCTGTCGCTCATCCCGTTCCTGTTCGCGGCGGGCTACCTGCTCAAGATCGCGGCGACGCGCGACGGCTACTCCGTGGTGCGCGAGAGACGGCGCGAGCTCGCGCTCGGCGTGCTCGCGACCGCGTACGTGGTGTTCCTGCTGTTCGCGGCCGGGCTGACGTTCGTGCTCGTGTCCTCGATCATCTACGCGCCCGCGTCGATCCTGTTCATCATGACGCGCCGCGAGCAGGGGCGGCGCTGGTTCAGCCCGCGGGAACTCGTGATCCTGGTTGTGTCGCTACTGGCGGCCGTGGTGGGGGCGGTCGGGCTCGCGACGGGGTGGCTCACCATCTAGGCACGCCTCAGACCTCCGTGTCGGGGATCCCGCCGTCGATCGCGGGCCCGAGCTTCGGCGGGCGATAGCGCTCGTCCCCGTCGTAACGCGCGCGGGCAGTCCGTGACAGCGTCTGCCCCCACGGCGCCTTCGTCGCGATCTCGCGGTCGAACGGCGGCCAGCGCGTGAAGAAGAAGCCCACGCGTCCCACGCCGATCTTGCCCTTGAGCGCGTTCCCCGGCAGCTCGCCCAGGTCGATGTGGAGGCCCTGGCTCACCGCCTTCCGGCCCATCCATCGGAGCGTGATGTCCGAGAGCCCCGGGTCCGGGCTGCCTCCGCCGATGTTCGCGTGGCCACCGGCGAACCACACCTGCTCGACCACCTGGTCCGGAGCGTCCTCGGGGACGATCCACAGCGTGGGCGCGAAGGTCTTCCGCTGCTCGTCGATCGCGAGCGCCTGGAACGCCGCCCGCACCGTCGAGGACAGCGCCGTGTCGTGGAAGCTCCACCGCTCGTTGAGCTTCTTCACCCAGCCCCAGTCCACGCCGGGGATGCCGAGCGAGCCGACGGTGTCGAAGACGCCGATGAAGCGGATGCCGAAGTCCGGGTACGAGTGCGCGTCCCGGAACCTCTGCGCCTCCTCGCCGGTCGGCGCGGTCGACTGCCGCCAGTCGCGGTACAGCCGGTACGCCGCGTCGACCTTGTCGCGATGCTCGGGACGGAGCACGCCGGCATTGCGGATGAAGCCCGCGAGGCTGCGGGCGGTGTACGCGCCGCGGCTGTACCCGAACAGGTAGACGTCGTCGCCGGGCTCGTAGTGCTCGACGATGTGCCGGTAGCCTTCGCGCACGTTCGCCGACAGCCCCCAGCCGAACGCCCCGCCGAGCAGCTGGGTCACGCGCGCCCCGCCGACGCCGACGCCCTTGACGTACCCGACCTTCTGCACGACGCCATCGGCGCCGACCTCCGGGATCACATCGTCGAGCTTGGCGATGTTGGTCTGGTTCTTCTGGTCGTGCTTGCTCCAGGTGCCGTCGCAGAGCACCACGATGCGCTTGGCCACGATGCCTCCCCCGATAACCGCGCCTCATTCAAGCAGACGCCTGCCAGGGGGAACTGTCAACCGGTGGGGCCGCTCAGGCGCGGTCGGGCAGCGCGATCGTGTGGTCGGTGTGCTCGACCTTCGCGGCCAGGTAGCGCGCGTTCGCGTCGGTCACGTGGACGCCGGTGGGCACCCGCTCGTCGACCGCGACGCCGAGCAGCTCGAGCTGCGCGCCCTTGTCCGGGTTGTTGCTGAGCAGGCGGATGCGGTCCGCGCCCACCGCGCGCAGCATCTGGGACGCGGGCGCGTAGTCGCGCTCGTCCTCGCCGTGGCCGAGCGCGACGTTCGCCTCGTACGTGTCGAGGCCCGCGTCCTGCAGCGCGTACGCGTCGAGCTTCGCGTACAGGCCGATGCCGCGTCCCTCCTGGCGCAGGTACAGCAGGAGGCCGCCGGTCTCGGCGATGCGCTCGACGGCCTCGCGCAGCTGCGGGCCGCAGTCGCACCGCTCCGAGCCCAGCACGTCCCCGGTGAGGCACTCCGAGTGCGGGCGCACCAGCGGCGCCTCTCCCCCGGCGGCCGCACGCGCCAGCGCACCCTCCCAGTCGCCCAGGCCGATCGCGAGGTGCTCGCGCCCGTCGACGAGCCCGTCGAACGTCATCACGCGCCCGGTCGCGGCGTACCCGTCGGGGAAGCGCAGCGGCACGGTGACGGCCGTGCGCACCTCGGCGGCGGGCGGGTCGAGCGGGCGGTCGGACGATGCGGCGGCGGGCCCGGTCACGGGAGTCGCCCGCGCATCGTCGCGGCGGCTGGGGCAGATCGCGGTCATCGGTCCTCCTCGGGCGGGCGCGCACGCGCGTGGTTGGGTGACGCAACAACCATCCAGGGTCGGCGATTCCCACCGCCCGCGCGCCGGTTTGCGCCGCGAGACTGCAACCGCTTACATTGGGCGGGACCCCGCGAGGCTCGACGACGCGCACGCGGGTTCCTTCGTGCCCGAGATCCGGGCCGGATGTGAACGAGAGGACACCGTGGCCCCCACCGACGCACGCGACCAGGAGTGGTGGCGCTCCTCCGTCATCTACCAGATCTACCCCCGCTCGTTCGCGGACTCGAACGGCACCGGCGTGGGCGATCTGCGTGGCATCACGGCACGCCTCGACTCGCTCGCGGACCTCGGCGTCGACGCCATCTGGCTGTCGCCCTTCTACCGCTCCCCGCAGCGCGACGCCGGCTACGACGTCTCCGACTTCCGCGACGTCGACCCGCTGTTCGGCACGCTCGAGGACTTCGACGCCATGGTGGCCCGCGCGCACGAGCTCGGCCTGCGCGTCGTCGCGGACATCGTCCCCAACCACTCGAGCTCGGACCACCCGTGGTTCCAGGCGGCGCTCGCGGCCGCGCCCGGCTCCCCCGAGCGCGCGCGCTACATGTTCCGCGACGGCAAGGGCGAGAACGGCGAGCTGCCCCCGAACAACTGGGAGTCCGTCTTCGGCGGCCCCATGTGGACCCGCGTCACCGAGGCCGACGGCACGCCGGGCCAGTGGTACCTGCACATCTTCGACTCGTCGCAGCCCGACTTCAACTGGGAGCTCGAGGAGGTCCGCGCCGAGTTCGACGACGTCCTGCGCTTCTGGCTCGACCGCGGCGTCGACGGCTTCCGCGTCGACGTGGCGCACGGACTCATCAAGGCCGACGGCCTGCCCGACTTCGTCCAGGCGGACGACGAGGCCTCCATGGGCGGCGGCGCCGCGACCCAGTCGCCGTACTGGGCCCAGGACGGCGTCCACGAGGTGTGGCGCCGCTGGCGCCGCATCGTCGACGAGTACGACGGCGACCGCATCCTCGCGGCCGAGGCCTGGGTCTACCCGCTCGACTTCATGGCCAACTGGGTGCGTCCCGACGAGATGCACCAGACCTTCAACTTCGGCTACATGGAGACCGGCTGGGACGCGGCCGCCCTCCGCGCGGTCATCGACGACTCGATCGCGACGTTCGGCGCGGTCGGCGCCCCGTCCACGTGGGTGCTGTCGAACCACGACATGATCCGCCACGCCACGCGCCTGTCGCTCGGCGAGGACACCCCGCAGGGTCACGGCGTCGGTCCCGAGACCCCTGGCCTGCCCGACATCGACGAGGGCATCCGCCGCGCCCGCGCCGCCTCGCTGCTCATGCTGTCGCTGCCCGGCGGCGCCTACCTCTACCAGGGCGAGGAGCTCGGCCTGCCCGAGGCCGTCGACATCCCGGGCCACGCGCGCCAGGACCCGACGTGGCACCGCACCGAGGGCGAGCGCTACGGCCGCGACGGCTGCCGCGTGCCGCTGCCGTGGGAGGCCGACGGGCCCGCGTACGGCTTCTCCCCGACCGGCGACGCGTGGCTCCCGCAGCCCGAGATCTACGGGGTGCTCGCGCGCGACGCGCAGCTGGGCACCGAGGGCTCGACGCTCGAGATGTACCGCGCGGCGCTGCGCCTGCGTCACGAGCTCGGGCTCGGCACCGGCGCCGGCGCCGTGACGTGGGACGAGACCCCCGAGGGCGTGCTCGCGCACCGGGTGGGCGACGTCCACATCGTCGCGAACGTGAGCGGCGAGCCGTTCCCGGTCGAGGGCGAGGTGCTCGTCTCCTCGCACGCGCTCGAGGACGGCATGCTGCCCAAGGACGCGACGATCTGGGTGCGCGTGCCCGAGTAGGATTCCCGCAGGATTGCGGGCGGCCGCCTCGCTCAGGCGGGGCGGCCGGCACGGACGGAAGGAGCCGAGGGTGGCGACGATCCAGCGGGTGGCCGAGCTGGCGGGCGTGTCGACCGCGACCGTCTCGCGGGCGCTCGCGGGCAAGTCCACCGTCTCGGAGTCCACGCGCCTCAAGGTCGAGGAGGCCGCCCGGGAGCTCGGCTACGTCGCCTCCGCCACCGCATCGTCCCTCGCCTCCGGCCGCACCCGGAACGTCGGCATCGTGATGCCCTACCTGGGCAGCTGGTACTACGCGAGCGTGCTCAAGGGCGCCCACCGCGCGCTCGCCGACGCGGGCTACGACCTCACGCTCTACCACCTCGAGGACACCGACCGGCATCCCGAGCGGCGCCGTCGCCTGTTCTCCGAGTTCCTGGGCCGCAAGCGCGTCGACGCGTTCATCGCGGTGTCGCTCGAGCTCACCGACGAGGAGCTCGACCGGATCCACGACCTCGGCAAGCCGATGGTCGGCCTCGGCGGCCCGCTGCGCGGCGTTACCACGCTGAGCCTCGACGACCGCGCCGTCGCGAACCTCGCCACCTCCCACCTCACGTCGCTCGGTCACCGGCGCATCGCGTTCATCGGCGGCTCCGAGGGCTTCAACCTCGACTTCCACCTGCCGGCCCGCCGCCGCCAGGGCTACGAGGACGCGCTCACCGCGGCCGGCATCGAGCTCGACCCGGCGCTGCGCCTGGACGGCGACTTCACCATCGAGGGCGGCCACCAGGCGGCGCTGCAGATCCTCGGCGACCCGCGCCGCCGGCCCACCGCGATCTTCGCGGCGTCGGACGAGATGGCGATCGGCGCGATCCTCGCCGCTCGCTCGCTCGGGCTGCGCGTGCCCGAGGACCTCTCGGTGATCGGCATCGACGGGCACGAGCTGGGCACGTTCTTCGGCCTCACCACCGTCGACCAGCGGCCCGTCGAGCAGGGCCGCCTGGCCGCCGAGCTGCTGCTCGCTGAGCTGCGCCCCCAGGGCCCGCACGAGCACACCGCGCGCGAGCTCCCCTACGACCTCACCGTGCGCCGCTCCACCGCCGTCGCGCCGGGCCACCATGACTGACGTCGACGTGCTCGTCGTGGGCCCCACGAGCGAGAACCAGATCGTCCTGCTCGACGAGCTCCCGCGCCCCGAGCCGCACACCGTCTTCGCACGCTCCACGACCACCGCGCTCGGCGGCACGTCCGCAGGCAAGGCGCTCCACCTGGTCGATCGCGGCGTCGCCACCATGCTCCTCACCACGCAGGGGGACGATGCGACGGGCGAGGGCCTCATGGACGCCCTGCGCGGCTGCGGCATCGATCTGCGCGCCGTCCGCACCGACGGGCCGAGCGAGCGCCACCTCAACCTCATGTCCGCGCGGGGCGAGCGCGTGTCCATCTACCTCCAGGCCGCCGGCGCGATCCCCGAGGAGGAGCTGCGGCGTGCCCGCGCCACCGCGCGGGAGGCTCTCGCGCAGGCCCGCGCCGTCTTCCTCGACCTGTCCGAGCTGTCGCGCCGCCTCATCCCCGAGGTGTCCGCGCTCGCGCACGAGGTGTGGGTGGACCTCCACGACTACGACGGCGAGGAGGCCTTCCATCGGCCCTTCCTCGAGGCCGCGGACGTGGTGCTGATGAACGGCGACCGGATCGACGCACCGTCCACGTACCTGCGCGGCCTCGTCGCCGACGGCAAGACGCTCGCGGTCTGCACGCTGGGCGCGCGGGGTGCGATCGCCGTCGGCCCGGACGGGTCCTTCGCGCGGGTCGAGGCGCCCAAGGTCGACGTGGTCGACCCCAACGGCGCCGGCGACGCCTTCGCCGCCGGCGTGATGTCGCACGCGCTGCGCGTGGGAGGCGCCGCCGCGCTCACCGGCGACGCGCTGTGGGAGGCGCTCGAGGCGGGGTCCGCGCAGGCGGTCCGCGCGATCACGAGCCGCCAGCTGTCCCCGCTGCTCGACGCCCCGCGCGCGCCGCGGCCGTAGCCCGCCGCCGCGGACCCCACCACCGACCCCCACCACCGCAAGTCACACATCTGGCGACCGGTGGCTCCGCACCGCCGCACGATCGCGCGCACACCCGGCGTCAGATGTGTGACTTGCGAACCTGGGGCGAGGGTTGGGGCGGGCGGGTTGGAGCTGCCGCGTTACGCCGCCCGCGGGCGGGCCACCAGCGCGACCACGAGGAACACCGCCGCCACCGCGAAGGCCACGAGCGCGACGACGCTCAGCCGGTCCTCGAGCATCGCCACCGTGTCCTCGCTCACGATGCGGATCAGCGCGCTGCCGGCCGTGCCCTCCGCGCCGCCGGGCAGCACCGCGGCGATACCGTCGACTCCCCACCACCGCAGCGCGAGCCACAGGCCGCCGGCGATGACCCCGACCGCGAGCCCCGCCTTCGCCATGAACCAGCGGGTGCGGTGCGTCACCACGAGCCCGACCAGGATGAGCGCGATCCCGGCCCACAGCGCCCACCGCTCCGCGAGCTCCATGAGGCGGTAGCCGGTGCGGACGTCGTCGAACGTGTCGGCGTCCATGACCTCGACGGGCACCGGGGCGATCGTCACCTCGGGCGCACGCTCCCCCACCACGGGGATCTGGTCGATCTGCCCGTTGACGTACGCGGACGCGTCGATCTCGATGACGAGCGGTCCCGGGTCCCTGTCCTCCGCGGTGAGCTCGGCCGCGAGCTGGCCGTGCGCATCGTCCACCTGGTCGAGGACCGCCTCGCGGAAGTCGCGCGTGCGCGCCGCGCCCTCGATCGCGTTGCGGACGACGTCGTCGAGGCCGAGGATCGACAGGTCGAGGCCGGCGTCGGCGAGCGCGTCGAGCGTGCCGTCCGCGATCGCGGTGCCGACCGCGTCGACGATCACGTCGTTCGCGAGCGCCCGCTCGGCGATGCCCTGCACCGCGGTGCCGTCCTCGACAGCCTTCACCACGACGCCGCTCACCGCCCACAGCGCGATGAGCGAGCCGCCGAGGATGATGAGGAGGGCGGACAGCACGGTCCGCAGCGCGCTCACCGGGCGTCCTCGTCCCAGCCGAAGAACAGCCGCTCGGTGACCCCGCGGGCGCGGCGGGCGTTGCGCGAGTAGCGCTCGTCGAGCTGCGAGCCGGTCAGGCTGCTGCCCAGGATCCCCGCGAGCACGCCGAGCTCGCGCACGTCGCCCGGCAGCACGTCCGTGTCGCGCACGTTGCCGCGCAGCGCGAGGGCGCCGCGCAGGTCCGTCGCGAGCACCCAGGCGGAGCGCAGCTGCGTCGCGTCCGGACGCGAGATGAGGTCGAGGTCCGCGGCGGCGGCGAGCGCCTCCAGCGTGATGGTGGTGCGCAGCTCGGGGTGGGCGTGACCGTGCCGGAGCTGCGTCAGCTGCACCACCCACTCGACGTCGGACAGCCCGCCGGGTCCGAGCTTGAGGTGGCGGCGCGGGTCGATGCCGCGCGGCAGCCGCTCGGCCTCCATGCGGGCCTTGAGCAGACGCATCTGCTTGAGGGCGCCGTCGGGCAGCCGCTCCGGGTAGCGGACCCCGTCGATCATGCGCACGAACGCCTCGCGCAGGTCGGTGTCGCCGGCGCAGGGGCGGGCGCGCAGCAGCGCCTGCGCCTCCCACGGGTCCGCCCAGCGGCCGTAGTACTCGGTGCACGAGGCGAGCGAGCGCGCCAGCGGCCCGTTGCGACCCTCGGGGCGCAGGTCGGCGTCGATCTCGAGCGGCGGCTGCGGCCCCACCTTCTGCAGGAGGGTGCGCAGCTCCTGCGCGATCTGCACCGCGATCGCCTGGCCGTCCTTGGTGTCGCCGTCCCACACGAACTGCACGTCCGCGTCGGACTGGTAGCCCATCTCGAGCCCGCCGTAGCGGCCCATCGCGATCACCGCGAAGCGGATGGGGAGCGCGTCGAGGCCGCGGGCCTCCCGCACCTGGTGCTGGGCGATGCGCAGCGCGCCCTCGATCACCATGTCGGCCGCGTGCGACACCGCGAGCGCGGCGCGCGAGGCGTTGATCATGCCGAGCACGTCCGCCGCCGCGACGCGCGACAGCTCGCGCCGGCGCAGACCGCGCAGCGCCGTGATCGCCTGCGGCGGGTCGTTCGAGCGGCGCAGTACCGCGTCGGCCTCGCCCCACAGCCGGTCGTAGGCGCGCGGCACGAGGTCCTCGTCGCGGTCGAGCCACGTCACCGCCTCGCCCGAGGCGAGCAGCGCCCGCGCCACGTAGCCGGAGGTCGACAGCAGCCGCGCCAGTCGCTCGGCCGCCGTGGCGGAGTCGCGCAGCAGCTTGAGGTACCACTGCGAGCTCGAGAGCTGCTCGGACAGCTGACGGAACGCGAGCAGGCCCGCGTCCGGGTCCGCGCCCTGCGCGAACCAGCCGATCATCGCCGGCATGAGCTGACGCTGGATCGCCGCCGACCGGGACACGCCCTCGGTGAGCGCCTGGATGTGCCGGTAGGCGCCCGCCGGGTCGACGAAGCCCACCGCCGCGAGGCGGGCCCGGGCCGCCGCATCGTCCAGCCGCGCCTCGTCGGCGGACAGCCGCGCGACTACCGGGAGGATGGGCCGGTAGAACATCTCGAGGTGCATCGCGCGCACGTCGCGGCGGATGTCCGTCCACACCTCGTCCATGTAGTGCACCGTCGCGAAGCCGGACGCGCGCGCGAGCACGCGACGCTCCTGGTCCCCCTCGGGCATGAGGTGGGTGCGGGTGAGCTTGCGCATCTGCAGCCGGTGCTCCCACACGCGGAGCTGGCGGTACGACCGGTCCATCGTCGCGGCCTGCGGGCGGCCGACGTACCCGCCGGCGCGCAGCCGCGCGAGCGCGTCGAGCGTGCCGCGCACGCGCAGCGACTCGTCGGCGCGGCCGTGCACCAGCTGCAGCATCTGGATGGTGAACTCGACGTCGCGCAGGCCGCCGGGACCCAGCTTGATCTGGCGGTCCGCCTCGGCGGCCGGGACGTGCTGCTCGACGCGGCGGCGCATCGCCTGCGCGGACTCGACGAAGCCGTCGCGCTCGACCGCGCTCCACACCATGGGCCACATCGCCTCGATGTAGCGCTCGCCCACCTCGGGGTCGCCGGCGACGGGTCGCGCCTTGAGCAGCGCCTGGAACTCCCAGGTCTCCGCCCACCTCTCGTAGTAGGCACGATGCGCGGACACGTTGCGCACGAGCGGCCCGTCACGTCCCTCGGGACGCAGGTTCGGGTCGACCTCCCACAGCGCGGGCTCGACGCCCATCCCCGAGCAGGTCTTCGCGGCGGCGACCGCGAGCCGGGTGGCGACGCGCAGCGAGCGGTCGTCCTCGACGCCCTCGGCGGGCTCGGCGACGTAGATGACGTCGACGTCGGACACGTAGTTGAGCTCGCGCGCCCCGCACTTGCCCATCGCGATGATCGCGAGGCGCGTTGCGGCGTGGTCCGGCTCGTCGTGGCGCGCGATCGCGAGGCCGGCCTCGAGCGCGGCGCCGGCGAGGTCCGCGAGCGCGGCCCCGACCGCGGGCATGAGCGTGGGCGGCGCGTGCGAGTAGAGGTCCTCGGAGGCGACGCGCATGAGCGCGCGGCGGTACGCCACCCTCATGGCGCGCTGCCCCTCGGCGCCGCCGATCGCGGCGACCGGCGCATCGTCCGCGGGGTCGGCGCCGACGGCCTCGAGGAGCGCCGCCCGCACGTCGATCTCGGGGAAGGGCGGCGCGTCCGCCCATGCCTCGAAGTCACCGAGCAGCTCGGGGTGGCGGATGAGGAAGTCGCCGAGCGCGAGCGAGCCGCCCAGCAGGACGCCCAGCTTGGCGCCGGCCTCCGTGGCGGCGAGCCCGCGGAGGGTGTCGACGTGGCCCGCGTCGCGCGCCGCCTCCGCGAGGCGGACGAGCTGGAGCAGGCCGGCGTCGGGGTCCGCCAGGTACGACACCAGCGTCGCGGGGTCCTGGAACTCGATCCCGACGATCTCCTGGATCTCCTCGACGAGCCCCGCCGCCCGCGTGGGGTCGGCGGCACCCGCACGCCGCAGCAGCGTGGTGAAGGAGACCTCGCGCGCGCTCATGGCGCCCCTTCTAGAGGACCGAGAGGTAGGTGTCGAGCTCGTATGGCGTGACCTGGGCGCGGTAGGACTCCCACTCGGCACGCTTGTTGCGCAGCACGAAGTCGAACACGCGCTCCCCCAACGTCTCCGCGACGAGCTCGGAGCGCTCCATCTCGGTGATCGCCTCGGCGAGCGAGGTCGGCAGCGGCTCGTAGCCCATCGCGCGACGCTCGGCGTTGGATAGCTCCCACACGTCGTCCTCGGCGCCCTCGGGCAGCTCGAGGCCCTCCTCGATGCCCTTCAGGCCCGCGGCCAGCAGGACGGAGAACGCGAGGTACGGGTTCGCCGCGGAGTCCATGGCGCGGTACTCGACGCGCGCCGACTGGCCCTTGCCGGGCTTGTGGACCGGCACGCGGACGAGCGCGGAACGGTTGTTCGAGCCCCAGCACACGTACGACGGCGCCTCCGCGCCGCCCCACAGGCGCTTGTACGAGTTGACGTACTGGTTGGTGATCGCGGTGATCTCCGGCGCGTGCCGGAGCAGGCCGGCCATGAACTGGCGGGCGACGAGCGACAGGCCCATCTCGCCGCTGGGCTCGTGGAACGCGTTGCGGTCGCCCTCGAACAGGCTCATGTGGGTGTGCATGCCCGAGCCGGGCGCCTCGAAGAGCGGCTTGGGCATGAACGAGGCGAACACGCCCTGCTCGAGCGCCACCTCCTTGATGACCGTGCGGAACGTCATGACGTTGTCCGCGGTGGTGAGCGCGTCCGCGTAGCGCAGGTCGATCTCGTTCTGGCCGGGGCCCGCCTCGTGGTGGCTGAACTCGACCGAGATGCCCATGTTCTCGAGCATCGTGATCGCCTCGCGGCGGAAGTTGTGCGCGGTGCCGCGCGGCACGTTGTCGAAGTAGCCGGCGCGGTCGACGGGGACCGGCTGCTGCCCGCTCTCGAACTGCTTGAACAGGTAGAACTCGATCTCGGGGTGCGTGTAGAAGCTGAACCCCTGCGCCGACGCCTTGTCGAGCGTGCGCTTGAGGACCTGGCGCGGGTCCGAGAGCGCGGGCTCGCCGTCGGGCGTGAAGATGTCGCAGAACATGCGGGCCGCGCCCTGGCGCTCGCCGCGCCACGGCAGGATCTGGAACGTCGCCGGGTCGGGCTTGGCGATCATGTCCGCCTCGTAGACGCGCGTGAGGCCCTCGACCGCGGAGCCGTCGAAGCCGATGCCCTCCGCGAACGCGTTCTCGAGCTCCGCCGGAGCGATCGCCACCGACTTCAGGATCCCGAGCACGTCGGTGAACCAGAGGCGGATGAACCGGATGTCGCGCTCCTCGACGCTGCGGAGCACATATTCCTGCTGCTTGTCCATGCGGCCTATCCTGCCCCATCCATGTGACGAACGTGTGTCCTGGTGAGGCGCGCCGCGCGCCCTACGCTGGACCCATGTCCGACCTTCGCATCGCGCTCGCCCAGATCAACACCTGCGTGGGCGACATCGCAGGTAACGCCGCCCTCATCCTCGACCGCTGCCGCGCCGCGCACGCGCTCGGCGCGCACGTCGTGGCGTTCCCCGAGATGACCACGACCGGCTACCCGATCGAGGATCTCGCGCTGCGCGAGAGCTTCCAGCGCGCCGCCGCACGGTCCGTCGACGACATCGCGGCCACGCTCGCCGCGGAGGGCCTCGGCGAGCTCATGGTGATCCTCGGCACGCTCGGGGTGTCCGAGGGCGGGATGCCGTTCAACCAGGCGGTCGTGCTGTCCGGCGGGGACGTCGTCGCCCGCTACAACAAGCACCACCTGCCCAACTACGGCGTCTTCGACGAGCGCCGTATCTTCGCCGCCGGCAAGGAGGCCTGCGTGGTCTCCGCCGCATCGTCCCCGGTGGGCCTCGCGATCTGCGAGGACATCTGGCAGGAGGGCGGCACCGTCGCCGCGCTGTCGGGGAGCGACCTGCGCCTGCTGGTGGTGCTCAACGGCTCACCGTTCGAGGAGGGCAAGGGTCACACGCGCGTCGAGCTCGCCGCCAGGCGCGCCCGCGAGGTGGGCGCGCCGCTCGCCTACGTCAACATGTGGGGCGGGCAGGACGACCTGGTCTTCGACGGCCACTCGTTCATCGTGTCCGCCGAGGGCGAGGTCGTGGCCTCCGCGCCGGGCTTCACCGACGCGCTCATGATCTGGGACGTGCCCGAGGCCGGTGTGCCCGCAGCGCCGTCCGGGATCGCGCCCGACGAGTCCCTCGACGAGCAGACCTACTGGGCCTGCGTGACCGGCCTGCGCGACTACGTGCTGAAGAGCGGGATGTCCAAGGTGGTGCTCGGGCTGTCGGGCGGCATCGACTCCGCGCTCGTCGCGGCCATCGCGGCCGATGCGCTGGGCGGCGAGAACGTCATCGGCGTCTCGATGCCCTCGCGCTACTCGTCGCCGCACTCGCGGGACGACGCGATGGACCTGGCGCACCGCATCGGCGCCGACTACCGGGTGCAGCACATCATGCCGATGGTCGAGGCCTTCGAGCAGCAGATGGACCTGTCCGCGGTGGCGGCCGAGAACATCCAGGCGCGCGTGCGCGGCATGATCCTCATGGGGATCTCGAACTCCGAGGGCGTGTTCACGCTCGCGACCGGCAACAAGTCGGAGCTCGCGGTCGGCTACTCGACCGTCTACGGCGACGCCGTCGGCGCCTTCGCCCCCATCAAGGACCTCGACAAGACCCGCGTGTGGGAGCTGTCGCGGTGGCGCAACGCGTTCGCGCGCTCCCGTGGCGAGGTGGAGCCGATCCCGCAGAGCTCGATCGACAAGGAGCCGTCCGCGGAGCTGCGCCCCGACCAGCGTGACAGCGACTCGCTGCCCGACTACGAGCTGCTCGACCAGGTGCTCGACGCCTACGTGGAGCACGCCGAGGGCCGCGAGGAGCTGCTCGCGCGCGGCTTCGACGCGGCCGTGGTCGACAAGGTGCTGTCGCTGGTCGACCGCGCCGAGTGGAAGCGTCGCCAGTACCCGCCGGGTCCCAAGGTGACGGCGCTCGCCTTTGGCCGTGACCGGCGGCTGCCGATCACGAGCCGCTGGGTGGAGTAGGGCCTCCTTGCCCTCGCCCCGCCGGGCTCCGCCCCGTCCTGCGCGGTGCGGGGAACTCAGCGACGGTTTCCGAAGGTTTGGGACTCCTGCGGGGAACTGAGCGACGGTCGCGTGCGGAGATGGCGGTAGGTGGCCGGTCCGCCCCGGCCACCGACACGATCCCCGGCCTCAAGCCGGCCGCCGCACCACCAGCGGTACCGGGGACCCCTGAACCGCGATGAAGCGCACCACCAGCGGTATCGCTGGCGTCGCAGCCGCGTCATGCCGCGTGAGACAGTGGAGCCATGAGCCGCAAGAAGGTCAGGATCCACCACTTCAAGGAGATGAAGCAGCGGGGCGAGAAGATCGCCATGCTGACGGCCTACGACTTCCCCACCGCCCGCGCGTTCGACGCCGGCGGCGCGGACATCCTCCTCGTGGGCGACTCCCTGGGCGACAACATGCTGGGCATGGAGTCGACGGTCCCGCTGACTCTCGACGAGATGATCCCGTTCGCCCGCGCCGTGGTGCGCGGCGCCGAGCACGCGTTCGTGGTCGCCGACCTCCCCTTCGGGTCCTACGAGGTCTCCCCCGAGCAGGCCGTCGAGTCGTCGATCCGCATGGTCAAGCTCTCGGGCGCGCACGCGATCAAGTTCGAGGGCGGCCGCCGCATCGCCCGCCAGGTCAAGGCGGTGACCGATGCGGGCATCCCGTTCTGCGGCCACCTCGGCTTCACCCCACAGTCCGAGACCGCGCTGGGCGGCCGCCGCATCCAGGGCCGCGGCGAGCACGGCATCGAGGACCTCGTCGCGGACGCGCTCGCGCTCCAGGAGGCCGGCGCCTTCGCCGTCGTCCTCGAGATGGTGATCGCGCCCGCCGCGAAGGCCGTGACCGAGGCGCTCGACATCCCCACCATCGGCATCGGCGCGGGCCCGGACACGGACGGCCAGGTCCTGGTGTGGCTCGACATGGCCGGCGTCGGCGAGTGGCACCCGCGCTTCTCGAAGCAGTTCGGCACGGTGGGCCAGGCCATGATCGACGCATCATCCGCGTACGTCGATGAGGTCAAGGCCGTGACGTTCCCCGCCGCCGAGCACACGTTCGAGTCCTGAGCCCATGGCCTCGATCGTCGTCACCGGGTCCGAGGGCAAGCTCGGCCGTCACGTCGTCGCGCGCCTGCGCGAGGACGGCCACCAGGTCCACCGCCTCGACGCCAAGCCCATCGCCCCCGCGATGGACTACACGCGCATCGACCTCGCGGACGCGGGCCAGGCCATGGACGCGATGTTCGGCGTCCAGGACCGCTACGGGAGCGTCGACGCCGTGGTCCACCTCGCGGCTCTCCCCGCGCCGGGCCAGATGACGGACACGGCGACGTTCCAGAACAACATGCTCGCGACGTTCAACGTGTTCCAGGGCGCGCGCCGTGCCGGCATCACGAATGTCGTCTACGCCTCGTCCGAGACCGTGCTGGGCCTGCCGTTCGAGACTCCCCCGCCGTACATCCCCGTCGACGAGGAGTACGACGCGCGCCCGGAGTCGAACTACTCCCTGGTGAAGCACCTCGAGGAGCAGATGGCGATCCAGCTGTGCCGCTGGGACCCCGCGCTCAAGATCATCGCGCTGCGCTTCTCCAACGTCATGGACATCGAGGACTACGCCGCCTTCCCGGCCTTCGACGAGGACCCCCAGGCCCGCCGGTGGAACCTCTGGGGCTACATCGACGGCCGCGACGGCGCGCAGGCGGTGGCGAGGGCGCTCGACTACGAGCCGCGCGGCTTCGACCGCTTCATCGTCGCGAACGCCGACACGGTGATGTCGCGCGCCTCGGCGGACCTGGCGGCCGCGGAGTTCCCCGGCGTCCCGGTGGTCAAGGAGCTCGGCGAGCACGAGACGATGCTCAGCATCGACAAGGCGCGCCGCCTGCTCGGCTACGAGCCTCAACACTCCTGGCGCCACCACGTGTAACTTCCCTCGTATGAGGGACGATGCGGCGGTCACCGGGCGTGCGGCACGCGCCGGCGCGTGGGTCGCCGCATCCGCCGGCGCGGTGCTGTGGGTGCTGCTGGTGCAGGCGGCGCAGGGCTTCGCGGAGTCGAGGAACCGCGGCTGGCTTGGCAACGCGACGGGTCTGGAGACGGCGGCGCCGTGGCTCGCGCTGCTGCTCGCCGCGATGGCGGCGGTCGTGGTCCTCACCGTCGTGGCCGCCCGACCACGCGCGTCCTGGCGCACCTCGGTCGCGGGTCTCGTCGCGGCCGCCGTCGAGCTCGTCGCGGCGATCGTCGTCGTGAGCTGGGACTATCCGGAGTCAGGGCTGGGCATCCTCGGCTTCGTGTTCGCCCTGTGGCTGGCGATCGTCCACGCCTTCGCCTCGATCGCGGGCTTCGGGGGCGCGTGGATCGACCGCCTGCCGCCGCGTCGCACCGCGGAAGAGGTCATCCCTCCAGCGGCGTGAGCGCCGGCGCCTCCCAGGTCCCGTCCACGATCTCGGGCCGCGGCCGGTAGAGCCGCAGCACGATCCCCCAGGCCTCGGGCAGCGGGACGTCGTTCGGCCCCGCGGGCTCGCCGTGCACCAGGCGCACCACCACGGCCCCCGCATCGTCCGGCGTCGCGGTGACGCTGTTGACCGTGTACCGGTCGTAGGCGTTGGGCTCGAAGAAGCCGTCGCCGTTGTAGACGGAGATGGACCAGAACGCGTCGACGGGCACGTCGGCGAGCACGATCTCGTGGTCGACGGTCGCATCGTCCGGCGCGAGGGACACGTAGACGGCCTCGCTCGTGGGCAGCCCGCCCCAGCCCGACGCGGTGCCGATGAGGTGGTGGATCGGGTCGACCTCCCCGGCCCGGCCGAACGCGCCCGTGTAGTTGCTCAGCCCCGCGGCGAGGGCGAGGAGCGCGGCGCGGGTCGCGTCGAGGCTCTCGCCGTCGTAGTCGGGGTAGACGAACGGCTCACCTCCGCCGCCCGACAGCGACACGTGGTCCTGGAGCGCGCCGACCGCGGCGACGTCGGCGGCGTCGGCGGGGTCCACCAGGATCCGCAGCGCGACCAGGGCGTACCGGGTCCCCACCGTCGCCTCGTCGAGGACGTGCTCCCCCGCATCGTGCAGGATCACGGGGATGTGGTGGTCGTTGCTCACGATCATCGCGGACAGGTACCGGGCGCCCGCGTCCGGCAGGGTGAGCGTGACCGGGCTCGCGAGGTCGACGACCCCGAAGCTGTAGAGGGTGTCGCGGTTCATGCGGATGACGGTCTGCTGGTCGATCGGCGTGGGCGCGCGATGGTGCATCAGCACCCCCAGCCCGCCGGCGCCGCGCTGGATGTCCGCGAACATGCGGTCGGTCTCGGCGCGCACGAAGGTGTCGACGTTCACTCGGATCGCCATGACAGTGCCTCCTCGTTGAGGCGGATCCACCGACGCGGGGCCTACGACTCGTTCCGCCAACGGTCGTCGTCGTCCTCCCACTGCTCGTTGCGCGCCTTCGCGATCTCGAGCGCGCCGGCCGCCTCCTCGTAGGAGGGATACGGACCCAGGAGGTGCTCCCACGAGGACTGGCGCCCCTTCTCCACCATCTTGGTCCGGGTGTTGAAGAAGTACTCGACCGGCTGGTCGCTCTCGGGTGACATCGGCATCGCCTCCGTGAATAGACTGCCAGGCATGAGCCCCGTACGCGAGAGCATCACCAAGGGCGCCGTGTCCTCCATCCTCGAAGTGCCCGCCTCGATCGCACGGCCGGAGTACGTGGGCCGCAAGCGCGCCTCCACGTGGGGCGGCGGCGACGTCCACGATGCCGAGACCATCGAGAAGATCCGCATCAGCGCTCGGATCGCCGCGCAGGCCCTCGCGGAGGTGGGCCGCCACGTGGTCCCCGGTGTCACCACGGACGAGCTGGACCGCATCGGCCACGAGTTCGTCCTCGACCACGACGCGTACCCGTCCACCCTGGGTTACCCGGGCGCCGCCGGCCGGCCGGCCTTCCCGAAGTCGCTGTGCACCTCGGTCAACGAGGTCATCTGCCACGGCATCCCGGACTCGACCGTGGTCGAGGAGGGCGACATCGTCAAGGTCGACATCACGGCCTTCAAGAACGGCGTCCACGGTGACAACTGCGGCTCGTTCATCGCGGGCGAGGGCTCGCCCGAGGCGGTCAAGCTCGTCGAGGTGACCCACGAGGCGATGATGCGCGGCATCAAGGCGGCGCAGCCGGGCCGCGAGGTCAACGTCATCGGCCGCGTCATCGAGAAGTTCGCGGCGCGCCACGGCTTCGAGTCCGTCCGCAGCTACACCGGACACGGCGTGGGACCCGCGTTCCACACCGGCCTGGTCATCCCCCACTACGACGCCGCGCCGTACCACGACGACGTCATCGAGGTCGGGATGGTCTTCACCGTCGAGCCGATGCTGTGCATGGGCTCGGAGGAGAACCACGAGTGGAAGGACGGCTGGACGGTCGTCACCGACGACGGCTCGTGGGTCGCGCAGTTCGAGCACACCATCGTCATCACGGAGACCGGACCGGAGGTCCTCACGCTGCCATGACCAAGAACATCGCGATCGGCGTCGACATCGGCGGCACCGGCATCAAGGCCGCACCCGTCAACCTCAAGAACGGCAAGTTCACCGACGACCGCTACCGGATCCCGACGCCCCAGCCGTCGACCCCGGATGCGATCGCGCGCACCGTCGCGAAGGTGATCGCCAAGTTCAACCCGTCCAAGAAGGTACCCATCGGCGTGGCCTTCCCCGGCGTGGTCCAGCACGGCATCGTCAAGACCGCGGCCAACGTCGACGACTCGTGGATCGGCACGGACTTGCGCGCGATCATCCGCGACTACGCAGGCCACGACGTGCACGTCCTCAACGACGCGGACGCCGCGGGCTACGGCGAGTACAAGTTCGGCGCCGCGAACGGCCGGAGCGGGTCGATCTTCATGACGACCCTGGGCACCGGCATCGGCACCGCGATGATCGTCGACGGCACGCTCGTGCCGAACCTCGAGCTCGGGCACCTCATCATCGACGGCCACGACGCCGAGGACCGCGCCGCCGAGTCCGCGCGCGACCGCTACGGCTACGACTGGGACCAGTGGATCGAGCAGCTGCAGACGTACTACTCGGAGATCGAGCGGCTGTTCTGGCCCGACCTCTTCATCGTGGGCGGCGGCGTCTCGAAGTCGCACCACATGTTCCTGCCCAAGCTGCGCCTGCGCGCCCCGATCGTCCCGGCCGAGCTGCTCAACGGCGCAGGCATCGTCGGTGCCGCCGCCGCGGCCGCCGCCGAGGCGAAGCGGGAGCGCGAGGAGGAGAAGGCCGCCGAGAAGGCCAGCAAGAAGCAGGAGAAGGCCGCCGAGAAGGCGAGCTCCAAGGCCTGAGCCCAGCGACGCCGAGGCCCTAGGCTCGCGCCATGGCCTTCCACGATGCCCCGACGCTCGAGCACCCGCTCGTGCGCCTCGAGCCGCTCTCCCTCGCCCACCGCGACGACCTCGCGGCCGCGGTGACGCCGGGCGACCTGTGGCGCACCTGGTACACGCGCATCCCCTCGCCCGACGGCATGGCCGAGGAGATCGAGGCGCGCCTCGCGTCGCAGCGCGCCGGCCGGGTCGCTCCGTGGGCGATCGTCGACGCGGCCATCGGTCGGGCCGTCGGCATGACCACGTACCTCAACCTCGACGAGGTCAACGGGCGCCTCGAGATCGGCAGCACGTGGCTGGGCCGGGACGCGCAGGGCACGGGGGTCAACCCGGCAGCCAAGCTGCTGCTCCTGTCACGGGCCTTCGACGACCTCGGATGCATCGCCGTCGAGTTCCGCACCCACTGGCACAACCACCAGTCGCGGACCGCGATCGCGCGGCTCGGCGCGCACCAGGACGGCGTGCTGCGCCAGCACCAGCGGTGGCACGACGGCACCCTTCGCGACACCGTCGTGTTCTCGATCCTCGACCGCGAATGGCCCGCCGTGCGTAGCGGGCTCGAGGCGCGCATCGTCCCGCGGCTCGCCGCCGGTTCGCCCGCCTAGCAGGGACGATGCGCGGACCGGGTCAGCCGTCCGCGTCGGCCAGGAGCCGGTAGAGGTCGCGACGCGCCGTCGAGACCACCTCGACCGCCTTCGCGGCGACCTCGGCGCCGTGGTCATGGCGCA
Organism: Demequina maris; assembly: GCF_000971155.1. Taxonomy (GTDB): domain Bacteria; phylum Actinomycetota; class Actinomycetes; order Actinomycetales; family Demequinaceae; genus Demequina; species Demequina maris. Next base: position 173,557 of record NZ_BBLX01000006.1, on the reverse strand, counting down.
TCACGTGGGAGGCGGCGTCGCGCAACGCGTCGAGCTCGCGACGCAGCGCCATCATCTGCTGCTCGCGGTCGTCGACCTCGAACAGCGCGTCGAGCTCGGCGGCGTGCTCGGCGGCCCACTCGTCGCCGGCCTCGGTGAGCGAGGCGACCTTGCGCCCCTCGACCGTGTCGACCGCGACAAGGCCCTCATCCTCGAGCGCCTGGAGCGTCGGGTAGATCGAGCCGGGACTGGGCACCCATGCTCCCCCGCTGCGCTCCTCGATCTCGCGGATGAGGTCGTAGCCGTGGCGCGGCTGGTCGGCGAGCAGCAGCAGGATCGCGACGCGGACGTCGCCCCGCGGCCGTCCGCCGCTGCGACCGCGGCCGCGTCCTCGACCGCCACCGGGCCCGTGGCCATGGCCGCCGGGACCGTGACCCGGACCGCCGCGGCGGCCGCGGCCCCGCGGGCCATCGAGCCCCTCCGCCTCGTCGTGGTCACCGAAGCCACCGCGTCGGCGCCGCGCGCCCGGCGCGGCGGACTCGGTGCCGTCGGCCCACACGGGGCCGGGGATGTCGCCGCGGAAACCGCGCGGCCCGGGGTGCTGGTGCGAGTGCCTCATGACCCGCTCCCTTCTGTCGTATCTATCGTTGCGCTATCACGATATATCGCGATAGCCGCGCTGACAACCCCCATCGGCCACGACACCGCCAACGGATCCCGCCGCGACAGGCTGCCGCGACCGGCGCATCGTGCCCGCGCACCCGGCGTGTCGGGATCCACTCCGTTGGGACTGTCGGGAGGGTGTGGCGAGGCGGGACCTACGGCGCCGTAACTTACGGTCGCGTTGCTTAGGATTGCAGGCATGAGCGAGTCCCCCCGCACCGAGTCGGCGACGCCTCAGCTGGTCCGCAAGCCCGACGACTACACCTTCACCTCGCTGCTGCGCGATCGCGTGACCGAGGATCCCGAGCGCATCTTCGGCGAGTACAAGGACGAGTCCGGTGCCTGGGTGATGGTCTCCCGCGCCCGCTTCCAAGCCGACGTCTCGCGCGTCGCGAAGGGCCTGCTCGCGTACGGCATCGCGCCCACCCAGACCGTCGGCCTGCAGGCGAACACCCGCTACGAGTGGGTGGTGCTCGACTTCGCCATCCAGGCGGCCGGCGCCATCACGGTGCCCGTGTACCCGACCTCGTCGGCGCACCAGCTCGCGTGGATCCGCGAGGACGCGGACCTGGCGATGCTCATCGTCGAGAACGACACCATGGCCGCCGCGGTGCGCGAGATGGATACGCCCCCGCGCCTGCTCATCATCGACGGCGACGAGGAGCCCGCGCTCGACGTGCTCGCCGAGGCCGGCGCGATCATCGACGACGCGACCCTCGCGGACGCGTCGAAGGACGTCCGCGCCGACGACGTCGCGACCATCGTCTACACCTCGGGCACCACCGGCCGCCCCAAAGGCGTCGCGCTGAGCCACCGCGCCTTCGTCGAGCACGCGCTCAACGGCGCCGCCCACTCGGAGTTCGGCACGCTCGCCCACAACGACGCCCGGATCCTGCTGTTCCTGCCCCTCGCGCACGTGCTCGCGCGCCACGTCGAGATCCTCGCCCTCGCGTGCGAGGCCGTGATCGGCTTCGCGCCCACGCACAAGACGCTCGCCTCGGACCTGCAGACCTTCAAGCCCACCTGGCTCATGGCGGTCCCCCGCGTGCTCGAGACCTTCTACAACGTGGTCGACGAGCGCACCGGCGGCGGCATCAAGCAGAAGCTCTTCCGCTGGAGCGCTTTCGTCGCGCGCAAGGTCGACGAGGCGCGCGTGCGGCGCGGCCGCCACGGCATCGTCCTGCGCGCGCAGATGGCGGTCGCGAACGCGCTCGTCCTCAACAAGGTGCGCGCGGCGCTCGGCGGCAACCTGCGCCACATCGTGTGCGGCGGCGCCCGGCTCGTGCCCCGCGTCTCCCACTTCTACGGCGGCCTCGGCATCGCGGTGATGGAGGGCTACGGCACCACCGAGCTCGCCGGCCCCATGACCGTCAACCCGCCGACCGACGTGCGCGTCGGCACCGTCGGCTACCCCTACCCCGGCGGCGCCGTGCGGATCGCCGAGGACGGCGAGGTGCTCGCCCAGGGCCCGAACCTCTTCTCGGGGTACTGGAAGAACCCCGAGGCGACCGCCGAGGTCATGACCGACGGCTGGTACCGTACCGGCGACCTCGGCGCGATCGACGAGGGCGGCTTCCTCTCGATCACCGGCCGCAAGAAGGAGATCCTCGTGACGGCGGGCGGCAAGAACGTCCAGCCCGCGAGCCTCGAGGACGCGATCCGCCCCTACGCGCTCATCCAGGAGGTCGTGGTCGTGGGCGACGGCAAGCCGTTCATCGGCGCGCTGCTGTCGATCGACGAGGCGATGCTGCCCGGCTGGCTCAAGTCCAAGGGCCTGTCGCTCATGTCCGCCGCCGAGGCCGCGAAGGACGCGACCGTGCGGGAGCACATCCAGCACATCATCGACGGAGCGAACGCCCTGGTCTCGCGCGCGGAGGCGATCCGCGAGTGGCGAGTGCTCCCCCGTGAGCTCAGCGAGGCCCACGAGGAGATGTCCGCCTCGCTCAAGGTCCGCCGCAAGCAGGTGGAGGACCACTTCGCCGACATCATCGACGGCATCTACGCGAAGGCCTGATCACCGCTCGCAGACGATGCCGTCCCCGTCGCCGTCGCGGTACCAGCCGTACTCCTCGTCCTCACCTCTCACGTACGGGCCGTAGCCGGCGTCGATCGCCTTCGCGCACGACGAGAAGCGCGGGTCGGACGATGCAGCGGTGGCCGTGGGCGTGGGGCTCGCGGTCGTGGACGGCGCGACGCCGGGGTCCAGCGCGACCCCGCGCGCGGGCAGCGGCTCGTCCGGGCAGGTGTCGAGCACGAGGAGCATCGCGTCGAGCTCGGCCTGCGTGACCCAGACGGCGTACTCGGTCTTCACGGCGACCTGGCGCGCGACGTACCCGCAGCGCGCCGCAATGTTCGACGGCAGCCACGACGCCGCGTCCGCGTCGCCCTTCTGACGATTCGCACCCGCGTCCACCGGCTCGAGGTTGAGCGGGTCGTTGGCGAACTCCACGCGCGTGTCCTCGTCCCACGCGAAGGCACCCTTCTGCCAGGCGTCCGACAGCGCCACGATGTGGTCGATGTCGACCTCGCTCGCGCCCCCGCGCTGGAAGCGGATGGTGGTCGCGGTGTACGGGTCCTCCAGTGTCCCCGCCAGCACGATGCAGCCGCCCTGCACCTCAAGGTCCGTGAGGCGCAGCGCGAGCATGTCGTTGCGCGCGTCGCAGCCGTTGCCGTCGGTGTCCTGCCACCCGTCGCCGAACTCCTCGCGCGAGTAGCCCGTCTTGGGCGCGCGACCCTTCACGGTGAGCGCAAGGGCGGCCGCGTAGGCGTCGCCATGCGACGGGGCGGGCGAGCTCTCCGCGGTGGCGGTCGCGCTCGGCGTCGGGGCGGGCGTCGTGGTGCCAGCGGACGATGTGACGGGCACGGGGCTCCCGACCGGCGACACCGTGCCCGTCGGCGTGGAGCACGCCGCGACCGCGAGCGTCGACGCCGCGACGACGGCAAGCAGGCGGGCGGAGGTGGGGAGGCGCATCGTTCTCTCGGGTCGGAAAGGGGGCCTCACCACGCTACCGCCGGGGACTCCGTCCCGGCGCGAGCGACACTGGGCTACCCATGGGAGGCACAGATCGCCTCAGAGCGACCAAGGCCTACCACCTCCGGCAGGGCGCGAGGTGAGTGAAGCTACGGGCGCAGCATCACCTTGATCGCGGTGCGCTCGTCCATCGCGCGGTACGCCTGCGCGGCCTCCTCGAGCGGGAGCTCGAGGTCGAAGACGCGGCCGGGCTGGATGCGGCCGTCGAGCACCTCGGGCAGCAGCTCGTCGATGTAGCCGCGCACGGGAGCGACGCCGCCGCGCACGCCCACGTTGGTGTTGAACATCTGGCGCACGGGCAGCTCGGGCCCGCCGTTGGGCACGCCCACGAAGCCCACCTGGCCGCCGGGCCGCGCGGAGCGCAGCGCCTGGTCCATGGACTCCTTCGTGCCGACGCACTCGAGCACGATGTCCGGGCCGATGCCGTCGAACATCTCCTTGAGCCGCGCGATGCCCTCGTCCCCGCGCTCGGGGACCACGTCGGTCGCGCCGAACTCGCGCGCGAGCGCCTGGCGCGGCTCGTGGCGCGACATCGCGACGATGCGCGACGCGCCGAGGCGCTTGGCGGCGATGATCGCGCACAGGCCGACCGCGCCGTCGCCGACGACCGCGACGGTCGAGCCCTCGGTCACGCCTGCGGACACGGCCGCGTGGTGGCCGGTGCCCATGACGTCGGACAGCGTCAGGAGGCCCGGGATTAGCGCATCGTCCGGTATGCCGCCGGGCACGACGGCGAGGGTGCCGTCGGCCATCGGGACGCGCACACGCTCGCCCTGGCCGGCGTCCGCGAAGCCGAGCCCCTCGGTCTCGCGGCCCCACCAGCCGCCGTGCAGGCAGTGGACGGTCATGCCGTTCCGGCAGTTCAGGCAGGTGTTGTCGCACTGGTAGAACGGCGCGATCACGAAGTCGCCGGGGCGCACGCGCTCGACCGCGTCGCCCACCTCCTCGACCACGCCGACGAACTCGTGCCCGATGCGCCTGGGGGCCGCGACCTCGGTGACGCCCCGGTAGGGCCACAGGTCGGAGCCGCACACGCAGGCCGCGACCACGCGGACGATCGCGTCGACGCCCGTCGACAGCACCGGGTCCGGCACGTCCTCGACACGGATGTCCCGCTCGCCGTGGATGATCGTCGCGCGCATGCTGCCTCCTGGGTGGTCCGTTGCCTGGACCAGACTAGGAGGCTCCGGAGACCCCGAGGTTCACAGGACGGGCCGGTTGAGCACCGACACGGGGTCCTCGGCGTGGGCCTCGTCGTGGGCCGGGGCGCCGGTGCGCACCAGGTCCGGATCGACGATCGCGAGCGTGAAGACGCCGGGGCCCGAGCAGTAGAGGACCACCAGCAGGAACCATCCGCCCTCGACGAGGAGGCGCGACTCGGTGAGGGCCTGCAGGGCGAGCGCGGCGGTGAGCAGCGCCCACCCCAGCGGGATGTACGTGTCGCCGCGGCTCGCGCGCTCGACCAGGCGCCACGCGCTGCCGAACGACAGCACCACCATGACGAGCAGCAGCGTGATGCCGATGAGACCCAGCTGCAGCCACGCGTCGAGGAACGCGTTGTGCGCGTGCGCCGCGACCACGCCCGCCTTGTCGATGATGGTGGCGTAGGGCTCCTCCCAGATGGGCCAGTAGCCCACGTAGCCCCAGCCCTCGGGGCGCTGCCACGCGTAGTGGACCACCTGGTCCCAGATCATGGTGCGGTTGGTCGCGTCGGGGCCGCGGTCGAACATCGCGAAGATCTCGGCGCGGAACTTCAGGGTGAGCACCGCGACGATCGCTGTGCAGGCGAGGACCGCGAACGACAGCCGCCGCTTGAGCGAGGGGCGCACGCGTCGGATCACGAGGGCCGCGACGGTGAGGGCGGTGAGGTAGACCGCCGCGACGGTGACGGTCGCCGAGAGCGTGAGCAGGTGCACCGCCACCGCGGCGGCGAGCGTGATCGCGCCGTCGAGCGGGCGGATGCGGCGCTCCAGGAGCACGATGACGGCGACGATCGCGGTGAAGAGCGCGAGCGCCGCGAACGGGTTGCGGTTGCCCACGAAGCCCTGGATGGGGCCGCCGACGAGGAGGTTGTTGCGCGACCACAGGATCGGCTCTCCCCCGCCGTCGACCTTCGCGATGCTGGACAGGTCGGTCGCGAGCGGCGGCAGGTCGGCACGCACGACGAACGCGACGACCAGCTCGAACGCGATGCCGAGGAACAGGCTCACCTGCAGGCCGCGGTACAGGAAGGCCATGAACTGGCCGCGCGAGGTGCCGCGGGCGATGAGCACGGCGATGAACGTCGTGACCGCGAGCACGCCGGCCGCGAGCGCGGTCACGGCGCGGGTCTGGGACCACAGCACGCTCAGCGCGGCGAGGGCCGTGAACGTCCCCACGAGGGGCGGGACGCGGAGGCTGCCGAGGAATCGGCGGAACGTCACGATCACCGCCGCGACGGTCAGCGCGACGAGGGCCGAGTACAGCGGCACGCCCAGGAGGTAGCGGAAGCCCTGACCCGAGAACAGCAGCACCACGGTCCACACCGTCACCCACGCGCGGGCGCGCTGGGACGTGGTGCGGGCGTACAGGGACGCGGCTGATCTCATGGGCATCCGGTCGGATCCTCCTTACCAGGGACGGTACTCGTCGACGGCCGGCAAGGCGGAGAGGCTGCCGCCCTCGCGTCAGCTCACGTCCGAGTGAGACCGGCGCGCCATCCTAACCCGGTGCCGCGCAGCCGCCGCCGGGTGGCGCGCGTCGTCCGCGAGCGCGGGCCCGGGTGATACTGACCGCATGCAGACCACCGCAAACCCGGTCGAGCGCGTCCGCGCGCGGATGGGCGCCGCGATGTTCGCGCGGATCGGCGGGGCGGACGGGCCGGCGATCCGCGCGCGCGTCCACGAGACCCCGGGGCCGCGATGGTTCCCGCCGGGGGCGGCCATCCGCATCGTGCACGGCGACTCGTCGATGTACGTGGGCGGGGTGCGCGCGCTGCTGCTGCAGTCGCTGCACCCGCTCGCGATGGCCGGCGTCGCGGGGCACTCCGGGTACCGCGGCGACCCGTGGGGGCGGCTCACGCGCACGGCGACGTTCCTGGCCTTCACGACGTTCGGCACCGAGGACGACGCGCAGGAGACCGTCGACCGGATCCGCGCGATCCACGAGCGCGTGCGCGGCAAGGCGCCGGACGGGCGTCCGTACCGCGCCAGCGACCCGCACCTGCTGCGGTGGGTGCACGTGGCGGAGGCGGACTCGTTCCTCGCGGCGCACCAGCGCTACGGCCGGCGGCCGCTGTCACCCGCCCAGTGCGACGAGTACGTCGCGCAGGCGGCGCAGGTGGGGCGGCGGCTCGGGGCGACGGACCTGCCGGAGACGGTGGCGGAGCTGCGCGAGGCGATCGAGGGCTACCGGACCGAGCTCGAGGCGACGGCCGAGGCGCTCGACGCCGCGCACTTCCTGCTGAGCGAGCCGCCGATCTCACGCGCGATGCGGGTGCCGTACGCGATGCTCGCCTCGGGCGCGGTGGCCCTGCTGCCGGGCTGGGCGCGGGCCGCGCTCGGGCGTGACCGGTGGCGGACGCGGACGTTCGGCCCAGTCGCCGCGGGCCTGGTCACGCGGGCCGTCCGCTGGGGCGCCCAGGCGACCCGCCCGACGAGCAACGTCGACTGAGCCGCCTCGGTCCGAGGCCCGCCGGGCGACGCGCTACGAGACGCCGCCGACCTCCGCGCCCGGCTTGAACTTGCCGTTCGCGATCTTCTTCCAGAACTTGTCCTCCTGCTCGGGGTCGAGCAGGACCGTCGAGCCGACGCCGGCGACGCTGTAGCCCATCGACGCGATCGGCGGCGTGCCCGTGACGGCGTCGCCGCCAAGCGCGGAATTGAACGCGAGCGCGACGCGCGCGAGGTCCAGCGGCGAGGCGTCCTCGTCGACCCGGAACGCGTCCAGGCCCGCGGAGACCACCGGCACCAGCTGGAACGGGTTGAGGATCGTCGCGGGGCTCATGATCTCGTCGGCGACGGCGCCCACCACCTGCTGCTGGCGCTGCGTGCGGCCGATATCGCCCAGCGGGTCCGAGTAGCGCATCCGGGAGAACGCGAGCGCCTTGTCGCCGTCCGCGACGTGGCAGCCCTTCTTCCACTTGAGGCGGCTGAGCTTGTCGTTGACGTTCTTGTCGTAGCAGAGCTCGACGCCGCCGAGCGCGTCCACGATCTCACCCACGCCCGTGAAGCCCACCTCGAGGTAGCGGTCGATGGTGAGGTTGGTGACGCCCTCGACGGTCTCGACCAGCAGCTGCGGCCCGCCGAACGCGAACGACGCGTTGATCTTGTTCGGGTTGTAGCCGGGGATCTCGACGTACGAGTCACGCGGGATGGAGATCAGCGCGGTGGGTCCCGATTCGGGCTTGTGGAGCACCATGATCGTGTCGGTGCGCGCACCCTCGGTGCCGTCGTCGCCCCACCCCTCGCGGGAGTCCGAGCCGACGATCAGGACCGTGAGCCCCGGAGTGTCGGCGGCCCCGCTGAGCGCGTCGACGTGGTTGATGCGCGAGTCGACCCAGAAGTAAAAGACCGTGGCCGCGATCGCGAGGATGAGCACCAGCGCGATGAGCGTGTTGCGGATCGGGTGACGCCTGCGCTTGCGTGCCTGGGGAGCCGTGGCGGCGGGGGGCTCCGCGGGCGGCGCCTGCTGGGGTCGTGGCGACGATGCGGGCCGCTGCTGACCCGGCGGCGTCGAGTACGCCTGCGGCTGGGGCTGGCGGGTCGTGGGCCGCTCGGGCGCGGGCTGGGGGCGCACGCTCTCGCGGCGCACGGGCTGGGCGGGGCGCGCGCTACCGGGGCGCTCCTGCCCGCTGCGGGGCTGGATCGAGGGCGGCATGCGGCGCACCGGATCGCCGGAGCCCGAGCTGCCGTCGCGGTCGTCTGTCACGGTGCGAGGGTAACGCGTGGTGGAACCTTCGAGCCGGAGACGGCACCGGAGAGGCCCGCTTCACCCCCGGCGGCGGTGTCCGTCAGCGCGCGGTGTGCTCGCGTTCGATGTCTTGGGCGATGCGCGCGATCTTGGTCGCGAGCCCCTGGACGGCCGCCTCGGATGAGACCTGGCGGATGCGTGCCGCGAGCACGGCGATCTCGTGCGCGCTGTCTGATCGCGCCTGCTCGGTGCGGGTCGTCTGTCGAGCGTCCATGGCTTCCCCCCGGGTCGGCGTCGACTCCAGGTTCCCCGGCCGGGAGCGCGCGTGGTGCCAGCGCCACGTGAACGCTGGGCGAACTCTCGACGACGGGCAGGTGGACGACGGTCACGACAAGGAGCCCCGGGTCTCCCCGGGGCTCCCGTGTCGCGTCATGCGCGTGTGCGGGCCCCTCAGCCGCGCACCCGACGGATCGCGAGCATCGCACCACCGAGGAGGATGGCGCCGAGGCCCGCACCGCCCAGGGCGAGCGTCGAGCCGTCCACACCGGTGTGCGACAGGGTGGTCGCGGGGGCGTCCGCTGCCAGGCGGGCGCCCTCCGCGACCGCCTCGGACTGCGGCGCATCAGCGACCTCGTCCGTGGCGAGGGTGTCGTCGACGTCGGTGTCGACGACGGTGGCACCGGCCGTCGTGGTCGCAGGGATGGGGATCTGCTGGTCCACGACGGACGGCGTCTCGACCGGCAGCGGCGTCGGGACGCCCTGCTCGGCGATCTGGGGGACGAGTGCCTCCTCGGCGACGACGGGGAGCGGCTCGGGCGTGCCCTGCTCGAGACGGGGCGGCACCACGGTCGCGGTTGCAGCGACCGGCAGCGGCTCGGGCACAGAACCGAGAAGCGCGAGACGCTCCGGACGGACCTGACGCTCCACCTCAGCCACGACGACCGGCTCGGGCGTGCCCTGCTCGAGACGGGGCGGCACCACAGTCTCGGTCGTAGCCACCGGCAGCGGCTCGGGCGTGCCCTGCTCAAGGCGCGGCGGCACCGCGGTCTCGGTTGCGGCGACCGGCAACGGCTCGGGCACAGAACCGAGAAGCGCGAGACGCTCCGGACGGACCTGACGCTCCACCTCGGCCGCGACGGCGGGCTGCGGCTCGGGTGTGCCCTGCACGAGCTTCTCCGGCACCACGGTCTCCTCAGCGACGACCGGCTGCGACGAAGGAGCGCCCTGCTCGAGGCGCGGCGGCACGACGACGGCCGGCCTCTCCGACTCGGGAATGAAGTTCAGCAGCTCGGGGCTCAGCTGACGCGGCAGCTCCGGCTCGACGACAACGGCGGTCTCGTCGGGAGCGGGAATCGCGATCTGCGTGGTCACGCCTGCCGAGGGGCCGGGGACGGACGGCCCGTGGCCCTGGCCCTGAGAGGCGGCAGCAGGACGGGTCTGCGAGTCGCCCGACTTGCAGGCGGCGAACGCGGCGTTGGGGACGAGGACGACGCCGGCGGCGAGTCCAAGGGTGACGATCCCGGGGATCACCCGGCGGGCGGTGGGGGCGGACATGGTGTTCATCTCCTCTTTCTTCTTGGTGCCTCCAGCCTCGCGATCCGGGGCCCTCCGCACATCGTCCCGGCGTAGGCACTTCCGCGTACTGCGATCGCAGTAGGCGCCCCACCAGGGACGTCGTGGACCCGTCAGCCGCGCGGGAACCCCGGGCCGTCGGCGCGCGTCAGACTGGGTGGGGCCGGACCGGTCCGGTCGACGACGACAGGGACACGATGACGCAGATCACTCCGTTCGAGACCATGGCGACCCTCGGCCACGCGAGCGCCCCGCCGGTCACCGCGGACCAGGTCAAGGCGTTGCGTCAGGACATCCAGCGCTTCCTGCTGAAGTACGAGTTCGGGCTGCGCGAGATCGAGACCAAGCTGTCGATCCTCCGCGACGAGTTCCTCGAGCTCCACGACTACAACCCGATCGAGCACGTCTCGAGCCGCGTGAAGTCGCCCGAGAGCCTGCTGGAGAAGGTCGCCCGCAAGGGCGTCCCCCGCGACCTCGACTCGATCAGCGCGCACATCACCGACATCGCCGGCGTGCGGGTCACATGCGCCTTCGTCGCGGACGTGCACCGCCTGTTCTCCCTGCTCACCCAGCAGGACGATGTCACCGTGCGCGAGGTGAAGGACTACATCGCGCACCCGAAGCCGAACGGCTACCAGAGCCTGCACGCCGTGATCGAGATCCCGGTCTTCCTGTCGACCGGCCGCACGTCGGTCCCGGTCGAGGTCCAGTTCCGCACCATCGCGATGGACTTCTGGGCGAGCCTCGAGCACAAGATCTACTACAAGTACGACGCGGCGGTCCCCGAGCAGCTCACCACCGAGCTGCGCGAGGCGGCCGCCACCGCCGCGGAGCTCGACGCGCGCATGGCGCGCCTGCACCGCCAGATCCACGGCCCGCAGGGCTGACCGCCGGGCGGGACGATGCGTCGGGCCCGCCGGCGACGATGCGTCGGCGAGCCCGGTGAGGCGGGTGCCGGGCGGTTCGCGACCGCCCGGGCGCACGTCAGGCGTGCGCCGTGGCCGTGAACTCGAGCTTCAGCGAACCCGGTGGTGCCGCCTCGAGCGAGTGCCGTCGCAGCGCGACGACGCTCAGGCCCGCGATGAGCCACGCGATCGCGCCCGCGGCGAGCCCAGGGACGAGGTGGGCGTGGAACCCCTCGCCGCCCAGGTGGCTGATGAGCGAGAAGATCCCGAGTCCTCCGAGCAGCACGCCGCCGACCAGGTTGGTGATGGCGTTGGCGCGCCCCGGGATGAACAGCACGGCCGTCGCCAGCACCAGCGGTGCGAGCGCCATGCCTGCCATCATGAGAGCCATGCCCATGGTGACGGCCTCGCCCTCCATCTCACCGGCGACGCCCTCCGCGAGAACGTCCGGCTCGTAGAAGAAGATCACCGCCGATCCGAGCAGCGCGACGGCGGCCACCAGCCACAGCATCGTGAACCGCATCCTTGCGAGTGTGGAGCCCATGTCGATCACCCTCTCTCCGACTCCACGGAGGGGTGGATGCCCCTCCTTCATTGTCTCGCCGGAGGGGCCCCGCGGCACGGCGACGAGCCCCGTCCGCATCACCCCAGGGGCCACCTGGCGCCTAGCCCGAACGCGACCGCCACCGCCGCCACCGTCACCGCGACGACGGCCACGTCGAGACCGCCGATGCTCAGCCGCGCGATCCGCAGGCCCCTCCCCTGGTTGGCGGTGAAGCCGCGCGTCTCGAGCGACTCCACGGTGGTGCGCACGCTCTTCGCGGTGTTGAGGAAGATCGGATAGAACGCCTGCACGGCGTACGTCCCCCAGCGCCACAGCGCCCGCATCCCGAGGAACCCGCGCGCACCGGGAGCCGAGCGCAGCCGCAGCCCGGTGAACACGATGCCGAACTCCTCGAACAGGATGGGCATCATCCGGTAGCCGTAGCTCACGCCGAAGGCCAGCAGCTCGGGCGCCCCCAGCGCGAGGAGACCGGTGCTGAGCTTCTCGGGGTCGAGGGACACGAAGGCCGCGATGGAGGCCAGCGACACCGTCGCGAGCTTGAGGTTGATCTCGATCAGCGCGATCGCGGTGTTGACGTCGCCGCCGAACATCCACGCGGCGAGGAAGGCGTAGAGGAAGTCGGTGAGGAAGCCGAAGAGGAACAGCCCGAGCACCAGCGGACCGACCCGCGCGAGGGCCGCGCTCACGGCCGTGATCGCGAACAGCGCGAGGATGGTGGTGAAGTTGTGGGTCAGCCACGGCGCGACGGCAAGCATGAGGTACCAGCCGATCACCATGCGGGCGTCCATCTTGGCGAACAGCCCGCCGCGCGTCGCGTAGGCGGTGCGGATGAGCTCGAGCTTGACCCACTCGACGGACAGCACGTCCCTGGTCTTGCGGCTCATGCGAGCGCCTCCGTCCCGGACAGCGCGACCGCGTCGCGCCAGTCGGCCACCGACAGCGGCAGCGGTTCCACGCCCAGCTCCCGCCCGAGGGCGACGATCTGCGGCGGCACCAGCCGCGCCTGGGCGAGCAGCGCGTCGTCCGCGAAGAGCTCGCGGGGCGGCAGGTCGGCGACGATGCGCCCCCGTTCGAGGACGATGACGCGGGTCGCCCACTCAGCGACCAGATGCATGTCATGGGTCGCGACCACGGCCGCGGCGATGGTGCCGGAGAGCTCGTCGAGCATCGCGATGACGCTGTCGCGGCTGGCGACGTCGAGGCTCGCGGTGGGTTCGTCCGCCAGCATCAGCGCGGGGCTCATCGCGAGGCCGATCGCGAGGGTCGCGCGCCGCTGCTGACCGCCCGAGAGGGTACGTCCGTCACGGTCGGCGAGCGGGGTCAGCCGCACGCGGTCGAGGACGTGGTCGACCAGCGCGTCGACGTCCTCGCGACCGCGGCCGGCGGGGTGCAGGCGGACGTCCGCGCGGACGGAGTCCTTGAGGAACATCTGCTCGGGCCGCTGGAACAGATACGCCGCGTGGTCGGCGAGCCGCGAGCTCGAGGCCTTGCGGGTGTCGACCCCGTCGAGCACGATGCTGCCCTCGCGCGGCACCTGGAGGCCGCCGAGCAGGCGCATCAGCGTGGACTTGCCGGCGCCGTTGCCGCCCACAAGCGCGATGCGGTCCCCCGCGCGCACCGTGAGGTCGACGTCGTGCAGCACCGGCATCAGGTCGCCCGCGACCGTCCGGTAGCCGTGCGAGAGCGACGATGCGGTGACCACCGGGCGGGCCTGCTCGGCTGCCTCGCCCTCCCCTGCGTCATCCGTCCCGGCGGACGATGCGCCGGTGGGCCGGACGCCGGCCTCGCGTAGCAGCGTGGCGGCCTCGGCGACGGTGCGCGGCGCGCCCTCGATGCCGGCCGCGGCGCACGCGTCGATGATCTGCGGCGCAGGGATGCCGTGGGCGGCGAGCTCGTCGGCACGGGCGGCGGCCTCGGCGGCGGGCAGGTGCCAGACGGGCGCGCCGTCATCCATGAGGACCACCGACTTGGCGTACTGCGTGATGAACTGCGCGTGGTGCTCGATCACCACGACGGTGATGCCGAGCTCGCGGTTGAGCTGCGTGAGGCGCTCGTACAGGGCGTGAGCGCCGGCGGGGTCGACCTCGGCGACGGGCTCGTCGACCACGATGATCCGCGGGCGCATCGACAGCACCGAGGCGAGCGCGGTGAGGTGGGCCTGGCCACCCGAGAGCTGCCATACGAAGCGGTCGGCGAGGTGGTCGACCCCGAGGGTCCGCATGGCCTCCTCGCCGCGGGCGGCGAAGTCCTCCATGCCGAAGTTCACGGGTCCGAACTCGACCTCGTCGCGCACGCGCGGGCGCACCAGCTGGTTCTGGAAGTCCTGGTAGACGTAGCCGACGAGGCCGGACAGCTCGGCCACGGTCGACTCGTAGGTGTCGACGCCCGCGACGCGGGCCTCCCCCGCGAACTCGCCGGCCCAGTAGTGCGGGACGAGCCCGTTGAAGGTCTTGCACAGCGTCGTCTTGCCGGAGCCGTTGCCGCCGATCACGGCGACGAAGTCGCCCTCCTCGATGGTCAGGGAGACGTTGCGCAGGGTGTCCCGGTCGGCTCCCGGATACCGGAAGCTGAGCCGATCGAGCTCGATGATGGCGGTCATGCGGGGTGCTGCTTTCTCGATGAGGTGGGTCCGGGCCGGGGCGTGCGCCCCTGCCCGGACCGTTGTTCAGTTCTCGTCGTCGGACTTGCCGCGGGCCGCGCGCGCCAGCGCCACGCCCACGAGGAAGGCGATCGCCGCCGCGCCGACGCCGACCCAGATGAAGCCGGGACCGTACGTGTCGAGCCACTCGGGCTCGAACACGCCTAGCTCGATGTCCCAGGCCTCGAGGAAGGCGAAGAAGAAGGACGCGACGCTGAGCGCCACCGCGACGCCGACGAACAGGCCGTTCCGGGGCGCCGAGCCCTGGATGGGCTCGCCCGGCACGCGCGGACGCATGCCCAGCAGCGGCTCGATGCGGCCGTGCAAAGCCGGGATCAGCCAGATCGCGGGGATCACGCCGAACAGCACACCGCTCATGAGGATGTCCACGGCGTAGCCGATGCCCTCGAGGAGCAGGATCGACTCGGGCAGGCCCTCGACGAACTCGGCGTCCTCGACGCCGATCCACACCTTGGACAGGTCGACGATCGCGGACAGCGCCTTGTCGATCACCACGACGGTGACGGCGGCGATGGCGATCTGCATCCGGTTGCGCGGGTTCCGCACGAGCGAGCCCGCGATGTACAGCGCGAGGAACATCTGGATGATGCCCTCGATCTCGGCGAGGCCGGAGAAGTCGCCCATGAGCAGGTCGACGAAGATCACCTCGCCGATCGGGGCGCCGAGCGCGGCCCAGAACGGGTTGAGAAGCGCGACGAGCGCGAGCGGCACGAAGACGAAGTAGCTGACGGAGACGTCGACCGGGCCGATCGTGACGTCGGGGATGATCTCGAGCACGAGGTTCGCGACGCCCGAGAGCGCCATCGAGAGCACGAAGACCATGAGCTTCTGCGAGCCGGTGAGGTCGCGCGGCAGGCCGGCGACGGTGCCGCGCAGCCTGCCGGTGCGCTCGTCGGGGGCGGTGGTCTGGGACATGAGGAGCTCCTCCATCGGAACGGGTGGTGTCAGGAGACTGCAGGGGTCGGGCTGGCCTGTCGCAGGAGCGCGAGCAGGCCGTTCGCGTCGTCCACCACGTCGGTCGCCATGCCGGCGGCCAACGCGGAGTCGAGCACGTCGTCGACGACGGCCCCGCCGCGCACCATGACGCGGCGGCCGATGCCGGCCGCGAGCGCGGCCTCGGCGTCAGCGTGGGGCTTGTCGCCGTAGAACCAGGAGGACGCGGGGTCCGCGTCGGCTATCCGGAGCGCCTCCTGGACGATCCCGGCGTGCGGCTTCCGCATGCCGTGCTCGTCGGAGCAGACGTATGCGCCGATGAGCGTCGCGAGCCCGTGCGCCGCGCACGCGTCGCGCACCGCTCGTCCGGACAGGGTGTTGGAGACGACCACGATCGGCATGCCCATCGCCCGCGCGAGCTGCATCGCCTCGGCGACGCCCGCGCGCAGGGTGCGGCGGCTCTTCGCACGGCCGTAGCGGTGCATGAGGTCGACGGCCTCGGCGGTGAGGATGGCCCGAGCGCGGTCGTCGAGGTCGGCACCGAAGCACTCGACCCAGAACTCGAAGGGCGTCGTCTCCGCGAGCGAGCCGTCCTTGCGCTCCGCCCGGCGCTCGCGCGCGCCCCGGATCATCGCCACGGCCGCGTCCGCCGTGAGGGGCGCCTCCGCGGTCGACAGCAGCCGCGCGACGTGGTCCCCGAGGGACAGCAGCGCGTCGACGTCGGGGTGCGAGGCTGAGATCACACCGCCGTGGTCGATCAGCAGGGCGCCCCTGCGCGGCGCGTCCCC
This sequence comes from Demequina maris, assembly GCF_000971155.1. Lineage (GTDB taxonomy): Bacteria > Actinomycetota > Actinomycetes > Actinomycetales > Demequinaceae > Demequina > Demequina maris. Next base: position 157,572 of record NZ_BBLX01000006.1, on the reverse strand, counting down.
GCGGGACGATGCGGCGGCCGTCGCTCCCGCATCGTCCGCACGTGCGGCGAGGGCGGCCTCGAAGGCGTCGGCCAGCTCGGCGGGAGTGTCGAACACCGCGTCGGGCCGCTGCGCCACCGCGAACGGCGGATGGTCGGTGTGCTTGTCGCGGGTGACGATCGCGGCTCCGATGCCGGCGCGCCGCGCGGCGACCACATCGCGGTCGAGGGTGTCTCCCACGTACCAGCAGTCGGCCGGCGCGACGCCCGTCGCGGCGGCCGCGAGCTCGAGGATGCGGGGGTTGGGCTTCCGCATCCCGACCTCGTCGGAGTACACCTGCACCGCGAAGGAGTCGATCACCCCGAGCTCCGCGAGGATGCGGCGGTGGCTGCGGCCCGAGTGCGCGTTGGAGACGATGCCCACCGGGATCGCGCGGCTGCGCGCGACCTGGAGCAGGCGGCGGATGCCGGGGCGCAGGCGGTGGTCGGTGATGAGCGTCTGGAGTGCGTCGAGCAGCTCCGAGGCCTCCGCGATGAGGAGCGCCCGGGCGCGCTCGGGCAGCTCGGCGGCGAGGAAGTCGCCCACGATCTCACGATGGGTCAGCTCGCGGGGCTCACGGCGGCGGCTCGCGGCGTGCTTCCAGTGCGTGAGGGCGGTGAGGCCCGCGGAGAGGTTGGCGCGCACCTCGTCGACGGGCACCGGGACGAGCCCGCGCTCGAGCATCGCGGCAACGTGCGCGGCGGCGTCGTCGAGGCCGTGCGCGCGCTTCGCGGTGGTGATCACCACCCCGCCGAAGTCGAGCAGCAGGGCGCGGGGCCGGGGCATGCGGGCGGCCGAGGCGACGGTCCTGGGGGCCGGGGTGGAGAGGGTGGATGAGGTCACGTCCTGGACGCTACTGGAGCGTTCCAGGCGGGCACCGATCCGTTCCCGTAAGTTCGCCCGTCGTTCACCTGACGTTCTGCTAGAACTGCAGGGTGACCTCGCCCCCACGACCCGCGCCGACCATCGTCGACGTCGCCCGCGCCGCGGGCGTCTCGAAGTCGCTCGTGTCGCTCGCGATCCGGGGGGACGCAGGCGTGTCCGACGCGACCCGCACGCGCATCCTCGACGTCGCGACCGAGCTCGGCTACCACTCGAACGCCCTGGCACGCGGGCTTGCGCGCGGCCGCACGCAGATGGTGGGCATGCTGGTGAGCGACCTCGCGAACCCCTACTTCGCGGACGTCGCAGCCGGCATCGAGGCGGACGCCGAGGCGACGGGGCTCGGCACGATCATCGGCCACGGCCGTGGCTCGGCGGAGGTGCTCGAGCGCCGCCTCGACGAGATCCTCGACCTCGGCGTCGACGGCGTCGTGGTCGTCTCCGCCATGCTCGACGCCGAGACCCTCGACCGCGCGGCGGCCCGCCGGCCGGTCGTGATGGTCGGACGGCCGTTCGCGCCGCCGCGGCGCGTCAGCGTGGTCCGCAACAACGACGAGCATGGCGCGCAGGCCGCCGTCGCCCACCTGCTCGACATCGGCCACCGGCGGATCACCCACATCGCCTCATCCCGCCGCGCGGCCGCCACGGCGCGCCGCTCCAGCTTCGAGGAGACCATGCGCGACGCCGGCCTCGACCCCGTCGTCATCGACGCGGCCGAGGGCACCGCACGGCTCCTCGATCTCGTAGGCCGCCCCGGGGGCCCGACCGCGTGCTTCGCCGGCAACGACCGGATCGCGACGACGGCCCTCTCCGACGCCCTCGAGCGGGGCTTCGACGTGCCCGGAGACCTGAGCGTGGTGGGCTACGACAACGCGGAGTTCGGCCGGCTGATGCGCCCCGCGCTCACCACCGTCGAGCAGCCGCGCGAGGCGATGGGACGCGAGGCGATGCGGCTGCTCCGCGCACGGATCGACGGCGACCGCGAGGTGGCGGAGGTCACGCTCGAGCCGCGGCTCATCGTGCGCGGCTCGACCGGCCCGGCGGCCTAGCCCGAGACGCTCGACTCCCGCACCACGAGCTCGGGCGCGTAGACCACGTGCCGCGGCGCGTCGCCCTTGGCGCGCGAGGCCTCCTCGAGCAGCAGCTCGACCGCGGTGGCGCCGATCAGCTCGCGAGGCTGCCGGATCGAGGAGATCGGCACGACGGCCGATGCGGCGAACGAGATGTCGTCGTAGCCGACCAGCGCGACCTCGTCGGGGACACGGATCGGGTCCGGGCCGAACAGCAGCGCGCGCTCGACCCCGATCGCGAGCAGGTCGTTGGCCGCGACGATGCCGTCGATGCCTGTGTCCCTGATGAGCGGGCGCAGCGCCTCGCCCACGCGACGCCCCTCGTCGAGCGACATCTCGTCGGTGCCGAAGAGCTGCAGGGTGGCCGATCCGTGCTCCGCGACCGCGGCCGAGGCGCCCGCGAAGCGGTCGGCCACCTGGCCGATGCGCAGGGGGCCGCCCACGAACGCCAGCCGCCTCCTCCCCTGCTCGAGCAGGTGGCGCGCGGCGAGCGCGCCGCCGGCGACGTCATCGACGGATACGGACGCGAACCGGGCCTGGTCGGCGCCCCGGTCGACCAGCACCACGGGGATGCCGTGCTTGCGGATCTCCTCGAGCCGCGTGAAGTCGCCCTCGACCGGGGAGACGAGGATGCCGCTCACACGCTGACGCTCGAAGACGTCGAGGTGGCTGGCCTCGCGCTCCGACGACTCGTCGGAGTTGGCGAGCAGGACGGTGAGGCCCTCCTTCGCCGCGCGCGCCTCGGCGCCTCGCGCGACGTCCGTGAAGAACGGGTTGCCGACATCGAGCACCAGCAGCGCGAGGCTCTGGCTACGGCCGGCGCGCAGCTGGCGCGCGGCGGCGTTCGGCACATATCCGAGCTCCTCGATGGCGGCACGGACACGCTCGACCGTCTCGGCCTTGACCTGGTCGGGCCGATTGAGCACGTTCGACACGGTGCCCACGGACACGCCCGCCCGAGCGGCGACCTCGCGCACGCTCACCGACATTCCGGCCTCCTCGTCGATACGGATGGTCCCGTCAGGATACTGAAACCTTCCAAGCACGACGGGAAGCGCGGCGCGTTGGGTGGGAGTCCGCGCCGGCGCACCAGGGACGGAGGTCACGTTTCGGCACATCGTTACGCGTTCGAGACACGACTTCGTTGACACCTCCCGAACCGGACATTAGGTTCGCACATATATGAATCGTTTCACGCTGGTGTGAGACGAGGATGAGTGGATAGGTCGACGATGACAGCTCCCCCAGCCGCATCCCCGGCGGCACCCACGCTCGTGCTCGACGGCGTGGCCAAGTCCTTCGGCCCCGTGGTCGCCCTCCGTTCCGGCAGCCTCACCCTGAGGCCCGGCTCCGTCCACGCCCTCATCGGCGAGAACGGTGCCGGCAAGTCGACGCTGGTGAAGATCATCGCGGGCCTGTACCAACGAGACGCGGGCACGTTCGAGTACCTCGGCGAGCCCGTCGACTTCACCACGACAGCCGAGTCCAAGGACGCCGGAATCGCGGTGATCTACCAGGAGCCCACGCTCTTCCCGGACCTGAGCGTCACCGAGAACGTGTTCATGGGCCGCCAGCCCACGATGTCGTTCGGGCGCATCGACAAGAAGGCGATGCGCGACGAGGTGGTGTCGCTCTTCGAGCAGCTGGGCGTGCATGTCGACCCCGACCGCCCCACGCGCGGCCTGTCGATCGCCGACCAGCAGCTCGTCGAGATCGCCAAGGCGATGTCGCTCGACGCGAAGGTGCTCGTCATGGACGAGCCGACCGCCGCCCTCTCGGGCGTCGAGGTCGAGCGGCTCTTCAGCGTCGCCCGGGCGCTGCGCGACGAGGGGCGCGCGATCCTCTTCATCTCCCACCGCTTCGACGAGGTCTTCGACCTGTGCGACACCGTCACGGTCATGCGCGACGGCGAGTACATCTCGACCAGCGCCATCGCCGACACCACGGTGGACCAGCTCGTGCGCCAGATGGTCGGCCGCGACGTGACGGACCTGTTCCCCAAGGTGGTCGCGCCCGTGGGCGACGTGCTGCTCAAGGTCGAGGGCCTCACCCGCACGGGCGTGTTCCACGACGTCAGCTTCGAGGTGCGCGCGGGCGAGATCGTCGCGCTTGCGGGACTCGTGGGCGCTGGCCGCTCGGAGATCGCCCGCGCGGCCTTCGGCGTCGACCCGTACGACTCGGGCACCGTGACGGTCGCGGGCAAGCCCCTCCCCGGCGGCGACCCGACCAAGGCCATGAGCCGCGGCCTCGCCCTCATCCCCGAGGACCGCCGGCGCCAGGGCGCCGTGCTCGACTCGGGGATCGCCCGGAACGTCACCCTCACGATCCGCGACCGCCTCACCCGGTTCGGCGTGCTCACCAACGCCGCCGAGAACGCCTCGGCGCGCGAATGGGCGGCGCGCTTCGAGGTGCGAGCACCCTCGCTCGACACGCTCGCCGGCACGCTCTCCGGCGGCAACCAGCAGAAGGTCGTCATCGCGAAGTGGCTCGCCACGGAGCCCAGCGTGCTCATCGTCGACGAGCCGACCCGAGGCATCGACGTCGGCACCAAGTCCGAGGTGCACCGCCTGCTCTCCGATCTCGCCGGCCAGGGCCTCGCCATCCTCATGATCTCCTCCGAGCTGCCCGAGGTGCTCGGCATGGCGGACCGCGTGCTCGTGGTCCACGAGGGGCGGATCACCGCGAACCTCACCCGCGAGGAGGCCACGCCGGAGGCGGTCATGCACGCCGCGACGCACAGCCTGGAGGAGACGCGATGACCCTCACCGACGTCCGCGACAGCGTCGCCCAGCGCGGGCTCGGCTCGCGCGCCCTCGACCTGCTCAAGCAGCGCGAGGTGGGCGTGCTCGCCGCCTTCGTGCTCGTGGTGGTCGCGACCACCATCAAGAACCCGAACTTCCTGTTCTCGAACGACGGCTTCCGGGACCTGCTCCTGACGCCGTCGCTCCTGATGCTCCTCGCCGTCGGCCAGGCGATGGTCATCATCACCCGCAACGTCGACCTCTCGGTCGGATCGGTGATGGGGCTCACCGCGTACCTGGTCGGCACGGTCTTCGTCGAGATGCCGTGGATCCCGTGGCCCGCGGTGTTCCTCATCGGGCTCGTGTTCGGCGGCCTGCTGGGCCTCATCAACGGACTCGTGGTGGCCTACGCGAAGGTGCCGAGCCTCGTGGTCACGCTCGGAACCCTGTACGCGTTCCGCGGCATCAACGTCATGTGGACCGGCTCCGACCGCATCAACGCCTCGGACATGCCCCGCGGCTTCCTCGACCTCGGCACGAGCGCCGTGTGGAGGATCCCGGTCATCACGATCATCGCGCTCGTGGTGCTGGTCGCGGCGGGCTGGTACATGTCCACCCAGCGGGCCGGTCGCGAGTACTACGCGATGGGCTCGGACCCCGACGCCGCGATCCTCTACGGCCTCCAGGTGCGGCGCCGCCTCATCACCGCGTTCATGGTGTCGGGAGCGCTCGCCGGGCTCGCCGGCGTCCTCTACGCCGCGCGCTACGGCACGGTGAACTCCCAGGTGGGATCCGGCTACGAGCTGCAGGCCGTCGGTGCCGCCGTGATCGGCGGTGTCGCCATCTTCGGCGGCAGCGGCACGGTCTTCGGCGCCGCGATCGGCGCGTTCCTGCTCATGACCATCAACCGCGCGCTGCCCGTGCTGGGCGTCCAGGACTTCTGGCAGCAGGCGGTGGTCGGCGCGCTCATCATCGGCGCGATCGTCCTCGACCGGTTCGCCGCCACCCGACAGGAACGCAGGCTCGCGAAGGAGAGGGAGAAGTCCCATGGCTAGCGCAACCCTTGCCCCGCCGAGCGAGCGGACCTACCGCGACTTCCAGCGGCCGCTGTGGAAGCGGGTGCTGCTCACCCGCGAGATGGCCGTGGTCGGCGCCCTCGCCCTCGTGATCGCCTACGCGAGCCTCACGGTGAAGAACTTCGGCGCACCGATCACCTACACGTACCTGTTCCTCGACATCGCCGCGATCCTGCTGATCGCGCTCCCGATGACGCTCATCATCGTCACGGGCGAGATCGACCTGTCGGTGGCGTCGGTGGTGGGCCTGTCGTCGGTGCTCACGGGCACGCTGCACCAGGCGGGCCTGCCGTTCCCCGTCGCGGCGCTCGTCGCGATCGTCGCGGGCGCCGTCGCAGGCTCGATCAACGGCTTCCTCGTGACGGTGGTGGGGCTGCCCTCGCTCGCGGTCACGATCGGCACGCTCGCGCTGTTCCGCGGCCTCGCGGTCGGGCTGCTCGGCACCACCGCGATCACGGACTTCCCGGAGACGTGGCGCGACCTGGCCACCTCGAAGATCCCGGGCACGCCCATCCCGAGCGTCGTCATCCTGATCGTGGTGCTCGCCATCGTATTCGCATGGCTGCTGCACTTCACGCCGTTCGGACGCGGCATCTTCGCGATCGGCCAGTCCAAGGAGGCGGCGCACTTCTCGGGCGTCCGCGTCGAGCGGACCAAGTTCATCCTGTTCGTGCTGAGCGGCGCCGTCGCGGCGCTCGCCGGCATCTACTACACGCTGCGCTACGGAAGCGCGCGCGGCGACAACGCCACCGGCCTCGAGCTGAGCGTCGTCGCTGCCGTGCTGCTGGGCGGCGTGAGCATCTTCGGAGGGCGCGGCGCGCTCCACGGCCCGATCGCCGGCGCGCTGCTCATCGGCGCCATGGCGAGCGCGCTGCGCCTCGCCAGCGTCACCTCCGATGTGATCAACGTGATCACGGGCACCCTGCTGATCCTGTCCGTGGTCATGCCGAGCCTCCTCGCCTGGGCCCAGTCCCGGCGCGCCAGAAGGCGAGGGAAGAGAAAGGGTGAGACGCCCGCATCCGCGGGTGCGACCCCAGGGACAGCGGCCTCGAGCTGACGCTCGAGGCGAGCCACAACAGGGAGGGTAGACAATGAAGTTCCCGATCAACAAGGCCCGCGGCGGCATCGTCGCCGTCGCGGCAGCGCTCGCGCTGACCGTCGCAGGCTGCTCCTCGGACAGCTCGACCGGAGACTCCTCGAGCTCCGCCGGCGGCGGCGACACCGGTGGCGGCGACGCCAACCTCGCCATCACGTTCCTGCCCAAGAACCTGGGCAACGCCTACTTCGACACGTCCGACGCGGGCGGCGAGAAGGCGATCATGGAGTTCGGCGGCACCTACGAGGAGGTCGGCCCCGCGGAGGCGGGCCCGGACGCCCAGGTCAGCTACATCAACACGCTGACCCAGCAGGGCGTGGGCGGCATCGTGGTCTCCGCGAACGACCCGGCGGCGATCTGCGACGCGCTCAACGAGGCACGTGACAACGGCGTCAAGGTCGTCACCTTCGACTCCGACACGAACCCCGAGTGCCGCGACCTGTTCATCAACCAGGCCACGGCGGAGGGCATCGCCCAGGTGCAGGTCGACATGATCGCCGAGCAGATCGGCGACGAGGGCCAGGTGGCGATCCTGTCCGCCTCCGCCAACGCGACCAACCAGAACGCGTGGATCGCGATGATGGAGGAGATCTTCGCGGCCGACCACCCGAACATCGAGCTGGTCGACACCGTCTACGGCGACGACGACGACCAGACGTCGTTCGACAAGACCGCGGCGCTGCTGCAGACGTACCCCGACCTCAAGGGCATCATCTCGCCCACCACGGTCGGCATCTCCGCTGCCGCTCGCTACCTGTCGACCTCCGACTACAAGGGCAAGGTCGCGCTGACCGGTCTGGGCACCCCGAACCAGATGCGCGAGTACGTCGAGGACGGCACGGTGACCGAGTTCGCGCTGTGGAACCCGGCGGACCTCGGCTACCTGGCCGCCTACGCGGCCAAGGCGCTCATCGAGGGCGAGATCACGGGCGCGGAGGGCGACTCCTTCGAGGCCGGCGAGCTCGGCTCGTACGAGGTCGGCGCGGACGCCAGCGTGCTGCTCGGCGACCCGTACCGCTTCAACGCGGACAACATCGGCGACTTCGACTTCTAGGAGCCGTCTCCAGGGGCCCGGTCCGATGCGCGAGACGCACCGGGCCGGGCCCCGCCCTTTCGGGGCGGACTTGACCTCCGCATCGTTCCCCCGCTAGATTTGAATCGTTTCAACAGCCCCCCTCGGGCCGAGCGGTCGACGCCGACCTGCCTCACCCCTGGGCACCATCTCGAAGGAGAGACCCATGGCCTTCAGCAGCCACGTCGCCAGCCGCCTCGAGGAGCAGGCCATCGAGCTCCCCTCGTGGGCCTTCGGCAACTCCGGCACCCGCTTCCGCGTGTTCGGCACCCCCGGCACCCCGCGCGACCCGTTCGAGAAGATCGCGGACGCCGCCCAGGTGCACAAGTACACGGGGCTGTCGCCGTCCGTGGCGCTGCACATCCCGTGGGACAAGGTCGACGACTACGCAGAGCTGCGCCAGCACGCGGAGGACCTCGGCGTCGCGCTCGGCACGATCAACTCGAACACCTTCCAGGACGAGGACTACAAGTTCGGCTCGCTCGCCCACCGCGACGACCGCATCCGCCGCAAGGCGATCGACCACCACCTCGAGTGCATCGACATCATGGACGAGACCGGGTCGCGCGACCTGAAGATCTGGCTCGCGGACGGCACCAACTACGCCGGCCAGGACGACATGCGCGGCCGTCAGGACCGCATGGCGGAGTCGCTGCGGGAGATCTACGCGCGCATCGGCGAGAACCAGCGCCTGGTGCTCGAGTACAAGATCTTCGAGCCGGCGTTCTACCACATGGACGTGCCGGACTGGGGCACCAGCTACGCGCAGGTGGCGGCGCTCGGCGAGCGCGCGACGGTGTGCCTCGACACCGGCCACCACGCCCCCAGCACCAACATCGAGTTCATCGTCATGCAGCTCCTGCGCCTGGGCAAGCTCGGCTCGTTCGACTTCAACTCGCGCAACTACGCGGACGACGACCTCATCGTGGGCGCCGCGGACCCGTTCCAGCTGTTCCGCATCATCGTCGAGGTGATCCGCGGCGGCGGCTACGGCAAGGACGGCGACACCGCCTTCATGCTCGACCAGTGCCACAACGTCGAGGACAAGATCCCCGGCCAGATCCGGTCGGTGCTGAACGTCCAGGAGATGACGGCGCGCGCGCTGCTGCTCGACCGCGAGGCGCTCACCTCGGCACAGGTCGAGGGCGACGTGCTCACCGCGAACGGCATCTTCATGGACGCCTTCTACACCGACGTGCGCGCGGACCTCGCCGCCTGGCGCGAGGAGCGCGGCCTGCCCGCCGACCCGATGGCGGCCTTCGCCGACTCCGGCTACCTCACCTCGATCGCCGATGAGCGCGTCGGCGGCGTGCAGGCGGGCTGGGGCGCCTGAGACCCATGGCCCGCGTGTGCTTCACCCTCCAGGTCGACCCCGGCCGCCTGGAGGAGTACGTCGACGCGCATCGTGCCGTGTGGCCCGAGATGCTCGAGGCCATCCGCGATGCCGGGCGCAGGAACTACTCGCTGTTCCTGCGCCCGGACGGGCTCCTCGTCGGCTACTACGAGACCGACGACGATGCCGCCGCGGCGGCCGCCCTCGCCGCCGACCCGCGCACCGCGCGCTGGGAGGAGACGATGGCGCCGTTCTTCGTCGCGCTCGAGGGCGAGCGTGCCGACCAGGGGGCACCGCAGCTCCCCGAGGTCTTCAACCTCGCCGACCAGCTGACCTCCCAGGGCCTCGAGCCCTGACACCAGACCTGCCGCCGGACCCCGGTCCCGGCACCCGATTCCTGCCCCCGGAAAGGACCTCCCCATGACCCACCCCACCGCCGCAGAGCTCATCGCGCGCTCCAACCGCCTCGGCTCCGACCCCAAGAACACCAACTACGCGGGCGGCAACACGTCCGCCAAGGGCACCGACACCGACCCCGTCACCGGCGCGCCCGTCGAGCTCGTGTGGGTGAAGGGCTCCGGCGGCGACCTCGGCACGCTCGGCACCAACGGCCTCGCCGTGCTCCGCCTCGACCGCCTGCGCGGCCTGGTCGACACGTACCCCGGCCTCGAGCGCGAGGACGAGATGGTCGCCGCGTTCGACTACTGCCTCCACGGCCGCGGCGGCGCCGCGCCGTCGATCGACACCGCGATGCACGGCCTCGTCGATGCCGCCCACGTCGACCACCTCCACCCCGACGCGGGCATCGCGATCGCGACCGCCGTGGACGGCGAGGAGCTCACCGCGAAGATCTTCGGCGACAAGGTCGTGTGGGTGCCGTGGCGCCGCCCCGGCTTCCAGCTGGGTCTCGACATCGCGGAGATCAAGGAGGCCAACCCGCAGGCGATCGGCTGCGTTCTGGGCGGCCACGGCATCACCGCGTGGGGCGACACCTCCGACGAGTGCGAGGCGCGTTCGCTCGAGATCATCGACACCGCCGCCCGCTACATCGCCGAGCACGGCAAGGCCGAGCCCTTCGGGCCCGCGCTCGAGGGCTTCGGCGCGCTCGAGGACGATGCGCGCAAGGCCAAGGCCATCGCGCTGGCTCCCGTGATCCGCGGCATCGCGTCGTACGACAAGCCGATGGTCGGGCACTTCAGCGACGCGGACGTCGTGCTCGACTTCCTCGCGCACGCGGAGCACCCGCGCCTCGCGGCGCTGGGCACCTCCTGCCCCGACCACTTCCTGCGCACCAAGGTGAAGCCGATGGTGCTGGACCTGCCGGCGGACGCCTCGGTCGAGGACTCGATCGCGCGCCTGCACGAGCTCCACGAGGAGTACCGCACGGACTACCAGGCGTACTACGACGCTCACGCGACCGAGGACTCCCCCGCGATCCGCGGCGCGGACCCGGCGATCGTGCTCGTGCCGGGCGTCGGCATGTTCTCGTTCGGCGCGAACAAGCAGACCGCGCGCGTGGCCGGCGAGTTCTACATCAACGCGATCAACGTGATGCGCGGCGCCGAGGCGCTGTCGACGTACACGCCGATCTCGGACGCCGAGAAGTTCAACATCGAGTACTGGGCCCTCGAGGAGGCCAAGCTCCAGCGCATGCCCAAGCCGAAGTCGCACGCGACCCGCGTCGCCTTCGTCACCGGCGCGGCCTCGGGCATCGGCAAGGCGATCGCGACCCGCCTCGCCGCGGAGGGCGCGTGCGTCGTCATCGCGGACCTCGACCTCGAGAAGGCGCAGGCGGCGGCCGCCGAGCTCGGCTCGACCGACGTCGCCGTCGGCGTGGCGGCGAACGTCGCCGACCCCGCCGCCGTCGAGGCGGCCATCGGCGAGGCCGTGCTGGCCTTCGGCGGCGTCGACCTCATCGTCAACAACGCCGGCCTGTCGCTGTCGAAGCCGCTGCTCGAGACCACCGAGAAGGACTGGGACCTCCAGCACGACGTCATGGCGAAGGGCTCGTTCCTGGTGTCCCAGGCGGCGGCCCGCGTGATGATCCCGCAGCAGATGGGCGGCGACATCGTCTACATCGCGTCGAAGAACTCGCTGTTCGCCGGACCCAACAACATCGCGTACTCGGCGACCAAGGCGGATCAGGCGCACCAGGTGCGCCTGCTCGCGGTCGAGCTCGGCGAGCACGGCATCAAGGTGAACGGCATCAACCCCGACGGCGTGGTCCGCGGCTCCGGCATCTTCGCCGGCGGCTGGGGCGCCAACCGCGCCAAGACCTATGGGATCGAGGAGGAGAAGTTGGGCGAGTTCTACGCGCAGCGCACCATCCTGAAGCGTGAGGTGCTCCCCGAGCACGTCGCCAACGCCACGGCCATCCTGACCGGGCCCGACATGACCCACACCACCGGGCTGCACATCCCGGTGGACGCGGGCGTGGCGGCCGCCTTCCTCCGATGACAGCCGCGGTCGCCGCGGTCGACCTGGGCGCGACCTCCGGTCGCGTCATGGTCGGGCAGATCGGCCCCGACACCCTCGAGCTGCGCCAGCTGGCACGCTTCCCCAACGGTCCGGTCCGCACGCCCGACGGCCTGCACTGGAACCTCCAGCAGCTGTACGCGCACGTCCTCGACGGGCTGCGCTCGGCGGCACGCTGGGACGAAGGGATCCGCTCCATCGGCATCGACTCGTGGGCGGTCGACTACGCCCTCCTCCGCGGCGGCCGCGTGCTCGGCGAACCGTTCCACTACCGGGACGAGCGCACCGCGCACGGCGTCGAGCTCGTTCACGCCGACGAGCCGTTCTCCCTGCTCTACGCGCGGAACGGGCTCCAGTTCCTGCCGTTCAACACGCTCTACCAGCTCGCGGTGGAGCGGGAGGCCGGCATGCTGGACGTCGCCGACCGGATGCTCCTGGTGCCGGACCTCATGGCGTACTACCTCACGGGCGCGACGGTGGCGGAGGCGACGAACGCCTCCACCACCGGCCTGCTCGACGTCGCGACCAAGTGCTGGGACGGCGAGCTGATGGACCGGCTGCGCCTCCCGCGCGGCCTGTTCCCCCGCATCGTCCAGCCGGGCGAGGACATCGGCACGGTCCTCCCCCACGTCGCGGAGACGACCGGCCTCGCCACGGACACCCCGGTGATCGCGGTGGGCTCGCACGACACGGCGTCGGCGATCGTCGCGACCCCGATGACCGAGCCCGGCGGCGCGTACATCTCGTGCGGCACGTGGGGCCTGGTCGGCGTCGAGACCGAGGCGCCGGTGCTGACCCGCACCGCGGAGCGCGCCAACTTCACCAACGAGGGCGGCGTCGACGGCCGCACGCGGTTCCTGCACAACGTGATGGGGCTGTGGCTGCTGTCGGAGACCATCCGCACGTGGGAGCGCGACGGCGAGAAGGTCGAGCTCGAGAAGCTGCTCGCGCAGGCCGCGGCGGTCCCGGACGACATGCCCGTGTTCGACGCGAACGACGAGGTCTTCATGGCGCCCGGCGACATGCCCGAACGCATCTCCACGTGGCTGTCCGAGCGCAGCCTCCGCGTCCCCGCCACCCGCGCCGAGATGGCGCGGTGCATCATCGAGAGCCTCGCGCAGGCCTTCGCCGACGCGGTGCACGATGCGGGGGCGCTGTCCGCGCAGGACGTCTCCCGCATCCACATCACCGGCGGCGGCTCCCTCAACGAGCTGCTGTGCCAGCGCACCGCGGACCGCTCCGGGCTGCCCGTGATGGCGGGCCCGGTCGAGGCCACGGCGATCGGCAACGTGCTCATCCAGGGCCGAGCCCTCGGCGCGGTGTCGGGCTCTCTCGAGTCGCTGCGCGACCTGGTGGCGCGTACGTTCAACCCACGAGTGTTCACCCCGAAGGGACAGTAGAGATGAAGATGGAGCGCCGCATCCCCCGGCCGGCGGACCTGGCTCCGCTCATGCGCTTCAAGCCGCTCGAGCTGGACGGCCGCAAGCGCCGCCTGGCCAAGGCCCACACCATCGCGGACCTGCGCGCGATCGCGAAGCGCCGCACTCCCAAGGGCGCGTTCGACTACACCGACGGCGCCGCCGAGGAGGAGCTGTCGCTCGCCCGCGCCCGGCGCGCGTTCCGCGAGATCGAGTTCCACCCGGCGATCCTGCGCGACGTGTCCGACGTCGACACGTCGGTCGAGATCTTCGGCGGTCGGTCGGCGATGCCGTTCGGCATCGCGCCCACGGGCTTCACCCGCATGATGCAGGCCGAGGGCGAGCGGGCCGGCTCGTCCGCGGCGGGCGCCGCGGGCATCCCGTTCTCGCTGTCGACGCTGGGCACCACCTCCCCCGAGGGCGTGCGGGACGCGAACCCCGACGGCCGCAACTGGTTCCAGCTGTACATGCAGAAGGACCGCGACAAGTCGATGCAGCTGATGCAGCGCGCCGCGGACGCGGGCTTCGACACGCTGCTCGTCACGGTCGACGTGCCGGCCGCGGGCGCGCGCCTGCGCGACAGCTACAACGGCTTCACCATCCCGCCGCAGCTCACGCCCAAGACGGTCCTCAACGCGATCCCCCGGCCCGAGTGGTGGTGGAACTTCCTCACCACGGAGCCGCTGACGTTCGCGTCGCTGTCCGAGTGGAACGGCACCATCGGCGAGCTGCTCGACAGCCTCTTCGACCCGACGGTCGACTTCGACGACCTCGAGTGGATCCGCGACCAGTGGCCCGGCAAGGTCGCGGTCAAGGGCATCCAGACGCTCGACGACGCGAAGGCCGTGGTCGACCGCGGGGTCGACGGCATCGTGCTGTCGAACCACGGCGGCCGCCAGCTCGACCGCGCACCCATCCCCTTCCGGCTCCTCCCGTCCGTCGCGGCGGAGCTCAAGGGCAAGACGGAGATCGTGGTCGACACGGGCATCATGGCCGGCGCCGACATCGTCGCGGCGCTCGCGTGCGGCGCGGACTTCACGCTCGTGGGCCGCGCGTACCTGTACGGGCTCATGGCCGGCGGCCGCGAGGGCGTCGACCGTGCGATCGAGATCCTGTCCAAGGAGATCGTCCGCACGATGAAGCTGCTGGGCGTCTCGTCGGTGGCCGAGCTGAACCCCGACCACGTCACCCAGCTCCAGCGGATGGTGCCCGTCGCGGCGCCCGCGAAGCCCGGCACACCGGCGAGGCGTGCCGCAGCACCGAAGCAGGCGGCCAAGCCCCGCGCCGCGACGGCGAAGACGACCAAGCCCTCCGAGGGCCTGGTCGCGAGTCCCCGCCGCCCGAAGAACTGACGCGCCGACGCCTCCCACAAGGCGGGCCCCTCCGCACGGAAGGGGCCCGCCTTCGTCGTCCTCGCAGCACCCGGGGGCCCGCGACGGCGAGGGAGCGAAGGTCAGGCAGGCAGCGCGGCCGGAGCGGCGAGCGCCCGCTCCATCGGCGCCCGGGCTCGCGCGTCCCCGTCGGAGGACCCCCGCGGAGCCGCGGTGCGGCGTCCCGGCCTCAGCGGGCCTCGACGGCCTCCGCCTCGAGCGGGTCCTCGATGGCGTCCACGTCGTCCTCGGCGTCGGCGACGCGCGGGAACCTGTTGATCACGAACACGCCGAGGAGGCCGGCCACCGCGATGCACGCGGCGACGAACAGGAACAGCACGTTCGGGCTCGCGGCGAGAAGGGTCGGGGTCCACAGCGCCACGATCGCGGCGACCACGCGGGTGAATCCGATCATCACGCCCTGGGCGGTCGAACGGTACGTGGTGGGGATGAGCTCCTGGGCCCACACCTTGAACATCGGCTCGCCGGCGACGGCGCCGGCGATGCTGCCGATGAAGCCCATGATGACGAGCGGGAGCACGTTGACGCCGAACGCGACGGGCACGAGGTAGCCGGCCGCGTACAGGACCGCCATGACGGAGAACCACCTCATGCGGTTCGCGCCGTCGACGATGCGCATGAGGAGGTAGGTCGCACCGAACGCGATGAGGAAGGTGACGAGCCCGATGCCCGAGGCGAAGGACACGGTGGCGCCGGCGATCTCCACGTACATGTAGGTCGAGAACTGGCCGCCGGTGTTGGCGCCGACGTTGACGAGCGCGTAGAAGATCGCGACCGAGACCATGGGCCACAGGTAGGGGCCCTTGACGAGGCGCTTGAGGGTGCCGAGGTCCATCTCCTCGGACCGGCCCGCGCCCGCCGCGTCGTGCTGCGCCTGCCACTTGTGCGACTCGGGGAGGCTCGCGCGGAGGATCAGGACCACCGCGGCGACCACGAAGATGTGCAGGTAGAGGATGCGGGCCCCCGTCTCCCCCATGCCGCCGACGATCATGCCGAACAGCTGCGAGGCGAGGATGCCGACCAGCCACAGGATGTGGGAGAACGAGATGAGGCGGCCGCGGTGCTCCGGCGGGGCCTCCTCGGCGATCATCGCGAGGGACGCCGGCAGGTCCGCGCCCACCGCGAAGCCGAGCAGCGCGATGCCGGCGTAGAGGAACGCCGCCGACGGCGCGAACGCGAGCAGCCCCGCGCCCGTGATGAAGACGGCCATCGTCGCGAGGAACACCCGCTTGCGGCCGTAGAGGTCCGCGAGGCGCCCGCCCACGAGCGCGCCGAGCGCCATGAGGAACGTGAGGATCGCGGACAGCTGTCCGATCTGCCCGTCGGAGAGGCCCATCGGGTCCTTGTACAGCACCAGCGCCGTACCGGTGGAGACGATCGCGGCGGCGTCGAGATACGAGGCCATGCCCGCCACGGTGGTGCGGTACCAGATGCGACCGGGGATGCGGGCGCCGGAGTTGAGACTCATCGTTGATTCCTCTTCTCAGGGGTTCGCGCCGTTGCGTGGGCCCGCCGCTCCGAGGTGAAGCGCTTAAGTGGTATCTAGATTGTTGTGGGCCAAACCGACAGATGTCAAATGGCCTGGCAGCAGACCCGCACGCCTTCGGCGCTGGGGAGGATCAGCCCGGATCGACCGTCGAGCGCCTCACCACGAGCTCGGGCTCGAGCGTGACCGACCGGTGCAGGTGAGCGGGGTCCTCGATCTCCTCGAAGGCGAGCTCTGCCCCGGCCGCGCCCATCGAGTCGCCGGGCTGGCGGATGGTCGTGAGCGGCATCGGGCTGTCCCACGCCGCGCGGTTGTCGTCGTATCCGACGATCCCGACGTCGCGCGGGATCTCGATGCTGGGCGACGTCGCGAGCGCCTGCGCGACCCCCGCGGCGACGAGGTCGGCGACCGCGAAGATGCCGTCGATCTCCCCCGCCTCCACCCGTGCGCGCAGCGCGAGCCCCGCCTGGAAGCCGTGCGAGCGGTCGAGGTCCGCGACCTCCTCGTGGAAGTACGCCACGCCCGCGGCCGCGGCCTCGGCCGCGAAGCCCTCCACGCGCTCGGCGACGGGCTGCAGCATCATCGGGCCGCTCACGAGCGCCAGCCTCCGCCGGCCGGTCTCGAGCAGGTGGCGCGCCGCCAGCCGGCCGCCCTGCCGGTTGTCCATGTCGACCGTGCAGTGGCTGACGGCCGGGCCCCGGTAGTTGAGGAAGACGAGCGGCCGGCCGGGACGATGCTGGTCCACCAGCGTCTGGTAGTGGCTCGCGTCGTTGATGGTCACCAGGGTGGCGAGGGTCTGGCTCGCGTCGAATGTCGCGAGGTACTGACGCTCGCGCGCGAGGTCGCTGTCGGTGTTGGCGATGAGCACGAAGGCCTGGCGCTCCCACGCGACGCGCTCGACGCCCCTGCCGATGTCCACGAACAGCGAGTTCGTGAGGTCGGACAGGATGAGCCCGAGCGCGCGGGTGGACCCGGCCGCGAGCGAGCGCGCCGGCCCGTGCGGCACGAAGTCGAGCAGCGCGATGGCCTCCTGGACGCGGGCGAGGGTGTCGCCCGACACGCGGTCGGGATGGTTGAGCACGTTGGACACGGTGCCCTGCGACACCCCCGCCAGGCGCGCCACGTCCGCGATGCTCGTCCGACGCACGGCGCGGCGCCCGGTCCCGGTGCCTGCTCCGCCCTCCGCCATGCCGCTCATCGTAGGTCCAGGTACGTCAGCGCCCGCCGGACACGGGTCCCGTGTCGTCGAGCGTCCACTCGTCGTGCCAGTCGATGAGGACGCGGCCGTCGTCCGCGAAGCGGATCGGGAGCCACACGTACCGCGCGCGCGACGGGTCGGGCACCGTGAGCTCGCGCATGCCGGTGTCGGGCATCCCGGCCTCGATCTGGGCGAAGTACTCGTCGAAGAGGTCGTAGGCCTCCGCGCCGTCCGCCTCGTAGTCGGGCAGCCAGCGGTCGCCCAACGCGATGTAGAGGTCGCGGTCCGGCACCTTGAACACCGAGCTCACCTGCGTCCGGTACGAGGTGCGCGACGCATCGTCCGGATGGGGATCCCCGACGACGGTCCACGGCCCGTGCATCGTCCGGGCCGTGGCGACCTCGGAGGCGTTCGGGTAGTACCCGGTGGTGCCGCTCGTCACGAGGTAGTGCCGGCCGTGGCGGCGGAGGTGCGCGGGGGCCTCGCGCGTGAACGGCGGCCGTCCGTGGTGGAAGTGCGTCGAGTAGTAGCCGGTGACGTCCGTGAAGTCGTCGGTGAGGTCCGCGATGATGAGCTCCGAGTGGACGCGCTCGAAGATGTAGTAGCCCTTGCCGTCCTCGGGGTCGACGACGAGGTCGAAGTCGCCCGCGTACATGCCGAGCGGCCGGAAGTCGACCTTCGCCTTGGCGTACGGGCCCAGGATCGAGTCCGCGACGAGCGTGGTCGACAGCTGCACCGAGCCCGACATCACCTTGATCCAGCACACGTACTTCCCCGTGTGCGGGTTGTGGACGATGTGGGGGCGGTCCATGCCGCGCCCCGGGTGCAGCGGCGAGGTGGGGTCGTCCTCGTCCGGCGGGATGATGACACCCTCGTCGGTCCAGTTGTAGAGGTCCGTCGACGAGTAGCAGCGCACCCCCCAGTGCCAGATGCCGGAGCCGGGGGTGGTGCGCTCCTTGTTCTCGCCGTACCAGTAGTAGGTGCCGTCGACCGCGATGATCGAGCCGCCGTGCGCCTGGATCGGGTTGCCCGCGGTGTCGAGCCACTCCTGGCCGGGCCGGAAGCTGATGTACCGCTCGCCGCTCATCGCAGCGTCTCCTCTCTGGCGGCGCCCGCGGCGCCGCGGAACGTGTGGGATCCCGAGGCGACGGCCTCGGAGGTGCCGTCGGGCAGGATGACCGTGCCGGTGACCCCGGCGGGGAGCTCGACGTCGAGCGAGAGCTCGTCGCCCACGACGCGCCAGGCCACCGCGATCTCGCCGTACGGGCTGAGGTGCCGCGCGCTCGCCCAGGTCAGGCCGCCACCGGGGCTCGGCCGGATCGCGACCTCGCGGTAGCCGGGCGCCGCGGGGGCGAGCCCCGCCACCACCCGGTGCAGGAAGTCGACCACGGCGCCGAGCGCGTAGTGGTTGAAGGACGTCATGTCGCCGGGGTTGATCGAGCCGTCGGGCAGCATCGAGTCCCAGCGCTCCCAGATCGTGGTCGCGCCCATCGTCACCGGGTACAGCCACGACGGGCACTCCGTCTGGGCCAGCAGCGCGTAGGCGTCGTCGAGGTGCCCCGTCGAGGCGAGCGCGTCGCAGATGATCGGCGTGCCGACGAAGCCCGTCTGCACCCGATGCCCGCCCTCGCGGACGGCCGTGGAGAGCAGGTCGCCTGCGCGCTGCCGCTCGGCCTCGTCCCTGGCCAGCTCGAACTCGACCACCAGCGCGAGCCCGGTGGGCGCGTGAGCGAGCCCGTCGAGGTCGTCCAGCCAGCGCCGGCGCATGCCCGCGAGCACGCGGTCCGCGAACGCGTCGTACCGGTCCCGGTCCGCCGGCCGGCCGAGCACCGCGGCGGCGCGGGCGACCAGGCGGGCCGAACGGACCGCGTACGCGGACGCGACGAGGTACCGGTCGGTGCGCGCGGCGCCCGGGTCCTCGGGAGGCGCGGCCGGGTCGAGCCAGTCGCCCAGCTCCATGCTGCCCGCGACCACGTCGTCCGGGCCGATGCGGAGCGCCAGATGGTCGACCCACGCGGTCATGCTCGGCCACTGCCGCTCGAGGATGCCGCGGTTGCCGCGCCGCTCCCACATCGTCCACGGCACCACCACGGCGGCGTCGCCCCACGCGGCGGACGCCCCGGACGGGAAGCCGCACTCGAGCCACGGCACGAAGTTGGGCACCCAGCCGTCCGGGCCCTGCTGGGCGGCGACGTCGCGCAGCCACGAGGCGAGGACGCCGTCGGCGCCGTAGAGGAACTCGGCCGCGGGCGCGAAGACCTGGATGTCGCCGGTCCAGCCGAGCCGCTCGTCGCGCTGGGGGCAGTCCGTGGGCAGGTCGACGAAGTTGTCGCGCATGCTCCACACCACGTTCTCGTGGAGCCGCTCGAGCAGCGGGTCGCTGCAGGCGAACCAGCCGCGTCGCTCCATGTCGGTGTGGATCACGGCGGCGACCACGTCGCCGTCGGCGAGCGCTCCCGGCCAGCCCTCGAGCTCCGCGTAGCGGAAGCCGTGGATGGTGTGACGGGGCTGCCACGTGGCGGGCGTGCCCGCCGAGGTGAAGGAGTCGACCGACACCGCCCGGCGCAGCGGCCGCGTGCCGAGCTGACCGTCCTCGAGCACCTCGGCGTGGTGCAGCGTGACGGTGTGGCCCGCGGGCGCGTCCACGCGGATGCGGAGCACACCGGAGAGGTTCTGGCCGAAGTCGAGGCGGATGCGCCCGCCGGGCTGGACCTCCACCGCCACCGGCGCGAGCGTCTCGATCACGCGCACCGGCTCGTTGATGGCGGGCTCGAGCCGCGCGGCGAGGTCGGCGACCGGCCGCAGCTCGGGCCGGTCCCACGCGGAGTCGTCGAAGCCGGCGACGTCCCAGCCCGCGGGGAGCAGCCGCGCATCGTGCGCCTCGCCCTCGTACAGGCCGGCGGAGGTGGCGGGACCGGGTGCGGCACGCCACGCATCGTCCAGAGGGACGATGCGGGTGACGCCGTCCGGTCCCGTGACCTCGAGCTGGAGCAGGACGCCGACATGCGCGCCGTACACGTCCCAGAGGCCGCCGTCGAAGCCGATGTTGCCCCGGAACCAGCCGTCGGCGAGCTCGACGCCGAGCGCGTTGCCCCCCTCGCGCAGCAGGTCCGTGACGTCGTGCACGCGGTAGCGGACGCGGTGGTCGTAGCTCGTCCAGCCGGGCGCGAGCACCTCGTCGGACACGGCGGCGCCGTTGAGCGAGGCGGTGAAGACGCCCTGCGCGGTGGCGTAGAGCCGCGCCCGCACCGGCGCCTCGGCGAGCGTGAAGGCGGCACGCAGCAGCCAGGACGGCCGCGTGCGGTGGGGCGCCGACGCGGACGCCACCACGAGCGACGCAGTCCAGGCCTCGGCCTCGTAGAGCGCGCCCTCGACGGCGAGCGGCTCGCTCCACGCGGTCCACTCCCCCGCCACCCGCGCCCGCACGGCGAGCACGGTGCGCTCGCGCGAGCGCAGGGGTGCGAAGGGCCAGTCGATGAGGTTCTGTCCGGACCCGTCGAGCGCGACGGTGTCGACCTCGCCCTCGCGCTCGAGGCGCAGCTCGGCCTCCTCCTGCGAGGCGCCGGCGGGGGCGTCGACGATGCGCCACGACACGCGGGGCGCCGCGAGCGGCGCGCCGAGGCAGTCGGAGCGGAGCCCGGCGCGAAGACCGACGACGGCGCTCATCCCTTCACCGCCCCCGAGGTCAGTCCCGCCATCACCTTCTGGTTGAGGAAGATGTAGATCGCGAGCGTGCCGAACACCGTGACGGAGATGCCAGCGAACAAGGGTCCGTAGTCCACGGCGCCGTACTGGCCGGTGAAGTTGAGCAGGCCCACCTGGATGGTGCGCAGGTCCTGCTTGGTGATGAACGTCAGCGCGATGAGCAGGTCGTTCCACAGGAAGAAGAACTGCACCAGCGCGACGGTGAAGATCGCGTTGCGCACGAGCGGCACCGTGACGTTGAGGAAGATGCGCCAGATGCTGGCGCCGTCGAGGGTGGCCGCCTCGAAGACCTCCCGCGGGATGGCCCGCATGAAGGTCGCGAGCATGAACACCGTGAGCGGCATGCCGATCGCGGTGTACGTGATGATCAGCGGCCAGATCGAGTTCGTGAGGTGCAGGTTGAAGTACACCGTGAACAGCGGCAGCAGGATCATCTGCGCGGGCACCATGATGCCCGCGAGGAACAGCACGAGCACGATGCCGCGGCCCTTCCAGACGAGCACCTGCAGCGCGAAGGCCGCCATGGTGCCGAAGACGATGACCATCGCGAGCGCCGGGAAGACCGCGACGATCGAGTTGCGGATGTACGTGCCGAGGCCGCCGTCGACGAAGGCGGAGACGTAGTTGTCGAAGCTCCACTGCTGCGGGAGGGACCAGAACGGCTCGGAGAGGAACTCGGGCTGCGTCTTGAAGGACCCCATCAGGATCCAGAACATCGGGTACACGACGGTGAGGAGCACGAGCCCGAGGCCGATCCATCCCGGGACGCGGCGCAGGCGCACGCGCAGGGGCTTGCGGGAGGCCTTCGCGGGGGCCGCGTCGGTCGCGGCGGGGGTGGCGGTGGTGGTCATGAGGTGGTCACATCCCGTCGCATCGAGCGGAAGACGAAGATCGTCGCGATGAGGCACAGCAGCGTGAGCATGAACGCCACGGTGCTGCCGTAGCCGTACTGGCCGTACGCGAACGACGTCCGGAACATGTAGAGGGTCAACGGTGTCGTCGCGGATCCTGGACCGCCGTTGGTCAGGGCCACGATCGAGTCGAAGACCTTCAAGGTGCCGTTGATCGAGAAGATCAGCGCGGAGAGCAGGACCGGCAGCGACAGCGGGAAGACGATGCGGCGCACCAGCTTCCAGCCGCTCGCGCCGTCGATGCGGGCGGACTCGATCACCTCGTTGGGGATCTCGACGAGGCCCGCGTAGAGCAGCACGGCGTAGAAGCCCATCGATCGCCACACGTCCATGAGGATCACGACCCAGAACGCCTGGCTCGGCGTGCCGAGGAAGTCGGTGAGGTCTCCCCCGAGCCACTGCAGGATCGTGTTGACGGGGCCGACGGTGGGCGCGGCCTCGAACATCCGCGAGAACATCAGCGCGACCGCGACGGTCGGCAGGATCACCGGGAAGAAGATCGTGGTGCGGACCAGCGGCGACTTGTTGCGCAGGAAGAAGATGTAGAGGAGGGCCAGCCCGTAGCCGGTGGCGACCTGGAGGACGGTCATCACGACCGCGTAGCGCAGCGTGAAGAGCAGCGCGTCGATCGCCGTCTCGTCCCCGAAGAACTTGATCCAGTTGTCGAAGCCCACGAACTCGAAGCCCGTGATGGCGTTGCCCGACTGGAAGGTGTAGGTGACCGACCACAGGATCGGCACCAGCATGACGAATGTGTAGACCAGCAGCGCCGGCGTGAGCATCACGACCGCGGCGGTGCGGTTGCGGAAGACGGAGTCCACGGCGATTCCTTGCGTGAGGGGGACGGGTGAGGGGCAGGCTGCCCGTGCCCCGGGCGGGTCGCCCGGGGCACGGGGTGAGGTCAGCCGCCGTTCGCCGCCTGGACGAGCTCCATGAACTCCTGGCCGCTCAGGTTGCCGGAGGCGAGACCGCCGCCGTTGGTCTGCGAGACCGTGGTGCCCTCGGACGTGAAGGCCGCCTCGAACCACAGGACCGAGCCGGTCGCGCTGGCGATGGTGTCCTGCACGAGGGTGGTGAGGTCGGACTGGTCCTCGGGGATCTCGGTGACCTCGAAGCCGGTGACCTGGCCGAACTCGGCGAGCGCCACGTTGCCGTAGTTCTCGGTGATGCACTGCAGCCACTCGCCGATGTCGTCGGTGTAGTTGGCGGTGGTGAACATCACCGGGATGCCGGCGTTCGCCGGGACCTCGTCGATGCTGCCCGCGCCGCCCTCGACCTCGGGGAACGGCAGGTAGCCGATGTTGTCGACACCGATCTGGTTCTGCTCCTCGTCGTTGAAGTTGGCGAGCGCCCAGCTGCCCATGTAGAAGAAGGCGCCGCCGCCGGTGAGGAACTGGTTCATCGCGGTGTTGTAGTCGACCGAGCCCGCGGCCGCGCCGAAGTAGCCGGCCTCGCCCAGCGCCGCCACGGCGTCCGCCGCCTCGACGTACTCCGCGTCGGTGAGGCTCGCCTCGCCGTCGGCGACCTTCTGGAGGGCGTCGGCACCGAGCGAGCGGAAGATGTAGTCGCCCACCAGGCGGGTGACGGGCCAGCCGTCGCCGCCCGCGGCGACGAAGGGCTGCACGCCCGCCGCGTCGAGGGTCTCCGCCGCCGCGACGAGGTCCGTCCAGGTGGCCGGAGGCTCGACGCCGTTGTCCTCGAGCAGCTGCTTGTTGTACCAGAAGCCCTCGATGTTGTACTCGGTGGGCAGCGCGTACAGGTCGTCCGAGTTGTACAGCTGCTTGAGCGTCGCCTCGGCCGCCGGCAGGATCGCGCCCTCGATGCCGAGGTCCGCGAAGGCCTCGGTGAGGTTGAGCACCTTGCCCGACGAGATGAAGTCCTGCATCAGCGACGGCGTACCCGCGGCCATCGACATGTTGGACAGCGCGTCGTTGGCCGCGTAGACCTGCAGCTGCTGGTCCCAGGTGGTGCCGTCGATCGCGTCGGACACGAGCGGGGTACCGTCCGCGGCTGCGGCGCAGGCGCCGGTCTGGAGCGCCTCGAGGGTGCCGACGATGGTCGTGTTCTGGGTCTGGCCCAGGTAGGTGAACTCGTCGCTGGTGGTCCCGGTGGCCCCACCTCCGCCACCGGCGGTCGACGACGTCTCGGAGTCCGACGACCCCGAGCAGGCGGCGAGCGCGAGGGCGCTCGCCCCGATGAATGCGGCAGCCGCGAAAGTCCGGCGACCGCGTCGAAGGGACTGCTTCACGATTCCTCCTTGAATCAGAAACGCGACCTCTTTGAAGCGCTTCAATTCCGGAAACTAGGCCCGCGGTGAGGGCTTGTCAACACCTGCGAACCTCGGCGTTTCGCGCCGCATGGGCCGCTCCAGACAGGCCGGAAGCCTCCCCATCCATGTCCCAGATGACCGGCAAATGGCCGCTTTCCAGGCACTTCACGCGACGGCCCGATGCAGCTGCGCCGGACGCAGGGCGTCGCGGCCCGGTGCGCGCGACGGCGATGTGAACGCCACCATCACGAACGCCGTTATTGAATCGATACAAAGGCGCAACCTGTGAGAGCGCTCCCCCGCGACCGCGCCACCTCCCGGGGCCGCCGACGACGATGCCCGCCTAGAGTGAGGACGTGATCGACCTGCGCCACGCGCCCGCGCTGGGGCTCAGCCTGGGCGGCGGCGGGACCCTCGCCGGCGCGCACGTCGGGGTGCTGCAGGTGATGCACGAGCGCGACATCCGCCCGGCGATGGTGGTCGGCACGTCGGCGGGGGCGCTCGTGGGGGCCGCCTACGTGATGGGGGTCGACCCCTACCGTCTCGAGGAGCTCCTCCTCGACGTGCGCTGGCAGGACGTCGCCACGGTTCCTCGCCGCCCCGGACCCGGACTGCTGGACGCGGACGCGCTGCGCGCCTCGGTGACGGAGATCATCGGCGGCGACGTGCTGATCGAGGACATGCCGATGCGCTTCGCGGCCGTCGCGACCGACGTCACGTCCCGCCGCTCGACGATCATCGAGCGCGGCTCGCTCGTCGACGCGCTCCGCGCCACCATCTCCGTGCCCGGGCTGTTCCGGCCCGTCCGCCTCGACGGGCGCCGGCTCCTCGACGGCGGGCTCAAGGCGAACCTGCCCCTCGAGGAGGCGCTCACGCTGGGCGCGACGCCCGTGATCGCGGTCCGCGTCGCGCCCGACTGGGACGTGCCCGGCTACTCGAGCTCGAGGATCGTCAGGGAGCTCGAGACCAGGCCGGATGTGCTCGTCATCTCCCCCGACCTGCGCGGGCGGACGTGGTGGCAGACGAGGGACCTCGGCACTGTGGTCGCCGCGGGCCGGGCCGCCGCCGAGGCGGCGCTGCCCGCCTGAGCCGCCCCCCGCATCGTCCCCCTGTCGGGACGGTCGCCGGACCCGGGACCTTGGCCGCGCGCGCCGCTGCGCGTCGTGTGGTTGAATCGTTTCATTCCCAAGGGGAGACGGCGCGCCGCAGGGGTCGCGCCACCGATCACAGGAGGACCCTCGTGGCCATCACCGACCAGCCCAAGCCCACGCTCGACGAGATCATCAACCAGATGGGCCACTCGGGCGCGCGCATCTGCGACATCGAGGCGTCCGAGGCCGGCGCCGGCAACATCTCGGTCTACATGGGCTGGGAGGTGGAGGTGCGCCGCCACTTCCCGAACGCCGAGGAGATCGAGCTCCCCGTGCCCGCCCCGGCGCTCGCCGGCGGCACGGTGCTCGCCACCGGCTCGGGCCGCCGCCTGCGCCAGATCGAGGAGGAGCCCCTCGCCGCGATCGGCGCGGTGAAGATCCACGAGGGCGGCCTCACCGGCACGCTGTACACCTCGAACACCCGCAAGTTCGCGCGGCTCACCTCGGAGTTCAACTCGCACCTCGCCGTGCACCAGGACCAGGTCGAGCGCCGCGGCGTCGACTTCCAGGCGGTCGTCCACGCGCAGCCGCCGCACCTCACGTACCTCTCCCACATCCCCGCCTACCGCGACACCGCGCGCATGAACGCCGCGATCCTGCGCTGGGAGCCGGAGAGCATCGTGTCGCTGTCGCAGGGCATCGCGGTGCTGCCGTTCTTCATCCCCGGCTCGGAGGAGATGGGCACCGCGAACGTCGAGGGCCTGCGCGACTTCGAGATCACCTTGTGGTCCAAGCACGGCACCATGTCCCGCTCGGACATCTCGGTCTACCGCGCGGTCGACCGCGTCGAGTACGCCGAGACCGGCGCCAAGTACGAGTACATGGACCTCGTCGCCGGCGGTCGCGCCGAGGGCCTCACCAAGCAGGAGATCCGCGACGTCGCGGAGACCTTCTCGATCGACTCCCCCTGGCTGTCCTAGCCGGACACACCACGAGCCCGTATGTCGGACCGATCCTCGATCGGTCCGACATACGGGCTCTTTCGTACCCGGCGGTCGGATCGAACGTCGATCGATCCGACCACCAGGCTCAGCGAGCGAAGGCGCAGGAGAGGTCGTGGGCCCCGCCGACGAGCCGGTGCTCCGAGCCGTCGGGCAGCACCACCTGGGCCTCGGTGTCCTCCGGCAGGTCGACCGCGAGCGCGAAGCGCCCGTCCTCGATCCGCCACTCGACCTCGAGCGGTCCGCGCCGCGTGAGCTGGCGGCTCCGCGCCCAGGTGAGCGCGGGACCCGGCATCGGGGCGATCGTCACCCGGCGGTAGGCCTCCTCCCCCGGCGCGGGCTCGTCGGGCAGCCGCAGCCCCACCACGTGCGTGTGCAGGAACGCGATGACGGCGCCCTTCGAGTAGTGGTTGAGGGAGCCGCGCGCGGTCCCGTCGGGCGCGACGCCGTCCCACCACTCCCACATCGTGGTCGCGCCGGCCTCGAGCATCCCCAGCCACGACGGCAGCCGCGTCTCGACCAGGAGACGATGCGCGACGTCCGCCTGGCCGTGGTCCGCAAGGGCCGGCAGCAGCTGGCCGGTCGCGAGGAAGCCGGTGCCGAGCAGCCCGTCCGCAGCGTCGATCAGCACGGCGAGCCGGGCCGCGGCGGCCGGACGCAGGTCGGCCGGGATGAGCCCGAATGCGAGCCCACGGACGTAATGCGCCTGCTTCTCCTCCGACAGGACCCCTTCGGGGCGCAGGTACTCGGCGCGCCAGGCGGCCAGCGCCCCGTCCGCGATCGTGCGGCATTCGGCCGCCGCGTCGTCGTCCCCGGCGAGCGCCGCGATGAGCGCCGTCAGGTGGGCCGAGCGGTGGAGGAAGGCGGTCGCGACGATGCCGTGGTCCACGGTCGGGTCCGGGTTCGGCACCTCGCCGGGCTCGAGCCACTCGCCGAAGTGGAAGTCGGTGTCCCACAGGTAGCGCTCGTGCGGCAGCGGCTCCGGGCGGGCGGCGGCGCGATCGGGGTGGCGCCCCGCCGCGGCGCGGCCCGCGGCGTAGCGGATCCACGCGAGCGCGGCTGGCAGCGCCTCGCGCAGCCCGTCCACGGACCCGTACGCCCGCCACAGCTCCCACGGCACGATGGCCGCGGCGTCGCCCCACCCGGCCGAGCCCGCGGACATGTCCTCGAAGGCCACACCCGACGGCCGGTCCCCCGGCGGGTTGGGCACCACCGTGGGGATGCGCCCGTCCACCCACTGATCCGCGGCGAGGTCACGCAGCCAGCGACGGGAGAACTCGTCGACGTCCGCGAGCAGCGCACCGGTCGCGACGAAGATCTGCCAGTCGCCCGTGAAGCCGGAGCGCTCGCGCTGGGGGCAGTCGGTGGGGACCGAGCAGGCGTTGCCGCGCAGGCTCCAGCGCACGGCCTCGTGCAGCCGCTCGAGGCGCGGGTCCGAGCAGGCGAACTCGCCCGTGCGGGCGAGGGCGGTCTCCACCATCACTCCGCGAGCGGCCGTGAGGTCGAGGCCGTCGGGCACGCCGTCGACCTGGACGAAGCGGAAGCCGTGCGTGGTGTGCCGCGGCTCGAAGACGTCGCCCGCGCGGCCCGCCGAGATCACCGCGTCGACCTGTCCCGCGGACAGCATCTGGTGCGTGTCGAAGTTGAAGGCCCGGAGGTGCTCCATGGTCACGAGGCCGTCCGCGTCGAGGATCTCGCCGTGGGTAAGCGTCAGGCGCGTGCCCGCCGGGCCGAGGTCCCTCAACCGCATCCAGCCGTTGATGTCCTGCCCGAGGTCGATCACCGCGGTGCCCGGGCGCGGCATCGTGATCGCGACCGGCGCGAGCTCCTCGACGCGGCGCACGGGCGCGCCCTCGGCGGTCACGAGGCGCGCGCGGTCGGCGAGCAGCGCATCGTCCGGCATGTCGACGGCGTGCCAGGCGTCGCCGCCGCCGGTGAACCAGGCGGGGTCGAGCAGGCGCAGGTCGACGGCCTGGCCGTCCATGAGGTCCGCCCGCGTGATGTGGCTCGGGCGCGACTCCCAGCCGGGCCCGGTCGCGGCGACCGGCGCATCGTCCTCGCCCACGATCGCCGCGAGCGCCGCGGTGCGGTCGCCGAAGCCGTCGGCGCGGCGCTGGAAGCCGTGGCGGCCCCGGAACCAGCCGTCGGAGAGCACGAGCACCAGCGTGTTCTCGCCCTCGCGGACCAGCGGGGTGACGTCGTGCTCCTGCACCTGGAGGCGCTTGCGGTACGCGCTGAAGCCCGGCTCGAGCTCGTCGTCGCCCACGCGCACGCCGTTGAGGAAGGCCTCGTAGATCCCGTGCGCGGTGGCGACGAGCCGGAGCGGCGCGTGGTCCCGCGCGACGGTGAACGATGCGCGGAGCAGGTGGGCGGGGCGCTCGCCGGGCGGCGCGGGGTCGGGCTCGTGCGGCGCGATCCAAACGGCGCCCTCGAGCGCGCTGATGGGGTGGGCCAGTGCCGGCATGGGCGCGGTAGCGGTCATCGCGTGTCCTCCTCGACATGGGCGACACGCCATGCCTACCAGAGAGGTCGCGGTCGCCTCTAGAGCGATCCCGCGCCGCTACGGCACCTCGCGCACGACCTCCCCGCCGAGATCGGCGATCGCGGCGAGCTGGTCCGCGTCGGTGGTCGTGAAGATGAAGTGGTCGCCCGTCGCGATCCCCGTGTCGGACGACGCCGCCTCGACGGTCGCGAGGTCGGAGTCGGCATCGTCCTGCGAGAGGTAGATCGACACCGTCGCCTCCGGGACGCCGTCGCCGTCCTCGTCGCACGTGTACTGCCAGCCGGCGACGACCCCGTCGCCGGCCATCTTGCCGCCCGCCCAGGATCCGCACTCCGAGGCGGTGCGGACGTCGTCGACGATCCCGGACACGTTGACGGCGGCCGCCGAGATCGCGTCGGTGGCGCTGCTCGCGGCGGCGCTCACCTCCGAGTCCGAGCCCGACGTGCAGGCGGTGAGGGCCAGCCCGGCGGCTGCGGCTGTCAGCACCGCCATGGCTCCGTGGTGGATCCGCATGAGCGCTCCTTGCCTCGAGGGGACGGCGGCCACCGCGGAGCGGGCGCGCGCCGGTCCCCTCAGTATGTGCCGATCCCCGGGACGATGCGCGGGACCGGGCGCCCCGCGCATCGTCCCGTGGCCTGGCGACGCCTACGCCGCGGCGAGCGGCTCCGCCGCGTCGACAGGGAGGTCGCGCGCCGTCCGCCGCGACCGCGCGCCCGCGATGATGAGCAGCGCCGCGCCGAGCGCGAGCCAGCACAGCAGCACGAGGATCGGCTTCGCCGTCGCGGCGCCGTCGAAGAACGCGACGTTCCGCAGCAGCGTGCCGGTCGCGCCGGGCGGGAGCAGTTGGCCGATCGCGCCCCACGGCGTCGGCAGCATCTCGGGCGCCGACGTGAGGCCGGACAGAGGGTTGCCGAGGAAGACGATGAGCAGGGCGGCGATGCCGATGCCGGGCCGGCCGAGCAGGCTCTCGACGCCGAGCACGGTGGCGCTGGTGGCCAGGATGCCGAGCATCGCCGCAGCCGAGGTGGCCCAGAAGCTGCCGGTGAACGTGCCGAACCAGAACTGCAGGATCGCGGTCATCGCGAGGCCCGCGATCACGGCGAACGCGCCGACCGCGACGAGCCGCCGGCCGGTGCCGGAGACGAGCAGCGTGGTCGCGACACCGGCGATGAAGCCGCCGAGCGCGATGGGCAGCGCGCCTGCGGACAGGCCGATCGCGCGAGGGTCGTCCGCCGAGGTGGGCACGACGTCGTTCACGGTCGCCTCGGCGCCGGCCTGCGCGGCCACCCCCTCGCCCACCGCCGTGAGGAGCTGGGCGACCGTCGGGCTCGCGGCAGTCGCGATGTCGACGGTGACGCCGTCCGCGGACACCACGAACGCGCCGTAGACGTCGCGGTCGAGGATCATCTCGGTCGCCTCGTCCTGAGACGACGCCACGGTCACGTCGAACGCGCCGGGCTGCGCCTGCTCGAGGGCGCCCGCGATCTGCGTCGCGGCCTCCTCCGGCGCCACGACGGCGATCGGCACGTCGTGCGGGCCCGAGCTGACGGCGGGCAGGCCGAACGCGATGAGCATGGCGCTGAGCAGGAGCGAGAGTCCGACGGCGAGGCCGATCACGGGCCGCCAGCTCTGGCGCTCGGTCGAAGGCTGGGACATCGCTACTCCTCAGGTGGGGAAATGTTAAGTACGAAACGTACCGTATCCTATTTCGGGGAGAGGACGTCAACCGTCCCCCACGACCCGCCCGCGAAGGAGGCACGATGACCGTCCCCCGTGCCAGGCGCCGTCGCGCGGGAGAGCTCCTCGACGCCATCCGCGCCGCGGTCCTCGAGGAGCTGCGCGAGCGCGGCTACCAGGACGTCACCTTCGAGGGCGTCGCGCGCCGGGCCGGCACCAGCAAGACGGTCCTCTACCGACGGTTCGACAACCGCGCGGACATGGTGATCGACGCGCTCGTCACGGCGCGGCTCGGGACGCCGCCGGCGTCCTTCGACGGCCCGCTCCGGGAGGACCTCGTCGCCCTCATGCGTGGCATCATGGAACGGCTCGGGCCCGAGGGCGTGAAGACGTTCCGCGGCGTCATCGGCGAGGTGGACGATGCGACGGTCGCCCGGGTGTCGAGCCTGGTGCTCGCGCAGTTCGAGGCGTGGCTGGCGGGAATCCTCGAGCGGGCGCGCGGCGCGGGCGAGCTGGGCCCGGAGCCCGTGCCGGCCCGCGTGGTCGCGGCGATCGTCGCGCTGCTGCGTCACGAGGTCTTCTTCGTGTACGGCGCTGGCCGCCCGGCCGACATCGAGGGCATCGTCGACGAGGTGGTGCTGCCGCTGCTGCGCGTGTCCACGCACGCGCGCGCCTGAGCATCCGCCCCCGCGCAGACGACGACGGCCCGGATCCGAGGAGGGATCCGGGCCGTCGTGCGCCTGGTGAGGGGGCGGCGCCGCGCTACTCCGCGGGCAGCTCGCGCACGACCTCGACGTCGGTCTCGGTGAGGCTCGCGAGGTGCGACCAGTCGGTGGTGGCGACGAGGTAGCCGGCACCCTTGACGATCGCGGTGTCGGCCGAGGCCGCCTCGATGGTCGCGAGGTCGGTCTCGAGGTCCGCCGCGTCGTTGTAGATGGAGAGCGTGGTCTCGGCGACGCCGTCGCCGTCCACGTCGCACGTGTACTCCCAGCCCGCCACGACGCCCTCGCCGGCGACACGGCCGCCGGCCCAGGCGCCACCGAAGGTCTCGCACGCGGTGACGGTGTTGACGTCGGCGACGATCGTCGCGACGTCGGGCGCGGCGTCCGCGGAGGCGCTCGCGCTCGCGCCGGCGGCGCTGTCGGTGTCGGCCGCGCAGGCGGAGAGGAGGAGGCCGGCGGCGGCGGCGACGAGCGCCGTCTTGGCGCCAGGGGTGATGCGCATGTGCGTTCCTTCGTGTCAGGGGCCCGGTCTGGGCAACCGAGACATCGTAGTCACGTTTTATGTCACCGAATGTCGGCCAAAGGGCCTGGCCCGGCCTGGCCCGACCCGTCCGGGCGGGCGCCTAGAGCGCCGGGCCCTGGATGAGCGTCGCGGTGCCTGTCTGCGTCGCGCCGGTCGCGTCGATCCACGTGAGGGCCACGGTGTCGCCCGGCTCGTAGCCGTCGAGCAGGCTCGCGAGCTCGGAGCCGCTCGCCACCGCGGTGCCGTCGACGGCGGTGATGGTGTCGCCCGCCACCAGGCCCGCCTCGGCGGCCGGGGTGCCGTCGTACACGTACTCGACCTGCGCGCCCTCGGCAGTGGCCACCTGCGACGACCTCCCGCCCGGGAGGAACGCGACCTGCTGGTCGCTCGCGATGGCGACACCGAGCATCGCCGGGTAGCCGAGGGTCACGCCGTCGGACTCGTCGCCCGCCTGGATCTGGGCGACGATCGCGAGCGCGTCCTCGATCGGGATCGCGAAGGCGGTCGTGATCGCGGTTCCGGTCGACGCGGCGGTGGTCATGCCGATCACCTCGCCCTCGTCGTCCAGCAGCGCGCCGCCCGAGTCCCCCGCCACCACGTCGGCCGAGAACTCGATCATGCCGTCGAGCGTCTCGCTCGCTGTCGTGAACTCGGCGGAGGTGGTGACCGAGGAGTCGACCCCCGTGACCGAGCCGTCCGCGGCCATCAGCACGCCGCCACCCTCGGCGTTGCCGACCGCGGTGACGTCGTCGCCCACGGTGACCCCGTCGTCGTCCATCGTGACGGTGGTGAGGCCGGAGGCGCCGTCGAGCTGGAGCAGCGCGACGTCGTCGGCGTCGTCCACGCCGACCACGGTCGCGGAGTACGTCTCCCCGGTGTCGGCCAGGGTCACGATGATCTCGGTCGAGTCCTCGATGACGTGGTTGTTGGTGAGGACGAGGCCGTCGCTCGTGAGGATCATGCCGGTGCCCGCGGCCTCGGCGTCGTCGTAGCCGAGCACGGTGTCGATGAGCACGACGCCGGTGGACTCGTCGTCGCCGGCCGAGGTGGCCGCCTCCTGCGTCGCGGCCGTCGCGTCGGACGATGCGCCGCCGCCCGCGGTGGACCCGTCGCCCGGCCACGTCTCGCCGCGGTACGGGAGGGCGCCGGAGCCGCCGCCGGGCGCGCTCGGAGCCTCCGGCAGTGCGGCGGCGTCGCCGAGGCCCGCGGACGCATCGGCCTCGAGCGCGGCGGACTCCGCCGACGTCGTGGCGACCGCATCGGTGTCACGGGCCGAGACGCCGACGACCACGCCCCCGAGCGCGAGCGCGGAGACCGCTGCGACCACGCCGACGCGGCGCAGACGCGACCGGCGCCGCGGTGCGGCGTCCGCGAACGCCTCGGTCTCGGTCGGCTCGGCGGGCGGCTGCAGGTCCGGGTTCATCGCGTTCTCCTCAGGCGTGTTCACCCCTTCACTCCATCGCTCCAGGCAGGGAGCGACCTCGGAGGATTCCGGGAGTTTGCGAAGAACGGGACCCTGCGGCGCGGCGGCACGCGAAGGGCTCAACGTGGGCGACTCCTCGCCAGGCTGGGGGGCAACTGGCGAGGAGCCGCGTGACCACGTTATGGGCGCCGGAGCACGGTTCCGGGCAGGTTCAGGGCACGTGTCGCCCTGTGTGACCAAATTCGCACGGATCGTGCGCCGGACGGCGCGAAAGGCACCCGAACGATGCGCGATCCCCGCTCAGTCCGCAGGCCGCGGAGACATCACCAGGAGCGCCTCGGGAAGCACCTCCGCCGAGAACGCTCGCGTGGACCCCTCGGTGTCGCCGTCGATCTGGAACGGGACCTCGCGATCGAGCTCCGCCTCGACGCGCCTGCCGGACACCCTCCGCATCGGGGAACCGGGGCTGTCCTGCCCGAGGCTGCCGAGCAGGCGCAGCCACCCGCTCACCCCCCTGGCGCGCGCCACCAGCACGTGGAGGCGGCCGTCCGCGGCCTCGGCGTCCGGCAGCAGGTTCACCCCGCCCTGGAGCTTCCCCACGTTGCCGACGAGCGCCATGATGGCGCTGCCGTCGTGGACCACGCGCCCGTCGACGCGGATCCGCGCCTTGAACGGCTCGGTGCCCACCTGGCGGACGCCGGCGACCACGTACGCGCCGCCCTTGACCACCTTCTTGAGGCGCTCGTCGGTGTCGCGCATGATCTGCGCGTCGAGCCCCACCCCCGCCATCACGGCGAAGGTGGCGTCCGTCCCGTCGGCGGACCACCGGATCATGTCGACGGCCTTCGGCACGCCCGTGAGCGCGGTGTCGAGCGCCTCGTCCTCGTCGAGCGGCACGCCGAGGTTGCGCCCGAGCAGGTTGCCGGTGCCCGCGGGGATGATCCCGACGGGGACGCCGCTGCCCGCCATCTCCTCGCACACCGCGCGCACCGTGCCGTCGCCGCCGGCGACGAGCACCAGGTCGACGTCCTTCGCGAGGGCGTCGCGGGCCATCTGGTGACCGGGGTCGTCCTTCTCGGTCTCGAGCCAGACCGGGGCCTCCCAGCCCGCCTCGATCATGGCGCCGCCGACGCGGCGACGGAACTGGTCGAACTCGAGCACCTTCGTGGGGTTGTAGACGACCGCCGCACGCCTGCCGGAGCGCGCGGCGGCGCGGCGGCTGCGCCACGGCAGGTCGCTGGGCTCGACGCCGCTGATCAGCAGCGCGGCGGAGGCGAGCACCATGCCGAACAGCCAGCCCCCGACCATGTCCGAGAGGCGAACCGTGCCGATCGCCCACTGGTCGGCGCACGTGAAGAGGATGAGGGCGCCGCCGAGCACCCTGACGCGGACGCGCGAGCCGACGGAGAGCCGCTGCGCGTTCGCGACGGTGACGAGCACCCACACCAGGATCGTCACCGCGAGCACGTGGCCGGACGGGTAGGACGAACCCGCGGCGGACAGCGAGTCCGCGAACGGGGTCTCCGGGCGCGGCCGCGCGATCAGGAAGCGCAGGATCTGGGCGAGCGGCATGCCGAGCGCCGCGATCGCGAGCGCGACCGCGAGGTGGCGCTGGCGCCGGCGGTACGAGCGCACGGCGAGCGACGCGGTGACCAGGGTCACGAAGATCGGGCTGGTGGCCAGGGAGAAGGCCTCGAGGACCTGGCCGAGGTAGCTGCGCGGCTCCACGGGCGAGGCCGGGAGCCACGTGTCGACCGTGCGGTCGGCCCATCCGGTCGTCACGGCGATGGTCCAGACCACGAAGGCCGCGAGCGCGAGCCAGAACACGGCCGGCTCGAACGAGCGCCGCCTCGGCACGTGGTCCTGCGGTCCCGCCGAAGTCATCGACTACCTCCTGGTTCGCGCGCCAGGGGGCGCGTCACCACACCCTACGCGGAGGCGGTGCCGATGGGCCACGGATGACCGACCGGCGCGTCAGGCCTCGCCCTCGGCGCGGAGCGCGTCCACGAGGAGCTCGACGAGCGCCTCGAGCTGCACGTCGGCCGACGAGTCCGCATCGTCCACCGCCGCCCCGTCGAGCGCGCGCGCCGCGAGGCCGGACTTGCTGTCGATCAGCTCGGCGATCTTGGCGTCGATGGTCTGCGCCGCGATGATGCGCCACGCGGTGACGGGCTCGGACTGGCCGATGCGGTGGATGCGGTCGATCGCCTGCGTCTGCTCGGCGTCCGTCCACGACAGCTCCGCCAGCACCATGTTCGACGCGACCTGGAGGTTGAGGCCCACGCCTGCCGCCATGAGGGAGCACACGACGATCTGCACGTCGGGGTCCTCGGTGAACGACGAGACGGCCTCCTTGCGGGCCTTGGCCGTCTGGTCGCCGCGGATCGACGTGAAGCGGACGCCGCGCTCGGCGAAGATCCGCTCGGCCTCGTCCATCACGTCGACGTGCTTGGCGAAGAACACCACCTTGCCGACGTTGCGGGCCAGCTGCACCGCGTAGTCGGCGGCCAGGCCCGCCTTCGCCTGGCCGATCCGGCGGACCATCGTGAAGACGTTGTCGCCGGTCTTCTTCGAGCTCGCGTCCTTGAGCTCGGCCGCGGCGATCTGCCGCGCCAGCGCGAGGTCGATGCCCTCGGCATCGGCGGGGCGGGCGGCGGTCGCCCGTCGGTAGCTCGCGACCATGCGCTCGGCGAGCGCGGCCTCCGCGGCCCGGATCGACCGGCCGAGCGGGCCGTCGAGCTCGACCGGGAGGTCGGCGACGCGGCGGGCGGGGATGTCGGCGGCGACGTCCACCTTGCGGCGGCGCACGATGCCCTGGTCCACCACCGCGGCACGCGCGGCGGGGTACCAGCCCCGGTCCGTCGGGATCAGGCCCGTGCTCTCGAGCGCGGCCATGAGCGAGCCGAGCGGCTTCTCGTCGTCGATCCAGCCGAGGTACTGCCACAGGGCGCGGAAGTCCTCGATGTCGTTGATCAGCGGGGTGCCGGTGAGAGCCATCAGCAGCGGGCGGGCGGTGCGGTGGCGGATCCGCTCGGACAGCGCCAGCACATGCTGCGACCGCTGGGAGCGCTGGTTCTTGATGAAGTGCGCCTCGTCGAGCACCATGCCCTTGAAGCCGAGGTCGCCGAACCAGCCGACGTGGCGGTCGAGGATGTCGTAGTTGACGATCACCACGTCCGCGAAGGCGTCCACCTCGTCGCCGTCGCCGTGGACGACGCTCGCCCGTCGCTGCGGGGTCCACATCGCGACCTCGTGCGCCCAGTTGGTCTTGACGACGTTCGGCACGATGACGAGCAGCGGGTACGCGTCGGCGGCCTGCGCCGCGAGCAGCGCCTGAGCGGTCTTGCCCAGGCCCGGCTCGTCGGCGAGCAGGAACGTGCGGTGGCCGCGCGCGGCCGCGGCGACCAGCTGGGCCTGGTGCGGCATGAGCGTACGGCCGGCGGGCAGCCGCATCGTGCCCGCGGACGATGCGCCGGGCTCCGGCAGCTCCATGCACGCGCGGGCGCCGGGCGCGTCCTGCTCGAACGAGCGGAACAGCGGGTCGAGAAGCTCCCACCCGGCGAGGCGACGGGGCTGCGCCGCGGCGCGCTCCTGCGCGGCGGAGAAGTCGGGCGCGAGGAACGGGTTGGCCAGCTGGTACGAGATCGCGGACTGCGGCACGACCCGCTTGTCGGCCTCCGGCGCGGCGGCCGCGGGGACGGGCTCCGGCTCGGGCTCCTCCTCGACCTCGCGGCCGGCGGCCTCGAGCACGGTCCGCTTGTAGGCGCGAGCGGAGTCGGTGACGCGCGCGTCGTCGGCGAGCAGCGCGAGCAGCGAGGTGTCGCGGGCGGCGATCTTGGCGAGCATGGTCGCGACGCCGTCGAGGCGCCGCAGCTCCTCGTCGCGCTTCGCCTGCGAGAGCGAGTCGTCGGCCTTCACGCGGGTGCGCTCCTCGCGGACGATGAGCGCGACGACCTGGAACTTGGTGCGCGCGGCGCCGCGCGTCGGCGGCTGCTTCACCGCGCGGTCGACCTCGCCCGCGAGCGCGGCCAGGAGGGGGATGAGCCCCTTCTCGGCCGGGCGTGCGGAACGCCGGCGCGCGGTGCCGCCGCCGGTGCGTGCGCGGCCGGTCCGTCGCTGCCCTGCTGCTGCCACTTCGTCTCCTTCTCGGTACGTGCCGCAGGCGCGGCACGTGGCGCCGCCCAGGGGGCCCGCGGATGCGCGGGCTCCGTCCCTCGGTGTCCTCGCGCGATCCGCGGGCCCGTCAGATGGGCCGGCGGCGCGTCGGCTGGTGCCGATGCCGAGGTGGGCGGATGCGGATCGCGCTGTGGCGCGATCGCTGGTGCCCCTGCATTGTACGGCGTACGGCCGTGCGAGGCGTAGGACCGTCGCGCGACACGCGGGTACCGCCCGGGCTCGAGGCCCGGCGGAGCGGATGAGCTGGCCGATACGCCGGGTTTTGTCGCTCGCTCGCGTCACCGCTCACGAGGGGCGGCCATCCATCTACGACGCACGTTGCCGTACGCCTCTAGCGACCTACCCGGATGCTCGGGCGGGCAGCCCTCGAACGCATCCTGTCTGGCCTTGCTCCGGGTGGGGTTTACCTTGCCGCTCCTGTCACCAGTCGCGCGGTGAGCTCTTACCTCACCCTTTCACCCTTACCCCTCCTCCGAGGAGGAGAGGCGGTCTTCTCTCTGTGGCACTGTCCCGCGGGTCACCCCGGGTGGCCGTTAGCCATCACCCTGCCCTGCGGAGCCCGGACGTTCCTCGGGACCCCCGAGGGGGCCACGCGGCCGCCTGGCCAGCTCATCCGCCCTGCAAGGATACCGGGCGCGCCCACCCCGTGACACCCCACCGCAACCGGCGCACCGATGCGACCTCGCCCGACGACTGCTCTGGTACTGGAGATCGAGCCGCGATCCATACGCCGGTTGGCGCCACGCATCCGCGAGGATGGAGCCCGGACCCGAGCAGAGGAGCGACCATGCAGGTCTCGCGGCGCGCGCAGGCGATCGAGCCGTTCCATGCGATGGCGTTCGGCGACCTCGCGAGCGAGCTCGAGGCCGCCGGCCACCGCATCGTCCGCCTCAACCTGGGCGAGCCCGACTTCGGCGCCCCGGCCGCGGTCCGCCGCGCGATGGTGGGGACGATGGACGGGCGTCGGCTCGCGTACACGTCATCCCTCGGCACCCCCGAGCTGCGCCAGGCGATCGCCGGCTTCTACCGCGAGCGCCACGGCGTCGAGGTGGACCCCGCGCGGATCGCCGTCACCATGGGCGCGTCGGCGGCGCTGGTGCTCACGATCGCCGCGACCGTCGACGACGGCACCGACGTGCTCATGGCGGACCCGAGCTACCCGTGCAACCGGCAGATCGTCGCGTCGTTCGGCGGCCGCGCGCTCACGGTGCCCACCTCCCCCGCCACGCGCTTCCAGCTCACCCGCGACCTGGTCGAGAGGGCGTGGACGTCCGAGACCGGCGTGGTGATGGCCGCGACGCCGTCCAACCCCACCGGCACGACGATCCCCCAGGGCGAGCTCGCCGCCATCAGCGACCTCGCCCGCGAGCGCGGCGCGTGGCGGCTGGTCGACGAGATCTACCTCGACACGGCCGACCGTGGCCCCGACGGCTCGCCGCAGCGCACGGTGCTCGCCCACGATCCCGACGCGATCGTCCTCAACTCGTTCTCCAAGGCCTTCGGCATGACGGGCTGGCGCCTCGGCTGGTGCGTGCTGCCCGAGGCGCTGGTCGGGCCGGTGGAACGGCTCGCGATGAACTACTTCCTGTCGGCGTCCGCCCCCGTCCAGATCGCGGCGCTCGAGGCCTTCTCCCCGGAGTCGCTCGCCGAGGCCGAGGAGCGCCGCCTCGACCTCCTCGCCCGCCGGCGAACGATGCTCGACGGGCTCGCGCGCATCGGCCTGCCCGTGCCGTCGGAGCCGGACGGGGCGTTCTACGCGTTCGCGGACGTGTCCGGGACCGGGCTCGACGCGTGGGACTTCTGCGGCCGCGCGCTCCGGGAGGCGCACGTCGCGCTGACCCCCGGCCGCGACTTCGGCGCCACGCACGGCGACACCCACGTCCGCCTGTCCTACGCCGCCTCGCATGAGGACATCGTCGAGGGCCTCGCCCGGCTCGAGAGGTGGCTGGGCTCGCTGGGGTAGCCGCCCGGACCACACCCCGCCCGCCGCCAGAGGCGTGACCTCCGGCGGAGGGATCGGGCCCGCGCACCGCCTACCCTTGAGCCCGTGCTGATCCTGCTGCCGCCCTCCGAGGGCAAGACCGCCCCCGCCGCCGGCTCCCCCGTGGACCTCGGCAGCCTCTCGCACCGCGGCCTCGAGGCGCACCGCCGTCGCGTGGGGGACGCGCTCGCCAAGGTCAGCGGCCAGCGCAACGCGATGGAGGCGCTCGGCGTAGGCGCCTCGCTCTCCGCGGAGGTCGAGCGCAACCGCACCGTGTGGGACAACCCCGCCGCCGCATCTTCCACCGTCTACACGGGCGTGCTCTACGACGCGGCCGGCATGGCCGACTGGGACGCCGCCACCCTGGACAAGGCGCGCGAGAGCGTCCGGATCGTCTCCGCTCTGTGGGGCGCCGTCTCCCCTGCGGACCGCATCCCCGCGTACCGCCTGTCGATGGGCACCAGCCTGGGCCGGCTCGGCGGGCTCGCGACCTACTGGAGGAAGCACCTGCCCGCGGAGCTCGACGCGCTCGCCGACGGCGGCCTCGTCATCGACTGCCGCAGCGCCTCGTACGTCGCCGCGTACCGCCCCGCCGACTCCCCCTGGGTCGCCGTCTCCGTCCAGCGCGAGCTGAACGGCAAGCGCGCGGTGGTCAGCCACATGGCCAAGCACACGCGCGGGCTCCTCGCGGCGCACCTGGTGAGGGACGATGCGCGGCCCCAGACCGCGGCCGACCTCGCCGACGCCGCGGCCGGGATGATCGGCGACGCACTCGTGGACGTCGCGCTCACCCCCAAGGCGAAGGGGCCGGACGAGCTCACGCTCGTCATCGCGGGCTGAGCGCCGCTCCGCACGCGCACGCAACCGGCGCATCGTCCCGACCTGGTGCGCAAATACCAGGCTGTTCACCGCCGAGCCGGGATCTGTACGCCGGTTGCGGCGGACGCGCGGCGCGTCGGGAGGGTGGCGGGTCAGGTCAGCGAGTAGCCGCCGTCGACCGCGATGGTCTGGCCGGTGACGAAGCCGCTCGTCATGAGGAATACGTACGCGCGCGCGACCTCGCGGATGTCCGCGGTGCGCCCGAGCGGGATGCGGGCCTCCATCTCGCGCCGCATCGCGACCACCTCCTCGTCCGAGTGGTGCTTCCACAGCGGCGTCTGGGTCCACGTGGGCGCGACGGCGTTGACGCGCAGCCCCGGGGCGAGCATCAGCGCCTTCTCACGCACCAGCTCCTCGATCTCGACGTTCCCGGCGACCATGGCGCGGGCACCCTCGCCGCCGTTCCCGCGGGTGGAGCCGGCCGTCAGCACGAAGGACCCGCCCTCGCGGACGCTGCCCGCGAGCGCGTCGACCAGGTGGCGGTTGTGGTGGACCTTCGTGCGCGCGATCTCGCGGACGACGTCCTCCTCGTCCTCGGGGACGTCGTCCTCGAGCCGCCCACCGAGGGTCGACACCACGTGGTCGACCTCGCCGACCGCCTCGACCAGGGCGCGACGCCCCCGGTCGGAGCTCACGTCGATCGCGAGCGCGCTGGCCTTGCCGCGGGCGAGCGCGCCGGCCTCCTGCGCGGTCGCGTGGGTCTTGGCGGAGTCGCGCCCGACGACGATGACGTCGGCGCCGGCGAGGGCGGAGTCGAGCGCGACCTGCCGCCCGAAGCCCGACGATCCCCCGACGACCAGCACCCGCTTCCCGGCGAGCGAATGGCGGGCGACGATCGGGTCCTCGTAGGCGGACGGCGGCCTCAGCGCTGTGGACATCGGATCTCCTCTCGAGAAGATGCTCCTCTAAGGCAACGTCCGACCACCTGCATTGATTGCCAATGACAAAGGTGAAGGGTGTGACTGCCGGGATCAGGTCGGCATCGCCCCATGCTTCCCTCGCGCCCCACGGTTCACACTCTTCATTGGGAGTCACCTGCGAGGCGCGGCGCTCACGTCGGCGAGCCTTCCCGCGGCCTCGCGCTCGTCGGCCCAGTGCTCGAGCAGCTGCAGCTTGTCGGCGGTGGGCGACCCGGGGGTCACCGCGTACACGAGCAGCGTGAGGTCGGGGTCGGAGGGCAGCTCCATCGCCTCGAATTCGAGGTCGAGCCGCCCGACCGCCGGGTGCCGCAGCTGCTTCGCGCCCGAGCGGTGGAACTTGACGTCGTGCCGCGCCCACAGCCGGCGGAACTCCTCCGACCGCGTCGACAGCTCGCCGATCAGCTGGGTGAGGCCCTTGTCGGTGGGCCGGCGCCCGGCCTCCATGCGCAGCAGCGCGGTGACGTCGGCCGTCGCCTGGTCCCAGTCGACGAAGAACTCGCGCGAGGCATCGTCGAGGAACACGAAGCGCGCGGTGTTCGTGGGCCGCTCGGAGCTGTCGAGCAGCGGCGCGTACAGCGCGCGCGATGCGCGGTTGTGCGCGAGGTGGTCGAGCCGGCCGTTGCGCACCCACGCGGGGGCGGTGATCGAGTCGAGGATCGCCTGGATCGTGGGCCGCACGGCACCTGTCGGGCGGCGGCCCGACGCGCGGGACGATGCGGGGCCCGCCGCCCGCGCGAGATCGAACAGGTGGTCGCGCTCGGCCTCGTCGAGCTGGAGCGCGTTCGCGAGCGCGTCCAGCACGGAGTCGGAGGCGCCGGACAGGTTGCCGCGCTCGAGCCGCACGTAGTAGTCGACGGAGACGCCGGCGAGCATCGCGACCTCCTCGCGGCGCAGTCCGGGAACGCGCCTGTTGCCGCCGTACGCGGGCAGGCCCGACTGCTCGGGGGTGATGCGGGCGCGGCGCGAGCGCAGGAACTCGGTGACCTCGGGGTTCGTGCTCATGCGTCCAACGTACGGCGGGCGTCGGCCGGGAGGGAGGCACGCTCGGTACCCGTCTCGCCTGCCGCCCTGTCGGGACACTCAGTCCTCCGATATGCGAGCGGACGCGCGTCTCGGGACAACCAGTCCTCCGGGGACACGCGCGCGGCGCCCGGGGTGGCGTCCGCGGCGGACGCGACCGCAAGGACTGAGCGTCCCGATCGGGGTCCGGCGTGCCCTGACGCGCGCGGGGTCCCGGCGACCCGGGTAACGACAGTGCCTCCCAGCGCCCGCGGGCCGGACCTAGCGTCGAGGACATGGAGCACATCACCCTCAACAACGGCGTCACGATGCCCGCCCTGGGCTACGGCGTCTTCCAGACCCCTCCCGACGAGACCGCGACGGTCGTGACCGAGGCGCTGCGGGTCGGCTACCGCCACATCGACACCGCCGCCGCCTACTTCAACGAGGCGGGCGTGGGCGCCGCCATCGCCGCGTCCGACATCCCGCGCGACGACCTCTTCATCGAGACGAAGGTGTGGGTCAGCGACTACGGCCACGACCAGACGCTCCACGCGTTCGAGAAGGCGACCGCGAAGCTCGGCGTCGAGCACCTCGACCTGCTGATCCTCCACCAGCCCGCGCCGACCCGCTGGGACAGCACGGTCGCGGCCTATCGCGCGCTCGAGGAGCTTCACGCGGACGGAAAGGTGCGCGCGATCGGCGTGAGCAACTTCATGCCGCACCACCTGGAGCGCCTGCTCGAGACCGCCGACGTGATCCCCGCGGTCAACCAGATCGAGGTCCACCCCTACTTCCAGCAGAAGGACCTGCTCGCCGCGAACGCCGAGCACGGCATCGTCTCCCAGGCCTGGTCCCCGATCGGCGGCATCACCTTCTACCCGGGCTGGGGCGACGGCAAGCGCTCGACCCTCGAGGACCCCACCATCGCCGCGATTGCGGCCGCGCACCGCAAGACCCCGGCGCAGGTGATGCTGCGCTGGCACGTCCAGGAGGGCCGCCATGTGATCCCCAAGTCGGTCACCCCGAGCCGCATCGCTGACAACTTCGACATCTTCGACTTCGCACTCACGGGCGAGCAGCTCGCGGCTATCGACGCGCTCGACACCGGCGTGCGCGGCGGCCCCGACCCCGACACCCCGCGCGACGCGTTCTTCGCCCTCGCGATCCCCGAGGCCTGAGCCTCACCGCGCTATCCAGTCCCCGCATCGTCCCTCGCAAAGGAGCAGAAGATGAAGTACACCCGCCTCGGATCCTCCGGGCTCCGGATCCCGCGCCTCGCGCTCGGCACCATGACCTACGGCAGCCCCACCTCGCAGGTGCCCGCGTGGGGCGCTTTCGCGTGGGAGGAGGCCGCACCCTTCTACCGTCAGGCCGTCGAGCTCGGCATCACGTTCTGGGACACCGCGAACGTCTACAGCGAAGGCGCGAGCGAGGAGCTCACCGGCCGCGCCATGCGGGAGTTCAGCACTCGGGAGGAGATCGTGCTCGCCACCAAACTGCACTTCCGGATGCACGACGGCCCCGGCGGCCAGGGCCTGTCCCGCAAGGCCGTGATGGAGCAGATCGACGCGTCGCTGCGGCGCCTCGGCACGGACTACGTCGACCTCTACCAGATCCACCGCTTCGATCCCGCC
This sequence comes from Demequina maris, assembly GCF_000971155.1. Taxonomy (GTDB): domain Bacteria; phylum Actinomycetota; class Actinomycetes; order Actinomycetales; family Demequinaceae; genus Demequina; species Demequina maris. The sequence continues at coordinate 113,899 of NZ_BBLX01000006.1, read as the reverse complement.
ACCCCGATCGAGGAGACCATGGAGGCGCTCCACGACGTGGTGAAGGCCGGCAAGGCGCGCTACCTCGGCGCCTCGGCGATGCACGCCTGGCAGTTCGCGACCATGCAGCACGCGGCGGACCTGGGCGGGTGGACGCGGTTCGTGTCGATGCAGGACCAGTACTCGCTCCTGTACCGCGAGGAGGAGAGGGAGATGATGGGCCTGCTCGCCCACCAGGGCGTGGGCGCGATCCCGTACTCGCCGCTCGCGAAGGGCCGCGTCGCGAGGCCGTGGGCCACCGCCACCTCGCGGAGCGGCAACGACCCGGTCGCGGACGCGACGTTCGTCGACGCGGACAAGGGCGTGGTCGACGCGGTCGAGCACGTCGCAGCCGAGCGCGGGGTCCCGATGTCGCAGGTGGCGCTCGCGTGGGTCCTCCGCAACCCGGTGGTCTCCGCGCCGATCGTCGGCGCCACCAAGCCGCGCCACCTGGCGGATGCGTCGGCGGCGGTGGACCTCGAGCTCTCCAGCGACGAGGTCCAGGCGCTTGAGGAACACTACGCGGTGCGCGAGCCCAAGGGGTTCTAGGAGGCACGACAGCTGATCCGGCGCCACGGGACCCTGGTCGCGCGCCGGCGGTCGAGCTCTGTGGGAGCCTGGGGCCATGAGCGATCAAAGCGCGCTGTTCCCGGGCAAGCAGTTCATCTCGACGGTGCTCGACGCGCTCGAGACCAAGACCGCGATGAGCGGCGGCCTGGCCCGCGTCTACCTCATGCGCGCCGCGATGGCCGGCGTGATCATCGGCGTCATGTACCTCACGACCTTCGCCGTGATCTCGGCCTTCGCGAGCATCGGCGAGGGCGACTGGGTCAACGTCGGCAAGCTCGTCGGGTCGATGGTCTTCGGCTTCGCGCTCGTGTTCATCTACTACAGCAAGTCCGAGCTGCTGACGTCGAACATGATGATCGTCTCGATCGGCGCGTACTACCGCCGGACGACCCCGCTGAAGTCCCTGCGGATCCTGCTCATGTGCTACGGCGGCAACTTCATCGGCGGCCTCGCCGTCGCGATCATGGTGGCCGGCTCGAGCATGGCCGACGGCGCGATGGGCGCCCAGCTCGACGCCGCGGTCGAGCACAAGCTCGCGTACTTCGACCACGGCCTCGCCGGCATGTCCGACCTGTTCATGCGCGCCGTGCTGTGCAACTTCATGATCAACCTGGGCATGCTGCTCGTCTACAACGGCGTCATCAAGGAGGACATCACCAAGGTGCTCGCCATGGTGATGAGCGTCTTCGTGTTCGCGTTCGTCGGCTTCGAGCACTCCGTCGCCAACACCGTGGTCTTCACGGTGTCCGCCCTCACCCACGGGCTCGACTACGGACTCGCGCTCGCGCAGCTCGGCATCGTGCTGCTGGGCAACTTCGTCGGTGGCGGCCTGCTCATCGGCTGGTACTACGCGTACGCGAACGACGACCGGAAGTTCCTGCGCAAGCAGCTCGCGCGGCACTCCGGAGACGACGAGTAGCCGGCGTCACCCGCCTGCGGCGCCCCACCCGGGCGCGGTGCATCCGGTCCCGGGACGGGTTCGGTCAGGTTCCCCGCTCGGTCACGAACCGGCGCGCCCTTCGGCGGGCGGGGACGAGGAGATCAACCCCAGTAGGCGCTCTTGCTCGTGACGACGTAGGTGCCGTTCTTCCACTTGAAATCGACCGAGGCGTAGCCGTACGGCGAGGGCGTGGGCCACTCGACGGTGATCGTGCGCTGGTACCGCGACGTGTACTCATACGTGCGGGTACCCGAGGTACCGGCGATCTTGCGCACCTGGGCGATCGTCTTGCCCGTCCAGATCTTCTGGAACTCGCCCTTGGTCATCTTGTCAGCCGTCTGCTTGGCGTCGACGCCCCACGACACAGACTTCGAGTCGAGGACCCACCTGCCGTTCTTCTTCTCGAAGTCGACCATGACCCAGCCGTACGGCGAGGTCGCGGTCTTCCACTCCCGCGTCTGCGACTTGACATACGTGCCGATGTACTCGGAGGTCTTGGCACCCTTCGAGTCGAACTTCGCCTGCACGGTGGCGAGCGGGGTACCGCGCTTGACGGCGGCATACTCGGACCGGTCGACCTTAGGCGTCGAGTCGGCCGAGGCCGGCACGGCGATGCCGACCGCGAGTGCGGCGCCCGCGACGGCGACGACGATGCGCTTGAACATGTCTCTCCATTCCCCCAGGGTCGATCCCTGTAGCGGCGCCCCGCTCGGTCGTGAACCGATGCGCCCGTTGGCGGGCGGGGCCGGCGCGATGCCACTCGCGCGACACGTCACGGAGGTGCGGCGAGCACGCCGGCCCATGGCCGGATTGCGGACGGGAACACGGTCGTGCGCCCGCGGCATCGCCCCTCAGCAGGTGTCAATGAGCGACCCCCGCGTCGACCGCGTCAGCGATGACGCGGCAGGTCTGCGGGGAGCGTCGCCACGTGTGGCGAACTTCGCGAGAGATAACGATAACGGACGTATCCGACATCTCCGAATCCGGATCCCATGCGCCGCCGTCCGCCACATCGCGCACGGCTCACGCGCCTGCGCCGTCCCGCACCGCCGCGACATGACGTGGCGCCGTGAAGCCCGGACGTAGACCCCAGGCCTCGTCCTCGCCCGCGTCGAGCATCCACACGTACTCGTTCTTGAGCTTCGCGCCGTCGTTCGCGAACGGCCCCGTGCGGTACGGGTAGATCGCGATGGTGGGCAGGGTGCCCTCCGGCGACGTGCGGATCGCGTTCGAGAAGTCGCCGTTGGCGCGGCGCATCGCCGCGAAGAGCAGCGCCCCCACCGCGGCCTCGTCGAGCTGCGGCCCGCGCTCGATCCGCTGCAGCGCGATGTGCAGCTGGCGGTCGCCGCGCGCGTCCTCGTAGCTCACCAGGCGATGGTTCTCGATCGCGTCCGCCAGCCCGGGCGCGTCGTAGATCGCGTCGCGGACCGTGTCGGGCGCCACGACGGCCCCGTTGAAGTCGACCGACATGTCGGAGCGGCCGTAGAGGAACAGCAGCGGCAGGTCGGTGATGCGCGAGCGCTTCACCTCTGACAGCCCGAGCTCCTCGAGGACCGGGTCGAGGTCGCGCAGCCGCAGCGTGTGCCCTCGGTCGTGGATGTTGTACCGGATGCGTGGGTTGATGTTGCTGCCGCGCGTGATCGTGACGAGCAGCTCGCCCGCCTCGTTCGACTCCATGAGGTAGTCGAAGGGGTTGAACTGGAACACCATGGGCAGCACGCCGTACTCGTCGCGCTTCGTGATGCGCGCCGCGAGCTCCGGCGACGCCGCGATCGCCTGCCGCAGCTGCACCGAGAAGTCCGTCTCGATCGCGATGTTGATCTCGAGGTCGGAGGCGCCGTACGAGCCGAACACCGCAGCGGCGTTCTTGCCGATGATCGCGCGCATCCGCTCGCTGATGCCCTCGCCGCCGAACGCGGTGACGATGTCGTACGCGGTCCAGTCGAGACGGTCGTCCTCGAACAGTGCCTTGAGGAAGGGCGGGTACCCGAGGATCACGTACGTGAAGCCCGGGCCGAACTCGCGCATCGTCTGGACCACCTTGTCGCGGTCGGGCCCGATGGACTTCATCATCGTGATCTCGGTGAGCGAGGCGGAGATGTTCATGCCCGTCGCCCACGCGCCCAGCGAGAAGCAGTTGAGCACGAACGGCTGCTTCGTGAGCGTGCGGGACGTCCGCGAGTAGCCCATCTGCAGCAGCTGGCGGGTCGCCATGCGCTCGTCCGGTCCCCGCACCCAGCTGGTGGGCACGCCCGAGGAGCCGGAGGACTCGTCGACCACCACCCCGCGTCGCGGCAGGCGGCCGTCGAGGCTCCGGTCCATCACGGACCAGCGGGCGATGTAGCCCGCCTTGTCCATCTCGGGGAGCCGCGCGAGCGCCTCCGCGAGCGAGCCGTCCTTCCCCAGGTCCGGACCGTGGCCCGCCTCCTCGAGGAACGCGCGGTACGCGGGGACGCGCCGCGACGCCACGTGGAACGTGCGCCACGCCCTCCCCCGCCCGAGCCACCAGCGCAGCGGCTCGATGCCCGGCCCCAGCAGGAGGCGATGCGTCGTGGGCTTGCGCGCGAGCACGCGGATGACCGCGTCGAGCACCTCGATGCCGGCGAACGCGGGGTACCTCAGCAGGCCTCTCATGCGACGAGCATCTCCTCGAGCGGGCGCCGGTGGGCGACGGGTGGGGTCTTGGCGTAGCCGAGCCGGACGAGCATCCAGGCCATCCGGCCGTCGGACTCGTCCGCGCCCGCGATGTCGACGAACCGCGCATGCGACCGTGGGTTCGTGATCACCGTCCCGAACGGATGAAGCGAGACGCCCCGCGCCGTCAGCTCGAGCCAGCAGCGCATGAAGACGCGCCCGGCCTCGACGTAGTCGCGCGGGCAGGCGAAGGGCCCCTCGAACCAGGCGAGCTGCCGCACGCCACGCATCGTCCTGAGGTACATGCCGCGGATCGCGGCGCCGATCACCGGCGCCTGCCACAGCCCGCGGTGGCCCATCGCGAAGCGCAGCAGCGGCCCCGGCATCAGCATGGCCGCGGCGCTGAGCCCGTCGCCGCGCTCGGCGGCGTCGTGCTCGCTGAAGCGCAGCCACTCCATGATCTCGGCGTAGACGGCGTCGTTGCGGAGGTCGTCGAACAGGGTCTCCTGGTTGATGCGGATGATCGGCGCCACGACCCGCGCGTCGCCCGACCACGAGAAGCGCTGCCCGTGGCCGGCGGCGAGCTCCTGGACCTCCTCCAGGTCCACGCGGGGCACGACGCGGTCGTCGTACGGGCGGCGGTTGGTGCGGCGCACGCGGAACGCATCTGCGGCCCGCGGGTCCTCCGCGCCCGGCGCCTGCGGCTCCAGCGTCACCGCGCCGAGCCGGTGCAGTCGGTCCGTCGCGTCGAAGTCCATCTCCTCGAGCTCGAGCGCCTCGTCGACGCGGTACCCGGCCGCCGCGGCGACCACGCGCAGCGACTCGAGGAACACCCCCGCGCACACGTGGCCGAACGGGATGCCGAAGTTCTCCGCCGGCAGCCCCCGGTCGAGGTCGTAGAACACCTCGGCACGCGCCGCGTCGATCACCCGCACCCGGATAGGCTGCGAGTTGTGCGGGGACGGGTACCGGCGGACGTTCTCGAGGAGCGGGAGCCATGGCCCCGACGATGCGGTCATGGCCGCGAGCGTAGGCGCCGCCGCGCGCGAGGGGTAGCCCCCATGTGGGGGCTTCACAGGCGACGTCTCGCCTGGTAAGAGCGGGCGCTACTCGACCGGCACGCCCACCGCGAGCACGTGCTGCTCGGCGATCGACCCGTCCTTGCGCGCCCGCACCTGCAGGATCGACGTCGAGGCCGGCGAGGGCCAGATCGAGCCCCAGTGCGAGGCGGGCATCCCGAGCGCGACGCCCACGATCGACTTGATCGCGACCGCGTGCGACACGAGCGCGACGCCGCGGGGCAGGTCCCGGCCGGACATGCAATGGTGCGCGTGCTCGCGCGCGAGCTCCTCGATGACGGCGTAGCCGCGCGCACCCACCTCGGCGATGGACTCGCCGCCGGGCGCGGACGTCTCGGCCCGCCGCCAGGCGTGGATGGCGTCGCCGTCGCGCTCGATGATCTCGGCGACCGTGAGGCCCTCCCACGCGCCGAAGTCGACCTCCTTGATGCGCGCCTCGGTCTCGACGTGCGCGCCGATGCGGCGGCCCACCGAGGCCGCCGTCTCCTGCGTGCGCACCATCGGCGAGGCGAGGATCCGCGTCACGTGGGGCAGGTGCATCCAGGTGCGCCGGCCCATGCCGTAGACGAGGTCCGCGGCCTTCGCGGCCTGCACGCGTCCCTGTCCGCTGAGGGCCGGCCCGGGCACGCCGGAGCCGGACATGCGTCGCGACGTCGTCATCTCGGTGACGCCGTGGCGCACGAGGACGAGCGTGAGCGGCGCGACGAGGTCCTCCTCGTCGGGCGAGAAGGGCGACTGCACGCGCGGCGCGGGGGACGATGCGGCGGGCACGTCGGACGCCGCCTCGCCGCCGAGGTCGGTGCCGTCGTCGAAGCGGTGCGCGTGGTGCGGGACCGCGGGCTCGACCTGGGTCTCCTCGGCCGGGTCGGGCATCGTCCCGTCGCTCACTTCTTGGCGCCGCGCACGAGGATGCGGCTGCACTCCTCGCAGCGAACGATCGTGTCCGCGGCCTTGGCCTCGATGTCGCGCAGGTCGCCCGGGTTGAGGACCGTGCGGCAGCCCAGGCACTGGCCCTGGGCGAGCGCGGCCGCGCCGATGCCGCCGTGGCTGGCGCGCAGCTTCTCGTACAGCGCGACGAGGCCGGCGTCGAGGCCGACCGCCGCGGCGGTGCGCTCCGACGCGAGCGTCTCGAGCTCGGCGTCGAGGTCGCGCCACGCGGCGTCGCGCTCGGCGGTGAGCTCGGCGAGCTGCGCCTCGATGGCCTCGACCTGCTCCTTGGCGGACGCGTGCTCCTTCTCGGCGGCGTCGAGCGCCTCCATGGCCTCGAGCTCGACCTCCTCGAGCGCCTCCTGGCGGCGTGCGAGCACCGCGAGCTCGGCCTGCAGCGCCTGGAGGTCCTTGGGCGTGCCCTGACCGGCCTCGAGGCGCGCGTTGTCGCGCGCCGCGCGATCGCGGACCACCTGGACGTCATCCTCGGCCTTCTGCACGGCGCGTCGCAGGTCGGAGGCCTTGGTGGCGGTCGCGACGCGGGCCTCGTCGAGGTCCGTCACGCGCGCGGTGAGCTCGTTGATCTGCTCGAGCACGGGCAGGTGGTCGCGGCGGTGACGGGCCTGCTGGGCGCGCAGGTCGATGTCCTGCACGTCGAGGAGGCGGATCTGGTCGGCTGCGGGGGCGGTGGGCACGGGTGGTTCTCCTTCGCGCTAGAAGCGCGCGGTCCAGGGGTCGGTGGTGAGGGTCGAGACGAGGGTGTCGATGCCGGTGGCGTCGCCGAGGTACTCGGCAGCCGCCTCCAGCCACGTCCACTCGGACGCGTAGTGGGCGACGTCGACGAGGTACGGGCGGCCGTCGCCGAGCAGCGCGGCCTCGCGGGCGTCGGACGCGGGGTGGTGGCGCAGGTCCGCGGTGAGGTAGACGTCCGCGCCCGCCTCGCTCGCGGCGGCGAGGAACGAGTCCCCCGAGCCGCCCACGACGGCGATGGTCTGCACGGTGCCGTCGAGGTCGCCCGCGACGCGCACGCCGTGCGACGTCTCGGGCAGCACGGTGGCGGCGCGCTGGGCGAACTCGCGCAGGCTGATGGGCGCGTCGAGCCGGCCGATGCGGCCGGTCCCCTGCTCCGCATCGTCCTTGAGCGGGACGAGCGGGAGCGCGCCGGAGACGCCGAGGACCTCCGCGAGCGCCTCGGCGACGCCGGTGCCGGCGTGGTCGGCGTTGGTGTGGGCGTTGTACAGCGCGATGCCGTTCTCGATGAGCGCGTGGATGACCGCGCCCTTCGGGGTGCCGGCGTGCACGGTGGTGACGCCGCGCAGGAGCAGCGGGTGGTGGGTGACGATGAGGTCGCAGCCGGCCTCGACGGCCTCCTGCACGACCGCCATGGTCGGGTCGACCGCGAACAGCGCGCGCGTGACCTCAGCGCCGGGCCGGCCGACGCAGAGCCCGTTGACGTCCCAGTCCTCCGCGAGATCGAGGGGGAAGCGCTTCTCGAGTGCGTCCATCACATCGGCCACGGAGGTCATGGGGCAAGGCTACTCGGCGCCGGTCCCGGCCGCGCCGCCCGGGCCGTGGATAGGCTGGCCGGGTGCCCGCGCCCGCCGACCGCCCCGCGTCCGGCCGCGCGCGTGTGTGGCGCCGGGTTGTCACCCTCGTCGTCGTCGCGGCGGTCCTGTGGGCGCTGTTCTCCCTCGGATCCCAGGTCGACTGGCCGGCCGTCGGCGACGCCCTCGGCACCCTCCCGTGGTGGAGCCCGCCGATCCTCGTCGCCCTCCTGCTGCTCCGTCAGCTCCTCAGCTCGGCGCCGCTGGCCCGCGTGGTCGAGGGCCTGGGATGGAAGCGCGCGCTGCACAACGAGATGGCCGCCAACCTGGTCGCGACCCTCGCGCCGCCGCCGTCGGACCTCGTGCTGCGCGTCGGGATGTTCCGCTCGTGGGGCATCGACCCGGTCGAGGGCATGGCGGGCGTCACCCTCACCACCGTCGTGTTCTGGGGCGTGCGCTTCCTCGCGCCGGTGCTCGGGCTCGGCGTCGTCGCGATCCGCGGCGTGGAGCGGCACGAGTGGTGGTTCGCCGTCGGCTCGCTCGCCATCGCGGCGGCCATCCTGGTCGCGCTCACGGTGGTGGTGCGGTCCGAGCGCTGGGCCCATACGCTCGGCCACCTGGGCGCGCGCATCGTCACCCGGTTCGGGCGCCCGGCGGACGGCGCCGTGTGGGCCGCGGCGGTCGGCGACTTCCGGTCGCGGGTCTCGGAGTCCTACCGACGCCACCTCATGCCCTCGATCGCGCTCGGCCTGGGCGGCGTGGTCGCGGAGGCGCTGATCCTGTTGGCGAGCCTGCGCCTCGTCGGCGTCGGCGCGAGCCTGTCCGCGGTCGAGATCGTGGGCGTGTTCCTGCTGCTCTACCCCCTCACGATTCTGCCGTTCCTGGGCTTCGGCGTGCTCGATGCGGCGCTCATCGCCGCGTGGCTCACCGACACTCCCGCGGTGCCGGAGGCGACGCTCGTCGCGGGCACGCTGGTGTGGCGCGCCGTGTCGCTGGGCGGCACCCTCGTCATCGGCGCGCTGTCGCTCGCGTGGTGGCGGTGGTCGACCCGTCGCACGGAGGCCGGGCCCCGCGGGTGAGCGGCTAGCTCGAGCGCGGGTCCGCGTCCGTGGGCGGCTTCGGGGTGAGGTGCGGCAACCCGGACGCACCGGGGCCGCCCCGGCTCGCGATCTCATCGAGCTTGGTCTCGAGATCGTTGATGCGCGAGAGGAGCTGCTGGCGGGTGACCTCCTCGCGCGCCTCCTCGCGCGCGTTGTCGCGCTCCTCCTCCGCCCCCTGGGTGAGGCTGACGAACCACGCGGCCACGGAGGCGGTGACGATACCGATGAGGGCGATGCCGATGAGCATGAGGATGGTCGCGACGACGCGACCCTCGATCGTCACCGGCGCATAGTCGCCGTACCCCACGGTGGTGACCGTCACCAGCGCCCACCACACCGCGTCGCCGATGTTGACGATCTGCGCGCCCTGGTGCCCGCGCTCGGCGTCGAGCATCGCGACCGACGCGATCCACAGGAGCAGCAGCACGGCGATGAGGATGGCCTGGGTCGACTTCACGACGCCCTTGCGGCTGGCGAGCATCGTCCCGGAGGTGAAGACCGACAGGATCTTGAGCGGGCGTGCGGCGGGGATCAGGACCGCGATGACGTCGAGCGGGTGCGTGAGCAGGAAGCGCCAGCGCCGCTCGTGCAGCGCGACGCGGATCACCAGGTCGACGATGAAGATCAGCCACACGAGGCTCTGGATCGTGAGCAGCGTCGCGCGCACGCTGCTCGGCAGCTCGTCGCGGAAGGCGATGCGCGCCGACCACACCACCAGGAAGACGAGGGCGAGCGCCGCCATCGTCCCGTCGGCGCGCTTGGCGAAGGCCTCGTACTTCGCGCCCTTCTTCAGCCCGCCCTCGTCCTCGTGGAGCTCGAACGACACGACCGCCTCCTCCTGGATCTGCCTGCGTGGTTCGAGGCTAGCGCGGCAGGCGCATCGTCCCGCCGTACGTCGCCGCGAGGCGGCCAGAACCGTTGTCGGGACCTCCGTCCCGCGCGCGACCCGCTGAGATAGGTAACGTGTTGCCTATCGACGCCGCACGGCGCCCGCCCCGAGGAGGGCAGCATCATGGCCACGATCCCCCGCACCCCGCTCGCGATGTCCGTCCCGCTGGCGATCCTCGCCGCGGTCGCCGCCGGCGCGGGCGCCCTCGACCCCGACCTCTACTCGCGGGACCTCGAGCACTTCGGCGTCCAGGCGGCCGCGCAGGACTGGGTCACGCTGCTGGTCGCGGTGCCGGCGCTGCTGGCCCTCGGCTTCACCGCCTGGCGCGGCTCGCGCGCCGCCTGGCTGCTGTGGCACGGTGCGGTCCTGTACCTCGCATACACGTACGCGATCGCATCGTTCATGGTGCAGTTCAACGGCCTCTTCCTCGTCTACACCACCACGTTCGGCCTCGCGTTCCTCACGCTCGCCGCGAGCCTCGCGACCGCGATCCGCAACACCCCGGCCGAGGCGTTCGGACCGCGCTGGCCCCGCCGCACCGTCGCGGGCACGCTGTGGGCGATCGTCGCGATGTTCGCGTTCCTGTGGCTGTCCGACATCGTCCCGGCGCTCCTGGACGGCACGGCTCCCGGATCGCTCGCCGAGTCCGGCACCCCCACCAACGGCATCGAGGTGCTCGACCTCGCGATCCTGCTGCCGACGCTCGCGCTCACCGGAGCCTGGATGCTGCGTCGCCTGGTCCGCGGCTACGTGCTGGCGATGGCGGCGCTCGCCTTCGCGGCGCTGCTCGCGCTGGCGCTCGTCGCGATGGTGGCCGGGCTGGTGGCCGCCGGCCTCGCGGAGAGCGCCGCACCGGCCGCGGTCTTCGCGCTGCTCGCGGCGGGTGCAGGCGTGCTCGCGGTCCTCGCCGCGCGGGCGACAGCGAGCGAGCCGGCGCGCGAGCGGACGGAGGCGATCGCCGCATGACCGGCCGGGACGATGCGGCGCGCACCCTGTTCGCGACGGTGTTCCTGCTGAGCCAGTCGTGGAAGAACCTGCTGGACGACATGCTCGCACCGGCGGGGCTGTCGGCCAAGCAGTGGATGCTTCTCGTGGCGATCGAGACTTTCGGCGACGAGGCGCCCACGCTCGGCGAGGCCGCCGACCGCTACGGGACCTCCCGGCAGGCGGCGAAGCAGCTCGCGCTGCGGCTCGAGCGCGCGGGGTTCCTGCGGATCGCGTCCGATCCGTCCGACGCGCGCACACTGCGCCTGCACCTCACCGCGCGGCACCGCGAGTTCTGGGACCGGCACGCCGCCGCGCACCTCGAGGGTCTAGCAGCGTTGTTCGCCGGGGTGGACGATGCGCCGCTGGTCACGGCGGCCGATGTTGCCACGGCGCTGCTCGCGACCGCGCGTGCGGCCGAGGGGCGGGGCGACGCGCGGTAGTGGGCCCTGCCGGACTCGAACCGACGACACCTGCGGTGTAAACGCAGTGCTCTAACCAACTGAGCTAAGGGCCCGCGGACCATTGTGGCAGGCCGACCGGGGCGCGCAGGACCCCTCAGGGACGCAGCACGGCGATCAGCAGCGCCGCAGCCCCGGCGAGAGCCCAGCTCACCAACGAGCCCACGAGGAACTCCTCCGCGGTCGACCCGCGCCCGCGGTCGCCCGAGATCTCCGGGAACCGGCCGATGCCCTTGGCCGCCATCAGCCCGACCACCACGCCCTCCGCACCCACCAGCGCCAACGCGGCGATGAGCCACCGCTCGAGCGGGCCGATGAAGCGCCCGCCCCGGAGGTGAGGCCTGGGCTCGGGCGCGGAAGGCGGCCCGTCGTCCGGCGCGGTGCGGGCGCGCGCGATCACGTCCCGACAGACGTCGTTCGAGGTGTGCGCGAGCAGGACCACGGCACCGATGCCGGCGATGACGGCGGCGACGCGGTCCGGCTCCCCGTCGATGACGAGCAGCAGCCCGCCGCCGATGATGAGCGCCGCCATCGCGAGATCCGCCGCGAACCGCCACCGCAGCACCAGCCAGGCGGCCGACCCGAGACCGAGCGCGGCCGCGCCCCACGCCCCGACGGCACCCGTGAGACCCGCCGCGACGATCGCGCCCACCAGCCACGCCGCGGACGCGATCAGGCGCGCGCGGTCCGGGCGCACCCAGCGCAGCAGCTCCGTGCCCGCGACCATCGCGACCAGGATCGCGGCGGTCATCGCGGCGCCCCGCCGACCGCCTCGAGCGCCTCGCGCAGCGCGATCGCGCCCGACCGGTGCGCCGCCTGCGACACCGCCGCCTGGCTGATCGACTCGACAGCCGCGAGCTGCGCCTGGGTCCGCCCCTCGATGAGCCCGGCGGCGATGCGCCGCTCGCGCGACTTCATGCGGCTGAGGACGTGATCGCGAAGGAGCAGGACTGCGGAGGCCATGATCGCATCGTCCCCCGAGGCTCCGACACACCAGGCGCGCACCGCCGCCTGACCCGCATCCTCGCGACGGTGCGCCTCGTCGATCGCCTCCCGCGCGCGCCACCACGCGCTGCCGTCGGAGATGTCGCCGTCGACGTCGACCACCTCGCCGAGGCCGATGCCGGCGCGGACCTCGATGCCGTCGGGCAGGATGAGAGCGGCGAGCGTGGTGACGCGGAGCGCGGCCGCGAGGTCGACGTAGACACCCTGGAACTCATCGCCCACGGTCGCGCCGAGGGGCCGCAGCGGCGCGGCGTCGCGCTCCGCACGCACGAACGCCTCGAGCACCGCCGCCTGCGCGCCGGCCCTGTCGTGGAGCTCGCGTGAGCGCACGATGTCGACGATGACTGCGGCAACCCTGTCCATGCAGGCCACAGTAACACTTATATATCCAAAATATAAGTGATTTAGCGGTCGCGTACACAGGGGCCCGGGACGGTCCGCCCTAGCCTGTGCGCATGACCGACCCCTCGCCCGTGCGCCGCCGCCGTGCGGACGTCACCACGACCGAGCTCGTCGGCGGCGTGGAACGCCGCACGATCGCGATCGCCGATCCCGACGCGGCGTGGTCGGCGACCTTCGCCGAGCATCGTGACCGCGTCGCGGCGGCGCTCGGACCGGTCGCGCGGTCGATCGAGCACATCGGCTCGACGTCGGTCCCCGGGCTGGCGGCCAAGCCGATCATCGACGTGCTCGTCACGGTCGAGGACATCACCGCCGAGGAGGACTACCTCCCTCCCCTGCTCGACGCGGGATACGTCCTGCGGGTGCGCGAGCCCGGGCATCGGCTGGTGCGGACGTCCCGGCTCGACGTGCACGTCCACCTCCTCGAGGTCGGGGCGCAGGCGGCCGACGACTACCTCGTCCTCCGCGACCGGCTGCGCCGGAGTCCCGAGGACCGGGAGTTGTACGAGGGCGTGAAGCGTGCGCTCGCGGCGCGTGACTGGCCCGACATAAACGCCTACGCGGACGCCAAGACGGCGGTGATCGAGGAGATCAAGTCGCGCGGACGCGGCACCTGACGGGCGCCGATGCGTCCGCAAGGACACTTATACACGCGCGATATCAGCAGATTCGCGGTGCCGGCGCGAGCCTCAGCCGAGCAGCGTCTCCACGGCCCCGCGGTACTCGGCGACGTCGCGCGCCTCGCCCTCGGGGTTGACGATCGCCCACCGCACCGTGCCTGCGGCGTCGACCAGGAACGAGCCGCGCGTCGCGAGGCCCTTGCGCGGGTTGAAGACGCCGTACTGGCGCGAGACCTCGCCGTGGGGCCAGAAGTCGGACAGCAGGTCCGCCTTGTACGAGTGCGTGTCCGCCCACGCCTTGAGCGTGTAGACCGAGTCGCAGCTCACCACGATCACCTTGAGCCCGTCGCGCGTGAGGAGGTCGTCCGCGGCGCGCAGGTCGATGAGCTCGTTGGTGCACGTGTCCGAGAACGCGAACGGCACGAAGACGAGCAGGTACGCGGTCCCGCTGAGGTCCTCGGACGTCACCGTGCGGCCGTGGGTGTCCGTCATGCGGAACTCGGGGGCCGGGTGGCCCACCAGGGGGTGGGTCACTTGGAGCGGCCCTTCTCGACCAGGTAGGTCGCGGTCCACCGGTTCCCGAGGACGAACGTGGAGGTGGCGTGCAGGCCGGCGACCGAGGCGGCCTCCTGCACGTCACGGGGCTGCACGTGGCCGGGCAGGCCCGCCTTGGGCGTGCACACGCACACCGCGGCGCCGTCGTCGAGCAACGTCTGGGCGTCCATGAGGAGGTCGGCGAGGTCGTCGTCCCCGTCTCGGAACCACACGAGCGAGCCGTCGGTCACGTCGCCGAAGTCCTCGTCGACGAGGTCCTCGCCCGTGACGGCCTCGATCGAGGAACGGAAGTCGGGATCCGTGTCCTCGTCGTAGCCGAACTCCTGGATGATCTGGCCGGCCTTCAATCCGAGCCTCGCGACCACGGCGTCGACCGCCGCCTGCGCGTCCTCCTGCGTCGCCACGGTGGCGGGACCCCCTTCGTCGGTGACTCACGTGCCTGAACACGTGCCTGGCGTCCACAGTAGAGGTACCGCGCTTCCCGGTGCAATCAGCCCGTGCGCGGCAGTCCCCGCGTGACGTTAACCTGTTCTGTGGCAAGCAATGTGGGGAACGCGGGCGAAACACGCCGCGCGAGCGCCCCAGATCATCCGGCGCGCCACCGCGCGCCCGACAGGAAGGTCACCTGTGGCACATCACGGCGAGGTCGACAAGGACCCGAGCGAGACCGATGAGTGGCTCGAGTCCCTCGATGGGCTGATCGAGTCCGGCGGCGAGAGCCGCGCCGAGTACATCGTGGACCAGCTGGTCGACCACGCGGCGAAGAAGCAGCTGAGCGTGCCGCTCAGCCTCAACACGCCGTACGTCAACACGATCCACGCCGACGACGAGCCCGAGTTCCCCGGCGACGAGGAGATCGAGCGCCGCTACCGCGGTTGGATCCGCTGGAACGCGGCCGTCATGGTGACCCGCGCGCAGGCGGCGGGCAAGGGCGTCGGCGGTCACATCTCGTCGTACGCGTCCGTCGCGACGCTGTACGAGGTGGGCATGAACCACTTCTTCCGCGGCAAGGACCACCCGGGCGGCGGCGACCAGGTCTACTTCCAGGGCCATGCGGCCCCCGGCGTGTACGCGCGCGGCTTCGTCGAGGGGCGCTTCGGCGCCGAGGACCTCGACTCCTTCCGCCAGGAGAAGTCCGGCCCCGGCCGCGGCCTCTCGTCGTACCCGCACCCGCGCCTCATGCCCGACACGTGGGAGTTCCCCACCGTGTCGATGGGCCTGGGCCCCGCCTCGGCGATCTACCAGGCGTGGACCAACCGCTACCTGCACATGCGCGGCATCAAGGACACGTCCGAGCAGCACGTGTGGGCGTTCCTCGGCGACGGCGAGATGGACGAGCCGGAGAGCCGCGGCATGCTGCAGCTCGCCGCGACCCAGAACCTCGACAACCTCACGTTCGTGGTCAACGCGAACCTGCAGCGCCTCGACGGCCCGGTGCGAGGCAACGGCAAGATCATCCAGGAGCTCGAGGCGTACTTCCGCGGCGCGGGCTGGAACGTCATCAAGGTCGTCTGGGGCCGTGGCTGGGATCCGCTGCTCAAGCGCGACAGCGACGGCGCCCTCGTCAACCTGATGAACACCGTCCCGGACGGCGACTTCCAGACGTTCCGTGCCGAGTCTGGCGCGTTCATCCGCGACCAGTTCTTCGGCGGCGACCCGCGCGCCAAGGAGCTCGTCAAGGACATGACGGACGACGAGATCTGGGCCCTCAAGCGCGGCGGTCACGACTACCGCAAGCTGTTCGCCGCCTACCAGCGCGCGACCACCATGAAGAACGGCAAGCCCACGGTCATCATCGCGAAGACCATCAAGGGCTACGGCCTGGGCTCGAACTTCGCGGCCCGCAACGCCACGCACCAGATGAAGAAGCTCGCCTCCGCGGACCTCAAGGTCCTGCGCGACACCTTCGACATCCCGTTCACGGACGAGCAGCTCGACGCCGACCCGTACAACCCGCCGTACTACCACCCCGGCTTCGAAGACCCGGCGGTGCAGTACATGCTGGAGCGCCGCCGCGCGCTCGGCGGCTTCGTGCCCGAGCGTCGCGACCCCCACAAGGAGATCGCGCTGCCGAACGAGAAGGCCTACGACCTCCTCGCGAAGGGCTCCGGCAAGCAGGAGGTCGCCACCACGATGGCGTTCGTCCGCCTGTTCAAGGACCTGGTCCGCGACAAGGAGTTCGGCCACCGCGTCGTGCCGATCATCCCGGACGAGGCCCGCACGTTCGGCCTCGACTCGATCTTCCCCAGCGCGAAGATCTTCAACACCAACGGCCAGAACTACCTGCCTGTGGACCGCGAGCTCATGCTCTCCTACAAGGAGTCCGAGCAGGGCCAGATCATGCACACGGGTATCAACGAGGCCGGCTCCGCCGCCGCGTTCCAGGCCGTGGGCACGTCCTACGCCACGCACGGCGAGGCGCTCGTGCCGTTCTACATCTTCTACTCGATGTTCGGCTTCCAGCGCACCGGCGACCAGTTCTGGGCCGCGGGCGACCAGCTCACGCGCGGCTTCATCATCGGCGCCACCGCGGGCCGCACCACCCTCACGGGTGAGGGCCTGCAGCACGCCGACGGCCACTCGCCGCTGATCGCGGGCACCAACACGGCGGTCATCCACTACGACCCCGCGTACGGCTACGAGATCCGTCACATCGTCAAGGACGGCCTCCAGCGCATGTACGGCAACGACGGTCGCGACCCGAACGTCATGTACTACCTCACGGTGTACAACGAGCCGTATCAGCAGCCGGCCGAGCCGGAGAACGTCGACGTCGAGGGCATCCTCAAGGGCATCCACAAGGTGTCCGACGCCCCCGAGGGCCACGGCCCGGAGGCGCAGATCCTCGCCTCCGGCGTGGGTGTGCCGTGGGCGTACGAGGCGCAGGAGATGCTGCTCCGCGACTACGGCGTCCGTGCCGCGATCTGGTCGGTGACCTCGTGGAACGAGCTGCGCCGTGAGGCCCTCGCGTGCGAGGAGGCGAACTTCCTCCACCCCGAGGAGGGCATGCGCACCCCGTACCTCACGCAGAAGCTGCAGGGCGCCGCCGGTCCGTTCATCGCGACCTCGGACTACGACCACCTCGTGGTCGACCAGATCCGCGCGTGGGTCCCCGGCGACTACGCGACGCTCGGTGCGGACGGCTTCGGCTTCTCCGACACCCGCGCTGCCGCCCGCCGCTTCTTCCACATCGACGGCGCCTCGACGGCGGTGCGCGTGCTGCAGCAGCTCGAGCGCCGCGGCGAGCTCGAGCCCGGCACCTACGCGGAGGCCATCCGCCGCTACGAGCTGCACGACGTCCGCAAGGGCACGTCGGGCAACGCCGGCGGCGAGGCCTGATCGCCTAGCGGCTCACGACCTGGGGCCGGAGCCCTCGTCCTCGGACGGGGCCTCCGGCCCTTCGTCTTGCCCCGGGGTCTCCGCCGGCTCGTCGACCGCGACGGGCTCGTCGTCCTCGGGGACGATGCGCTCCTCGCCGTCGTCCTCCGGCTCGCCCTCGTCGCCCGCGGGCTCGTCCTCGGCGACCTCGTCGCCCGGCTCCGCCGCCACATCGTCCTCCGCGGCGACCTCGTCGAGCTCCTCGCCGGGCTCCTCCTCCAGAAGCATGTCGTCGTCGGCGCCCTCGAGCGCGGGCTCGTCCGCGGCCCACGGGGCCGACGAGGCCCCGGCGCCGGGACCAGCGGCATCCGCCGCATCGTCCCCCTGTGACGCGAACGCGGACCGGCGTCGCACGGCCTCCTCGGCGGGTGGCGTGGCGATCTCGTCGGCCGGCGCGGCCGAGCGCTGCTCGGGCGGGGTCCACGCGGGCACGGGATCGATGTGGTCCACTGGCCTGCCGTCACCGGCGGACGCCTGCGCGCCCTCGCCCGCCGCGAAGCCGGCGGCCGCGGCCTCCAGGGCCCGCGCATCGTCGTCCGCGGCGCGCGCGAAGGAGCTCCGCACCGCGAAGGCCGCCCACGCGATCAGCAGGAGCAGGACCCCGAGCGAGATCCACAGCACCTTGAGCGTGTTCGTCGCGAAGACGCCCGCGGGCGCGACCTTGACGTAGCCGTCGAGCTCGCACCGGACGGATCCCCCGGACATGCTGCCGTACGCGTGGTACACGCCGGTGGGCTCGAGCCAGGAGCGGTCCGTGATCCACGTGATCGCGTCCGCGACCACCACCTCGCCCGACATCTCCTGCCCCTCCGGGGCGCCCTCGGACGTCACCGTGCGGATCGGGATCGCGAAGCCGCCGATCATCACGCCGGCGACACGGTCCGTCACGGAGACGGGCGTCTCCGACGCCGCGGTCCACGTCACGACGCCGTCGGCCGGGACGTCGAGCGGGGTGAGCGCGGCGGTGCCATCCGGCGCGACCGTGGTGTCCCCCACCGTCGCCTCCACGGTGCAGCCGTCGGAGAGGGAGCCCGGGCGCACCAGCTCCCCGATCCCGGTGAGCGCGACGCCGCCGAGCACGCCGGCGATCGCGACCACCGCCGTGTAGCGCCCGCGGGCGCGCGAGGGGTCCCGCGTCAGCAGCCCGGCGACGAGGATCATGGCGAGCGCCACGACGCCGAACAGCACCGTCCGGCCGGGATCGATCACCCCGAGCTGCCACAGCAGCCCCACCGTCACCAGGCCGAGCAGCAAGCCCAGCACCATCCCCAGCAACGGACGCGGTCGTGGCGACATCTCTTCTCCTGCTCTCGAGCCTGCTGCCGACGCTACCGGCGACAAACCCGACAGCAGCGGCGACTCTCGGCAAAGCCCTCAATCCGGACAACGCGAACGGATCTCGGCGCGACACGCCGGGCGCCGGCGCCGTCTCCCGCGCCCGCCACGGCGTGTCGCGGCGCACTCCGTTCGCAGTGTCGGAGGGGAGGGTTGTGGAGAGCCACAGCGGGGGGACGATGCGGCGGCCCACCTCCCGCACGTCGCGCCACCCGCGCGTCCCGCCGCGTTGTGCCGATCCCACAAGCGCCCGCTACGCTGGCCCGCATGGTCACCCCGGACATGCGCGCCGAGACGCTGCGCCGCCTGCGCGCCGGGACGGGTCGCCTCGCGACGATCGCGCTCAAGAAGCTCGACGCCGACTACCCGTGGTTCCGGGAGCTGCCCGCGCAGGAGCGCTCGTGGGTCGGCTCCGTCGCGCAGGCCGGCATCGCATCGTTCGTGGCGTATTTCGCGGACCCGCACGCGGGCCACCGCGGCACGCTCGAGATGTTCGCCTCCGCCCCGCCGGAGCTGACGCGGACCATCTCGCTGCAGCACACCCTGACGATCGTGCGCACGTTCGTGTCGGTGGTCGAGGACCACTCCGACGAGTTCGCGGCCGCTGGCGCGGAGGCGCACCTGCGCGAGGCGATCCTCCGCTACTCGCGCGAGATCGCCTTCTCCGCCGCCGAGGTCTACGCGCGCGCCGCCGAGTCGCGCGGCGCGTGGGACGCGCGGCTCGAGGCCCTCGTCGTCGACGCGCTCGTGCGCGGCGAGGTGGACGACGACCTGCCGTCGCGCGCGGCCGCTCTTGGCTGGAAGCCCGGCGCCACGGTCGTGATGGTGGGCCGCACCGACGGCCCGCTCGGCGAGGTCCAGTCGGCCGAGCTGCGCCGCACCATCCGCCGGGCCGCGCACGGCGCGCTGGTCGGCATCCACGGTGAGGACCTCGTGGTCATCGCGCGCCTCGACGGCGACCTCGACGAGCTCCACGCCACGCTGCTGCCGTGCTTCGGCCCCGGACCCGTCGTGGTCGGCCCGCCCGCGGTCACGCTCGTCGAGGTGGCGCGCTCGACGCGCGCGGCGATCCACGGCGCCACCGCGGCACCCGCGTGGGCGCTCGCGCCGCGGCCGGTCAACGCCGACGACTTGCTGCCCGAGCGGGTGCTCGTGGGCGACGCCGCCGCCGCGGACCGCCTCATCGCCGTCGCGTACGACCCGATCGCCTCCGCGGGCGGCTCGCTCAAGGAGACGGTCGCGACCTTCCTCGACTGCGGCCGCTCGCTCGAGCTGGCGAGCCGGACCATGTTCGTGCACGCCAACACGGTCCGCTACCGGCTGCGCAAGGTGGCCGAGCTGACCGGCTGGGACGTGCTGTCGACCCGCGACGCGCACGTGCTGCAGATCGCGTTCGCGCTGGGCCGACTCCGCGACGCCAACACCCCGCCTTTGTAGGTTTCCGACAAGAACTCGCGCCCGAATCGGTACCCTGACGCCGCGGAGGGCCCTCGCATGTGAGGCAGGCTATAACCCGTGATCGCCATTCTCTGTCCCGGCCAGGGTGCCCAGACGCCCGGGATGCTCGCCCCGTGGCTCGAGCTGCCCGAGGTCGCCGCGTCCCTCGCCTCGCTCTCGGAGGCCGCCGGCGTCGACATCGTCCGCCACGGCACGGAGTCCGACGCGGACACCATCCGCGACACCGCCATCGCCCAGCCGCTGCTGGTCGCGACCGCGATCGCCACGGGCCGCGCACTGCTCGGCGGCACCGCTCCCGCGCTCGCCGCGGGCCACTCGGTCGGCGAGCTCGGCGCGGCCGCGCTGGCGGGCGTGCTCACCGACGCCGACGCGATGCGTCTCGTCGCGGTGCGCGGCGCCGCGATGGCCCGCGCCGCCGCATCGTCCGAGGCGACGTCCATGGCCGCGGTGCTCGGCGGTGACGCCGCCGAGGTGGCGGCCGCCCTCGCGACCCACGGCCTCACCCCCGCGAACGTCAACGGCGGCGGCCAGGTGGTCGCCGCGGGCGCCAAGGCGGCGATCGACGCGCTGCTCGCGGAGCCCCCGGTCCGCGCCCGCGTCATCGAGCTGCAGGTCGCCGGCGCGTTCCACACCACGTACATGATCCCCGCGGTCGCGGACCTGGACGCCGCCGCCGCCGAGGTCTCCCCCGGCGAGCCGGCCGGCGTGCTGCTGTCCAACGCGGACGGCGCCCAGGTGGCCGACGGCGCCGACGCCCTCGCGCGCATCGTCCGCCAGGTCGCCAACCCGGTCCGCTGGGACCTGTGCATGGAGACGATGCTGTCGCTGGGCGTCACCGGCATCGTCGAGGTCGCCCCGGGCGGCGTCCTCACCGGCCTCGCCAAGCGCGCGATGAAGGGCGTCCCGTCCGTCGCGCTCAAGACCCCCGACGACCTTGCCGCCGCCCGCGAGCTTCTGGAGACCGCCGCATGACCACCCTCAACGTCCGCCGCGGACCCGAGTTCACCCGCATCCTCGGCCTCGGCGTCGCCCGCGGCGAGAACGCCGTCCCGAACGACGACCTCATCGAGCCGATCAACTCGTCCGACGAGTGGATCCGCAAGATGACGGGCATCGTCACGCGCGTCCGCGCGAACGAGGACACCTCGGTGATCGACCTGTCGGAGCGGGCCGCCCGCGACGCGATCGCGCAGGCCGGCATCGAGCCTGACGAGATCGACGCGGTCATCCTGTCGACCATCTCGTACCCGCGCATCACGCCCGGCGGCGCGCCCGTGCTGGCGGACCGCATCGGCGCGACGCCCGCCGCGGCCTTCGACATCTCCGCCGCGTGCGCCGGCTACTGCTACGGCATCGGCCAGGCCGATGCGCTGGTGCGGTCGGGCGCGGCCCGCTACGTCCTCGTCGTGGGCGCGGAGAAGCTGAGCGACTTCGTCGACCCGGCCGACCGGTCGATCTCGTACCTGCTCGGCGACGCCGCGGGCGCGGTCGTCATCGGCGGCTCGGACGCGGCCGGCATCGGCCCCACGGTGTGGGGCTCGGACGGCTCCGCCTCGGAGCTCATCAAGCAGGACCACACGTGGCTCGAGATCCGCGAGGACCGCGACCTGCCGTTCCCGACCCTGCGCCAGGAGGGCCCCAGCGTCTTCAAGTGGGCGTCGTTCAAGATGGCCCCCGTCGCCCTGCAGGCGATCGAGGCCGCGGGCCTCACGCCCGATGACATCGACGTGTTCATCCCGCACCAGGCGAACCTGCGCATCATCGACCAGATGGTCAAGCAGATCGGCCTGCCCGAGAGCGTGGTCGTGGCGAAGGACATCGTCGACTCCGGCAACACGTCCGCGGCGTCGATCCCGCTCGCGACGGAGCGCGTGCTGCGCGACGGCGTCGCGAAGAGCGGCGACGTCGCCCTGCAGATCGGCTTCGGCGCGGGCCTGGTCTACGCCGCCCAGGTGGTCGTCCTCCCCTGACGGAGGGCGCCACGGTAAGTTCACACACGTTCGCAACGAACATGGCGCCCCGGCGCCACGACACGAAGGAGCAGCAATGGCACTGTCCAAGGATGAGGTCCTCGCCGGTCTGGCCGAGATCGTCTCGGAGGAGACGGACATCGACACCGCCGAGGTGACCCTCGAGAAGTCGTTCACCGACGACCTCGACATCGACTCGCTGTCGATGATGACCATCGTGACCCTCGCGGAGGAGAAGTTCGACGTCCGCATCCCCGACGAGAAGGTCAAGGACCTCGTCACCGTCGGCGACGCCGTCGACTTCATCGCCGCGGCCTAAGCACCGCAGCACCCCCGTCCCTCACCACCCCACCCTCTCGGAGGACCGCCCATGAACGTCGTCGTCACCGGACTCGGCACCACCTCGCCGCTCGGCGGGGACGTCGCCAGCACCTGGGAGGCCGCGCTCGCCGGCCGCTCCGGCGTCCGCACGCTGGAGAACGACTGGGCGGAGCAGTACGGCGTGCCGGTGACCTTCGCCGGTCAGCTCGTCGTGCCGCCGTCCGAGGTGCTCTCGCGTCCCGAGACCAAGCGCATGGACCCGTCCGCCCAGATGGCGATCGTGGCCGCGCGCGAGGCCTGGGCGGACGCCGGGCTCGCCGAGGCCGAGGTGGACCCCGAGCGCCTCGGGAGCATCGTCTCCTCGGGCATCGGTGGCGTGTGGACGCTGCTGACGGCATGGGACACGGTGAAGGAGCGGGGCGCCTCGCGCGTCCTGCCCCTCACCGTGCCCATGCTCATGCCGAACTCCCCCACGGCGTACGTGTCGCTGGAGTTCAAGGCCCGTGCGGGCGCGCACGCCCCGGTCTCCGCCTGCGCGTCGGGCGCCGAGGCCATCGGCATGGGCTTCGAGATGATCCAGTCCGGCCGCGCCGACATCGTGATCTGCGGCGGCACCGAGGCCGCGATCCACCCGCTTCCCATCTCCGCCTTCGCGGCGATGCAGGCGCTGTCCAAGCGCAACGACGACCCGCAGGGCGCGTCCCGTCCGTACGACGTGAGCCGCGACGGCTTCGTGCTCGGCGAGGGCGCCGGCGTGGTGGTCCTCGAGTCCGAGGAGCACGCCAAGGCCCGCGGCGCGCGCGTCTACGCGAGCCTCCTCGGCCTCGGCATGACCGCCGACGCCCACCACATCGCCGCGCCGGAGCCCAACGGCGCCGGCCAGACCCGCGCCATGGAGCTCGCGCTCGAGCGCGCGGGCCTCACCACCGCGGACGTCGCGCACGTCAACGCGCACGCGACCTCCACCCCCGTCGGCGACATGATCGAGGCACGCGGCATCCGCTCGCTGCTCGGCTCCCACGCGGACCAGGTGCTGCTGTCCGCGACCAAGTCGATGACCGGCCACCTCCTCGGCGGCGCCGGCGCGCTCGAGTCCGTCTTCACGGTGAAGGCGCTCGAGACCCGCACCGCTCCCCCGACGATCAACGTCACCGAGCCCGACCCCGAGCTCCAGGTGGACCTGGTCCGCGACACGCCGCGCGCGCTGCCCGAGGGCCAGATCGCGGCGATCAACAACTCGTTCGGCTTCGGCGGCCACAACGTCGCCCTGGTCTTCGGCGTCTGACCTGGGTTAACGTCGGGGCGTGAGGCGCCCGATACGCGCGGTCCTGTCCCTCGTGGGAGTTCTCGCCGTCGCGGGCTGCCTCGGCGGCGGGGCGACGTCGTCGCCCAGCAACGCCCCTCCGGTGTCGCAGGAGCCGACCTCCTTCGACAGGACGCTCGGCCGCTACGCGCTCGAGTACGAGGTGGTCGACGAGGCCCTCGCGGGCCGCGCCGCCACCGCCGCCGCCGACGCCTCGATCTACCTCGCCGCGCCCCTGCTCACCACGGGCACCCAGGCGGTGCTCGAGCTGCGCGGCGACCTCTCGCCGGTCGAGGTGATGGACGTCTCCGGCTCGAGCCTCGCGGCGCTGTCCACCACCGACGACGCGCTGTTCGGGCTCAGCCGCGCGTGCCTGTCGGACAGCGGCGGCTACGCCTTCTGCGCCCGCATCACGACGTTCGACGCCGGCATCGCGATCGACGAGTCGACCGAGGCGTTCGACCTCGACCACCACGCCATCGTCCTCGACGAGGACCGGGACGGCTTCTGGGCCGACCGCTACGTGCCGGTGCCCTGCGACGATGACGTCTACCCGTGCGGCCTGAGCGACGAGCCGCTCGAGCGCGTGTACGACTGCGAGGTGGTGCACGTGCGCGCCGGCCGGGCGGTCTGGGAGTGGTCCGCGCTGGAGCACTTCACCGACGCGATGCTCGACACCGCCTCCGGCACCGCCGTGTACGCGCCCGTCGACCCGTTCCACTGCAACTCCGTCCAGCCGTCCGACGACGGCGCGACCGTGTACGTGTCGATGCGCCACCCGAGCACCGTCATGGCGATCGACGTCGCCTCGGGCGACATCCTGTGGACCTTCGGCCAGGACGACAGCCCGCTCGCGCTCGCCGTGGACGACCCCGACGGCCTGCTGGGCGACCGCGCGGTGCTGAGCGGCCAGCACGATTTCCGCTGGCTGGGCGGCGACCGCTTCTCCGTGTTCGACAACAGCTCCGGTGGCGCGGGCGTCGCCCGCGTCGTCGTGTTCCAGGTCGCGGACGGCACCGCGACCATCGAGAACGTCATCGGGGACCCCTCGGGCCGCGAGTCACGATGCACGGGCTCGGCCCGTCCCCTCGACGAGGACGAGACCTTCTGGGCGGTGTCCTGGGGCTGCAGCGAGTCCGGGGTGTCCGTCGTCACCGCCGACGGCCGCGAGGCCGCGCGCATCACGGTGGATCTCGAGGCGGGCGTCGAGAAGGAGATCCTCACGGACGTCGCGATCGAGCAGCCGGAGCTGGGCTATACCGTCAGCTACCAGGCCGTGGTGGGGCCGCCGGGACTGCTCGGCTGACGCATCGTCCCCCGGCGCGATCGCCCCGGGGCGCGGCGCTCAGGCGATGCCGCGCTCGAGGCTCGCGAGGGCGCGGTCGATGACCTCGACGATGGGCTCGTCCGAGTGGCTCGCCCACCACACCGCGGACGCGACGATGCAGCCCGTGATCGCCTGGCCGGCGGTGCGCGCCTCGAGGCTGTCCTCGTCGAGGTGCTCGGCCTTGGCGACCTGCCGGGACAGGCCCTCGGTCATATCGCCCAGTCCGCCGATGCCGGCCGCGAAGACCTCGGAGGAGGCACCGATGATGCGTAGCCGCACGCGCGTGATCTCCTCCTCCTCGCCGGGCACCTCGAGCGTGTCGCGCATCGCGGCGCGCAGGCCCGCCATCCCGGGCGGAGTCGCGGGGTCCGCGAGCAGCTCCGCGAGGCGCCGGTACGTGGCGAAGAAGTCGCGCCACACCAGGTCGGCCTTGTTCTCGAAGTGCCGGAACAGCGTGCGGCGGGACACGCCCGACCGCTCCGCGATGTCGTCCATCGAGACGGCGGCGTAGCCGCGCTCCGCGAAGAGGGTCGCGGCGATGCGCGCGATCTGGTCGGGATCGGCGATCTGGGGACGGCCGGGACGGCGGTGCTCGCTCACCTGATCACCCTAACCCGCCTGGTCCGCGCCCACACGGTCAGCCCACGCGGTGGAGCCACCGGACCGGCGCGCCGTGACCCGCGTAGCGGAACGGCTCGAGCTCCTGATCCCACGCGGTGCCCAGCGCGAGGTCCATCGCGCGCTGGAAGTCGCCCATGGTCTCGCCGTTGTCGAGCGCGGCGCGGATGCGGTCCTCCGGGACCACGGTGTTGCCGTGCACGTCGATGACGGCGTGGAAGATGCCGAGCGACGGGGTGTGGGACCAGCGGCCGCCGTCGGCGCCGAACGACGGCTCCTCGGTGACCTCGTAGCGCACGTGCTCCCAGCCGCGCAGCGCGGACGCGAGGCTCGCGCCCGTGCCCTGCTGGCCCTGCCACGCCACCTCGGCGCGCAGCAGCCCCGAGCCGGCGGGCTGGTCCGTCCAGTCGAACGAGGCGCGCGAACCCAGCACTCCCTGCGCCGCCCACTCGATGTGCGGAGTCATCGCGCGGGTCGCGGAGTGCACGAAAAGGACACCACGGGTGATTGCTGCCATGACCCTTTCCTTCCTTTGAGGTGCGTCTTCCCCTACGACCTCGAAAGAAACAGCCGGTGGCACCGGGTGTGCCACGATTCTGCCTCACCCGCGCCGGATGCGCCAGCGCCGCGCCCCGCATGTCGGAGGCTCGTGCGAGGCTGGACCCCATGGCGACCAGCGAGAACATCGTCACCGTCGACGAGATCCGGGCCGCGGAGGCCCGCACCATGCGGGACGTGCCGGAGGACGTGCTGATGGACCGGGCGGCGGCCGCGGTGGCCGATGCGGCGGCCGGGCTGGCCGCCGAGCGCGGGCTCCCCCCCGAGGGCCTGCGCGTGTGCGTGGTCGCGGGCCCGGGCAACAACGGCGGCGACGCGCTCCTCGCGGGCGCGCTGCTCGCCCGGCGCGGCGCGAGGGTGGTCGCGGTCGCCGCCTCCGAACGCGCCCACGCGCGCGGGGTGCGGATGCTCGAGGAGGCCGCGGGCGCCGGCGCGGTGTCGGGGGTCGCGTTCCCGCTCGGGCGCGAACGGGTGCTCGACGCGCAGCTGGTGATCGACGGCTTCTCCGGCATCGGCGGGCGACCGGGGCTGCCCGACGCCGCGTGGTCGCTGCTCGGTCGGGCCGTCGCGGCCGGGCTGCCCATCGTGGCGGTGGACGTGCCCTCGGGGCTCGCCGCGGACTCCGCCGAGCTGCCGGCGCCCGCGCCGGACGCGGACCCGGACGCGCCGCCGCGCCACGTCGTCGCGGACGTCACGGTGACGTTCACGGCGCTCAAGCGGTGCCTGGTCGAGCGGCCCGCGGCGGACGCCGCGGGGCGGGTCGTCGTCGCCGACGTGGGGATCGACCTGGCGGGCTGATCAACCCTTCTGCTCGAGCGACTCCCGCAGCTCGCGCATCGCCTTCTTGCGCACGTCGCGGCGCAGGCGGTCGAGGTACAGCTTGCCGTCGAGGTGGTCGCACTCGTGGCTGATGAGGCGGGCCCAGATCTCCTCGCCCTCGATCTCGACCTTGTCGCCGTTGAGATCGGTGCCGACGGCACGCGCGTACGCGGGCCGCTCGCACGGGTACCAGAGGCCGGGGACCGAGAGGCAGCCCTCCTCGCCCAGTTCCTGGAACTCCTCGCTGACCTCGACGATCTCGGGGTTGAGGATGTAGCCGATGTCGCCGTCGATGTTCCACGAGAACGCCCGCAGCGACACGCCGATCTGGTTCGCGGCGAGGCCCGCGCGACCCTCGTGGTCGACGGTCTCCACGAGGTCCTCCACCAGCTGCCTCACGCGGTCGTCGATCACGGTGATCGGCTCGCAGGGGGTACGGAGGACGGGGTCGCCGATCACTCGGATGTCACGCATTGCCATGGCGGTATCCTCCCATGCCCCGGGCGTGGGCGTATCGTCGGGATATGACCGTCGAGACCGCGAGACTCCTGCTACGGCCGTTCACCGCCGACGACGCCGCAGACGTCCACGTGTACGCCTCGGATCCCGCGGTGTGCCGCTTCACCGAGTGGGGACCCAACAGCGAGGACGACACGCGGAGGTGGGTGGAGCAGGCCGCGGAGGCCGGCCTGCCCGCGCAGTGGGCCATCACCTTGCGGGACGATGCGGTGGGCGCCGCCGGGCGCATCCCCGCCGGGACCGTGGTCGGCGGCGTCGGCGTGTACGGCGAGGGCCGGGGCCCGCTCGACTCGACGCCGGAGATCCGCGAGCTCGGCTGGGTGGTGCGCCGCGACCTGTGGGGTCGCGGCATCGCGACCGAGGCCGTGCGTGCCGTGATCGACGCGCTCCTCGAGGAGGACGGGCTCGAGCAGCTGCACGCGCGCTGCCGCCCCGAGCACAAGGCGTCGGCGAAGGTCATGGCGCACCTGGGGCTGTCGCTGGTCCGTCGGATCGAGAACGACATCGAGCGCGACGGCCAGTGGATGCACTCCGACCTGTACATGCTGTCCCTGCCCCGGTGACGCCCGTGCGGCGGTGGGAGCGCGCGGACGTCTCGGCGTCGTGGCCCGTGCCCGGCGCCGCCGACGACAAGTACTCGCGCGGCGTCCTGGGGGTCGTCGCCGGCTCCGAGGCGTACCCCGGCGCCGCCGCCCTCGTCGTGTCCGGCGCCGTCCGCGCCGGCGCAGGCATGGTGCGCTACGTGGGACCCGAGCGCGCGCAGGACCTGGTGCTCGCGCATCGCCCCGAGGCGGTCATCCACCACCCGGTCGACGTCGCCGAGCGGCTCCCCCGCGCCCAGGCGTGGGTGGTGGGACCCGGCGTCTCCGACTACCCCGAGCAGGACGCCGCGATCGGCGCCGTGGTCGCGGAGTCCGCCCCCATGGTGGTCGACGCCGGCGCGCTCGAGACGGTCGCGCGGGCACGTGCGGCCGGCGTGCGTGCCGTGGGCGCCGAGCGCGTGCTGCTCACCCCGCACGCGGGCGAGCTGGTCCGCACCCTCGCCGCGCTGCGCCACGACGTCACGCCCGCGGACGTCGAGCGCGACCGGGTCGGGCACGCGCGGCTGCTCGCCGAGACCGCGCGCGCGACCGTGCTCCTCAAGGGCGCGGTGACGCTCGTGGTCTCCCCCGGCGGCGCGACGATCGAGCTCCCGGAGGCACCGGCGTGGCTGGCGACCGCGGGCGCCGGCGACGTGCTCGCGGGCGTGGCGGGCGCCCTGCTCGCCGCGGGGCTCACGGCGGACGCGGCGGGCGCGAGCGCCGCCTGGGTGCATGCGCGCGCGGCGGAACGGGCCTCGGGCGGCGGACCCGTGGCGGCGCTCGATGTGGCAGGCGCGCTGCCCGCGGTGGTCGCCGAGCTGCTGCGCGGCTGAGCGTCCTAGACGCTGAAGCCGAGCAGCACGATGGCCGACCAGAAGAGCACGGCGAGCACGCCCGCGCCGCCGACCGCGGCGGCCGTCCCGCGGCGGATCGGGGTCGCCGCGAACCACGGCAGGAGGGCGCGGGTCAGGCCCGCCGTCACGCCGCACGGGACCCCGACCGCGATCGCCGCGTAGAGCCCGCCCACGCCGTGCAGCGGCTGGGCGAAGGCCACGAAGATCACGAGCGGCACGGCGAGCACGGCGCCCATGACCGCGAAGCCCCGCGACGCCGCGCGGTCCGACGCCCGCGCGGTCCTCGCGAACACCAGGCGACCGACGGTGTGCGCCGCGAGCGGCACGCCCACGAGCGCGACGGCGACGTTCGTCACCGCGACGCCGAGGAACATGCCGAGGTCCTCGACGGTGTTGCGGTCCGGGGCGAGCGCGCGGGCCAGCGGCGCCGCCGCGGTGGCGAGCGCGAGCGCGACGACGGCGTACAGGGGGATGCCGATCGCGGTGGCGAGCCAGGCGGCGAGGGTGGCACCGAGCGGACGCTCGGCCGCCTTGACGGGGGTCTCGGTGGCGGACATGCGGATCCCTCCGATCGGGCGCCGACGCTGGCGCCTCGAGCACCAGTGTGCGCCCGGGGAGGCGGATCAGCCGCGCGCCGTGCCGAGGGGCCACGTGGCCCACGTCGCCGCGAGCAGCGTCACCGCGATGAGGGTGCAGACCACCGCGAGCACCGCGACGACGACGATCGCTGCCTCCGAGGACGCCACGGCGGGCACGACGGCGCGCGCGATCGCGGCGACGACCGCGCATGGCAGCACGAGCCCGAGGACCACGAAGACCGCGGCGGCGGGGTCGCCGCTGCCGACGACGATCGCGAGCGCGGGTGCCAGCGCCAGCACGCCTCCCAGGGTCGCGAAGGAGCCGACCGCGACCGAGGCGGGCTCGTCGGCGGTGCGCGCGTGGAGCCACCGCCCGGCGGTGTGCGCGGTGACGGCGATGCCGACGGCGATGATCAGCACCGTGGCGAGGAAGACCGCGACCTCCGTCTGGTCGAGCCGCAGGCGCATGGCGTCACCGCCGCCCGTCAGCTCCTCCCACGCCATCGCACCCGCGTACGCGCACGCGGTGCCGATCACCGTGTAGAGCGGGATGGTGACCGCCGCGGCGACCCAGGCCGCCGCCTGCGGGCTCTCGAGAGCCGGGGCGGGGACGGGATCGATCGCGTGCGCCATCACCCCAGGTTCGCACGCACGACGTCAGGTCAGGGGCGTGAGCGCGACGCGCGGCGTGTCGCCGGGCGCGAGGGACTCCGCCGTGAGCACCGCCCGCTTGACGGGCAGCACGAACGTGCGCCGCTCCTTCGAGGGGAAGATGCTCGTCCGCCAGGTGGTGGCGCCGATCGCGACCTCCACCTTGACGGCGCCGAAGCCGCGGCGCGGGCCGTGCTGCGCGTCCTCGATCTCGTCGGCGACGTCGAAGGGCACGTCCGCGAAGATCCACGTGTCCGTGCGCGCGTCCCACGCGTACAGCGTCGCCTCGAAGTCGTAGCGGGTCACCCCAGCGACGCTAGCGCCGATCCGGCGGTCTCCGCCACGTACCCGACCGCTCGGCCGCCCGACGGCTGTCGGGCGGCCGAGCGGTCGGCGCGGTCCGCGGGTCCCGGGTTCAGGCCACCGGCGCGACGGTGATGCCGAACACGTGAGGCGTGTCCTCGGACGAGGTCCCGACGTGCACCGTGTACGTGCCGGCCGGGGTGGCCCATCCGCCGGTCGCGTCGTCCCACACCGAGAACGGGTGGTGGGTCGCCGCGGGGTCGACGACGATCTCCACGGACGCCGACTCGCCGGGCGCGAGCGCGACCTTCGCGAAGCCGACCAGGCGCTTGGGCGGCTGACCGCCGACCGGGATCCCCAGGTAGACCTGGACGACCTCGGCTCCCGCGCGGTCGCCGGTGTTCGTCACCGTCGCGGTCACCGTGACGGGCGAGCCCTCGAACGATGCCGACGAGACCGCCACATCGGTCAGCGCGAAGGACGTGTAGCCGAGCCCGTAGCCGAACGGGAACAGCGGCGCGATCCCCTCCGCCTGGAACCAGCGGTACCCCACCCGGAGGCCCTCGGTGTAGCGCATCGTCGGGAAGCCGTCGCCCTCGTCCGTGCCCGGGTAGCGGACCGGGTCGTCGTGGTGCATGAGGTCCTCGAGGCGCGCGGCGTACGTGGTCGGCAGCTTGCCCGACGGCGACGTGACGCCCCAGAGCAGGTCGGCGACGGTGTGCCCGTCCTCGGCGCCCTGGTTCCACACCTCGATGACCGTGGAGGCCTGATCGATCCACGGAAGCATCGCCGGGGAGCTGTTCTTCAGCACCACGACCGCGCTCGGGTTCGCGCCGAGCAGCGCGGAGACCATGGCGTCCTGGCCGAAGGGCATCTCGGGGGTCGGGGCGTCCGCGCCCTCGGTGGCGATCGAACCGGCCATGATCAGCACGGTGTCGGCGGCCGCGGCGGCGGCGATCGCCTCGTCCAGGTTCGACAGGTCACGCTCGACGACGCACAGCTCGACGGTCGAGGTCGATCCCAGCGCGGCGAGCACGTCCCGCGTGCCGGGCAGGGGGTCCACCGTGTACAGCGGGATGACGCGCGACGAGCCGCCGCCGCCCTGGCAGGCCTTCGCGGCGAACTTGTCCATGCCGACGATCAGCACCTTGCCCGCCTCGACCGGCAGTGGCAGCACCTGGGCGTCGTTCTTGAGCAGCACGGCCATGTCGGCACCGATCCGGCGGCTCACCGCGCCGTGCGCGTCGGCCGGGATCTCCGTGGGCGCGTACGGCTTCCCGAACTGGTCGAAGCGGAACATCTGTGTGAAGCGGCGCACCAGCGCGCGTTCCACGGTCGCCATCTCGAGCGTGAAGTCCGCGAGGGCGGCCTTGAGGTTGGCCTCGTTGAACCACTTGCTGTCCGGCATCTCGAGGTCCAGGCCCGCGCTCAGCGACGGCACGGCCGAGTGCGCGGCCCAGAAGTCCGACTGGACGTAGCCGTCCCAGCCCCAGTCCTCGCGCAGGACGGTGTGGAGCAGGTAGCGGTTCTCGGACGCGTAGGTGCCGCGCACACGGTTGTACGCGCTCATGATCGAGGCGACCTCGCCGTCCTTGCACGCCATCTCGAACGGCAGCAGGTACATCTCCCGCAGCACGTGCTCGTCGACCTCGATGTTCGCGCGCATGCGCTCGATCTCCTGGTCGTTGACCACGTAGTGCTTGGCCATGGCGATCACGTCGTTGGACTGGATCGCCTTGATGACCTGCGTGCCCATCACGCCGGTGAGGTACGGGTCCTCCGAGAAGTACTCGAAGTTGCGGCCGCCGTTGGGGAGCCGGTGCAGGCACAGCCCGGGCCCCTCGAGCACGTGCTGGCCCAGGTGGGCGGACTCCTTGCCGATGAGGTCGCCGTAGCGCGTCGCGACCTCCGGGTCGAACGAGGCCGCAACGCCGATCGTCATCGGCAGCGCGGTCGCGGGCGGGCTGGGGGTGCCGTCGCCCATGCCGACGCCCACCGGCCCGTTGGTGACCCGCAGGCGCGGGATGCCGAGGTCGTCGTCGCCCTTGACGTGACGGTCGATGCGCAGCTGTGCGGCCAGCGCCTCCATGTCCTCCTCGGTCATCTGCGAGAGGTCGGGCATCTCGCCCGCCATGGCGAACAGGTCGATCGTCGCCATCGCGCCGTGCAGCTGCGCGATCTTCTGCTCGGTGGACATCGCTCCGACGAGCGCGAGCGCACGCTCGCGCGGCGTCAGGTCCTCGTTCATCCAGGGGTGGACCGCGGTGTCGTGCACGGTGTCGGTCATGGGGTTCTCCTCATCCTGCTGCGTTGAAGGGTGGTGCGAAGGAAGGCGCGGCGGCGCCCAGATGCCGGTGGCGGACGCGACGTGCTAGGCGCCCGCGCCCAGCGCGTCGACCGCGGCGGCGACGATGCGCGTCACGGGTAGCGTCGCGTCGACCCTGGTCCCGCGCTCGTCCGCGGTCAGGACCTCGAGGGTCCCGAACTGCGACGTGACCAGGGACGCGGGCATGAAGTGGTCGACGCGCGAGGAGGACCGGCGGGTCGCCTCCTCGGGCGTGAGGACCAGCTCGAGGAACGATGCGCCGGGCGCCGCCGCCCGGATGCGGTCCCGGTACGCCCGCTTGAGGGCGCTGCAGGCGACCACGGCGCCTCCCCCGGACCGCGCATCGTCCAGCTTCGCGCCGACGCGGTCGAGCCACGGCCACCGGTCGTCGTCGTCGAGCGGCACGCCCGCGGCCATCTTCGCGACATTGGTCTCCGGGTGGAGCGCATCGCCGTCGACGAACGGCACACCGAGCGTGGCCGCGAGGGCCTCCCCGACCGTGGACTTGCCGCAGGCGGTCGGGCCCATCACGACGATCAGCGGCGTCTCACCAGTCATGCATGGTCCCGTCGTGGAGGCGGTTGTAGGGCAGGTACGCCTGAGCGTAGGGGTACTTGCCGGCCTCGTCGACGTCGAGGGTCACGCCCAGACCCGGCTCGTCGCCGGGGTGCAGCATGCCGTCCGCCCACGTGAAGGACTGCTGGAACACCTCGTTCGTGCGGGTGCCGTGCTGCATGTACTCCTGGATGCCGAAGTTGTGGATCGCCAGCCCGAGGTGCATCGCGGCCGCCATGCCCACCGGCGAGATGTCCGTGGGGCCGTGCATGCCGGACTTGATCTGGTACATCGCGGCGTAGTCGAGCGTCTTCTTGAGGGGCGTGATGCCGCCCATGTGCGTGACGGCGCCGCGCACGTAGTCGATGAGCTGCTCGCGGATGATGTCCTTGAAGTCCCACACCGTGTTGAAGATCTCGCCGATCGCGAGCGGCGTGGTGGTGTGCTGGCGCACCAGGCGCAGCGCCTCCTGGTTCTCCGCCGGCGTGCAGTCCTCGAGCCAGAACAGGTCGTACGGCTCCAGGTCCTTGCCGAGCTTCGCGGCCTGGATGGGCGTCATGCGGTGGTGGCCGTCGTGCAGCAGCGGCAGCTCGGGGCCGAACTCGTTGCGGACGGCCTCGAACACGCCCGGCAGGTGGCGGAGGTAGGCGCGGGTGTCCCAGTCCTCCTCCATCGGCAGCGCGCCGCGGCGCGCCGGCTCGTGGTCGTACCGCACGTCAGCGTCGCCCGCGTCGGCGCCCTGCGAGGCGATGCCGTAGATCGCCTTGAGGCCGGGCACGCCGGTCTGGATGCGGATGGCGCGGTAGCCCTGCTCGAGGTGCGAGCGCACCGAGTCGAACAGCTCGTCGGTGGTCTTGCCCGAGGCGTGCCCGTACGCGAGCAGCCCGCGGCGGGACGCCCCGCCGAGCAGCTGGTAGACCGGCATGCCCGCGGCCTTGCCCTTGATGTCCCACAGGGCCATGTCGACCGCCGCGATCGCGGCCATCGTCACGGGCCCGCGACGCCAGTACGCGCCCCGGTAGAGGTACTGCCAGGTGTCCTCGATGGCGGCCGGGTCGCGGCCCAGGAGGAGCGGGACCACGTGCTCCTTGAGGTACGCGACCACGGCCAGCTCGCGACCGTTGAGCGTCGCGTCGCCGAGGCCCACGTGGCCCTCGTCGGTGGTGAGACGCAACGTCACGAAGTTGCGATCAGGGCTCGTGACGATGACCTCGGCCTTGTCGATCCTCATGGTGGTGGTGCTCCTCCTGGGCTCGCGCCCGGTTACTTGGTGTCGGTGCCGGCGAACGGCGGCTGGGGGTCCTCGGTCGCGAGCGCGGCCGTGGACGTGTGCGGGTCGTGGGCGGCGGTGTCGCCCGCGGCGGCGCGACGGTCCTTGATCTCCGCGACGATGCGCGCGTGGAGGTCGTCGGTGAGCGGGTACGCGAGCATCACGAGCGCCGCGCCGAGCGTCAGCAGGGCCGGGATGAGGCCGGCCGCGGCGCGGATGCCCCACTCGGCGGCGGTGGACTGGACCTCGGCGCCGGCGACGTAGCCGCCGACCGCGAGGGCGTACGCGCCGAGCGCGCCACCCAGGGCCTGACCGGCCTTGCGGGTGAACGAGAAGATCGCGTACGTGGTGCCCTCGGTGCGGACGCCGGTCTTCCACTCGCCGTACTCGACGGTGTCGGCCTCGAGCGCCCAGATGACGATCGACACGAACAGGATGCCGAACATGCCGAGGATGTTGCCCGCGAGCGCGATCCACACGGAGGGGGCGAGGAACGCGATGGTCGAGCCCGTCGCGCCGATGACGCCGCCCGCGATGTAGGCGGAGCGCTTGCCGAAGCGGCGCACCACCTTGGGCACGAACGGCGCGACCACGAGCATCAGCACGAGCTGCGAGCCGGCGACCACCGGGTAGAGGTGCAGCGACTGGAACACGTCGCGCAGGAAGTAGATCGACGCGGTCGAGCTGGTGATCATGCCGGTGAGCAGCAGCAGGGTGCTGACGCAGAGCATGAGCAGCGGCTTGTTGCCCTTGAGGTTGGCGAGCGACTGGCGCATCGAGACGTGCTCGACGTCGCGGTCGACGCGCTCCTTGGCGGTCATGAAGGTGAAGAAGTACAGCGCGCAGCCGACCACCACGAACA
The DNA here is from genome assembly GCF_000971155.1 of Demequina maris. Lineage (GTDB taxonomy): Bacteria > Actinomycetota > Actinomycetes > Actinomycetales > Demequinaceae > Demequina > Demequina maris. The sequence goes on along the minus strand of NZ_BBLX01000006.1, from coordinate 78,585 downwards.
GCAGGGTGACGTTGGTGAACACCTGCTGGAGGTCGCGGTCCGCGGTGAGCATCGGCGCGACGAAGATGCCGAGGAAGCCGCCGGTCACCGCGGCGCCGATGGTGCGCGCGGAGGCGAGCTTGGCGCGCTCGGCCGGCACCTGCGTCATCGCGGCGGCGAGCGAGCCGTAGGGGATGTTGACGAACGTGTACGCGAGGCCCAGGGCGATGTACGTCACGTACGCGTAGAGCAGCATGCCCGACTCGCCGATCTGCGGCACGTGGAACGTCGCGAACGTGAGCGCGAGCAGCGGGAAGGCGCCGAACAGGATGAACGGGCGGAACTTGCCCCAGCGGCGCGTGTACGTCTTGTCGACCACGCGGCCGGCCCAGACGTCCGTGAACGCGTCGAAGATGCGGGCGACGAGGAACAGGGTTCCCGCCGCGGCGGCGGAGATGCCGGCCACGTCCGTGTAGTAGACGAGGAGGAACATCGTCGCGGTGGTGAACGCCAGGTTGTTCGCCATGTCGCCGGCCGCGTAGCCGAAGTAGCTGATCCGGGGCAGCTTCCCCGGTCCGGGTGCAGCGCCGGCGGCGGCCGGCTGCTGCGGGGTCGTCGTCGTGGTCATCGTGGCTCCTTTGCCATCGAATCGGGTGGGGAGGGTCCCGTCCGCCCCCTCGGCGGACGGGCTGTGCCCGGCGGCGCTGCCGCCCGGCGGGTCCGGTGCCGGCCCCGAGGGCCGGCACCGGAGGCTCAGTCCGCGTCGCGCATCGTGGTCCAGCGCTTGCGGAGGGAGTGCGCGACGGCCTTGGGGCGACGGTCGCGGGTGAACACGCCCTTCTTGTTGCCGTCGACACGGAAGATGCCGACCGAGGTCTGGAAGTCGGCGAAGTTCCACACCTGCTCGCCGATCATCGAGTCCACGCGGTCGAAGACGCGGTGGTACATGTCGAGCAGGTTGGCCTGGAACTCCTCGGTCCACGGCTGGTCCCACACGGAGTGGAGGCCCGGGACGGTGTCGGCGCCGTACTCGGTCATGATCATGGGCTTGCCGTACATCTGCTCCCAGCCGCGCAGCTCGGCCTCGAGGTGCACCTCGGCGGTCGCGAGGTCGCCGGTGTCGACGTACCAGCCGTAGTAGCGGTTGAGGCACAGCACGTCCGCGAACTTCGACACGCGGCACACGTTCGGCGGCGCCATCATCACGTTGACGAACGTGACCGGGCGGGTCGGGTCGAGCTCGCGCGCGTAGTCGAACAGCGGCTCGAAGTACTCGTCGGTGCCCTCGGCCATGGTGTCGGGCTCGTTCGCGATGGACCACATCACCACCGACGGGTGGTTCTTGTCGCGCGCGATGAGCTCGCGGATCTCGCGGCGGTGCGCCTCGGCCATCTTGGGGCCGAAGCCCTTCTCGCCGGTGGCGCCGCCCATGGCCGACATGAGGTCGGCGATGCCGCCCGAGATGCGGCTGTTGAGGCCCACGGCCGCGGTCTCGTCGATCACGACGATGCCGTGGCGGTCGGCGTAGTCCATGACCTCCTCGGCGTACGGGTAGTGCGAGGTGCGGAACGAGTTCGCGCCGATCCAGTCGATGAGCTGGAAGTCGTGGTGGAGGTACGCGTCGTCGTGGCCCTTGCCCTTGACGGCGATGTCCTCGTGCTTGCCGAAGCCGGTGAAGTAGAACGGCTCGCCGTTGATGAGGAACTGGTTGCCCTTGACCTCGACGGTGCGGACGCCCACGGGGAGCGGGTACTCGTCGACCACGACGTCGCCCTCGAGGAGCTCGACGGTGAGGCCGTAGAGGTACGCGGCGCCCGGCTGCCACAGGCGGACGTCCTCGACGCGGAGGGTGCCCTCGGCGCCGGTGCCGGTGGCGACCACGGCGCCCGCCTCGTCCTTGAGGGTGAGGCGGATCTCCGCGTCTCCGGTGGCCTCGACCGCGTAAGCGACGAGACCCGCGGCGCCGTCCACGTCCGTCACGACGGTGACGTCGGCGACGCGGGTCGCGGGCGCGCTGTACAGCCACACGGAGCGGTGCAGACCCGCGTAGTTGTAGAAGTCGTGCATGTAGCCCTGGCTCTTGCGGCCGTCCGGCAGCTCCTTGACCAGGCCCGGCGGGATGGTGTCGGGCGTGAGCACGTTGTTGACGCCGATCGTGAGGCGGAACTCCTGCCCGGCCGTCACGTGGTCGGTGATGTCCGCCTCGAACGGGAGGTAGCCGCCCTCGTGGCGGACGACCTCGGTCTCGTCGACGTAGACGACGCCCTCGTGGGTCGCCGCGTCGAGGCGGATGTGGATGCGCTCGCCGTCCCAGCCGCGCGGCACGCGGACCGTGCGCTGGTACCAGACCCAGCCGACGTGGTCACGGATCGCGGAGTCGGTGAACAGGTCGTTGTACGACGCGGGCACGGGGCAGTCGAGATCGGTCTCGAGCGGTCCCGCCCACGGCGTGCCGAGGTCCTCCCCGGCGACGGCGAAGCTCCACATGCCGTCGAGGTTGAGGAGCTCGCGGGTGGCGGTGTGACGCGGCTTGAGCATCGGTGGCCTTTCTCAGGTGGGGTGTCGCTACGGCGCGACGGTGGTCGGGACGTCGGCGAGGGCGGCCGCACGGATGCGGACCTCCGCCACGAACTGGGGGTGGGAGGCGAGGTCGGGGTCGACGACGCCCACGAGGGCACGGACGGGGTCGGTGGACAGCAGCGCGTCGCCGAGCTGACGCTCGCGTGCGTCCGGCACCGGCGCGCAGCGGCGGACCGCGCCGATCCACGCGCCGAGGGCGGCCGCGGCGGGCAGCGCGTCTCCGCCGGCGGCGAGCTCGAGGCGGGCGACGGGGGCGATGCGGGCCGCGAGCTTCACGGAGGAGTCCGCGGCGATCTGGTCGAGGCGGTGGACGATGCGCGGGTTGGCGAAGCGCTCGACGAGCGCCACCCGGTACGCGGCCGCGTCGACGTCCGCGGGCAGGTGCCGCGCGGCGGCGTCCCACACGTCCTCGACGAGCTCGCGGCACACGGCGTCGGCGATCGCGTCGGCGACCGTCGCGTGGCCGCGCAGGCGCCCGAGCGAGGCGAGCACCGAGTGCGCGCCGTTGAGCATCCACAGCTTGCGGTGCTCGAAGGGCTCGATGTCGTCGACGACGCGCGCGCCGGCGGTCTCCCACGCGGGCCGCCCGGCGGGGAACTCGCCGCTGAGGATCCAGTCGGCGAAGGGCTCGGTGACGATCGGCGAGCCGTCGATCCATCCCGCCCCTCGCGCCAGCAGCTCGTCGCCGGCCGCGCGCCGCGGGGTGATGCGGTCGACGGAGGTCGACACGAAGGAGACGTGGTCCTCGACCCAGCCGGCCAGCGCATCGTCCGCCGCCGCGGCGAGCGCCAGGACGCCGGTGCGGACCCACGGTCCGTTGCCGGGGACGTTGTCGCACGGCACCACGGCGATCGGCCCGGCGCCGGCACGGCGGCGCGCGTCCAGCGCGACGACGAGCCGTCCGAGCGGCGTGACGGGCTCCCCCAGCCGTGCGCGCAGCACGGCGAGGTCCGCGGCCATGGCGGCGTCGTCGAGGTCCGGGGCGCCGTCGGGGAGCAGCCGGTAGCCCGCCTCCGTGACGGTGAGGGTGACGACGGCGACCTCGGGCCGCGCGACGAGGTCGCGAAGCGTGCCCAGGTCTGCGCCGTCGTGCGCCTCGACGATGCTGCCGATCACCTCGACCTCGTCGCCGTCGGCTCCGCGCGCGGCGACCGTGTAGAGGCACTCCTGCGCGGTCAGCGCCTCGGCCTCGCGGGGCGAGCGGCCGGTGAAGGCGGCGATCCCCCACCCCACCGCATCGTCCGCCTGCGCGGTGTACCAGGCCTGATGGGCACGGTGGAACGCGCCGAGGCCCAGGTGGACGATGCGCGGCGGCGGCGTCCCCAGGCCCGCGGCGACGCGGGACAGCGGCTGGGCGGTCACAGCTTGAACGCCTCTCGCGGGATGGCGTCGACGGTGTCGGCCATGATGCGGTGCGCGAGGCCCTCGCGGACGCGCCCCTCGGCGACGAGGCGCGCGAGGTAGGCGGCGTCGGCGCGACGCGCGGCGGCGTGGCGGCTGGGGATCGACAGGTACGCGCGGGTGTCGTCGATGAAGCCCGAGGTCCGGTAGAAGCCGGCGGTCTCCGTGACGGCGCCGCGGAAGCGCGCGATCGCGTCGGGGGCGTCGAGGAACCACCACGGCGCGCCCACGCGGACCGCCGGGTAGAAGCCGGCGAGGGGGGCGAGCTCACGGCTGAAGGTGGTCTCGTCGACCGTGAAGAGGATGAGGTGGAAGCCGGGCTCGGTGCCGAAGCTCTCGAGCAGCGGCCGCAGGTTCTCGACCCACTCGGTGCGCACCGGGATGTCGTGGCCCGTGTCTGGGCCGAAGGCGCGGAAGGTCGCGGTGTGGTGGTTGCGCCGCACGCCCGCGTGGATCGTCATGACGAGGCCGTCCTCGACGCTCATGCGTGCCATCTGCCACAGCATGTGCCCGCGGAACAGGCGGATGCCGGCGGCGTCGAGGTCGCCCGCGAGGGCGGACGCGAACAGGCCCTCGGCCTCGGCGGGCGCGAGCTCGCACGTGAAGGGCTCGTAGACGCCGTGGTCGGCGGAGAAGGCACCGTGGGCGCGGAAGTGCGCGCGCCGGTCCTCGAGCGCCGCCAGGTAGCCGGCGAAGGTGGCAGGCCGGCCGGTGGCTGCCAGCAGCGACTCCACGAGCACCGCGAAGCCCTCGGCCTCGGGATCGAGGTACCGGTCGGGGCGGAAGGTGGGCGCCACGCGGCCGGTGAAGCCGGGGTCCGCGGCGAGGAGCGCGTGCTCGGCGAGGTCGGACAGCGGGTCGTCGGTGGTGGCGAGCGTGTCGATGCGGAAGCGGTCGAACAGCGCGCGGGGGCGCAGCTCGGGCTGGGTGAGGCGGGCGGCGATCGCGTCGTAGGTGGCGTCCGCCGTCTCCGCCGAGAGGTCGTCGTCGATCCCGAACACCGACTGCAGGGTGTCGGAGAGCCAGAAGGCCGAGGCGGTGCCGGCGAACGCGTGCCAATGACGGCACAGCTCGCGCCACGCCTCGCGCGGGTCGGCGGACGAGCCGAGGCGGTCGAGCGGCACGCCGCGAGCGTGCAGGAGGCGCGTGACGTAGTGGTCGTGGACCACGAGCAGGTCGGCCGGGTCGGAGAAGGGCAGGTCGCGCGAGAGCCACTCGACGGGCACGTGACCGTGGGGCGAGAGGATCGGCGCGTCGGCGACCGTGGCCAGCAGGTCCGCGGCGAGGGTGCGCACGGCGGGATCGGCCGGCAGGAGCCGGGTGTCGCGAAGGTGTGACGTCGTCGTCATGGGTGCCATGGAACACGATTCCGGCGCCGTTGTCAACCGGTTGCCAAACTCGTGGCCACGGAGGCGCACTCGGGCGTCCTCAAGCGTGAGACGAGCGTTGGCGAGCGGTTGCCGAACTGCCTGGTCAGCGCGTGGGCGCGGGTCCCGTGGAGTCGCGCACGACGAGCTCGGTGGCGAGCTCGTCGCAGTCCGCCGGGGCGGCGCCCTCGCCCATGAGCGCGAGGAGGTGCGTGACCGCGTGCTCCCCCGCCAGCTCGAGGTCCGCGCGCACCGTGGTGAGAGCGGGGGTGATGAGGGCGGCGCCGAAGATGTCGTCGAAGCCCACGATGCTGAGGTCCTCGGGCACGCGCCGCCCGGCGGCCCGCGCGGCCTGGATGAGCCCCATCGCCATGAGGTCGTTGTAGGCCACGACGGCGGTCGCCCCCGACGCCTCGCAGCGCTCGTAGGCGTCGCCGCCGCCCTCGACCGTGGGCGCGTTGGGGCCGATCTCGACGATGTGGAGGCCGGCCCGGCGCGCCGCCGCGAAGAGGGCGTCCCAGCGCCGGGTGCTCGTCCAGGAGTTCGCGGGACCGGCGAGGAACGCGAGCGTGCGGTGGCCCAGCGACTCGAGGTGCGCCACGAGCGCCGCGATCCCCGGCTCGACGTCCGGCGACACGTTCGCCGAGGCCGAGCCGCCGCGGTTGACGGTGACCACGGGCTTGCGCGCGGCGATCGCGCCGATCTCGTCGTCGGCGAGGCGCGAGGTCGCGAGCACGATGCCGTCGACGGCGGGCGCGACGCGCTCCACGGTCGCGGCCTCGACCGCGCCCGATTCCTGGGACTCGGCGATGACCAGCGTGTAGCCCGCCGCGGCGGCGGCCCGCTCGGCGCCGCGGATGAGGCCGAAGACCACCGGGTTCGTCACGTCGGCGAGCACGAGCGCGAGGGTGCGCGTGCGCCCGGTGGGCAGCGCGCGGGCCATGGGGTTGGCGTGGAAGTCGAGCTCGTCGGCGGCCTGCCGGATGCGCGCCTCGGTCGCCGCGCTCACCCGCCCGGGATGGTTGAGGGCGCGGGAGACGGTGGACGGGTTCACGCCCGCGCGCTCCGCGATGTCGTAGATCGTCGCAGCTCCCGCGCGGCCGGAGCGTCGCTGCCCGGGCTCGGTCATGCGGGCCACAATAACACCGGTTGCCAAGCCCTCCGGACAGCCGCGATCATGGGCGCGCGCCGCGTTTCGCGCGTGTAAATTCTTCGCATTCCGTACATTCCGGACAGCGTTTCCGGTCTAGCCTGCGCTGTGGGGGCCGGCGCTGCCCTCGCGTCGCCACGCGGGTCGCCGGCCAGGGGGAACGATGGCCGCACCGGCACGGAGGGCTCTGCTGCGCGAGAGGGCGCTGCGCGCGGTGCTGCTCGCCGTCGTGACGGCAGGCCTCGCGCTCGTGCTCCTGACCGCGACCGCCGCGAGCGCGTCGACCACGGGCGCTGGCGAGCGAGGTCCCGGCAACTACGTCGCCCCCTCCCCCGCCCCGCAGGCGCCGGAACCGGCGCCGCCGCGCGCGACGCCCGCCCCGGACGCGCCGGCGTGGACGGCGGCACCGGCGCTCTGGTGGGCGCCGGCCGAGGTCCCCGCCGAGAAGAAGGCGAGGAAGCGCAAGCGCGCCGCTCCCGAGGTGGCACCGGCGCCCGTGATCGAGGCGGCCGCGCCCGTCGCCGCGACCCTCGTGTGGAGCTTCGAGCTTGCGGGCGAGGACGGGATGGCGCTCGACGGTCGGGTGCTCCGCCCCGGCGACCGGATCCGCATCGCGGCGGACGGCCTGCCGCCGGGAGGGCGCATCACGGTCGAGCTGCACTCGTCGCCGCTGCTCATGGGCGAGGGCGACGTCGACGCGGACGGTGCGCTCGAGATGACGGTGGAGGTGCCGGGTGCGGCGGAGGCAGGCGACCACCACGTCGTCGCCACCCTCACCGCCGCGGGCTACGCCCCGTCCACGGCGAAGGCGGCGGTCACCGTCGAGGGCGGCTACCAGTGGCTCTCGCCCACGGTGCCGACCCTCGGAGACCTTCACTTCACCCCGCTCAAGGTCGCGGCGACGGCCACGCTCGCGTCGGCGTTCCTGCTGCTCGCCGCCATCCCGGCCGAGCTCCTCCAGTCGACCCTGACGGAGAACTACGGTCGCGCGTTCGGCTGGAGCGCCCGCCGCGCACGCCGCTCGCGCCCGCACCTGCTGCCGCGGGCGCTGCGGAAGCCGTGGCTGCTGAGCGGCCTCACCGTCGTCGCCGCGACGCTCATCCTCGGCTTCGGGCAGACCGGCTGGCACCTCGGCGCCGAGGCGGCGATCAGCTTCCTCAGCCTGTTCCTCTCGCTCACGGCGCTGAACCTGGGGCTGAACGCGGGCCGGCTCCTCGCGGCACGGCGGAGGCTGCGCACGCCGGGACGTCTCCTGCCGATGCCGGGCGCCCTCGCGGTCGTCGCAGTGTCGGTGGTGATCTCCGAGGTGCTCCACATCCAGCCCGCGCTGCTGTTCGGCGCGGTGGTGACCGTGCAGTACGGACGCGCGATGTCCAAGCGCAACGAGGGGCGCCTCGCGCTGCTCGGCGTCGCCACCGCGTTCGCGCTGGGACTCGTCTCGTGGCTGCTGCTCGGCCTGCTCGAGGCGTTCTTCGCCGGCGAGCCCGGCGCCGCCGTGATCCTCCTGGAGCAGACCCTGGCGGGCATCGTCCTCGAGACCCTCGCCGCGCTGGTGGTGGGCCTGCTGCCCTTCACTTACCTCGACGGCAAGGCGATCCACGACTGGCACCGCCGGGTGTGGGGCGCGGCGTACTTCGTCGCCGCCGCCGCGTTCGTCATCATCGCCGTGCCCACCGGCGACGACTGGCAGGAGTCGCGCACCCCGCTGCTCACCTGGCTGCTCATCGTGGGCGGCTTCGGGGTCATCGCGCTGACCGCGTGGGCGGTGTTCCGGCTCATCCCCGAGCATGCGAGGCTCGCGGAGGCGCAGCAGGCGCCGCCGCCCGCGGACGCCGAGCGCGAGCCCGCCGGCGTCTGAGATCGGTCCGGGACCTCGGTCCCAACCGCCACACCCCCACCGGCATACCGTGAAGGAGTGGCCCGTCACCGGCGCCGGGCCACGACGCGGTGCCGGGCGGAGGCGTTCTCATGAGGCAGGTCAGGGTCCATGGCCGAGGCGGCCAAGGAGTGGTGACGGCGGCCGAGATGCTCGCCCGGGCGGGCTTCCTCGCGGGGCATGAGGCGCAGGCGATCCCGTCCTTCGGGTCGGAGCGCACAGGCGCACCCGTCGTCTCGTACTGCCGCTTCGCGGACGTGCCGCTGCGCACCCGCGAGCCCGTGCTCGCGCCGGACGTCGTGCTCGTCCAGGACCCGACGCTGCTGCTCTCCGACCGCCCGTTCGCGGGCCTCGCCCCGGGCGGCCTCGTCATCGTCAACACCACCGCCGATGCCACCGCGGTGCGCGCCGAGGCGGGCGCCGAGGAGGCCGACGCGACGGTGCTCACCGTCCCCGCCATGCAGATCACGATGACGCACCTGGGCAAGCCGAAGCCCGCCGCCGCGATGCTCGCGGCGTACGCCGCCGCGTCCGACGACATCACCCTCGACGCGGTCCAGCAGGTGTTCCGCGAACGCTTCCCGGGCGCGGTGGGCGAGGCGAACGCCGCCGCGGCCGCCGAGGCCTTCGCCTACGTGAGGGACGAGCTCGCCGAGGTGGCCGCGGCCGCCGGATCGGAGGCATGACATGCGCGAGGTGCTCGAGGGCTCCCAGGCGGTCGCCCGGACCGTGGCCCGCTGCCGGCCAGGCGTGGTGTGCGCGTACCCGATCTCCCCGCAGACGCACATCGTCGAGGCGCTGTCCGTGATGGCCCGCACGGGCGAGCTCGCACAATGCGAGTACGTCAACGTGGAGTCCGAGTTCTCGGCGATGTCGGTGTCGATCGGCGCCTCCGCCGGCGGCTCGCGCGCCTACACCGCGACCGCGTCGCAGGGCCTGCTCTACATGGCCGAGGCGGTCTACAACGCCGCCGGCATGGGCCTGCCGATCGTCATGACGGTCGCCAACCGCGCGGTGGGCGCGCCCATCAACATCTGGAACGACCACTCCGACGCCATGGCGATGCGCGACTCGGGATGGCTGCAGCTCTTCGCCGCCGACAACCAGGAGGCCGCCGACCTCCACGTCATCGCGTTCGCCGCCGCGGAGGAGCTCGGCATGCCCGCGATGGTGTGCATGGACGGCTTCGTGCTCACCCACGCGTCCGACGTGGTCGAGCTCCCCACCGCGGAGCAGATCGACGCGTTCCTCCCGCCGTACCGGCCCACGCAGGCGCTCGACATCCAGAACCCGACGACCATCGGCACGATGGCCGGGCCCGAGTCCTTCACGGAGACCAAGTACCTCCAGCACCTGCGCTTCCTCGACGCGACCGGCGTGATCGCGTCGTGGTCGGACCGCTTCCGCGAGGCCTTCGGGCGCGAGGCGGGCGGGCTCGTCGCCCGCTACGACCCGGACACGCTGGACCGCGACCGGATGGCGCCGCCCGCATCGTCCGACGACCTGGTCGTGGTGGCGATGGGCTCGGTGATCGGCACCCTCCAGGCCGCGCTCGAGCCGATGCGCGCGGCGGGGATCCCCGTGCGGCTGGTCGGCATCTCGTCGTTCCGGCCGTTCCCGGGCGACGCGCTGCGCGAGGCTATCGGCGACTCGCGGCACGTCATGGTGATCGACCGGGCCCTCGAGCTGGGCTCGGGCGGCGTGCTCACCGGCTGCGTGGGGCGCGCGCTCGCCGGCACCCGCTCGCGGCTGCACTCGGTGGTCGCCGGGCTGGGCGGTCGGCCCATCCTCGAGGCGTCGCTGCAGGAGGCGGTGCGCATGGCGCTCGACGGCGAGCTGGGGAGGCTCGAGTTCCTCGACCTCAAGGAGGGTGGCGTACCCACGCCGGCCGCCGGTGCGACGGAGGTGGCGCGATGACCACGGTGCACATCCCGTTCCTGCAGACCGGCACGCTCGCGGTCGGCGGGCGGCTGCTGGACGATGCGGAGCGCTCGGTCCAGTCGCACGCGGACCGGCCGTCGTCCCTCACCAAGGGGCACCGCGCATGCCAGGGCTGCGCCGAGGCGCTCGCCGCGCGGTGGGTCATGGACACCGCGGTCGAGGCGGCCGACGGCAAGCTGGTGGTCGCGAACGCGACCGGCTGCCTCGAGGTGTTCTCGACGCTGTACCCCGAGAGCGCGTGGAAGCCGCCGTGGATCCACTCGCTGTTCGCCAACGCCGCCGCCGTGGCGACCGGGATCGCGGCGTCGCTGCACGCGCAGGGTCGCGACGACGTGCGCGTCCTCGCCCAGGGCGGCGACGGCGGGACCGTGGACATCGGCCTCGCGGCGGTCTCGGGCATGTTCGAGCGCAACGATGACGTGCTCTACGTCTGCTACGACAACCAGGGCTACATGAACACCGGCGTGCAGCGGTCGTCGGCGACCCCCGCATCGGCCCGCACCGCGACCACCCCGGCGGTCGGGCGCAGCCCCGGTCAGGCCTTCGGGCAGGGCAAGTCGATGGTGAAGATCGCGATGGCGCACGAGATCCCGTACGTCGCCTCGGCGACGGTGGCGGACCTGCGCGACCTCGAGCACAAGGTGCGCACTGCGATGTCCATCCGGGGCGCGCGCTACCTGCACGTGCTGGTGCCGTGCCCGGTCGGGTGGGGCTCGTCCTCGTCGCAGTCGATCGCGCTGTCGCGGGCCGCCGTCCAGTCGGGGATCTTCCCCGTGGTCGAGGCGCGCGCGGGCGAGCTCACCGACGTGCAGCGCATCCGCGAGCGCGCCGACGTCGAGGAGTACCTGCGTCCGCAGGCGCGCTTCGCGCACCTGTTCAAGCCCGGCGGCGAGGACGCGCTGGCGCGGTGGCGCGCGCTCGCCGACGCCAACATCCGCCGCTACGACCTCCTGGGAGAGCGCTCATGACCAGCCACGACGCCCCTCCGACGCTCGGCCTGTCGACCGGTCCGGCCACGTCGCTCGCGTACCACACGGGCACGTGGCGCACCGAGCGGCCCGTCTACGTCGAGCTCGCTCCCCCGTGCTCGCTCGGGTGCCCGTCGGGCGAGGACATCCGCGGCTGGCTCGGCTCCACGCAGGAGGGCGAGGCGGGCTTCGAGACGGCGTGGCGCCGGCTCGTCGCCGCGAACCCGTTCCCCGCGGTCATGGGACGCATCTGCTATCACCCCTGCCAGACGGCCTGCAACCGCACGGACGTGGACGAGGAGGTGGGCATCAACGCGGTCGAGCGCTTCCTGGGCGACACCGCGCTCGAGCGCGGCTGGCCGCTGCCGGCGCCCGCCGCATCGTCCGGCCGTCGCGTGCTGGTGGTGGGCTCGGGGCCGGCGGGGCTATCCGCCGCCTACCACGTGCGCCAGCTCGGTCACGAGGTGGTGGTCCGGGAGGCCGCCGCCGAACCCGGCGGCATGATGCGCTACGGCATCCCCGCGTACCGGCTGCCGCGCGACGTGCTCGCGGCGGAGATCCGCCGCATCGAGGACACGGGCGTGCGGATCGAGTGCTCCACGCCGGTGACCTCGCTGGACGATGCGCAGGCGGAGTTCGACGCCGTCGTGCTGACGGTGGGCGCCGGCGTGGCGCACCACGTCGACATCCCCGCGGGGGCGGCGTCGAAGATCGTCGACGCGATCGACGTGCTGAGGGACGTCGCCTCGGGGCACGCGCCGCTGCTCGGGCGCCGCGTCGCGGTCTACGGCGGCGGCAACACCGCGATGGACGCGGCCCGCACCGCGCGACGGCTCGGTGCCTCCGAGGCGGTAGTCGTCTACCGGCGCACGCGCGAGCAGATGCCGGCCCACCCGACGGAGCTCGAGGACGCGGTCGGCGAGGGCGTGCGCGTGCAGTGGCTGTCGACCATCTCCCAGGTCGAGGGGCAGACGATCACGATCGAGCGGATGGAGCTCGACGAGGACGGGCGGCCGCACGGGACCGGGGTGTTCGAGGAGCTCGACGCGGACACCGTGATGCTCGCGGTCGGGCAGGATGCCGACCTCACGTTGCTCGGCGACGTGCCCGAGGTGGTCGTGGCGGACGGCGTGGTCCAGGTGGATCCCACCACGCTCATGACCGGCCGCGACGGGGTGTTCGCGGCGGGCGACGTCTCGCCCGGCTCGCGCACGGCGACGTACGCGATCGGGCGCGGGGCCCGCGCGGCGAAGGCGGTGGACGCGTGGCTCGCGGCGCGGGTGCTGCCGGCCGAGCCGGTGCAGCGTGAGGCCACCGCCGAGCGGCTGCAGCCCTGGTACTACTCCGACGCTCCCAAGCAGCACCGCGCCGAGCTCGAGGCGGCGCGCCGTGTGACGGGCTTCGAGGAGGTGCTGGCCGGGCTCGACGCCGAACACGCGGTGTTCGAGGCGCGGCGCTGCATGTCGTGCGGCTCGTGCTTCGAGTGCGACAACTGCTTCGGCATGTGCCCCGACGACGCGATCAAGAAGTTGGGCCCGGGGATGCGCTACGAGATCGACTACGACTACTGCAAGGGCTGCGGCATCTGCGCCGAGGAGTGCCCGTGCGGCGCGATCGACATGATCCCGGAGGTCAGGTAGGCGGTTCGTGGGGCGGGGGGCGGTCCGCGCCCCGCGCCCCGCGCCGCGAGCGCCCGCCCCGCGAGCGCCCGCGCCGCAGGCGCCCCGCTGACACATGAGCACACGTTTCGGCTCGAAAACGTGCACCTATGTGTCAGTGGGGCGCATCGGGGGCCGGACGGGAGCCCGGAGACGGCGAAGGCCCGCCCCGGCGAGCCCAGTGGGCTGCCGAGACGGGCCTTGCGAGTCTGCCGAGGGTTACAGCGGACGGATGTTCGCGGCCTGCATGCCCTTGGGGCCACGCTCGGCGTCGAACTCGACACGCTGGTTCTCCTCGAGGGTGCGGAAACCCTGGGTGTTGATCGCGCTGAAGTGCGCGAAGACGTCGGCCGAGCCGTCGTCCGGGGCGATGAAGCCGAAGCCCTTGTCCGGGTTGAACCACTTGACGGTACCGGTAGCCATATTGCTGTCCTTCGTATTGCTGACCGCGGGGCGGTCGGTGTTGCTGCGCCGGCGACGCCGACGTGCGTGGATGACCGGCGGCGGATGCCGACGGACGATGATGTGGTGGACCACGATGCGGTGCTCGCCCTGGTCGGGCGGCGGGGCCGGATGCGCGGTCCTGGCGGAGATATACACGCCTTGGCGCTGATGAGGCTCGGAATCCGGGTCCGCCGGGCTCGACGAGCACGCGAGCGGCTGCTCGCACGGACCAGTGTACGGCATCGGTCGCGCCGCCAGCCGGGCCCTTCAGCCGACGGCGCCGCCGCGAGCGTCCGCCCCCACCGCCGCGGCGTCGGCGGCGCCGAGCTCCGCGAAGGTCTCGGCGACCCAGTCGGCGACGAACGCCGCGGTGTAGGCGAGGTGGTCGATCGAGATGTGCTCGGTGCCGCCCTCGGGCTCGTCGAAGACCTTGAGCTCCCGCTTGGGGCTGTTGACGGCCTGCTCGAAGGACCGATGCGCCATCGCCACCGGTATCTGACGGTCGTTCGCGCCGTGGGTGATGAGGAACGGCACGGAGATGTGCTCGACGACGCCGTCGAGGTGCATGTCCTTGGTGCGCTCGAGGAAGTCGTCCATGCCCGACGCGCCCCACACCCACTGGACGTGCTGCCAGTAGTGCGGGACCGGGTTCTCGCCCTCGCGGTCGAGGCGGCGGCGCTGCACCGCGGCCCAGTCGTGGTTGGCGCCCCACGCGACCACGAGACGCAGGCGCTTCTCGAACGCCGCGGCGCGGGGGGCGTAGTAGCCGCCGAGCGACCAGCCCACGATGCCCGCGCGCGACGCGTCCACATCGTCCCTGGTCTCGAGGAAGTCGATGCACGCGGCGGCCCAGACCTCGGTGTCGTGCCGCGCGGTGAGGCCGCGCATGCGCAGCGCCTCGCCCGATCCGGGGGTGTCGACCATGAGGGTCGAGATGCCGCGACGCGCGAGCATCTGCGGGAACTGCGAGTAGTACATCATCTCCTTGGTGGAGTCGAGCCCGTTCCACTGCACCATGACGGGCGGCAGCGAACCCTCCGGCACGGCCGCCGGGTCCGCGTGATAGAGGTAGCCCGGCAGGCTCGCGTCGCCGTACGGGATCTCGACGGTCTCGAACGGCGCGCCGGACAGCTCGACGTGCCGCAGGAGCAGGTCGATCGACTTCTGATAGGCCGCCTTGCGCCCCTCCCAGCCGGGCGACTGGAGCCGCTCCGCCTGCGACGTGTACAGCGAGGCGCGGTAGTACTTGTCGCCGGCGCCGATGAGCCGGCCCCGGGCGACATCCTCCTCGGCCGAGGCGATGAGCCGGTCCGCCACGGCCGCCCACGAGTCGTAGAGCAGCTCGGTGCCGACGTCGTCGCCGTTGCGGGAGGCCTCGAGGACCGGCTTGCAGGCGCGGTCCACCTCGTCGATGAGGCCGCCGTTGTTGAGCGCGGCGACCGCGGCCATGCTCCACACGTAGTTGGTCGGGAAGTACATGAACATGGGGGCTCCACACCTCGCTCGCGCCGTTGCGTCGAGCCCACCCTAGGAGAGGCCCACCCATCCGCACAGTCGAATTTGGCGATGCCGGATATGCGCGCGAGTGATGACACGCACCCCGCACGCCTATCCATGCCAGTGATGGAGGGCATACCCAGATCGGCGTTCCCTGATAACCCGCGCCCTGGCGATAGTGGGACCCGAGCCGGCAACGACGCCGGGCGTACCGAAAGGATCGACGATGATCTCACTCCTGTCGCACCTGTCCTACGTGGCGATCACGTCACCCGATGTCGAGGCGTCGGTGAAGTTCTACGAGGAGCAGGTCGGGCTCACCGTCGTCGACCGCATCGACGGCGACGTCTACCTCCGCTGCTGGGGCGACTACTACCGCTACAGCGTGGTGGTGAAGCCCGGCCCGGAGCCGTCGCTCGCGACCATGGCGTGGCGCACCACGAGCCCCGAGGCGCTCGAGGAGGCCGCACGCCGCGTCCAGGAGGCGGGCATCGCTGGCGCCTGGGTCGAGGGCAACGCGATCGGCCGCGCGTTCGAGTTCGTGGGCCCGTGGGGCCACGCGATGACGCTGCACTGGGACGCCGAGCACCACCACGCGGAGGGCGAGGCCGCCTCGATCTACCCCGACCGCCCGTCGCGCCGCAGCCGCTTCGCCGGCGCGCCCCGCCAGCTCGACCACGTCACGATCGCCACCAGCGACGTCGACGGCTTCGTGCGCTGGTACGTCGACGTGCTCGGCTTCCGCTTCATGGCCCGCACGGTGCTCGACGAGGCCCCGATCTCGGTCTTCTCCGTGCTCACCACCAACGAGAAGTCCCACGACCTGGGCGTGGTCCTCGACGGCTCGTCCCGCGCCGGCCGCGTCAACCACTACGCCTTCTGGGTCGACACGCGCGAGGAGCTGCTCATCGCCGCCGACACCCTCATGGAGAACGGCACGGACATCGAGTATGGGCCGTCGATCCACGGCATCGGCGAGCAGAACTTCCTCTACTACCGCGAGCCGTCGACCCTGCGCATCGAGCTCAACACCGGCGGGTACCGCAACTACGTCCCCGACTGGGACGCGCCGACCTGGAAGCCGTCGCTCGGCTCCAACAACTTCTACCGCAACAGCCGGATGCCGATGTCGATGACCGAGTCCTTCCCGCCCGCGGACGGCCCCTCGGCCACCGAGGAGGGCGTGCCGGACGAGATCAAGGACGCTTTGCTCAACCCCTACGCGGCCCACGGCCGGGGCTGACCACCAGACGACCCGGCGGTGGCGGCCGAGGCCTGCTCCTCCGCGCTCAGCCGCCGTCGCCGGGCATCACCGCGAAGGTCGTCGCGACCTCCGCGAGCACGGACCGGAGCCACTGGTGGCCCGGGTCCGAGTCGTAGATCCCGTTCCACCAGAAGGCGTCCTTGATGGGCGGCACCGGGACGGGGAAGTCGAGGATCCGCAGCCCATGCAGGGACTGCACCGCGAGCGCGAGGCGCTCCTGGAGCAGACCCAGTCGCTGGGTCCCCGCCACGAGCGCGGGCAGCGTCGCGAAGCTCGGGGTGACCACCTCCACCCGCGGCTCGATGCCGAGGGTCTGCATCTGCCGTACCGCGGGCGTGAACTGCGTGGCGCGGTTCATCGCGAGCACCCAGGGCAGCCGCGCGAGGTCCTGCTCCGTGAGCGCCTCCCCCAGCTCCTCGTTGTGCTCCCACGCCACCACCACCCAGCGGTCCTCCAGCACGTCGAGGTACCGGTCCGAGCCGACGAAGCCGTGCGGCAGGATCATGCCGTCACAGTCGCGCAGCGACTCCGGCGCCGCCTCGAGCGTCTCCCATGTGAGCGTCTCGAACGTGAGCCGTGCATGGGGCGCGGCCGCGGACACCGCGAGCGAGATCTCTCGGCCGGCGATGCGGAACGCGTAGTCCGCGCCCAGGATGCGGAAGTCGCGGTCGCTCGTGGCCGGGTCGAACTCCGCCTGGGCGGAGAACAGCCGGTCCATCGTCTGCACGGCCGCCCACGTGCGCTCGCGCAGCGACACCGCGAGAGGGCTGAGCTCGTAGGCGTTGCCGTGGCGCACCAGCAGCTCGTCGCCGAACAGGCGCCTCAGCTTCGCGAGCGACGCCGACAGCGCCGGCTGGCTCAGGCTGAGCCGCTGAGCGGCGCGGGAGACGCTGCGCTCCTCCAGGAGCGCATGCAGCGGGAGGAGCAGATTCATGTCGAGGCTGCGCAGATCCATGACGCGACCCTAGCGGCCTATCGACGACACGAATAGCGCTCATTGCGGAATTCGTCTTGGCTGATGCCTCCGTCACCGGTTGACTGGCCCTGGGCGCGACGATGCGCCCGAGGGAGCGACATGGGCGTCACATCCGCAGGCTTCGATCCTCGCGATCCGGAGGCCGCCGTCAGCGCGATGGCGCGCGCCGTCAGCAACTGGGGACGCTGGGGCGAGGACGATGCGGTGGGCACGCTCAACCTCATCGACGACGCCGCGCGGGCCCGGGCCGCGGCGCTGGTCCGCACGGGTGTCTCGCTCTCGCTGTCGCTGCCGTTCGACATGAACGGCCCCCAACGAGGCTGGCGGCGGCGCACCAACCCGGTCCACACGATGCTCGACACCGGCACCGACGCCGAGCGCGGCAGCCAGGGCTTCCCGCACGGCATCGGCGGCGCGGACGACGTCATCGCGATGCCCCTCCAGTGCTCGACCCAGTGGGACGGGCTGGGCCACATCTTCGACCACGGCCTGGCGTGGAACGGTCGCCGCGCGGGCGACGTCGTGACGTCCGACGGCGACCTGGTCACGGGAATCGAGCACGCGGCCTCCCTGGTCACCGGCCGCGGCGTGCTGCTCGACCTGGGCCGCCACCTGCGCCCCGACACCGGGGAGCTCGAGGACGGCTACGCGATCACCGCCGCGGACCTCGATGCCTGCATCGCGGCGCAGGGCCCCACGAGCGCGGTCGGGACGGGCGACATCGTGCTCGTGCGCACCGGCCAGCTCGCGCGCGCCAAGCGCGACGGCTGGGGCGAGTACGCGGGCGGACCCGCGCCCGGCCTGTCCTTCACCACGGCCACGTGGATGCGCGAGCGCGACATCGCCGCGATCGCGACCGACACCTGGGGCTTCGAGGTGCGCCCCAACGAGTTCGAGAACGCGTTCCAGCCGCTCCACCAGGTGGTGATCCCCCACATGGGCCTCACCATCGGGGAGATGTGGGACCTGGACGCGCTCGCCGAGGCCTGCGCCGCATCGTCCCGCTACGAGTTCCTGCTCACCGCCGCGCCGCTGCCCATCACCGGCGCGGTCGGCTCCCCCGTCAACCCCATCGCCCTGCTCTGACCCGGAAGGAAGGGATCACCCATGACCGCAACGACGCGTGTCGCCATCGCCGGAGGCGGCGTCGCCGCCTGCGCGCTCGCCATCCAGCTCGCCCGGGAGGGCCTCGAGGTCGACATGTTCGACAAGGCCGATCGCGTGAGCGCGCTCGGCTCCGGGATCACCCTCCAGGGCAACGCCTTGCGCGCGTTCGGACACCTGGGCGTGTGGGAGGAGGTCCAGGCCGCCGGCTACGCCTTCAACGGACTCAGCCTGCGCGCCCCGGGCCCGGGCGCGCCCGTCGTCGCCGACATGCCGGAGATGAGCATGGGCGGGCCGGGCTTCCCCGCGGGCATGGGCATGTACCGACCCGACCTGGCCCGGATCCTCACGGACGGCGCCATCGCGGCTGGCGCGCGCCTGCACCACTCCTCCGAGGTGACCGGCTGCACCACCCGCGAGGACTCGGTCGACGTCGAGGTCAACGGCGAGATCGTCGGCACGTACGACCTGCTGGTCGGCGCGGACGGGCTCCACTCGCGGGTCCGCGAGGCGATCGGCATCGATCTCCACCCGCGCCGCACGGGCATGGGCATCTGGCGCGCGTTCGTGTCCCGGCCCGCCGAGGTCACCCACACCGAGCTCTACTACGGCGGCCCGATGTACATCGCGGGCTACACGCCCACCGGCGAGGACACCATGTACGCGTTCCTCGTCGAGGACGCGCAGGAGCACGTCGACGTGTCCGACGAG
Source organism: Demequina maris (assembly GCF_000971155.1). Lineage (GTDB taxonomy): Bacteria > Actinomycetota > Actinomycetes > Actinomycetales > Demequinaceae > Demequina > Demequina maris. The sequence goes on along the minus strand of NZ_BBLX01000006.1, from coordinate 59,669 downwards.
GAGGCCGTCGAGATCATGCGCGCCCAGTCGATGGCGTACGACGGCCCGTGGAACCACATCCGCGCGGACCTGTCGACGGCCTCGCACGTCAACTACACGTGGTTCACCGAGCACGTGATCGAGGGCGCGTGGAACCGCGGCCGCACGGTGGTCATCGGCGACGCCGCCCACTCGTGCCCGCCCACCATCGCGCAGGGCGCCGCCCAGGCGCTCGAGGACGCCGAGGTACTCGGCGAGCTCATCCTGCGCGGCGACCCGATCGACCAGGCGTTCTGGGACGAGTTCCACGAGCGCCGCGTGGACCGCGCGACGATGGTGGTGCGCTCGTCGGTGCAGCTGGGCGACTGGCTGCTCGAGGGCCGCCGCGACGCCGACGTGCCCGGCCTGGTCGCGTCGGTCGCGCAGCGCGTGAGCGTGCCGGCGTGAGGATCGGCCGCTGGAGCCTGGAAGGCGTCGTCCACGACGGCGTCGTTCGGGACGATGCGGCGGTCCCCTTCGCGGGCGGTCGCACGGTGGCCGACGCGCTGGCGGCGGGGCTCGCGAGGCTCGACGAGATCGCGGGCTGGGCCGACGAGGCCGCCGCGGTCCCGCTCGGGGACGTCGCGCTGCTCGTACCGCTGGAGGCCGCGACCGTGCGCGACTTCGTGGCCTTCGAGGAGCATGTCGAGGGCGTGACCGCGGCGGTCGACGGCGCCAGCCACGTCGCGCCCGAGTGGTACGAGCTGCCCACGTTCTACTTCACCAACCCGCACACCCTGCTGCCCGACGGGGCCACGGTGCGACCGCCGGTGTCCTCGCGCCTGGACTTCGAGCTGGAGGTCGCCGCCGTCATCGGAGGCGCGGACGGCTCCGACGGCCGGGACCTGTCCCCCGCCGCGGCCGAGGCCCACCTGTTCGGCTACACGATCATGAACGACTGGTCCGCCCGGGACGTCCAGGGGCGCGAGATGCGCGTGCGCCTCGGTCCATGCAAGGGCAAGGACTTCGGCATGAGCCTCGGGCCGTGGATCGTCACGGCGGACGAGCTCGCGCCGTACCGCGACGGCGAGGGCTTCCTGTGGATCGAGGCGGAGGCCACCGTCAACGGCACGCGGGTCGGGCACGACCTCCTGTCCAACATGGGGTGGCCTTTCGCGGAGCTCGCCGCCTACGCGTCGCGGGACTCGCGCATCGTCCCGGGCGACGTCCTCGGATCGGGCACCGTCGGCAACGGCGGTTGCCTCGCCGAGCTGTGGGGCCGCTCCGGCGGGCTCACACCCCCGTCGCTCGCCGCCGGGGACGAGGTCGTCCTCGATGTTCAGGGGATCGGCACGCTCCGCGGCACGGTCGGCATCGCCGCCGCGCCCGCGGCCATCCCGCCCGCACGGGCGCGCAGCCGCGCACGCAGCAGGGCATAGCGCTCGGGCACCGAGGCGCGGTCAACCGCGCGAAGGCCCGCAGCGCGCCGAGGCGTCACCCGCGATCGGAGTACGCGATGCTGCGCAGCAGTGCCCGGAGCGCCTCGACCTCGGCCGCCTCGTACGGCGCCCACAGGTCGCGCTGCGCGTCCTCGATCCGTGTCCGCGCCTGCTCGAACAACGCTGCCCCGGCCGGGGTCGCGGCGACGATGCGCGCCCGGCGGTCGGACGGGTCCTGGCGGCGCTCGAGAAGGCCCCGCGCCTCGAGCTCGTCGACCAGCGCGACGATCTGGCTCGGGTCGAGCCGGAGCCGCTCGGCCAGCTCGCGCTGCGACGGCTCGACCTCGACCGCCAGCGCGAGCACGGAGTACGTGCGCACCTTGAGCCCGAGATCCGCGACCGCGCGGTTGCCCACCGCCGACGCCATCGCGCTGGCGCGCGCGAGCAGGAAGCTCGTGTCGGCGTCGAGCGTCGGCGAGCTGTGCACGCGCGCACCCCGGTCGGTGTCCATGCCCTCATCCTGCCACGCTTCGTGATGAAGTCAATCATTGACATTCTCAACGACTTCTGATGTGCTGACGTCTAGAACAAGGGAGTTCTCGCATGTCACCAGACCACACCTCGCTCGCCGGCAAGGTCGCGATCGTCACCGGATCCGGGCGCGGCCTCGGCCTCGCCTACGCCCTCGAGCTCGCACGGAACGGCGCCGCGGTCGTCGTCAACGACGTCGACGAGGAGGCCGCGAGCGCGGCCATCGAGCAGATCGCCCGGGCGGGCGGGAACGCCGTCGCCGTCGTCGCACCCGTCGGCCCCACCGCCACCGCCGACGCCCTCGTCGCCGCTGCGCTCGAGAGCTTCGGGAGGCTCGACATCCTCGTCACCAACGCGGGCGTGCTGCGCGACACCGTCCTGTGGAAGATGACCGACGACGACTTCGACACCGTGATCGGCGTGCACCTGCGCGGCACCTTCACGTGCGTGCGGGCGGCCGCCACCCACTTCCGCGAGAACGGCGTCCCGGGCCGGATCATCTGCATCGGCTCCCCCACCGGCCAGCGCGGCAACTTCGGCCAGACCAACTACGCGGCGGCGAAGGCCGGCATCGTCGGCATGGTGCGCACGTGGGCGCTCGAGCTCAAGCGCGCCGGTATCACGGTGAACGCCGTGATCCCCGTGGCCGCGACCGCGATGACCGCGACCGTGCCGTACTTCGCGGCCGCCGTCGAGGCGGACGCCGCGGGTGAGCCGATGCCCGACTTCTTCCGCCACGACCTCGGGTTCGGCACCGCCGACGACGTCGCGGGGCTGATCGCGTACCTCGCCTCCGACGCGCCGGAGATCTCCGGGCAGGCGATCGGCATCGGCGGCGATCGCGTGCAGCTGTGGTCGCACCCGGAGCCCGTCGTCACGGGCTATCGCGAGGGCGGCTGGTCGTACGAGGCCCTCGCCGACGAGCTGCCGACGTTGCTGGAGGGCGGCCTCCAATCGGTGGGCGAGTCGTTCCCGCCGTTGCCCGAGGCGCTCCAGCGCCCCCGTCCGAGCGCCTGAGCGGCACCGCCATGGCCCGCTACGAGCCGGCGATCGACCTCGCGGCGATCGAAGCCATCGACGTGCACGTGCACATCGAGGTGGACGATCATGGGCACGCGTCCCTGCCGCCCGACCTCGTCGAGGCCGCCTCGCGCTACTTCCGGACGGACGGCCCGCGGCCCGAGCTCGCGGCGATCGCCTCGCACTACCGCGAGCGCCGCATGGCCGCGGTGGTGTTCACCGTCGACGCGGAGACCCAGCTCGGTCATCCCACCCTCGACAGCGCCGAGATCGCGTCGCAGGCGGCCGACCACGCCGACGTCCTCATCCCGTTCGGGTCGGTCGACCCGCATCGTCCCGACGCGGTCGAGCGCATCGCGCGCCTCGTCGAGGACCACGGCGTGCGCGGCTTCAAGCTGCATCCGACGGTGCAGGGCTTCGATCCTTCGGACGAGCGCTGGTACCCCATGTACGCGGCGATCCAGGACGCCGGCGTGCCGGCGCTGTTCCACACCGGCCAGACCGGGATCGGCGCCGGGCTGCCGGGCGGACGCGGCCTGCGGCTCGGGCTGTCCAACCCCATGCTGCTGGACGGCGTCGCGGCCGACTTCCCCGAGCTGGACATCGTCATGGCCCATCCGAGCGTGCCATGGCAGGACGAGGCGCTCGCGGTGGCCACGCACAAGCACCGCACCTGGATCGACCTCTCCGGCTGGGGCCCCCGGTACTTCCCCGAGCAGCTGGTCCGCGCCGCGAACTCGTACCTCAAGGACCGCGTGCTGTTCGGCACCGACTTCCCCCTGCTCACCCCCGACCGCTGGCTCGAGGACATCGGCCAGACCGCGCTCAAGCCGGAGAGGCTGCCCGCGATCCTCAAGGACAACGCCGTCCGTCTGCTCGGGCTCGGCGCGTGACCCCTCCCCACCACGAAAGGCATCTCCCATGACCACCACCGTCCCCTACGCCGAGGTCCCGTCGCTCGTGGGCCGCGAGCTCGGCTGGTCCGACTGGCTCGAGGTCACGCAGGACCGCGTGAACCTGTTCGCCGACGCGGTCGACGACCACCAGTGGATCCACGTCGAGCCGGAGCGGGCACGTGCGGAGAGCCCGTTCGGAGGACCGATCGCGCACGGCTTCCTGTCGCTGTCGCTCACCACCAGGTTCTGGACCGAGCTGCTCGACGTCGACGGCGTCACCACCAAGGTCAACTATGGATTGGACAAGGTGCGCTTCATCTCCCCCGTGCAGGTGGGTGCGCGGGTCAGGATGAGCGCCGTGATCGCGGAGGTGGCCGAGATCCCCGGCGGCTTCCAGCTCACGGTCGATCAGACCATCGAGATCGAGGGCGGCACCAAGCCCGCGGTCGCGGCGCGGGGGCTCTACCGCTTCTACGCCTGAACGGACCGCACCACCCCACCCCCAAGAGCATCAGCGAGGATGACATGAAGAACCAGGGGCTCGGCGACTGGATCGCCCGGCGGCGCATCAAGTCGGCCGGCGACACCGCGCTCATCTGGCCCGGCGGCACGTACACCTACGACGAGTTCGCGGACCGCGTGGCGCGGCTCACCCGGGTGCTCGCCGACCGGGGGCTCGCCAAGCGCGACCGGCTGGTGTACCTGGGCAACAACCACCCGGACTTCCTCACCACGTTCTTCGCGTGCGGGGCTCTCGGCGCGATCTTCGTGCCCCTCAACACCCGGCTCGCCCCGCGCGAGCTCGAGTACATGATCGAGGATTCCGGCGCCGTGTTCCTCGTCACGCACGACTCCGTGCGCGACCTCGCGCGCGCGGCAGCCTGGTCGAGCGGGATCCGCAAGCGCCTCGTGGTCGACGGCGAGGCGGACCTGCCGGCCGTGGAGAGCCTCGACGAGGCGATCGCATCGACGGAGCCGTCCACGCTCGACGCCGAGGTGTCCCTCGAGGACCCCGCGATGATCCTCTACACGTCGGGCACCACGGGCCGCCCGAAGGGCGCCGTGCTCACCCACGGCAACCTCACCTGGAACGTCCTCAACGCTATCGTCGACTACGACGTCACCCGCGACGAGGTCGCGATGATGATGTCGCCGATGTTCCACGTCGCGGCGCTCAGCATGGGGGCGCTGCCGACGCTGCTCAAGGGCGGCGCCGTGGTCCTGCACGAGCGCTTCGACGGCGGTGACGTCCTGCGCGCGGTCGAGGAGCACGGCGTCACCAGCCTGTCGGGAGTCCCCACCACCTTCCAGTTCCTGTCCGAGCATCCCGCCTGGGAGTCGACGGACCTGTCGAGCATCCGCAAGCTCACCTGCGGAGGATCCGCGATGCCGCTGCGCGTGATCGAGGCCTACGAGGCCCGCGGGCTCGCGTTCTCGAGCGGCTACGGCATGACCGAGGCCTCGCCCGGCGCGACGTCGCTGCCGGTGAGCAAGGCGCGCGACCACGTGGGCACCTCGGGCCTCGCGCACTTCTTCACCGACGTGCGCATCGTGGGCCCCGAGGGCGACGTGCTGCCGCCCGGCGAGGCCGGCGAGATCCAGATCAGCGGGCCGAACGTCATCCGCGAGTACTGGCGCCGTCCCGAGGCGACGGCCGAGGCGCGCGACGGCGACTGGCTGCGCACCGGCGACGTCGGCCTGCTCGACGAGGAGGGCTACCTCACCGTCACCGACAGGCTCAAGGACATGATCATCTCCGGCGGCGAGAACGTGTACCCCGCCGAGATCGAGCAGCTCGTGATGGAGATGCCCGAGGTGCGCTCGGTCGCGGTCATCGGCGTCCCCGACGACCGCTGGGGCGAGGTGCCGCTCGCGATCGTGGCGCTGCACGAGGGCGCCCAGGTCACCCCCGACGACGTCATCGGGCATGTGCGCGGCCGCGTCGCGAAGTACAAGCTGCCGCGCGCGGCGATCCTGGTCGACGACCTCCCGCGCACCGCGAGCGGCAAGGTCCGCAAGATCGAGCTGCGCGAGCGCTTCCCCGCGCTGCCCGCGACGGAGCAGGCGCCCAGCTGAGCGGCTGGGCCGTGTCGCGCCGGGTCCGGCGCGACACGGCTCAGGCCACGCGGTGGACGGCGATCACCACACGGCACGGCTCGGGACGCGCGTACCCCACGAACTGCGCCTCCGTCAGCCACCGGTGCGCCTCGGCGCCGGTCTGGAACACGAACGCGGTCCGGTAGTAGAGCTCGTCCTCCGCGCCGGGCTCCCCCGCGCGCAGCCGCCGCTCGAGATCGGCGTCGGCATGCCAGTAACCGCGGTTGACCACGTCGATCGCCGCGCCGTCGTCGGCCCTGAGCACGTAGCGCGCGTCGAGCTGCGTGGTCGCCCCCCGCGTCACCCACCAGTCGGCGCCGATCGGCAGCACCGTCCCGCGCAGGCGGGGCCCGACGACCGTGCCGCCCAGGATCGGCGTGACGTTGAGGTCCTCCGACGCACTCCGCCCGACCCGGACGGGCTCCCCGACGTCGACGCGCAGGTCGAAGACGTGCTCGAGACTCGGACGCACCGGCATCGTCAGCCCGCCACGACGTCGCGCGCCGCGAGCGGTGCGATGTGGCCGAGCGCGGCCTCGACGGCCCGGCCCGCAGCGAGCGCGACGTGGTCGCCGTCGCGCGGGCCGATCAGCTGCACCCCCGTCGGGAGGCCGTCCTCGTCCAGGCCCGTCGGGAGCGCGACCGACGGCAGGCCCAGGAAGTTGACGGCGACGAGCAGACGATGCGCGCGCCACAGCTCGGTGGTCGCGGCGGGACCCTCGAGATCGAAGCCGATGCGCGGCATCCGGCGCGCGGACACCGGCCCGACGATCACGGGATGGTCCGCCTGGAAGCGTGCCCACGCGGCGGCGATCGCGACACGGCGCGCCCATGCCATCGCGTAGTCGTCCGCACCCGTGAACGGCTCGACCTCCTCGGCGTTGTCGAGGAAGTACGTCGTCGAGCCCGCGCTCAGCGGCGCGGGCAGCCCACCCGGCTGGAACGCGCCCACCATCTCCGCGCTCGACAGGCGCCGCCACAGCACCGCCGCCTCCTCGAGCAGCGGCGGCTCGACGTGCTCGACCTCCCAGCCGGCCGCCGTGAGCGCGGCGGCCGCGCGGTCCACGGCCTCCCCCACCTGCGGGTCGATGCCCCAACCGAGCGGGTCACGGACCACGGCCGCGCGCCGCGGCCCGTCGTAGCCGGCGGGGTGCGGCAGGGTGCTCACGAGCGGGTCACGGCCATCCGCGCCGTGCATGAGGGCGAAGGCGGTGTCGAGGTCGTCCACCGTCCGCGCGATCGGGCCGTTGACGGCGAAGTGCTGCAGCGTCAGCGTCACCGGCTCGTCGCCGGATGCCGTGGGTGCGGGGATCCGGCCCGCGGTGGGGCGGAGCGCGCACACGCCCGCCGCATACGCGGGCAACCGCAGCGAGCCGCCGTAATCGTTCCCGAGACCCAGCGGCGTCATGCCGGTCGCGACAGCGACGGCGTCGCCTCCGCTCGACCCGCCGGGAACTCGAGCGGGGTCCCACGGGTTGAGCGTGCGCCCGAAAAGGTCGTTGTCCGTGTCCCAGCGCAGCCCGAAGTCGGGCATGTTGCCGCGACCGATCGGGATCGCGCCGGCGGCGAGCAGGCGGGCGACCATGGTCGCGTCCTCCGCGGGCACGGCGTTCGCGAGGAATGGCCAGCCGCTCGTGGACGCCGACCAGGTGAGGTCGATGTTCTCCTTGACCGTGAAGGGCACGCCCGCGAGCGGCCCCGGATCGCGACCCGCCGCGAGCGCGCGGTCGACCTCGTCGGCGAGCGCCCGTGCCCGGTCGTGGAAGACGACCGTGAGGGCGTTCACGCGCGGGTTGACCTCATCGATGCGCTCCAGGTGCGCGTCGACGGCTCCGCGCGCGGTCAGCCAGCCCGCACGGATCGCCGCCGCGAGCTCGCGCATGCTCATCTGCCAGGGCTGTCGTGCGGTCATGGATGTCCTCCTGTGGTGACGATGCGCGCAGCCGCCTGGGCGGCGGCCGGCTGGTGGCTGGTGCGTGGGGGGAGGCGCCTGCGGGGCGTCCACCCGGGACGTGGGATCGAGTCGAGAAGGGCGCGGGTGTAGTCCGCCGACGGGGCATCGAGCACCTCGGCGATCGTGCCCTGCTCGAGGATGCGGCCGCTGTGCATGACCGCGACGCGGTCGCACAACCGGCGCACGGTGGTGAGGTCGTGGGAGATCATCAGCAGCGCGACGCCCGTCTCCCGCCGGATCGTGTCGAGGAGCGTGAGGATCTCCACCTGGGTGGTGACGTCGAGCGCCGACACCGCCTCGTCGAGCACCAGGATCTCCGGCTCGGCCGCGAGGGCGCGAGCGATCGCGACCCGTTGCCGCTGCCCCCCGGACAGCGCCCGCGGCCGCGCGTCGGCGAGATCGGCGTCGAGGCGGACCGCGGCGAGCAGCTCGGCGACGCGTCGATCGATCTCCCGGCGCGGGGCGAGGCGGCGATGCACCGCGACCGCCTCGGCGAGGCACGCCCGCACTGTCTGACGCGGGTCGAGCGACTGGTACGGGTCCTGGAACACCATCTGGACGACTCCGGCGCGTGCGCGACGCGCGGGCGCGCCCCGCGCGGGACGGGTCCAGGGCTCGCCCTTGACCGCGACCGTGCCCGCATCGGCGGTCTCGAGACCGCAGATGATGCGCGCGGTGGTCGACTTGCCGGATCCGGACTCGCCGACGATCCCGAGCGCGCCGCCCGCGGCGAGCGAGAAGGACACGTCGTCCACCGCCACGAAGCGCTCACGGCGGCCGCGTGGCGAACGCACCTGGAAGGTCTTCCGCAGCCCCTCGACGACGAGCACCGGGTCCTCGCGCCGGGGCGCCGCCGCATCGTCCCGCTCGGGTGGCAGCGCGGCGGAGAGGAGCCTCCGCGTGTACGGATCCGCGGCGTCCTCGCGCATGGTCGCCGCGGCCAAGGTCTCGACCGTGCGCCCGTCCTTCATCACCGCGACACGGTCGCACACGGCGCCCGCGAGCGCGAGGTCGTGGGTGATGAACAACATGGCGAGATCCCGGTGACGACGCAGGTCGGCGATCACCGCCATGACCTCCTCCTGGGTGGTGACGTCGAGCGCCGTGGTGATCTCGTCGGCGAGCAGGATCGGCGGGTCCATCGACAGGGTGGCGGCGATCATGACGCGCTGCAGGAGGCCGCCCGACAGCTCGCCGGGGCGTTGCCGCATCACGCGCTCGGGGTCGCGGATCCCCACCTCCGCGAGCAGGTCGACGGCGCGCCGATGCGCGGCATCCGGCTTCTCGCCGGCGACCGCCACCAGCGCCTCGGTCATGAAGTCGCCGATGGAGCGCAGCGGGTTGAGGTGGGCGCGGGGTGTCTGGAAGACCATGCCGAGGCGGCGGGCGCGCAGGTCGCGGAGGTCCCGCGCAGGCAGCGACGCGATGTCGTGGCCGTCGATGCGGATCGCGCCGGTCGAGCGGAACCCGGACGGCAGCAGTCCCGCGACCGCGCGGGTCGACAGCGTCTTGCCCGATCCGGACTCGCCGACGAGCCCGAGGGTCTCCCCCGCCCGGACCGCGAGCGTGCAGTCGTGCACGAGCGTCCGGCCGGCGGGGGTGGCGACGGCGAGCTGCTCGAGCTCCAGGACGGTGCGGGTCATCGGTCGGCGCCTTCCGCCCAGGACGTCACGCGCGCCCCGAGGATGTTGACGCTGAGCACCGTCACGACGACGAGCAGCGCGGGGAACATGGACTGCTCGGGCGCTCCGTTCAGGAGCGCGGGCTGGCCGCCGGCGATCATCACGCCCCAGTCCGAGGCGGGCGGCTGCGCGCCGAGGCCGAGGAACGAGATCGCGGCGAGGTCGAGCATGGCGTAGCCGAAGCCGAGCGTCGCCTGCGCGAGGATCGACGGCAGCAGGGCGGGCAGCAGGTGCCGCACGCAGATCGTCGGCGAGCCGACGCCCTGGATGCGCAGGGCCGCGATGTACGGCTTGCCCAGCTCGGTGCGCGCGCCCGCGCGGACGAGCCGCGACACGATCGGCATGTACGCGATCGACAGCGCCACGACGGGAGCGACGAGCCCCTTGCCGAACATCGCGACGGCGAGCACCGCCAGCACCAGTCCGGGGATCGCGAAGATCACCTCGACCAGCCGGGTCGAGACGCCGTCGACCACGCCACCGAACCATGCGGACAGCACGGCCACCGCGGTGCCGACGAGGGTCGACAGCAGCACCACGATGACGGGGCCCACGACGCTCGCGCCGGCGCCGGCGAGGACGCGGGAGAGGACGTCGCGGCCCAGGTCGTCCGTGCCGAACGGGTGATCGAGGCTGACGGGCGCGGAGACCTCGCCGACGTAGAGCTGGTTCGGGTCGTACGGGGCGAGCAGGGGCCCCGCGACGGCGATGACGGCGATGGCGCTCGCGACGACCGCGGCGGCGACGACGAGCGGGTCGCGGCCGGCCGCCCGGCGCGCCGGCGCCGGCACGCGCCCGCGCGTCAGCTGAGCGATGCTCATGCGTTGCTCCTTCTCTTGACGGTGTCGGGGTCGATGATCGCCACCGCGACGTCGACGACGGCGTTGAGCACGACGAAGACCGCGACGAGCAGCAGCGAGAGCACCTGGACCACGGGCAGGTCCTTGCGTGCCGCCGCCTCCGTGAGGAGGGATCCGATCCCGCTGATGCCGAAGGCCTGCTCCGCGACGGCGGAGACGGCGATCAGGCCCGCGATGGTCGCGCCCGAGACCGACAGGATCGGCGGCGACGCGTTGAGGAGGACGTGACGGCGGAACACGTGCGCGCGTGGCAGCCCTCGCACGCGCGCGGTGTCGACGTGCTCCGCGTCCTGCTGCGCCACGATCGCGCCGCGGGTAATGCGGCTCATGTAGGCGATGTAGAGGACCGAGAGCGAGACGGCGGGGAGCGTCAGGTGGTACAGGTGGTCGACGAAGCCGTCGCCTGCGCCGTACACGGGGAACCACCCGAGCACCCGGCCGAACACCCAGATCAGCAGGATCGCGACGACGAACGTGGGCATCGCGACACCGAGCGAGGTGCCCAGCAGGATGGCCTTCTCGGTGCGCCGGCGTCGGACCGCGGCGAGGATGCCGGATCCGATGCCCACGATCGTGATGAGGACGACCGTGTACCCGACGAGCAGCGCGCTGATCCCGACGCGTGGCGCGATGAGCGACGCCACCGACGTCCCGTAGACGTACGAGTCGCCGAGGTCGCCGTGCAGCACCCCGCCGACCCAGCGCAGGTACTGCATCCAGACCGGGTCGTCGAGGTGGTGCTCCGCGCGGATCGCCTCGATCATCTCGGGTGTGGGCCGGACGCCTCCGGCGAGGGCCGTGACCGGGTCGCCGGGGGTGAGCGCCACGGCGAAGAAGATCACGATGCTGGCCAGGAGGAGGGTCAGCAGCAGTCCGCCGAGCTTGCCGGCGAGCTGCCGGATCACATGCGTGGTCATCGTCCCCTCCTCCCGTCCGGCGTCGTGCGGATCACTCGCCGCCCAGGTGAAGCGCCCAGGGGCTCGCGTAGGCCGCGACCGACGTGGTCGCTCCCGTCAGCGCGTCGTTGAGGAACGTGGTGTGGTAAGCCCCGGCGAGCGTCACCTGCAGCATGTCGGGGGCGAAGATCTCCTGCGCGGTCACGTAGGCCTCGGCCGCGGCGGTCGCGTCGGGCGACGTGCGGGCGGCCTGCAGCGCGCCGACGACCTGCTCGTCGGCGTAGCCGCTCCAGTTGAAGATCCCGCCGAGCTCCGCGGGCAGGAGGAACAGCTGCGGGTAGGCGAGCACGCCGGGGGTCTCGGTGTAACCCGTGGTGGCGACGAGGTCGATCGACTCCCGGGGTCCGGGATCGGCGAGGAAGATGGCCGCGAAGTCCGCCGGCTGGCGCTCGTCGATCTCGACGGTGAGCCCGATCTGCTCGGCCGCGCTCTGCACGATCGCGGCCGTCTGCGAGAGCTCCTTGCTGCCCGCGGGGATCGCGATCACGAGCGGCACCGAGGTGTCCTCGCCGGACTCCTCGACGAGCGCGCGGGCGGCGTCAAGGTCGACGGACGGCGCAGCGAGAGCGTCGTAGCCCGCCTGGTAGATGTCCGCGGCCTCCATGCCGGCCCACGAGAACGGCGCGACGAAGGTGCTCTGCGCCGTGCCGAGTCCGTTGAGGACGGTCGCGATGTACTGCTCGCGGTCGATGGCCATGCTGAGGGCCTGCCGGATCTGCGGGTTCGCGCCCGCCCCGGTCGCCTTGGTCGGACCGAACGACAGCGATGCGGTGGAGGGACCGACGACCAGGCGTCCGGTGTCGGACTGCTCGAACGCCTCCCGGCTCGCGGGCGGGACGTTGAACGCGCCGTCGATCTCGCCCTCCAGCAGGGCGTTCGTCAGCGTGGTGCCGTCGGGCACGAACCGGTAGGTGAGCGTCTTCACATGCGGCGCGCCGCCCCAGTAGTCCTCGTTCGCGATCGTGACGATCTCCTTGCCGGGCGTCCACGACTCGAGCTCGTAGGGACCGGCGCACAGCAGTCCCGTGCCGGAGGTGCCGAGCGCATCGCCTGCCTCCTCCCCGAAGGCCTTGCTGAGGACCGCGCCGGCACCGCTGGCGAGCGCGTCTCGGAAGGTGGAGTCCGGGGCGTTGAAGCGCACCGTCACCTGGCGGTTCCCCGTCGCCTCGATCGACGAGACGAGCACGAACGCGCCGTAGTACGCCGACGTCACGTCCTGGCGGTGGCGCTCGAGGCCGTAGATGACGTCGTCGGTCGTGACGGGCGCGCCGTCCCAGAACGTCACGCCGTCGCGCAGGTCGATCACGAACGTGACGGGGTCCGCCCAGTCCGCCGACTCGGCGATGCCGGGCGCGATCGAGAAGTCCGGCTGGACCTGGAGAAGGCTGTCGCACAGGTTCGGGGCGACGAAGTTGTAGTCGGCACCGGGGACGAGCGACCGCGGCTCGCCCTCGACGAGCCCCCAGGTCACGGAGTCGACGTCGGTCGACGCCGCCGGGAGGGACGCGACGAGCTCGAGCGGCGCGGAGGACTCTGCGGGCGACGCGGACGGCGCGGCCGCGTCGCGGGCCGTGCAGCCCGAGGCAAGCACGACGACCGTGCCTGCCGCCACCGCTGCGGTGATGCCGGGGATCTTCATGTCGGGTCCTTTCGGGGTGTCCCATGGGGTCGCGCTCCGGCAGGTCGCCGGGGCGGCTGGTTCCACGTTAATACAACAGTGTTGTACATCAATGTTGCATTTGTGTTACGACGCTGGATACGCTGTGTCGCATGCCTCGCGATGTCGACCCGACCCAGCGCCTGGCCGACATCGCCGCCGCGACCATCCGCGTCGCGCGATCGTCGGGCACGCACGCCGTCACGATCCGTTCCGTGGCCCGCGAGCTCGGCGGCTCGACGACCCTCGTGACGAACTACCTGCCCTCGCGCGCCGCGCTGATCCTCAACGCGCTCGACCAGGGTCGGGACCGCTGGCAGGAGGAGCTGGCCGCGACGCTCGCCGGCCTGGACGCCCGCGACCGCCTCCGTGCGGTCGTCGACTGGGCGCTGACCTCGACCACCGACGACCCCGTCCTGCGGACGCTGATCCTGGAGATCGTCGCGAACGCCGAGATCGAGCCCGTCATGGCGGAGGCCCTGCGGCGCGAGTCGGCCAGCTTCGAGGAGCTCCTCTGCTCCGCGGCCGCAGAGTCCGGCTTCGCGGCACCGGAGGAGGTCGCGGACCTCGCCTACCTCCTGATCCGCGGGGCGTACATCGCGAGCACCGAGGACCCGGAGCGCTGGACGGACGCGCACGTGCGCGAGGTGATCCACGCCACGATCGAGGCGCAGCCTCGGGCCTGAGCCCCGCCCGGTCCAGGTCATCGCACCACGAACACCCTGACGCACACCTGGCCCGCCTCGTCGCGGGCCAAGCCGATGAACTGGTGCTCCGCGAGCCAACGGTGGGCCGGCGCATCGGTCTGGAACACCGGCGCGGTACGGAAGTAGTACTCGGACTCCGGCACGTCCTCGCCGGCGGCGAGCCGCTCCTCGACCTCGGCCGAGGCCCGGTAGTAGCCCCGGTTGAGGATGTCGATGACGGCGCCGTCGTCCGCGCGGAGCAGGTACCGCGCCTCGAGCTGGGCCGTCCCTGAGCGCTCGACGGCCCAGTCTCCCCCGCCGGGCAGCACGACGCCCCGGAGGAGCGGGCCGCTGACCGTGCCGCCCACGACGGGCGTGAACGTGAGCTCCTCATCGGCCCCGCGACCGATGCGCAGGTGCGGGTCGATGTCCACGCGGATCTCGAACGCGGGCTCGAGCACGGGCTCCCTCACGACGGCACCTCCTCGCGGCCGCCTGGCAGCACCGTCAGGGACACGCGTAGCCCCTCGCCCCCACCGACCACGAGGCGCTGGAGGTTGCGCCGGGCGCCGCTCGCACCCCACGGCTCCTCGCCGGTGCCGGGCTGCGGCAGGTACTCGGGGAAGTCGCTGCTCGACACGTGGACGCGCAGCCGATGACCGGCGCGCATGCGGTAGCCGACCTGCCCGAGGTCGATCCGTACGCGCGCACCCTCGTCGGCTCGCGCGACCTGCACCTGACCGCGGGCGATGCGGAACGCAGCCCCGTCGGGCGCGACGTCCAAGAGACGCACGAAGACGTCCATCACCGGCCCGTCGGACGCGATTTCGGCCTCCGCGGTCGCGGGTCCGGCGAGGTCAACGTCGTCGGGCAACGGGGCCGACTCGAACGCCTGCACATCGTCGCGGACCGCGAGCGCGCCCTCGTCGGGGCGCTCGAGCAGGAACGCGAACGGGTTGTCGGCGCTCGACGGCACCAGGTCGCCTGGGTCGTGGACCCACGTGCGCTCCTCGCGCGACGTCGGGACCTCCGTCACCAGCGACCCGTCGGGCGCAGCGTGCCACGTGACCGTCGTGATGCCGGCCGGGGGCCACGTCGCGCACGCGCGCATGCCGGGCGTTCCCGCGAGGCTCCACGCGACGCGTGGGATGTCGGAGGGTGCGCCGTTGCCCCGCACGAACACCTCGAAGAACTCGAGCGCCGGGTCCAGCATGCGCGGCAGCTGCGCGCGCAGCTGGACATCCGTGCGCTCCTCCACGCGGTCCTCGTCGGGGTCGTCCAGGTAGTACGACTCGTGATCCATGGACTCGATGCGCAGGAAGTGGTGCAGCGACCATGCCGGGCGCCGCTCGATCTGCGCGACGTCCTCCCACGACAGGGGCGCGCAGTTGTCCCACCACCCGATCGTGTGGAGCGTCGGGACGGGGCGCCCCTCGAACGGGCCGCCTCGCGGGAAGCGCGGCAGGCGGACCGGACGGGGGTACCACTGGTCGTACGAGGGCGAACGCGATCCGAGCTGCTCGAGCGCCTCCTCGGCCTGAGCGGCGAACGGGCGCCGCGCGGGGTCGAGCTCCCAGTGGAAGACGTCCTGCGAATGGAAGTACGTGAGCGGATACATGTAGGTGATCGACCACTCCACGTCGCGCACCCGCTCACCAGCGGGCGCGGACACGGGCTCGCCGAGCAGCGTGCCGGTGACGCGGGGCGCGATCGCCTTCAGCGCCGGATGCTCGGCGGACGCGGCGGCCCACTGCGTGTAGCCGTAGTAGCTGTCCCCCCACATCGCCACGCGCCCGTTCGACCAGGGCTGCTGCACGATCCAGTCGAGGGTGTCGTAGCCGTCGTCGGCCTCGTTGACGAACAGCAGCGCGTCGCCCTCGGAGCGGAACTTGCCGCGCACGTCCTGGGCGACGACGCGGTAGCCGCGCGCCATCAGGTACTCCGCGACCAGCGGGATGAAGGTGTACCTGCCGCTCTTGTCGTAGGGCAGGCGGATGAGCACGGTATCCCCCGGCACCTCGGCCGCGACGTCGCGCCCTCCCGGGACGTAGACGTCGGTCGCGAGACGCACGCCGTCACGCATGCGCACGCGGTGCTCACGGGCGAGCGGGCTGACGGGAGCGGGCCCCTCACGCACGATCTCCACCACGGGTCCTCCTCGGTCGGTCGATTGGCGGCCACGCTAGATCCGAACACAGTTGTTAGTCAAGGCCGACTAGACAAAGAATTCATGCGAGGTGCGCTATCGTGCCTGCGAGGAGGTACCCCATGGCCCGACCATCGGTCGCCGAGGAACGCACCCGCCAGATCATCGACGCGACGATCCGCACGATCGCCGAGCGCGGCATCACGGGCGCGAGCCTCGACCGCATCGCCGAGACCGCCGGCATGTCGCGCGGCCACGTGCGGCACTTCGCGGGCAACCGCGAGACGCTGCTGCGCGAGAGCGCGCGGCACTTCTACCACGACGGCGCCGAGCGCGACTCGATCCTTCCTGCCGGCACGACGGACGTCGCGGGCGCGCTGGACCACCTGTTCGGACCGGAGTTCGCGAGCCCGGGGCAGGAGAACGCGGTGGTGCTCGGCTTCGTCGAGGCCGCGCGGGCTGACGCCGCGCTCGCGGCGCTCCTCACCGACGCCTACACGAGCACGCACGCGCTCCTCGCGGAGCTGCTCGCGGCGGAGCACCCCGCCGCCACCGCGGAGGATTGCGCCGCCGTGGCGTACGGGGTCGTGGGCATCGCGCTCCACCACGTCTTCCTCAGCGACATCGCATCGGCCGCGACCGGGACCGCGCACGCGCGGGAGGCGGCCGAGCGCCTCGTCGCCACGCTGCCCGCGGTCAGCTAGCGGGACACCGCGCACGCAGGACGGCCCCCCGACGCGCGTCGCGTCGGGGGCCGCCGTGCCTCTCGGGGCGCCTACTTGCCGGAGTACACCGGGAAGAAGCTGACGTCGCCGTAGTCCTTGGCCTCGAGCTCGATGAGGGTCTTCATGTCCTCGTCGGAGATCTCGAAGTCCACCTGGGCATTGGCCTTCATGTGCTCGGGGTTCGCAGTCTTGGGCAGCGCGACGGTGCCGAGCTGGATGACGTACCGGATTGCGAGCTGCGGCACCGAGACGCCGTACTTCTCCGCAAGGGCGCCGATGGTCTCGTTGCCGAGGATCTCGCCGTGGCCCATGGGCGAGTAGCCCTGGATCTGGATGTTCCTCTCGGCGGAGTAGGCGAGGATGTCCTGCGGCGTGTTGCCCGCGTGCACCAGCACCTGGTTGACGTGGGGGACGACGGTGGCGCCGGCCACCAGCGCATCGACGTCCTCGTTCGTGAAGTTGGACACGCCGATCGCGCGGACCTTGCCCGCCGCGAGCGCCTCCTCCATGGCCTTCCACGCGGCACGGTTGCCGTCGGTGTAGTCGCCGCCGCGGAAGTCCGCCCACGGCTGCGGCGCGTGGATGAGGAACAGGTCGATGTAGTCCAGGCCCATCGCCTCGAGAGAGCCGTCGATCGCGGCCACGGCCTCGTCGTAGGTCTTGATCTCGGCGTGCAGCTTGGTCGAGACGAAGATCTCAGAGCGCGGGACGCTCGCGGTGCGCACGCCCTCGCCGACGCCGCGCTCGTTGCCGTAGGCCTGGGCGGTGTCGATGTTGCGGTAGCCGATCTCGACGGCGGCGCGCACGGCCTGGGCCGCGTCGGCGTCGTCGATGAACCAGGTGCCGAGGCCGAGCTTGGGGATCTCGACGCCGTTGGACAGGGTGTAGGTCTCGTTGAGGATCATGAGGCGCTCCTAGTGATGGTCGGCCCGTGGGTGGATCGTCGACGGGGGGCTCCGCGGTGACGTCTCGTCTCGGCTTCGCTCCGTCGTCTCCCCGACGGGGTTGCACATCAACCTTCGCCGCGTCGCGACGGCGCTGGAAGTTGCTGCGGAAGGGGGTTCCGGCAATACCTCCCAGGCCGACTGCGGCGAGGCGGAGAGCGTGGGTCAGGCGGTCGCCAGCGTGGAGATGTCGATGACGTACCGGTAGCGCACGTCGCCCGCGACGACCTTCCCCCAGGCCTCGTTGATCTGGTCGGCCGCGATGACCTCAATCTCGGGCACGACACCGTGCTCGGCGCAGAAGTCGAGCATCTCTTGGGTCTCGCGGATGCCGCCGATGCTCGAGCCCGCGAAGCGTCGCCGGTTGGTGAAGAGCGTGAACAGCGTGACCGAGGCGGGCTCGGGCGGCGCGCCCACGCTCACGAAGGTGCCGTCGAGGGCGAGGAGCTCGAGGTAGTCGTCGAGGACCAGCGGCGCGCTCACGGTGTTGAGGATGAGGTCGAAGCTCCGCGCGAGCGTCGTGAACGTCGCGGCGTCGCTCGTCGCGTAGAAGTGGTCCGCGCCGAAGGCGAGCCCGTCCTCGCGCTTGCGCAGGCTCTGCGAGAGGACCGTCACCTCGGCACCCATCGCGTGCGCGATCTTCACGGCGATGTGGCCGAGGCCGCCCATCCCGACGACCGCCACGCGCATGCCCGGGCCCACGTTCCAGTGGCGCAGCGGCGAGTAGGTGGTGATCCCGGCGCATAGCAGCGGAGCGACCTTGTCGAACGGCAGCGCGGCGGGGATGCGCAGCACGAAGTCCTCGGCGACGACGACGTGGGTCGCGTAGCCGCCCTGCGTGACGCCGCCGTCCACGTCGACGCCCGCGTAGGTGGCGACGAAGCCTCGCTCGCAGTACTGCTCCTGGCCGGCACGGCAGTTGTCGCACTCGCGGCACGAGCCGACCATGCAGCCGACGCCGACGCGATCGCCGACGCGGTGCGACGCGACCTCGGCTCCCACCGCGACCACCACGCCGGCGATCTCGTGCCCGACCGCGAGCGGGTACTCGACCCCACCCCAGTCGCCGCGCACGGTGTGGATGTCGGAGTGGCAGACGCCCGACCACACGATCTCGATGAGGACGTCCCGCGGACCGGGGTCGCGTCGGACGACGGTGCCCACGGTGAGCGGTCCCGTGGGGTCGGTGGCGACGATCGCCTGGACGGCAGGCATGGGGGCTCCTTCGGCTCGGCACGCGGCGCCACCGCGGGATCGGGGCGCCCGCCACACAATACCGGTCAACGACTGGTCTAAGCCACCGACCCGGATCGCGGCGCCCCGCTCGTCCCGCGCACCACGAGGGCCACGTCGCGGCCCTCGCCGATCACCTCGACGTCGCGCGAGCGCGCGTCGCCCGCGAGGGCGGCGGCGATCGCGGTCGCGAGCGCGGGGAGGTCGACACGGACGGTCGTGAGCGTGGGAGACAGCCAGGCGCCGAGCGGCTCGTCATCGACGCCGACGACGGCGAGGTCCCGCGGCACCGACAGCCCGGCGCGCTCGGCGGCCGCGCAGGTGATGGCGGCGAACAGGTCGTTGTAGCAGGCGACGGCGGTCACGGGATCCGGGCCCCGCGTCCATTCGCGCAGCGACTCCGCCAGCACATCCGCCGCCGCCGCACCGGCCTCGCTCATCACCGCCATCGGCGGTGCGGCGAGACCGTGGCGGCGCAGCGCATCCGCCGCGGACGCACGGCGCGCCCGCGCGAAGACCTCGACGCGCGGCTCATCGACGGTCACGACCCCGATACGGCGATGCCCGAGCCCCACGAGGTGGTCGACCTGGGTGGCGCCGACGTGCGACTCGAGGTCCAGGAGCGCGTCGATCGCGGAGAGCACGGGCACGCCCGAGCCGGCGGCCGTCGCGCGGTCCTCGTCGCCGAACGGCATGAGCTCCACGATCAGGCGCGGCGTGAGGTCGCGGAGGACGTCGGCGAGCGCGCTGCCCTCGCGGGCCGCCCAGGTGACGAGCGACTGCCCGTGCGCCGCCACCGCGGCGGTCAGCTCGTCGAGAAGGCGCCCCAGCGCGGTCCCCTGAGGCATGTCCTGCAGCACCGCGAGCACGACGTCCGATCGCCCGCGCCGCAGCGAGCTGGCCGCCGCGTTCGGCGTGTAGTTGAGGCGCGCCGCGGCCTCGAGGACGCGCTCCACGGTCGCCGCTGGGAACCGCACCCGATCGGACCCGTTGAGGACGTAGCTCACGGTCGACCTCGACACCCCTGCCTCGGCCGCCACGTCGGCGGCTGTCACCCTCGTCATCGTTGATCCCTCCATCGCGATCGCGTCGACGTCTCGACTTGACACCAATCATTGACTGGTTTAGCGTCCGTGGCAACGTCACTCACACGTGTGACTGTAGCCTCTATGGAGGCGGTTCAAAGAAGAACGGAGCAAGAGATGTCAGAGTTGACAGGGTCGCGTCGGACCCCCAACGAGTGGTGGGTCGGCATCGTCGCAGGTATGGCCTCGTACATCGACGCCGCGGCCATCGTGGCCAGCGGCATCGCCCTCGCCATCTACATGGGAACGATCGGGCTCGCGCCAGATCACTACGGCTACCTCCAGAGCGCCCTCGGCTTCTCGGTGGCGATCGGCGCCGTGGTCGGCGGGCGACTGGGTGACACGTTCGGTCGCCGCAAGGTGTTCCTCACGACGATGGCGATGATCATCGCCGGCACGGTCCTGGCGATCTTCGGCGCCACCTTCCCGGTGCTGCTCGTCGGCATCGTGCTCATCGGACTGGGCGTGGGCGCGGACCTTCCCGTGTCGCTCGCGACGATCTCCGAGGCGGCCACCGACAAGAACCGCGGCAAGATCATCCTGCTGTCGAACCTCCTGTGGCTCGCCGGCATCATCTCGGTGATCGTCCTCGCCTCGTTCGCCGGCGACCTGGGCCGGATCAGCGGCCAGATCATGTTCGGCCTCGTCGGCGTCATGGCCGTGCTCGTCTTCATCGGACGCGTGACCATCCCCGAGTCGACGACGTGGCTCGCCGCCCGTGAGGAGCGCCGCGCGGGCGTCCAGACCGCCCGTGCGCAGAGCACCAGCGTCAAGGACCTCCTCACCGGCCCCTACGCCAAGCCGTTCATCGTGCTGCTCGCCTTCTACGGCCTCACCAACCTGTACATGAACACGAACGGCCAGTTCAACACGTTCATCGCCACGCAGATCGCCGGGTCGACCGTCGAGGAGTTCAACCGTTGGGCCCTCATCTCGATGGTGGTCGGCGGCCTCATCGGCCTCATCGCCATGCGCGTCATCGACACCAAGTACCGCATGCCGTTCTACATCCTGGGCGGCGTCTTCCTGGTCGCTGCGCCGCTCATCATGGTCGTCGGCGGCCTCACGCTGACCACCCTGGTCGCCTCGCTGTTCGTGTCGACCGTCGGCGGCGCCTTCGCGTTCGAGGGGATCATGAAGGTCTGGACGCAGGAGTCCTTCCCGACCATGCTGCGCTCCACCGCGCAGGGCAGCATCGTCGCCTTCGCCCGCCTCGCCGCCTCGGCGCTCGCGGCCTTCACCCCGGCGCTGCTGCTCAACAGCAGCCAGGCGTTCTACGGCGTGCTCGCCCTGGGCGTCGCCACGGGCCTGATCGTCGCCTACGTGTTCTTCTCGAAGAACACGGTGAC
This sequence comes from Demequina maris, assembly GCF_000971155.1. Lineage (GTDB taxonomy): Bacteria > Actinomycetota > Actinomycetes > Actinomycetales > Demequinaceae > Demequina > Demequina maris. Next base: position 38,452 of record NZ_BBLX01000006.1, on the reverse strand, counting down.
CACGTTCGCCAACGAGGGCGAGGTCGCCGTCGACGGCGCTTCCGCCCCTGTTCCGGCCCTCCAGGAGTCCTGATCCGATGACCCGCACGACGCCCTCCCCCGCTCTCACCCACCTCCGGGTGGACCACCTCGGCTCGCCCCTCGCCCTGTCCCGGACCGCACCGGGCTTCGCGTGGAGGATCGAGGCCGGAGCGAGGGAGGGCGTCGCGCAGTCCAGCTACCGCATCGTCCTCACCGACCATGGCGGCGCCGTCGCCGCGGACACCGGCACGGTCGCGTCCGACGCGTGCGTCGCCGTCGAGGTCCCGGGCTTCGAGGGCCGCCGCGGCGCCGCCTACCGCTGGTCGCTCGAGGTGGGCCTCGCCGACGGCACCGTCCTCACCGCCGCGTCGTCCTTCGGCATCGCCCACGAGGGCTGGCAGGCCCCGTGGATCGAGCCCGCGCAGGAGCGCGTGGTCGCCGAGGGCCCCACCAACCCGCGCCCCGACCTCGTGGTCGCGGCCGTCGAGGAGGTCGCGGATGTCCCGCTGACGTCCCGCCTCCACCCCCCGCGGCGCCTGCGCCACGGCTTCGCCCTCCCCCGCGCGCCGCGCCGGGCGGTGCTCCGCATCACCAGCCAGGGCATCCACCAGGCCTCGCTTAACGGCGCACGGGTGGACGACGCGCTGTTCGGCCCGGGCTACGAGAGCTACGAGCTGTCGATGCCCGTGGTCACGCACGACGTCACCGCGCTGCTGCGCGAGGGCGACAACGTCCTGGGCGTCGAGCTGGCCGACGGCTGGTGGGCGGGACGCATCTCGTTCCTCGGCCGGAGCGCCCAGTACGGCGACACGCTCCGCGCGAGCTGGCAGCTCGAGCTCGAGCACGCCGACGGCACCACCGAGACCCTGATCCCCGATGCCGCCGAGGTGACCTCCGCGCGCGGCCCGATCGACTGGTCCGACATCTTCATCGGCGAGCGCCGGGACGCGCGCCTCGACGAGCCCGGCTGGGACGCCCCCGGCTTCTCCCCCGCCGACGTCGAGGCGTGGACGCCCTGCACGGCGGTCGCCTTCGACTCCCCGATCCACCCGTTCCACGGCGAGCCCGTCCGCCGCGTGATGGAGGTGCCCGCCCAGCGCGTCTGGACCGCTCCGAACGGCGACCTGCTGGTCGACTTCGGCCAGGTGCTCGCCGGCCGTGTCCGGTTCCGCGTCGAGGGCGAGCGCGGCACCGCGGTGCGGCTCGAGCACGCGGAGGTGCTCGGCCCCGACGGCAACCTGGTGCTCAACGTCACCGGCTTCGCCAAGGACCAGGCCGACGAGTACGTGCTCGCCGGCGTCCCCGGCGGCGAGTCATGGGAGCCCGACTTCACGTTCCACGGCTTCCGCTACGTGCGGCTCATCGGCTGGCCCGGCACGCCCGCGCCCGCGGACCTCACGGCCGTGGTGATCGCGAGCGACCTCGAGCAGACCGCAGCGCTGGAGACCTCGGACCCCCGACTGGACCAGCTGTTCCGCAACACCGTGTGGTCGCAGCGCTCGAACTTCCTCGCGGTGCCCACCGACTGCCCGCAGCGGGAGCGCGCGGGCTACACGGGCGACCTCCAGATCTTCGCCGAGGCGGCCTCGACGCTCATGGGCGTCGCCGCCTTCCTCGAGCGGTGGCTCGCGGACGTGAGGCGCGATCAAGGCCGCCGCGACGGCGGCATCTCCGCCATCGTCCCCGAGCCCCCGGCGATGGGCGGCGACTTCGGCGCGGGCACCATCTTCGGCGAGATCCGTACCCCCGCCGGCTGGGCCGATGCGATCACGATCGCCCCGTGGGCCCTCTACCGCCACTACGGCGACCCCCGCTTCCTCGCCGACAACCTCGAGGCCATGCGCACGTGGGTCGAGTTCCAGACCGCGCAGGCCGCGTCGATCCAGCCGGCCTGGCTCGCGGACGACGCCCCCACCCCCGAGCGCGAGGCGCGCCACGCGCTGCTGTGGAACGGCTCGCTCCACTTCGGCGACTGGCTTACCCCGTCCACCATGGTGGGCTTCGACGAGCACCCCGGCGACGCGATCCTCCGCGCACCCGTGCAGACCTCGGAGATCGTCGGCCCCGTGTTCCAGGTGTGCTCGCTGCAGCTGCTCGCGCGCGCCGAGGCCGAGCTGGGCAACCACGAGCGCGCAGCCGCGCTCGAGGCGCGTCTCGCCGCGGTGCGTGCGGCCTTCTCCGCGGAGTACATCGGGCCCGACGGCGAGATGATGCCCGACCTCCAGGGCATGTACGTGCTCGCGCTCGCCTTCGACATGGCGCCCGAGGCGCTGCGTCCGCGGTTGGTCGAACGGCTCGTGGCCCTCGTCCACGCGGCCGGCGACCACCTCGACACCGGCTTCCTGTCCGTCCCCTACCTGCTCGACGTGCTGTGGGACCACGGCGAGCGCGACCTCGCGCGCCGCCTGCTCGTCCAGGACACCGTCCCCTCGTGGCTGTACGAGGTGGAGATGGGCGCGACCACCATCTGGGAGGCATGGCGCGCGGTCCACGAGGACGGCACGGTCGAGGAGATGTCCATGAACCACTACGCCTTCGGGTGCGTGGTCGACTGGATCATCCGACGCCAGGCCGGCATCGAGCTGATCGAGCCCGGCTACCGGCGCTCACGCATCGCCCCCGACCTCGACGGCGACCTCACCCGCTCGCGCGCGCACGTCGACACCCCGTACGGCCGCCTCGCGGTGGCCTGGGAGCGGGACGATGCGCGGGCCACCGTCACCGTCGAGGTCCCCGTGGGGGTCACGGCCGAGGTCGAGCTCCCCCCGACGTGGCGCACCGACGCGCCCACCACCCTGCGGCACGGCACGCATGTGCTCACCGCCACCCACGCATAAGGAGAGTCATGAACGTCGACATCCGCGACATCACCGTCCCCGGACCCCACGGCGAGGTGCCGCTGCGCCTGTACGTTCCCGAGACCCCGAACGGCGACGCGCTGCTGTGGATCCACGGCGGCGGCTTCATGATCGGCGACCTCGACATGCCCGAGGCGCACGAGACGAGCCTCGCGCTCGCCGCGACCGGCCTCACCGTCGCATCCGTGGGCTACCGCCTCGCGGTGGACGGCGTCCTCTTCCCCGTGCCCGGCGACGACGTCGACGCCGCCTGGAGGTGGGCCACCGAGGACGATGCGCTGGGCGTCCCCGCGGCGCGCTGGCACATCGGCGGCGCGAGCGCGGGCGGCAACCTCGCCGCGGCGGCGTCGCTCCGCATCCGCGACACCGGGCTGCCCGTCGCGGCGTCCATGCTGCTCATCTACCCCGTGCTCCACGACGAGCTGCCGAAGCCGTCGGCCGAGCTCGCGGCAAGGCTCGCCGAGCTGCCGGAGGAGGCACGCTTCCCCGTCGACCGCTGCGTCGAGCTGAACCTCAACTACGTGGGCGAGCCCGAGCTTCTCCACCACCCGTACGCCTTCCCCGCCCACGGCGAGCTCTCCGGCCTGCCGTCCGCGCTCGTGCTCAACGCCGACGTCGACGACCTCCGCCCGTCCGGCGAGACCTTCGCCGCGGACCTCGCGGCCGCCGGCGTGGACGTCACGGTCGCGCACGAGCCGGGAACGTGGCACGGCTACCTCAACGAGTTCGACCAGCCGGGCGCGGCCCGCACCGTGGACCGCATGTCCGCGTGGATCGCCGCGCACGCGCCGGCCCCCGTCCCCACCAGCCCCGCGGTCGCCTGACCGCCCCCCTCATCCGCCAGGAGAACCATGTCCGCCACAAGCATCGTCGGCCACCGCTTCCTCTACACCTACGACAACGGGTGGACGTACGAGCTGTACGTCAAGAACGCCACCACCATCGACTACCGCATCCACTCCGGCATGGTGGGCGGCCGCTGGGTCAAGGACCAGACGGTCGACCTGGCCGAGATCGCCCCGGGCGTGCACAAGATCTCCTGGACCGAGCCCACCGGCACGTCCGTGGTCGTCACGTTCGTGCCCGAGGCCGGCTCGATCCACGGCACGATCTTCTTCCCGCGCTGGGTCCACGAGCACCCCGAGCGCACCGTGCTCTTTCAGAACGACCACATCGACCGGATGCTCGCGTACCGCGCCGAGGGCCCCATCTACCCCCTGCACGTGGTGGTCGAGGGCGCCACGATCCTGCGCATCGACGAGGTCGGCGCCGACGACGACTCGGTGATCGCGTGCGCGCCGTCCGAGCTCCCCGCGGACTTCCTCGCGGCTCCGGTGCCCGCCTGACGCCGCGCATCCGACCTAGGATCCACGCATGAACGAGGTCCCGCAACACGGCACAGGCCCGACGGTGCGGGACCTCGTCGCGCATCTCGACACCGGCGCGGTGCTCACGGCCGGATCGCCGCTCCACGAGGTCATGCACCACGCGGCGCAGCACGCACTGCGCGTCACCGCCGAGCTCAACTCGGGGTACCGCACGCCGGACGCGGTGCGCGACCTGCTCGCCGACCTGACCGGCGAACCCGTGGAGGCGAGCGTGACGCTCTTCCCGCCCTTCCACTGCGAGTTCGGCCGCAACCTCCACCTCGGCGCGCGGGTGTTCATCAACATGGGCTGCCGCTTCCAGGACGCCGGCGGCATCACCATCGGCGACGACACCCTGATCGGCCACGGCACGACCCTCACGACGCTCAACCACGCCGAGGACCCGGCGCGTCGCGGCGACATGATCCCCGCGCCGGTGACCATCGGCCGCAAGGTCTGGATCGGGGCCTCCGTCACCGTGGTGCCCGGCGTCACCATCGGCGACGGCGCGATCGTGGGCGCCGGTGCCGTGGTCACCCGCGACGTGCCGCCGGACACGATCGTCGCGGGCGTGCCCGCACGGGTGATCCGCGCGACCGGCTACCGCGCGTAGCCGGTCCTCACGCGGACGCGAGCGCGCGCACCTCGCGCGCGATCGCGACCGCGCGCGGGTCCGCTCCCCCGGGGTACTGCATCGGCACCGGGATGTAGCCGAACGCGACGCCGGTCTCGGGATCCGCGAAGGCGAGGGCGCCGCCACCGCCGTCGTGTCCGAACGCCCGGTGGCTGCCGAAGGGCTGACGGGGCTGCGGCACCATGAACACCGTGCCGAACGCGTTGGGCACGCCGAGCGTGCGGTCGATGCCCCACGAGCGCATCTGCCGCATCGCGGCGAAGGTCTCCTGCGAGGCGATGGGCCGCTCCGCTCCGGGCAGCGCATCCGAGTAGAGACGCGCGAGGCCGCGCGCGGAGCCCACGCCGCCGATCCCGGCGGGGCCGGCGCGGCGCACGTCGGGGTTGTTGGTGCTGACCCCCGACTCCGACCACTCGTCCCCCGCCTCGAAGTTGGCGAACATGCGCGTGAGGACGGGATCGCCCTGGGGGCGGCTCGCGAGCTCGGCCGCCTGCTCCTCCGTGGGCCGCATCGGGCGCACGTCGACGTAGCGGTGGTCCTCGGAGGCGGGGAGCCCGATGAAGAAGTCCGCGTCGCGCGGCGCGCGGATCTCCGCCTCGTGCGCGTCGCGCAGCTCGCGCCCCTCGACGCGCCGCACGAGCTCCTCGATCAGGATGCCGATGGTGATGCCGTGGTAGCCGAAGGCCGTCCCCGGGACCCACAGCGGCAGCTGGGCGGCGAGACGCGCCGCCGCCGGTGCCGAGGAGGTCAGCTCCACGAGCGGCACCACGTCGTCGAGGATCGGCAGGCCCGCGCGGTGCGACAGGAGGTCCCCGACGGTCACCCGGTCCTTGCCCGCGTCGGCGAACTCGGGCCAGTGCTCGGCCATCGGGGTGTCGAGCGCCAGCACGCCGGAGTCGAGCAGGCGGGCGATGGTGAGCGCCGCGATGCCCTTGGTGGCGGAGTAGACGCCGGTCACGGAGTCGTGGTCGAGCGACGCGCCGCCGACCAGGTCGATCACGCGCTCGCCGTGGACGTGGACGCACAGCTGGGCGCTGAGCGACGGGTCCTGCGCGAGGAAGCCGTCGAGCATCTCCCGGATCGGGGCGAAGCGTGAGTCGACGTGCCCGTGCAGCGTGGTGTCGCTCATGCCGTGGTCTCCTCATCGGTGTCGCGGAGCGCCGCCAGGCGTCCGGTACGTGCCACCCGAGCGAAGGCGTGGGCGCTCGGCTTGGGGGTGCGGGTGAAGCCATGCGCGCGATCCACCGCGATCAGTCCGAACAGGGGCCGGTAGCCCTCGGACCACTCGAAATTGTCGAAGGCGGACCAGTGCAGGTAGCCGCGCACGTCGAGGCCCTCCCCGATCACCTTGGCGACGGCGCCCAGGTGGGACTCGAGGTAGTCGACCCGCTCCTCGTCGTCCGCCGTGGCGATGCCGTTCTCGGTGACGTACAGCGGCAGCCCCGTCGCGGAGGCCCGGCGCAGCATCGCCGCGAGGCCCTCCGGGTGGACCGCCCAGCCCATCTGGGTGACGGGCGTGCCGGGCGGCGGCGGGGCGAAGTACGTCGGCAGGGCGGGGTCGACCCAGTTCTTGCGGTAGTACTGCACGCCGAGCCAGTCCCCGCCGTCCCCGGGGCGGAGGCCGTCGAGGTACAGGTCCACGATCTCCGCGGTCATCTCGTCGCAGAACGCGCGTGTCACCGCATCGTCCCGCGCGGGCGCGAGCAGGGGCAGCTGGACCACAAGCCCGGCGGGCGCGTCCGACGCCGCATGGACCTCGGCCACCGCGCGATGGTGCGCCTCGAGCAGGGTGCGGCCCACGCGTTTCCACAGGGTGGGGTTCGTGACGCCCGGCGGGTGGTACCCCTCGAGGTAGCCGTGGAGCGCCACCATCTGGGGCTCGTTGACCGTGCACACCATGTCCGCCACGTCCCCGAGCGCCCGCATCACCACGGCGCAGTAGCGCGCGAAGACGTCGAGCGCGTCGGGTGCGGTCCAGCCGCCGCGGTCGGCGAACCACCGCGGCAGCGTGAAGTGGTGGAGGGTGACGAACGAGGTCAGCCCGCGCTCGCGCAGCGCGAGCAGCACCTGACGGTAGTGCGCGAGCTCGATCTGCGAGAACTCCCCCGGCGCCGGCTCGATCCGCGCCCACTCGACCGACAGCCGGTGGGCGTTGTGCCCCAGCGACGCGAGCAGGTCGAAGTCCTCGCGGAACCGGCGGCGGTGGTCGATCCCGTCGCCCGAGCTCTCGCGCGCCGCGGTGAACGCGGCGTGCTCGAAGGCCCACCAGTCGGAGTTGACGTTCTGGCCCTCGACCTGGTGCGCCGCGGTGGCGGCGCCCCAGAGGAAGCCGTCGGGGAAGTCGCGGGCGCTCATCCGGCCGGGGGCCACGCGACCGAGGCGCGGTGCGTGCCGTGCCCGAGCTCCCGCTCGCCGTCGCCCAGGTCGAGCACCGCCATCGCGCCGACCGGCACCGTGACGTCCACCGCGAGCGTGCCGTCGGACAGCTCCCACGCGATCGACGCCGCGCCGTAGGGCGTGAGGTGGCGTGCCGCCGCGTGCGTGAGCGATCCGCCGGGACGCGGCGCGAACCGGATCCGGTGCCACCCGGGCTCGACCGCCTCGATGCCGGCGACCACGCGGTGCATCCAGTCCGCGATCGCGCCGAGCGCGTAGTGGTTGAACGAGGTCATGTCGCCGGCGTTGACGGTGCCGTCCGGCCGGAGGCTGTCCCAGCGCTCCCAGATGGTGGTGCCGCCGTTGAGCACGGCGTACAGCCACGAGGGGGCCTCCTGACACTCGAGCATCCGGTACGCGGCCTCGAGGTGCCCCGAGCCGGACAGGGCGTCGGTGACGAGCGGCGTGCCCGCGAAGCCGGTCGACACCCGACCGTCGGCCGCGTCGACCAGCCCGGCCATGCGCGCCGTCCCGCGCTCACGCGTGGCCTCGTCGGGCCACAGCCCGAAGGCCTCGGTGAGCGCGTAGGCCGTCTGGCTGTCGTCCTGGACGCGGCCGTCGGGTGTGATGTACCGCGCCGCGTACGCCTCGGCCACCTCGTCCGCGAGCGCGTCGTAGCGCGCCGCATCGTCCGGGCGGTCCAGGTGCTCGGCCGTGCGCGCGAGGCGCCGCGCGGACCACGCGAAGTAGGCGGTCGCGACCAGGTAGCGGTCGGTCATCGCGCGCGTCGGGTCCTCCGGCGGCGCATTGGGGTCGAGCCAGTCGCCCAGTTGCTCGGTGCCGGCGCAGATCCGGTCGGGGCCCGCCCCCGCCTCGACCGAGTCGAGCCAGGCCTGCGCGCTCGCGTACTGGCGCTCGAGCAGGCCGCGGTCGCCGGTGCGCTCGAACAGCACCAGGGGCGTGAGCAGCGCGACGTCTCCCCACACGGCCATCGGGTCGCGGGGCAGCTTGTCGAACGGCGGGATCTCGAGGTACGGCACGTACGGCGGCACCCAGTCGTACTCGATCTGCTCCGCCGCGAGGTCCTGGAGCCACGAGCCGAGCAGCCCGGTCACGTCGTAGAGGAACGATGCCGTGGGCGCGAAGGCCTGGATGTCGCCGGTCCACCCCAGGCGCTCGTCGCGCTGCGGACAGTCCGTCGGGATGTCCACGAAGTTGCCGCGCAGGCTCCACACCACGTTCTCGTGCAGGCGGTCCACCAGCGGGTTCGAGGACTCGAACCAGCCGAGACGCTCCATGTCCGAGTGGATCACCTCGGACACGACGTCGCCCGGCGCGAGCTCGCCCGGCCAGCCGGACACCTCGGCGTACCGGTAGCCGTGGATCGTGAACCGCGGCGTCCACGCGGTGGAACCGCCCGCGAGGGTGAGCTCGTCGGTGACCTCCGCCGTGCGCAGCGGCTCGGTGCACAGCTCACCGTCGACGAGCACCTCGGCGTGGCGCAGCCGGATCAGCGTACCTTCGGGGCCGCTCGCCTTGAGACGGAGACGGCCGGAGTGGTTCTGGCCGAAGTCGAGGATGTAGCGGCCCTCGCGCTTCGCCTCCACCGCGACCGGCTCGAGCGTCTCCACCACGCGCAGCGGCGGGCCCGTCGGCGCGACCGGCGCGGCGCCCCCGTCGTCGCGGATGGTGACGGGCGCCCAGCCCTCCGCGGCGTAGCCCGGCTGGGACCAGCCCTCGCCCGCCTCGCGGGCGTCGTAGCGCTCGCCATCGTAGAGGTCGCTCATGAGGATCGGGCCCGGCCCCGCCGTCCACCTGTCGTCGGTGACGATGCGGAGAAGGCCGTCGTCCTCCGTCTCGACCTCGAGCTGCACGATGGCGGCGAGCCGGTGGCCGTACACGTCGTGCAGGCCGCCTCCGAATCCGAGGCGGCCGCGCCACCATCCGTCGCCGAGCCATGCGCCGATGGCGTTGTCGCCCGCGCGCAGCAGGTCGGTGACGTCGAAGGTCGCGTAACGCAGGCGGTGGCGGTACGAGGTCCAGCCGGGGGTGAGGATCTCGTCGCCCACCCGCTGCCCGTTGATCTCGAGCTCGATGACGCCGTGCGCGGTCACGTAGGCGCGGGCCCGGCGGATCCCGGCCGGCAGGGCGAACTCGCGTCGAAGGCGCTCGGGTCGCCGATGCGGCCCGGCGCCAGGATCGCCGGCCGCACCCACGGGTCGGGCGGCCCAGTCGTCGGCGTGCAGCAGGCCCACCTCGGCGGCGGTCGCGTCGCTCCACGCGCTCCACTCCCCCGCGTCGCGGACGCGCACGGCGACCTCGAACGCCTCCCGCGAGCGCAGGTCCTCGCCGGGCCACGGGACCAGGACCTGATCGGGCCCCTCGAGCGCCATCACGCCGGTGACGGGCGACTCTCCCGGCATCGTCCGGGACAGGCGCACCTCCGCCTCGCGCTGAACGAAGCCGGGCTCCGCGCCCGCGATCTGCCAGGACAGGCGCGGCCGTGCCTCGCCGATACCGATCCTCCCGGGCGCGTGGTGCTCGATGCGGACGCGCGTCACCTCAAGGGCCATGACTCTCCTTCGAATCCGGACTCATGGAGTCCCGTTCATTGAACGGTATTGCATGGCGCGCGCGAGGGCAAACGCCCTCGCGGGATGTCAGGACTCGAAGGTGGCGACGAGCGCGCGCATGCGCTCGGTCATGTCGACGCCCTCGGGATCCAGGAGCCACTGGATCTGGAGACCGTCGGCCGCGGCCACCAGGAGCGAGGCGATCTCGCGGGCGGTGAGGCGGCTGATCATCTGCCCCTCGCGCTGCATGCGCTCGACATCGGCGGCGATGTCATCGAGCACCCACGCGTAGCGGCCGCGGAAGAACTCGCGCGCCAGGCCCTCGGTATGCGCGCTCTCGGCCGACATCACGACGTACAGCCCGACGAGCCCCGCCTGCGAGCTGTTCCGCTCGACCGCGTCGATCAGGCCGTGCACCGAGTGCACACCGCGCTCCTCGTTGCCCGACACGGACTGCTCGTCGCGACGCCGCAGCACCTCGAGGAAGAGCGACTCCTTGTTCGGGAAGTGGTGGAGCAGCCCCGCCTGGCTCAGCCCGACGGCCCTCGCGATCTCGCGCACGGACGTGCGGTCGTAGCCCTTGTCGACGAAGCACTCCAGCGCGGCGTCGAGGATCTCCTCGCGCTTCGCGAGCCCCTTTGCGTACGAACCCCTCGGCTGCATAAGCGCATCGTACAGACGACACGCCCAATCATTGATTGGTTTTACGTTACGATCGGGTCATCTGCCGAACAAGGAGGTTCACATGGCCACGGCGCACGAGCCGTTTGTCGAGGCGGCGCTCTCCCGCCTCTCCCTTGAGGAGAAGGTCCTGCTCCTCACCGGCCGCGACAGCTGGTCGCTGCACGGCATCGAGTCCATCGGGTTGCGACCCATGGTGATGTCGGACGGGCCGGCGGGCGTCCGCGGCGACACGTGGGATGAGCGCAGCCCCTCCGTGAACTTCCCCTCGCCGACGGCCGTCGCCGCGTCGTGGGACCCCGAGCTCGTCCGCGAGGTCGGCAACGGCCTGGGCGCCGAGGCCCGCCGCAAGAACGTCGACGTGGTGCTCGCCCCCACGATCAACATCCAGCGCTCGCCCTACGGCGGCCGCCACTTCGAGGCCTTCAGCGAGGACCCGCTGCTCACCTCGACGATCGCCACCGCCTACGTGGCCGGCATCCAGGACCACGGGGTCGGCGCGACGGTCAAGCACTACGTCGCCAACGACGCCGAGACCGAGCGCTTCACCGCATCGTCCGACGTCGACGAGCGCACGCTTCGAGAGGTCTACCTCGCCGCGTTCGAGGGACCGGTCACCGAGGGCGACGCCTGGCTCGTCATGAGCGCCTACAACGCGATCAACGGCACGACGGCGAGCGAGCATGAGCTGCTGCGCACGCCCCTCAAGGACGAGTGGGGCTTCGACGGCGTCGTGGTCTCCGACTGGACCGCCGTGCGGTCGCTCGACAGCGCGCGCGCCGCACAGGACCTCGCCATGCCCGGACCCGCGTCACCCTGGGGAGACGCGCTCGTCGCCGCGGTGCGCCGCGGCGACATCGCCGAGGAGATCGTCGACGACAAGGTGAGGCGCATCCTGCGCCTGGCCGCGCGCGTCGGCGCCCTCGAGGGCGCGCCGGAGCCCGCGCGGATCGCCGCGCCCGCGGCGGAGGCGACGGTGGCGACCGCCCGCGAGGCGTCCGAGGCCGGCATGGTCCTGCTGAGCAACGACGGCATCCTGCCGCTCGACACGCCGCGGTCCATCGCCGTGATCGGCGAGGGAGCGCGCGACGCCCGCACCCAGGGCGGAGGGAGCGCGACGGTGATCCCCGCGACCGTGTCGAGCCCGCTCGACGGGATCGCCGCGCGATGGCCGGAGGCCGCAGTGTCATGGTCGCGGGGCGCGGTCGTGCAGTCGGGCCTCGCGGACATCCCCGTCGACCGCCTCCGCACGCCGTCCGGCGAGCCGGGCATGCGCGTCCGCTACCTCGACGGGGACGGCGGCGTGCTCGACGAGGAGACGCGCACGGCCTCCCGCGTCGTGTCGTTCGACGCGGAGTCGAAGGCGCTGCGCGCGGCGACCGTCGAGCTCGCCTTCACCTACTCGCCCGAGGCTCCCGGCGACAAGGTGCCGTTCGGCGTCGCGGGGCTCTCGGACTACCGGGTGCTTGTGAACGGCGCCGAGGCGGCGCGAGGCTCGCTCCGCACCCGCCCGGGGGACGACCCCGCGACGGCGGTCCTCAACCCCCCGTTCGAGGAGATCGAGCTGCCCGCGAACGGCGGGCCCCTCGAGATCGTGGTCGAGATCTCGCCGGTGGAGGGCGGCATCCCGGACTCGATCGCGCTCGGCGTCGGGCTGCCCCCCGTGCGCGCCGCGGCACGCGAGCTCATCGCGGAGGCCGCCCGCGCGGCGGCCGCCGCCGACGTCGCGGTCGTCGTGGTGTCGACGTCGAACGAGGTCGAGTCCGAGGGCTTCGACCGCACGTCGCTCGCCCTGCCGGGCGCACAGGACGCGCTCGTCGCCGCGGTGACCGCCGCGAACCCGCGGACGGTGGTCGTGGTCAACTCGGGCTCTCCGGTCCTGCTCCCCTGGCGCGGCTCCGCCGCCGCGGCCATCGCGGCCTGGTTCCCGGGTCAGGAGTTCGGCACCGCGCTGGCGGCGGTGCTCGGCGGGGACGCGGAGCCGGGAGGCCGCCTCCCGGTGACCTGGCCCGCGGACGAGGCCTCGGTGCCGGTCGCGCAGGTCGCGCCCGTCGACGGCCACCTCGCGTACACCGAGGGCGTGCACGTGGGCCACCGCGCGTGGCTCCGGTCCGGGGCACGCCCCGCGTTCCCCTTCGGCCACGGCCTCGGCTACACCTCCTGGGAGGTCGACGAGGTGACCGTCGCAGGCGACGCCCTCGCGGGCGACGCCACCGCACGCGTGCGCGTGCGCAACACGGGCGACCGGCGCGGCAAGGTGGTGGTGCAGCTCTACCTCGAGGCGCCCGCCGACGCCGACGACATGCCCATGCGCTGGCACGCCGGCTTCGCGGTCGCGCGCCTCGACGGAGGCGCGGAGGCGCTGCTGTCCGTGCCGCTCCCGGCCCGCCGGTTCCAGCGCTGGCAGGACGGCTGGTGCGCGGTGCCGGGCACCTTCCGGCTGCACGCCGGGCTCAGCGCGGAGGACCTGCGGGCGGGCGCGGACATCGCCGTGCCGGTCGACGTCGTCGAGACCGTCTAGCGCTCGGCCGGGGGCCGGTCCCACCGTGGTGGGACCGGCCCCCTTCCGCGTGCGGCCGCGCGGCCGGAGGGCGCCTCCGCCACGCATCGTGCACGCGCACGGCGAGGGCCCCGCGCCCGCGGGATCACCGCGGGCGCGGGGCCCTCACCTGTCCGAGCGGTCCTGCTCAGCCCTTGACCGCGCCGGAGGTCATGCCGGCCACGATCTGCCGGTTGAAGAAGATGTACATCACAAGCATGGGCACCGTGATGAGCAGGATGTCCATGAACAGCAGGTTCCAGGCCGTCGAGTACTGCCCCTGGAAGTTGTACAGGGTGACCTGCACGGTCTCGTTTCCCGAGCCGGGGAAGAAGTACAGCGGCGCCTGGAAGTCGTTGAAGACGAAGACGGCCTGCACGACGATGACGGTCACGATGACGGACCGCAACAGCGGGAAGATCACCTGGAAGAACAGGCGGATCGGACCCGCTCCGTCCATGATCGCGGCCTCGTCGAGCTCGCGCGGGATGGTGGCGACGAACGTACGGAACATCAGCACGCAGAACGCCATGCCGAACGCGACCATGATGAACACCAGGCCGTGCATCGTCTTGAACAGCCCGAGGCGCTGCATGACCCAGATCGTCGGCACCACCGCGGGCGGCACGATGAGGCCGGCGAGCACCAGGAAGTTGATGAGCCCGTTCCAGCGGCTCGAGCGCCGCTGCAGCACGTAGCCGACCATCGCCGAGAACACCACCATCAACGTCACGGACGCGACCGTGAGGATCGTCGAGTTGATGAACGCGGTCACGAGCACGTAGTCGCGCGCCTGGATCACCTCGACGAGGTTCTCGACGAACGCCCATTCGGTCGGCCACGAGAACTCCAGGCTCGCCGCCTCGACGCGGGTCTTCGACGCCGTGAGGAAGATGAAGATGAACGGCACGATGAAGATCACGGCCGTGACGACGATGCCGAGCAGCCCGGCGGTCCACGAGTACGTGCGGTTGAGCCTGGACTTGGGCTCCGCCTGCGTGGTCATCGGTCGACCTCCTTGCGGTTGAGGAACCAGAACAGGGGTACGACGATGAGCGCCACGAGGACGAACAGCACGACGTTGCCCGCCGTCGAGAGGCCGTAGAAGCCCGCCTGGTACTGCTTGTAGACCACGGATGCGAGGACGTCCGAGCTGAAGCCGGGACCGCCCCCCGTCATGGTCCAGATGAGGTCGAACGACCGCAGGCCGCCGATGAGGGACAGGATGATCACCGTGGTGGTCGCGGGACGCATCAGCGGCAGCGTGACGTGCCAGAACCGCTTGAAGGCGCTGGCGCCGTCGACCTTGGCGGCCTCGAAGTACTCCTGCGGGATCGCGACGATGCCAGCGATGTAGATCAGCACCGCCAGGCCGACGCCGCGCCACACGTCGACGAGCGCGACGGAGAACAGCGCGAGGTTCGGGTCGGTCAGCCAGCCCGGGCCCTCGACCCCGACCGCGGCGAGGGTGCGGTTCACCAGCCCCTCGAACGGGTCGAGCAGGACCGCGAACGTCGCGCCGATGCCGACGGCCGAGATGAGCACCGGGAAGAAGACCACCGAGCGCAGCCAGCCGCGAGCGACGATCTGGCTCGTGAGGAATACGGCGATGAGGAGGCCGAGGACGACCTTCGCGCCGGAGGTGATCACCGCGAAGATCAGCGTGTTGATGAGGCTCTCGAACAGGAAGGGCTCGGAGAAGAAGGTGCGGAAGTTGTCGAGACCGATGAACTCGGACTCGAAGATGGTCCATCGCGTGAGCGCGAAGTAGAACGACGCGAAGGTCGGGACGATGAAGAGGACGCCGTAGATGATGCCGGCGGGAGCGTAGAACCACATCGGGTAGGGGCTCTTGGTGCGTCGACGGTGACGCGGCTGCTCGGGCTCGGGGGTGGTGGGGGTGGCGGCGCGCCCGCGCGCCATGGTGTCGGTCATGAGGGGCTCCTGAGCGGGCCGTCGGTGCCCGACCCGAGAGGTCGGGCCCCGACGGCGGTGGTCAACTGAGGACGGGTGGGGTCACCAACCCTCGAGGCCCAGCTGCTGGGCCTGCTTCTTGACATCCTCGTCGTAGAGCGCGGCGCCGTCCTCGGCGGAACGGATGCCGGAGCCGACCTCGACGAGGATCTGCTCGAGCGAGGGGCCCTTGATCGGGGACAGGAACTCGAGCGCCGGAGCGGTGTCGCCCGAGTCGAAGTAGGGCAGCATGTCCTTGATCGCCTGCGGCACGTCGTCCGGGAGCTCGCAGCCCTCGACCACGAACGGCCCGCCGGCCGCGATGCCCGCATCCAGGCGCGCCTGGCACGCCTCGGGGCTGGCGACGTAGGCCATGAACTTCTTCACCGCGTCCGGGTTCTCCGTGGTCGCCGGCGCGTAGATGGCCGGCGGCATCCACACCGTCAGGCCGTTCGCCGCGGCGTCGTCGCCGGGGATCGCGAAGTAGCCGATGTTGTCGGCGGACTCCGGGTAGAGGCTCATCATCGTGTCGATCGCAAACATGAGCATCGGGTACTGCGCGCCCTCGCCCGACGCCATGCGCTCGAGCGCCTTGTCGAAGGTCAGCGACGCGTAGTCCTTGTTGAGGAGGCCGTCGTCGTAGATCTCCTGCATCTTCTCGAAGGACCGCAGGGCGACCGGGGTGTCGCTGTAATGCGCCTCGTTGGCCGTGTACTTCGCCGCCCAGTCCGGGTCCTCGTTGTAGATGTTGTAGTAGTCGGCCAGCATGATGATCTGCGACGTCCAGGTGTCGCCGAACGACTGGATGAGCGCGTTGTCGTAGCCCGCGTCCTTGATCGCCTGGGTGTTGGACACGAACTCATCCCACGTGGTGGGCACCTCGAGACCGAGCTCCTCGTAGATCGGGATCGAGTAGAAGATGCCGCCGCCTCCCGCGACGTCGATCGGGACGCCGTAGACGCCGTTGTCGGTCGACACCGTCGGGATGAAGCTGTCCATCACGTTGTCCATGAAGGGCGCGTCCGCGATGTTGAGCAGCTGCGCGTCCGGGTTCAGCGCCTGGAGCAGCGAACCCGAGTTGTACCAGAACATGTCGGGCGCATCGCCGGTGGCGAGTCGCGTCTTGAGCAGGTTGTCGCCCTCGGAGCCGGACGGCACCGAGGCGTCGACCGTCACCTGGACGTCGGGGTTCGCCTCGTTGAACCCGGCGACCACGGCCTCCGCGATCGCGACGTTGAGCTCGACGGTGCCGGTCAGCAGCGTCAGCTCGGTGACCTCGCCGGGCTCGGCACCGTCGTCCGCGCTGGACGTTCCCTCGGACGTGGACCCGCCGCTCGAGCAGCTGGCGAGGATGACCGCACCTGCGAGCGCGCCGGCGGCGACCCCCGCCCGGCGGTGTAGGCGTGCGACAGACATTCTTACCTCCTTGTAAGTGCCGTATGGCACCGGATCACTGAAACGAATCAATGACCGGCTTTCGCCAAAGTACCCGCAGCGCGCGGGTCGGTCAATCACTGTCACCGAACTGTTATCAGCGGCGCTCGGCCACCGGGCGCGCCGACCGTACGCGCCTCGGGCGTGCGGTGGTCGACCCGCCGCACGCCCGCGTGCGCACCGGAGGGTCAGAAGGCGGTAGCCGCCGCCCGCACCCGTGCGACCGCCGCCTCCATGATGTCGTCGGCGTGCGCCGGGTCGTGATCCATCCCCTCGGCCGCGATCGAGGCCACGTCCTCGACCCCGATGAAGTTCAGCATCATCTGCACGTACTGGCTCGCCGGGTCCTGCGAGCCGTAGAAGCCGCCCGCGGTCTGGAGGTGGAGCGCCTTCTTGCCGCGCACGAGCCCGACCGCCTCCCCCTGCTCGTTGTACTTGAAGGTCTTGCCGGCGACGCAGATGCAGTCGATCCACGCCTTCAGCCGCGTGGGCACCTGGAGGTTCCACAGCGGGTTCGCGATCACGATCTTGTCCATGTTGAGGAACTGTGTGGTGTACCCCTCGAACAGGGTGCTCTTGGTCTGCTCCGCCTCGTGCAGCCGCACGAACGGGACACCGTCGCCCAGCTTCTTCCACGCGCCGAACAGGTCGAGGTCGATCTCCGGGATGGCGATGTTGTACAGGTTCTGGTCGATGACGTCGTCGTCGGGGTGAGCCTGGGTGTACGCCGCGAGGAACTCGTCGGCGAGGCGCATCGACCGCGAGGCGTCGGCGGCGAGCGGGTGCGCGCGGATGACGAGGAGCTTGGCCATGAGAAGTCCGTTTCTGTGCTGGGAGGTGCGGCGTCGTCGCCGTGCCGACGATGCTCGCCGTGGTCCCGGCAACGATCGCGGGACGTAGGGCCCCGGAGCGGGATATCGACGCCGCTGAGAGGGTCCCTGATAGAGGCTCCCTCGCGCGTCGATGCGCCCCTAGCGTCGGTGCGCCGCATGCTCGGGGTCGCACGCCTCGGGGGTGCTCGCGGAACCCCTTCCGGCGCCATCTGGTCGCGGCCGCAAGGGGTCGCGATGATGGCCGCACGATGCGGATATGCGCCCGTCTACCCGCTCGCCCGACGCGGGCGACAGAGGAAAGGAGACCCCATGGTCCTCGACCAGACCTACACGCTGAGCAACGGCGTCGAGATCCCGCAGCTGGGACTCGGCACCTGGTTCATCAACAACAAGGACGTCGTCGGCGCGGTGAGGTCGGCGATCGACGCCGGTTACCGCCACATCGACACCGCGCAGGCCTACCGCAACGAGCAGGGCGTGGGCGAGGGCGTGCGCTCCAGCGGCGTCGCGCGTGACCAGGTGTTCGTCACCTCGAAGATCGACGCGGGTGCGAAGTCGTACGTGAAGGCCGCCAGGTCGATCGACGGATCGCTCAAGAAGCTCGGTCTCGACCACATCGACATGATGATCATCCACAGCCCGCAGCCGTGGACCGCCTTCCGCGGCGAGAAGCGCTACTTCGACGAGAACCGCGAGGTGTGGCGCGCGCTCGAGGATGCCTACGCCGCCGGCAAGGTCCGCGCGATCGGCCTCTCGAACTTCGAGCAGGACGACCTCGACAACGTCCTCGGCTCGGCCACCGTCAAGCCGATGGTCAACCAGGTCCTCGCGCACATAGGCAACACGCCGTTCGACCTCATCGCGCACTCCCACGCGCGGGACGTCCTCGTCGAGGCCTACTCCCCCGTCGCCCATGGCGCGCTGCTGGGAAACGCCGAGGTCGAGGCCATCGCCGCCCGCTACGGCGTGTCCGTGCCGCAGCTGTCGATCCGCTACTGCCTCGACCTCGGGCTGCTGCCGCTGCCCAATACGGCGAACCCCGCGCACATGGCGAGCAACGCCGCGCTCGACTTCCAGATCGGCGCCGAGGACATGGAGGCCCTCAGGAACGTGGCGCCCGTGACCGACTACGGCTCGGCGAACATGATGCCCGTGTACGGCGGCAGGCTGAACCTCGGCACGATGCTCAAGATGGTGGTCGGCTCGCGCGGCTGACGCGGACCCCACGAAGGCCGGCCCCCGCATCGGGGCCGGCCTTCGTCGTCTCCGGCTCAGGCGACCAGGGTCACCGTGACGGTCGCACCGTCGGCGATGCCCTCGAGCACCGCGGCCTCGCCGTCGACGGTGCCGAGGCTCACGAGCCCCGCGGCGTAGCCGAGGTCCCGGTAGAAGAACGCGAGGTTGCCCCACGGGGCGCAGTAGGTGAGGTCGCCCGCATTCGCGTCCGTCCGCGGAGGCTCGCCGGCGATGTCGAGGCGCACAGGAAGGTCGGCGACCTTCTCGATGCCGTGGAAGTCGCGCATCGTGAGCGTGAGCGGGAGCTGCGCGACCAGGTCGAGCGCGGCCGGGCCGTCACCGAGCGTCACGGTGAGGCTCGCATCGTCGAGCGTGAACTGGATCTGCATGGACGCCTCCTGGCGCGTGAGGTGGGTGCGGGGACGGCGAAGGCCCCCTCCAGGATCGCCGGAGGGGGCCCGATGCGGGTGCGACGCTTCTCAGCGTGCGCGGCCGCCGCCACGGCAGGCGGGGGTCAGCCTGCGGGATCGATCCGGACGGTCGCCGCCTGCGGCCCCGCGCTCACCATGGGCGGCAGGTAGCGGCTGTCCGCATACTTGGCGCGGTAGGCGGCGTCGATCGCGTCGGTGAGCGACGCATCGGCCGGCGTGAAGGTGACGTCCAGGGTGTGGCCGCCGGCGGAGATGCGGCCGGCGCGCTGCGACATGGCGGACCGGTGCCAGCGCGAGCGGACACCGTTCCGCGCGCGCACGTACAGCGCGCCGTCCACGACCACGGACCAGATCCACGTGGGGGTGCCGTAGGTGACACCGTCCGCGCGGAACGGCGAGATGTGCAGGTCGTCCGAGCCGGCGATCGCGGCGAGGACGGGCGCGGGCCACGCCGCCATCAGCGGCCGAGCTCCTCATCCGTGACGTGCTCGCCCCAGACGGTGCTGGTGGCGGGGTCGGTGCCCTCGAGCAGCGCGAGGTGCTCCATGAACGAGTCCGGCGCGGCGGCGTGCCAGTGCTCCTCGTTCGGCGGGGTGTAGACCGTCTGGCCGGCCTTCGCCTCGATGATGGTGCCGTCACGGCTGCCGAACAGCGCGGTGCCGTCGGTCACGTGGCAGTACTGGCCATGCGCGTGCGAGTGCCACGCGGTACGGGCGCCGGGCGCGAACCGCACCTTGGCGAGGACGGCGCGCTGCTCCGGGCCGTGCGGGATCGCGATCAGGTCGACCCACACGTCGCCGGCGAACTGCTCCGGCGGGTTCTTCATGGTGGGGATCGTGGGCTCGATGTTCATGTCAGGCCTCCTTGGAGAACAGCTTCTGGGCGAGGGTGAGGGCCGAGACGGCGGGCGGCCAGCCGGCGTAGAACGCGACGTGGGTGATCGCCTCCTTGATCTCGTCCTCGGTGAGGCCGTTGGCGAGGCCCATCGGGATGTGCGCGTTGAGCTGCTCGATGTTGCCGGCGGTGACGAGGCTCGTGATGGTGACGAGGCTCCGGTCGCGCGGCGACAGCGCATCGGTGCGCGCCCACACCTTGCCGAACAGCACCTCGTCGGTGAGCTCGACGAACGTGGGTGCGAAGTCGCCCATCATCCGCTGCATCGGGGTCTGCTCCTGGGGTTCCGACATGAGGTCTTCCTTTCCGGTCTCTGGACGCCATGCGCCGCGGCACGGCGGGCGATGCCTCCAGTACAGCCGGGGCGCTGCCGTCGTGACAGTTCCTGTCAGAGGTACCTCTGCGAGTACCTGTCACCGCGCGGGCCGCAGGCTTACGGTGGCGATATGAGCACGACGAACGAGGTCCGCGACTTCCTGATGACGCGCCGCGCGAAGGTCACGCCGGCGATGGTGGGTCTGCCCGACGTGGGCAGCCGCCGCGTCCCCGGCCTGCGACGCGGCGAGGTCGCGATCCTGGCCGGCGTGAGCGTCGAGTACTACACCAAGCTCGAGCGGGGCGACCTCCGCGGCGTCTCGGACGAGGTGCTCGAGGCGATCGCGTCGGCGCTGCGGCTCGACGAGGCCGAGCGCGCCCACCTCTTCGACCTGGCACGCACCGCCAACGCCTCGACCCGCGCCCGGCGCAAGCCGGGCGGCCCCGCTGGCGTGCGCCCCAGCCTGCTGCACCTCGTCGAGTCCATCACCACCGGCGCCGCGGTCCTCGGCAACCTGCGCGGCGACATCGTCGCGACCAACGAGCTCGGGCGCGCGCTGTACGACCCCGTCTACCGCTCGCAGCCCGAACGGCCCGGGTACCCGCGGTTCATCTTCCTCGATCCCGCCTCGCGCGACTTCTACCCGGACTGGGACACGATCGCCGACAGCTCGGTCGCGAGCCTGCGGACCGTCGCCGGCCGCAACCCCTTCGACAAGTCGATCACGGACCTCGTCGGCGAGCTCTCGACGCGATCCGAGGAGTTCCGCACGCGTTGGGCGCGGCACGACGTGCGCCTCCACATCGAGGGCCTCAAGCGCATGCGCCACCCGGTCGTCGGGCTGGTCGAGCTCGAGTACAACGTGCTCGGGCTGCCGGCCGACGAGGGGCTCGGCCTGACGGTCTACACCGCGACGCCAGGCTCGGAGTCCGCCGACAAGCTCGCGCTGCTGGCGAGCTGGTGGGCGTCAGAGCAGCCCTCCCGCGCGGACGCGGAGCCTGTCAGCGGCAACTGACGCGCGCTTCCGCGCCGAAACCCGCAGGATGGCAGGTATGACGCCCGCACACGGTGAGGCCCGCGCGGCCGGTCGCAGGGAGATCCTGCTCGTCATGGTCGGCCTGATGACCGCCATGCTCCTCTCGGCTCTCGACCAGACGATCTTCTCCACCGCCCTGCCGACGATCGTCGGCGAGCTCGACGGCGTGGACCACATGCTGTGGGTGACGACCGCGTACATCCTCGCGGCGACGATCATGATGCCGGTGTACGGCAAGCTGGGCGACCTCATCGGCCGCAAGTCGCTGTTCATCGGGGCGATCGCGGTGTTCATCGTCGGATCGGTCGTGGGCGCGCTGGCGACCGCGATGCCCGAGCTCATCCTGGGTCGCGCGATCCAGGGCCTCGGCGGCGGCGGGCTCATGATCCTGTCGCAGGCGGTGATCGCGGACATCGTGCCCGCGCGTGAGCGCGCCAAGTACATGGGGCTCATGGGCGCGGCGTTCGCGGTGTCCTCGGTGATCGGGCCGCTGCTGGGCGGATGGTTCACCGACGGGCCGGGCTGGCAGTGGTGCCTGTGGATCAACGTGCCGCTCGGGGCGGTCGCGATCGTCTCCGTGATGTTCTTCCTGCACCCCAACCCCCAGGACCGCGGGCGCCCCACCCTGGACGTCGCGGGCATGGTGCTGCTGGCGATCGCCGCATCGTCCCTGGTGCTGTTCACCTCGTGGGGAGGCGGCCACTACGAGTGGACCGATCCCCTGATCATCGGCCTGATCGTCCTCACGGTGGTCGCGGGCGTCGTGTTCGTGCTGGTCGAGCGGCGCGCGAAGGAGCCGGTGATGCCGCTCCTGCTGTTCGGGCGACGCAACTTCAACCTCACCACCGCCGCAGGCCTCATGATCGGCGTGGCGATGTTCGGCACGCTCGCGTACATGCCCACCTACCTCCAGATGGTCGGCCAGGTGGGCGCCACCGAGGCAGGGCTGCTGATGATCCCGATGATGGGCGCGATGCTGCCCACCTCGATCATCGTGGGCAACACCGTGTCGCGGACCGGGCGGTACAAGATCTACCCGATCGTCGGCGCCGCGATCGTGACCGTGGGGCTGGTCCTGCTGTCGACGATGACGCCCGACCACGGGCTGTGGCTGACCTGCCTGTACGTCGCGGTGTTCGGCCTGGGGCTCGGCATGATGATGCAGACGCTCGTGCTGATCGTGCAGAACACGTTCCCCATCACGATGGTCGGCACCGCCACCGCGGCGAACAACTTCTTCCGGCAGATCGGCGCGTCGCTCGGCGCCGCCGTGGTGGGCTCGATCTTCACCAACAACCTCATCGACCTGCTCACCGAGCGGATCCCGCCGGACGTCGCGGCGGGCGGCATCGAGGGCGCCAACAGCATCACGCCCGAGATCGTGGGCACGCTCCCCCAGGCCGCGCAGGACATCATCATCGGCTCGTACAACGACGCGCTCACGCCGGTGTTCCTGTCGATCGTGCCGCTCACGCTCGTCGCGCTGGTGCTGCTGCTCTTCGTCAAGGAGGTGCCGCTGCGCACCTCGGTCAGCGAGGACGCGGTCCCCGAGTCGTACGAGGTCGACGGCGCCTCGGCCGCCTACCTGGAGCGGCATGAGGACGATGCGGTGGAGGAGGGCGAGGAGCCCGCGCGGACGTAGCCGCACCCGGTCACCGCGACGACCGCCGCCATAGACTCGCCCCATGGTGGCGGATGCGTCCCCGACGCACGAGGAACCGTCGCGGGTACGCATCGTCGACGAGCCCGAGACGCGGGTGCGGCGCCTCACCGACATCATCCGGCTGCTGCTGACGGTGCTCGGCATCATCGCGGTGCTGCTCATCGCCGAGTTCGCGATCGGCACCACGAGGGGGATCACGCAGGACATCGCGTCGATCTCGCCCACGCTGCGGCGGCTGCTCATCGCGCCCGTCAACCTCTTCACCGCGATCCTCGCGGTGATCATCCCCGCCGTCGTCCTCACCGACATGCTCGTGCGCCGCGAGCCGCGCCGCATCCTCGAGGCCCTCGGCGCCGCGATCCTCGGCGTGATCGTCACGCTGATCGGCGCGTTCCTCCTGCTGGAACTCGGCACCGACGAGCTCCTGGCGAGCCTCACCCCACGCGGCGCGCAGACCCTCCAGCTGCCGGCCTACGTCGCGGCGATCTCCGCGCTGCTCACCGCGGCCGGACGGCGGCCCACCCGCCGCACCCTGTCGCTGTCGTGGAACGTGCTGTGGCTCGGCCTCGCGATCGCGGCGGCCTTCGGCGCGATCACCATCCCGTCGATCCTGCTGACCGTGCTGTTCGGGCGTGCCGCCGGGCTCGGGCTGCGCTACTGGGTGGGGTCGACGGCCGACCGCGCGTACGGGGACACCCTGGTCGAGGGGATCCGTCGGGCGGGCTTCGAGCCGATCTCGCTCGTGCGCGCCGACCTCGAGAGCGACGACGAGGACCCGGAGCTCGACGAGGCGACCGCCGCGCTGTCACGCACCCGCCAAGGACGGGTCTACGCGATGACCACCGCGGGTCAGCATCGGCTGCTCGTGGTCGCGCGCGACGGCGACCAGCAGGCCGCGGGCTCCGTCTCCAAGCTGTGGGCCTCGCTGCGGCTGCGCGGCATCCACGCTCGGCCCGAGGTATCGCTGCGCCAGAGCTCCGAGGCGACCGCGCTCGTCTCACATGCGGCGCGCGTCGGCGGCGTGCGCACCGGACGCGTGCTCGGCATGAGCCAGATCCGCGACACGATGCTGCTCGTCTACCAGCGCCCGCCCGCGGCGCGGCCGTTCGGCGACGTCCCGGCCGAGGAGGTCGACGATGCGCTGCTCGACGCCATCTGGGCCGAGGTCGCGACGATGCACCGTGCCGGCATCTCCCACCGCCTGATCTGCGGCGACACTGTGCTGGTGGGCGTCGACGGCGAGCCCGACGCGCCCCCGGTGTGGCTGACCTCCTGGGAGCTGGGCGAGGTCGCCACCAGCACGTTCGCGCAGCGGGCCGACGTCGCCCAGGCGCTCGCGATGATCGCCGTGCGGGTCGGGCCCCAACGTGCGGTCGACTCGGCGTTCCGCGCGCTGGGCGCGCGGCCCGTCGAGCAGGCCGCGCCGCTGCTGCAGGGCATCGTGCTGCCGCCGGCCACGCGGGCGGCGCTCAAGGCGCGCAGGGAGGCGAAGGTGCTGGAGTCGGTGCGCGCGGCGATCCTCGCCCGCTCGCCCGACGCCGAGGTCGCGCGAGAGGACGTGACGCGCTTCGGGTGGCGGACGGTCATCACGATCGTGCTCGGCCTCGTCGCCGCCACCGTGATCCTCGCGGGCTTCAACACCCAGGACTTCATCGACGCGGTCGGGCAGGCGAACCCGTGGTGGATGGCCGCCGCGTTCGTGTTCTCGATGCTCACCTACGTGGGCGCCGCTCTCGCCCTCTTCGCGTTCAGCCCCGTCCGGATCCCGTTCATCCGGATCCTCACCGCGCAGTTCGCGACGGCGTACATCTCCCTCGCCGTGCCGGCGGGCGTGGGGCCGGTGGCGCTCAACGTGCGCCTCCTCACCAAGCGCAAGGTGGCCCCACCGCTCGCGGTGGCCACCGGCGCCCTCATGCAGGTGAGCGCGGGCGTCGTCACCGTGCTCGGGCTCATCGTCCTCACCGTCGCGTCGGGATCGCGCGGTGCGCTCGTCGCGCTGCCGTCGACCGCGGTCCTCATCGCCATCGGCGTGGTCGTGCTCGTCGTCGCGGCGCTGCTCCTCATCCCGTGGGTCCGCGCGTGGGCGCATCGGCGCATCGTGCCCACGGTGCGCCAGACGTGGCCCCGCCTCAGGCAGATCGTCGGGCAGCCGTGGCGACTCGCGCTGGGCCTGTCCGGGAGCCTGCTGCTCGCGGTCGCCTACATCGGCGCGTTCCGGTCGGCGCTGGCCGCGTTCGGTCAGGACATGGCGCTCATCGACGCGGCCGTCCTGTACTTCGTCGCGAGCGCCGTCGGCTCCGCCGTTCCTACGCCCGGCGGCCTCGGCGCCGTCGAGTTCGCGCTCACCTCGGGCCTCGCAGGCGCGGGCGTGCCGTGGGGCATCGCGGTGTCCGTGACGCTCGTGTACCGCCTCGTCACGTACTGGCTGCCGATCCCGATCGGGTACGTCGCCATGAGGTACCTGGAGCGCAGAGGCGAGCTCTAGGTGCGGTGGGCCAGGCGGGGCTCGAACCCGCGACCGATGGATTATGAGTCCACTGCTCTAACCGGCTGAGCTACTGGCCCGTGGCCCCCGAGGAGGCCGCCCGACAGTCTAGCGAGGCGCACGGTGGGCGAGCGCGCGTCACCCTTCCGAGCCCGGCGCCGGAGCGCGCCGGGGAATGCCTCGCCAACTGTTCACCTTGTATCAAGGGTGACCGCGACCGCGGTCAGTGACGATTCGAAGTGGAGGAGTCATGAGCATGAGCGACCGTGCGAGCAACGCCGCCGAGGACCTCAAGGGCAAGGCCAAGGAGGGCGCCGGCAAGGCGACCGGCGACGAGCAGCTCGAGGCCGAGGGCAAGATCGACCAGCTCAAGGCCGGCGCCAAGGACAAGGTCGAGGACGCGAAGGACGCCGTCGCCTCGAAGTTCAACGACGCCACCGACGACGACTGACGACCACCGCCGCGGGGGTTCGCGCCTCGAAGTGGTCACCGGACCCCTCCGGGATCCGGTACAGTATTCGAGCGCGATCCTCCGTAGCTCAATTGGCAGAGCAGCCGACTGTTAATCGGCAGGTTACTGGTTCGAGTCCAGTCGGGGGAGCCACCGGCCCGGTCCTCATCGAGGACCGGGCCTTCTGCTTTCCCGGCCCCGGCGGGCGCCTCGCACCCTCTCCCCTACGTGCTCAGCCCGTACGATCCGGGTCCCTGCTCGCGCCTCGCCCGCTCGTCGGCGCGCGCGTCGAGCGCGTTCGCGACCGCGTTGCGGTAGATCCGCAGCAGGCGCGTGAGCTCGCGCCGCTCCGCACGGTTGACCCGCGGCTCGGCCGCCAGCCCCCAGGCCAGCAGCACCCCGCCGATGAACAGCACCATCGCGTCCGCGAACACAGCCGCGTAGGCGAGGGTGAGCGGCACGACGAGCACGAGCAGCGGCGACCGCTCCCACCACGGCCGCAGCAGGCCGGCCTCGCGCATCACGCGGCGGACGACGCGGCGGCCGCGCCGCACGAGCACCTGCACCTCGAAGTCGCGCAGGTCCCTCACCGAGGGCACGTCGACGTTGTCGAGCGCGGCGACCCTGCGTCGCGCCCGCTCCTCCACCGCGCGGTCCGCGTCCACCCTTCGGACGCTACCAGCGGTACGCGCAGGCGCAACAGATCGGGTTCGCGCGCGGACGATGCGCGGGCGGCGTCAGCCGCCGAGCACCACCGAGCCGTCCGCCCCCGGCGGCGAGAAGGGGTTCATCGCGAGCTCCCACACGTGGCCGTCGGGATCCGCGACGTAGCCGCTGTAGCCGCCCCAGAACACCTTCTCGGGCGTCTTGAGCGGGGTCGCACCGGCCTTGAGCGCGGCCTCGAAGACCGCGTCGACCTCGGCCTCGGTCGGATAGTTCTGCGCGAGCGTCATCCCGCCCACGCCGAGGTCCGCGTCCGGCCTCCCCTGGTCCGCCGCGAGCGCGGCGAGCCCGAAGAGCGCCACCACGACCCCGTTGGCCTGGTAGAAGACGATCCCCTCGTCGACCTGCGCCGGGCTCCAGCCCCACGACTCGTAGAACGCGCGCGAACGCTCGAGGTCCGTGACGCCCAGCGTCACGTACGACACCCGCGGACCACCCATCACGGCCTCCCCTGCTCTCCCACCGACACGGTACGCGCGGCCGCGGACAACGGCGCGGCGGGCCGCGCATCGTCCCACCGCAGGCGCACGCGCCCAGACCTACAGCGTCGCGCCGTCCTGCTCCACCTTGGCCTCGGAGACGCCCGAGCCCGCGATGATGCGGTGGCGCACCGCGCCGGAGACGGCGTCGACGAGCACGGTCACCACGATGATGACGCACAGCAGGATCCCGATGAAGTCCCATTCGCGGTAGCGGAAGGCCTGCGACAGGACCGAGCCGATGCCGCCGGCGCCGATGATGCCCAAGATCGCCGACGCGCGGATGTTGATCTCGAAGCGGTACAGCCAGAATGCGAGCACCTCGGGCAGCACCTGCGACCAGTAGGTCCAGCGCAGGATCGCGCTGCCCGGCGCGCCGGCCGCGCGAGCGGCCTCGACGGGTCCCGGGTCGATGCCCTCGAGCGCCTCGGCGGTCAGCTTGCCGAGCGTGCCGACCGCGCCGACGCCGAGCGCCAGCGCGCCCGCGTTGGGCCCGAAGCCGAAGATCGGCAGCAGCAGGATGATCGCGAAGACCAGCTCGGGCAGCGTGCGGATCGCGTTGAGGATCACGCGGGTGACCTGGACCACGACCGGATGCGACACGTTGCGCGCCGCGAGGAAGCCCATGGGGATGGACAGCACCGCGCCGATCATGGTGCCGATCCACGCCATCGAGATCGACTCGAGCATGCCGCCCAGCGCGGTGGTCCAATACTCGCTGTAGGGCTCGGAGAACGGGTTCTGCACGACGCCCTTGAGCATGAGGACGAAGTACTTCCCGCCCTCGGTGAACATGTCGGGCAGCTTGCCCCAGTCGGCGTTCGACAGGTAGCCGCCCGCGAGCACGAGGGCCACCAGGACGATGGCGCCGATGGTCGCGCGGGCCTTGCCGGGCTCCTCGGGGCGGACGGTGCGCGTCTCGGACGCGGTGGACGCGGCGCTCACACGAGCCTCCTGCGCAGGTGCTGGGAGAGCTGGTCGATGAGCAGCACCACCACGAACATGCTGATGACGATCGCCGACACGTTCTCGAAGTTGAAGCGGGCGAACTGGACCTGGATGAGCTGCCCGATGCCGCCGCCGCCCGCGTACCCGATGACCACCGACGAGCGGATGTTGAGCTCGAAGATGTACAGCGCGTAGGACAGGAAGTTGGGCAGGATCTGCGGCTGCACCGCCCACCGGGCGCGCGCGAACGTGCCCGCACCGGACGCGTCGGCGGCCTCCAGCGGGCCCTGATCGACGGCGTCGATGGTCTCGGCCGTCAGCTTCGCCGCGATGCCGATGTTGAAGATGAACAGCGCGAGGATGCCGGCGAGGGAGCCCACGCCCACGAGCGCCACGAAGATCAGCACGTACGCGACGTCGGGCAACGAGCGCAGCACCGCGAGGAACCACTTGGTGGCCCGGTACAGCGGCGTGGACCGGTTGGTCACCCGCGAGGCCATGTACGCGAAGACGAGGCCGACGGCGACGCCGAAGAAGCTCGCGACGATCGCGATCGAGATGGTCTCGAGCCACGCCGTCCAGGCGTTGCCCAGGTACGACCAGTTGGGGTGCAGGAACTGCTCGACCACCACCCAGCCGTTGGAGAAGTTCTCGAACAGCGGGCCCAGCGTGAAGTCGATCTCCCAGCCGGCCCACACGGTGATGGCCGCCACCGCGGCCAGCCCCAGGATGAGGACGCGGCTGGGGCGGGGCTTGCGGGGGCGCGCGGGCGCCGCCGGGGTCGCGGCGACCGTCATGCCTGTCCCGGCAGCACGTCGTCCGCGGTGAGGGAACGGCCGTAGATGTCCTCGAACACCGCATCGTCCGCCTGCGCGCCGGTGCCGTCGAAGACCATCTTGCCGCCGCGCATGCCGATGACCCGGTCGCCGAACTGGCGCGCGAGGTCGAGGAAGTGCAGGTTCACGATGGTGGTGATGCCGAGCTCGCGGTTGATGCGCTGGAGGTCCTTCATCACCATCTGCGCGGTGGGCGGGTCGAGAGACGCGACAGGCTCGTCGGCGAGCATGACCTTGGGGTCCTGCGCGAGCGCGCGGGCGATCGCGACGCGCTGCTGCTGGCCGCCCGACAGCTGCGACGCGCGGGTCCACGCCTTCTCGACGATGCCGACGCGCTCGAGCGACTGGAACGCCCGCTCCTTCTCGTCGGCGGTCCAGGCGCCGACGAGGGACCGGTACGCGGGGATCGCGTGCATCTGGCCCATCATCACGTTGTTCATCACGGACGTGCGCTTCACCAGGTTGAACGATTGGAAGATCATGCCGATGCCGGAGCGCACGTCGCGCATCGTGCGCTGGGACGCCCCGGCCATCTCGACGCCGTCGACCGTGAGGCTGCCCTCGGTGATGGGCACGAGGCCGTTGATGGTGCGGATCAGCGTCGACTTGCCCGCCCCGGAGAGCCCCACGACGACGACGAACTCGCCGTCGGGGATGGTGAGGGAGACGTCGTCGAGGCCGACCACTCCGTTGGGGTACCGGACCGTGACGCCGTTGAGCTCGATCATGAGAGATGCCTATCAAAGGGAGGCGCCGGCGGCCAGCCACGAGGCCGGCCGCCGGCGCGATGTTCCGTACGAGACCTACGCGCTCACTCGCCGCCGAAGGTGTCGTAGGTCGGGCCCACGAAGTCCTCGAACGCGGCGAGGTCGGCGGGCTCGAGACCCTCGATGTCGTACACCGCGTCGAGGGCGGCGAGGCCCTCCTCGGTGCCGGCGAGGTCGAGCAGCGCCTGGGTCAGCGTCTCCTGGATCGAGGCGTCGAGGTCGCCCGAGAGCACCACGCCGTCGTTCGGGATGTTCTTCGTGTACGCGAACACGACGACCTTCTCGCCCACGTCGGAGAACTCCTCCGCGAGGTTCGAGCGCGCGTCGTTGTACGACAGGCCGATGGTGGCCTCGCCGTCGTAGACCGCCTGGACCGTCTGCGAGTGGCCGCCGGCGAAGAAGCCGTTCGGGAACGCCGACGCGGCGTCGTCGATGCCGAGGATCTCCGCGAGCTGGATGGCCGGGAAGTAGTAGCCGGAGGCTGAGGTCGCGTCGGTCCACGCGATCGAGGCGTCCTCGGGGACGAGCGCGAGCGCGTCCTCGCCCTGCGGGCCCTCGTAGCCGGTGGCGCCGTTGCAGTACGAGTAGTTGATGCCCTCGTCGTCCGCCTCGGTGGTGACGTCGTCGAGGCAGTACGTGCCGGGGTCGTTGGTGAACCACTGGCCCACGTAGTCGCTCGCGCCGTAGCGGACCGCCTGCAGGACGATCTCCGCGCCCGCCTCCTGCTGCGCCTGCCACATGGCGATCGGGCCGAGGAAGCCGATGTCCGCCTGACCCGTCTGGAGCGCCACGACGACCGCGTTGTAGCTGTCCGGCACGAACACCTCGACGTCGATGCCGAGCTCGTCCGACAGCGCCGCGGCGAGGGCCTCGCCGTCCGTCGTGATCTGCTCGACGTCGTCCGAGGGGACGAGCGCGAGGGTCAGCGACTCGGGCAGCTCCGCGGCGGCCGCCGCGGTGTCGGTGGCGTCGGGCGACGACTCCGAGCCGGTCCCGTCGCTGGAGCAGCCCGCGAGCGCGAACGCGAGGCCTGCCGCGGCAGCGGCGGGGGCGAACAGACGATTCCTCACTGTGACACCTTCCGTGGTGATGGGGACGCCGCGGATGGTCGCGGCCCGGCCGCGTGGACGCGGCCTCGCTCCACGCTAACCATGCGCGCACAGCAATCATGCACGTGTCGACAAGAGTTTTCGGCCTGGTAACTCTCAGTTCACACGGGCTTTGCCGTCCCGTGACCTCGGAGGGGCTACTCCACCTCGCGCAGCTGGCGGCGGCGTCCCTCGAGCCGGATGATCTCCGCGAAGGCCTCCTGCGCGGCGTCCGTGCCCGCGCCGGCGCGCTGCATGCGACCGCGAAGGTCGGCCGTGCGGCGGGTGATCGCGAGGTCGAGCAGGCGCGCGAGCACCGAGCGCGCGTAGTGGCCCAGCTCGGCCGGCTTGTCGTGCGGCAGCGGGCTGACCGCGAGCTGCGACACGAGCGGCGCGAGGTCGGGACCCGCCTGCTCCTCGACGGCACCGACCCAGTCGGCGACCGCCGCACTCGGCCCGCCCGCGGCGACGATCGCGTCGAAGATCTGCCCGTACTGCGGCGCCGTGAACGAGTCGCGCGCGAGCTCCGCGACGATCCCGAGCGCCATCGCGTCCTGCGCGATCTCCGCCTTGCCCTGCAGCAGCACGCCGAGCGACAGCGCCTCCGCCCGCACCACCGGGTCGCGGGGGTTGGGGCGCGTCGCGGTCACGGTCATGATCTGGCCGGTCTCGGGGTCCATGGGCGGCGGGCCGTCGTCGGGACGATGCGCGGGCTGGGCCGCCGCGGGGCGTCCGGCGGGCGCGCCCGCCTGGCCCTGCGCGGGCGGGGTCCGCTCCCCCGCCCGGGACACCGTGCGGAGCACGTCGGCGGGCTCCATGCCCAGCCAGCCGGCGAGGCGGCGCGCGTACTCGGGGCGCAGGGCGCGGTCGCGGATCTGGCCGACGATGGGCGCGGCCGTCCGCAGCGCGGCGACGCGGCCCTCGGGGGTCTCGAGGTCGTGCGCCGCGAGCGAGGCCTTGATGACGAACTCGAACAGCGGCACCCGGCGCTCCATGAGGCGGCGCACCGCGTCGTCCCCGTCGCGCTGACGGATGTCGCACGGGTCCATGCCCTCGGGGTCCACCGCGACGAACGTCTGCGCGAGGAACTGCTGGTCGAGCGCGAAGGACTTGAGCGCGGCGTTCTGGCCCGCCTCGTCGCCGTCGAACGTGAAGACGACCTTCGCGCCGGTGGAGCCGACCTTGAGCTGGGTCTGCCCGGTGTCGCCCATGAGGCGGCGCACCACCTTGACGTGGTCCTCGCCGAAGGCCGTGCCGCAGGTCGCGACGGCGTTGGTGATGCCCGCGAGGTGGCAGGCCATGACGTCGGTGTAGCCCTCGACGACCACGGTCGTGCGCTCGGACCGGATCGCGCCCTTGGCGAGGTCGAGGCCGTACAGGACGTGGCTCTTCTTGTAGATCTGCGTCTCGGGGGTGTTGAGGTACTTGGGGCCCTGGTCGTCCTCGTGCAGGCGGCGCGCTCCGAAGCCGATCACGTCGCCCGTCACCTCGCGGATGGGCCACACGAGCCGGCCGCGGAAGCGGTCGTAGACGCCGCGCTGGCCCTCGGAGACCAGCCCCGACGCCTTGAGCTCGGGCTCGGTGAAGCCCTTCTTGCGCAGGTGGTCCGTGAGGTGCGACCAGCCCTGCGGCGCGTAGCCGCAGCCGAAGTGCTCGGCCGCCGCACGGTCGAAGCCGCGCTCGCGCAGGAAGTCACGGGCGATGCGCGCCTCGGGGCTGTCGAGCTGCTCGACGAAGAACTCGGCGGCCACCCGGTGGGCCTCGAGCAGGCGGCGGCGCATGCTCGCCCCGGACTCGGTGCCGCGGCGCCCGCCGGCCTCGTAGCGGAGCGTCACGCCCGCGCGCTCGGCGAGGTACTCGACCGCCTCGGCGAACGGCAGGCCGTCCATGCGCATGACGAACTCGATGACGTCGCCGCCCTCGCCGCAGCCGAAGCAGTGCCAGCGGCCGGCGGCCGGACGCACATGGAACGAGGGGGAACGCTCGTCGTGGAAGGGGCACAGGCCCTTGAGCGAGCCGACGCCCGCGGACTTCAGCGAGACGTGCTGGCCGATGATCTCCTCGATGGGCGCGCGCTCGCGGACCGCCGCGATGTCGTCCCTGTTGATCGTGCCCGCCACGGGCACAGAGTACTCGGGACCGGCCCGCTCCCCGCGCATCGTCCCCGCTCGCGCCCTGGCGCGGCACCGAGTGGCGCTAGGCTTGAGCCGCACCCCATGAAAGGACTGGCTGCTGTGAGAGTGGACGCATTCCTCGCCGACTCGGCTGAGGTCGTGCAGAACAAGATCTACGCGCTGGGCGCGGGGTGGAACATCATCTTCGTGCGCGGCTTCCCGGCCGTGCACCGCCGCCTCTCCGTGGGCGCCATCGTGCACGTCCCCTTCACCGAGACGAACCGCACGCACAACTTCGAGCTCAAGCTCCTCACCGAGGACGGCGTGGAGTACCCGATCGGCATCCGCCCGGACGCCGACGGCAAGCCCACCCCCATCCGCGCGATGGGCGGCGAGTTCACCGTGGGCCGCCCGCCGCACCTCGTGGACGGGGACGAGCAGGTCGCGAGCTTCGCGTTCACCATCGACGGGCTGCGCTTCGACAAGCCGCGCCTGTTCTCGTGGGTGATCAGCGTCGACGGTGAGGAGATGACCCGTCTCCCCATGCGCGTCCAGCAGGCGGCGCAGCAGGCCTAGTGGAGCTGTACACGGGGGTGATCCACCCCCTCGTGCTCGTCGTGTCCGCGCTGCTCGCGCTCGCCGGAATCGCCACGCTCGTGTGGGCGCCCGCGCATCGTGCGCTCCGGGTGCTCGTGCCCGTGACGTACGTGATCGTCGCCGCGCACACGGTGACGGTCGCGTTCCTGCTGTTCACCGGCACGGACGTGGACCTGATCCTCACGCTCGGCTACGTGATCGCCTCGGTGGCGCTGCTCGCGCTGCTCGGCATCGGGCGGCTCGGCACCCCGGAGGCAGCCGCGGCGGACCCGGACCCGCACCGGCCGGTGCTCACCGCGGTGCAGGTGACGCGCGTCGACGCCGCCGCGGCGGTGATCGTGGCGGTGGCCCTCGCGGTCGTGGCGTGGCGCGTCCTCGTGATCCTGCAGGGCGCGGCATGAACCCCGTCGCGCGCATCGCGCTGATCGTCGCGTACGCGGTGCTCGCGCTCGCCGCGCTCGGCCGGTCGAGCTACCAGATCGCGACCAAGCTGTCCGAGGCACCCGTGCCGTACCTGGTGTCCGGCGTGTCCGCGGTGCTCTACCTCGTCATCGCGATCGCGCTGTGGCGGCACTGGGCGGGCGTCGCGCTCGTCGGCACGGCGATCGAGCTCGCCGGCGTCCTGACCGTGGGCACGCTGGGCTACGTCGAGGCGTCGTGGTGGCCGGACGAGACCGTGTGGACCGGCTACGGCTCGGCATACGGCTGGGTCCCGCTGCTGCTGCCGGCCATCGCGCTCGCGCTGCTCCTGAGGGAGCGCCGCGCGCGGGCGAACGATGCGGGGCCCGCCCCCGCGCAGGAGGGAACCTCATGACCACCCCCGAGATCTCGCCGGTCGAGGCGGGCGCCCCGCAGAAGCGCCGCACCCCCCTGCTGGTCGCGCTCGACGTGGTGCGCGGTGCCATGATCGGCACCGCGGAGACCGTTCCCGGCGTGAGCGGCGGCACCGTCGCGCTCATGACGGGCGTCTACGAGACCCTGCTGACCTCCGCCGGCCACCTCATCGCCGGGATCCGCCACGCCGTCACGGACGGCCTGCGCGGGCGCGGCCTCGCCGAGGCGCGGGCCCAGCTCGGCCGCGTCGCGTGGGGCGTCGTGCTCCCGATCGGCGTCGGCATGGTGGTCGCGCTGCTCACCATGGCGCACGTGATGGAGGGCCTGCTCGAGGACCACCCGGAGACGATGCGCGGCCTGTTCCTGGGCCTCGTCCTCGCGTCGCTGGCGGTCCCGTTCCGCCACTCCCACCGCGCCGAGCCCCGCTCCCCCGCGGTCCCGTGGACGATGCGCGAGTGGCTGCTCGCGGCGGTCGCCGCGGTCGCGGTGGGCATCGTGGTGTCGCTGCCCGCGGGCAACCTGTCCCCCGAGTGGTACGTGCTCATCCCCGCCGGCGCGCTCGCCGTGTCCGCGCTGGTGCTGCCCGGCCTGTCGGGCTCGTTCCTGCTGCTCACGCTGGGCCTGTACGAGCCCACCATCGCCGCGCTCAACGACCGCGACCTCGGCTACCTCGCGACGTTCGCGATCGGCCTCGCGATCGGCCTCGTCACCATCGTCAAGCTGCTGCAGTGGCTGCTCGAGCACCGCCGCCGCGTCACGCTCGTGGTGCTCACCGGCATCATGGCGGGCTCGCTCGTCGCGCTGTGGCCGTGGCAGGACGCGGACGGCATGCGGATCGCGCCCACGGAGCCCATCGTCGCGCCGCTGCTCGCCGCGCTCGCCGGCGCCGCCGTCGTGATCGCGATCCTCGTGGCCGAGCACCGCATGCTCGCCCGCCGCGAGGCCGTGGTGGCCGTGGAGCCCGTCGAGGGCTGAGTCAGCCGTTCCGCCGCCGCGCCACGTAGCGGTGGTGCCAGTCGTACGCCGACTTGTCGGTGAGCGACGCCACCTGGTCGATCACCACCCGCTTGCGCGCCGCATCGTCCGCCGCCTCGCGGTGCATCACCGCGAAGTGCGGCTCCAGCGCCTCGTCCCCCAGCTCGACGAGCGCGCCCACCAGGGAGGCGATGCGCTCGCGCTGCTGCCGGTACGCGGCCTTCTTCTCGCGGGGCGCCATGAGGAAGTGCACCGCGATGCCCTTGAGCATGAGGATCTCGTCGGAGAGCTCCGCCGGGATCACGAGCCGCGCGTGGTGGCGGGTGAGCGGGCCGTCGCCGTACTCGGCGCGCGTGGCCTCCGCGACCGTCCCCACGATGCGGCCGATCAGCTGGCTGGTCATGTCCTTGAGCGTCGCGAGCGCGCGGTGGGAGCCGTCGTACTCGTCCATCCACCACGGCTCGGCGCGCAGCCGGTCGAGCGCGGCCATGAGCGCGTCGGGCTCGCCGCGGCCGTACCAGACGCGCGCGTGATCGGCGATCTCGCGGGCGCGGGCCGGGTCGCGCAGCACCCCGAGCGAGACCGTGTGGTGGACCACCGAGTCCTCGACGTCGTGCACCGAGTACGCGATGTCGTCGGCGAGGTCCATCACCTGCGCCTCGAAGCTCTGGGCCCGGTCGGGGGCGCCCTCGCGCAGCCACCGGAACACCGGGAGGTCGTCGTCGTAGACGCCGAACTTGCGCGTGGGCGTGCCGTCGGGACGCGTGGGCGTCGCGTCCTCGGTCCAGGGGTACTTGACGCTCGCGTCCAGCACCGCGCGCGTGAGGTTGAGGCCCACGCTCTGACCCGTCTCGGGGTCGTACGTCTTCGTCTCGAGCCGCGCGAGGATGCGCAGGGTCTGCGCGTTGCCCTCGAAGCCGCCGATGTCCCGCGACACCTCGTCGAGCGCGCGCTCGCCGTTGTGGCCGAACGGCGGGTGGCCCAGGTCGTGCGCGAGGCAGGCCGCGTCCACGACGTCGGGGTCGCAGCCGAGCACCTTGCCCAGGCTGCGGCCCACCTGCGCCACCTCGAGCGTGTGGGTGAGGCGCGTACGGACGAAGTCGCCGGTGCCGGCGCCGAGGATCTGCGTCTTGGCGCCCAGGCGGCGCAGGGCGCTTGAGTGCACGATGCGCGCGCGGTCGCGCTCGAACGGGGTGCGCTGGGCCTGCTTGGGCGGCTCCTGGACGTAGCGCTGGACGTCCGCTGCGCCGTAGCCCTCGGGTGGGACGCTCACATTCCGACTCTACCGGGCACGATGCGGTGGTCCGGGAGGGTCCGCGCCCTCAGCGCGCCTCGGTGGGGCACGCGAGGTGGATCTGCACGAAGCCGTCGCCGAAGCGGACCACGTGCTCCGCGGTGAGCTCGGCGGGACGGGGCAGGCCGCCGAACAGCGACACGCCCTTGCCGAGGACGGTGGGCACGACGGTGACGACGAGCTCGTCGAGCACGCGCGCCTCCAGGGCGTCGCGCACGAGCGTGGCGCCGTCGACGTACACGTCCTTGCGTCCCGCGAGGCCCTTCGCCTTCTCGATCACCGTGGCGATGTCGCCGCGGGCGGGCCGGACGGTCTTGTGCTCGGTCTCGAGGGGGCGGTGCGTCGGCACCAGCATGGGCAGGTCGCGGTAGGGCCAGTCCGGGAAGCGCGTCGCGATGTCGAACGTGCGCCGGCCCATCACGATGCAGCCGATCCGGTCGAGGAAGTCGCCGAAGTGCAGCGCATCGTCGTCCGAGTCCCGCCAGGGCTCGTCGGCGATCGGAGGCGCGCCCTCCGCGCGCGGCTCGAGCCAGTCCAGGTCGTCTCGGGGACCCGCGACGAAGCCGTCGAGCGACATCGCGAGGTAGGCACGCACCCTGCTCATGTCGCCACGTTAATGCAGGTATGGGGGTTTTGCCGGGTGCGATTTGTCACACCGTGCGGGGTTCGGGCGGTGGTGCCGGCCGGGACGGGCGCGTGCGCTGACGGGGCCCGCACATCGTCCCCGGGTCAGCCGCCGGAGACGCTGAGCTCGGCCTCCCGCAGGCGCTTCTCGAGGTCGGGGGTGATGTCCTGCGTGTCGAGCCAGCCCTCGGGGCACGACGGCACGCGCGGCGAGCCCTGGCGGCCGCGGGGGCCCTCGGCCTCCTCGCCGGGGTAGCCGGCCTCGAGGTCGAGCGTGTCGAGGATCTGGCGGAGCTCCGCAAGGGTCGAGATGAGGCCGAGCGAGCGGCGCACCTCGCCGCCCACCGGGTAGCCCTTGAGGTACCAGGACATGTGCTTGCGCAGCTCGCGCATGCCCTTGTCCTCGTCGTCGTCGAAGTGCGCGACCATGAGCTCGCCGTGACGGTAGATGGTGTCCGCGACCATGCGCAGGCCCGGGCGGACGCGGTCCTCGCGCCCCTCGAAGGCCGCCTGCAGGTCGGCGAACAGCCACGGCCGGCCCATGCAGCCGCGGCCGACCACGACGCCGTCGCAGCCGGTCTGCTCGACCATGCGCAGCGCGTCCTCGGCCTGCCAGATGTCGCCGTTGCCGAGCACCGGGACGCTCTTCACGGTCTCCTTGAGTCGGGCGATCGCCTCCCAGTCGGCGTTGCCCGAGTAGTACTCGGCGGCGGTCCGGGCGTGGAGCGCGACGGCCGCGGCGCCCTCCTTCTCGGCGGTGCGGCCCGCGTCGAGGTACGTGAGGTGGTCGTCGTCGACGCCCTTGCGCATCTTCACCGTGACGGGGATGTCGAACTTCGAGGCCTCGCGGACGGCGGCGCGCACGATCTCCTTGAACAGGTCGCGCTTCCACGGCAGCACCGCTCCCCCGCCGCGGCGGGTGACCTTGGGCACGGGGCAGCCGAAGTTCATGTCGATGTGGTCGGCGCGGTCCTCCTCGGCGATAATCCTCACCGCGGCGGCGATGGTCGCGGGGTCGACGCCGTAGACCTGGACCGAGCGGGGCTTCTCGTCGGGGTCGTGCGCGATGATGCGCAGCGACTCGGGGGTGCGCTCGACGAGCGCGCGCGACGTCACCATCTCGGCCACGTAGAGCCCGCCGCCGTGCTCGCGGCACAGGCGGCGGAAGGCGGCGTTCGTGACGCCCGCCATGGGCGCGAGCACCACCGGGGTGTCGACCTCGAGGGGGCCGATGCGCAGCGGCGGGAGGAGGCGGGTGGTCGTGGTCATGGGCTCCATTGTCTCAGGCGTGGTGGGGGCGGTCTGCGGGTCTCTCCGCTTCGTCGCGCCCCTCGCCGCGCCCCGCCCCTCGCCGCGCCCCGCACCGCGCTGACACATGGGGACACGCAGATC
>NZ_BBLX01000007.1 GCF_000971155.1 Demequina maris | reverse complement strand
CGGGCCCCGGCCCCGCCGGCGCCGGCCGCGCAGGCGCCCCCGCGTCCGGCCGCGCCTCGCGCCGAGACTCCGCCGACGATCGTGCGCCCCGTCCTGCCGGGGACGCTCCTCGGCCGCCGCGCCCGCCGGGAGCTGGCGTCATGACGTGGGGCAACCGCCTCAAGATGGTTGCCGGCATCCTCGCGGTGCTGCTCGTCGTCGCCGCCGCGACGCTGCTGTTCAACCGGCGCCAGTCCGAGGTGCTCAGCACCAACGCCGAGATCCAGGCGGCGCGCTACGACGTGGGGACGGACTACGGCGGCCTCATCGTCGAGCGGTTCGTCGACGAGGGCGACCAGGTCTCCAAGGGCGACCGGCTGTTCGCGATCGACAGCCCGATCCTCGCGCGCGACATCAAGCAGGGCCTCCTCGAGGCGGTGCCGGGCTCGCTCGCGAAGAACGGCACGGTGACGATCCGGGCGGCGATCGGCGGCACGGTCGGGGACATCACCGCGGACGTCGGCAGCTTCGCGGGCGCCGGCTCGGTCATCGCCGCGATCGATCAGCAGGACAGCCTCTACACCGCGGCGGAGTTCGACCTCACGCCGCGCGACTTCTCGCGCATCGTCGAGGACGCCACGGTCGAGCTGCGGCTGCCGGACGACTCGGTGCTCGCCGGCACCGTCGCGGACTACTCGGTCGAGACCGTCGAGGGCGCCGCGCGCGTCACCGTGCGCGTCGAGTCGGACGCGCTCGTGGACGAGGCGGACGGCGGCCTGATCCAGGCGGGCACGCCCGTGGCCGCCACGCTCCACCTGCGCGACGACGGTCCGCTCGCGGGGGTCACCGACGCGCTCGGCGACCTCGCGCGCAAGGTGGGTCTGTGAGGCGGATCGCCGCCGTGGCCACCCTCGCCGGAGTGCTCGCCCTGGCCGGGGCGGGCTGCACGGC
This sequence comes from Demequina maris, assembly GCF_000971155.1. Taxonomy (GTDB): domain Bacteria; phylum Actinomycetota; class Actinomycetes; order Actinomycetales; family Demequinaceae; genus Demequina; species Demequina maris. The sequence goes on along the minus strand of NZ_BBLX01000007.1, from coordinate 198,022 downwards.
GTCGGACGAGCCCGACGCCGTGCCCGCCACCGTCGCCGCCGCGGGCCCCCGTGAGGACGGCCCCGACCCGTCGATCCTGCCGACGGCCGCCGACGCCGGCGTCGCGACCCGGCTCGCGGCGGACGTGGTGCCGCCCACCAACCGCTGGTACTCGGCGCTCGCCTTCGGCGACCCCGGGCTGCCGGTCTTCCCCGCACCGCTGTCGTTCCAGGCGGTCGACGGCGGCTTCGCGATGGGCCTCACCCGCCCCGACCCGCAGCCCGCCGCGATCCTCGCGCCCGCGGTGGCGGAGCTGACCGTCACCGTGGCGGGCGCCTCCGGATTCGGCGAGGTCACCGCGGCGGGCCCGGTCGGCGTGACCCTGACGACCGGGCCGGTGGAGCTCACCCTCGCGCAGGGCGTGCCCGTGGTCGCAGTCACGTCCGACGGCGGCGCCGAGGCGACCCTGTCGACCCCCTTCGAGGCGGCCGGGGACGACCTCGCCACCGCGACGATCGGCGACACCGAGTACGGGATCGCGCTCGACCGCGCCGCGGTCGACGGGACGTCGCTCGCGCTCGACCCGGGCGGCTCGGCGCAGCTGTTCGCGGTGCCCGAGGGCGGCGACGCTGCCTCCTTCGCGACGGCGCTCGGGCCGGTCGCCGCCGGCGCGGACGCCTCGTTCGCGCTCGGCGAGGCGGCGACCACCACGATCGACTACGCCGACGAGCCGACCGTGGTCGCGGTGCCGGCCGCCCGCGCGGAGGGGCTCGACTGCGGGCTCGGCTCGTACGCGACCATCCACGGCACGTACGAGGTGTGCCGCGCATCGTCCGTCTCCTGGGACGTCCCGCTGGTCGAGCCGAGCGCCGCGCTCGACCTCGGCGGCCTCACGGGCGCGCAGCGGGACGCGATCGCCGCGGCGTTCGCGGCCGATGCGGGCGCCGAGCCCGAGCTGCCGGCGGACACGTACTTCGGCGCCAAGGCGCTGTACCGGCTCGCCAACCTGCTGCAGGTGGCCGACGCGCTCGGGGAGGACGCCTTCGCGGAGCAGCTCCAGGGGACGCTCGAGACGCAGCTCGACCTGTGGGGCGCCGCCGACGGATGCGCCGAGCGTGCCGAGCGCTGCTTCACGTACGACCCGACGCTGCGGGGCGTGGTGGGGCTGGCGACGGCGTTCGGCTCGGAGCAGTTCAACGACCACCACTTCCACTACGGCTACCTGCTGTACGCCGCCGCGGTGGCGGGGGCGCGCGACCCCGAGCTGGCCGAGCGCATCGGGCCGGTGATGGACCTCGTCGCGGAGGACATCGCGGCACCGGGCACCTCGGACGCCTTCCCGGTGCGCCGCGCGTTCGACCCGGTCGAGGGGCACTCGTGGGCGTCCGGCATCAGCCCGTTCGCGGACGGCAACAACCAGGAGTCCAGCTCCGAGGCGGCGCTCGCGTGGAACGCGGTCGCGCTGTGGGCGGACCTGCGCGGGGACGATGCGCTGGGCGCCTCCGCCCGATGGATGCTGTCCGCGGAGTCCGAGGCCGCGACGCGGCTGTGGCTCGCGCCCGACCTCACCGGGCTCGACGGGTACGCGCACCCCATCGTCGCGATCGAGTGGGGCGCGAAGCGGGACTACGCGACCTGGTTCAGCGACGACCCGGCGGCGATGCTCGGGATCCAGGTGATCCCGGCCCAGCCCGCCGCGGCCGGGTACCTCGCCGCGGTGCCGGCGGACCGCATCGTCGCCGCGGTCGACGAGGCGTGGGGGCAGACCACGCCCTCCCAGTTCGCGGACTACCTCCTCATGTACCGCGCGCTCGCCGGCGACGAGGAGCGGGCGGCCGCGTGGGCGGAGGCGATCGAGCTGCCGGACTCCGCGATCGATGACGGCGACTCCCGCACGTGGATGCTGGCGTGGATCGCCGCGGCGGGACGGTCCGCGGGGTCGTGAGGCGCCGGCCGGCCCCCGAGGCAGGACACGTGCCCCGGGGGCCGGCACGCCTCACATGAGCGCGGGCCTGCCCGGCGCCCCGTCGCTCCCCTGACCCTTGCCGTTGCCCGAGCCGTTGCCCTTCCCGCTGCCCTTCGACTGCCCCTCGACGAGCACCGCCGCGGTGCGCGCGGGGATGGTGAGCGTGCCGGTCCTGGCGGAGACCTTCGTGGCCTTCACCACCGGGTCGGAGCCCTTGGCGAGCGCGGGCGTGAGCGCGAACTTCCGGCCCTCGAGCTCGGGGAGCGCCGTGGTGATCGCCTCGGGTGAGGCGTTGAGGACCACGAGCGCGCCGGCGAGCCGCGGGTCGACGTCCTCGCCCACGAGGTCGTCGATCAGCATGACCACGAGGCCGGGTGTCGCATCGGTGCCGGAGCCCGGGAACGTCACCTTCTGATCGATGAGGTCCGCGGAGCCGAGCCGCAGCAGCGGCACCTCGGAGCGCGCCTCGAGCAGGTCGAGCGCGGCCGCCTCGGCCGTCGCGATGTCGGCGGCGGCCGGCTTGAGCGACGGGTCGGCGAGCAGCGGGGCCATGATCGACCACTTGCCCTCGTTGTCCGCGGCCGGCGGCAGGCCGGAGCCGAAGGTCGACTCCTGGCCGGTCCAGTCGATGCGGTTGAACCAGTCGCCCGAGTTGTAGCTGTTGCGGTCGAGCGACTTGGAGCGCAGGAGCTCGGTGCCGGCATGCCAGAACGAGGGCGTCTGCGCGTACGCGGTGGTCGCCAGCGACAGCGTGTTCATGCGCACGCGGTCCGCCATCGACGTGTCCGTCGGGAGCTTGAGCACGCCGAGGTCGAACAGCGTCTCGTTGTCGTGCGCGTCCACGTACGTGACGACCTCGTCGGGCTCGTCGGCGTAGCCGGCGGGCGAGCCGCGGTAGTCGAGCTCGTCGCCGCGCAGCACCTCCCCGGTCGAGGCGAGCAGCTCGTAGGCGCGGAGGTTGCCCGCGAGGCCGAGCTTCACGAGGTCGGTCTGGTGGGCGAGGTCCGCGAGCGCCTCCTCGGTGGTGCCGTTGATCGGGTCGCCGTTCGGGTCGGTGCCGAGCCCGGTGCCGAAGCCCTGCTGGAACGTCGACGAGCCGTCGACCGGGCTGCCGCCGTGGACGGCGTCGCGCAGCCGGTCGGAGAAGGTCCCGATCCCGGTGCCGCCGAGCTGGCCCTGCGTGGCCTGGTCGAACAGCGCGTTGTCCGCGACCTCGCCGAAGTTCCACCCTTCGCCGTAGAGGTAGATCGCCGAGCCGTCCACGCCGTCGGCCTCGAGCGTGAGGGCGTCGAGCGCCTCACGGACGTCGAGCATGTTCTGGCGCGAGTGGTGGCCCATGAGGTCGAAGCGGAAGCCGTCGACCTTGTAGTCCCTGGCCCACGTCACCACCGAGTCCACCATGAGCCGGCCGGCCATGGCGTTCTCGGTCGCGACGTTCTGGCAGCACGTCGAGGTCTCGATCGCGCCCGTCGCGCTGAGCCGCTGGTAGTAGCCCGGCACCACCTGGTCGAGCACGGACTTGTCGCCCTGGCCCGATTGCGCCGTGTGGTTGAAGACCTGGTCGAGCACCACCTGGAGGCCGTCCTCGTGGAGCGCGCCCACCATCGAACGGAACTCCGCGACGCGCGCGCCGCCGTCCGCGTCCACGGCGTACGACCCCTCGGGCACCGTGTAGTGGAACGGGTCGTAGCCCCAGTTGAAGCCGTCCTCGTCGGCGACCGCCATCACGCAGGCCTGCTGCGCGTCGGAGTCGGGCGCGAACGACTCGAGGTCGCAGTCGGGCTCGAGCTGGGCCGCACGGTCCTCCTCGATGGTCGCGAGGTCGAACGACGGCAGCAGGTGCACCGTGGTGATGCCCGCCTCCGCGAGCTGGCGCAGCTGCGCCCGTCCCGCTCCCTCCTCGGTGAAGGCGAGGTACGTCCCGCGCTCCGCCTCCGGCACGGACTCGTCGCCGATCGAGAAGTCGCGGATGTGGAGCTCGTAGATGGTCTGGTCGACCGCGCGCTCGACGAGGGGGGACGGGGTGTCCTCCCAGGCGTCCGGGCGCCAGGCCGGGTCGTCGAGGTCGATCGCGACCGAGCGCTCCGAGTTGAGCGTGAGGGCGACCGAGTAGGGATCGGTCACCTCGTTCGTCTCGATCGCGCCCGTGCTCGGCGCGTAGACCACGACCTCCCAGAGGTACTCGGCGCCGTCGAGCGTGCCGTCGTCCGCGACCGACCAGATGCCGGTCGCCGGGTCGAGGGTGGCGGCGTGGCGCGCCGGGTCGCCGGTCGCGCCCGGCTCCCAGGCGAGCAGCGTCGCGTCCTGGGCCGTGGGCGCCCACACGTTGAGCACGAGGCCGCCGTCGCCGTAGACGGCGCCGAGCCCGGTGCCGGCCGCCGCCTCGGCGTAGAGGTCGTCGAGCACGCCCGCGATCTGCACGCCGGTGAAGGCGGTCAGCGCATCGTCCGCGGACTGCGCGACCGCGAGCTGGCCGCGCAGCATCTCCTGCACGTCCTCGCGGGACGCGTCGAGGTGCAGCGCGACGTACCCGTCGAGCGCCCGGAAGCGCTCGAGCTGCGCGTCGGTGAGCCCCCCGGGCACCACCGTCAGGTCGTGGCCGTCGCCCCCGGTGACCGTCCCGTCCGCGATCGCGAGCGAGGCGTCGGACGAGGCGTAGAGCCGGAACGCGTCACCGGCGCCCAGGTCGGCGGGCCAGGCGAGCGTGTCCTGGTCGATCCAGTACGCGCGCGACTCGCCCGAGCCGGCCAACGGCGGGTTGGCGACCTCGATGTCGAGGAGGTGCGTCGCCAGCGTGTAGCTGAAGGTGACCAGCTCGCCGTCGTCGGTGGAGAAGGACATGTTCGCGCCGCCGGGCACGCCGTCCTGACCGTAGTTCTCGTCCCAGCTCATCCCATGCGCGACCTTGAGCTCGTAGGCGCCGGCCGGGATGCCGGTGGTGGAGAAGGTGTAGACGCCGTCCCTGTCGCCGTCGGCCATGAGGCTCAGGAGGCAGCCGGGATCCCAGTCGCCCGGGCAGCCGATCTCGGACTGGTACGAGCCGGGCAGGGTGACGATGGGCCCCTCCGCGGTCGACTGCACGATGTTGCTGCGCGCGTCGAAGTAGAAGGTGATCTCGCCGCCGCCGTGGGTGATCGCGATGTTGGGTCCGTCCTGGACGCCGTTCGCGCCGAAGTTGAGGCCCCACGAGCCGTCGATCGCGACCTTGTACTGCCAGTCCCCGGCGGGCACGTCGAACGTGCCCGTCCAGATCCCTGCCGGGCCCTCGGTGAGCATCGCGCCCTCGCAGGCCGGGTCCCAGTCGCCCGCGCAGCCGATCTCCGACTGGAGGTCGCCCGCGATGGTGACGGAGTCGTAGGTGACCTCCGGCTGCTCCTCCTCGACGATCGCGACCGGGTGGCCGACCGAGGCGTAGGTCGACGCCGCGGACACCTGGCCGGCCGCGTCGACGGACACGGCGCGGTACTCGAGGAGCGTGCCGTCCGCGAGGTCGGGGACGTCGTGGAACACCCGCGGGGTCGCGGTCTCGGCGGTGCCGAGCGCGTGCCACTCCGCGTCGCCCACGATGCGCCACGCGAAGCTCGTCTGGCGCCACGCGCCGTCGGCCTGGGCGCTCACCGCCATCTGCCCGGCGGCCTCCGCACCGGCGCTCGGCGCCGTGACCGTGAGCGCGGCCGCCTCGGCGGGCGCGCTCACCTCGCCGTCCGCGCGCAGGACCACCGCGCCCAGGGCGGGCACCGTCACCGTCGCGACGCCCGCATCGTCCGCCGTCACCGAGGCCGACGTGCCGTAGACGCCGGCGAACGTGGCGCCCGAGGTGAGCGTCGGGATGTCGACGGTGATGTCGGCGCCGGTGTTGTTGAGCGCAACCAGGTGCTCGATGCGCTCGTCGGGGTCGACCCGCGAGAATGCGTAGACGCCCGCGCCGTCGGAGACGAAGCGCTCGATCTGGGCGCCCGTGCTGAGGGCGGGGTAGGTCTCGCGCAGGGACGACAGCTCCGCGATCTGCTCGTAGAGCGGCACGTCGGTGTCGTAGCGGTCGACGCTGCCCACGGTCTCGCCGGTGAGGAGCGTCTGGTCGGTGTACTCCGTCACCTGCGACGCGAAGAGCGACTGGCGTGCGCTCTTGTCGTTGCCCGGGTCGGCGCCCACGAAGCCCTGCTCGTCGCCGTAGTAGACCACCGGCTGGCCGCGGCCCAGGAACATGAGGTCGTTCGCGAGCATCGTGCGCGCGAGCGGAGCGTCGGTGTTGCGCATGAAGTAGCCGACGCGGCCCATGTCGTGGTTGCCCAGGAAGGTCGGCAGCGCCGTCGCGGAGCTGTCGGGCGTGGTGTAGCGGTCGTCGCCCGCGTAGAGGGTGCTCAGCCCCTTGGCGGAGTTGCCGCTCGCGAAGCTCACGGCGGAGGACTGGAAGGTGAAGTCGAGCACCGAGCTCATGTCGGTGTCACGGATGTACGGCGCGAGCTTGACCGGGTCCGCGTCGTAGACCTCGCCGAACATGAAGAAGTCCGGCTTGCCGTGGGCCTGCGCGTACGCGAGCACCTCGGCGCTCCACTGCTCCCAGAACTCGAAGTTGACGTGCTTGGCGGTGTCGATGCGGAAGCCGTCGATGCCGAGGTCGACCCAGCCCTCGTACACGTCGATGAAGCCCTCGACGACGGTCGGGTGCTCGGTCATGAGGTCGTCGAGGCCCACGAAGTCGCCGTACGTCACCGACTCGCCCGTCCAGGTCGAGTCGCCGCGGTTGTGATAGAGCGTCGGGTCGTTGAGCCAGGACGGCACCTTGAGGTCGGCGTCCTCGGCTGCGACCACCGGCGTGTACGGGAACGAGGTGGCGGCGTCGAGGTCGGGGAACGTCCCGGTGCCGGCGTAGTCGGCGGGGTCGAAGGCGGTGCCGCTCGCGTCGAGATAGGGCACGTCGGCCTGCTCGATGTACGAGTACTCGCCCTCCGCGTAGTCGATGACGTCAGCGGTGTGGTTGGTGATGATGTCGAAGTAGACCTTGATACCGCGGTCGTGGGCGTCCGCGATGAGGGCCTCGAGCTCCTCGTTGGTGCCGAGGTGCGGGTCGATCTGCGTGAAGTCGGTGACCCAATAGCCGTGGTACCCGGCGCTCGCGTCGGCACCGGTGCCCTGGACAGGCCTGTTCTTGAAGGACGGGGTGAGCCAGATCGCGGTGGTCCCGAGCCCCTCGATGTAGTCGAGGTTCGCGGCCAGGCCGGCGAGGTCGCCGCCGTTGTAGAAGCCCTTGTCCGTGGGGTCGAAGCCGGTGGTGAGGCTGTCGCCCGTGAGCCCGCCCTCGTCGTTCGCGGTGTCGCCGTTGGCGAAGCGGTCGGTCATGACGAAGTAGAACTGCTCGTCCGATCCCGCCTGGCGGACGGGGTCGGCGACGAGCGCATCGTCCTCGGCCGTGTAGCCGGCGCCGATCGAGACCACCTCGAGCCCCACCCGCTTCGCCGCGTCGTCGAAGAGGAAGCGCAGCGTCGCGGCGTTCGGGAGGGCGAGCGGGATGTTCGCTGCGCCGCCGTCGAGTCCGTAGGACTCGTCCCACAGATCGTCGACCGCGACCTTGTACTCGTACGTGCCGGCGGGCACGTCGAACTCGGCCGCGTAGAGGTCGGCGGTCCCGGTCGGGGCGAGCTCGGTCTCGACGCACTCCGGCTGCCAGTCGCCGGGGCAGCCGAGCTCGTCCTGGAGGTTGCCGACGAGGGCGAAGGTCCGGTCCGCGGCGACGGACGGTGCGGCGATGCCGGTGAGGGCGGCGAAGGCGACGGTGAGGGTGAGGAGCAGGAGGGCGGCCGTGCCTCGCACGGTCAGCGGCTTGGACAAGGAAACTCCCAGGTTCGGGGCCACCACGCTGTGGCCTGGTCACGTCGGTGTGATGCTGAGCGGTCCAACTGAGCGCGAGCGTATCGGTGCATGTAAACGCTTGCAAATCGAAATGGGCGAAATCTTCCGCGGAGGGGCGGGCGCCGCCTGGATCCTCCTCGCGCTGGTGGGGCCAGCTGCGGCGGACTGGCCCTGCAGGTCGAGGGCCAGCGGGTGGCAGAATCTCCTGGTGACCCCCTCGCTCGACCGCCGCGGCCTCGCCTACGGCGCCTCCGCCTACTTCATCTGGGGCCTGTTCCCGATCTTCATGGCCGCGCTCGAGCCGGCCGGCGCCCTCGAGATCGTGGCCTGGCGGTCGATCTCCTCGCTCGCGGTGTGCCTCGCGATCGTGCCGTTCGTCCGCGGCTGGGCGCGCATCGTCGCCGTCGTCCGCGACCGGCAGGTGCTCGCACGGCTCGCGGTCGCATCGTTCGTCATCGCCCTCAACTGGGGCGTCATGGTCTACGCCGTCGTGACGGACCGGGTCGCGTCGACGTCGCTGGGGTACTACATCAACCCGCTCATCACGGTGGCGCTCGGCGTGCTGCTGCTCGGCGAGCGGCTGCGCAGGCTGCAGCTGGTCGCGATCGGGGTCGCGGCGATCGCGGTGCTGGTGCTCGCGATCGAGATGGGCGGCCTGCCGTGGATCTCGCTCGTGCTGGCGTTCAGCTTCGCCACCTACTCGTTCATCAAGAAGGACGTGGGCCACAAGGTCGACGCGCTGACCGGCCTCACGGTGGAGACGGCGGTGCAGCTGCCCGTCGCGATCGGCGTGCTCGCCTGGGTGGGCATCGCGGGTCAGGCGACGCTGTTCGCGCGCGGCGCGGAGGGCCTGGGCGGGTGGCACGACGCGCTCATGCTCACCACCGGCACGTGGACCGCCGGCGCGCTGCTGATCTTCGCGGCGGGCGCGCGACGCCTCCCGCTCAACATCTCGGGGCTGCTGCAGTACATCGCGCCCACGATGACCTTCGCGCTCGCCGTGTGGCACTTCCACGAGCCGATGCCGCCCGCGCGGTGGGCCGGCTTCGCGCTCGTGTGGGTCGCGCTGGTGCTCATCACGGTGGACTCGTGGCGGGCGCGCTCGCGGGTGAAGGACCCGGCGGCGGCGGTCTCGGGCGAGGTCACCGAGCCGGTGTGAGCCGGCGCGGCTCGCGCCCGCGTGCCCGCCCGCCCACCCGCGCACTGGGTAGACCATTGTCGATTCTCGGGGATCGCCGCGCCTCATGGGTGGACGGTTGTCGCCCGCTCCCCCGCGCGCCGGAGCGACCATGGCCTACCCATGACGCGCACGAACGTCCCGGAAATGACCGTCACGTACCACTTCCGGGCGTCGCTCAGCTCCCCGTAGGAGTCGAAGACTTCCGGAAACCGTCGGCCACCTCCCCGCAGCACGGTGGGAGTGGGGATGCGGTGGGGGTGGGGTGAGGGCGGCGGCGGTCAGGCCGCGCGGGCGACCAGCGCGTCCGCGAAGGCCAGCAGCGACGCCTTGACGTCGCCCTCCGGCAGCTGCGCGACCGCGTCCTTGGCCTGCTGGGCCCACGCGCGCGCGAGCGTCGCGGTCTCGTCGACCACCACGTGCGCGGCGAGCCGCTCGACCACGGAGGCGAGCACCGCGTCGTCGGACAGGTCGCCGTCGATCGCGGCGAGCAGCTCGCGGTCCGCGTCCGTGCCGTCGCCCGCGGCGAGACGACGGCGGAGCAGCAGCACGGGCATCGTGGGGACGCCCTCGCGCAGGTCCGTGCCGGGAGTCTTGCCCGTGGTGGCGGCGTCGGAGCGGATGTCGATCACGTCGTCGGCGAGCTGGAACGCGACGCCGGCGGCCTCGCCGTACGCGGTCACCTGCTCGACGATGGTCGGAGGGCAGCCGCCGAACATCGCCCCGAAGCGCGCCGAGGTCGCGATGAGCGAGCCCGTCTTGTCGGCGAGCACCTGGAGGTAGAAGGCGATGGGGTCGTCCGTCTCGGACGCGCCGACCGTCTCGTGGAGCTGGCCCAGGCACAGGCGCTCGAACGTCTCCGCCTGGATCCGGACGGCCTGCGGGCCGAGTCCCGCGACCACGCGCGAGGCGCGCGCGAACAGCAGGTCGCCGGTGAGGATCGCGACCGAGTTGCCCCACACCTCGTGCGCCGCGGGGGCGCCGCGACGCGTGGGCGCCGAGTCCATGACGTCGTCGTGGTACAGCGTCGCGAGGTGCGTGAGCTCGACCACCACGGCGGCGTCGAGCACCTCGGGGCGCGCGCCGTCGCCCAGCTGCGCGCACAGCAGCGCGAGCACGGGGCGCAGGCGCTTGCCGCCCGCGTCGACGAGGTGGCGCGAGGTCGCGTCGGCGAGCGTGTCGGACTGCGCGACGGCGTCGCGCAGGCGCTCCTCGACGAGCTCGAGGCGCGGCAGGAGCTCCGCCTCGAGCGCCTCGTTGCCGATCGCGAGTGTCGCCATGCGCTAGCCCGCCGCTCCCAGGAGCAGCACGCCGGCGTTCTCGAAAGCGGCGAGCACGGGACCGGGCACGACGCCGAGCAGCACCACCGCGGCGGCGGCGATCACGACGACGACGCGGGCGAGCGGGCTGTGGTCGATCTCGACGGCGTCCTCCTGGCCCTCGGGCACGTCGGTGAGGAACATCAGCACGATGAGGCGGACGTAGAAGAACGCGGCGGCGGCCGAGGCGATCACCGCGATCAGCACGAGCGGCCACGCGCCCGCGGAGATCGCCGCGGCGAACGCGACGAACTTCCCGACGAAGCCGGCGGTCAGCGGGATGCCCGCGAACGACAGCAGGAACAGCGCCATCGCGGCGGCGAGCCACGGCGAGCGCTTGCCCAGGCCGGCCCACTGGCCGAGGCGCGTCGCCTCGCCCATGACGGTGCCGTCCTCGGCCTTCTCACGCACCTGCGTGATGACCGCGAACGCGCCCAGCGTCGCGAGGCCGTACGAGGCGAGGTAGAACGGGAGCGCCGAGAGCGCGCCGTCGGGGAAGCCCGCGAAGGCGACCAGGATGAATCCGGCGTGCGCGACCGACGAGTAGGCGAGCATGCGCTTGAGCTCGGTCTGGACGAGCGCGACCACGGTGCCGAGCAGCATCGAGGCGATCGAGACGCCCCAGATCAGCCACGACAGCTCCCACTCGAGACCGTAGAATGCCTCGTACACGACGCGCAGCAGCGCGGCGGTGGCGGCGGCCTTGGTCGCGGCCGCCATGAAGGCCGTCACCGGGGTGGGCGCGCCCTGGTAGGCGTCCGGCGTCCACGAGTGGAACGGCACGGCGCCGATCTTGAACAGCAGGCCCACGACGACCATGACCGCGCCCGCGAGCACGAGCGCGTCGACACCGCTGACCGAGGCGACGCCCTGCGCGATCTCGGTGTACGAGGTCGAGCCGGTGGCGCCGTAGAGGAAGGCCGCGCCGAACAGCAGGATCGCCGAGGAGAACGCGCCGAGCAGGAAGTACTTCAGGGCGCCCTCGTGAGAGAGGAAGCGGCGGCGGCGCGCGAGCGCCACGAGGATGTACAGCGGCAGCGAGAACACCTCGAGCGCGACGAACAGGAAGATCAGGTCCGTCACCGAGGTGAACAGCATCATGCCGCCCACCGCGAACAGCGCGAGCGGGAACACCTCGGTCACCTGCATGCCCTTGCGGCGTGCGAGGGTCTCCTCGGTCGAGCCGGGGGCGACGGAGCCGAGCGGCGTGAACGCCTCCTCGCCCGCGCGGGTGCGCGCCGCGAACAGCAGCATCCCGAGCGTGCCGAACACGACGATGAGCACCTGCCACGCGAGCGACTGGCGGTCGACGGTCAGCATGCCGTCGAGCACGATCGTGCCCGCGCCCTCGAGGGTGGCCCACTGCACGATCGCGGTGCCGGCGGCCGCCAGCAGCGCGACGACGGAGACGCCGAGCTGCACGCGGCGGCGCGTCTGCGCCGCGCGCACGAAGGACTCGATCAGGATCGCGACCGCGGCCGCGCCGAGGACGATGATGACGGGCGCGAGCGGCGCCCAGGCGATCTCGGGGGTCGTGAAGCTCACTGACCTGCCTCCTCGGTGGGAACGGTGGCCACGATGTCGGACGACGGCTCACGCAGCGTGTCGATGGCGATGCCGGGCAGGAAGCCGAGCACCAGCATCAGCGCGATGAGCGGCCACAGCACCACGCGCTCGCGGCGCGTGAGCTCCAGGACCGGCTTGCGGCGCTCGGGCGCGGGGCCCGTGAACACCTTCTGGTACGTGAGCAGCACGTACAGCGCCGCCAGCACCACGCCGATCGCGGAGACGATCACCGCGACCTTCGCGACCGAGAAGGCCCCGACGAGGACCATGATCTCCGACACGAACGGCGACAGGCCCGGCAGCGCCAGGGCGCTGAGGCCGACGATCAGGAACGTGCCCGCGAACACGGGGACGATGCGCTGGAGGCCGCCGTAGGCCGTCACGTCCGCGGTGCCGTAGCGGTGGATGAGGAACCCGACCGCGAAGAACAGCGCGCCCGTCGACAGGCCGTGGTTGAACATGTAGAACGCGGCGCCCTCGACCGAGGTCTGCGTGAAGGCGAAGATGCCGAGGACCATGATGCCGAAGTGGCTCACCGAGGTGAACGCCACCAGGCGGAGCATGTCCTTCTGCCCGATCGCGAGCAGCGCGCCGTAGATCACCGAGATCACGGCGAAGCCGATGATCACCGGCGCGGCCCACGCGGCGGCGTCCGGGAACAGCGCCACGCACAGCGTGAGCATGCCGAAGGTGCCGATCTTGTCGAGCACCGCGACCAGCAGCGCGGTCGTACCCGGGCGGGCGGTCTCCGCGACCGTGGGCAGCCACGTGTGGACGGGGACCATCGGCGCCTTGATCGCGAACGCGAGGAAGAAGGCGAGGAAGATCAGCCGCTCCGCCGTGGTCGACATGTCGAGGTCGGTGAGGTTGTCCGTGAGGAACGCCTGCTCGCCGCCGGGGCCCTGGAAGTACAGGGCCACCACGCCGACCAGCATCACCAGTCCGCCGGCAAGCGAGTACAGCAGGAACTTCACCGCGGCGTAGCGGCGCTGGCCGCCGCCGAACGAGCCGATGAGGAAGTACAGCGGGATGAGCATCGCCTCGAACAGCACGTAGAAGAGGAAGACGTCGCGGGCGGCGAAGATGCCGACCATGAACGCCTCGCTCAGCAGGATCAGCGCGAGGTAGTGCGTGCGGCGCGCGGGGTCCTTGTCCTCCCACCAGCCGGCGAGGATCGCCAGCGGCGTGAGGAGCGCGGACAGCACGATCATCAGCAGGCCGATGCCGTTGACGCCGAGCGCCCAGCTGGTGCCGATCTGCGGGATCCACGCGTAGGTCTCGGAGAACTGGATGGTGCCCGCGGCCGACGTGTCGAACTGCAGGAACAGCACGACGGCGAGCACGAGCTCGACCCCGGTGATGGCGAGCGCCAGCTCGCGCACCCGGGCGCGCGCCCCGCCGGGCAGGGCCCAGAGCAGGACGGCGCCGAGCGCGGGCAGCGCCACCATGACGGAGAGGATCGGGAACATGGTTTAGAGACCCCCCTGCACCACGACGATGATGACGATGACGAGACCCACCAGCATGGTCAGCGCGTACGAGCGCACCTGACCGTTCTGCGTCTTGCGCACGGACTCGCCGGTACGGGCGAAGCTGTGCGCGGTCTTGTCCACCGCGCCGTCGACGAGCGCCGCGTCGGCGTACACGAGGGTGCGGGTGAGGTGGGTGCCGGGGCGCTCGAAGACGCCCCTGTTGACCGAGTCCTGGAACATGTCGTTGCGGGCCGCGATGGTGGCCAGCGAGGCCGCCGGGGCGGTCTCGGGCACGTCGGCGGCGCCGTACTTGCGCCACGCGACCCACGCGCCGAGCGCGACGAGCAGCAGCGTCGCGACCATGATCACCGGGACCGGGAGCACGGGCTCGTGGTGCTCGGCGTGGCCGGTCACGGGCTCGAGCCAGTCGGTGAAGCGGTCGCCCATCGCGAGGAACAGGCCGAGGAAGGCCGAGCCGACCGCGAGGATGATCATCGGCACCGTCATGAGGGCCGGCGACTCGTGCGGGTGCTGGTCGTCCGTCCAGCGCGCCTTGCCGTGGAACGTCATGAAGAACAGGCGCGACATGTAGAAGGCCGTGAGGCCCGCGCCGATGAGGGCGGCGCCGCCGAGGATCCAGGGCTGCGCGCCCTCGCCCACGAAGGCGGCCTCGATGATCTTGTCCTTCGACCAGAAGCCCGAGAACGGCGGGACGCCGAGGATCGCGAGCCAGCCGAGGCCGAACGTGACCCAGGTGGTCACCATCGCGGTCCGCAGCGCGCCGTAGCGGCGCATGTCGACCTGGTCGTGCATGCCGTGCATGACCGAGCCGGCGCCGAGGAACATGCCGGCCTTGAAGAAGCCGTGCGTGACGAGGTGGAAGATCGCGAAGGCGTAGCCGATCGGGCCGAGGCCCGCGGCGAGCATCATGTAGCCGATCTGCGACATCGTCGACGCGGCGAGCGCCTTCTTGATGTCGTCCTTCGCCATACCGATGAGCGCACCGAGGATCAGCGTGAACGCACCGATCGCGGCCACGACGGTCTGCGCGGCGGGCGCGCCCTCGTAGATCGGCGCGGAGCGGACGATGAGGTAGACGCCCGCGGTCACCATGGTCGCGGCGTGGATGAGCGCCGACACCGGGGTCGGGCCCGCCATCGCGTCGCCCAGCCAGGACTGCAGCGGGAACTGCGCGGACTTGCCGGTCGCGGCCAGCAGCAACGTGAGGCCGATCGCGGTGAGCTGCGCGGTCGAGGCCTCCGGGGCCGCCGCGAACACCGTCGCGAAGTCGACGCCGCCGAGGTACGTGAACATGAGGCCCATCGCGAGGATGAGGCCGATGTCGCCGATGCGGTTGACCACGAAGGCCTTGTTCGCCGCCGTCGCGTACTCGGGCTTCTGGTTCCAGAAGCCGATGAGGAGGTACGACGCGAGGCCCACGCCCTCCCAGCCGACGAACAGCAGGAGGTAGGAGTCCGCGAGCACCAGCAGCAGCATCGCGGCCACGAACAGGTTGAGGTACGCGAAGAAGATGCGGCGGTTCGGGTCGTGCTCCATGTACGCCACGGAGTAGATGTGGATGAGCGTGCCGACGAACGTCACGAGCATCACGAACGTCATCGACAGCGGGTCCACCAGCAGGCCGGCGTCGAGGTTCAGCTCGCCGCCGGGGATCCAGCTGAACAGGTGGACGGCATGCGAGCGGTCGTGCGCGTCGAGGCCGAGCATCTGGATGAGCGCGAGCAGGCCGATGACGAACGCGGTGCCGGAGGCGGCCACGCCGAGCCAGTGCCCCCAGGGGTTCGCGCGCTTGCCCAGGAGCAGCAGCACGAAGCTGCTGGCCAAGGGCACGGCGATGAGAAGCCAGGTCAGGTCAAGCATTTCAGCCCTTCAGCTCAGCGGGTTCGTCGAGCGAGATGGTCTGGCGCGCGCGGAACACGGCGATGATGATCGCGAGTCCCACGACGACCTCCGCGGCCGCGACGACCAGGACGAAGAACGCCATGATCTGTCCGTCGATCTCACCGTGCATGCGGGAGAAGGCGACGAGCGCGAGGTTCGCGGCGTTGAGCATGAGCTCGACGCCCATGAAGGCGATGATCGCGTTGCGCCGCAGGAGCACGGCGGCCGCGCCGATCGCGAACAGGATGCTCGCGAGGATGACGAAGTTGATGGGGTCCATCAGCGGTCACCCTCCTGGTGCGACGGGTCCTCGAGCTGCGCTCGCCACTGCTCGCCCTCGACGGTCTGGTTGCGCACCTTGAGGACGCGGGAGATCGAGTGCTCGATCGGCTGGCCCTCCGGGTCGAGCGCGGGCACGTCGAGCGCGTTGTGGCGCGCGTACACGCCCGGCATGGGCTTGTTGACCGGGTCCGCGCCCATGAGCACGCGGTCGCGCTGGACCTCGAGCTGGGTGCGGCGCGGCTTGAGGCGCGGCGTGTGCGTGAGCACGAGCGCGCCGACCGCGGCGGTGATGAGCAGGAAGCCGAGCACCTCGATGACGAGGACGTACTTCTCGAACAGCATGACGGCGATGACGTCGGGCTCGCCCTGCACGCCGACCTCGGCGGTGGGCAGCACCGTGCGGCCCACGATCGACACGAGGAAGGCGCCCAGGCCGGCCGCCGTGAAGAGGCCGATCCAGCGCTGGCCCTTGATGGTCTCCTTGAGCTCCTCGCGCTGGTCGACGCCGACCAGCATGAGCACGAAGAGGAAGAGCATCATGACCGCGCCGGTGTAGACGACGATCTGCACCATGCCGAGGAACGGGGCGCCGAGCGCCACGTAGGCCGTCGCGAGGCCGACCATGACGAGCACCACCGACATGGCGACGTGCACGGCCTTGCGCGCGAACAGCAGGGACAGCGCCGGGATCACGGTGATCGCGGCGATGACCCAGAAGAGGACGGGATTGACCATGTCTAGAAGGGACCCCCGCCCTGGTTCTCGTAGCGGACGCCGCCCGCCGCGCCGGCCGCGTGCTGCGACGAGGTGTAGCGCTCCTCGCGGGGCGCCTGGTCCTCGACCGGCTCCTTGCCGCGGTTCTCCGGCAGCGTCGGGTCGTCGGGACGGTGCTCGCGCACCCACGCGACCTGCTCCTCGACCGGGCCGTCGACCTCCTGGCGGTAGTACGAGCCGTCGGTGGTGCCGGGCACCATCGGGTGCGGCGCGGCCAGCATGTTCTTGCCCATCGGGGCGAGGAGGTCCTGCTTCTCGTAGATGAGGCCCTCGCGCGTGGGACCGGCGAGCTCGTACTCGTTCGTCATCGTGAGCGCGCGCGTCGGGCACGCCTCGATGCACAGCCCGCAGAAGATGCAGCGCAGGTAGTTGATCTGGTAGACGCGGCCGTAGCGCTCGCCGGGGCTGACCTGGTGGTCGGGCGTGTTGGAGTCCGCCTCGACGTAGATCGCGTCCGCCGGGCACGCCCACGCGCACAGCTCGCAGCCGATGCACTTCTCGAGGCCGTCGGGGTGACGGTTGAGCTGGTGGCGGCCGTGGTAGCGCGGCATCGTCGGCACCTTGACCTTGGGGTACTGCTCGGTCACGGTGGGACGGAAGAAGTTGCGGAGGGACACGCCGAATCCGGCGACGGGCGCGAGCGCCTCGCCGATCGGTCCCTTCTTGGGCAGGTTGGACTCGAAGGTCTCGCGCTTCGCGTCGCGCTCGCGGTTGACCTTCCAGACCTCGTCGGACCCGCTCACTCGGAGTCCTCCTCTCGTGAGCCGACATGCGCCTCGACCGTACGGCCCGAGCGCGGCGATGGGGGCAGGACCTGGTGCGGCATCGGCGGCACCGGGTAGCCGCCGGCGAACGCGTCGAGCACCTCGGGCTCGGCGTCCGCGTCGACCTCGTCCTCCGTCTTCGACCGGTCCTCGGTGACGAGGCTCCAGACGGCGACGACGAGCAGGATCGCGACGATGCCGGCGACCGCGTCGTAGACGTTGAGGTCGCGGTCGAAGTGGTCGAACAGCGCGCGGCCGACGGAGAAGAACACCAGCCATCCCAGGCCGACCGGGATGAGGATCTTCCACCCGAACTTCATGAACTGGTCGTAGCGGAAGCGCAGCACCGAGCCGCGGATCCACACGAACACGAACATGAGCAGCCAGATCTTCAGGATCAGCCACAGCGGCGGGAAGATGCCGGTGTTGAGGAACTCGGCTCCTGGCCACGAGGCGGGCCATGGGGCGCGCCAGCCGCCCAGGAACAGCGTCGAGGCGACCGCCGAGACGTTGATCATGTTCATGTACTCCGCGAGGAAGAACCACGCGAACTTCATGGACGAGTACTCGGTCATGAAGCCGGCGACGAGCTCGCCCTCGGCCTCGGGGAGGTCGAAGGGCAGGCGGTTGGTCTCGCCGACCATGGAGATGACGTAGAGGATGAACGCCGGGAACAGCGGCCACACCCACCAGCGGTCGGTCTGCGCCTCGACGATGCCGGACGTGCTCATCGTGCCCGAGAGCATGAACACCGTGACGAGCGAGAGGCCCATCGCGAGCTCGTACGAGATGACCTGCGCGGTCGAGCGGATCGCGCCCATGAGCGGGTACGTCGAGCCGGAGGCCCAGCCGCCCAGCACGATGCCGTACACGCCGAGCGCGGCGCACGCGAGGATGAACAGGATCGCGACGGAGAAGTCGGTGAGCTGCAGCGGCGTGGAGAAGTCCGTGCCGTAGATGCGGGTCTCGGGTCCGAACGGGATCACCGAGAAGATCAGCAGCGCGCAGAACACCGAGATCATCGGCGCGGCGATGTACAGCACCTTCTCCGCCTTGCGGACGCTGATGTCCTCCTTGAACAGGAGCTTCATCGCGTCGGACACGGATTGGAGCAGGCCGAACGGGCCGAGGCGGTTGGGGCCGGGACGCTCCTGCAGGCGGCCGATCACGCGGCGCTCGAACCACACCGCGAACAGCACGGAGGTCAGCAGGAACACGACGACGAGGACGGCCTTGACGATGACGACCCACAGCGGGTCGGCGGCCAGGGCCTCCGCGACGGGGACGCCCGACGTGGACGCGAGGACGGTCATCACGCCGCTCCCTTCACCGAGACGACGGCTCCGGCGGCCGCGCGCAGGTCGCGCGCCACCCAGGAGCCGGGGGACTTCACGGGCACCCACACCACGCCGTCGACCATGCCCTCGGTGACGACGAGCGGCAGCTCGACCGCGCCGACCTCCGTGGAGACCTCGACGCTGACGGCGTCGCCGAGCGACGCCGCGGTGGCGGCGGACATCCGGGCGACGGCGACGCGGCCGGTGCCGGCGAGGTAGGGCTCGCCGTCCTGCAGCGCGCCCTCGTCGACCAGCTGGTGCCACGTCGCGAGGACCGCGGTGCCCTTCTTGGCGCGCGGGTTGCGCGCGGCCTTGGCCTTGGGGGCGGCGGGACGATGCGCGGCCTCCGCGGCACCGAGCGCCGCGAGCTCCGCGTTGACGGCCTCGACGGTGCCGGTGCCGAGCTCGACGCCCCACTCGCGGGCGAGCAGGTCGAGGACCCGGTGGTCGGACATCGCGTCGGTTTGGATCGCCGTGGCGAAGCCACGCAGGCGGCCCTCCCAGTTGACGAACGTGCCGGGCTTCTCCGACGGCGGGGCGACGGGCAGGACCACGTCGGCCGACTCGGCGATCTCGGAGCGGCGCACCTCGAGCGACACGACGAAGCCGGTGGCCTCGAGCGCCGCGGCGACGTCGCCGGTGAGGTCGGAGGCGCTCACGCCGCCGATGACGAGCGCGCCGATCGCGCCCTCCGCGGCGGCCGCGATGATGCCCGCGGTGTCGCGGCCCTTGGCCGACGGCAGCGCGTCCACGCCCCAGGCCTTCGCGACGACGTCGCGGGGGCCCTTGAGCGCGGCGGTGCGTCCGCCGGGCAGCAGGCCGGGCAGCGCGCCGGCCTCGACGGCGCCGCGCTCGCCCGCACGCCGCGGGATCCACGCGAGGCGCGCGCCGGTGGACGAGGCGAGCTCCTGGGCGGCGACGAAGGCCCCGGGGGCCTCGGCCGCGCGCTCGCCGAGCACGATGACCGCGCCCGGCTGCGACAGGGCCTCGCTCGCGTCCGCGGGCAGCTCCGCCAGCGCGGCGGCCTCGCGGCCGGGGACGGCGGGCACCAGGGTGGCGCCGAGCTTCTCGGCGCCGCGCGTGAGGTACGGCGCCACGGTGAGGACCTGCTGGCGGCCCAGGGACTTGCGCAGACGCAGGAAGACCACGCCGCCCTCGTCCTCGGGCTCGAAGCCGACGAGCAGGACCGCGGGGGCCTTCTCGAGCTCGCCGAACGTCACGCCGAGGCCCGTGCCTGCGACCTGGGTGCCGAGGAAGGCCTGCTCCTCGTCGCTCGCGACGCGGGCGCGGGAGTCGACGTCGTTGGTGCCGAGCACCACGCGGGCGAGCTTCTGGTACGCGTACGCGTCCTCGAGGGTGACGCGGCCGCCGGTGAGGACGGCGGCGCCGCGCGCGGCGCCCTCGTCGTCGGCGGCCGTCGCGGCCTTGATGCCGGCCGCGGCGGCGGCGAGGGCCTCGGGCCACGAGGTCTCGACGAGCTCGCCGTCCTTGCGGACCAGCGGGCGGGTGAGGCGGTCGGACAGGTTCTGCCACGCGAAGGCGAAGCGGTCCTTGTCGGAGATCCAGTCCTCGTTGACGACCGGGTCGTTCTCCGCGAGGCGGCGCAGGATCTTGCCGCGGCGGTGGTCGATGCGGATGGCCGAGCCCGACGAGTCGTGCTCGGAGATGCTCGGCGACGACACGAGGTCGAACGGGCGCGAGCGGAAGCGGTACGCGGCGGAGGTCAGGGCGCCCACGGGGCAGATCTGGACCGTGTTGCCGGAGTAGTACGAGGAGAAGGCCTTGCCGGCCTCGTCGACGGTGGCGGCGCCCACGGGGCGGTAGCCGTCGAAGTCGAGCACGTCCTCGTCGAACGTGCCGATCTGCTGCTGCGCGCCGCGGTTCTGGAGGTCGATGAACGCGTCGCCCGCGATCTCCTTGGAGAAGCGCGTGCAGCGCTGGCACAGGACGCAGCGCTCGCGGTCGAGCAGGATCTCCGAGCTCAGCGCGAGCGGCTTCTCGAAGACGCGCTTGACGTCGACGAAGCGGCTCTCGGGACGACCGTGGCTCATCGCCTGGTTCTGCAGGGGGCACTCGCCGCCCTTGTCGCACACCGGGCAGTCGAGCGGGTGGTTGATGAGCAGCAGCTCCATCACGCCCTTCTGGGCGCGGTCGGCCTCCTCGGAGGTGTGCTGCGTGTTCACCACCATGCCCTCGGTGACCGTCATGGTGCACGACGCCTGGGGCTTGGGGAACGCGCGCAGGTTGCCGTCGGGGCCGGGGCTGGCCACGTCGACGAGGCACTGGCGGCACGCGCCCGCGGGCTTGAGCGCCGGGTGGTCGCAGAAGCGCGGGATCTCGATGCCGACCTGCTCGGCCGCACGGATGATGAGCGTGCCCTTGGGCACGGAGACCTCGGTGCCGTCGATCGTCAGGCTGACGGTGTCGACGACCTCCGCTGCCGGCTTGTCCGCGGTCGCGGTCATGCGTGCGCCTCCTCGGTGGCGGGCGTGTCGGAGTAGTCGAAGAGCGCGGAGGCGCTGTGGTCGAACGGGCAGCCGCCCTGCTCGACGTGCGCCTCGTACTCCTCGCGGAAGAGCTTGACGGAGCTGATGATCGACGAGGTCGCGCCGTCGCCGAGCGCGCAGAACGAGCGGCCGGCGATCGAGTCGCACGTGTCGAGCAGCTGCTGGATGTCGGCCTCGGTGCCGCGGCCCGCCTCGATGCGCTTGAGGATCTGGGTGAGCCAGTACGTGCCCTCGCGGCACGGCGTGCACTTGCCGCAGGACTCGTGCTTGTAGAACTCGGTCCAGCGGGTCACCGCGCGCACGACGCACGTGGTGTCGTCGAAGAGCTGCAGCGCGCGCGTGCCGAGCATCGAGCCCGCCGCGCCCACCGACTCGTAGTCGAGCGGGGTGTCGAGGTGGTCCTGCGTGAAGATCGGGGTCGACGAGCCGCCGGGCGTCCAGAACTTCAGCTCGTGGCCCTCACGGATGCCGCCGGCGAGCTCGAGGAGCTCGCGCAGCGTGATGCCGAGTGGCGCCTCGTACTGGCCGGGACGCGTGACGTGGCCCGACAGCGAGAACAGGCCCATGCCCTTCGAGCGCTCGGTGCCCATCGCGGTGAACCACTCGACGCCCTTGTCGACGATCGCGGGCACGGAGGCCACCGACTCGACGTTGTTGACGACCGTGGGGCGCGCGTACAGGCCCGCGACGGCGGGGAACGGCGGCTTGAGGCGCGGCTGGCCGCGGCGGCCCTCGAGCGAGTCGAGGAGCGCGGTCTCCTCGCCGCAGATGTAGGCGCCGGCGCCGGCGTGGACGGTCACGTCCAGGTCGAAGCCGCTGCCGTGGATGTCCTTGCCCAGGTGGCCGGCCTCGTAGGCCTCGCGCACGGCCTGCAGCAGGCGGCGGTACACGTGGACCACCTCGCCGCGCAGGTAGATGAAGGCGTGGTTGCAGCCGATCGCGTAGGACGTGATGATCACGCCCTCGATGAGCGCGTGCGGCGCGGACATCATGGTGGGGATGTCCTTGCAGGTGCCGGGCTCGGACTCGTCGGCGTTGACGACGAGGTAGCGGGGGCCGCCGTCGTCCGGGGGCAGGAAGCCCCACTTCATGCCGGTGGGGAAGCCGGCGCCGCCGCGGCCGCGCAGGCCCGAGTCCTTGACGGCCTGGATGAGGTCGCCGGGCTCCATGCCGAGGGCCTTCTTGAGCGGCGCGTAGCCGCCCGCCTCGGTGTACGTGTCGAGGCTCCACGACTGCTCGGCGCCCCAGGTGGCGCTCAGGACGGGGACGAGGTCGGTCACTTCGCCGCCTCCTTCCAGCCCTGCTCCTTGGCGGCCGCGAGGCCCGCGAGGGTGGGCGCTCCGGCGCCCTGGTCCTCGTCGGCCCGGCCGTCCTCGAAGCCCGCGAGCACGCGCGAGACCTGCTTGAACGAGCACACCTTGGCGGGGCCGCGCGTGGGCGCGACGTCCTTGCCGGCGCGGAGGTCGTCGACGACCTGCTTCGCGCTCTCCGGGGTCTGGTTGTCGAAGAACTCCCAGTTGACCATCATCACGGGCGCGTAGTCGCAGGCCGCGTTGCACTCGAGGCGCTCGAGCGTGATCTGCCCGTCCTCGGTGGTCTCGTCGTGGCCCACGCCGACGTGCTCGGAGAGCTCGTCCCAGATGCGGTCGCCGCCCATGACGGCGCACAGCGTGTTGGTGCACACGCCCACCTGGTACTCGCCGTTGGGACGGCGCTTGTACTGCGTGTAGAACGTCGCGACCGCGGACACCTCCGCGGCCGTGAGCTCGAGCTGCTCGGCGCAGAACTGGATGCCGTCGGGCGACACGAAGCCGTCCACCGACTGCACCAGGTGCAGCATCGGCAGCAGCGCGGAGCGCTTGACGGGGTAGCGCGCGATGATCGCGGCCGCGTCCTCCGCCAGCTGCGCGAGCGTGGTCTCGTCGTAGGTCATCGGTCGACGCCTCCCAGCACCATGTCGATCGTGGCGATCGCCACCACGACGTCGGCGACCTGACCGCCCTCGGTGAGGATCGACAGCGCCTGCAGGTTGTTGAATCCGGGGTCACGGAAGTGCGCGCGCCAGGGCTTGGTGCCGCCGTCGGAGACGAGGTGGACGCCGAGCAGGCCCTTGGGGCCCTCGATCGCGGAGTACACCTGGCCCGCGGGGACCTTGAAGCCCTCGGTCACGAGCTTGAAGTGGTGGATGAGCGACTCCATCGACTCGCCCATGATGTGGCGGATGTGGTCGAGGGAGTTGCCCTGGCCGTCCGAGCCGACGGACAGCTGGGCCGGCCACGCGATCTTCTTGTCCGCGACCATGACGGGCTGGCCCGCGGTCTGCTCGAGACGGTCGGCGCACTGCTCGACGATCTTGAGCGACTCGTAGCACTCCTCCAGGCGGAGGACCACGCGCGAGTAGGCGTCGGCGTCGGTCGACGTCGGGACCTGGAAGTCGTAGGTCTCGTAGCCGAAGTACGGGTCCGCCTTGCGCACGTCGTACGGCAGGCCCGCGGAGCGCAGGATCGGCCCGGTGATGCCGAGCGCCATGCAGCCCGCGAGGTCGAGGTTCGCGACGCCCTTGAGGCGGCCCTTGAAGATCGGGTTCTCCAGCTGGAGGTCCGCGAGCTCGTCGAGCTTCTGCCTGATCTGCGGGATCACCTTGCGGATGAGCGCGACGGCGTCCTCGGGCGCGTCCTGGGCGACGCCGCCCGGGCGGATGTACGCGTTGTTCGTGCGCAGGCCCGAGATCATCTCGATGACGCGGAACGTGTCCTCGCGCGCGACGAACGCCGTGGTCATGACCGTGGTGGCGCCCATCTCGTTGCCGCCTGTGCCGACCGCGACGAGGTGCGAGCCGATGCGCGTGAGCTCGAGCATGAGGACGCGCAGGATGTTCGCGCGCTCCGGGACGTCGTCGGTGATGCCGAGCAGCTTCTCGATGCCCATGCAGTACACGGCCTCCTGCGACATGGACGCGACGTAGTCCATGCGGGTGCAGAAGGTCACGCCCTGGGTCCAGGTGCGGAACTCCATGTTCTTCTCGATGCCCGTGTGGAGGTAGCCGATGCCGGCACGGGTCTCCGTGACGGTCTCGCCCTCGATCTCGAGCATGACGCGCAGCACGCCGTGGGTGGACGGGTGCTGGGGGCCCATGTTGACGACGATGCGCTGCTGCGCGAGGCGCGCGGCCTCGTCGGCGATGTCGGACCAGTCGCCGCCGTAG
The DNA here is from genome assembly GCF_000971155.1 of Demequina maris. GTDB lineage: Bacteria > Actinomycetota > Actinomycetes > Actinomycetales > Demequinaceae > Demequina > Demequina maris. The sequence continues at coordinate 173,922 of NZ_BBLX01000007.1, read as the reverse complement.
GCGCTGTACTCGGGGGCGTCGGGGTCCTCGACGAACGCGCCCGTGGCGTGGGGAGCGGTCTGGGTCATCGGTACTGCCTCCGGTTGTCGGGCGAGGGGATCTCCGCGCCCTTGTACTCCACGGGGATGCCGCCGAGCGGGTAGTCCTTCCGCTGCGGGTGGCCCACCCAGTCGTCCGGCATCTCGATGCGCGCGAGCGAGGGGTGGCCGTCGAAGACGATGCCGAAGAAGTCCCAGGTCTCGCGCTCGTGCCAGTTGTTCATCGGGTAGATCGAGGTGATCGACGGGATGTGCGCGTCCGACTCGGACACCGCGACCTCGAGGCGGAGGCGACGGTTGTGGGTGATCGACTGCATCGGGTACACGGCGTGCAGCTCGCGGCCCTGGTCCGCCGGGTAGTGCACGCCGGACACGCCGAGGCACATCTCGAAGCGCAGGTCCTGGTCGTCGCGCAGGTGCTGCGCGACGGCGGGCAGGTGCTCGCGCGCGATGTGCAGCGTCAGCTCGCCGCGGTCGACGACGACGTGCTGGATGGCGGCCGCCGCATCGTCCCCGAGGAGCTCCTCGAGGACGTCGACGACGCCGTCGAACCACTCGCCGTACGGGCGCTCGGAGGCGCCGGGCATCTCGACGGGCTTGACCAGCAGGTCGTAGCCGGAGGTGTCGCCCTGCGCGCCGAACATGCCCTCGCGGACGTTGATGAGAGTGATCTGCTCGCGTTCACCCGGCTGGGGTCCGCCCTGCGGGGCGCCGGTGCCGGTGAGGTCCTGGGAGTCGCTCAACGAAGCAGGCCCTTCATCTCGGAGGTCGGGGTGGCGGAGAGCGCGGCGGCCTCGGCGGCGGCGGCGATCTCGCGGCGGTTGCGGCCCATCGGCGTGCTCTTGACCTGCTCCTGCAGCTCGAGCAGCGCGTTGAGCAGCATCTCCGGGCGCGGCGGGCAGCCCGGGAGGTAGATGTCCACGGGGACGATGTGGTCGACGCCCTGGACGATCGCGTAGTTGTTGAACATGCCGCCCGACGAGGCGCAGACGCCCATCGAGATGACCCACTTGGGCTCGGCCATCTGGTCGTAGACCTGGCGCACGATCGGCGCCATCTTGTTCGACACGCGGCCGGCGACGATCATCATGTCGGCCTGGCGCGGCGAGCCGCGGAAGACCTCGGAGCCCATGCGCGAGATGTCGAAGCGCGGGGTGCCCGTCGCCATCATCTCGATCGCGCAGCACGCGAGGCCGAACGTGGCCGGCCAGAGGGATCCCGCCCGCATGAAGCCGACGAAGTCCTCGACCATGCCGAGCATGAACGGAGGAGCGCTCTCTTCGATACCCATATCTCTCAGTCCCACTCGAATCCGCCGCGGCGCCACTCGTACACGAAGGGGATCGTGATGAGGGCGAGGAAGGTCATGATCGCGATCAGCCCGAACCAGCCGAGCGCGTCATGCGCGACGGCCCACGGGTACAGGAAGACGACCTCGATGTCGAAGATGATGAAGGTCATCGCGACGAGGTAGTACTTGATCGGGATGCGACCCCCGCCGGCCGCGCCCGGGGTGGGCTGCAGGCCGGACTCGTACTGGTCGAGCTTCGCGGCGTTGGCGCGCTTCGGACCCAGGATGGAGCTCACGAACAGGCCCGCGCCCGCGAGCAGCCCCGCGATCACCATCATCACGATGATCGGCACGTACGGATTCACAGGGGATTATCCTTCCGTCTTCGTCGAGGTCGCGGATGCCGTCACGCCGCCGGAGCGACCCGCGTCAGAGCGGACAGGAGCCTGTCGGCCCAGTTCCCGCCACGAGGCTCGTAGACATCTGCCAGCAGTCTAGACGTGAATTCCATGACCAAAGGACTAGGAAGCCCGTACCGCGTGCACACCTTCATCACGGCCGGATGCTCGACCAGCGAGGCGAACACGCGCCCGAGCGAGTAGTAGCCGCCCAGGTCGTCCTTCATCATGCGCGCGTAGCCCGCCAGCGCGGCCTCCTTGTCGCGCGCGCCGGACGCGTCCCGCCACGCGACCGCCGACTCGGTGGCGCGGCGCGCGGCCTGCATCGCGTAGGCGATGCCCTCGCCGTTGAACGGGTTGACCATGCCGCCGGAGTCGCCCACCAGCATCATGCCGGGCACGTAGTGCGGCTGACGGTTGAAGGCCATGGGGATGGCCGCGCCCTTGATGCCGCCCACCTGCTCGCCGAACTCCCAGTCCGCGGCCGAGTGGTCGAGCCAGTCCCGCAGGAGCGCGCGGTGGTCGAGCTTGGGCGGCGTGCCCTTCGCGCTGAGCGTGCCGAGGCCCACGTTCGCGGTGCCGTCGCCCATGGGGAAGATCCACCCGTAGCCGGGCAGCAGGTTCGAGCGGCCGCGCTCGCCGTCCCAGATCTCGAGGTGGCCCTCCATCCACTCCTCGTCGTGGCGCGGCGTGGTGAAGTACGTGCGGACCGCGACGCCGATGGGGCGGTTCTCCATGCGCTCCATGCCCATGCCGAGCGCGACGCGCGCGCTGACGCCGTCGGCGGCGATCACGAGCGGGGCGCGGTACTCGACGGGCTCGCCGACCTTGCGGCCCTTCTCGTCGGTCTCCCGCGCGACCACGCCGACCACGCGGCCGCCGCCCGCGTAGCCCTCCTGGCGCTCGTCGCGGATGACGGACTCGACGTGCCAGCCCTCGCGCACGTCCGCGCCGGCGGCGCGCGCGTGGTCGGCGAGGCGCTTGTCGAAGTCGGCGCGCGGCAGCGACAGGCCGTAGCTCGGGAAGGACTCGAGGTCGTGCCACGGGAACTCGAGGCGGTGGCCGCCGCCCACCATGCGCAGGCCGTGGTTGGGGATCCAGCCCTCGTCGCGCGGCGTCGGCAGGCCGATCAGGTCGATCTCGCGCACCGCGCGCGGCGTGAGGCCGTCGCCGCACACCTTCTCGCGGGGGAACCTCGACTTCTCGAGGGCGATGACGTCGAAGCCCTCCACGGCGAGATAGCGGGCGGCGGCGGACCCTCCCGGACCCGCCCCGATCACGATGACATCGGCCTCTGTACGCACCCGACAAGCGTAGAGGGGCGCGCAAGGTGCTCCGTGCGGGACCCGTGCGGGACCGCCCGCCGGGCCCGCGCAGCGTCCGGCCGCCCGGGGGGGGCGATGCGGCGCGCCACGCCGCCCCGCGCGCGCACCACGCGCGCGGGGACCCCGTTGCTACGTTGGAATCATGAGCGACGTGGGCGTCACCTGGGCGGGGACCCATCGGTTCGTCGCGGAGCGGCTGGTCGAGGCCCGCACCGTCGACGAGGTGGCGCGCGCGGTGCGCGAGGCGCCGGGCCGGATCAAGGCGCTGGGCACCCGCCACAGCTTCAACGCGATCGCCGACACCGACGGCACGCTCATCGACGCGACCCGCCTCGAGGGCGAGCCGCACATCGACCTGTCGGACCCCGCGTGGCCCACCGTGACCGCGCCCGCCGGCATCCGCTACGGCGAGCTCGGCGCGTGGCTGCAGCACCGCGGCTGGGCGCTGCACAACACCGGCTCGCTCCCCCACATCTCGGTCGTCGGCGCGATCGCGACCGGCACGCACGGCTCGGGCGCGCGCAACGGCTGCCAGGCCACCGCGCTGCGCAAGCTCGACTACATCGACGCGGAGGGTGACCTGCGCACGTGCCGCCAGGGCGACCCGGAGTTCCCCGCGCTCGCGGTGGGCCTCGGCGCGTTCGGGATCATCACGTCCGTGACGCTGGGCGTGCAGCCCACGTACGACGTCCGCCAGGACGTCTACACCGGGATGCCGTGGGCGACGCTGCTGTCGGACACGCCCGCGATCCTCGCGGACGCGTACTCGGTGTCGATCTTCACGACGTGGGACGAGCCGACGGTGCAGCAGATCTGGCGCAAGAGCGGCGTGGGCCTGGACAAGACCCCGCCGGACGAGTGGCACGGCGCGACGCGCAGCCCCGAGTCCGACGCGCGGCTGGTCGACGGCGACCCCGACGCGCTCACCCCGCAGGGCGGGCAGCCCGGACCGTGGATCGACCGCCTGCCGCACTTCCGCCTCACGCACACCCCGTCGAACGGCGCCGAGATCCAGACCGAGTACTTCGTGCCGATGGAGGCCGCGGGCGAGGCGCTCGCGGCGGTGCGCGCGCTGGGGCTGGTCATCCGCCCGCACCTGCTCGTGTCCGAGCTGCGCGCGGTCGCCGCGGACCACCTGTGGCTGTCCGGCGCGTACGGCCGCGACACCCTCGCGATCCACTTCACGTGGGCGCCGCACCCGGTCGAGGTGAGCGCGCTGCTGCCGCGGATCGAGGAGGCGCTCGCGCCGTTCGAGGCCCGTCCGCACTGGGGCAAGTGGCACGCGTTCGACGCCGCGGCGATCGCGCGGGCCCATCCCCGCGTCGCGGACGCGCGCGCCGTGTTCGAGGAGCTCGACCCCGGCGGCCGCTTCGTCAACGACTACCTGGCGGGGGTCGGCGTGCGTGCGGCGCGGTGGTGGAACGGCCCTACTGTGGAGGAGTGACCGTCCATAGCGCCTCTCCGGGACCCCTCCTCGTCCGCACCATCGACATCGAGGACCCGGGCGACCTGATCGCGGCGATGCCGGAGCCCGGGATCTCGTGGGTCCGGCGCGGCGAGGGCATGGTCGCGTGGGGCGAGGCCGCGCGCTTCGACGGCGCCGGCGAGGAGCGCATCGCGAGCGCCCAGCACTGGTGGCGGCTGCTGTGCCGCCACGCCGAGGTGCGCGACGACGTCCGCGAGCGCGGCACCGGCCTGGTCGCCTTCGGCTCGTTCGCGTTCGCCGACGCGTCGGGCGCGGGCGGCTCGCTCGTGGTCCCCCGGTACGTGCTCGGGCGCCGCGACGGGCGCGCGTGGTTCACCACCATCTCCCGCGAGGACGATGCGCCCCTCACCCTCGCGCAGGCCCTCGCCGCGGCGACGGCGCCGGCCGACCCGGGCGAGGTCACGGTCGCGGCCGGCGACGAGGCCGCCTGGGCGACCGCCGTCGACGCCGCGGTCGCGAGGATCCGCGCCGGCGAGCTCGAGAAGGTGGTGCTGGCCCGCGCCGTCGAGGCGACCGCCGAGCGGCCCGTCGACGTGCGGGTGCTGCTGCGCCGCCTCGCCGCCGAGTACCCCACGTGCTGGGCCTTCCACGTCGACGGCCTGGTGGGCGCGACCCCCGAGCTGCTCGCGCGCGTCGACCACGGCCTCGTGACGTCGCGCGTGCTCGCGGGCACCATCCGCATGACCGGCGACGACATGCGCGACCTCGCCCGCGCCGGCGCGCTCGCACGCTCGTCCAAGGACCGCGAGGAGCACGAGTACGCGGTCCGCTCGGTCTCGCAGGCCCTCGCCGACCACTGCGGGTCGGTCAACGTGCCCGACGAGCCCTTCGTGCTCCACCTGCCCAACGTCATGCACCTCGCCACCGACGTCACCGGCGTGCTGTCGCACAACGTCGCCGCGCTCGAGCTCGTGAGCGAGCTGCACCCGAGCGCCGCGGTGTGCGGCACGCCCACGCTGGGCGCCGCGCGCGTGATCGACGAGCTCGAGGGCCTCGACCGCGGCCGCTACGCCGGGCCCGTGGGCTGGATCGACGCGGGCGGCGACGGCGAGTGGTGCATCGGCCTGCGCTCGGCGGAGATCTCGGCCGAGGACCCGCGTCGCCTGCGCCTGTTCGCGGGCTGCGGCATCGTCGCGGCGAGCGAGCACGCGTCCGAGTGGGCGGAGTCCGAGGCGAAGCTCGAGCCGATGCGGCGCGCGCTGGGCGCGCAGGCGCCCGTGGTGACCGGCGCGATCGCGCACGTGCACCCGGACGCCCCGTCGCCGGCCGCGGTCGACGGCTGGGACGCCACCGCCTGGGAGGAGCGCTACGCCTCCCACGACGCGGTGTGGAGCGCCAACCCCAACCAGCAGCTCGTCGAGGAGGCGGCACGCCTGACCCCGGGCCGCGCGCTCGAGGTGGGCTGCGGCGAGGGCGCGGACGCCGTGCACCTCGCGACCCTCGGCTGGACCGTCACCGCGATCGACGTCTCCGCGACGGCGGTCTCGCGCGGCGTGGAGCGGGCGTCGCGCGCGGGCGAGGACGTCGCCGCGCGGCTCGACTGGCGCGTCGACGACGCGCTGCACGCGGACCTGCCGGCCGCATCTTTCGACCTGGTCACCACGCACTACGCGCACCCCGAGGCGGGCATCGCGGTGCTGGTCGAGCGGCTCGCGACGCTGATCGCGCCGGGCGGCACGCTGCTGGTGGTCGGTCACGATCCGCGCGACCCGCACGTGCTCGAGCACCCCAAGCTCAGCCGGCTCGCGTTCCCGGCGGAGGACGCCGCCGCGGGGCTCGGCGACGGCTGGACCGTCGAGGTCGCGGAGATGCGCGAGCGCGACGGCGTGGGGCACGACGGCGAGGTCATGGTGCGTCGCGACGCGGTGCTGCGCGCCCGCCGCGACGGCTAGCCCGCCGGTCCTTCGCACCCTCGCAGCGGGACCGACCCGGGACGCGGGCGATCGTCCGCATCGCCCGCGATCGGGGCTCGGATGACCCGGGATGCGGGTCGATCGCGGATCCACCCGCGATCCAGGCCGCGAGAACGGAGGGGCGCAGGCGGCTAGACGAGCGCCTCGACCACCTCGAGGCCCGTGACGGGCGCGGCGAGCGCCGCCGCGAGCTGCTCGCGCGTGCGCACCGCACGATGCGGGACCCGGTAGCCCGCGCACAGCGACCCGAGGTCCGCGCCGTGGGGGGTGGTGAACACCCGCTCGAGGTTCTCCGCGGGCGCGCCTCCGTGCTCGAGGCCGCCGAAGATCGTGCCGCCGCCGTCGTTCACCACGACGATGCGCAGCCGCGGCCGCTCCTCGCGCGGCCCGACGAGCAGCCCGCCGGCCTCGTGCAGGAAGGTGACGTCGCCCATGAGCGCGTGCACCGGCCGGCCGGAGGCGAGCGCGATGCCCGCGGCGGTCGAGATGGTGCCGTCGATGCCCGCGAGGCCGCGGTTGGCGAGCAGCATCGGCGCCGCGCCCGCGGGCGCGGCGGGCATGAGCCGGTCCAGCGCGCGCACGGGCCCCGAGGACCCGACCACGCCCCACACCCCGTCGCGCAGCGACTGCGCGAACTCGGCGGCCACCACGCGCGGGCCCCAGCCCTCGGGCGCCTGGACCCTGCCGCCGGCGGACCGCCACTCGGCGAGCCAGGCGGGGTCCGCATCGTCCGGCGCGGCGGACCACAGCCACGAGGCGGGGACGTCGCGCAGGACGGCCTGCGCGTGGGGCGGGGCCTCGCGCCAGCGGGCGCCGAAGCGCGCGACCAGCAGCGCCGGGGCGCGCGCGATGAGCGCCTGCACGGGCCGGGTCAGCGTGGGCCGGCCGATCACCACGACCTGGTGGACGCGGTCGGCGAGGTCCCTGCCGTGCGCGGACTCGAGGAGCCGGACGTAGTCGGGGACGCAGTGCGCGCCGGAGCGCGCGAGCGAGGTCGGCTCGGCGAGCAGGGGCCAGCCGTGGGCCTCGGCCACCTGGCGCGCGACGTCGCCGGCGCCGTCGCCCGCGATCACGACTCCGCGGGCCACCGGGGGCAGCGGCGCGGGCTCCTCGTCGGGCGTCACGATCGGGATCCCGCCGGTCGGCGTGGGCAGGCGGGGCGGGTCGCTCCACAGCCCGCCGTCGGCCCCGAGAGGATCGCGGAACGCGACGTTGACGTGCACCGGTCCGGCAGCGGCGGCCATGTCCTCGCGGGCACGGTCGCCGAGCGCGGCCCGCACGGCGCGGTCCGCGAGCGCGGTCGCCCGGTCGGGCCGGTCGCCGAGCGCCGCGGCGGGCACGTCGGCGCCCCAGCGCACGAACGCGCCGAACAGGCCCACCTGGTCCGTGGTCTGGTTCGCGCCCACACCGCGCATCTCGGTGGGCCGGTCCGCGGTGAGCAGCAGCAGCGGCACGCCGGAGTGGTGCGCCTCCATGACCGCCGGCATGAGGTTGCCGACGGCGGTGCCGGAGGTCGTGACGATCGCGACGGGCCGCGGGTCGCCGGCGGCGGCGCGTCCGCGCGCGAGGCCGAGCGCGAGGAACGCGGCGGACCGCTCGTCGATGCGCACGTGCAGGCGGACGCGCGGCGCGCCGAGCGGCGGGTTGCCCGAGCCGGCCTCCGCGAGCGCGTGCGCGAGCGGGCCCGAGCGCGAGCCCGGGCTGAGCACGTAGTCCTCGACGCCGCGCTCGGCGAGGGCCGCGACGAGCGCGCGGGCGAAGGCCCCGGACGGGTGCTCGCTCACGCGGTCACGTCCAGGGTCACCGGGCCGATGGCGCCGTCGCGCGGCACGATGGTCTCGCGCACGGTGTCGGTCGCGAGCAGCTCGCCCGTGCCGAGCCCGCACGCGTACGGCAGCTCCGGCACGGCCCGCGCGAGCGCCACGCCCGCCGCGAGCCCCACCGAGGACTCCATCGCGCTCGACACGACGATGGGCACGTCGTACCGCTCCACCACCCGCAGGCACGCGGCCACGCCGCCCATGGGCGCGACCTTGAGGACCAGGATGTCGGCGGCGCCGGCGCGCATCACCTCGTCGGCGTCGCCGGGCAGCCGGACGGACTCGTCGGCCGCGATGAGGACGTCGGTGCGGCGGCGCACCTCCTTGAGCTCGGCGACGGTGCGGCACGGCTGCTCGACGTACTCGAGCCCCGGTCCCCCGCCGGCGCGGGCGGCCGCGTCGAGCTCCGCGAGCGCCTTGACCGCGGTGTCGACGTCCCAGGCGCCGTTGGCGTCGACGCGCACCCGGCCCTCGGGTCCGAGGGCGACCGCCACGGCCTCGACGCGGCGCGCATCGTCCCTCAGGGAGACGGTGCCGGCGACCTTCACCTTGGCGGTGGTGCAGCCGCCCGCCTTGGCGAGCTGGGCGGCGCGGCCCGCGGGCAGCTCGGGGACGATGCTGTTGACCGGGACGAGGTCGCGCACCGGGGCCGGCCAGTCGCCGCGGGCGGCCTCCATCGCGGCGTCCCACCAGCGGGAGGCGCGCTCGGGCGTGTAGTCGTCGAACGGGGAGTACTCGCCCCACGCGTCCCGCCCGTCGGGGCCGGTGCCGCGGATGAGGACGCCGTGGCGCTCCGTGACGCCGCGGAAGCGCGTCGACAGCGCGACGCGGAAGGGCCGGAACTCCATGGGCTCAGCCTAGGGCGGCCGCACCCCGCACTACGCTCGGAGTTCATGAGCGACATCCCGGCGCAGGTCTCCGACCTCATGGACCCGACCCAGTGGCGAGCCGTCGACGGCTTCCCGGACGCGGACATCACCTACCACCGGTGGGTGCGCCGGGGTCCGGACGGCGAGCGCGACCTGCCCGCCGTGCGCATCGGCTTCAACCGGCCCGAGGTGCGCAACGCGTTCCGGCCCCAGACCGTCGACGAGCTCTACCGGGCGGTCGACCACGCCCGCCAGACGGTCGACGTCGCGGCGATCATCCTCACGGGCAACGGCCCCGCCGCGGACGGTGTGCACGCGTTCTGCTCGGGCGGCGACCAGCGCATCCGCGGCAAGGACGGCTACCTCTACGAGGGCTCGGCGCAGGACGCGCCCGCGTACGGCGGCCGCCTCCACATCCTCGAGGTGCAGCGCCTCATGCGCACCTCACCGAAGGTCACCATCGCGGCCGTCAACGGCTGGGCGGCGGGCGGCGGGCACTCGCTGCACGTGGTCTCCGACCTGTCGATCGCGAGCCGCGAGCACGCGCGCTTCAAGCAGACCGACGCCAACGTCGGGTCGTTCGACGCCGGCTACGGCAGCGCGCTGCTCGCCCGGCAGGTGGGCGACAAGCGGGCGCGGGAGATCTTCTTCCTCGCCCGGGAGTACTCGGCGGACGATGCGGAGCGCTGGGGGGCCGTCAACGAGTCGGTGCCCCACGCGGAGCTGGAGTCGCGGGCGCTCGAGTACGCGGCGCTGATCGCGACCAAGTCGCCGCAGGCCATCCGCATGCTGAAGTTCGCCTTCAACCTCGCGGACGACGGCCTCGCGGGCCAGCAGGTGTTCGCGGGCGAGGCGACCCGCATGGCGTACATGACGGAGGAGGCGCAGGAGGGGCGCGACGCGTTCCTCGAGCGCCGCGAGCCGGACTGGACCCGCTTCCCGTACGCGTACTGAGCGGGCGGGCTCACGCCCCGAGCCACTCCTCGACCAGCGCCGGCACCGCCTCCTCGATGGGCTCGCGGATCACGCGGTGCGCGTCTCGGTCGTACGCGGTCGGCGACGCGTTGACGATGACGAGCTCCGCGCCGGCCTGCAGCGCCGATCCCGCGTACATCGCGACCGGGTAGACCTGCAGCGTCGTGCCGATCGCCACGAACGTGTCGCACGCGCGGGAGGCACGTGACGCGCGGTCGAGGTCCTTGTCGCTGAGCGCCTCCCCGAAGTAGACGACGTCGGGCTTGAGGACCGCGCCGCAGTACGGGCAGCGCGGGTCCGGGTCGACGTCGAGCATCGCGATCACCTCGCGGGTCTCGCAGCGCCACTCGCAGCCCAGGCACGACGTGGTCGCGAGGCGCCCGTGCATCTCCACCACCGCATCGTCCGGCGTGCCGGCCGCCTGCTGGAGGCCGTCGATGTTCTGGGTGAGGATGTCGTGGCTGAGGCCGGCCTCGACCAGCCGCGCGAGGGCACGATGCGCGGGCGAGGGACGCGCCGACCATGCCGCGTGCGCGGCCCAGTCCCGCCAGCCCTCGATGCGGGCGCCGCGGTCGCCGAGGAACACGTCGATCTCGAGCAGGCGGGCGCGCTCGGGGTGCCGCGTCCACACGCCGTCCGGCCCGCGGAAGTCGGGGATGCCCGCGCCGGTGGACAGCCCGGCACCCGTGAGGACGGTGATCACCGGACCATCATCGCCCGGCGGCGCGCGACTCGCGGCGTGGGTGGGCGAAGGGCCTGATGCCTGGCGGCTAGCCTCGCCCCATGCCGATGCCCCACGCGCCGCTCGCGCGCACCGTTGCGAGCGCCGCCGCCGCGCTGTCGCTCACGCTCGCCGGCCTGGTCGCCGCGAGCGCGGAGACGTCCACGACGACCGTCGACGGCCGCGTGCTCGACGTGGTGGTCGACACGCCCGATGCGCCCTCGTACGAGCACGTCCTCGTGTCCGACGCGGGCGAGGTGACCGTGATCGACGCGCCGGACGCGCTCGCGGACGCGGAGTCCGGGTCCGAGGTGACGGCGACCGTCGCCGGCACCGCATCCGCCGACGGCGCCGAGGTGCTCGCCGCGACCGTCGTCGACGAGCCGGCCGCGGCCGCGGCGGTGTCCGCGCACCGGGCGTACGTCGTGGCGATCGACGACCCCGCCGTGTCCGGCGACGTGGCGCTGGGCTCGGCGACCTCGGTAACGCGGTCCGCGGCGGCCTACTGGGTGCGCGAGGCGCGCGGGGCGATCTCCGCGCTCGACGTCGCGGGCACGGCGACGCTCACGCTGCGCGGCTCGTGCGCCTCGTCCTACGAGACCCTGTGGGGCCGCGCCGCCGCGCTGTTCCCCGCCGTCGACTTCGCGGGGGCCGCCAACCACCTGATCGTGTACTCGCCGCGGAGCTGCGCGTACCCCTACACCGGCATCGCGTCCGTGGGCCGCCTGTCCGGCGGCGGCTACGTGCAGATCGTGGAGCCGAACCTCGCGACCGTCGTCCACGAGCTCGGCCACAATCTGGGCCTCGGCCACGCCGACGTGCTCGCGGACCACGGCGACGGCAGCGGCTTCTGGTGGGAGTACTACGGGGTCTTCGGCCCCCAGGCGGGCACCGTCGGCTCGTACCCGCCCGGCGTGCTCGACGCGGGCTTCCGCTATCTCCTGGACCTGCCCGGCTTCGCCGGGCAGACGGCCACGGTCGACACCGCGACGGACGCCTCGACCACGCTCACGCTCGCCCCCACCGGCTCGTCGACCGGCACGACGGCGGCGATGATCGTCGACGAGGACCGGGGCGAGGCCTACTTCGTCGAGTACCGCCACGGCGCCGACGACGACCTGGCGACGTACTACGCGTCGGCGGGGCTGCCGCGCCTCGACAGCGGCGAGGGCGTGATCGACTACGCGCCCGGCGTGGTCGTGTCGGTGCTCGACGGCGACTTCCTCGACTTCCTGGCCACCTACGATGCGATCGGCGGGGTCTGGGAGGCGTCGCGGCGCGCGGGCCAGACGTACATCGACCCGGACTCGCGTTTCACGGTCGACGTGCTGTCCGCCTCCGGTTCCGCCGCGACCATCAGCATCGCCACCGGCGCCGCGGTCGACCCGGTGCGGGCCGAGTCGTCGACCGCGGTGACGGTCCCGACCACCTACGAGGGCACCGCCGCCACCGCCACGGTGACCGTGTCCTCCGCGACCAGCGCGACCGGCACGGTCGACCTCCTCGTCGACGACGTGAAGGTGCGGACGGTCACGCTGTCGGGCGGCCGCGCGACCGGAAAGCTGCCGTCGGGCCTCGACCTGGGCGCCCACGAGGTGCGCGCGGTGTACTCGGGCTCCGCCCGTGTCGCCGGCTCGGAAAGCTCGACCACGCTGACGGTGGAGCCGCGGCTCGCGTCGTCGATGTGGGCGAGCGCGACCCAGGTCGCATACGGCAAGGCGGGCACCGTGACCGTGCGCGTCCGCGCCGCCACCACCCCGACGGGGACCGTGACGCTCACATTCGGCGGGCGCACCTCGTCCGCGGCGCTGCACGGCGGCAAGGCGACGTTCACGCTGCCCTCGACGTGGGCGCCCGGCACCCGCTTCCTCACGGCGCGCTACCTCGGGTCGACCTCCCTCGCACCCGCCCGGACCACGGTCCAGGCGACCGTCACGCGGGCGATGCCGAAGGTGACGGCGTCGGCCACCACCGCCGTGAAGCGCGGCAGGAAGGCGACCTTCACCATCAAGGTGAGGAGCGCGGTCGCGCCCGAGACGGGCACCGTCCGGGTCTACGCGGGCGGCAAGGCCGTCTCGAAGGCGGTCACGCTCGTGCGCAGCGGAGACGTCTACCAGGCCAAGGTCACCACGGGGCGGCTGCCAAAGGGCGAGATCACCGTGCGCTACTCCGGCAACAGGTACCTGCAGCGGGTCACCGCCGCGACCGGCGACACGGTGCGGTAGCCGCGGGCGTCGCCCGGCTCCCCGCAGGAATCGTCGACCTCCCGGAACCGTCGCTCAGCTCCCCGCAGCGGGTCCGGGCGGTGGGGCCGGGGGCAGCGGGCTACGAGATGTCGATCGACGTGGCGTTGTAGATGCCGGCGTTCGGGATCAGCTCGAACCAGGTCTGCCCGGGCGCGAGCGCGACCTCGTCGCCCTTCTTCGTGGTGAGCACGAACGGCTCGTACTGGCCCTTCTTGCTCCACTTGATCGGGATGACCTGGTCGCCGGACGCGACGTAGCCCGTGCCCGAGCGGCCGGCGACCAGCGTCTCCGGCACCGAGGAGGTCGACGATCCCGACGTGTACTGCACCGTCACCCACAGCATCACCACGTTGGTGGCGGACAGCTGAGTGCCGTCGGTGGTGACGTGGGGCGTGCTCCCCTCGTAGCGCATCCAGAGCTTCTTGGACTTGTTCCAGCGCCACTCGGGCTGCGCGAGCGAGGACATGGTGATGTCGATGACCGACGCCTTGTCGCCCTTGAGCTGCGCGGTCGCCTCCGACGCCGGGTACGCGATGTCCCACTGCTGCTCGGGCGCCGTCGCGCCCTCGGACTGCTTCGCGAAGTCCGCCGGGTAGCCGTGCAGGTTGTGCGGGGCGGCCTTGTCGGTCGTGCGGTAGAAGCCGTAGTCGCCCAGGTCCTGGGTCACCACCACCTGGCCCGAGCCCACCGTGTCCGCGATGAAGCGGTTCTGCGCGCCCGAGAACACGAGCGGGCCGCCCAGCGAGCCCATGATGTTGCGGTCCATCGGCCGCATCGAGCGGATGGGGCCCACCGAGTCCGGGTAGTCCGACTGGAAGACCGCGATGAAGCGCGAGATGCCGTACTCGACGTACTCCTCGTAGACGATGTCCGCCTTGTCGAGGTTCTCCTGCGGGCGCGCGTCGACGGTGTTCTCGATCTTGATCGACAGCGCCGGCCGGTTGCGCTCGGCCTTGGTCGCGTCGGACGCGTCGAGGCCGGTCAGCGGCCACGCGATCTCCGGCGTCGGGTCCTCGGGCGCGGGCGGGAGCGCCACCGCCGAGACCTCCGGCGAGGCGTCGATCGACAGGGTGGTCGTGGGGCCGCTCTCGGAGGCGGGCGAGCACGCGGCGAGGATCGCCACCGCGGCGGCGGCCGCGAGCGCGCCCGCGATGCGGGTCGTCGTCATGCCGACGAGTGTAGGGGCCGCCCTAGGCTGGACCGCGTGACCTACGCCCGCCTCGCCGAGGATCCCTTCGCCGCCGTGGACGATGCGCTCGCCGGGCGGGCCGAGGGCGTCGCCGCCGCGACGTCCGGCTCCACCGGCGCGCCGCGCGAGGTGCTGGTCCCGGCGTCCGCGATCCGCGCCTCCGCCACGCTCACCGCGGAGCGCCTGGGCGGCGAGGCCGCGTGGCTGCTCGCCCTCCCCGCGACCCGCATCGGCGGCGCGATGGTGGTCGCCCGGGCGGCGCTGGCCGGCGCGCCCCTGGTGACGATGCCCGCCGGCCCGTTCACCGCATCGTCCTTCGCGGACGCGACCGCGCGGCTGCCCGAAGGCCGCCGCCACGTCTCGCTCGTCCCCACGCAGGTGCGACGGCTGCTCGCGGACCTGGAGGGCCGGGACGCGCTCGCCGCGTACGACGCCGTGCTCGTGGGCGGCGCCGCGCTGCCGGAGCGGGACGCGCCCGCGAACCTGGTGCGCACGTACGGCATGAGCGAGACCTCGGGCGGCTGCGTGTACGACGGCCGCCCGCTCGACGGCGTGGGGGTCCGGCTCGAGGCCGACGGGCGCATCCTGCTCGCCGGGCCCACGCTGGCGGCCGGCTACGCCGACGGGGACGATGCGGCGTTCGAGACCCGCGACGGCGCCCGCTGGTTCCGCACGTCCGACGTGGGCGAGCTGCGCGAGGACGGGCGGCTGCGCGTGCTCGGCCGCGCCGACCACGTCATCAACACCGGCGGCGTCAAGGTGCACCCGCAGCGCGTCGAGCTCGCGCTCGAGCGCGCGGGCGCGACGGCCGCCGCGGTGGTCGGGGTGCCCGACCCCGAGTGGGGCGAGCGCGTCGTCGCCGTGGTCGAGGGACCGGTGGACGATGCGGCGCTCGCCGCGGCGCTCGAGGGTCTGCCCTCGTACGAGCGCCCGAAGCGCATCGTCCGCGCGTCCGTGCCACGCACGGCGGGTGGGAAGATTGACCGGCCGGCCGCACGAGGCCTGGCGAGCGAGGAGGATCGATGACCACCACCGCCGACTGGATCGCGGGCGCACGCCCCCGCACGCTGTGGACCGGCGCGGTGCCGGTGATCGTGGGCTCCGCCGCGGCGATCGCGGAGGGCGGCTTCCGGCTGATCCCGGCGCTGCTCGCGCTCGGCGTCGCGCTGGCGCTGCAGGTGGGCTCCAACTACGCCAACGACTACTCGGACGGCATCCGCGGCACCGACATCGACCGCATCGGGCCGGAGCGTCTCGTCGCCTCCGGGAAGGCGCTGCCGTCGTCGGTCAAGCGCGCGGCCTACCTGTCGTTCCTCGCGGGCGCACTGCTGGGCCTCGCGCTGGTGGTCTACGTCGAGATGTGGTGGCTGCTCGCGGTGGGCGCGGTCGCTATCGTCGCGGCCTGGACCTACACGGGCTCGTCGCGGCCCTACGGCTACGCCGGCTGGGGCGAGGTCAGCGTGTTCGTGTTCTTCGGCCCGGTGGCGGTGCTGGGCACCATGCTCACGCAGGCCGGCCACGTCACGTGGTGGGCCGTCGTGGCCTCCGCGGGCGTGGGGCTGTACGCGGTCGCGCTGCTGCTGGTCAACAACATCCGCGACCTCGAGACGGACGCGCTCGCCGGCAAGCGCACGCTGGCGGTGAAGGTCGGCGAGCTCCGTGCCCGCCAGCTGTTCGCGGCCTCGGTGACGCTGCCCGTGGGGCTCGCGGTGATCGTCGCGTTCGCGCACCCGTGGGTGCTGATCTCGACGATGGTCGCGCTGCCGTCGGTGATCATCGCGTTCGGCATGCGCATGGGCGCGTCGGGCCGGAACTTCGCGGTGATGTTCCAGGGCATCAGCGGCGTGGGCCTCGCCTACGGCCTGCTGATGGCGGTCGGGCTGGCGCTGTAGCGCTCCGGCGCTAGCGGCCGGCCGGGGAGCCGTTCTCGGTGTCGGCGCCGATCTCGGCGTCCTCCTCCGCGTCGGCCTCGCGCAGCCCCTTCTCGGAGCGGGAGATCCAGCGGTCCATCTGCTCGGAGGCGCGGACGCGCAGGCCCGGGAGCGCCAGGTAGGACACCAGCCAGGCCACCACGAAGGCGGCGAGGAACGCGATCACGTCCCGCCAGCCCACGGCCCACAGCACGCCGAGGACGGCGAGGAAGATGCCCGTCCGGGCACCCCAGTACGCAAGAACGCTCATGGCTCAACGGTACCCGGCGTACGCTTGATGGATGGCTCGCGTCCTTCCTCTCCTCGTCTACCTGGGGCTCGTCATCTACGCCCTCTCGGACGCGATGCAGCGTCCCGAGAAGGATCCGTACGGGGTGTCGAAGTGGCTGTGGGCGGCGATCATCGTGCTGCTGCCCTACGTGGGCGCGATCGGCTGGATCCTGCTGAGCCGCACGCGTCCCGACAGCGGACCGCAGCGACGCTCGGAGCCCGTGGCGCCGGACGACGACCCCGAGTACCTCGCGTGGCTGCGCGAGCAGTCCCGCCGCAAGCGCCAGAGCGGCGAGGGGCGCTGACCCTTCGGCCCCTCGGGCGCGAGCCCGTGTGTCGGACCGATCGCGGATCGATCCGACAGACGGGCTCATCCCAGCCTCCAGGTCGGACCGATCGCCGATCGATCCGACATCCGGGCCTAGTCCGAGCGGGGGGCGAGAGCTCTCAGCCCACCTCGACGCGGACGCGGCGGGCGCTCTCGCGTCCGACCGCGCATCGTGACCCCGTGAGCGCCACGACCGCCTCGAGCTCGCGCCGCACCGGGGTGCCGACCCACAGCTCCACCTCGCCCGGCTCGACCGCCCGCACCAGTTGGCGGCCCGAGAACGCGAGCCGCGCCGCCGGGATGTCGAGCGTCACGCGCCGCGACTCCCCCGCCGCGAGCGGGACGCGGGCGAAGCCCACGAGCTGCGCGACCGGCCGCGTGAGCGACGCGCGCCGCTGGTGCGCGTAGACCTGCACCACCTCGTCGCCGTCGCGGTCGCCGGTGTTGCGCACGGTCACGGCGACGCGCATCGTGCCGTCCGTGGCCGCGTCCACGGCCGCGAGGTCCTCGTACGCGAACGTCGTGTACGACAGGCCCTCGCCGAAGCCCAGCGGCGGCGCCGAGGACAGGTTGGTGACGTCGGTGTCGCCGCCGAGCCGCGGGTGCAGGTAGCTGTACGGCTGCGCGCCGGTGTCGCGAGGGATGCTCACGGGCAGGCGGCCGGAGGGGTTGACCCGGCCGGACAGCACGCCCGCGATCGCACGCGCGCCCTCCTCGCCCGGGAAGAACGCCTGCACCACGGCCGCGCACCGCTCGAGCGCCCAGCCGATCGCGTACGGGCGGCCCGTCACCAGCACGAGCACCACGGGGGTGCCGGTCGCGAGCACCTCCTCGACGAGGTCGCGCTGGACGCCGGGCAGCTCGAGCGAGTCGGTGTCGCAGCCCTCGCCCGAGGTGCCGCGGCCGAACAGCCCCGCCTGGTCGCCGACCACGACGATCGCGACGTCCGCGGCCTGCGCCGCGGAGACCGCCTCGGCGAAGCCGTCGCGCGAGCCGTCCTGGACGTCGCAGCCGCGCGCGGACAGGACCGGGCCCAGCTCGTCGCGGACCGCGTCGAGCACCGTGGGCACGTCGAGCCCGAGCTCGGTGCCGGGACGCTTGTCGAGCACGTGGTTGGCGAACGAGTAGCAGCCGAACATCGCCTGGTAGCGGTCGGCGTTGGGGCCGATGACCGCGATCCGGGACGATGCGCCGGAGCCTGCCGCCGCATCGTCCCCCGCCGCGGCGAGGGGCAGCGTGCCGTCGTTGGCGAGCAGGACGATGCCGCGCTCCGCGAGCAGCCGGGCGACCTCACGGTGCTCGGGCCCGTCGAGCTCGACGCCGCTGGGCGCCGGGCCGTCGAACGAGGCGTCGAGGAGGCCGAGCGACTCCTTCTGCGCGAGCACCCGCGCGACCGCGCGGTCGACGAGCTCCTCGGGCACCCGGCCGTCGCGCACCGCGGCCGCGAGCGGCGCGAGGTAGGCGTCGCCCGTGGGCAGCTCGACGTCCACGCCGGCCTCGAGCGCGAGCGCGGCGGCCTCGGAGAGGTCCCGCGCGATGCCGTGCAGCAGGTGGAGGAACGCGACGCCGAAGTAGTCGGCCACCACCACGCCGTCGAAGCCCCACTCGTCGCGGAGCACGCCCGTGAGGAGCGAGCCGTCGGCCGCCGTGGGCATGCCGTCGATCTCGGTGTAGGCGTGCATGACGGAGCGCACCCCGCCGTCGACCACGGCCATCTCGAACGGCACCATCATGACGTCGCGCAGCTCGCGCGGGCCCATCGAGACGGGCCCGAAGTTGCGTCCCGAGCGCGACGCCGAGTAGCCGACGAAGTGCTTGAGGGTCGCGTGCACGCCCTCGGACTGGACGCCCTCGACGTAGCTGGTGCCGATCTCGCCGACCAGGTACGGGTCCTCGCCGATGCACTCCTCGACGCGGCCCCAGCGGGGGTCGCGCACCACGTCGAGCACCGGCGCGAGGCCCTGGTGGATGCCGAGCGCGCGGCAGTCGCGGCCGATGAGCGCGCCCATGCGCGCCACCAGCGCGGGGTCGAAGGCCGCTCCCCACGTGAGCGGGCCGGGGTAGGTCGCCGCCTTCCACGCGGACAGGCCGGTGAGGATCTCCTCGTGGACGATGGCCGGGATGCCCTGGCGGGTCCCCGTCACCAGCGCCCGCTGCCGCTCCCACAGGACCCGGGCCCGCGCATCGGCGTCCACGGGGGTGGTGCCGTAGATGCGCGTGAAGTGACCGATGCCGTGGCGGGTGGCCTCGTCGAGGCCGCCGGTGACGGACACCTCGCCCTGGAGCGGGGCGACCACGTCGCCCTTCTCGTCCTCCCAGAAGCCGGTGATCTGCGCGAGCTTCTCCTCGAGCGTCATGTCCGCCAGCAGCGACGCGACACGCGAGCTCACGACGACGTCGACCGCGGTCATCCCTTCACCGCCCCGGTGAGGCCGTCGACGATGCGGCGCTCCATCAGCAGGAAGAAGGCCAGCGCCGGCAGCATCGCGAGCGACGTGTAGGCCATGATCATGGTCGTCGCCGCGGCGTGCTGCCCCTGGAACGTGGTGACGCCGAGCGGCAGGGTCATGCCGGTCGGGTCGCCCGTGAGCAGCAGCAGCGGCAGCAGGTACGCGTTCCACGAGCCGATGAAGGCGAGCACGCCCACCGTGACCATCGCGGGCCGCGCGAGCGGCAGCAGCATCCTCCAGAAGAAGCCGATGCGCGAGATGCCGTCCATGAAGGACGCCTCCTCGAGCTCCTTGGGCAGGGCGGCGAGGAACGGCCGCAGGATGATGATGGTGACCGGCAGGCCGAACGCGATCTGCGGGATCACGAGGCCCCACAGGCCCGTGAGCCCCATGTCGCGCAGCAGCAGGTACAGCGGCAGCACCGCGACGGTCAGCGGGAACATCAGGCCAGTGGTGAAGATGACGAACACCAGCTCGCGGCCCTTGAACGAGTACCGCGCGAGCGGGTACGCCGCCATCGTCCCGAACAGGACCACGCCGGCGGTGGTCGCCACCGCGACGAGCGTCGAGTTGAGCAGCTGGCGCCAGAACAGCGGCTTGGACAGGATGTCCCAGTAGTTCTGCCACATGAACGGGTCGGGGAAGCCGGTGGGGTTCGCGGCGAGGTCGCCCTGGGTGCGGAAGCCGCCCAGGATCAGGTACAGGATCGGGCCGAGCGTCAGCCCGACGCCCACGAGCGCGATGCCGACGGCCACGTAGGCCGAGCCCTCGGGCATGAGTCCCCGCCGGCGGCGTCCCTCGGGGGACGATGCGGCGGTCGAGCGGGCAGGGGTGTCGACGGACATCGTCGTCACCTGGCCTTTCGGGGGTGGGCGTTGTCGCGGCGCAGGATGGTCGCCATGTAGGCGAGCGCGATGACGAACGACAGGAAGAACATGATCACGGCGATCGCGGAGCCGTAGCCCCAGTCCGCCCGGAAGAAGCCGATCTCCATCATGTAGCTGGCGATCGTCGAGTACTGGCCGGCGGTGCCGCCGCGGTTGAGCACCCACACCATGTCGAACAGCTGGATCGAGCCGATGATCGACAGGAACGCCCAGATGCGGATGGTGGGCCCGATGAGCGGGATGTTGATGCGCCACTGGATCTGCCACCAGCTGGCGCCGTCGATCGCGGCGGCCTCCTGGAGGTCCTCGCTCACGCCCGACAGGCCGGCGAGGAACAGGATGATGGCGAGGCCGACGTACTTCCACGTGATGATGAAGAACACGGTCCAGAAGCCCCACGTGGGGTCCTCGAACCAGCCGCCCGCCGGCATGTCGAGACCGATGCCGCGCATGAGCTCGGTCGCGATGCCGTTGGGGTCGAAGATGATGAGCCACATGGTTCCGGCGATGACCTCGCTCAGCACGTAGGGGGCGAAGATCACCACCCGCGTGAAGGCGCGGCCGCGGAAGCGGCGGTTGAGGGTGAGCGCGACCGCCAGCGCGATGGGCAGCTGCACCGCCATCGACAGGAAGATGATCGCGAAGTTGTGGCTGAGCGCCTCCCAGAAGGGCTGGGAGTAGGCCGTGGTGAAGGCCTGCTGGGTGGCGGGGTCGGTGCCGCCGAACAGCGCCCGCGCGTAGTTCTCGAAGCCGATGAACTCGGCGTCCGAGAACTGCGAGACGCCGTTCCACTTGTAGAGGCTGAACCGGGCCGCCGACACGACCGGGTAGACGACGAACGTGAGGAACAGCACCATCGCGGGGCCGACGAAGAGGGCGATCTCCGCCCACTTGCGGACCGTCGCGCGACGGGTGTGCTCGGATGCAGGGGTCACCGGGCGGGTCCCCGCCGCCGACGCCTGGGCGTCGACGGCGGGGGCCGCGCTGCGACCCGAGGCCTCCAGTGCGGTCACCAGGGAGCCTCGCTTTCTAGTCGCAGGGATCGGTGTCAGGAGGTCGCCGCGGCGGCCGTCATCATGTCGACGACACCCTGGGCGTCGCCCGTGCCGTTGAAGATGTTGACGATGCCGTCGTTCATGGCGCCGCCGACGTTGGGGCCGAGCAGGGTGTCCATCCAGAGCTGGACGTACGCCGCGCTCGAGGTGGTCTGCGCGATCTCCTGCAGGACCGGGTCGGTGACCGCGTCCGCGGCCGCCGGGGCCACGGGCAGGCCGCCCACGGCCTCCGCGTAGCCACGCTGGACGTCGTCGCTCACGATGTACGCGAGGAAGTCCGCGCACTCAGCAGGGGCGTCCACGTAGCAGGAGAAGCCGTCGCCGCCGCCCATCGCCGCGGACGGGTCGCCGGAGCCGCCGTCGGTGGCGGGCATCGGGAACCAGTCGAGGTCGTCGTGCAGCGCCTGCTTCGCCTCGTCCGAGCCGTCGGTGAAGCCCTCGTAGACGAAGTAGTTCCACTGGCCCATGAGCTCCATCGCGGCCTTGCCGTTCGCGACCATGCCCGCCGACGAGGTCGCGCCGGTCTGGGCGACGGTCGACGTGAACTGGGGCTGGAACGGCTCGGTGGCGAGGAAGTCCTCGAGCTGCGTGCCGGCGTCGAGCCAGCACGGGTCCGAGAAGTCGAGGCTGGTGCCCGCGCTCGCGACCACGTCCTGCGAGCAGGAGCGGAGCGCGAAGTTGTACCACCAGTGCGCGGCAGGCCAGCCGTCGGAGGCGCCGACGGCGATCGGCACGATGCCGGCGTCCTTGAGCTTCTGGACGGCGTCGTCGAGCTCCGCCATGGTGGTGGGCTCCTCGGTGATGCCGGCCTCCTCGAAGAGGGAGGGGCGGTACCAGATGCCCTCGACCGCGAACTGGAACGGCAGGCCGTAAGTGACGCCGTCCACCTGCCACGGCGCGACGCCGCCGCCGAGGCGGTCGATGTCGTCCGCGAGCACGTCGGACAGGTCCATGAGGTAGCCGGCCTCGGCCTGCGCCGCCATCTCGCCGCCGCCCCACTGCTGGAACAGGTCGGGCGCGTCGCCCGACTGCAGCGCGGTGGGGATGCGCGTGCGCTGGAGGTCCTCGTTCTGGATCTGCTCGATCTCGATCGTCACGTTGGGGTGGTCCGCCATGTAGTCGGCCGCGACCGTGTCCCAGTAGTCACCGAGCGAGTTCTCGCCGGTGTCGCCCGCCACTCCGTTGTGCCACCACGTGAGGGTGACCGGAGCGTCGCCCGAGCCTCCGTCGGTGGAGTCGGCGGTGCTGCCGCCGTCCCCCGGATCGCTCGAGCTGCACGCTGCCAGCAGCGCCATGGATGCTGCGATCGCCGCTCCCGCAGCGGCCCTTCGCATGTTCGCCATGATGTCCCCTTTCGTCTCCATTGACTCAGGCCGAACAGTGGGGAGTCTGGCACCGCATCACGGCGTTCGTCAAACGTTATCGATAACGTTTTCGCAACGGGGCTTCGGGCACCCGGTGACGCACCCCGGGGCCCGATAGCATGCGGGCATGGAACCGGTCGCCCGCGTGAAGCTCGCAGACGTGGCCCGCATGGCGGGCGTCTCGGTCGCCACCGTGTCCAAGGTGGTCAACGGCCGCTACGGCGTCTCGAAGGACACGATCGCGAAGGTCCAGCGCGTCATCGACGAGCTCGGCTACGCGGGCAACCTGTCCGCCGCCGCGCTGCGCGGCCAGCGCACCAACGTGCTCGGCATCCTCGTGGCCGGCTTCGAGCCGTTCTCCGCGGAGCTGATGAAGGGCGCCTGGACCGGCGCCGAGGGCAGCGGCTACGAGCTGCTCGCCCACTCGGGCGGCCACGGCCACGGCTGGGAGCGGCGCTCGCTCGCGCGGCTCGCGGGCACCCTGGTCGACGGCGCGATCCTGGTGACGCCCACGGTCCTCAACACCGAGACCGGCGTGCCGGTGGTCGCGATCGACCCGCACTACGGCCCGTCGTCGCTGCCCACCGTCGACTCCGACAACTACGGGGGCGCGCGGGCCGCGACCGACCATCTCCTCGGCCTCGGCCACCGCCGCATCGGCTTCCTCGGCGGGCGCCGCGACCTCGACTCGGGCCGCCGCCGCGAGGACGGCTTCCGCGACGCGATGGCGGCGGCGGGCGTCGACGTGGACGAGGACCTCGCGGTCGAGACCAGCTACGAGCCCGAGCTCGCGGCGGCCGCCGCGGAGTCGATGTTCAGCCTGCCGCAGCCGCCCACCGCCATCTTCGCGGCGAACGACACCACCGCGCTCGCGGTCATGGACGTCGCGGCGGACATGGGGATCGCGGTGCCGCACGAGCTGTCGATCGTCGGCTTCGACGACATCCCCGAGGCCGCCGGCGCGGCGGTCCCGCTCACGACCGTCCGCCAGCCGCTGCAGGCGATGGGCGCCGAGGCGATGGAGATGCTCCTCCTGCTGGTCCGCGGCGAGCGGTGCGAGCAGCACGTGCGGATGGACACGACGCTCATCGTGCGCGGGTCGACGGCCCCGCCGCGCTGAGCCCGCCCCCGAGCCTGCCTCCCGCCCCTGCGCCGGCCTGGAAAGCGGGCGATGTGCGGATCGACCCGCGTCTCGGGCACGGATGGCCTGGAATGCGGACGATGCGCGAGATCGCCCGCGTACCGGGTCCACCTCCCGGCGGGGCTCAGGCGGCGTAGAGCTCCAGCACCTGGGCGCCCACGGTCTCGACGTCGAAGCGCCGCACGCGCGCGGCCTGCTCGGTGTGGAGGGCCGCGCGTAGCTCCTCGTCGCACAGCAGCGCCTCGAGCGCATCCGCGAAGGCCTCCACGTCGCGCGCGTCGACGGACACGTACGGGTCGTCGCCGATCACGGACAGGTAGCCGGGGTTGGCGCCCGCGAGCACCACGCCCGCGCCGCGGCCCGCCAGCGACGCCATCGCCTCGACGAGCACGATCCCGAAGCTCTCGCCGCCGGTGGCGGGGAACACGGCGACGTCGGCGTCGGCGTAGAACGCGGCCTTGTCCTCCTCCGCGACGAAGCCGGCGAGCGTCACCCGCTCGAGCCCGTTCGCCTCGATGGCCGCCTCGAGCTCGCCCTGGAGCGGCCCCTTGCCGCCGAGCCGCACCTCGATGCGGTCCTGGACGTCGTCCGGCAGCTGCCCGAGCGCGCGCACGAGCTCGATCACGCCCTTGCGCTCGACCAGGCGCCCGAGGAACGCGACCACGAGCCGCCCGTCCTCCCCCGGCACGCGCGCGGTCCCCGCGGCGGCGGCCGCGAAGCCGGTCACGTCCACGGGGCACGGGACCACCCGCGCGTCGATGCCGAAGGCCGACCGGGCGAAGGCCGCCGCGGGCTCGGACACCGCCATGAACGCGTCGAAGCGGCGCAGGTTGCGCCGCAGCACCCGGCCGAGCGCGTGCGTGCCCCACGAGGAGACCTTCGAGTCGGGGAGGATGTGGAACGTCCCGACGATGCGCACGTCGTCGCCGAAGAGGCGGCGCGCCTCGTCGACGACGCGCGCCGCGAACAGCGGCGAGTGCGGGGTCTGGACGTGGATGACGTCGTAGCGCTCGCGCTCGAGCACCGCGCGGATCCCGGCGCGCGACGCGGGCAGCGGGATCCGCAGCCCGTTGCCGTTGAACGTCACGCCGACGTTCCGCGCGAGCGAGTGGACCGTGACGTCGGTGCGCTCGGCGGACGAGCTGAGGTAGTGGACCTCGTGCCCGGCGCGGGACAGGAACGCGCCCAGGGTGAGGACGTACTGCTGGACCCCGTCGGTCCGGTCGATGCTGTCGTCGAGGACCAGCGCGACCTTCACTCAGGACCCCGCGTACGTGTGCAGGCCCTGGAAGAACAGGTTGACCACGGTGAAGTTCATGATGAGCGCGACGTAGCCGGCGATCGCCAGCCATGCGCTGCGACGGCCCGCCCAGCCCTGCGTGGTGCGCGCGTGCAGGTACGCGGCGTACAGCACCCAGATGACGAAGGACCAGACCTCCTTGGGGTCCCAGCCCCAGTAGCGGCCCCACGCGTGCTCCGCCCAGATCGCGCCGGCCATCACGGTGAAGGTCCACAGCACGAAGCCCACGGCGTTCATGCGGAAGGACAGCGCCTCGAGCTTGGCGGCGGACGGCACCGCCTCGAGCCAGCGGAAGCGCGCGCCGGCCCAGCGGCGGCCGGTGGCACGCGAGTCCCGCATGAGCTGCAGCGCGGAGGTCACGAAGGACACCGTGAGGATTCCGGTGACGATCGTCGCGATCGACACGTGGATGACCAGCCAGTAGCTCTGGAGGGCCGGCGGCAGCGTGTCGACGTCCTTGTAGAGCACGGTCAGCGCGAGGCCGAGCGCGATCGTCGCCATGCCGGTGACGCCCGCGCCCAGGAACGCGATGTCGCGCCTGCGCTGGATGATGAGGAAGGCCGCCACCGCGAAGAACGAGCCCGAGATCGTGTACTCGTACATGTTCGACCACGGCACGTGGCCCGCGTCGATCCCGCGCGCGGCCAGGCCGACCGCGTGGAGCATCGCGCCCACGAGCGTGGTCGCGCGGGCGATGCCGGCGGCCTTGGCGGAGCGCTTGACGGGGGACGATGCGGCGGGCGCCTCCGCGACGAGCGGCGCATCGGCGGGGGCGCCGGCCCCCACGGGGACGGCGACGGCGGCCTTGGCCGCCACCTTCTCGTCGGCGACGCGGGCGAGACGGATCGCGTACGCGAACATCGCGATCGCGTAGAGCGTGGTGGCGCCCCACAGCGTCATGACGCTGAGCTCGGTGACGTTCATTCCTCTTCCTTCTCCTCCGCGCCCGGGGCGGGCTCGCGGCCCGCGGCCGCGGCGATCGCGCGCTCGAGGACGCCGCCGACCCCCGCATCGTGCGCCGGCGCGTAGGCGGCTCCGGTGACCACTGTAGTTCCGTCGTCGTCGCGCGCGACCAGCCAGACCTTGCGGCGGGAGGCGAACAGCGAGGTCGCGAGGCCCACGAGCGTGAGCACG
This sequence comes from Demequina maris, assembly GCF_000971155.1. GTDB lineage: Bacteria > Actinomycetota > Actinomycetes > Actinomycetales > Demequinaceae > Demequina > Demequina maris. Next base: position 147,791 of record NZ_BBLX01000007.1, on the reverse strand, counting down.
GCGGCGGTGAGCAGCCAGGGCAGCGACGGGTCGGCGCGCAGGTCGAAGGCGCCGTAGCGCGGCAGCTCCTCGAAGGTGACCGAGCCCAGGCCGTCGGGCAGGTCGACCGTCTCGCCGAGCGCGAGGCGCAACGTGACCGGCTGGCCGTCCTCGTCCTGCACGGGGCTCAGCTGGGACTCGTCCAGCGTGTAGACGTTCTGAGGGATGCCCGCGTCGAGGCCCAGGTCGCCGGTGTAGGCGAGCATCTCGATGACCGGGTTGGCGGGGTCCGGGTGGATCGAGCCGACCGCGAACGGGCCCTCGAGGAACGTCGGGTAGAGCGTCGCCTTGAAGCCCAGCTGCTCGCCGGTGGTGACGTCGGGCACCTTGACCACGCCGGTCGACGTGTACGCCGCGTCCTGCGCGAGGAACACGACCGGCCCGGAGAACGCGACCTCGCCCGCGGCGTCGCGGACCGTGAGGACGGGCGCGTAGCCGTTGCCCTGCAGGTACACCTTGGCGTCGCCCGACTCGAGCGGGTGGTTGACGGAGATCTCCTCCGCGACCGGCTCCTCGCCGGGCTCGGTGTAGGTGACGTTCGCCTGGAAGTGCAGCGGGCGACCCGTGTCGGAGAACGATGCGTCGAGCGAGTCGAGGCGGATGGTGAACGGGTCGAGGTCGGACGGGTCGAACAGCGACCCGGACGAGAACGTGTCGTACGCGGACACCGCGTTGGTGAACGAGCGGCCCTCGACCACGATCGCCTGACCGCGGTAGGTGAAGAGCGTGCCGTACGCGACCGCGAGCAGCACCGCCACGAGCGAGGCGTGGAAGACGAGGTTGCCCAGCTCGCGCATGTGGCCCGTCTCGGCCGCGAGCGCGACCGAGCCGTCGTCGCGGCGGTCGATCCGGACGCGGTAGCCGCGCAGCGCCCCCACCCAGCCCGCGCGGGGGCGGAGCACGGCGGAGGCCCGGGCCAGCGCATCGTCCGGAGCGACGTCGGCCCGCTCGGGGCCCGCGCCGTCGTAGCGCGACAGCGAGCGGGGCGTGGCCGCGATGGGGCGGCGCAGCTCGCGGTAGTGGTGGGCCGCGCGTGGCGCGATGCAGCCGATGAGCGACGCGAACAGCAGCAGGTAGATCGCGGTGAACCAGGCGGAGCCGAAGACGTCGAGGAAGCCGGTGGCGTCGAGGAACGGCCCCCAGAACGGGTTGTCCGCGACGAAGGCGCGGGTCGCGGCGGCGTCCTGGGGCCACTGCGGCAGCACCGAGCCGGGGATCGAGGCGAGCGCGAGCAGCAGCAGCAGGATGAGCGCGACGCGCATGCTCGTGACCTGCCGCCAGATCCACCGCAGCCAGCCCCGGAACCCGAGGCGCGGCGCGGCGGGGACGACGTAGTTGTCGAGCTTCACGCGTGCCATCAGACGGCCACCCAGAACGAGTCGATCCACCCCTGGAGCTGCGCGGTGAGGCTGTCCCACAGCCCCGTGACGAGCAGCACGCCCAGGACGATGAGCAGCGCGCCGCCCACCCGCATGAGCGCGAGCCGGTGGCGGCGCAGCCAGCCGAGCACCTTGCCGGAGCGCTCGAACAGGACCGCGAGCAGCACGAACGGCAGGCCCAGGCCCACGCAGTACGCGACCGCGAGCGCGACGCCGCGGCCCTGGGTCGCCTCGGACAGCCCGAGCGTGTAGACGGCCGCGAGGGTGGGGCCGATGCACGGGGTCCAGCCGAGGCCGAACGCGACGCCGAGCACGGGGGCGCCGGCGAGGCCGGCGGTGGGGCTGACGTGGAGGCGCTTCTCCGTCTGCAGGAACGGCAGCGCGCCCATGAAGGCGAAGCCGAGCAGGATGATCACCACGCCGAGGAGGCGGGTGATGAGCGTGAGGTACGGCGCGAGCACGGCGCCCAGCGACGAGGCGAGGAAGCCGAACGTGATGAACACCGCGGAGAAGCCGAGCACGAACAGCAGCGCCCCGATCACCAGCCTGGGCTTGGAGGCCTTGCCGGTGCCGCCCGCGCCGGCCATCCCCGAGACGTAGCCGAGGTAGCCGGGCACCAGGGGCACGACGCACGGCGACGCGAAGCTCACCAGGCCGGCGAGGACCGCGACGGGCACCGCCAGCAGCATCGAGCCCGAGAGCGCGACGCCGGCGAAGGACACGTCCGCGGCGAGGGCCGTCACGCGGCCGCCCCGGCGGCCTCGTCCACCAGCGAGCGGAGCGTCGACGGGTCCGCGGTGCCGATGATGCGCGCGTAGAGCACGCCGTCGGGGTCGACCACGAGGGTCGTGGGCACGGCGTTCATCGCGACGATGCCCTGCAGGGTCGCGGTGGCGGCGCCGTCCGCATCGTCGATCGACGGGTACTCGATGCCGAAGGTGCGGTCGAAGGCCTCGACCGTGGGCGCATCGTCCCGTCCGTTGACGCCGATCACCTGGACGTCGTCGCGCGCGTCGAGCTCCGCGATGTCGGGCGCCTCGGCGCGGCACGGCGGGCACGAGGCGTACCAGACGTTGATGAGCACGACCTCGCCGCGGTAGTCCGCGATGTCGACCGCGTCGCCCGCGAACGAGGTGCCCGCGAGCGCGACCTCGGCGCCGTCGTCGAACACGGTGACCGTGCCGTCGCCCGAGACGTAGCCGGGCGACTGGGTGGCGTCGCCGGGCGCGCAGCCGACGACCGTCAGGACGATGGCGACGACGATCGCGACGAGGATCGCGATGCGGGCGGCGGGCCTCACTTGGGGGCCTCGATGTGCGCGGCGGGCGCGCTGTAGCCCGCGAACACCACCGCGTCGCCGTCGACGTCGAAGCTCGTGAGCGACGCGAGCGCGCACTCCCGCGAACGCGGGTCGTGGACGAACGAGCGGCCCTGCGCGGCGCAGCGGGCGACCCAGATCGGGAGCTGGTGGCTCACCATGACGGTCTCGGAGCCGGGGTTGGCGGCGGCCGCGTCGACGATCGCGGCGTGCATGCGCGCGGCCTGCTCCTTGTAGGGCTCGCCCCACGACGGGCGGAACGGGTTGCGCAGCAGCCACCAGTTGCGGGGGTGCGCGAGCGCGAGCGGCGTGGGCGTGGGACCGCCGGCGAAGGCGTTGTCGGCCTCGATGATGCGCTCGTCCGTGACGATGTCGACGCCGAACGCCGCGGCGACGGGCGCGGCGGTCTGCTGAGCGCGCAGCAGCGGCGAGGCGACCACCCGGCCGACCTTCGCGCCGGAGCTCACGAGGTGATCCGCGACCGCCTGCGCCATGCGCTCGCCGGTGTCCGACAGGCGGAACTCGGGGAGGCGGCCGTACAGCACCCCGTCGGGGTTGTGGACATGGCCGTGGCGAAGGACGTGCACGCGGGACATGGGTCCTATTGTCACCCGGTTACGCGAGGGCTCGGTCACGCGGCCGTCGCGCGGCCCTGGTGCGGCCGTCGCTCGGCCGCCGCACGGCTACGCGAGGGCCCGGCGCAGCCTCTCGGGGTCGATGTGCCAGAAGCCCACCGTCTCGCCGTCCACGGTCGCGACCGGGATCTCGTCGCCGTAGCGTGCGCGCAGCTCCGGGTCGGTGTCGATGTCGACCTCCTCCCAGTCCTGCTCGAGGGCGGCGCAGGTGGCGGAGACCACGTCGCGGGCGTCCTCGCACAGGTGGCAGCCGACACGGGTGTAGAGCATGACGCGGGCTGGCATGACCCCAGGATAGGCGCGGGCGCGGAGGCCTCCGAGGCTGGGCAGGATCCGGGTGGGGGTACAGGGCGGCTCTCGGGCGGCGGTTGCGCACATCGGTACAGTTGAGCGGTGACCACGGACGCCGAGCACGCCACCCCACGGGTCGCCGCGTTCTTCGACGTCGATAACACGGTGATCCGCGGCGCGAGCTCGTTCCACATCGCACGGGGCCTGTGGCAGCGCGACTACTTCAACCTCCGCGACATCGTCATGCTCGGCTACGAGCAGGCCACCTACGTGCTCTTCGGCGAGACGAAGGACCAGATGGACCGGATCCGTGAGCACGGGCTCGGGATCATCCGGGGGTGGTCGGTCGCGGAGATGACCGCCGTCGCCGAGGAGGTCTACGACGAGCTGCTCGCCAGCCGCGTCTACCCGGGCACCAAGGCGATCATCGACGAGCACCTCGAGCGCGGCGACGAGGTGTGGTTCGTCACCGCGTCGCCGGTCGAGATCGGGCGCCTCATCGCGCGGCGCATCGGCGCGACCGGGGCGCTCGGCACCGTGGCGGAGCACCGCGACGGCCACTACACCGGGCGTCTCGAGAGCGACTTCCTGCACGGTCCGGCCAAGGCAAGCGCCGTGCGGGAGCTCGCGGCCGAGCGCGGCATCGACCTCGCCGCGTCCCACGCGTACGGCGACTCGGTCAACGATGCGGCGATGCTCGAGGTGGTCGGCCACCCGTGCACCATCAACCCGGACCCGCGCATGCGCCGCGTCGCCAAGGAGCGGGGCTGGCAGGTCCGCGAGTTCCGCAAGCGCCGCAAGAGCGGCCGCCGCGGCATCGTGAAGTCGTCGGTCACCGGCGCCGCGTGGGTGACCATCCAGGTGACGCGCGGCATCAAGGCCGCGCTGCGGACGGTCCTCGGCAAGCCCAAGCGCGACCACGCCGAGGCGGCGCGCGAGCTCTAGCCGGCGCATCGTCCCGCGCCCGCGCACTGCGCACGGCGCCGCCGGCCACCCCTGCACCAACCGGCGTACGGGAGCCGGCGCGACCCGCATCGTCCCTGGTGGCGCGGACCGAGACCGCGCATGTACGCCGGTTGCGTCAGCCCGCAGCCCCGCCACCACAAGTCACACCTCTCGCGCCGGGTGCGCCGGTGCTGAACGGGGATCCGCGCACACCGGGCGTCAGAGGTGTGACTTGTGCACGGCGCGCGCGGCGGGACGATGCGCGGGGACAGCAAAACGCCCGCCGCGCCGGATGGCGTGGCGGGCGTGAGAAGCGCGGTGCGCTTACTTCTTGTTGCGGCGCTGGTGGCGCGTCTTGCGAAGCAGCTTGCGGTGCTTCTTCTTCGACATACGCTTGCGGCGCTTCTTGATGATGGAACCCACGGAACCTACCTCGTTCTTTGACACTAAGTGCGAGGCGTGCCGTAGCACGCCGGCGTCCAGGCCGCGCTGGACGCGACAGACAAGGACCTAGCCTACCGTGCCGGTGCCCTTGTCGTCATCTTCGACGACATAGCCCCCGGCGAGGGCGGCCTGCTCCATGAACTGCTCGACCGCCTGCTGCGGGACGCGGAACGACCGTCCGAACCGCACGGCGGGCAGCTCGCCCGAGTGCACCCAGCGGTACACCGTCATGCGCGACACCCTCACCATCTCTGCCACCTCGGCAACGGTAAGGAAGGTGGTGCGCGGCGATTCGGCCATGTTGTCTCGTCCCTCTCGTAGCATCTGGCGCGTATATCGGCCGGATGCTTCTTCAACTGTAGGGGCTGAAGTGACGGTTGTGAAGTGTGGGGAACATGCCGATGATGGGGGTGAGGGATAGGCTCGCGCGCGGGGCATCAAGCAGGGCGAACAGGTCCCGCGGTGAGGAGATCGATGGCCAGCCTGCGCACGGCTCGCGACGCGTTCGGAGAGTGGTTCGACCGCGTCGCACTCGAGTCGCCGGCCCGTCTCACCCTCGGCGCCTTCGCCATCACCATCCTGCTGTTCACGGGCCTGCTGTCGCTGCCCGCGGCGACCTCGTCCGGAGAGCGCGCGCCGTTCATCGACGCGCTCTTCACGTCGACCTCCGCGGTCTGCGTCACCGGCCTGGTCACGGTCGACACCGGCACCTACTGGTCGCCGTGGGGCCTCGCGATCATCGGCCTCGCGATCAAGGTCGGCGGCCTCGGGATCATGACCCTCGCCTCGCTCGCGGGCCTCGCGGTGTCGCGCCGCATCGGCCTCACCCAGCGCATCCTCGCCGCGGGCGAGTCGCGCGCCGCCGGCCTGGGCGACCTCGGCTCCCTGCTGCGCACCGTCGTCATCGTGTCCACCACGGTCGAGCTGACCATCGCCGCGATCCTCATCCCGCGCTTCCTCACGCTGGACTACGGCTGGGCGAAGTCGTTCGGCTACTCGCTGTTCTACGGCGTCTCGGCCTTCAACAACGCGGGCTTCACCCCCGACCCCGCGGGCCTCTACCCGTACGCGGGCGACCTGTGGATGCTCGTGCCGATCGGCCTCGGCGTCTTCATCGGCGGGCTCGGCTACCCGGTGTACCTCAACATGATCCGGCAGTGGCGGTCCCCGCGGAAGTGGTCGCTCCACACCAAGCTCACGCTGGTCACGGTCACCGTGCTCGCGTTCATCTCCGCGTCCTTCCTCGCCCTGTTCGAGTGGACCAACCCGCTCACGCTCGGCGACCACAGCGCCGGCAAGACCATCGGCAACGTGTTCTTCCAGTCGATCAACCAGCGCTCCGGCGGCTTCGCGTCCTTCGACATCGGACTCGCGCGCGAGCAGACCTGGCTGCTCGAGGACGTGCTGATGTTCATCGGCGGCGGCTCCGGATCGACCGCGGGCGGCATCCGCGTCACGACGCTCGCCGTGTTGGTGCTCGCCGCGTGGGCGGAGGCGCGCGGCCGCCGCGACATCGAGGCCTTCGGCAAGCGCATCGGCACCGAGGTCCTGCGCATCGCGGTGTCCATCACGCTCATGGGCCTCTTCGTCGTCATCGTGACCACGGGCGTCTTCATGTGGCAGACGGACATCCCGCTGGACCGCTCCCTGTACGAGGTCGTGTCCGCCTACGCGACCTGCGGGCTGTCGACGGGCATCACAGGCGAGATCGACTCCGATGCGAAGATGACCTTGATCATCACGATGTACCTGGGCCGCGTGGGCTCGCTCACGCTGGCCTCGGCCCTCATGCTCAACCGCCAGCGCCGGGTGATCCGGTACCCGTCAGAAAGGCCCCTCATTGGCTAGCAACGACACGTCCCGCGGCGGCGTCCTGGTGTTCGGGCTCGGCCGGTTCGGCTCCGCGATCGCGGACACGCTCGACAACATGGACGTCGAGGTCCTCGGCGTCGAGCGCGACCCCGCCGTGGTCGAGCGCTGGTCCAAGCGCATCCCGTGCGTCGAGGCCGACGGCGCGGACCCGCGCGCGCTCGAGCAGATCGGCGCCGCCGACTTCGCCGCCGCGGTGGTCGGCGTGGGCACCTCGCTCGAGGCGTCCGTCCTCATCACCGGCAACCTGGCCGACGTCGGCGTGCCGGAGATCTGGGCCAAGGCCACCTCCAACGAGCACAAGCGCATCCTCGAGCGCATCGGCGCGCACCACGTGGTCCTGCCCGAGGCCGAGGCCGGCGCCCGCATCGCGCACTCGGTCGGCGGCAACATGCTCGACTACATCGAGGTGGAGGACGGCTTCACCGTCGTGAAGATGCGCGCCCCCAAGGAGACCCACCACTTCACGCTCGACAAGCTCGACCTGCAGGGCTCGTACGGCGTGCGCGTCATCGGCGTGAAGAGCGCCGGCCGTGAGTTCGAGTACGCGACGCCGGACACCGTCGTGGGCCCCGAGGACCTGCTCGTCGTCGCGGGCGAGGGCGAGCTGCTCGAGCGGTTCTCGCAGCGCCCCTAGCCGCACGGAGGGACGATGCGCGGGCTCGCTCTAAGGGCCCCGCCCGCGTCACCCCTCGAGGATGCCCCGCGTGATCGAGTCGCCGCTGTGCGTCGGGTCGCCGTCCGCGGGCTCCACCGAGATGTCGACGATGGGGAAGCTCGCGACGTCGTAGCCCGCCGGGATCTCGAACTCCGCGTGGTCGCCGGTGAGGAAGCCGAGCGACACCATGCCGACGACCTCCGGATCGATGAGCCACACCTCGAGCGACCCGTCGTCGGCGGGCGCATAGGCCGTGTCGACGACCAGCACCTCGGTGCCGTCGTCGCGGCGCTCGACGCGCGCGGTGCCCGCGTCGGCCTCGGTCGCGAGGTCGGCGAGCGCCGCCTCGGCGACCAGCTGCTGCTGGGGGCCGCCGTCGCGCAGCGCGAGCGCGACCCCGACCCCGCCGATCACCACGCCGACGGCGGCGGCCGCGCCGACGACCCACCCGGCGAAGGTGCCGTCCCGCACGCGCCGCGGCCGACGACCGGCGGTCAGCGGCACGACCGAGCCCGGCGCCGCTTCGGCCTCCGACGCGACCTGCGCGTCGATCGCCGCCCACACGCCGTCCGGCGGCGCCACGAGCGGGCCCGCAGCGCCCGCATCGACCAGGGTCGCCTGGAGGTCGCGGAGCTCCGCCACCTCGTGCGCGCAGCGCTCGCACGACGCGACGTGCGCGGCGTCAGAGGCGTCCACCGGCTCGCCGAGAGCGAGCGCGGCCAGCGCCTCGTCGTCACAGTGACGCATCGGCGGCCTCCAATCCTCGTCGCAGCGCTATCAACGAACGCCTCAGGTGGCTCTTGACGGTGCCGAGCGGCATCCTCAGCTCCGTCGCGATCTGCTCGTGGGTGCGGCCCTCGAAGAACGCCAGCGCCACGATCGTCGAGCGGGGCGGCCCCAGCCCCTCGACCTCCCCGCGCACCAGGATGCGCTCCGCCTCGGCCGCGAGCGGATCCGGCTCGCCCGGCACCGGGAGCTCCCGGACCGCCTCGAGCCGCCTCCGCTCCCGCGACCGCGCCTCGAGCGCGTCCGCGATCGTGCGCCTGGCGATGCCGACCACCCAGCCGCGGGCGGAGCCGCGGTCGGGATCGAAGCGGTCCCGGCCGCGCCACGCGGCCACGTAGGTCTGCTGGGTGACGTCCTCGGCCTCCGCGCGATCGCCGAGCGCCCGCAGCGCGAGCGTGTAGACGAGCGCCGACGACTCCCGGTAGAGGCGCTCGAGCGACCCGTCCACGCCGGCCGCGAAGTCGCGGTCGAGGGAGCGGCGGTCGGGGGCGTCGTCACGCTCCGCCGTCTCCGCCGCCATCGCCGTCCCCGTCATCATCGAAGGTCGCCCTCCGGGTAGGCCCAGACGAGGACGTTGTCCTCGTAATGTCGCACATCGGCATCCCAACCTCCACCACACGTCACCAGCACGAGCGCCCCGTCCTCGGACCCGAAGACCGCGTCGAGGTCGACCTCGCGCTTGGAGGTCTGCTCGACGCGGGCGATCCGGTAGACCGCCGAACCGCCGTCGGAGAGGGTCACCGTCACCCGGTCGCCCTCGCGCGCCTCGCGCAGGCGGGCGAAGGGCCCGAGGCCCATCACCGCATCGTCCACGTGGGCGGCCATCACCGCGTTCTGGCCGGCGCGGAGCCCGCCGCCGGGGTTGCCCGCCGCCCGGAACCAGCCGGCCACGCCGGCGCTGCCCGGGAGCTCCATCGAGCCGTCAGGCTCGAGACCGACGCCTCGGACGGGCATGTCGACCCCGAGGCGGTCGACCACGAGCCGGGCCGGTTGCGGCGCCTCCGTGAGCGCGGCCGCGTCGGCGCGTCGCACCGGGATCGGCCCCGTCACCGGCGCCGCGGCGATCGCCCCGATCTCCGCGGGCGGGGGCGACACGCTCACCGGGGGACGCGTCCTCTCCTCCTGCGCGCCGGCGGGCGCGCAGGAGGAGAGGACGAGCGGCAGCAGCGCTGCGAGCGCGAGTGCGGCGGTTCGCATCGGTGGCTCCTGGGTCGTGGGTCGGGGCGGGGCGCGCAGGGGGAGAACCGCGCCCCGCCCCGGGCGGTGACGTCAGCGACGGGCGAGCGCCGCACGGGTGCCGAGGCCCGCTGCTGCGGCCAGGGCGAGGGCGCCGGCGACGATGACGCCGGCGGGCACGCCTCCGTCATCGGCCGCGAGGCCCTGCGTGCCGGCGCTCACGGCGCCGGGCATGTCGGAGTGCGTCGCGACGGTCTGGGCCGCGACCGCGAGGCTGCCGTCCTCGGCGGAGCCCCAGGCGTAGACGATCGTGTTGGTCGCCTCCTCGACGGCCACGTCGGTGGGCCCGAGCACCGGGTCCTCCTCGCCGGTGAGCGAGACCGCGGCCGAGTACGTGCCCACCGGCAGGTCCGCCATCACCTCGTCGGGGTTCGCGAGGTTCTCGAACACGACGTCGCCGTCGGCCCACACGTCGACCGCGGGCGCGGCCGCGACGTGGCGGACGGTGAGCCGGCCCTCGCCGGAGGCCGTCGCCGAGATGTCGTTCGTGAAGAGGTTCGCGGTCGCGTCGCCGCCCTCGTCGAGGTGCGCCACGGCGGTGTAGCTCATCCCCTCCTCCAGCGGCAGGTCGAGGGGCCCGAGGACCGGGTCCGAGTCGTCGGCGGCGTCGGACGCGGTGATCGCCACCGAGTACGTGCCGGGGTCGAGCGACAGCGGTCCGGCGAGGTCGCCGGGGGCGAAGTCGTCGAGCGTCAGGGCGCCGTCGACGTAGACGTCGACCGTGAGGTCAGGGATGCCGTGGAGCACCGAGAGCTCGGCCTTGCCGTCGTCGACCGCGAGCGCGGGGGCGGCGGTGCCCGCCGCGAGCAGGGTGCCGGCGGCGATGCCGGCGAGGATCGAGGTACGCATGTCCTTCTCCTTCCGTCGAGGCCGCCGCCGGGGTGCGGCGTGCCGTCACCCCCTACTTCCGGCTGGACCCCGGGTTCGGATGCACACGGTTCGAGATTTCGCTCACAGCGAACACGGCCCTTGTTCGCTGCGCGGGGGCGGGCTCGCCCGTCGCGCCCCGCGCGTCAGCCCAGGGTGGCGCGGGCGACCACGTCGCCGCTCGGGGCCGCGTCGCCGTCCCACGGCTCGCGGCTGATCTCCAGGGTCGCCCCCACCGCCGTCGCCACGGAGTGCGGCAGCGCGACCTCGTAGTGCCCGGACGTCAGCTGCCCCAGCGAGACGGGCTCGGCGCCATCCGCGATGAGCCACAGCTCGAGGTACGCGTCGGGGTACTCGGCGTACGGGCCGTCGACGACGATCACCTCGGAGCCGTCCTCGCCGGCCACGACCTGGACCGCGCCGGTCTCGGCGCCGCCGTTGCGGGGGTCCTGGAGCGGCGCCTCCGCGATCGACGCTCGGTCGGGCTCGAACATCAGCTGCGACAGCACGACCGCGAGGCCCGCGAACACGCTCGCGGCCACCAGGGCGACGCTCATCACGAGCGTGCGGCGACGATGCGCGCGCTCGGCGTCGCGCCGCGCCTCCTCCCGCCAGTCCGGCTCGGGCTCGGGCGGGCCCGCGTCGACGGCGACGCGGACCTCGTCCCACAGGCCGGGACGCGGCTCGACCATGGGCCCCGAGGACGGCAGCCGCGCGATCGACCCCACGAGGTTATTGAGGGAGCGCCAGGCGTCGCGGCACTCGCGGCACTCGCGGATGTGCTCCTGGCCACCGTCCGCGACGCGGATCCCGAGGGCACGCGACGCGAGCCCCTGCGGCGAGGCGTGCTCGCCGTCGGGGACCTGACCGTGCCACAGCCCGAGCAGCGCGTCCCTGAGTCGCGCCTCAAGCTCGTCCTCGGAGATGCCCAGCGCCATCGCGAGCTCGTACCGCGGCACCCCGTGGACGAGGGCGCGGTCGAGCAGGTCGCGGTCGTCGGCGGCGAGCCGGTCGAGCGACGCGCGCACGAGGATGCGGTCGGCCTCCGCGACCACGGCGCGGTCATCCGTGACGGCCTCGGCGCCGAGCGTGGGGTCGTCGAGCGCCGCGAGCTTGGCGCGCACGCGCCGCTCGAGGTCGCCCGTGATCCGCTCCGCCGCATCGTGCAGCAGGTCGGCCGGGTCGAGCGAGCCGCCGGCCGCGGCCGACGCGAAGACGCGGCGCACGATGTCCTCGGCCTCGTCGACGGAGCCGAGCGCGCGCAGGGCGAGGGTGTGCACGAGCGCGCCGGACTCGCGGTACGCGTCCTCGATGCCGGTCGTGATCATGCTCACCCCCTAGTTCACCGGCAGTGTGCCACGGACGAGCCGGGACTCAGGACCCCCGGGGGGTATGCGTGAGGGCGCCGCACCCGCTGCGGCGCCCTCACGGCTCGGGAAGGAAGGTCAGACGGTGGCGACCACCTCGACCACCGCGCCCGGCTCGGCATAGGGCACGAGCGAGCCCTCGACGGGGGTGCCGTCGACGACCAGCGAGGCGCCCTTGCCGCCCGAGTTGGTCACGGTGATCACGTAGGTCGCGCCGCGCACGACGCGGCGGACGGTGAACTCCGACACCTCGGCGCCGATGCACGGGTCCACGACGAGGCCGTCGTAGTCGGGGCGGACGCCCAGCAGGTACTGGGACACGGTGACGAAGTTCCACGACGCGGTGCCGGTGAGCCACGAGTTCTTCGCCTCGCCGTGGCGGACCGCGTCCTTGCCGGCGATCATCTGCGCGTAGACGTACGGCTCGAGGCGGTGCACCTCGGACTGCTCCTCGCGGTACGCGGGGGCGATCTGCTTCCAGTACTCCCACGCGTGCTCGGCGCGGCCGACCACGGTCTCCGCGATGATCACCCACGGGTTGTTGTGGCAGAAGATGCCCGCGTTCTCCTTGTAGCCCGGCGGGTAGGACGTGACCTCGCCCAGCTCGACGTGGTACTCGGTGTAGGCCGGGTTCAGCAGGACGATGCCGTGAGGCGTGTTGAGCCGCTCGCGCACCGAGTCGAGGGCCTTGACGGCCTTGCCGTCCTCGACGCCGATGCCGCCCATGATGCAGTAGCCCTGGGGCTCGATCCAGATCTGGCCGTCCTGCGTCTCGTGCGTGCCGACCTTGTTGCCGAAGTAGTCGTACGCGCGCAGGAACCACTCGCCGTCCCAGCCGTGCTCGGTGACGGCGGCCTTCATCTCGTCGATGGCGGCCTGCGCCCGGTCGGCCTCCGCATCGTCCCCGCGACGACGCGCGAGGGCCACGTACTCGGGGCCGATCGCGGCGAACATGCCCGCGATGAACACGGACTCCGCGACGCCGCCCGTCCGGTTGCCGGTGGTCTGGAAGGACTCGCCCGGCTCGGTGGAGAAGCAGTTGAGGTTGAGGCAGTCGTTCCAGTCCGCGCGGCCGATGAGCGGCAGCCCGTGCGGGCCCGTGTTGTTGAGCGGGTGGTCGAACGAGCGCTTGAGGTGCTCCATGAGCGACTCGGCCTTGGACTCGTCGTTGTCGAACGGCACCTGCTCGTCGAGGATCGCGAAGTCGCCGGTCTCCTTGACGTAGGCGGCGACGCCGAGGATGAGCCACAGCGGGTCGTCGTTGAAGCCCGAGCCCAGGGTGTGGTTCCCGCGCTTCGTGAGCGGCTGGTACTGGTGGTACGCGCTGCCGTCCTCGAACTGCGTCGACGCGATGTCGATGATGCGCTCGCGGGCGCGCTCGGGGACCAGGTGGACGAAGCCCAGGAGGTCCTGCGACGAGTCGCGGAAGCCCATGCCGCGCCCCATGCCGGTCTCGAAGAAGGAGGCCGAGCGCGACATGTTGTAGGTCACCATGCACTGGTACTGGTTCCAGATGTTGACCATGCGGTCGAGCTTCTCGTGGCCCGACTCGACCGTGTACGAGCCCAGCAGCCCGTCCCAGTACGCGTTGAGCCGGGCGAACTCCTCGAGCGTCTGCTCGTCGGTCGCGAAGCGGGCGAGCAGCTCGCGCGCGCCGTCCTTGCGGATGACGCCGGGCGCCTCCCACTTGTCGTCGCGCGGGTTCTCGAGGTAGCCGAGCACAAACGTGAAGGCCTTCGACTCTCCCGGCGCGAGCTCGACCTCGAGCTGGTGCGACGCGATCGGGTACCAGCCGGAGGCGATCGAGTTGCCGGCCTTGCCCGCGTGCGGGACGGCGGCCTCGTCGAAGCCGTTGCCGAAGCCCAGGTAGGTGTCGCGGTCGGTGTCGAAGCCCGCGATCGGGGCGTTGACGCCGTAGACCGCGTAGTGGTCGCGCCGCTCGCGGTACTCGGTCTTGTGGTAGATCGCGCCGTCGACGACCTCGACCTCGCCGATCGAGAGGTTGCGCTGGTAGTTGGTCTGGTCGTCCTCCGCGTTCCACAGGTTGAACTCGAGGAAGCTGAACAGCGAGAAGGACTTCGGAGCGTCGGAGGTGTTGGTGACCTCGACGCGGTGGACCTCGGCGTTCACGTCGACCGGCACGAAGAGCAGGACGCTCGCCTCGAGGCCGTTGCGGGCACCCGTGATCCGCGTGTAGCCCATGCCGTGACGGGTCTCGAAGGAGTCCAGCTCGGTCTTGTACGGGCGGTAGCCGGGGCTCCACACGTCGCCGCCGTCGTTGATCGAGAAGTAGCGGCCGCCGTCGTCGACCGGCACGTTGTTGTAGCGGTAGCGCGTGAGGCGGCGCAGCTTCGCGTCGCGGTAGAAGCTGTAGCCGCCGCCCGTGTGGGACACGAGCCCGAAGAAGTCCTGGGCGCCGAGGTAGTTGATCCACGGGTAGGGGGTGTGCGGCGTCGTGATGACGTATTCGCGGGCCTCGTCGTCGAAGTGGCCGAACTGCATGGGCGCTGCCTTTCGTGTCGGGGCGCACGCATCCGTGCGGCGCCTCCGGCGGAGTGTCGGGGTCCACCTTATCGAAACGATTCGGGAAACGCGAGAGAGCGCTCTCACGAGCGGCGCGAGTGGACGACGCGCAGGGCCCGGGGCGAACGACGCGACCAGGGACGATGCTGGCGCCGGCCGCGCGCCGCCGCTAGGGTTCGGGCAGGCTCGGCGGGGCGTCGGGGGCGTTGGACCGCGCGGGCCTCCCACTCGAAAGGCGAGCCACATGGGACTCGAGACGATGACCGTCGGATATCTCCTGCTGGGCCTCGGCGCCCTCGCGCTCGTGTTCGCCATCGTCTCGGCGGTGGTCGGCGACATCTTCGACGTCGCGCTCGACGTGCTGCCGGACGGCGCGCTGAGCTCGACCACCACGGCCGCGACGCTCGCCGGCTTCGGCTTCGCCGGCGCCGCGGCGAGCTTCGGCATGGACGACCCGAGCCTCGGGACCGTCATCCTGATCGGGCTCGGGGGCGCGGTCGCCGGCTGGCTCCTCGCCTTCGGCGCGCACCGCGTGTTCATGAGCCAGCAGCAGGAGGACGGCGCGACCGATCTGAACGCGATGGTCGGGCGCATCGTCACCGTGGCCGAGGCGCCCGCGACGCCCGGCGCGCTCGGCACGGCGCTGGTGCCGTTCCTGGGGCAGAACCGCCGCATGAGCTTCCGCTCCGACGAGCCGCTGAAGGCGGGCGACGACGTCGTGGTCGACGCCGTGCTCGCGAGCAACCAGATCAAGGTCTCCCGGCACTCCGCCTAGGGACGTCACGCACAACAGAGGGGGCAGTACATGTTCGGACTCGCCGGCAGCGCGATCACCCTGATCGCCATCGCGGCCAGCGTGCTCGCGGCGATCGTGGTGGTGTGGGCCATCGCGTCGCGCTACAAGGTCTCGGACCCGGACGAGGCCTTCGTGGTCTCGGGATCGAAGTCCAAGACGCAGGTGCCCGTCCGCAAGGCCGACGGCACCGTCGCCTACGAGACGCGCCCCGTGCCGTCGAAGGTGGTGCTGGGCGGCGGCGGCGTGTTCGTCGTGCCGTTCACGCAGCGCTACAACAAGGTGTCGCTCGAGACGCGCCAGATCGCCTGGCGGGTGCAGGACTCGCCGTCGAACCAGAACATCCTCGTCAACCTCGAGGGCGTCGCGAACGTGAAGATCGGCGGCGACGAGGCCTCGGTGCGCGCCGCGATCGAGCGCTTCAACGTCAACCCGCTCAACATCGAGGCCTTCGTCCAGCAGAACATCGAGGGCGACATGCGCGCCATCGTGGGCACCATGTCCGTCGAGGACATCAACTCCGACCGCGAGACGCTCAAGGACCGCGTCATGAAGGTCACGGGCGAAGCATGCTCCGAGTGGGGCCTGGTGCTCGAGGGGCTGAACATCCAGTCGGTCACCACCCCCTCGGGCTACATCCAGGACCTGGGACGCCGCCAGGCGGCGATCGCTCGCCGCGACGCCGAGATCGCCGAGGCCGAGGCCCGCCGCGAGTCCGAGCAGAAGCGCGCGGCGGCCGAGCAGCAGATCGCCGAGGCGAACCGCACCCTCGCGCTCCGCATGGCGGAGATCCAGCAGGACACCGACACCGCCGAGGCCAACGCGAAGGCCGCCGGGCCGATCGCCGAGGCGCAGCGCAACGTCGAGATCTACGAGCAGGAGCGCCTGGCCGAGGCCAAGCGCGCCGAGGTGACGGAGATGCGCCTCGAGTCGGAGGTGCGCAAGCCCGCCGACGCCACCGCATACGCGACCAAGGTCGAGGCCGAGGCGGAGCGCGAGGCCGCGATCTCGAAGGCCAAGGGCATCGCCGAGGCGACGCGCCAGGCCGGCGAGTCCGAGGCCGCGGCCAACCAGGCCCGCGGACTCTCGGACGCCGCGGTGTTCGAGGCGCGAGGCAAGGCTGAGGCCTCCGCGGACGAGGCGCGCGGCCGTGCCGAGGCGGCTGCCGACGAGGCCCGCGGTTCCGCCGCGGCCCGCGTCGTCCAGGCCACCGGTCTCGCCGAGGCCGAGGCTGTCAAGGCCAAGGGTGAGGCGGAGGCGACCGCGATCGCCGCGAAGGGCAAGGCCGAGGCGGAGGGCATCGAGGCCAAGAAGACCGCGTACGAGAACATGCCGCAGGTGGGCATCCTCGAGATCGCGCTCGACGGCATGCCCGCCATCGTCGGCGAGATGGGCAAGGCGATGGCATCGATCGACAGCCTGACCGTCGTGTCCACCGAGGGCGCCTCCGCGGTGACCCGACAGGCCGCCAACTTGTTCACCGAGACCGAGGAGGTCATGACCTCCGTCACGGGCTTCGGCATCAGCGACCTCATCAAGGGTGCGGTCGGCGGTGCCGCCGCCGGCCGCGCGGTGGTCGAGGCCGGCGCGGGGCACGAGGCGCGCCTCGACTCTGTCGATCCCGACCTGCCGGGCGTCACGCACGCCTGACCCCCCTCCGGTACGCCCCGATCCGCCGCCCTCACGGGTCGCGCATCGGGGCGTATCCGCGTCCAGACCATCGATCTACCTGGCGGAAGACGCACCGGACCGCTACATTCCGGTCATGCGCCTGCTGCCGCTGCTGATCTACATCGCGATGACCGTCTACGCGCTCGCGGACGTGGTGCAGCACCCGTCCGACCATCCGCAGCACCTCCCCAAGGCGGCGTGGATCCTCATCATCCTGCTGGTGCCGTGGGTGGGTGCCGGCGCGTGGATCCTGCTGCGCCTGCTCGGCGGATCGACGGAGCGCCCAATGCCGCCCGCTCCGCTCGCGCCCGACGACGACCCGGCCTACCGGGTGTGGCTCAACGAGCAGGAACGACGCCGCAGGCTCGGCGGGGAGTAGCCGCGGCACGCACCGCCCACTAGGTTGGGCCTCATGCTTCTCTCGGACCGGGACATCCGCGCTGAGATCACGTCGGGCAGGGTCGCCCTCGACCCGTGGGACCCCGAGATGATCCAGCCCTCCTCCGTGGACGTGCGCCTCGACCGCTACTTCCGCGTATTCGACAACCACAAGTACGCGGCGATCGACCCCGCCGCGGAGCAGCCCGAGCTCACGCGCCTCGTCGACATCAGCGACGGGCCCTTCGTGCTGCACCCCGGGGAGTTCGTGCTCGGCTCGACCTACGAGTCGGTCACCCTGCCCGACGACATCGCCGCACGCCTCGAAGGCAAGTCCTCGCTGGGCCGCCTGGGCCTGCTCACGCACTCGACCGCCGGCTTCATCGACCCGGGCTTCGAGGGCAACGTCACGCTCGAGCTGTCGAACACCGCGACGCTGCCGATCAACCTGTGGCCGGGGATGAAGATCGGCCAGCTGTGCTTCTTCCGGCTGTCCTCCCCCGCGGAGCACCCGTACGGGTCGGACAAGTACGGCTCGCGCTACCGCGGCCAGCGCGGCCCGACCGCCTCGAAGAGCTTCCAGAACTTCCACCGCATCGACGTCTGACACGCGCGCCTGTGGCTCGTGTCACACCGTGCCATCGGGCCTCGCATCTCCCCTAGACTCCCCCGGAAACGCCGGAGCACCAGGGGGAACGATGACCGAGCAGCAGCACGCACAGGGCACCGACGGGTTCGCGGCGCCCTCGGCCGCCGCACCGACGCCCGAGCTGCCGCCGGCGGGCTGGTACCCCGACCCGGAGCAGGTCGGGCACAAGCGCTACTGGGACGGTCGCGAGTGGGGCACCCACCGGGCGATCGACCCCGCGGTGCAGGAGCAGCAGCAGCCGAGGCGCTGGCAGCCCCGGGTAGGCCCGATCATTGCCGCGTCGGTCGCGGGCACGATCGTGCTGCTCGGGCTGATCGGCGGCGTGATCGGGATGGCCACGCCCCTCATCACCGAGGCGGCAAAGTCGAACGCACGCGAGCTCACCGCGACGCCGGGCGACGGCTGGACCTCGCATCCGATCCTCGCCGGAGACGGCACCATCAGCGTGGACCCCGAGTGGGACGACGTCACCGACATCATCGGCGTCTCCGCGATGGAGGACCAGATGGCCGGCCCGCTCGACCTCGACCTCCGCGTCGACGGCGCCTGGCTCACCGCCGGGACCGTCGAGGACGGCGGCGTGGTGCTGATGGTCGTGAGCATCGCCGACGCGGGTGGTCCGAGCACCGCGCGCGTCGAGACGACCGGGTTCATCTCCTCCGCGACGGCGGGCTTCGAGGACGTCACGACCACCGCGCAGGGCGACGTGCGCACGGTGTCGGGCCTCACGGGCTACGTCGCCGAGTACGAGTTCCCCATCTACGACCTCATCGCAAGCGACGCGGTCGGCGTGGTGGTCGACGGCGAGCGCCAGGTGCTCGTGTACTCGTCCGGCTCGGACGACCTCGGCTCCGGGATCGAGGACGTGGAGGCGGTGCTCAACTCCCTCGAGCTCGAGTGACGATGCGAGGCCGGGCCAGGGTCTCCGCCGCAACGATCGCGGGAGCGACTGTCAAGACCTACCGTGCCACACGGGCCGATGCGGGCCACCGGCTCACCGTCCGGCTCACCGCGAAGCGCTGGGACCTGTCGCCCGCCCGACGTACCTTGGCCGCGGCGACCGTTCGCGGCTGACGCCTCTTGACACGGAGTGACAGCGGCGGGACGATGCGGCCACGCGATCGCACGATGCCTCGAGCCAGGCGCCGCGCCGCTCGCACCACCTGGGGGTCTCCGTGGCACTGCCGCGCATCGTCGCACGTTTTTCCGCCGCATCTGCCGCCGCGCTCGTCGCGGTGACGGCCGGGCTCGCCCCCGCGGGGGCGGAGGACGAGGTCGCCTTCGGCGACGCGGACCTCGCCGCGTGCGTGCGGTCGACGCTCGGCCTCGCGGCCGGCGACGCGCTCACGACGGCCGGCATGGCGTCCCTCGAGACCCTGGCGTGCTCCGGGCTCGACCTCACCTCCCTCGCGGGCCTCGAGACCGCGACCGGTCTCACCTCGCTCACCCTGCGTGGCGGAACCTTCGACGTCGACACGGCCGCGAGTGCGGCACCCGTCGCCGACCAGCTCGCGGGCCTCCTGACCCCGCTTGCCTCGCTCGACCACCTCACGACGGTCGACTTCGGGACGCAGCGGGGCCTCGACAACATCAGCCGCGGCGACTTCGACCTCGACCCGCTGGTGACGCTCCCGTCGCTCAGGTCGCTGCGCCTGTCCTTCCTGCGCGCCGACACCGCCGCCCTGGCGAAGGCGACCCGTCTCACCAGCCTCCAAGTGAACGCGAGCATCGCCCGCATCGCGGACCTCGGCTTCGTCGCCGCGATGCCCGACCTCACCGCACTGACGCTGTACCCGGTGGGCGGCGGCGCCTCCCTCGGCCCGCTCGCGACGGCGACCGGCCTCGAGACGCTGTCGCTGCGCAGCGCCACGGCGCTGACGGATTGGGACGCCCTGGCCGCTCTCACCGCCCTGCGCAGCGTGGACCTGTCCTACTCGCAGGCCGCAGACGTGGCCTGGCTCGCGGGTGCGGACGCGCTCGACACCCTCACGCTGACCGGCACCGCGGTCACGGACCTCGCACCCCTGTCCGGCTCGCCCGTGCGAGCGCTGTGGATCGACGACACCGAGGTCGCGTCGCTCGCCCCGCTCGCCAGCTTCTCGGGCCTCGAGGTCCTGCGCGCGAGCGATGCCGCGATCACGGACGTGTCACCCCTCGCCGGGCTCGCGGGGCTCACCTCCGTCGACCTCTCGAAGAATGCGATCGCGGACCTGCGCCCGCTCGCGGACGTCGCGTCCGTGACCGCGACGGGGCAGACCGTCCACCTGCCGGACGTCGCGGTGTGCACGCTTCATGAGATCACGGCGCCGCTCGACCGGGACGGGTCGTCCACGACGCTGACCCGCGGGAACAACGAGCCCCTGGTCGCGATACTCGACGGCAAGTACATGTGGACGCAGCCGAACGTCGACTACTTCGTCTCGTTCGCCAACGCGGATGCGACGTTCACGGGGCATGTCATCGAGCACACGGCCAGAACGGACAGCGAGGTCCTCTGCCCGTTCCTCGCCTCGCCTCGCCCGACCGTGGTCGGATCCACCACGGTGGGCTCGACATGGTCCGTCGACCTCTCCGGCTGGGTGCCCACCCCCGCGTCCTTCACGTACCGCTGGATCCGCGACGGCCTGTACATCGACGGCGCCGAGGACGCGACCTACACCCCCACCGCGGCCGATGCGGGCCACCGCATCGCCGTCAAGGTCACCGGTGCGGTCAAGTACTTCACCCCGTCCACCGCGACTTCCACCACGGTCCTCGTCACCGGCGGGCGTTTCCCCGCGACCGCCACGGCGAAAGCCACCGGCTCGTCGGTCGAGGGCTTCACCCGTACAGCGGCAACCACGGGCTTCCCCGAGGGCACCACGTTCACGTACCAGTGGAAGCGGGACGGGAAGAGGATCACCGGCGCCACGCGGAAGACCTTCACGCTCCGCCATAAGGATGTGGGCCACAAGGTCACCGTCACGGTCACGGCGAGCAAGCCTGGCTTCGCGACCGCCAGGCGCACGGCACCCGCAGCCACGGTGCTGGGCTGGATGGGCGACTACGCGTACACGCCGCTCCCCTCCACCGCCCGCGTCGGGTCGACCGTCACCGTGAAGAAGCCCACCTTCGACGTCGCCGCGTCCCGGTACAGCTACCAGTGGCGCCGCGACGGCAAGGCGATCGCCGGCGCGACCGGCCGCTCCTACACCGCGAAGAAGGCCGATGCGGGGCACCGGCTCACGGTGAAGGTCACGGGCCACCGTGCCGGGTACGCGCCCCGTCCGGCGGTGATCGGCACGACCGCAGTCCGTCGCTGACGGAACGGATGGCTCGACTCCCGCGCTATCCTGGCCGGACACGACAGGGGAGCGCTTCCCGGGACACCGGGGCCAGGGCGCTGAGAGTGCGGAACGCCGCAGACCCTCGAACCTGATCCGGCTCGCACCGGCGTAGGGAGTCGAGTCTCGTCCCCTCCTATTCCGGGAGGAAACATGCGCCTCACGCGCACAGCGGCCGTCACGGCCGCCGCCATGTCCACGCTGCTGCTCGCCGCCTGCTCGTCCGCGAGCGAGCCCGCCGCATCGTCCACCGCCGACGCCGAGGCGACCGCCGCATCGTCCCCCGCGGCGAGCGGCACCGTCCGCCTCGTGACCCACGACAGCTTCGCGGTGCCGGAGGACGTGCTGGCGGCCTTCGAGGCCGAGTCCGGCATCGACGTCGAGCTCGTGCAGCCCGGCGACGCCGGCACGCTGGTCAACCAGCTGGTCCTCACCAAGGACGCGCCGCTCGGCGACGCCGTCTACGGCATCGACAACACCTTCGCGTCGCGCGCGGTCGACAACGGCGTGCTCGCCGCCTACGCCCCCGACGTGCCGGCGACGGACGATGCGGCGGCGTACGCGGTGCCCGGCGCCGAGGACCTGCTCACGGCCGTGGACTTCTCCGACGTGTGCCTCAACTACGACCTCGCGGCCTTCCCCGACGGCGCGCCCACGCTCGACGACCTCACCGACCCCGCGTACGCCGGCATGGTCTCCGTCACGAACCCCGCGACGTCCTCCCCCGGCCTCGCGTTCCTGCTCGCGACCATCGCCGCGAAGGGCGACGCGTGGACCGAGTGGTGGGCGGCGATGCGCGACAACGACGTGCGCGTCACCGCGTCGTGGTCGGACACCTACTTCACGGACTTCTCCGCGCCCAACTACGGCGGCGACTACCCCATCGTCCTCAGCTACGCCTCGTCCCCGCCGTACGAGGTGATCGACGGCGCCCCCACGACCGCGGCGATGCTCGACACCTGCTTCCGCCAGGTCGAGTACGCGGGCGTGCTCGAGGGCGCCGAGAACCCGGCCGGCGCCCAGGCGGTCGTCGACTGGCTGCTGTCCGACGAGTTCCAGTCGACGCTCCCCGAGAACATGTACGTCTACCCCGTCTCGACCGCGGCCGTGGTGCCGGCCGACTGGGAGCAGTTCGCGCCCCTCGCCGCCGCGCCGCTGTCCGTCGACCCGGCGGACATCGACGCGCACCGCGACGAGTGGATCGACGAGTGGACCGCCACGGTCCTCGACTGAGCCGACCCTCATGAAGCCCTGGCCCGCGAGCGCCCGCCTCTGGTGGGTGCTCGCGGGCGTGCCCGTCGCCTTCCTAGGGTTGTTCTTCCTGTGGCCCGCCGGCACGGTCATCGTGCGGGGGCTGCTCGGCGAGGACGGGCTGGGCGGTGGCGACCTCGCGGGCGCGCTCGAGGTGCTCACCCGCTCCCGCACGCTCGACGCGATCTCCACGACGGTCGGGCTGGCGGTGGCCGGCACCGCCGGCTCGCTGCTGCTGGGCCTGCCCGCGGCGTGGGCGCTGTCACGGTTCTCGTGGCGCGGCGCCCGGACGATGCGCGCCCTCGTGACCGTGCCGTTCGTGCTGCCGACGATCGTGGTCGCCGCCGCCTTCTCCGCGCTGTTCTCCCGCTCGGGGCTGCTCGGCTCGTGGGGCCTGGACCAGAGCGTGACGGCGATCGTGCTCGCGCTCGTGTTCTTCAACATCTCGGTGGTGGTGCGCATCGTGGGCGGCGCGTGGGAGTCGCTGTCGCCACGCATGGCCGATGCGGCCCGCACCCTCGGCGCATCGCCCGCGCGGGCCTTCGTGCGGGTGACCCTGCCGGCGCTGCGGCCGGCGATCGCGTCGGCTGCCGCGGTGGTCCTGCTGTTCTGCTCCACGTCGTTCGCGCTCGTGCTGATCCTGGGCGGATCGCGCGTGAGCACCGTCGAGACCGAGATCTACCTGCAGGTCAACCAGTTCCTCGACCTCCGCGCCGCCGCGGTGCTCGCGCTCGTGCAGGTCGTGTTCGTCGCGATCGCGCTGTGGGTCAGCGCGCGTGCCCGGGCGCCGCGTCCGCCGGCCGCGGTCGAGACGGCGCGGGCGCCGCGTCGGCGGGAGCGCTGGGGCATCGCGGCGGCGCTGACGCCGACGGTGCTGCTCCTGACTCTGCCGGGCCTCGCGCTCGTCGAGCGCTCGCTGCGCACCGTCGACGGCTACGGGCTCGACCACTACGCGGCGCTGCTTGGCGAGCCGCCCGCGCGCTCGACGCTGTCCGCCCCGCTCTGGCACGCCGCCGTGACCTCGCTGCTCACCGCGACCGTCGCGACCGCGATGGCCGCCGCGGTGGGCGTGGTGACGGCGCAGCTGGTCGCGCGCCGCTCGCGTCGCGCGTCCGTCCTCGAGTCGCTCGTCATGCTTCCGCTGGGCGTCTCCGCGGTGGTGGTGGGCCTCGGCGTGCTGCTCACCCTGAACCGGTCCGTGCTCGGGGTCGATCTGCGCGGATCGTGGTGGCTCGTGCCGATCGCGCAGGCGGTGGTGGCGCTGCCGCTCATGGTGCGCGCGCTGGTGCCGGCGGCGCGCGCGATCGACCCGCGCCTGCGCGCCGCCGCCGCGACGCTGGGCGCCTCGCCGTGGCGCGTGCTGTGGCGGGTCGACGCGCCGCTGCTGCGCTCCGCGACGGCGGCCTCGATCGCCTTCGCCTTCGCGATCTCCATGGGCGAGTTCGGCGCGACCGCGTTCGTCGCACGGCCCGACCGCCCCACCCTGCCGACCGCGATCGCGCGCCTGCTGTCGCGCCCGGGCATCGACAATGTGGGCATGGCCTTCGCCGCATCGGTCCTGCTCGCCGCGCTCACCGCGGCCATCATGCTCGCCTCGGAACGGCTGCGGACCACCGTGGGGGCCGAGATATGACCGGCCTTGCGGTGCGCGACCTGCACGTCACCTACCCCGGCACCCCGCCCGTCGAGGCGGTGCGCGGCGTCTCGCTCGACATCGCGCAGGGCGAGACGCTCGCGCTGCTCGGCCCGTCGGGGTGCGGCAAGTCCTCGCTGCTGTCGGCGGTGGTCGGCATCGTGGACGCGTCCGGCGGCAGCGTCGCCTGGGACGGCGAGGACTTCGCGCGCGTGCCGGTCCACCAGCGAGGCTTCGGGCTCGTGTTCCAGGACGGCCAGCTGTTCCCGCACCTCACGGTGGGCGCGAACATCGCGTTCGGGCTGGAGATGTCCGGCGTGGGGCGCGCCGCGCGGGCGGCGCGCGTCGACGAGCTGCTCGCCCTGGTCGGGCTGGAGGGCCTCCGCGACCGCGGCGTCACCGAGCTCAGCGGCGGGCAGCGCCAGCGCGTCGCGCTCGCCCGGTCCCTCGCCCCGCGGCCCCGGCTCCTCGCCCTCGACGAGCCGCTGTCCTCGCTCGACGCGGACCTCCGCTCGCGGCTGGCGGTCGAGGTGCGCGACATCCTGCGCGCCGAGGGGATGACCGGGCTGCTGGTCACGCACGACCCCGCCGAGGCCGAGGTCATGGCCGACCGCGTGATGCGGATGGCGGACGGACGGCTCGCCTGACACCCTCGACCGCGCTCCACACAAGATCTGCAACTCGCGGCGCGGTGGTCGGGCTTCGCCGCGCGAGTCGCATCGCGTGAGCGCTCCCACCGGGGCGCGTGTGTGGAGAGAGGTCTCGCGGGCTTGGGAGAATCGACCCATGTCCCCCCACGAGCTCGACCACCCGGTCCTCCACGCGCTGTCCGGCGCGCATCGTCCCCTCGCGATCCGTCGCGGCGAGGCCGCGCGCTACCGCCCGACCGTCGCCAAGTTCGCGGCGGTCCCTCCCGCCGATCGGGCCGAGGACTGGGCGGACCTCGCCGCGATCGCCGGCGAGGACGAGGTGGTGCTGTTCGGGCTCCCGCACGACGTCCCGGCCGGCTGGGACGAGGTCGAGCGCTTCGAGGCGGTGCAGATGACGGCGCCGGACGGCTTCGGGCGCCCGCATCCGGGGATCGAGCGGCTCAGCCTCGATGACGCGCCGGC
This sequence comes from Demequina maris, assembly GCF_000971155.1. GTDB lineage: Bacteria > Actinomycetota > Actinomycetes > Actinomycetales > Demequinaceae > Demequina > Demequina maris. Next base: position 122,624 of record NZ_BBLX01000007.1, on the reverse strand, counting down.
CATGCTGGCGCTGGTGGCCGAGACGCAGCCGGGACCGTTCCTCGCCGAGACGCCGCTGCTGGGCGCGTACTACGGCGTCAAGGAGGACGGACGGCTCGTGGCGATGGCAGGCGAGCGGCTCACCACCGGCACGTGGACCGAGATCAGCGCGGTGTGCACCCTCGACTCGCACCGGGGGCGCGGGCTCGCGACGAGGCTGATGGAGGTCGTCGCGCACGGCATCCGCGAGGCGGGACGCCGACCGTTCCTCCACACCGGGATGAGCAACACGACGGCGCAGCGGCTCTACGCGCACCTCGGCTTCGAGCGGCGCGACACCGCGAACGCGGTCCAGATCGTGCAGGTGGCCCGCTAGCGGCTACGGGGTCCGGCGCGCCTCAGCAGTCGCAGGCGATGCGCGCGCCGGCGACGGGCCGGGGCGCGGTGAGCGGGTCCACCGGGTACGTGGCGTCGACCTCGGCCCCGTCCGCGCCGACCGCGTCGACGGGCATGCCCTCGCGCGCCCAGTACTCGAAGCCGCCGATCATCTCCTGCACCTCGTAGCCGAGCTCGGAGATGATGAGACCCGCGCGCGTGGCGCCGTTACAGCCGGGGCCCCAGCAGTAGACGACGAAGCGCGTGCCCGCGGCGAACTCCGCCGGGATGCGGGCGGGCATGTCCGGCTTGGGCAGGTGGATCGCGCCGCGCGCATGGCCCTGGTCCCACGCCTCGCGGTTGCGCGTGTCGATGAGCACGAAGCCCGGCTCCCCCGACTCGAGCGCGGCGTGCACGTCGGAGACGTCGGTCTCGAAGGCGAGGCGCGCGGCGAAGTGGGCACGGGCGGCGGCGAGGCGGTCGGCGTGGTCCATGCGGCGAGCGTAGGCACGATGCGCGGGGCCAGTCGAGACGCCGGCGGCACCTTTGCGCCGCCCCACCAGGACCGTTCCTGAGAAGTTGAGCAGAGTCCGCTCAACTTTTGCCCGGCCGGCTTGACACTGTCGAACCCCGGACATAAGTTGAGTGATGGTCGCTCAAGTCCTGAGCGAGTTGGATCACGCGGCATCGGCCGCGACAGGAGGAAGAACACACATGGCACGTGCAGTTGGCATCGACCTCGGCACCACCAACTCGGTGGTGTCCGTCCTCGAGGGTGGCGAGCCCACCGTCATCGCGAACGCCGAGGGCGCCCGCACCACCCCGTCGGTGGTCGCGTTCTCGAAGACCGGCGAGGTCCTCGTCGGCGAGATCGCCAAGCGCCAGGCGGTCACCAACGTCGATCGCACCATCGCCTCGGTCAAGCGCCACATGGGCACCGAGTGGTCGAAGGAGATCGACGACAAGAAGTACACGCCGCAGGAGATCTCGGCCCGCATCCTGGGCAAGCTCAAGCGCGACGCCGAGGAGTACCTCGGCGAGAAGGTGACCGACGCCGTCGTCACCGTCCCCGCGTACTTCAACGACCACGAGCGCCAGGCCACCAAGGAGGCCGGCGAGATCGCGGGCCTCAACGTGCTGCGCATCGTCAACGAGCCCACCGCCGCGGCCCTCGCGTACGGCCTCGACAAGGGCAAGGAGGACGAGCACATCCTCGTCTTCGACCTCGGTGGCGGCACCTTCGACGTGTCCCTCCTCGAGGTGGGCAAGGACGAGGACGACTTCTCGACCATCCAGGTGAAGGCGACCGCCGGCGACAACCGCCTCGGCGGCGACGACTGGGACCAGCGCATCGTCGACCACCTCGTCAAGGAGGTCAAGAACACCGAGGGCGTGGACCTGTCCAAGGACCGCTCCGCCCTCCAGCGCCTCCGCGAGGCCGCCGAGCAGGCGAAGAAGGAGCTGAGCTCCGCGCAGCAGACCACCATCTCGCTGCAGTACCTGAGCATCGGCGAGAACGGCCCCGTGCACCTCGACACCAAGCTCACCCGCGCGCAGTTCCAGCAGATGACCTCGGACCTGCTCGACCGCACCAAGGCTCCGTTCCACCAGGTGATCAAGGACGCCGGCATCAAGCTGTCCGACATCGACCACGTGCTGCTCGTCGGCGGCTCGACCCGCATGCCGGCCGTGGCCGACGTGGTGCGCGAGCTCACCGGCGGCAAGGAGCCCAACAAGGGCGTCAACCCGGACGAGGTCGTCGCCGTGGGCGCCGCGCTGCAGGCCGGCGTGATCAAGGGCGAGCGCAAGGACGTCCTCCTCATCGACGTCACGCCGCTGAGCCTGGGCATCGAGACCAAGGGCGGCGTCATGACCACCCTGATCGAGCGCAACACCGCGATCCCGACCAAGTCGTCGGAGGTCTTCTCGACCGCCGAGGACAACCAGCCCTCCGTGCTGATCCAGGTCTACCAGGGCGAGCGCCAGTTCGCCCGCGACAACAAGATGCTCGGCACCTTCGAGCTGGGCGGCATCGCGCCGGCCCCGCGCGGCGTGCCGCAGATCGAGGTCACCTTCGACATCGACGCGAACGGCATCGTCCACGTCCACGCCAAGGACCGCGGCACCGGCAAGGAGCAGTCGATCACCGTGTCCGGCGGCTCGGCCCTCTCCAAGGAGGACATCGACCGCATGGTCAAGGACGCCGAGGAGCACGCGGAGGAGGACAAGAAGCGTCGCGAGGAGGCGGAGACCCGCAACAACGCGGAGACCTTCGCGTACTCGACCGAGAAGATCCTCTCCGAGAACGAGGACAAGGTCCCGGCCGAGGTCGCCGAGGACGTCAAGTCGGCGATCGCGGACGTCAAGACCGCGCTCGAGGGCGACGACGTCGAGGCCATCAAGGCGAAGCACGAGACGCTCGTCGAGAAGGCCCAGAAGATCGGCGAGGCCGTCTACGCGGCCCAGCAGGCCGAGGGCGTCAACGTCGACGAGGACTCCGCGGCGCAGACCGCCGGCGGCGCCCCGCAGGACGACGACGTGGTCGACGCCGAGATCGTCGACGACGAGGACAACAAGTAACGAGGCACGAGGGCGGGCGCGCGGCGCAGGGGTCATCCGACACCGCGTCGCCGCCCGCCGTCGCCGCTTCCCGGAAGGCAGCCCCATGACCGAGAACCAGAACGGCACCCCCGAGCCGCAGGACGATGCGGAGGCCCAGGCCGCGCGCATCGTGAACGAGGCCGCAGCGAGCTTCCTCGACGAGGACCACGACGGCGTCGACGACCTCACCGCCGACGAGGAGGGCGCGGACGACGCGCTCAACGCCGCCTACTCGAAGGCGGCGGAGCACCTCGCCGACCTGCAGCGCCTCCAGGCCGAGTACGTCAACTACCGCAAGCGCGTCGACCGCGACCGCGAGCTCATCGGCACCAACGCCACCGCGAAGGCGATCGAGGCACTCATCCCGGCCCTCGACGACATCGCCGCCGCGCGCGAGCACGGCGACCTCGCGGACGGCCCGTTCGCGGCGATCGCGGCGAAGCTCGAGGCCGCCCTGGCGGGCCTCGGCTGGTCCTCCTACGCCGCCGCGGGCGACGTGTTCGACCCGCAGCTCCACGAGGCCCTGATGTCGCAGCCCAGCGGCGAGGTGTCCGAGCCGACCGTCCAGCACGTCGCGCAGCCCGGCCACAAGGTCGGCGAGCGCGTCCTGCGTCCCGCGCGCGTCATCGTCGCGCAGCCCGAGTAGGAAGGGAGGCGCCGTGGCGAGCCAGGACTGGTTCAACAAGGACTTCTACGCGACGCTCGGCGTCTCCAAGGACGCGAGCGCCGACGAGGTGAAGAAGGCGTACCGCAAGCTCGCGCGCGACCTGCACCCGGACCGCAACCCGGGCGACAAGTCCGCGGAGCAGCGGTTCAAGGATGTGGGCGAGGCGTACGCGGTCCTCTCGAACGAGAACGACCGCCAGCAGTACGACCAGATCCGCGCCATGGGCGGCGGCGCCCGCTTCCAGGCCGGCGGCCCCGGCGGCGGCGGCAACTTCGAGGACATGTTCGGCGGGATGTTCGGCGGCGGCATGCCGGGCGGCGGCGGCAACGTCCGCTTCCAGACCGGCGGCGGTGGCGGTTTCGAGGACATCCTCGGCGGCCTCTTCGGAGGCGGCGGCTACCAGCGCGGCCCGCAGAAGGGCGGCGACCTCGCCGCCGCCGTCGAGGTGTCGTTCCGTCAGGCCGCCGAGGGCTCGACCGTGACCCTCGGCACCGACGGCGGGCGCATCTCGACGCGCCTGCCCGTCGGGGTCAAGGACGGCCAGCGGATCCGGGTGCCCGGCAAGGGCCGCCCCGGATCCAACGGCGGGCCAGCGGGCGACCTGCTGCTCACGGTCCACGTGCAGAAGCACCCGGTCTTCACCACCGACGGCCTCAACCTGCGCGCCACCCTGCCCGTCCGGTTCGACGAGGCGGCGCTGGGCGCCCAGGTCGCGGTGCCGACCCTCGCGGGCGACACGGTGAAGGTCAAGGTGCCGCCGGGCACGCAGTCGGGCACGACGCTGCGCGTCAAGGGACGCGGCCTCACCTCGAAGAAGGGCACCGGCGACCTGCTGGTGACCGTCGAGGTCGCCGTGCCGCACAAGCTGTCGCGCGACGCGAAGAAGGCGGTCGAGGCGCTCGCCGAGGCGCTCGGCGGCGACGACCCCCGTGCGCACCTCTACAAGGACGCCGCGCGGTAGGTCGCGCACCAGGGACGATGCTCGCCCGCTAGCGTGGGCGCGAAGGAGGTGGACCATGGAGCAGCCCGACGTCGACGAGCCTGTCTTCCTCATCTCCGCCGCCGCGGAGCTGGCGGGCATGCACGCCCAGACCCTGCGCCAGTACGACCGGCTCGGGCTCGTGGTGCCGCGCCGCCGTCCCGGCGGCGGTCGTCGCTACTCCCTGCGGGACGTCGCGACGCTGCGCGAGATCCAGCGCATGAGCCAGGAGGAGGGCATCAACCTCGCCGGCATCAAGCGCATCCTGCACCTCTCCCGCGAGGTCCAGCGCCTCGAGCGCGAGGTCGAGCGGATGCGCCCGCGCGCGGACGTCGGCTCGCGGATCTTCACCACCGGGCCCACCGGCAACGTGGTCATCGTCGAGCGCGGGCGCCGCGCGCGCCGCGACGAGGGCCGCGCGGTGGTGCTGTGGACCGGGACGCACGACTGACGCGTCCCGCGGGAGCGGGTCGCCGCTAGGGCGCGACGGACACCGCGGAGCGCTCGATCTCCGCGTCGATCGCGAGCGACAGGTCGGCGGGCTCCATCGCCGGGTGCGCGTCGTTGGCGTACGCGTGGCTCATGAGCTCGACGGCGACGTGGCCGTGCACCCACGCCCACAGGCGCAGGGTGGCGTCATGCGAGTCCGCCGGGTCCGCGTCGGCGCTGTCGAGCGCCGCGGCCACCCGGGCGCGGTGCGCGAAGAACGTCTCCCACGTGCGCTCGCGCGTGCGCTCGGAGGGCTCGTAGCCCGCGATGGCGGGCGAGAACATCGTCTGGAACTGCGCGGGTGCCTCGACGGCGAACGCGCGGTAGGCCTCCGCGGTGGCGATCAGGCCGCCGCGTCCCACACCGGCGACCTCCCACGCGTCGGCGAGCACCCGGTCCAGCTCCTCGAAGCCCTGCTCGACGACCGCGTCGATGAGCCCGGACTTGCCGTTGAAGTGCGTGTAGACGCCCATCGTCGAGCAGCCGGCGGCCTTCGCGACCGCGCGCACCGTCAGCCCGCTCGCGCCCTGCTCGGAGATGAGGGTGAGAGCGCTCTCAAGGAGTCGGCTGCGCAGGTCGGGGGTGGGGTCGTCAAGCATGGGTTAATGATAAGTGAAGTGCGTACATTGATGGGTACGCGAAGGACCCGTCCGGGGATGCTACGAGGGGCCGGCACCGCCCTCAGCTCGGTACCGGCCCCTCGTCCCCCCTCAGCGGTGGAGCGACTCCACCAGCTCGACCGCGTAGTCGTGGAGGTCCGGAAGGGACTCGATCCACACGCGCGGTGGCTGCCGCATGAGGTTGCCGACGCGCATCTGGCCCGCGCGTCGGGAGATGTGGTCGCGGAGCTGCGCGATGTCGCGGCCCATGTCGGGGCCGCGGTCGACGAGCACCGCGTAGAGGCCGTCGGCGAGGCGCGCCATCGGGCGTCCCTTGCCGTAGGCGTCACGGAGCGACTGGCCGATGGCCGCATTGCGCGCCATCCGCTGCCACGGGTCGGTGTCGGCGGCGGCGACGTCGACGAGCACGAGCGCGTAGCTCTCGCTGACCGTCGTACCGTCGCGCTCGGCCGCGCCGTAGAGCTCGCCCAGGCGAGCTACCAGGTAGTCGTTGCTTCCGAGGCCCGACTCCGGGTCGTTCATCGCGGGCTCGACGCGCGTCGCGGCGTCGCCCGCGGTCCAGCCCTCGCACAGCGCGCGGATGGAGCGGATCGGCGCGGACTCGTAGCCGGCGGCACGGAACAGGACGGCCATGTCGTCGATCGCCTCGGTGATCCCGACACCGACCAGCGCGCGTGCCTCCCCCAAGCGGTACGCGGCTGGTGCGGTGTCGAGACGGGCTTCCAGCGCCTCGGCGAGAGCCTCGGCTGCAGGGGTGAACCAGTCGCCGGGACGGCGCCACACCGTCCCGATGCTCGCGGCCTCCCAACGGCGCAGCAGCGGCATGGCGGGAGCTGCACCCGGGACGTTCACCTCGCTGGTCATGCCCCATGAGAGGGGGCTGTGACGCGGTGATGACGCGACTTTCGAAGTTTTTTTCGGAAAGGGCGCGACGCGAAGTGTGACAAACCCCTCAACCTCCTTGCCCACCCCTACTGCACCAGCAAGAATGCGGATACCGGTCCGGCTACAGGAGTGAGCACGGAATGTCGCAGGAGGCCCTGTCGCTCTGGACGGAGACGTCCAGCGACCCAGAGCTGATCGCCGGGGTACGCGCAGGCGACCCGGCGGCCTTCGGCGTGCTCTACGAGCGTCACGCGGACGCGGCCCGCAAGGTGGCGTCGCAGTACACCAACAGCGCGGCCGACGCCGAGGACGTGGTCTCCGAGGCGTTCTCGCGCATCCTGCGCGCGCTCCAGCAGGGCGATGGCCCGGACCTCGCGTTCCGCGCCTACCTCTTCACGATCGTGCGCCGCACGGGCCTCGACGTCATCGAGAAGGCGAACCGAGCGCGGCCGCGCGACGACATGTCGACCTACGAGTCCGCGATCGGCTACCAGGCCGGCTCGGACGAGCCCGCGCTCGACACGTTCGAGCAGTCGATGGTCGCGGACGCCTTCCGCTCGCTCCCCGAGCGCTGGCGCGCGGTCCTCTGGTACACCGAGATCGAGAAGAAGAGCCCCAAGGAGATCGCCCCGCTGCTCGGGCTCTCCGCCAACGGCGTCGCGGCGCTCGCCTACCGGGCCCGCGAGGCGCTGCGCCAGGCCTACCTGCAGCAGCACCTCGGCGCCGCCGACACCGTCAACTGCCTCGAGGCGAACGCGCAGCTCGGCGCCTACGTGCGCGGCGGGCTGAGCAAGCGCGAGCACACCCGCGTCGACGAGCACGTCCGCTCCTGCAAGAAGTGCGCGGCGCTCGTCGCCGAGCTCGAGGACGTCAACCGCGGCCTCCGCGCCGTGGTCGCGCCGCTGTTCCTGGGCCTGCTCGGCGTCAAGGCGCTCGAGGGCGGCCTCCCCGTGGGCGGCGTGTTCGGCGAGGGCGCCGCGGTGGCCTCGTCCTCCTCCGCCGCGGGCGGCACCGCCGCCGGTGGCGCGGCGGCCGGCGGCAGCACCGGGGTGTCCGGCAGCATCGCCGTGATCGCGAACGGCCTGGCCGCCGTCGCCCTGCCCGCGGCGGCGACGCTCGGCGTCGTGTCCCTGGTGATGACCGGCGCGAGCGTCCTCGGCATCATCGGCGAGGCCGGCCCGGCCGACGCCGACGCGCAGGCGCCCGGCGTCGAGACCCCCGTGGACGGGGACGATGCGGCGGTCGGCGGCTCGTCGGCGTCGCCGAGCCCCTCGGACGAGTCGACCGACGACTCCACGGACGACGTGTCAAAGACGCCCACCGACGACGCGACGGTCACGCCCGACGACGTTGCCGACGACGCCGGCGACACCCCCTTCGAAGCACAGCAGCTGCCGGTGAACGACCCGTCCGTGGACAACACCCAGGACCCGTCGACCAGCAACCCTCCGAGTGGCGGGATCGACGACCCCACGAAGAACCCCGGCGGCAACAACCCCGAGGATCCCGACGACACCGTCAACCCCCCGGGTGGCGGTGGTGACGACGAGGGTGAGGGTGGCGACGACAACGAGGACCCCGGTGACGGTTCCGGCGGCGGCACCGGTGGTGGTTCCGGCGGCGACGGCGGCGGCACCGGTGGTGGTTCCGGCGGCGACGGCGGCGGCACCGGTGGTGGTTCCGGCGGCGACGGCGGCGGCACCGGTGGTGGTTCCGGCGGTGACGGTGGCGACGGCGGTGACGGCGGTGACGGCGGTGATGGCGGCGATGGCGGCACCGGCACGCCCCAGACCGCGCTGTCGATCGGCATGTCGCCCCTGAGCTTCCTCACGATCAACCGCACCTCCCCGTCGATCTCGATGGACCTCAGCAACGCGGGCGTGGACGACGCCGCGGACGTGACCGCGAGCATCGTGCTCCCCGACGGCCTGACCTTCGCTCCCCCGGTGGCCGGCGGCGGCGCGACCGCGCTGCTCGGCCCGGACGCGATCAGCAGCTACCTCGCCTTCGCCGCGGAGCAGATCGTCACGGTCGGCGATTGGACCTGCGAGGTGTCCGAGGACCGCTCGGAGGCAGACTGCACGCTGGACACGCTCGGCTCGGGAAGCGACACCTCGATCGACCTCGACCTCGGCGCCATCGCCGCGACCGCCGACCTCGGCGACGACGCATGGACCGAGTTCACCGCATCGTCCGGCGACGACGCGGTGACCTACCGCGTCCGCACCGGCCTGTCCGACATCAAGGCGGCGCTCGACGACCGCGCCACCGCCCACGGCAACGTCGCGGCGTCCGTCGTCGGTGCGCCGCTGCTCGGCTGCGACCTCGCGGTCCGCGACTGCCAGCAGGTCATGGACTTCCGTGGCTCTGACGCGAACGGCCGCTACAACAACGACTCTCAGACCATGCGGCCGCTCAACCTCGCCAAGGGCGAGACGAGCTCGTCGACGACCGTCATCGGCACCGACCAGCTGCCCGAGGGCGCGACGGTCCTCTCCGCGACGCTCACGTGGTCGGCCAACCGCGGAATCTTCGACACCTGGTCCGGCGACCTCGACACCGCGCGCCTGAGCGTCCCCGGCGGCGACTACGCCGAGGTCGGGGCCGACAAGGTCGCGACCAGCTGGGACGGCGGCGACCTCTACTACCAGGCGACCGCGGACATCACCGAGCAGGTCGCCGCAGGCGGCAACGGCACGTACGCGCTCGCCGACATCGCGCTCCCCGAGGACTTCCGCGCGGTCTTCCCCAACTACTACGCGGGCTTCGCGATCACCGTGGTCTACGAGGACGAGGACCTGCCCGAAGCGACGGTCGTGGTGCTCGACGGCACGCAGTGGATGTTCGGCTCGACTGTCGAGATCCCGTTCCTCACCCTCAACCCGGCGGCGATCGACGTCGCCATGGTGGCCTTCGAGGGCGACCGCGGCAAGCACGACACCCGCCTGTCGATCGACGACGACACCCTCAACCCGTGGGGCTGGTCGGGCAAGGGCGCGATCGGCGCGAACCCGGGCAACGCGGCGGACTCGACCGCGTTCGGGTCGCCGTTCGCGAACTCGCTCGGCGTCGACGCGAAGCCGTTCAAGACGCGCGACGTGAAGGCCGGCGTCCACCGCCTCAAGGTGTACAGCGGCTACAGCGACGCGTTCCTGCTGAGCTCGCTCGTCGTCACCATCACGCCCGAGGGCTGATCCGCGCCGCGCAGGCGCGCGGCGGTCAGCGTGCGGGGTCCGGGCTCCAGTCCATGTCGAGCTGGCGCGCGGTGCGCAGCGCGAGATCGACCGACGTGATCCGCGCGACCAGGTGCAGCGCGAGGTGCATGCCCGAGGTGAGGCCGCCGCTGGTGAGCACCGCGCCGGCGTCGACCCAGCGCACCCCGCCCACGGCCTCGATGCCGTCGGCGCACGCGGCCAGGTCCGACAGGTCCTCCCAGTGCGTGGTGGCCGGAGCGCCGTCCAGCAGCCCGGCGCGCGCCAGCAGGAACGAGCCCGTGCACACCGAGGCCGTCATCCCCGCGCCGCGCGCGAGCCGCTCGATCGTCTCGATGAGCATCCCGTCCCCGACGGCGCAGGCGACGTCGATCGTGCCCGGCACGATCAGCACGTCGCACGCACCGATGAGGTCGCTGGCCTCGAGGCGGGTAAGCGTCATGCCGCCGAACGCGGTCACGTCGCCGCCACCCGGGGTCGCGAGCACGACCTCGAACTCGGGGGCGAGGCCGTCGCGCTGGAGCAGCCGCGAGGCCGTGAGAAGCACCTCGTAGGGTCCACCGGCGTCGATGAGGTCGAAGCCGTCGTACAGCAGGATCAGCGCGCGGGTGGCCATGGCCTCACGCTAGACCTCGCGCGGCGGAATCCACCGCGACGGGGCCGTGGCCTGCCGGCGTCAGACGATGACCGTGGACTGGATGCGGGGACGGACCACGATCCAGAAGATCGCGTTCGCGACCACGAGGCAGCCGACCATGACCGCGGCCATCGACATGACGGACACGCCCATCGCGCCGACGAGCGGCGACACGATGCCCGCGATGCCGAAGTTGAGCGCGCCGAGCATCGAGGCCGCCGTGCCCGCCTCGGCGCCGTGGTTGCCGAGCGCCGTGATCTGGACCGCGGGGCCGATGATGCCGATCGAGCCGACCACGAAGAACAGCGGCACCAGCACGCCGATGAGGCCGAGGTCCATGAGGTCGCCGGCGATGATGAGGATCGCGCCGGTGAGCATGATGATGAGGCCGCCGGTCGCGACGGCGCGAGGCGCCAGCACGCGCATGAGGCGTGCGGAGGCCTGGTTCGCGATCACGAGGCCGATCGAGTTCATCGCGAAGACGATGCCGTACTCCTGCGGGCTCAGGCCGAAGACGTCCTGCAGGACGAACGACGAGGCCGAGAGGTACGAGAACAGCGCCGCGAAGGTGAGCGCGCCGACGAGCGAGATGCCGACGAACGCGGCGTCGCCCAGCAGGTGCGCGTAGCGGGCGCGCGTCGCGCTGAGGGAGGCGCCGCCGCGACGCTCGACCGGCATCGTCTCCTTGATGACGCCGCCGACGACCAGCACCACCGCGGTGCCGTAGAGCGCGAGCACGACGAACAGGCCGCGCCAGTCCATGAGGTTGAGCAGCTGCGAGCCGATCACCGGGGCCGCCACGGGGGCGAGGCCGACCACGAGCGCCATGCGCGCGAGCATCCGGATGAGCGCCTGGCCGGCGAAAAGGTCGCGCACCATGGCCATGGCGACCACGCCGCCGCCCGCGGCGCCGATGCCCTGGAGCACGCGGCCCGCCATGACCCACTCGACGGTGGGCGCGAACACGACGAACGCGGACGCGAGGATGTGCACGATGGTCGCGAGGATGAGCGGCTTCTTGCGGCCGAAGGCGTCGCTCAGCGGGCCCACGACGAGCTGGCCGAGCGCGAAGCCGACGGTGGTCGCCGTGAGGGTGAGCTGGATCGCCGCGTCCGAGGCCGCGAGGTCGGCCGCCACCGTCGGGAAGGCCGGCAGGTACATGTCGATCGTGAACGGGCCGAGCGCGATGAGCGCGCCGAGCACGACGACGTACAGCAGCTTCTGGCTGCGCGGCATCGCGAGCCCGGGGCTCGGGGCGGCGACGGGCGCGGTGGTGACGGTGGCGCTCACGGATGACCTTCGTTCTGCGTGTGGGCGCGCTTGGGGCGGCGCGAGGAGGGGGTGGGGCGGTGCGCACACGACGAGACGCCCGGTGCTGAGCGATCGCTCAGCGCCGGGCGTCTCGTCTATGTGAGTGCAGTCAGTCTAACTGCTGCATGACACGTGTCTAGCGCGTTCTCACTGCTTCTTGGTGGCCTGCGCGTTGACCTCGTACGAGGTGTTGGTGGCCTCGAAGAAGTTCACCAGCTGGAGGGTGTCGTTGGCCGTCGCCATCCACTTGGCGGGGTTCGACACGTTGTAGTGCGCGTCGAAGCCGAGCTCCTCGAGCCGCCGGTCGGCGAGGTACTTCACGTACTGGTTCACGTAGTCGGCGTTGAGGCCGAGGATGCCCTTGGGCAGGAGGTCGCGGTTGTACTGCTCCTCCATCTCGACGGCGCCGAGGATCATCTGGCGGATCTCCTCCGCGAACTCGGGGTCCTGCAGGTCCTCGTTCTCCTCGAGCACGGTGAGGATGAGGTTGATGCCGAACTGGAGGTGGAGCGACTCGTCGCGGATGATCCAGTCCATGAGGGAGCCGAAGTTGCGCAGCAGGTTCCGCTGGCGGAACGACAGCGCGACCATGAAGCCCGAGTAGAACCAGATGCCCTCGAGGATGATGTTGTAGGCGACGAGGTTCCGGATGAAGTCCTTCTTGCCCTCGGTCGTCGTGATGTCGAGGGTCTCCTCCGTCATGCGACGGATGAACTTGACCTCGAACTCCTCCTTGGCGGCCATCGACGGCACGGTGACGTGCGACTCGTAGGCGGCGTCGCGGTCGATCGGGAACGTCTCGAGGACGTACTCGAACGACATGCAGTGGTTCGCCTCCTCCCACATCTGCTTCGCCAGGTAGAGGTGGCCCTCCGGGGCGTTGATGTAGGGGTAGACGCCGAACGCGAGCGCCTTGTTGACCAGCAGCTCGTTGGGGTTGAAGTACGACATCAGGTACGTGATGGCGTGCTTCTCCTCGTCGGTCATCTTCTTGAAGTCCGCGAGGTCCTCGCCGAGCTGGATCTCGTTGGGGAACCACGTGTTGGCGACGGCCTGGTTGTACAGGTCGTAGGCCCAGGGGTAGGTGATCGGCTTGAGCAGGAGGCCGTCCTGCACACCGCTGCCGAGGATGCCCATCGTTCTCACATCTCCTGTTCTGACGCTTCGCTTACTGGCACGACTCGCACTGGAGCCGCTCCATGGGATCCACGGGGCAGGCGACGCCGCCCACCATCTCCGTGTCCCCGTCGACGGTCTCCACCACATTGAGCAGCGATGCCCCGAGCGGCGCAACCGCAGCGGTCTCGACGGCCGCCGGCGCGGCGGCCTGGGCGGGCTCCGCCTGCTCGGGCAGCGACGCCGGGGGCACCTCGGGCTGCTCCTGCGGGGCGGCCGCGAACGCGGTGGCGGCGACGTCGTTGAGCACCTCCGCCGGCGCCGCGACAGCGCCGGTGGTCGGGGCGGCCTCGACGGTGCCGAGCGGAACGGTCACGGCCGCGGGCTCGGCCGGCTTGACCGCGCCGAAGCCGCGCGTCGCCGGCCGCGCCTCGGCCACCGGCTGCGCGGGCGCCGCGACCACGGGCTGGACCGGTGCCGCGGGCGCCTCCGCGACCGGGGCGACCGCCGCATCGGCCACGGGGGCCGCGGGCGCGGCCGCCTTGGCGGCGCCGAAGCCCTTCCGCGCCGCGCCGAAGCCCTTGCGGGCCGGGCCCGCGGAGCCGCCGGTCGACGGGCGTCCCGCCGCGTTGCCGGTCGAGTTGAGCTTCTCCGTCTTGTTGACGCGCACGGTCGACTGCTCGGCCGTGTGGCGCGGCTTCATGTGGAGGTAGTAGGTGGTCTTGACGCCGCGCTTCCAGGCTGCCGCGTACAGGTCCATCATGTTCTCGACGTCGCGGTCCTCGAGGTAGATGTTCCGGCTGATGGCCTGGTCGATCCACTTCTGGGCGCGCGCCGCCACCTCGATGAAGGCGTAGGGCGAGAGCTGGAACGAGGTCTTGTAGACGTCCTTGAGGTGCTGCGGGACCTCGTCGATCTGCGAGAGGTCGCCCTGCACCTCGAGCAGGCGGTCGCGGACGCTCTCCCAGAGGCCCAGCTCCTGCAGGTCCTTGACGAGGTTGCGGTTGACCTCGAGGAACTTGCCGGACGAGGTGGCGCGGGAGAAGATCTGCGAGAACTGCGGGTCGAAGCCGGGCGTGACGCCGGCGACGAGGCCGATGGAGGCGGTGGGCGCGACGGCCATGAGGGTGGCGTTGCGGATGCCGCCGCGGACCTTCTCGCGCAGCGAGTCCCAGTCCTGCCGCGTGGTGCGGTTCACCTCGATCGGGACGCCGCGGTCCGCCTCGGTCTCCGCGATGGTGTCGAACGGCACCTTGCCCTGCGACCAGCCGGAGCCCGCGAAGTTGTTGTACGCGCCGCGCTCCCGCGCGAGATCCGCCGAGGCGTCGATCGCGTGGTAGCTGACGAACTCGACGATCTCGTCGATGAGGTCGTACGACTCCTCCGACTCGTACGCGAGGCCGAGGCGCTCGGTGATGTCGGTGAAGCCCATGACGCCGAGGCCGATCGCGCGGTTCTCGCGGTTCGCGAACTCCGACTCGGGCACCGACGACAGGGTGATGTCGACGAGGTTGTCGAGCTGGCGCACCGCCAGGCGCACCGAGTCCTTCATCCGATCCCAGTCGATCCTGCCGTCGACGAGGTGCTGCGGCAGGTTGACCGACGCGAGGTTGCAGACCGAGATGTTGTCGCGGTCCTGCGGCAGGCAGATCTCCGTGCAGAGGTTCGACAGGTGGATCGTGCCCGTGTTGGTGTTGAGGGCGCGATTGTTGATGGTGTCCTTCCACGTCAGCCAGGGGTGCGACGTGGTCTGCAGCATGATGAGGATCGACTTGTACTGCTCGCGCGCCTTCATCTTCTTGAACGCGCGCATCTTGCCGGCCTCGGCGAGGGTGACGTACTCGGCGTAGCGCTGCGAGAACGCCGAGCCGACGAGCTCGACGAGGTCGGGCGTCTCGGCCGGGTCGAAGAGGTACCAGTCCGCGTCCGCCTCGACGCGCTTCATGAACTCGTCCGAGATCCACACGGCCGTGTTCGCGGTGCGGGTGCGTCGGTAGGGGTCGCCGGAGTTCTGGCGCAGGTCGAGGAACTGGTGGAAGTCGAGGTGCCAGTTCTCCATGTAGAAGCACAGGGCGCCGAACTTCTTGCCGCCGCGGCTGACCGCGCGCAGCGTCGAGTCGATGGTGTGCATGAACGGGATCGGGCCGGTCGACGTCGTGTTGTTCGAGCGGATCGGCGAGCCCTCGGATCGCAGCTTGGTCACGGACAGCCCGATGCCGCCGGTGCCCTTGGTGAGCCACATGACGTCGCGCACCGACTTCGCGATGTGCTCGATGTCGTCCTCCATCTGCATGACGAAGCAGTTGGAGAGCTGCGGGTACGACGTGCCGGCGTTCACCAGCGTCGAGCCCGCGGGCAGGTAATCGAGTCGCGAGATCTTGTCGTAGAACGACAGCGCGGTCTCGGTGGGGTTCGCCTCGTTGAGCGACAGGCCCATCGCGACGCGCATCCAGAAGTACTGGGGCACCTCGAGCGCCTTGCCGTGGCGGTCCGTGATCATGTAGCGGTTCCGCATGGTGACGGTGCCGATGTACTTCATGAGGTCATCGCGCGTGTGGTCGAGCGCCGCGGCCAGCGCGTCGAGGTCGAACAGCTCCGTGAGGCGCTCGTCGAGCAGGCCGTCCTCGACGGCGTCGCGGATGTAGCCGGGGAAGCGCGCCTGGTGGAGCAGCGCGAGCTCAAGCTCGGTGTCGTAGCCGCCGAGCACCCGCTTGTAGATGACCTTGCGCAGCAGGCGCGAGGCGACGATGTCGAACTGCGGGTCGTCCTTGACGTTCTGGACGGCGACGCCGATGGCGGCCTCGTCGAGCTGCTCGGTGGTGATGCCGTCGAACAGGGTGATCGCGAGCTCGGTCGCGATCTGGGTGGTCATGGAGATCTGGTCGGGCAGCCCCTCGGCCGCGCGCTCGATCGCCTTGTTGATGCGGTCGGCGTTGTACGGCTCGCGCGTGCCGTCGCGCTTGGTGACCTGGATGCCGCTGGTGACGACGGGCACGGCGCCGGTGCCGCCCGTCTGCGCTGACGCGGTGTTCTCGGTGATCGTCACGATGCTCCCCTCGAAGGTGCTCCCGGCGACCCCTCCCCTGGGACCGTGCCGGATCGGTGCTTCATCGCGCTCGGGTGGCGGCGGATCCGGGGGGTTCCACCGGCGTCGTCAGCTCGAGGCGCACCCCCGAACCTAACGCGAACTACACCCGTGTGCAACAAGATGTTGGGGCATGTTGCGATGTGCGCCCCTACATCTTGTGGTTCTGTGGAGAACCTTGTGTAAAGCCTGTGGACACCTCGGCGTGTCGTGTGGACGACAGGCCACCGCCTGTTGAACACTCTGGGACCGCCGATCCTGACCACCCTTCGAGGGTCTCACCGGGGTCTGACAACGGGACCCGCCGCGCGCACGGAAGCGCCGCATCGTCCCCGCGGACTCCCCCTGCCAGCCGCGCGTCAGGTGCCGACGAGGAAGGGGGCGTCAGCCCTTGACCGCCCCTCCGAGACCCGCGGATCGGAGGAACACGCGCTGGAAGATGAGGAACATCGCGATCGGGATGATCGTCGCGATGGCGAGCGCGGCGAGGAACACGTCGAGCTCGGTCTGCGACTGGACCGCGGGCAGGCGGACCGACAGCGGCTGCACCGCCGGGTCGGGCAGCACCAGCAGCGGCCACAGGAAGTCCTTCCATGCCGCGATGATCGCGAACACCGACACGACGCCCAGGATGGGGCGGGACATCGGCAGGATGATCGACCAGAACAGCCGGAACGGGCCGGCGCCATCGGTCTGCGCGGCTTCGATGACCTCGCGCGGCAGGCCGTCGAAGAAGCGCTTCACCAGCAGGATGTTGAAGGCGTTCGCCGCCATCGGCAGCCAGACCGCCAGGTAGTTGTTGAGCAGCGAGTGGTCCCGTCCGAGGAACGGCGGGTCGACGATCGTGAGGTACAGCGGCACCAGCAGCACCACCGACGGGATGAACAGCGTCGCGAGCACGAGCCCGTTGAGGACCCGCGCATAGCGCGGCCGCAGCACCGACAGCGTGTACGCGCCTGTGGTTGCGACGAGCAGCTGGAACGCCCACGCGCCGGCCGCGATCACGATCGTGTTGAAGAAGTACTGGTCGATGTGGATGTCGTTCCAGGCGGTCGACAGGTTCGCCCAGTCGATGCCGTTCGGCCACAGGGCGAACGGCTGGCGCAGCGTGTCCTGGGTGGGCGTGACGGCCGCCTTGGCGAGCCACAGCAGCGGGCCGAGGCCGGCGAGCACCAGCGTGACCGCGAGGAACACGTGCACCCCGGCCATCGCGCGGCGCACGCGCGGCTGGCGCCGGTCGGCGTCCGAGACGATGCTGCGGTCGGAGTCCGTGAGGGAGGGCCGGCGCCGCATCGTCCGGACCGCACGACGGGACGATGCGGGCCCGGGCGGCGGTGGGGCGGCCGCCGCGGCGCTCGGGGCGGGGGTGACGGTGTCCGCGGTCATGACGTGCTCCAGCGGTTGGTGAGGCGGAAGTAGACCCAGCTGAGGACGGCCAGGAACATCGCGAGCATCACGGACAGGGCGGTCGCCATCCCGTAGTTGCCGCCGAGCGAGTTCTGGAACGCGTAGCGGTAGATGAGCAGCAGCACCGTGACCGTGGCGTTGTTGGGGCCGCCGCCCGTGAAGAGGAACGGCTCGAGGAAGATCTGCGCGGTGGCGAGGATCTGCAGGATGAGCATCACGAAGATCACGTTGCGCAGCTGCGGCAGCGTGACGTGCCAGGCCTTGCGCCAGATGCTCGCGCCGTCGACCTCGGCCGCGTCGTAGAGCTCGGGCGGCACGCTGAGCAGCGCGGCGAGGTAGATGATGATCGACCCGCCCGCGGCGGCCCAGGTCGCCTCGATGACGAGCGAGGGCATCGCGGTGTCGGGGCTCTGCAGCCATGGCTGCGGTGAGATCCCCACCGCACCCAGGACGGTGTTGAACACGCCGCTGGGCGAGGCGTCGTAGAAGACCTTCCACAGCAGCACCGCGACCACCGGCGGCACCACCACGGGCAGGTAGGCGAGCGCAGAGTAGACGCCCTTGCCTCGACGGACCTCGCTCATGAGGACGGCCATGAGGATCGGGATGGGGAAGCCCATGACGAGGGCGAGGGCCGCGAAGTACAGGGTGTTGCGCACGGCGGTGCCGAGCAGCGGGTCGTTGAGCACCGCGACGAAGTTGTCGATCCCCACCCAGGTCGCGGGGGTGAGCAGGTTGGTCTCCTGGAAGCTCATCACGACGGAGCGGACGATGGGCGTCCAGCTGAAGACGAGGAAGACGAGGATCATCGGCAGCGCGAAGGCGAGCCGCGAGAGGCCGCCCGAACGCAGCCAGGTCGCCGGCGTCCCGCGACGGCGGGCCGCGCGCTCCGGCGGCGCGGCGGGTGAGGTGGTGGTCATGCGAGTCCTCCGGCGCGGCGGTGGGTGCGGGCCGATGCCCGCACCCACCGCGGGCGCTACTGGTCGAGAAGGGCCTGGGCGTCGGCGTCGGCCTGCGTGAGCAGGGCGTCGATGTCCGCGTTCTCGTCGGTGAGGACGGCCTGGACGAGCGGGTCGAGCAGGGCGTAGATCTCCTGCGTCTTGCCCTTGGGCTCGCCCACGGGGGTCTGGTCCCAGATGCGGTCGGTGAACGGCGCCATCTGGTCGACGGGCACGTTGACGTAGTCCGCGATCCAGGTCTGCGACTCCTCGTAGAGCTCGCGGCTGAGGACCGGCAGCACCGGGGTGCCGACGGCCTGGCCCGCGTCGGCCAGCGCCTGCGCGTCCGCGACCGCGGCGGCCTCGTTCATCAGCTTCTGCATGTAGTACCAGTCGATCCACTTGATGGCCGCGGCCTTGGTGGCGTCGTCGACGGTCGGGCTCACGACGGCGATGTCGCCGCCGCCGAGGGTGCCGGGGTCCTCGCCCTCGAGCGGCATCACCGTGAGGCCGTAGTCGCCGGCCTCCATGCCGAAGTCGCGCACGAGCGCCGTGTAGACGTCCGAGCCGGAGGTGAACATGCCGACGTTGCCCGCGGCGAACTCCTGGTTGATGGTTCCCCAGTCGAGGTCCACCTTGTAGCCGAACGAGTCGTCGACCCAGCGCAGGTCGTGCAGGAACTCGAGCGTCGCCTTGGTGCCCTCGTTGTTGATGGTCGAGGTGTAGGTGCCGTCGCCGTCGTCGACCTGCGTGCGGCCGCCGCGCGACACGGTCTGCGCGGTGAGCTGCCAGCCGCCCGTGTTGTTGATCGCCATCTGCGCGTAGCCGGCCTTGCCAGTGGCCTCGGTGATGGCCTTGGCCGCCTCGCGGACCTCGTCCCAGGTCGCCGGCGGGTCATCGGGGTCGAGCCCGGCCTGCTCGAACAGGTCGCGGTTGTAGTGCAGGCCCATCGCGTACGCCTGGCGGGGGAAGCCGTAGATGTGGCCGTCCGCGCCGGTGACGCCGTCAAGGATCACGGGGTTGAACGAGTCCGTGTAGCCGAGCGCGTCGATCTCGTCGGTCACGTCCATGAGCTGGCCGTTCTCGAGGAGGGTCTTCGAGTCCGTGAACGGGACGGTGAAGACGTCGGGCAGGCTGCCACCTGCCAGCTGCACCGCGAAGGTCGGGCCGGTCCACTCGTACTCGACGCCGATCACGTCGATGTCGGGGTTGGCGTCCTCGAACTGGGCCTCCTGGGTGGCGAACGCCTCGTAGGCCGCGGCGTCGGCGCCGGGCGGGAACGTGGCGACGCGCAGCTCGACCTTCGTGCCCCCGGCGGAGCCGTCGGACGAGCTGGTGGTCTCGGCGCCGTCACTGGACGTGCACGCGGTGAGGAGCATCGCCCCGGCCGCGAGCGTCACGCCCGCCGCCGCGGTCCTGCGACTGATCGACATCATTGTCTTTCTCCTTCTCCTTGGGGATGCGCGCCCTCAGGCGCTCTCGTCACCGGCGGGCTCGACGGCGAGCCAGACGGTGGAGTCCGGGGGCAGCATCCCGGCCGCGAGCGGGGAGCTCGCGAGCAGGACGCCGCGGTGGTCGGGCAGCGCGATCGGCGCGCCGCCCAGGTTGGTGATCGACGCGACCGTGCCGCCGCGGGTGAACGCGATGACGTCGGCGCCGAGCTCGTGCCACGCGAGGTCGCCCTCGCGCAGGTCGTCGCGGTCGCGGCGCAGCGCGAGCGCGTCGCGGTACAGCGCGAGCATGGACGATGCGTCGGCCTCCTGGCGCTCGACGGCGAGCGCCGCGAAGGCGGCGGGCTGCGGGAGCCACGGCTCCGCCGCATCGTCCGGGCCGAAGCCGAGGGAGACGCCGTCGCCGCTCCACGGCAGCGGGACGCGGCAGCCGTCGCGGCCCGGGTCCACGCCGCCGGAGCGGAAGTGCATCGGGTCCTCGATGACCTCTCGGGGCAGCTCGACCTCGGGCAGGCCCAGCTCGTCTCCCTGGTAGATGTAGAGGCAGCCGGGCAGCGCGGCCGTGAGCAGGGCGGCGGCGCGGGCGCGGCGGGTGCCGAGCGCGAGGTCGGTGGGGGTGCCGAAGCGCTTGCGGTCGAACGCGAAGCCCGAGTCCTCGCGCCCGTACCGGGTCACCGGCCGCGTGATGTCGTGGTTGGACAGCACCCAGGTCGCGGGCGCGCCCACGGGGGCGTGCTCGGCGAGGGTGCGTCGGATCGAGCGGCGCATGGCCTCCGCGTCCCATGGCTGCGTCATGAGGTCGAAGTTGAACGCGGTGTGCATCTCGTCGGGGCGCAGGTACCGCGCGAAGCGGGCGGCGTCCTCGAGCCACACCTCGCCGACGAGCACGCGCGGCTGCTCGTACGAGTCCGCGACGGCGCGCCACGCGCGGTAGATGTCGTGGATCTCGTCGCGGTCGACATGCGGGTGCTGACCCGGCGCGGGGTCGACCGGCAGCATCGGCAGCGCCTCGTCCTTGACCGGCAGCGCGGCGGAGTCGATGCGCACGCCGGCGACGCCGCGATCGAACCAGAACCGCAGCACGTCCTCGTGCTCGGCGCGCACGTCGGGGTGGTTCCAGTTGAGGTCGGGCTGCTCCGGCGTGAAGAGGTGGAGGTACCACTCGCCGGGCGTGCCGTCGGGGTTCGTGGTGCGGGTCCACGTGGAGCCCTGGAAGCTCGACACCCAGTCCGTGGGCTCCTGGTCGCCGTGCTCCCCGCGGCCGGGCCGGAACCAGAAGCGCTCGCGCTCGGGGCTTCCGGGGCCGGCGGCGAGGGCGGCCTGGAACCACTCATGCTCGTGGCTGATGTGGTTGGGGACGATGTCGATGATCGTCCGGATGCCGAGCTCACCGGCCTCGCGGATGAGCGCCTCCGCCTCGGCGAGATCCCCGAACATGGGGTGGATCGCGCGGTAGTCGGCGACGTCGTAGCCGCCGTCCGCCAGCGGGCTCGGGTACCAGGGGTTGAACCACAGCGCGTCGACGCCGAGCGCCGCGAGGTAGGGCAGCCGGGCGCGCACGCCGGCGAGGTCGCCGGTGCCGTCGCCGTCGGCGTCCGCGAACGAGCGGACGTAGACCTGGTAGATCACCGCGGTGCGCCACCACTCATGACCGGCGTCGGGGCGGTCGGTGGGCGCCTGGTGCCGCGGGAGCGCGGGCGAGGCGCCCGGGCTGCCGGCGGCGGATGCGCCGGAGGCCGCGTCGGCCGGGCTCAGGACGTCGCTGTCCACATCGCTCCTTGCATCGTCGTCGTCGAGAATGCGACCACCGTAACTTTCGACGCGATACTGCGCAAGTTTTTGACAATCACTAGCAAGATTGCGATTCGGTAACGAGGCTCACGGCGGGACGGAGGCACGGGTCCATCCGCGCGCGGCGGCGTCACGCCTGGCAGGGAGCGGGAGCGCTCCGCGCGCGCATGTCACACAGCTGACGGCAGGTGGTCAGCGCCGCGAACGGGGATCGGGGCGCACGTGTCGCGAGAGGTGTGACTTGCGGTCGTGCGACGGCGCGGGTTCAGCGCGCGGCGGGGACCGGGCCCGTGGACCCGCGCAGCACGAGCTCGGGCTCGAAGAGCAGCTCGTCGCCGGGCTGTGCGGTGCCCGCGATCTGCCCGAGCAGCAGGTCGATGATCGCGCGCCCCATCGCGTCGATGGGCTGCCGCACCGTGGTGAGCGGCGGGTCGGTGAAGCTCATGAGCGCGGAGTCGTCGTAGCCCACCACCGACACGTCCTGCGGCACCGCGAGGCCCGCGCGGCGCGCCGCGCGGATCGCGCCGAGCGCGAGCGGGTCGGACGCGCACACGATCGCGGTGGCGCCGTTCGCGAGCAGGCGGGTGGCGCCCGCCTGGCCGGACTCGATCGAGTACAGGCCGTGGACCAGGAGGGACGGGTCGAGCGGGATGCCGAGGCGGTCGAGCACACGTTCGGCGCCCTCGCGCTTGCGGCGCGACGGCTGGTGGCCGGCGGGGCCGAGCAGCAGGCCGATGCGCCGGTGGCCGAGCTGGTGGAGGTGCAGCACGGCCTGCTCGGCCGCGGACACGTCGTCGGTGGAGATCGTCGCGAACCCGAGATCCGCGACCGGGGCGCTCACCAGCACGGTGGGCAGGTTGACCTGCCGCAGCCGTTCGTAGTGCCCGTGGGGCGCGTCCGCCTCGGTGTAGTTGCCGCCGAGGAAGATGACGCCGCTCACCTGCTGCGCGAGCAGCAGGTCGACGTAGTCGGACTCGGTGATACCGCCCGCGTTCTGCGTGCACAGCAGGGGCGTGTAGCCGCTCTGCATGAGCCCGCCGCCGATGATCTCCGCGAGCGCGGGGAAGATCGGGTTCTGCAGCTCCGGCAGCACGAGGCCGACGAGCCGCGCGCGCTCGCCGCGCAGCTTGGTGGGGCGCTCGTAGCCGAGCACGTCGAGCGCCGTGAGCACGGCCTGACGCGTGGCCTCCGACACGCCGGGCTTGCCGTTGAGCACGCGGCTCACGGTGGCCTCGCTCACCCCGACCTTGCGGGCGACCTCAGCAAGCCTCTTCGACATAGCGCAAGACTATGCAAGAACTTGCAGGATCGCGCAAGCAGATGACCTACAGGTCGACGATGCCGTACAGGCGGTCGCCCGCGTCGCCGAGGCCCGGCACGATGTAGCCGACCTCGTTGAGCTTCTCGTCGACCTGCGCGACGACCACGGAGACGTCGGCGCGGTCGCCCACCTTCTCCTGGACGTGGGCGATGCCCTCGGGCGCCGCGAGCAGGCACACGCAGGTGACGTCGGTGGCGCCGCGCTCGAGCACGTACTCGATCGCCATGACGAGCGAGCCGCCGGTCGCGAGCATCGGGTCGATGAGGAACACCTGGCGACCCGTGAGGTCCTCGGGGAGGCGGTTCGCGTAGGTGATCGCCTCGAGGGTCTCCTCGTCGCGCTTGAGGCCCAGGAAGCCCACCTCGGCGCTCGGCAGCAGGCGCGTCATGCCGTCGAGCATGCCCAGGCCCGCGCGCAGGATCGGCACGATGATGGGCGCCGGGTCCGCGATCTTGGTGCCGGTCGTGGTGGTCAGCGGGGTCTCGACCTCGCACTCGACCACGCGCACGTCGCGGGTCGCCTCGTACGCGAGCAGCGTCACCAGCTCGTCCACCAGGAGGCGGAACGTCGGCGACGGGGTCTTCTTGTCCCGCAGGACGGTGACCTTGTGACGGATGAGCGGGTGATCGGCGACGTGCAGATGCATGGTCCGAGGGTATCGCGCGAAGCGGCCGATGGCCCGGGACGATGCGCCGGTAGCCTGACCTCGTGAGAGGCCGGTGGGACGACGCGATGGGCGAGGCGCTCGTCCAGGCGCGCGCGGCGCGCGAGGCGGGCGACGTCCCGGTCGGCGCGGTGGTGCTCTCACCCGACGGCGACATCATCGGCACCGGGCACAACCGGCGCGAGGCCGTCCACGACCCCTCCGCCCACGCCGAGGTCGAGGCGATCCGGGCCGCCGCATCGTCCCTGGGCACGTGGCGCCTCGACGGCTGCACCATGGTCGTGACGCTGGAGCCGTGCCTCATGTGCGCCGGCGCGATCCTGCAGTCCCGCATCCCGCGGCTCGTGCTCGGCGCGTGGGACGAGAAGGCCGGCGCGACCGGCTCGCAGTGGGACGTGGTGCGGGACGCGCGCATCGGCGCCAAGGTCGAGGTCGTCTCCGGGGTGCGCGCCGCGGAGTGCGCCGAGCTGCTCACCGAGTTCTTCGAGGCCCGGCGCTAGATGGCCGAGGATCCCCGTCGTCGCGACGTATGGCGCCACGGGATGCGCCGCGCGGTCGTGAGCCTGGGCACTCTCGTGCCGGCCAAGGAGCCGCGGTGGCCCATCGCGCTGCAGGCGTCGATCGTGCTCACCGTGCCGATCCTCGTGGGCATCGCCTTCGACCGCATCGACCTGGGCCTGATCGCCGCGACCGGCGCGTTCACGGTCCCCTACTTCGCGGCGCTGCCCCGGCTCGAGCGCCTGCGGCTGCGCCCGATCGCGGGGCTGGTCCTCGTGCTCACCAGCATCCTCGGCGCGCTGCTCGCGCCGCACGCGTGGTGGTCCGCGCTGGGGCTGGTGGCGGTCACGATCCTCATCGGCATCGCGGTGCACGGCTACCGCCTGGGACCGCCGGGCCCGCTGTTCCCGATCCTCGTCTACGGCATGTCCGGTCACGCGGTGAACGGCGGGGTGCCGCCGCTCGTGCTGGTCGGCGCCGTCGCGGCGGGCTGCGCGTGGGCCGTCGTCGCGAGCATCGCACCCCTGGTCAGGCGCGTGCACTGGCAGGTGACACCGCGGCCGCTGCGCGTGCTGCTCGCGCCGCCGGAGTGGGACCGGGGCGCGCGCGAGCTGGTGTGGCGCACCGCGATCGTCGCGGTGGCCGGCACGGCGCTGTCGATGCTCTACGTGGACCCCGACCGCGCCTACTGGACGGTGGCGGCCGGCGTGGTCGTCGTGGGCGTGGTGCCCGGGCGCGGTCCGGCGGTGACCCGCGGCCTGCATCGTGCCGTCGGGACCGTGCTGGGCGTGGGCGTGTACCTCGCGATCGCGTACTCCGGGATGCCCGCCCTCGCGCTGGCGCTGACGCTCGGCGCGCTGCAGTTCGTGACCGAGCTCGCGATCACCCGGCACTACGCGATCGCGGTCACGGCGGTCACGCCGATGGCGCTCGTGATCGTGACCGCGAGCGCCGGCGAGCTCGGCGACCTGGCCGTCACGGGCGAACGCCTCCTCGATACGGCACTTGGTGCAGGCCTGGCGGTGGCAAC
The DNA here is from genome assembly GCF_000971155.1 of Demequina maris. Classification (GTDB taxonomy): domain Bacteria; phylum Actinomycetota; class Actinomycetes; order Actinomycetales; family Demequinaceae; genus Demequina; species Demequina maris. The sequence continues at coordinate 97,568 of NZ_BBLX01000007.1, read as the reverse complement.
CGCCCTGCTACATCCGCCGGCACCCCCCGATCCGGCGGGGAGGCACGCACCCCCGCATCGGCCCGATTAGGTTTTTTCGTTCACACTCCGGTAATCTCTTCCGCGGTGACGTGTCCGAGCGGCCGAAGGTGCAGCACTCGAAATGCTGTGTACGGTAACCCCGTACCGTGGGTTCAAATCCCACCGTCACCGCCGTTGAGGAAGCCCTCCCCGAGAGTCTCGGGGAGGGCTTCTCTCGTGCCCGGGGACGATGCGCGGGGGGCTCCTGCGACCCGGGCGCGGGACCGCAACCGAAGATTGACGCGGCCGTAACACTTACGAAACGGCCCGTTCCGTATGTTCGGGCCATGGCACCCGCACCGAACGCCGCGACCCCCGCCGGCCGCCCCGCCGACGAGGAGCTCAGCCGCCGCATCCTCGACGTCGGCCTCGACCTGCTCCACGAGCACGGCTACGCCGCGCTGCGTGTCGAGCATGTCGCGAAGGCGGCGGGCTGCGGCAAGGCCGCGATCTACCGCCGCCACGCCGACAAGGCCGCCCTGGTCGCGGCCATCGTGCTCGCCCACGCCGAGATCGGCGAATGCCCCGACACCGGCTCGGCGCGCGAGGACCTCCTCGAGCATGCGCTCCAGAACCAGCGCAACCAGGAGGGCAAGGGGGTCGCCGCGGGACGCGCGATGTCCGCGATCCTCGAGCCCGAGGTCTTCGCCCTGGTCTGGGACTCCCTCTTCCTGGTCCGCCGCCGCCACGGCGAGCGGATCCTCGACCGCGCCATCACCCGCGGCGAGCTCCCCTCCGACGTCGACCCCGACGTCATCCTCGATGCGCTCTCCGGGCTCACCCTGCTCCGGCACGCGATCGAGGGCGTCCGCGTCGAGCCGCGCCAGTACCTGGCGCTGATCGACGCGCTCCTCACCTCCCCTCCCCGACTGCTCCACGCCTCCGAAGGAACGGACTGACATGACCTCCGCGCCCGCAACCGGCTCGATGCGACGGCTCTCGCCGCGCGTCGTCGTCGGCTTCCTCCTGCTCTGCGAGCTCGCCTCGGGCTTCGCCCAGGGCTTCTACCCGCCGCTGCTCGGCGAGATCGCCGAGCACATGCGCGTCAGCGACGCCGACATCACCTGGTTCCTCACGGTCCAGACGCTCGGCGCCGCCGTGTGCGTGCCGCTGCTGTCGCGCCTCGGCGACGTGTTCGGCCACCGCCGGATCCTCCGCATCGCCGTAGTCGCGGTCATCGTCGGCGGCCTCCTCACGGCCTTCGCACCCAATTACGAGACGATGCTGATCGGCCGCCTGCTCACGGCCCCCGAGGCGGCGTGGCTCCCGCTCGAGATCGCGCTGATCCACAACCGCATCAAGGGCGACACCGCGCGCAGCTCGATCGGCCTGCTGGTGTCCTTCCTGACCGGCGGCCTGATCCTCGGCACGGTCGCGAGCGGCCTGATCGCCGGCGCCATGCCGTCGCTCACCGCCACGCTGCTCGTCCCCGTCGTGTTCGGCCTGGTCGCCGTCTACGCCGCGTTCTTCAAGGTCCCCGAGTCGACCGAGCGCACCCGCGTCCGCATCGACGGCATCGGCTTCGCGGGCATCGGCATCGCGATGATCGCCCTCCTCTTCGGGCTCCACCTTGCCTCCGACGCCGGATTCGGCGCGCCCTCGACGCTGATCACCCTGGCGGTCGCCGTCGCGATCTTCGCCGCGTGGGTCGCGTGGGAACGCCGCTCCGACTCGCCCGCGATCGACGTGCGCATGGTCGTCTCCCCCAAGCTCGGCCCCGCCTACCTCGCGGCCTTCCTGTTCGGCATGGTGCTCTTCGGCACGCAGACGCCGATCACGACCTTCCTCGCGGCCGACCCGGCCGAGGTCGGCTACGGCTTCGCGGCCGCGCCCGGCACCGTCTCGGCCGTGATGGGCCTGCTGATGATCATGGCCACCGTGGGCGCGGGCGCGTTCGCGCCCATCGCACGCCGGGTCGGCATGCGCGCCGTCCTGGTCGCCGGTGCCGTGCTCGCCGCGGGCGCCTGGGCCTTCCAGATCGGGATGCACACGGCCATGTGGCACATGTACCTCTTCGCGCTCGTCGGCGGCATCGGCATGGGCCTCCTCATGGGCGCGCTGCCGGCGCTCATCGCCGAGGCGGCGCCGAGCGATCAGACGGGCATCGCGGCCGGCATCTACAACTCGCTGCGCACGCTCGGAGGTGCCGCTGCGGGTGCGGTCTTCGCGGTCCTCCTGACGGCCTTCACCCCCGTCGGGGAGCTCGCGTCCTCGCTGGGCGGCTACGTGGCGATCTGGACGTTCTCCGCCGTCGCCTTCGTCGTCATCGCGATCGCGCTGGGATCGATGCGCATCGCCGACGGCGACCCGGTCGCCAGCGAGACCGGCACCGAGGAGCTGGAGGGCGCAGCGCGATGACCACCGATCGGTCCGCCGAGGCACCCGACTTCGCCGCCGACGCCGCCGCGATCCTTCCCGACCTGGTCGCCCTCCGCCGGGCGCTGCACGCCGACCCGGAGCTGGGCCTCGACCTGCCGCGCACGCAGGCGAAGGTGCTCGCGGCCCTCGAGGGCCTGCCGCTCGAGATCACCACGGGCACCGCGACCACCTCGGTGGTCGCGGTGCTCCGCGGCGCCCTCCCCGGCCCCGCCGTGCTGCTCCGCGGCGACATGGACGCCCTGCCGCTGGACGAGGCGACCGGCCTCGACTACGCCTCGACCAACGGCGCGATGCACGCGTGCGGTCACGATCTCCACACCGCGGGCCTCGTCGGGGCCGCGCGGCTGCTCGCGGCCCACCGTGACCGGCTCGCCGGCTCGGTCATCTTCATGTTCCAGCCCGGCGAGGAGGGCGACGGCGGCGCGAGGATCATGATCGACGAGGGTCTCCTCGACGCCGCCGGGGACAGGCCCGTCGGCGCCTACGCGATCCACATGGCCCCGGGGCCGCGCGGCGTCTTCGGAACCCGCCCGGGGCCGGTCATGGCGGGAGCGGCGATGCTGCACGTCACCGTGCGGGGCCGCGGTGGCCACGGCTCGCAGCCGCAGCACGCGCTCGACCCGGTCCCCGTCGCGGCGGAGACCGTGCTCGCTCTCCAGAGCTTCGTCACCCGCAGCTTCGACGCCTTCGACCCGGTGGTGCTCACCGTGACCCGCATGAGCACCGGCGACGGCGCCATCAACGTCATCCCCGAGCAGGTCGAGCTCGGCGCGACGGTCCGCTTCATGTCCGCGGCGTCGCTCGAGAGGCTCCAGGCGCGACTGCCCCGCGTGATCGAGGGCGTCGCGTCCACGCACGGCCTCACCGCGGACGTCCGCTTCGAGGCCTACTACCCGGCGACGGTGAACGATGCCGCGGAGACCGCGTTCACCGTCGAGACGCTGGCCGGCGTCTTCGGCGAGCAGCGCGTCATGACCATGCCGGCGCCGGTCATGGGCTCGGAGGACTTCTCCTTCGTGCTCGACGAGGTTCCGGGCACGTTCCTCATGCTCATGGCCTCGCCGCCGGACATCGACCCGGCCACCGCCGAGTTCAACCACTCCCCGCGCGTGCTCTTCGACGACGCGGTGCTGGGCGACCAGGCGGCCGCCCTGGCCACGCTCGCGTTCGCGAGGACCGCGCGGGCGTAGCCGCACGGGCAGAGGGCGGGGGACGCGCGCATCGTCCCCCGCCCTCCGCCGCGTCCGCGCAGGTACGCTCCGAAGCATCGACGACGCGGACGGGAGCGCGCATGACCGACGACGACCCGCGGATCCCGTTGCGGGACCGGGCTCAGACCACCCTCGAGCTCACCGCCACCGGGCTCGGCGCCCTCGCCTTCGGCGTGGTCGCCCTCATCGCCCTCCCGGTCTTCGGCTTCGACCCCGCGCCGATCGCCGGCCCGGACTCCATCGGGCAGTACGCGGCGCTCGCCTCGGCGGTCGCGGCGATGCTCGCGTTCGCCGCCGGCCGGTACGTTCTCCACACGCAGGGGCGACCCCGGATCTCCGGGGCGCTCGACGTGGTGGACGTGGCGGCAGTCGCCTTCGCGCACGGCGTCATCGCGTTCCTCAGCTGGACGCTGACGGCGGTGATCCTCTCGGACGCGTTCATCGGCGCTACCGTGTTCTGGCTCCCGATCGTCGCCCTCAGCGGCGCGACCGCGGCCGTGTCCGCCTACGTCGCGTTCCTGTCCGCCGCGCACATGGACTCGCAGCTCCTCGCGATCGTGCTCGCCGTGTTCCTGGTCGAGGGCGTCCTCGCCAGCATGCTGACCGCCAGCGATCCCGACTGGTGGAAGATCCACCTCAGCGCGCTCGGCGTCTCGCACGACGTCTCGGCTCTGGCCTTCAACCTCACGCTCATCGTCGCCGGGTTCCTGGTGACGATCCTCGCGCGCGTCGCCACCCGCGACATCCCCACCGCGACCGAGCAGGGCGTGCGCCGGGTCCGGCTGTCGCTCATCGTGGTGGGCATCTTCCTGGGGCTGGTCGGCGTCTTCCACGTCGACACGCACTTCTGGATCCACACGTTCGTCGCCAGCGGCATGGCCGTCGCCTTCGGCGTGCTCACCTTCCGCCTGCGTGCCTGGGTGCCGGGCATCTCGCGCGCGTTCCTCCCCGTCGGATGGACGTTCGTCGCGGTGATCGTCGTGACGGCGGTCTTCTTCGCGGTGGGCTACTGGGCGCTGACCGCGGTCGAGCTCGTCGCCGGGGTGCTGGTGTTCACCTGGATCATCCTGTTCCTGCGCAACGTGGGTGCGCTGCACGCGGACACGACGCGGTAGGCGTCCGCGCGCTTGCACCGTCAGCGGTACCGCGAGCGCCGCGCATGGCCCTTTCCGCACCATGAGCGGTACGGCTGGCCGAGGGGCCGTACGGGCCACGGGACGATGCGCTCGTAGGCTGGGACGCAGCACCACCGTCCCCGAGGAGCACCGCCATGGCCGACGACCGCATCCGTCGCATGACCTTCGCGACCATCTACCCGCTGTACGTGAAGAAGGTCGAGCGCAAGGGCCACACGACCGAGGAGCTCGACACCGTCCTCACCTGGCTGACCGGGTACGACGAGGCCGGCATCCAGGACGCCGTGGCCGACGAGCGCACGCTCGAGGAGTTCTTCGCGCAGGCACCCGCGATGAACCCGCACACGGACCTCATCACGGGAGTGATCTGCGGCGTCCGCGTCGAGGAGATCGAGGACCCGCTGATGCAGCAGATCCGCTGGATGGACAAGCTGGTCGACGAGGTCGCGCGCGGGAAGCGGATGACCTCCATCCTGCGCGCCCCGGTGGGCTGACCCAGGAGGCGTCCGACCATGGCGATCATCCGGCTGGACCACGTGACCGCGGCGGTCCGGGACCTCGACGCCGCGATCGCCTTCTTCGAGGCGCTCGGGATGACTGTCGAGGGCAGGGCGCCCATCGCGGGCGACTGGGTCGACCGGGTCACGGGGCTCGAGGGGACGCGGACGGAGATCGCGCTCCTGGTCACGCCGGACGGTCACGGCCGCCTCGAGCTGACGCGCTGGGACAGCCCGCCCGGCACCGCGCCCACGCCGCACCCGGCCCCCGTCAACGCGCTCGGCTGGGCCAACGTGATGTTCGCGGTCGACGACATCGACGCGGCCGTGGCCACCCTGGCCGCGCACGGCGGCGCGGTGGTCCGCGAGATCGTGCGCTACGAGGACGCGTACCGCCTCTGCTACGTGCGCGGCCCGGAGGGGCTGGTCGTCGCGCTGGCGGAGCCGCTGGGCTGACGCGCGGCAGGCTCACCCGTCCGGGTCGGCCTCGTCGTCCTCGGCGCCCGCCGCCTCGTCCCACCGGGTGCCCTCGAGATCGCCGCGCAGGGTGCCGGTGAGGTCGTCGACCGCCGCCCCGACGGTGGGCCAGAACCGGTCCGGAGTGAAGCGCTCCGCCATCCCGTAGCGGCGCAGCTGGTCGACCACGGGGTCCTTCATCTCCGCGAAGACGAGCCGCACGCCCCGTGCGTGAAGGTAGTCGTCGAGCTCGACGAGCTGGTCGATCGCCGTGGTGTCGATCCCCGTGATCGGCTCCGCCGCGAGGACCACGGTGCTGATGTCCTCGCCCGCCGCGTCCACCCGCGAGCGCACCCAGTCGTTGAAGACCTCACCGTTGGCGAAGAAGAGCGGCGCGTCGAATCGCACGAGCACGATCCCGGGGATCCGGTCGCCGCTCTCGGGGTAGCGCGACAGGTCGTGGTAGCCGCGCAGGCCCCGCACCCGGCCCAGCTCCGCGCGGTACGGGCGCCACGACCGGTCGACGAACGCGAGCAGCGACAGCACGATCGCGACCACGATGCCCTCGAGGACGCCGATGACGAGCACGCCGGCGGAGGCCGCGAGCGACAGCACCGCGTCGAGCCGGTTCATCCGCCACAGCCGCACGAGCGCCGGCACGTCGATGAGCCCGAGCACCGCGGCGACCACGACCGCCGCCAGGCTCGCGTCGGGCAGGTACGCGGTGAGCCCCGGCACCAGCAGGATGAACACGACGATGAGGGCCGCCCCCACCACCCCCGTGAGCTGCGTGCGCGACCCGGCCTGCTCCGCGACCGGAGTGCGCGAGGACGATGCGGACACCGGGAAGCCGCCGAGTGCTCCCCCCGCGATGTTCGCGATGCCGATCCCCGACAGCTCCGCGCTGCCGCTCACCGTCTCGCCGCGCCGGGCCGCGAGCGACCGCGACAGCACCGCGCTGTCCGTGAACGCGACGAGCGCGATGCCCGCGGCAGGGGCGAGCAGCGACCACGCGTCGCCGGCGGTCAGCCCGCCGAGCGCGGGCGCCGGCAGCCCCGCCGGCAGAGCGCCCACGACCGGCAGCTCGTCGGCGAGCCCGAGCGCCCACGTCGCGACCGTCGCGAGCACCACCGCGACCAGCACGCCCGGCACCGGCGACCGCAGCCGGCGCAGGACCAGGATCACCACGAGCGAGCCGAGCCCCACGGCCGCCGCGGCGGGCACCGCGTCGCCGCCGACGACCCCGCGCGCGGTCGCCGCGAGCTCGTCCCACATCGAGCCGTCCTCCACAGGCACACCCAGCAGCTTCGGCAGCTGCGAGGCGATCACCACGAGCGCGATCGCGTTGAGGTAGCCCACCCTCACGGGCTTCGACAGCAGGTCCGTGACGAAGCCCAGGCGCAGGACCCCGCCCACCAGCATGAAGGCGCCGACGAGGATCGACAGCAGGCCCGCGAGCGCGACCGCGCGGGTGGGGTCGCCCGCCGCGAGGGGCAGGATCGAGGCGGCGATGATGGGCGCGAGGGCGGAGTCCGGGCCGAGCACGAGGATCCGCGACGGCCCCACGAGCGCGTACGCGACGAGGGGCACGATCGTCGCGTACAGGCCGGTCTCCGGCGGCAGCCCCGCGACCCGCGCGTAGCCCATCCCGGCGGGGATCAGGAGGGCCGTGACGACGATGCCGGCGCGGACGTCCGGCCACAGCCAGGCGCGGTGGTACCCGCGGGCCACCCGGATGCCGGGCAGCCACCGGTCCATCGCCGTGGTCGCCATCGCCGCCCCTGCTCCCATCCTCGCAAAGGAGCAGGGACGATGCGCGGGCTCGGCGGCCTGCGTGGCACCCTGGCGGGGGAGGCCTGCGGCATGGCGGACGATGCGCGCGCGGCCCGGGCGCGCGACCGGGTGACGGGCACCGGTCGCGCCTGGGCGGGCGGCGCCGGCCGCGCCGTCGCCAGCCTGGGGACGATGCAGCGGTTCGAGGGCCGCCGCTGGCCGGTCGCGCTGCAGGCGGCCGTGGCGATGGCGACCCCGGCCGCGGTCGGCGTGCTCACCGGCCACGCGAGCACCGGGCTGCTCGCCTCGAGCGGCGCGTTCACGACGCTCTACGCGGCGCATCGGTCGCCCGCCGAGCGGGCCCGCATCCTGCCGCTCGTGGCAGTGGTGCTCACCGCGTGCGCCGCCGCGGGCGCGGCGACGGGTCCCTGGCCGCTCGCCACGGGCATCGGCCTGATCGTGGTCGCGGCGGCTGCGGCGGCCCTCGTCTACGCGTTCTCGGTGGGGCCGCCGGGCCCGCTGTTCCCGCTCATCGCCTACGGGCTCGCCTCCCACGTCAGCGTGCTCGAGGACGGGGTCCGGCACACGCCGCCGGGTGAGGTCATCGGCGCCTTCGCGGCAGGCACGGCGTTCGCGTGCCTGGTCGCGGCGAGCTCGCTCCTCCGCGCGCGGAACCGGGTGCCCGTCGCCCCGCTGCGTGCGCTGCTGCCCGGGCCGCGGTGGGACGCGGTCACCACCGAGCTGTTCGTGCGCGTGCTCATCGTCGCCGTGGTCGGGACCACGGTGAGCCTGGTCCTGGTGGACCCCGAGCGCGCCTACTGGACGGTGGGCGCAGGCCTCGCCGTCATCGGCGCGCGCCCCGGCCGGCGCCACGCGGCGCAGCGCGGGATCCACCGCATCGTCGGCACGGCCGCCGGCGCCGCGCTGTACGTGGCCGTGGCCGGAGCACTGACGCTGCCGCCGCTCGCACTGGCGGCGGTGCTCGGCGCGCTGCAGTTCGGCGCGCAGATGCTCGTGGTCCGCCACTACGCGCTCGCGCTCGTGTGCATCACCCCGATGGTGCTCATCCTCGCCGGGGCGGCCCGCGGCGAGGACCCCACGATGGTCGTGGTGATGGAGCGGGTCCTCGACACGGCGGTCGGCGCGACGCTGGGGGCGGCCACGGGGCTCCTGCACCGCGTGCGACGCTCGCCCTAGTCCCCTTTGCCGACAGGAACTAGGCCGGAGGGGCATCCGCGCGCTAGGATTTACATCGTTGCAAAATCGCGTCCCCATCGCTTCCGCTCAAGGAGGAGCCATGCGCATGGTCCGCACCCACGACGTCTGCTCTCCGGCGACGCCGTCCGCGGTCGCCGCCCACGACCTCACGCCGCTGCCCGTCGGCGCCGTGCAGCTCGACGCGTCCCGCGAGCTGGGCGCGTGGCAGCGCATCAACCGCGAGCGCACGCTCCCCCACGTGGTCGAGCGGATCGAGTCGACCGGTGTCCTGGACAACCTTCGCCGGCTGGTCGGCGACTCGGACGCGCCGTTCCGTGGGCCGCTGTTCGCGGACTCCGACCTGCACAAGACGCTCGAGGCGATCGCGTGGGAGGCGGCCCGCGTCCCCGCCGACCAGCCCTGGGAGGCCTTCACCCGCGCCGCGACGACGCTGCTCGCGCGGGCGCAGCGCGACGACGGCTACCTCGACTCGCACGTCCAGGGCGACGAGGCGCGGCAGCCCTGGACCGACATGCGCTGGGGCCATGAGCTGTACGTGCTCGGCCACCTCATCCAGGCCGCGGTCGCGCGCGAGCGCGCCACCGGGGACGACGACCTCATGACGGTCGCCCGCCGCTTCGCGGACCTCGCCGTCGCCGAGTTCGGCCCGGGCGCGGAGCGGATCGACGGCTATTGCGGCCACCCCGAGGTCGAGACCGCGCTGGTCGAGCTGTACCGGCACACCGGCGAGCGCGCGTACCTCGACACCGCGGCGGCGATGCTCGACCGGCGCGGCTCCGGCGCGCTCGGCACCGGGCCGTTCGAGTCGGGCTACTTCCAGGACCACCTCCCGGTCCGCGAGTCGCGCGAGGCGACGGGTCACGCGGTGCGGCAACTCTACCTCGCGGCCGGCATCGCGGACGTCGCCGCCGAGACCGCCGACCCGGGGCTCGCCTCGGCGCTGGACGACCTCTGGGTGTCGGCGCACGGCACCAAGGCGTACGTCACGGGCGGCATGGGCTCGCGCCATCGCGACGAGTCGTTCGGCGACCCGTTCGAGCTGCCCCCGGACCGGGCCTACGCCGAGACCTGCGCCGCCATCGCCGCGTTCCAGTGGAACTGGCGGATGCTGCTCGCCACGGGCGGCTCGCGTCACGCCGACGCGATGGAGCAGGCCCTCTACAACGGCATCGCCTCCGGGGTCTCGACCGACGGACGCCGATTCTTCTACTCGAACCCGCTGCAGCTGCGCGACGGGCACGACGGCGCCAGCGAGGACGCGCCGTCGGAGCGCCTCGACTGGTACGGCTGCGCGTGCTGCCCGCCCAACCTCGCGCGGCTGGTGTCGTCGCTCGGCGCGTACGTCGCGACCGGCACCGAGGCGCGCGCCCGGCTGCACCTCTACGGTGCCGGCACCGTCCGGCTCGGCGCCACCACGCTCACGGTCCGCACCGACTACCCGTGGGACGGCCGCGTCGAGATCGCGACGTCCGGGCCGCTCGAGGAGCTCGCGCTGCGGATCCCCGGCTGGTGCGCGGCGGCGACGCTCGAGGTGGACGGGGCCCCCGTCGACGCGACGGCCGGGCCCGACGGCTACGTCCGCGCCGCCGTCGCCCCGGGCGACCACCGCATCGTCCTCACCCTGCCCATGCCGGTGGACGTCCTCGCGCCGCACCCGCGCGTCGACGCCGTCCGCGGCTGCGTCGCGCTGCGCCGGGGACCGGTCGTCTTCTGCCTCGAGCAGTGCGACCTGCCGCCCGGCGTCGCGCTCGAGGACCTGCGCATCGATCTGAGCACCCCGCCCCGCGTCGGCCCTGGTCTGCGGTCGTTGCGCGCCGGCGCGACCGTGCTCGCCGAGGGCATCGTGCGCAGCTCCGAGGGCTTCCCCCGGACCACCGCGCTCCTGCGGTCCTCGCGCCCGGCGGCGCCTTCTGGCATGCTTCCTGGCAGGATCGCCCTGCGCGCCATCCCGTACGCCCGCTGGGCGAACCGCGCAGGCGGCGCGATGCGCGTGTGGATCCCCATCGACGAGGAGGTCTAGGCCACGTGAACGGATCGGGCGTGCGCGGCACGGTGACGATGCATGACGTCGCCGCCCGCGCGGGAGTGTCCATCAAGACGGTCTCCAACGTGGTCAACGACTACCCGCACATCCGCCCCGCCACGCGGGCGAAGGTGCAGCAGGCGATCGACGAGCTCGGCTACCGCATGAACCTGTCGGCACGCAGCCTGCGTCAGGGCCGCACCGGGATCATCGGCCTCGCGCTGCCCGAGCTGTCGCTGCCCTACTTCGCGGAGCTCGCCGACTCGGTCATCCGTGCGGCCGAGGCGCGCGGCGTGGTCGTGCTGATCGAGCAGACGAGCGCGGACCGCCAGCACGAGCTCGACGTCCTCACGTCGGACCGCCGCCAGCTCACCGACGGCCTCATCTTCTCGCCGCTCGAGCTCGGCCCCGACGACGCGGACGCCCTCAAGGTCGACTACCCGCTGGTGGTGCTCGGCGAGCGCATCTTCGGCGGCGACTGGGACCACGTCACGATGAACAACGTGGACGCGGCACGCGCGGCGACGCAGCACCTCATCGACCAGGGCCGCCGCCGCATCGCGGTGATCGGCGCGCACGCCGGGGAGACCATGGGCTCGGCCGCGCTACGCGTGCTGGGCTACCAGGCGGCCCTCGCGGCCAACGGCATCCCCTTCGACCCCGATCTCGTGGTCGAGGGCGGGCTGTGGCACCGCGCCACCGGCGCCGACTGCACCACGCGCGTGCTCGACGCCGGCGTCAAGGTGGACGCGATCTTCGGCCTCAACGACGCGCTCGCGCTCGGCGCGCTCCACACGCTCCACGCGCGCGGGGTGTCCGTCCCGGACGACATCGCGGTGATCGGCTTCGACGACATCGAGGACGCCGCGTACGCGTCCCCGACCCTGTCGTCCATCTCGCCCGGCCGCGAGGAGATCGCGACGATGGCGGTGGACCTGCTGCTCGCGCGCATCGCGGGCGAGGACACGCCCTACCGCCGGGTCATCACCGACTTCGAGGTGGTCCCGCGCGAGTCCACGGCGGCCTGAGGACTCTCGCTCCCGCGTACCCGCTTCGCTTCGGGGAGCTCAGCGACGGATTCCGCCGGTGGGCGACTCCTGCGGGGAGCTCAGCGACGCTCTCCGCATGCAGCCGTCGCTGACTTCCCCGTAGGAGTCGCGAACTTCGCAGAAACGTCGCCCAGTTCCCCGGTGGGCTCCCGGCCCCCGGGCGCGCCTCAGGCGATCGAGCCGCGCGCGTCGACCTTGTCGAGCCAGCGGTCGACGATGAGCCCCGACAGCAGCAGCGGCACCGAGATCCCCATGAGGATGAGCAGCGGCACCCAGTTGAGGAGCACGATCGTGATCGCGACGGTGGTGACGATGCAGCCGAGCGCGGTGAAGGGCGACAGCAGCGGCGACAGCGCGACGAAGCGCAGCGCCTGGAGCGGCGGGTCGCTGTAGCGGCGCAGCACGTGCGGCGCGTAGGCGAGGCAGGCCACCGCGTAGCAGCCGAGGGCGAGGATCGCGCCCGTGAGCACGGCCGCCATGGTGCCCTCGCCGTACGCGAGCAGCACGAGCAGCTCGTACCACGCGAGGCCGATGACCACGATGAACGGCGCGGTGACGGTGGCGGCGCGGCGGAAGTCGGAGCGGTAGCCGCCCCAGAAGTCCTTCCAGAGCGCGTCCGAGGCGTCGCCATCGACGATGCGGCGCAGCAGCCTGGCGCCGGACGCCGTCGCGGGGCCGAGCCCCAGGACGCCGAGCCCCAGCACGGTACCGGCGACCATGAGCAGCTGGATGCCGACGAACTGCGCGACGACCCGCAGCCACACCATGACGCGCCCGGTCCAGCCGGGGACCTCGTCGACGTCGGCGGGCGTGCCCTCCATCGGAGGCAGGCGCTTCTTGCCCCCGCGCTCGTCCCGCTGCCGTTCCGTCACGACAGCCATCATCCCACCCGGGTCCCGGCGACCACCGTGCCCTTGGGCCCGATGGCCGCGAACGACAGCGTCGCACGACCGCGCACCGCGTCCCATGCGGGGAACACGACGGCGTCGACCGGTGCCTCGCCGTCGCGGGTGAAGCGGCCGCGCCCGTGGGCGGCCAGGCCCACGAGATCGCCGTCGCCCACGACGATGCGACGGGACTCCTGGACGACGTCGGTGGGCAGCGACCAGTCGACGATCTCCCACTCGCCCGCCAGCACGGACACGTCCGAGGGCCATGTGGACTCGTCGTCGGTCTCGCGCTCGCCGGCCCACGTCTGGACGGACACGAGCGGCCAGCCGCCGCGCGTCCAGACCAGGCGGCGGACCTGCACCTCGTGCTCGCGCGGCGTCTCCGCGAAGCGCGTGTGGTGCACCAGGAGCTGGTGGCCGGGCTCGGTGAGCACCGACGCGTGACCCGGCGCGAGGATCCCCCGCGAGGCGCCCTCGAGCCGATGGCTCGCGAGCACGGTGAGACCCACCTGGAGCGGGTCCGCCTCGAGGTCGGTCATCTCGCGGCCCTCGTGGTCCACGTAGGGCCCGTACAGGTCCTCCGCCACGGCGACGCGCACGTGATACGTGTTCACGAGCGAGTCGTACGACACCACGAGCGCCCAGCCGCCGCCGGGCCGCGGCACGATGTACGGGCCCTCGATCGCGGTGTCGACGGAGCGCGGCCGACGCGCGATGAGCGTGCCGAAGGACGATGCGGGGGCGCCGGGCGCCGGGGCGTCCAGCGCGAAGCCGGTCGCCGGGTCGATCTCGAGGACATGCAGGCCGCCGAAGAACGAGCCGTAGACCAGGTGATGGCGCGCGCCGTCGACGACGAGCTGCGCGTCGATGGCGTTGTGGCCGTCGCGGTCGTGCTCGGTGGCGACGACGATGCCGCGGTCGCTCCACGGCCCGCTCGGGTGCGGCGCGACGGCCAGCCCGATCGCGGACGTGCGCGAGCCGAACGACGACGCCGAGTAGTACATGCGCCACTCGTGGCCGTCGACGGTGTCGACGCGGACGACGTCCGGGGCCCACAGGCCCTCGGCGCCCGCGTGCTCGCGGGCGGGCGCGGGCACGCCGTCGAGGGCGCAGCCGACGTACTCCCAGCTCACGAGGTCGGTGGAGCGGCGGATCTGGGCGCCGGCGGCGCGCAGCGGGCCGCTCGCGTCGGCGTCGGTCGAGAACAGCCAGTAGACGCCGTCCTCGTCGCGGACCGCGGTCGGGTCGTGCGCGTTGCGCGCGCCCCAGGTCGCGGGCTCGGGCCTGGAAGGGGCAACGGCCCCGGCATCGTCTGCCGGGGCCGTGTGCGAGGTGCTTGTCATGTCAGGTCTTCGATCCGGTCAGAGCGATCGACTCGATGATCTGACGCTGGAAGATGAGGAACACGATGAGGATCGGGACCACCGAGATCACCGACGCGGTCATGATGAGCGGGTAGTCGCGCTGGGTGGCGTACTGCACGTTCATGTTCGCGATGACGACCTGGAGGGTCTGCTTCTCAGGCGTGTTCAGGTAGATGATCGGCGCGAGGTAGTCGTTCCACACCGCCATGAACCACAGGATGAACTGCGCGGCGATCGCGGGTCGCATGAGCGGCAGGATCATCGTCCAGAAGATCTTGAGGTAGGAGGCGCCGTCGATCTTCGCGGCCTCGACCAGCGAGTCCGGCACGTTGTGCAGGTACTGGCGGAGGAAGAAGATCATGATGACGTTGCCGAGGATCACCGGGATGATCAGTGGCAGCAGGGTGTCGACCCAGCCGATCCGCGAGAACATGATGAACTGCGGGATCATCAGCGTCGGGAACGGCACCATCATGCCCGACAGCAGCGCGATGAAGATGACGTTCTTGCCCGGCAGGCGGAGCTTCGCGAGGGCGAAGGCCGCGAGCGACGAGAACACGGTGCCGACCACGGTGACCGAGATGGCCACGATCAGCGAGTTCTTGATACCGGACAGGACGTACGTGTCCTGGAAGACGCGGACGTAGTTGTCCCAGACGAACGGGTCGGGGATCCACTCCGGCGGGAGGGCGTAGACGCCATCCTTGGTCTTGAGCGAGGTCGAGACCATCCACACCAGCGGGGCCGCCATGATGACGGCGCCGAGCGACAGGATGATCGTCAGGATGACGTTGACCGCAGGGTTCTCCTGGGTCGCGCCCTTGCGGCGCTGGAAGACGCCGACCTTGGGGGCCTTGTTGCCGTGGTCCGGCTCGCCGGCACCGGCGAGGGCACGGGAAGCCGCACGTGCCGTGTTCTGGTTGAGGCTCATCGCAGTATCTCCTTCGCCTCAGTCGATCGAGAATTCGTTGGCACGGTTGATGCGGAACTGGATCGCCGTGACGATGAGGACCAGGATTCCCAGCACCAGCGCCATCGCGGTCGCGTAGCCCATCTGGAGGTTGCGGAAGGCCTTGTTCCAGATGTACCAAACCAGCGAGGCCGTGCTCCATTCGGGTCCGCCGGTCGGCGTCATGATGTTGATCTCGGTGAAGATCATGGAGCCACCGATGATGTTGGTGACCACGAGGAAGAACGTCACGGGCTGGACCATCGGCCACGTGATCTTCGTGAACTTCTTCCAGCCGTTCGCGCCATCGAGCGAGGCCGCCTCGTAGAGCGACCGCGGCACCGCCTGGACAGCCGCCAGGTAGAGCAGCATGGAGTAGCCCATGCCCTTCCAGACCGCCATGATGATGATCGCGGGCTTGGCCCACGTCGAGTCGGCGAGCCAGTTCGGGCCGTCGATGCCCACCAGCGCGAGCGCCTGGTTCACGAGGCCGAAGTCGCCGTTGTAGGCCCACTGCCACAGGATCGCGATCGCCGCGAGCGAGCTGATCACCGGGATGTAGTAGACCGTGCGGAAGAACGTGCGTCCGCGGATCTTGCGGCTCAGCGCGAGCGCGAGCGCGAGCGAGATCGCGAGACCGATCGGGATGCCGATCATGTAGAAGACCGTGTTCCAGAGGGCCTTCCAGAAGTACGGGTCCTTGACGAGCAGCACGTAGTTGTCGAACCCGATGAACGTCATCTTGCCGATGCCGTTCCAGTTGGTGAGCGACGCGTAGATCGAGAAGCCCATCGGGAAGAGCAGGAACGCCACCCACCCGAGCACCGGCGCCGCCATGAACGCCGCGGCCCAGCCGTGCTCCTTGCGGTGCATGCGCCGGCTGCGCTTCTTCGCCGCCTTCGCGTCCTCCTTCGACCAGGTGGTCGTCTCGGCGGGGGGAGCCGTTGTCGCCATGATCCGTCCTTCTTCCTTACGAGGAGAGAGGGGGGCCGGCGGAGCGCCGGCCCCCCTCTCCTTCGTCACTGCTGCTGCTTAGCCGGTGACCTTGGCCTGGTCTGCGGAGATCCAGGACTGGTCGAGGAGCGACTGCATCTCGGTCTGCTTCGAGGCCACGAAGTCGGCGGCCGTCTGCGAGCCGTTGTCGACGACGTTCTCGATGCCGATCCAGAAGTTGTCGTACCACTCCGGGGTGTAGGTCCACACGCCGGGGAGCGGGCGGCCCTTCGACTCGGCGATCTCGAGGAACGCCTTGGTGTTGGCGGGCCAGCCGGCGGCCGGAGCGTCGGTCTCGATCCACTCGCCGGTCGCGTAGTCGATCAGGTTCGGGATCTGCACCTTGTTCTCGGCGAGGATCTTCTGCGCCTCGAGGTCGGTCGACAGGTAGGTCGCGAGCTGGGCCGCGAGCTCCTTGTTGGCCGAGTTCTCCGAAACGGCGATGCCGAGCGAGCCGAGCCAGGTCGACCAGTCGTCACCCTCGTTGGCAACCGGGTAGGGGATGACGTCGTAGCCGAAGTTCTCGGGGTCCGTCTCCGCCTTCTCGTTGTAGGTGGCGATGTCCCACGGCGCGACCGGGAAGAAGCCGAGCTCGCCGGCCATCCAGCGCTGGTAGGTGTCGAGCGTCTGCGCCTGCTCGACCGACGGGGTCACGCCCTCGACGAGACCGAGGTCGGCGAACCACTGCAGCGCCTCCGCGAACTCCGGGGTGTCGACCGTGACGGTCTTCTGGTCCTCGGAGATCCAGTCCGCGCCGGCGCCCCAGACGAACGCCTGCGAGTTCCACACCACGTTGAGGCCGGTGCCCCAGTGGTCGAGCTCGCCGTCGTTGTCCATGTCGACCGTGAGCTCCTTGCAGAGCGCCACGAACTCGTCGAACGTCATCGGCTCGTCGGCCGACGGGGCCTCGAGGCCCAGCTTGTCGAAGAGGACCGTGTTGTAGCCGAAGCCGAACGGACCCACGTCCTTGGGCAGGCCGTACAGCGGGTCGGCCGAGTCGCCGCGGACACCGGTCTCGGTGTTGAAGCGGTACGCGTCGGTACCGAACGACCAGATGTTGTCGATGACGTCCTGGCCCACGTAGTCGGTGAGGTCCGCGAGGACGCCCGCGTAGACGTAGCCCATCATCTTGCCGGGCTCGATGTAGAAGACGTCCGGGACCTTGTTGCCGGCGATGGCCGCCTGCAGCTTGGTCGCGTACTGGTCCGCGTCGGTGATGATCATCTTCACCTCGGCGCCGGTCTCCTCCTCGAAGGCGTCGATAGCGGCCTGGTAGGCCAGCTTGTCGTAGTCGCCGCCGCGGAACATGAACGTGAGCTGGTTCGCCGCGGTGCCGCCCGCGGTGTCGGGCTCCTCGCTGGCGTTGCCGCTCGAGCCGCCCGAGCTGCACGCGGCGAGCGTGAGTGCGCCCACCATCGTGGCGGTGATGGCCGCCGCCTTGATCTTTCGCATATGCTGCCTGCCTCCCTTTCATCGTTGAAGAGTGAGGTCGGCCCGGATACAACTATCCCTTGCGGGGGAGTCTGTCGCATCCTGGTCGTCGTTGACCCCAGGCTCAGTGGGACCGGCCCCGTGCCGGCTCCTTTACAACGATGGAACAATGACACGGCGCGAGGCCGTTGGTCAAGTCCAGCAGGTCACGATTACGAAACACATGCGAAATACGGCCGACTGCCAGGGACGATGTTGCCGGCCCGGTGGAGCAACCGGTCGCCGGCCCCCATTCCTGGGACCGCGGCGGTGCCCGCGCGGGACCCGCCGCAGGTACCCTCGGTTTGACTCGCGCGGCCCTGTTTGGGCACGATCGCGTTACAACGATGTAGACGGGAGACACCTCAGATGCTCGCCACGACGCCTCCGATGGGCTGGAACAGCTGGGACAGCTACGGCACCACCGTGACCGAGGACGAGGTCCTCGCGAACGCCCGCGTGATGGCGGAACGCCTGCTACCGAGCGGCTGGGACACGATCGTGGTCGACATCGCGTGGTACGACCCGACCGCCCGCTCGCACGGTTACAACGATGGTGCTCCGCTCGAGCTGGACGCCTACGGCCGCCAGATGCCGGCGCCGAACCGCTTCCCCTCGGCCGCCGACGGCGCGGGCTTCGCGCCGCTCGCGGCCCAGGTGCACGAGCTGGGCCTCAAGTTCGGGCTCCACATCATGCGCGGCATCCCGCGGCGCGCGGTCGAGCTCGACCTGCCGATCCTCGGCACGGACTACACGGCGAAGGACGTCGCCGACCTCGAGCACGTGTGCGCGTGGAACCCCGACAACTACGGGCTGAACCACGACCACCCGGGCGCGCAGGCGTACTACGACGCGCAGGTCGCGCAGTTCGCCGCCTGGGGCGTCGACTTCATCAAGGCCGACGACATGCAGGCGCCCTACTACGAGCGCGAGATCGCGGCCTACGCGACCGCGATCGCGCGCTCGGGCCGCGACATCGCGCTCTCGCTCTCCCCCGGCACCCACCTGTCGACCGCGCACGTCGAGCACCTGCGCGGGCATGCCCAGATGTGGCGCATCTCCGACGACCTCTGGGACCGCTGGGACGACGTGCACGCGCAGTTCGCGCGCCTCGCCCGGTGGGCGCCGTTCCAGCAGCCCGGCGGCTGGGCCGACGCGGACATGCTCCCGTTCGGCCGCATCGGCATCCGCGCGGAGCGCGGCGAGCCCCGCGACTGCCGCCTCACGCTGGACGAGCAGCGCACCCTCATGACCCTGTGGTGCATGGGCCGCTCCCCGCTCATGGTGGGCGGCGACCTGCCCACGAGCACGCCCGAGACGCTGGACCTGCTCGCGACGCCCGCCGTCGCGGAGGTCCTCCAGGGCTCGACCGACGGCCGCGAGCTGCTCCGCGAGCCCCTCGAGGGAGGCGAGCTGATCGTCTGGTCGGCCCGCGCCGCCGCGTCGGACCGCGTCTACGCGGCCGTCTTCTGGACCGGCGAGGCGCCCTTCGAGGCCCACGTCGCGCTGTCCTCGATCCTCGGGATCGGCCACGGCGAGGTGTCCGTCACGGACCTGTGGGCCGCATCGTCCCCCGCCGCCGTCGACACGACCACCCTCCTGGCGACCGTGCCCGCGCACGGCGTCGCCTGGGTCGCGCTCGACCCCCGCTGAACCCGTCGGAAGGACCTGACGTGACCGACACCACCGTCGACGCGCCCCCCGCCCGCCGCTCGCGGCGCACGCTCCTCATCGGCGGCGTGGCGGCCGTCGCCGCGCTCGGCCTCGCCGCCGGCGTGGTCGCCTGGAGCCCGTGGAGCGAGGACGTGGCCGCCGCGACCGCGCTCGAGCTGTCGGGCGACATCCACACCCACGACCCCGCGCTGGTCGTGGGCGAGGACGGCGAGGACTGGTACGTCTACTCGACCGGCGACGTCCAGAAGGGCTTCGGCTCCCCGCAGATCCGCCGCTCGACCGACGACGGCGAGACCTGGGAGTACGTGGGCACCGCGTGGGACAAGCCGGACGACGTGGCCTGGGTCTACGACGAGGTCTCGGGCGTGCAGAACTTCTGGGCTCCCGAGCTCGTCGAGCACGACGGCACCTGGTACCTCTACTACGCGGCGTCGACCTTCGGCACCAACGGCTCGGTCATCGGGCTGATGACCTCGCCCACGCTCGACGTCGACAGCCCGGACTACGGCTGGACGGACCAGGGCATGGTCTGGCGCTCGGCCCCGGGCGAGACCAACTACAACGCCATCGACGCGGGTGTCATCACGGCCGAGGACGGCACCGCCTGGATGACGTTCGGGTCGTTCTGGGGCGGCATCCAGCTGGTCGAGCTCGAGTGGCCGAGCGGCAAGCCGGTCGACGGCGCGGAGCCCGTCACCATCGCGACCCGCAACAACGCGACCAACGCGATCGAGGCGCCGTACCTCATGTACCGGGACGGCTACTACTACCTGTTCGTCTCGCGCGACAAGTGCTGCCAGGGCACCGACTCCACCTACTCGATCGCCGTGGGCCGCTCCACCGAGGTCACCGGCCCGTACGTCGACAGCTGGGGCAACTCGATGATGTTCGACGGCGGCGACGAGCTGCTGTCGACCCGCGGCACCATGATCGGACCCGGCGGCCAGTCCTACTCGGACGGCTACCTGGCCTTCCACTACTACGACGAGGACCTGGGCGGCGACTTCCAGCTCGCGATCCGGGAGCTCGGCTGGACCGAGGACGGCTGGCCCGTCGCGTGGACCGCGGACGAGCTCGCCTCGGACGCCTGACCCGTACCCGCATCGTCCCTACCCGCTCAACGGAGAGAGAGAACCCATGACCACCATCACCCTCCACCCGGACTTCCGCGTGGGCACCATCGACCGCCGCGTGTTCGGCTCGTTCGTCGAGCACATGGGCCGCTGCGTCTACACGGGCGTGTACGAGCCCGGCCACGAGACCGCCGACGACCACGGCTTCCGCGGCGACGTCGCGGAGCTGACGAAGGAGCTCGGCGTCACGATGCTGCGGTACCCCGGCGGCAACTTCGTCTCCAACTACGTGTGGGAGGACGGCGTGGGCCCGGTCGAGGAGCGCAAGCCGTTCCTCGACCTCGCGTGGCGCACGGTCGAGCCGAACCTCGTCGGCACGGACGAGTTCCTCCAGCACTGCGAGCGTCAGGGCATCGAGCCGATGATGGCCGTCAACCTGGGCACCCGCGGCGTCGACGCGGCGGTCGCGCTGCTCGAGTACTGCAACGGCGAGGCCGGCACGAAGTGGGCCGACATGCGCATCGCGAACGGCCGCGAGAAGCCCTACGGCGTCAAGCTGTGGTGCCTGGGCAACGAGATGGACGGCCCCTGGCAGATCGGCCACAAGGACGCCCACGAGTACGGCAAGCTGGCCGCCTCGACCGGCCGCGCGATGCGCCAGGTGGACCCGTCGATCGAGCTCGTCGCGTGCGGCTCGAGCTCGATGATGATGGACACGTTCGGCGAGTGGGAGCGCACCGTCCTGTCGTACTGCTACGACGTGGTCGACCACATCTCGATGCACGCTTACTACGAGGAGATGGACGGCGACCGCACGTCCTTCATCGCCTCCGGCACCGCGATGGCGACGTTCATCGAGCGCGTCGCGGCCTCGGCGGACGCGATCGGCGCCCAGAAGCGCTCCGACAAGCAGATCACCATCAGCTTCGACGAGTGGAACGTCTGGTACCTCTTCTCGCGCTTCGTCGGCGAGACGAACCTGCCCATCCAGCGCGACGCGCCGCGCATCATCGAGGACCGCTACTCGGGCCTCGACGCGGTCGTCGTCGGCGACATGATCGTGTCGCTGCTCTCACACGCGGACCGTGTGGCGATCGGCTGCCTCGCGCAGCTGGTCAACGTCATCGCGCCGATCATGACCGAGCCCGGCGGCGCGGCCTGGAAGCAGACCACGTTCCACCCCTTCGCCACCGCGGCGCGGCTGGCGGTCGGGGATGCGCTGCAGGTGAGGATCGACGGCGACACCATGGCCACCAAGAAGCACGGCGACGTGCCGACGGTGACCGCCGCCGCGACCATCGACCCGGAGACCGGCGCGCTCGCGCTGTTCGTCACCAACCGCACCGCCGAGGAGCAGGTCGTGACGCTGCGCACGCCCGGCGCCGAGACTCTCATCGAGGGCGGCACCGCCGTGCTCGCGGACCACGAGGGCGCGCGCGACGACCAGGCGGCGGCCGAGGCCTACGGCATGGTCGACGCGCTGCCCGTGGAGCACGGCGAGGGCACCATCACGCTGCGCCTCGCACCGGAGTCGTGGACCGCGTTCCACGGCACGATGCGCGGGTAGCGCCAGGACGTCGGGCCGCGCCGGGAGGGCACGCGGCCGGCGCGCCGCATCCGGGGGGAGGGCGGCGCGTGGACGACGGGGACGCGCCGCGGGGCCACGGCTCCGCGGCGCGTTCGTGTGTCCGGGGGCCGCGGCGACCGCCGCATCGTCTCCGGGCACGGCCGCGCGGGGATGCGCTCCGTTGATACGCACGCGTGCGCACCGCGCCGGGTGCGAGCCTGCCCGTATCAGCGGGACGCTTCGAGCAGCGCGCCGGCGGGACCGCCGCATCGTCGCGGGCGGCCCGGGCGGCTAGTTGCCGCTGTTCTTCTTCTTGTTCTTCTTGTCCACCGGGTTGTCCGGCAGGATGCGCGGCGCGGGCTCCGGGGTGACGAGCGCCACCGGCAGGCACTGCGCGTTGGCGGACAGCACGGCGTCGGGGTCGAGCTCGGGCGCGAGCGTGGAGCGCAGCTCGCCGGTCTCCGCGAAGCCCTCGCCGAGCACGATGTCGACGAGCGTGCCCTCGCGGTTGTCGAGGACCATGTCGACCTCGCCGTCGAAGTTCAGCGCGACGGTGTAGGCCTGGCGGACGCCGTCGGGGCCGAAGTAGAGGCGCACGTAGTCGCCGTAGGTGCGGCCCCAGTTCTCGGTGCTCACGACCACGTAGTTGCGGCCGTCGAGGTCGTCCGCGACGCTGCTCGCGAGGCCGTTGGTGTCCGTGCCGTTGAGGATGCGGACGCCCACGTTGCGGTGCTGCATCGCGGTCTTGTTCGCCGGCGGGCACACGAGCGTGATGTCGCTGTCGAAGGCGCCGGCGGGCGTGACGAACTCCTGCGAGAACGGGCCGTCGACGTCGCCCTTGTAGACGCCCGCGGCGAAGACGCCCGCGAAGGCGACGGCGATGAGGAGCACGCCGAACACGACGATCTGGCGCTCACGGCGGTGACGGCGCACCTGAGCGCGGCGGGCGTCGGGACGTCCGTTCGCTCGGTCGGTCACAGGCACCATCCCGTCACTGATCAGTACTACTGGCGGAGGATAGGGGATTCGAACCCCTGAGGGCTTGCACCCAACACGCTTTCCAAGCGTGCGCCATAGGCCACTAGGCGAATCCTCCAGGCCCGGCAATGGTACACGTGTCGAGACGATGCGTCGAAACGCCTCCCCGGGGGCGGTTCCGGGCCCGTGTCGGGTCGCGTCGCGGCGGTCCAGCGGCGTTCCCCGCGGCGGACCGGAGGGCCCTCGACTCCCGCTAGAATGGTGCGCGACCCCTCACGTGGCGATACCTCGCCCAACTCCCCCAGGTCAGGAATGAAGCAAGGGTAAGCGGGCTCTGTCGGGTGCGTGGGGGGTCCTTTCATGCCCGCACGCGGCTGTGGACGAGGCCGTCCCCGCTGTCCGAGGCCCCCACTAGAGTCGTACCCGTGACCACCGCTCTGTACCGCCGCTACCGTCCCGACACCTTCGCGGACGTCGTGGGACAGGAGCACGTCACCACGCCGCTCATGCAGGCGCTGCGCGCCGACCGCGTCAACCACGCGTACCTGTTCTCGGGACCGCGCGGCTGCGGCAAGACCACGTCGGCCCGCATCCTCGCGCGCTGCCTCAACTGCGAGAAGGGCCCCACCGACACCCCGTGCGGCTCGTGCCCCTCGTGCGTCGAGCTCGCCCG
The DNA here is from genome assembly GCF_000971155.1 of Demequina maris. Lineage (GTDB taxonomy): Bacteria > Actinomycetota > Actinomycetes > Actinomycetales > Demequinaceae > Demequina > Demequina maris. Next base: position 74,135 of record NZ_BBLX01000007.1, on the reverse strand, counting down.
CGGCGGCGCCGGGTCCGTGGACGTCGTCGAGATCGACGCGGCCTCGCACAACGGCGTGGACGATGCGCGCGAGCTGCGCGAGCGTGCCGCCTTCGCGCCGGCGCGCGACCGGTACAAGATCTTCATCCTGGACGAGGCCCACATGGTCACGCCCCAGGGCTTCAACGCGCTGCTCAAGCTCGTCGAGGAGCCGCCGCCGCACGTGCGCTTCATCTTCGCGACCACGGAGCCGGAGAAGGTCATCGGCACCATCCGCTCGCGCACCCACCACTACCCGTTCCGGCTGGTCCCGCCGCCGGTGCTGCAGGGCTACCTGGAGACGCTGTGCGAAGCCGAGGGCGTGACCGTCGCCGGCGGCGTGCTGCCGCTCGTGGTCCGCGCGGGCGGCGGCTCGGTCCGCGACACGCTGTCGGTGCTCGACCAGCTGATGGCCGGCTCGGACGACTCCGGCGTGAGCTACGACCGCGCGATCGCCCTGCTCGGCTTCACCGACGCGACGCTGCTCGACGATGCCGTGGACGCGGTCGCGGCGGCCGACGGCGGCTCGCTCTTCGACGTGGTCCAGCGCGTCATGTCCACGGGGCACGAGCCGCGCCGCTTCGTCGAGGACCTGCTCGAGCGGCTGCGCGACCTTCTCGTGCTGTGCGCCGCGGGCGATGCGGGCGTGCGTGCGCTCGGTGCGATGCCCGAGGACCAGCTCGAGCGCATGACGGGTCAGGCGCGACGCCTCGGCCTGGCCCGCGCGTCCGCCGCCGCGGACCTCGTGAACGACGCGCTCACGCACATGGTCGGCGCCACGTCGCCTCGCCTCCACCTCGAGCTGCTGTGTGCGCGCCTGCTCGCCGCGGATCCCGGCGCCGCCCCCGCGATGCCGGCGGCTGCGCCTGCCGTGGCTGCTCCGGCCCCGGCGCCTGCTCCCGCTCCGGTGGCTGCGCCCGCTCCTGCTCCTGCTCCGACGCCGGTCCCGGCCGCCGCAGCGCCTGCGAAGCCCGCGCCCCCGGTCGAGGAGCCCGCGACCCCTGCGCCGGAGTCGCGCCCCGCCGCCGCACCCGAGCCCGCCCGGCCGGCAGCCCCCGCACCCGCGGAGCGGTCCGCGCCGGCCCCCGTGGCATCCGCGCCCGCGGCCTCCGAGTCCGCTCCTGCCGGCGGCACCGCCGACACCGAGCTGGTGCGACGCCGCTGGCCCGAGGTGCTCGGCACCCTCGAGCGCTGGCGCGTCACGTGGACCCTCGTGAGCCAGAACGCCCAGGTGTCGTCCGTCGCCGACGGCGTCCTCAACCTCGCGGTGTCGAACCCGAACCTCGTGTCGATGCTCGACGGTGGCAAGCACGCCGAGAACCTCCAGCTCGCGCTGCGCGAGACGCTCGGCATGCAGCTGCGCATCACCGCGACCGCGGGTCCGGTCGCCCCCGCGGCGAGCGCGCCCCGTGCCGCCGCTCCGGCCGCGCGCCCCGTGTCCGCACCCGCGCCCGCGCCGCAGCGCGCGACGGTCCCGGCCAGCGCTCCGGCACCCGTGGCCGCGCCCGCACCGCCGTCCTCCGAGGCCCCGCCGCCGTGGGACGTCCCGCCGCCCGAGGACGAGCCTCCGTTCCACGACGAGGAGGAGATCTCCGAGGACGACGCGCGAGCCGACTCCTCCGGCCTCAGCGCCGCGGAGATCCTCGCCAAGGAGCTCGGCGGCACCGTCATCGAGGACTGACCCTCCGCCCCAGCCGGCGCCCTTCGCGCCTGACCACCGTCGCCACCGCCTCCGACGCACCACCGCCTCCGACGCAACCGCCGTACGAGCCCACCCGCGGAGCGCGTCGCGCCTGGTGCGCGAGGTCGAGGGCGGTTCCGTACGCCGGTTGCGTGCAAGAGCGAGCCGCGGCTGACCGTCGGCGTCCCCGCCCGGGCCTACGCTTGTCCCCATGTACGACGGCGCGGTTCAGGACCTCATCGACGAGCTCGGTCACCTCCCGGGCATCGGCCCCAAGAGCGCCCAGCGCATCGCCTTCCACATCCTCTCGGCGGACCCGTCCGACGTGCGCCGCCTCGCGGACGCCATCACCACGGTCAAGGAGAAGGTGCGCTTCTGCAGCATCTGCGGCAACGTCGCCGAGTCGGAGCAGTGCCGGATCTGCACCGACCCGCGCCGCGCCGAGGACGTCCTGTGCGTCGTCGAGGAGCCCAAGGACGTCGTCGTCATCGAGCGCACCCGCGAGTTCCGCGGCCGGTACCACGTGCTCGGCGGCGCGATCGATCCGATGAACGGCGTCGGCCCCGACGACCTCCGCATCCGCGAGCTCCTCACCCGGCTCGGCGACGGCAAGATCGAGGAGGTCATCATCGCGACCGACCCCAACATCGAGGGCGAGGCGACCGCGACGTACCTCACGCGCATGCTCGTCCCCATGGGCGTCACGGTCTCGCGGCTCGCCTCGGGCCTGCCCGTCGGCGGCGACCTCGAGTACGCCGACGAGGTCACGCTCGGCCGCGCCTTCGAGGGCCGCCGCAAGGTCAGCTAGCGCCTCCACCTTCGCTGCGCACGGCTGGAACGCCGACACGCCGGCGACCAGGCCCGGGAAGGGCCGGATCACCGGCGTGTCGAGTGCGGAACCGTGCGGAGCGAACCGTGCGAGACGGGTCAGGCCACGCGGGAGCCCTGGCGCAGCTTCTTGTACGGCACCCGCAGGCGGGCGACGACGATCCAGATCGACCCGAGCAGCAGGACACCCTGGACGCCGAGGCCGATCCACGGCGCGCGGTCGTAGGTCGAGCGCTCCTCCTGCTCGGCCTCCCAGTCGCCGCCACTCCCGCCGTAGTAGTCCTCGCCGTTCACGTCGGCGACCAGCATCGCGCACTCGTCCCACTGCTGGCCCGCGAGGTCCGCCTCCGACGGGCCGATGCGCCAGCCGCTCACCGACGCGTGCATCTCCGCGAAGAGACCGGGGGCCGCGCGCCCGTCCTCCTCCCAGGTCTCGTAGCTCACGATCGGCGACATCTCCCCGATCATGACCACCGGGTTCGCGAGCACGATCCACGCGGTCCTCTCGGTGTGCGCCACGCCGTACTCCCACGGGTCCGTGTCCGTGGTGCAGGGCAGCGTCGCGGGATCCACCTCCGACCAGTCCCAGCTGTCGTACGCGGCGCGCTGCTCGTCCGTGAGCGCCTCGTAGTCGACGTAGCGCGACGAGTCGGTGACCGTCTCGGACACCAACGGCTGCGTGAACACGAACGTGAGCAGGGTGCCGAGCAGCAGGAAGCCGGTCGTGAGGTGCGCGAGCGACACGGACGCGACGGCGCGCGCCGCGAGGGACGACCACGCGAGGCCGATCGCGGTCGAGGTCAGCACCACGAGCAGGATCGCCGCCAAGACGATCGCGAGCTCGTCCCCGTGCCAGCCCGACCGCACGAACGCGTAGACCATCAGCGGCGCGATGGTGAGCAGCACGAAGAAGGCGATCAGCCACGACGACAGCAGCTTGCCCAGCGCGAGGTCGCCCGCGGTGAGCCGGGTCATCTGCAGGGGCGCGAGCACGCCCTCGGACGAGTCGCCGTTGATCGACGTGGCCGCGAGCGAGGGCGCGATGAGCATGCCGGCACCGAGCACCAGCACGAGCACCATCTCGAGCGGGATCGACGTGAGTCCCTCCGGCGAGACCATCGCGACGAGGATGCCCAGGCCCAGGATCACCGCGACGAGAAGCCCGTAGAAGATCCACCCCTTGACGGTGGGCCGGCGACGGCGGAGCTCGATCCCGGTGACCAGCCACACGCCGCGCGGCGTCGGCAGCCACGGGTTCCCCCTGATGGCCGGACGAGCGGACGATGCGGGCGCGGGCTCGGGCGCCTCGGCGGGCGCCGGGTTCTGGTCCACGAGGGTCATCGCCGCTCCTCCTCCATCGACATGTAGGTCTGTTCGAGCGCGCTGCCCGCGGGCCCGAAGCGGTGCACCTTGACGCCGCGCGACATCAGCCATGCGAGCGCCTGGAACGCCTCCTCCTCGCTGCCGACCCGCACGACCACGCCGGACGGTTCGTCGTCGAACGGCACGCCGCCCTCGGCGAGCACCTCCCTGAGGGCCGCGTCGTCGAGGGTCGCGACGCGGTAGCGCCGCTTCGCGTCGGCCACCTTGGCGGCGGCCTCGTCGCCGAGCGTGCGCCCCTTCGACATGAAGATCGCGTCGTCGACCATCTCGTCGAGCTCCGCGAGCACGTGCGAAGAGACCAGCACGGCCTTGCCGTCGGCGGCGAGCTCCCGCACGAGCGTGCGCAGCTCGATGCGGGACCGCGGGTCCAGGCCGTTCGCCGGCTCGTCGAGCAGCAGCACCTGGGGGTCGTTCATGAGCGCCCGCGCGAGCGAGAGCCGCTGCTTCTGGCCGCGCGACAGCACACGCGTGGGCCGGTCGGCGAACTCGGAGAGGTGCACCATGCCCAGCAGCCCGACGCCCCTCTCGCGCGCCTCGTGCTTGTGAAGGCGGTAGCCGCGCCCCATGAGGGTCAGCGTCTGCAGGCACGTGAGGTTGTCCCACGAGCCGAGCTGGTCGGGCATCCACCCGATCGCCGCGCGCACCGCCGCGGAGTCGTGGCGCGGGTCCGCGCCCGCGACGCGGATCTCCCCCGCGTCGGGCCTCAGCAGCCCCGCGAGCATGAGCATGAGCGTGGTCTTGCCGCACCCGTTCGGTCCGATGAGCGCCGTCACCGTGCCCGGGCGCACCTCGAGCGTCGCGTCGGCCACCGCCTGCACCGATCCGAACGCGCGTGCCACGCCGTGCGCGCTGATCGCGGACGTGGCCACGATCGTGTCTGTCGCCGTCATGGGCGATCCCCCAGCTTCCCTCCGCCGCGGGCCCCTCGCCGCGCGCCGTGTGCTCACACTCCCACACGCGTGCCCGCCCGCCCATCAGGGACACCCCGGATATTCACCCTGGAAATCGTCCGGGTCACCGCGCCCGACGGCGCGGCGACCGCCCGCACGGCCCACCCCTTGACACCCGCGCGAATTCCTAGTTAGCGTGCTCACTATCAAGGAGGGGAGGCGCGGATGGCGCGACCGGCGAGCGACAAGAGGGAACGCCTGACCGTCGCTGCGGTGCGGCTCGCCACCACCCGGGGCCTCGCCGGCACCACGCTCGGCGCGCTCGCCGAGGAGGCCGGCGTCCCGTCGGGCAGCGTCTACTACTACTTCAAGACCAGGGAGGACGTCGGGAGCGCCGTCGTCGAGGCGCTCCACGCGCGCCAACGCGACCTGATGGCCTCTTGGGAGGCGGAGGAGGATCCGCGCGCACGGCTCGCGGCCTGCATCACCCACCACGTCGCCACCGCCGACGACCTCCAGGCCCACGGGAGCCCGGTCGCGGCCGTGTGCGCCGAGCTGCGCAGGAGCGGCGACCCGCTCGCGACCGACGCGGCGGACATCATCGCGACGCTGGTCTCCTGGGTCGCCGCCCAGTTCGCCGCGATGGGATTCGGCCCCGAGGCCGCGCGGGCGCGCGCCACGCACCTCGTCACCGGCCTCGAGGGCGCGGCGACCCTCGCCCATGCGCTGGACGACCCCGCGCCGCTCGAGCGGGAGGCGGCCCACCTCGGCCGCTGGATCGCGCAGACCCGGTCGCCCTGACCGCGCCCCGGAGGGGTCAGCCCTCGCCGTCGGCGCCCGCGATCGCCTCCTCGGGCGCCGTCGCGTCGGCGAAGCGCTCCTCTGCCGCGTAGCCCGGCCGCACGTCCCGGAGCGGCTCGCCGTAGACGATCGTGGACCGCGCCTCCGCGTGGACGGGCGCGTCCACGCGGCCGTCGCGGATCAGGGCGAGCCAGTCGCCGTGCACCGCGTCGGCGAGCGCCTGCGGCGCGCCGGCGCCCGCGCGGCGCACGACCGTCGGCTCGCGCAGGATGTCGAAGCCGAACGGCAGGTCGAGGCAGTGGCCCGCGATCCCGTCCACGGGGCTCGTCCACCGGAAGTCGTAGGCCCAGGTTCGGGGCGAGGCCGCCCCGCGGGCGCGGATGCCGGCCCAGCGCGCGACGTGGCGACGGAAGGTGATGTCGGTGACCGCGTGACCCACGACGTCGACCGGGTCGTCGGTTCGCGACCGCGCGATGAGCTCGTGCGCGACGCCGCCCTCGATGCGCATCCGCGCGAGCGCCTCCCTCGCGTCCAGCCCGGCGAGGCGGGGCGCGGCGTCGCCGACCGCGAGGTCGAACTCGTGGGCGGTCGCTCCGATGAGGAGGGGGACGTCCGCGCCCACCCCGTCGCGGAGGCATTCCTCCACCGTGCCCGGCACGAGGTCCCCGTCGATCACCGGCGAGAACGGGAGGCCGCTCTCGTCGAGCATCGTCGGCAGCGGATCGTGGTCCTCGCGCATCGCGTCCGCCTGCGCCGCGAGGATCCGCGCCTCGGAGAGCGACCGCAGGCCCGCGAGGTCCGGCGCGACACCCAGGCGCGCGGCCTCCTCGAGCGTCACCTGGCGCGCGCGATCCGCCGTGACCGGCATGTCGGCGGGGGACAGCGCGAGCACCGCGCGGAACAGCCCCTGCGCCGCCGGCAGCGTCAGCAGCCGCATGACGGCCGCGCCTCCCGCCGACTGCCCCGCGATCGTGACCTTGTCGGGGTCCCCGCCGAACGCGCGGATGTTCTCCCGCACCCACAGCAGCGCGGCCATCCAGTCGAGCACGCCGCGGTTCAGGGGCGCCCCGTCGATCCAGCCGAAGCCGTCGAAGCCCAGGCGGTACGTCGGGGCCACGGTGACCACGCCGTCGCGGTGGAAGGCCTGCCCGCCGTACCAAGGGCTCGCGTGCGACCCGCCGATGAACCCGCCGCCGTGGAGGTAGACGAGCACCGGCAGCCCGGCGTCGGGCGAGGGATCCGGCGTGCCGACGTCGAGGGTGAGCAGGTCGTCGCCGGGGATCGAGGGCTCCGGGACGAACGGGTCGTCGCCGTAGGGCGATCGCCGCTGAGGAGTCGCGCCGTGCAGCACCGCGGGACGCACGCCGTCCCACGGCGCGCGCGGCACCGGCGCAAGGAAGCGGCGCTCCCCGACGGGCGGCTCCCCGTAGGGGATCCCGAGGAAGATCGCGGCGCGGCTCGTGGAGCCGTCGGCGGAACGATGCTCGCGCCAGGCGCCGCTCACGGCGCCGGCGGCGGTCCAGACCACGGGGGCGACAGTGCTCACGGGCCCAGCCTAGGAGGAGGTCTGCGCGTCTGCCGGTACCGCTGGTCCCACGCGCGCCCGCCATCGCGGGACGGCGACGCACGCCGCGACCACGACCGCGAGGACCAGCGTCGGCACGATCTGCGCGATCATCCGGTGCAGCGAGTCGGCGGGATCCATCCGGTACGCGCCGTCGCGCCCGTATGCCAGCAGCAGCGCCAGCGGCACGAAGGTCGTCACGGAGTAGCGCAGGACGGTCACGATGGGGATCCGGGCCGCGGCCCAGAGGACGATGCCCGCCGCGGCGAGGATGCCGATGGTCGCCCCCCAGGCGCCGTGCACGGGGTCGACCGACCAGAACGCCGCCTCGGCGCTCGCGACGAGCACCTCCGTGCCCTTGAGGGCGACGAGCGCGACGAGCAGCAGCCAGGCGCCGATCTCGCCGACCTGCGGCGTCCACCGCAGCCACGAGGGCGCGTCGACACGCGTCGCGACCGCCGCGGCGACGAGCGCGGCCAGGCCGATGGCGAGCCCGATCGCGTACGCCGCGGGGCCGCCCTGCCCGCCCTCCTCGATCGGATGCTCGCCGAGGAGCTCGAGCGCCGCGAACGCGTAGTACGCGGTCGCCGGCACGCCGATGGCCGCGAGCACGATCACCCGGTCGCGGCGGCGGGTGCCCTCGAGCACCAGCCACGGCAGCGCCACGATGCCGGCGAGGATCGCCCCCTCCGCGCGGGTGAGCACCACCACCGGCAGCAGGAGCGCGACCGCCACGATCAGCGCGGTGCGCGGCACCTCACGTCGCGTCGCAAGGAGCCACGTGGCCCCGGTCGCCGCCATCACCGCGGTGCCGGTGACGAGGTGGCCGTTGACGTAGAACGCGTGGAGCATCATCCGGGGCACGGTCAGCAGCAGCACCGCGGCGCCCGCGCCCACGAGCCCGGACCACCGGCGCCACTCCGGCGGGCACGCGCGCACCACCACCCACGCGAGCACGCCGGCCGTCGCGAGCGCGATGAGCGGCGTGATCGACCGCACGTAGTACTCGCCCTGGTAGTAGGCGGGAGCATGCACGAGCGGGACGGTGAGGAGCCGCTTCGACAGCGAGTACGAGCCGACCGAGTCGACGTAGTGCCCTGCCGCGATGGCCTGACCGAGGTTGGTGTAGACGAGCGAGTCGACGTGCCACGTGACGAGGCCCGAGGCGCGCAGCAGCACGGTCGCCGCCGCCGTCCCGGCGAGGCCGCCGACGACCGCGGCGCCGCGCATCCGCACGTCGGCGCCCGCGCGCCAACGCCACACCCAGAGGCCCGCCCCGCCGAGGGCCGTCGCCGCGAGCGCGAGCGCGGGTGCCGCCGGCGCACCCAGGAGCACCAGCAGCGAGCCCGCGACGACGTACATCCCGAGTCCCGCCAGGAGGCCCCACGGCAGCACGCCCCAGCCGCGCATCCCGGCCGCACGCATCGTCGCGCCGCCGCCGACCAGCAGGGCGAGCGCCATCGTCGTCTCGAGGATCACGGCGCGTCCCCCGGGTCCCAACCCGCGAGCAGCGAGGTCTCGACGAGCACGTTCTCGGGCTCTCCGGCGTAGGCGGGATCGCCCGCGGCGACCGCCACGAGCGCGAGCTCGCGCGCCGGGCCGGCCGCGATGTCGTCCGCGTCCCCGGCGCGGATCGCGTCGATCACGGCGCCCTCGTCGTCCTCGGCGAGGACCGGAGGGTTGCGGTCGTCGAGCACGATGCGCCACGCGGGTCCGCGGCTGCCCGCGGGTCCGCTCGCCGCCACGTAGGCGTGGGCGCCGAGGTCGGCCAGCTCCGCCGCGATGTCGTCGCCGACCTCGCGCACCTGGTCGGCGCGGCCGTAGCCGTACAGGCGCTCGTCGACCCGGTCGACGAGGCCCTCGCCGTCGTCGGTGATGATCACGGTGGATCCCGGCGCGAGGTGGCCGAGCGCGAGGGTCATCGCGTACCGGGAGGCGGCGTTCGAGCCGTCCACCATCGACAGCTCCACGATGCCGGCATGCGGCCGCTCCTCGAACACCGCGAAGGTGGACGGCGTGGACGCGTCGATGGCGACGAGCTGCACCACGTTGAGGACGATCAGGGTCGCGAGGGCGCCGAGCACCACCAGCAGCCGCACCGGCGCGCCCGGCGAGCCGTGCCCTGACCCGGGTGCGCGCGCGATCACGGCGCCACCCTACCCAACGGCCCCGCGCATCGTGCCCCGGACCGGGGGCCCGCGCGGTACGCGCGCGTGCCCCTAGAATGAGACACCGTGTCCGCCCTGCGGTCACGGACCCCCATTCCTCCTGGAGTCTTGCATGTCCCTTGTGGTGCAGAAGTACGGCGGTTCGTCCGTCTCCGACGCCGCCGCGCTCAAGCGCGTCGCGCGGCGCGTGGCCGACACGGTGCGCGAGGGCCACGACGTGGTCGTCACGGTGTCCGCGATGGGCGACACGACGGACGAGCTGATCGACCTCGCCAACTCGGTGACGGGCTCCCCCGACCCGCGCGAGATGGACATCCTGCTCACCGCGGGCGAGCGCATCTCGATGGCTCTGCTCGCGATGGCGATCGACTCCGAGGGCGTGCCCGCGCAGGCCTTCACCGGCCCGCAGGCGGGCGTCATCACCACCGAGCACCACGGCCGCGCGCGCATCATCGACGTCGCGCCGGGCCGCCTGCAGCGCGCGCTGCAGCAGGGCAAGGTCGCGATCGTCGCCGGCTTCCAGGGCCTCAACCAGGAGACGCAGGACGTCACCACGCTCGGCCGCGGCGGCTCCGACACCACCGCCGTCGCCCTCGCGGCGGCGCTCGGCGCGGACGTGTGCGAGATCTACACGGACGTGGACGGCGTGTTCTCCGCCGACCCGCGCATCGTCCCCGCCGCCCGCAAGCTCGCCCGCATCACCTACGAGGAGATGCTCGACATGGCCGCCTCCGGCGCGAAGGTGCTCATGCCCCGCTGCGTCGAGTACGCGCGCCGTTTCAACGTGCCCATCCACGTGCGCTCGTCCTTCTCCGGCCTGGAGGGGACGTGGGTCGTGGGGGAGACTGAAGAAGGAGACGAGATGGAAGACCCGATCATCGCGGGAGTCGCGCACGACAGGTCCGAGGCGAAGATCACCGTCACGGGCGTCCCGGACGTGCCCGGATCCGCCGCGCGCCTGTTCGAGGCCGTCGCGCGCGCCGACGTCAACATCGACATGATCGTGCAGAACGTGTCGGCGACGAACACCGGCGTCACGGACATCTCCTTCACGCTTCCCGGCGCCTCGGTACCGTCGGCCCTCGCCGCGATCGAGGCCGACCACGAGGCCATCGGCTTCGCCGAGCTCACCACCGACGAGTCGATCGGCAAGGTGTCGCTCATCGGCGCCGGCATGCGCTCCTCGTCGGGCGTCTCCGCGAAGTTCTTCGCGGCGCTGCGCGACGCGGGCGTCAACATCGAGATGATCACCACCTCGGACATCCGCATCTCCGTGGTCACGCGCGACGTGGACCTCGAGAAGGCGGTCAAGGCGGTCCACACGGCGTTCGACCTCGACTCCACCGAGGGCGAGGCCGTGGTGTACGGAGGGACGGGACGATGAGCCTCACCATCGCAGTCGTGGGCGCCACCGGTCAGGTGGGCGCCGTCATGCGCGAGCTGGTCGCGGAGCGCTTCCCCGAGGCGACGGTGCGCTTCTTCGCGTCCGCGCGCTCGGCGGGCAAGGTGCTCGGCCACCTCGGCCAGGAGATCGTGGTCGAGGACGTCGCGTCCGGCGACTACGCGGGCATCGACATCGCGCTGTTCTCGGCCGGCGGCGGCGCGTCGAAGGAGTCCGCGCCCAAGTTCGCCGAGGCGGGCGCCGTCGTGATCGACAACTCGTCGGCCTGGCGCAAGGACCCCGAGGTGCCGCTGGTCGTCTCGGAGGTCAACCCCGAGGCGCTCGACTCGATCCCCAAGGGCATCGTCGCGAACCCGAACTGCACCACGATGGCCGCGATGCCGGTCCTCAAGCCGCTGCACGAGGCCGCGGGCCTCGAGCGCATGGTCGTGTGCTCGTACCAGGCGGTGTCGGGCTCGGGCCTCGCGGGCGTCGAGGAGCTGCACTCGCAGGCGAAGGCCGTGGTCGACGAGGCGGACCTGCTCGCGCACGACGGCTCGGCCGTCGAGTTCCCCGCGCCGGTCAAGTACGTCGCGCCGATCGCGTTCAACGTCGTGCCGATGGCGGGCTCCGTGGTCGACGACGGCTCCAACGAGACCGACGAGGAGCAGAAGCTCCGCAACGAGTCCCGCAAGATCCTCGGCCTGCCCGAGCTCATGGTGTCCGGCACGTGCGTGCGCGTGCCCGTGTTCACCGGCCACTCGCTGTCGATCAACGCGGAGTTCGAGCGCGGCATCACGCCCGAGGACGCGTACGAGATCCTCGGCTCTGCGCCGGGCGTCCAGGTGGCCGAGGTGCCGACGCCGCTCGCGGCCGCCGGCGGCGACGTGTCGCTCGTGGGCCGCATCCGCCAGGACCAGTCCCTCGAGGGCACGCGCGGGCTCGTGCTGTTCGTGTCGGGCGACAACCTGCGCAAGGGCGCGGCGCTCAACGCCGTGCAGATCGCCGAGCTCGTCGCGGCCAGGCTGAAGGCCTCCGCCTAGGCCTCCGCCGCATCGTCCCGAGGGCCGGTCTCCCCGTGGGGAGGCCGGCCTTCGGCGTATCCCGGCCGCACCGAACCGGCGTACGCCTCTCACCGCACTCCCGAGGACCAGGGACGATGCGCGGGCGAGCCGGATCCGTACGCCGGTTGCGTCGGCGGGCCGGGGCCGGGGTCGGCGGCGGCAGCGGCGGGACGATGCGGCGGCCGCCTACGCGAAGAGCAGCGCCATCCCGCCCACGAGCACGAGGCAGATCGCCGCGGGCGGCAGCGCGCGCTTGAGCACCTCGCCCTCGCGTCCCGCCAGGCCGACGGTCGCCGCCGCGGCGATGACGTTGTGCGGGCAGATGATGTTGCCCACCGCCGCGCCCGCGGCCTGCGAGCCGAGCAGCGGCACCGGCTCGAGCCCCGCCTCGATCGCGGTGCTGTTCTGGAAGTCCGTGAAGAGGATGTTCGAGGACGTCGCGGAGCCCGTCATGAACGTGCCGAGCGCGCCGACGAAGGGCGACAGCAGCGGCCACACCGCGCCCGTGCCCGCCGCGGCCACCGCGAGCTGGTTCGTCATGCCGGACTCGGACATCGTGTAGGCCACCGTCACCATGGCGAGCAGCGCCACGAAGACGGGGAGCACCTGCCTGGTCGCGACCACGAACGCGCCGGCGACCTCCTGCCGGGTCGCGCGCTGCCACAGCGCCCCCGCGAGGAACGCCACGAGCAGCAGCGGGCCCGGGTGGTACAGCGGCTGGATGCCGTCGCCGAAGTGGTCGAAGAGGCTCCACCGGACCTCCCACGCCTGCGAGGCCTCCTTGATGGGCGGCACGAGGCGCGTGAGCATCACGAGGACCACGAGCACCGCGTACGGCGCGGTGGCGGCGAGCATGCCCATGTGGTGGGCCTCGGTCGCCTCCGCCTCGTCGGCGGCGTGGAGCACCTCCTCCTCGGCCGCCTGCTCGGGCGCGGTGAGGGCCTTGGCGCGCGCCCGCCGGGCGAGCACGAGGCGCACGACGGCGATGAAGATGCCGGCGCCCACGATCGAGCCGAGCAGCGACGGCAGCTCGGGGCCCACGAACAGGGCCAGCAGCAGGTATGGGCCGAAGAAGGCGACGTAGGCGACCGCCATCCACTTCCACGGCGGTCCGGCGGTGGGCACCAGCGTGCCCACGATCTTCGCCACGGTGAACGCGAGCACCGCGCCGACGACGAGCATGAAGGGCGCGATCGCCGAGGACAGGTCGAGCGGGTCGACGTCCACGATCGCGAGCTGCGCGAGCGTGGGGGTGCCCACCGCCGCGAACGGCACCGCCGAGGCGTGGCCCGCCATCGCGGCCACGACCGCGGTGAGCGGCTTGAAGCCCGCCGCCACGAGGAACGGCGCCGCGAGCGCCACCGGCGTGCCGAAGCCCGCGGCGCCCTCGATGAGCAGCGTGAAGAACCATGCGATGAGCAGCGCGGCGACGCGCGGGTCCGGCGTGATGCGGGCCAGGCCCGCCTCGATCGCCGCCGTCGCGCCCGTGCGCTGCTGGAGATGGTGGACGCCGAGGGCGGGGCCGATGATCAGCATCACGGTCAGCGCGGTCCACGCGGCGCTCGCGAGCACGCCGGTCACGCCCTCGCCGGCGCCGAAGTCCGTCGCCGTGCCGAAGTCGAACGAGAACAGGGCGATGAGGAGGGCGACCGCGGCGGCCGTCGCGCCGGCCCAGATCGCCGACCACTTGAGGCCGATCATGAGCACGAGCACCACGATGATCGGCAGCGCCGCCAGCAGCGTGTCCATCAACGACCCTCCCGTCGTCGACAACGTCCCTGGTTCACGCTAGCGCGAGACGGCCTCCCCGGCGCGATCGGCACCGGGGAGGCCGTCGGCGGGCGACCGGCCGCGCGCTAGCAGCGTCCCTTCCGCACGTCGATCGACACCGTGGCCGGCATGCCGAAGATGCTCGGCACGTCCGCGTACGCCGCGACCTTGACCCGGGCACCGCCCGCGGTGCGCAGCGATCCCCGGAACCAGTTCCGCTCGGCGCGGTCGAAGTCGTCGGGGCCGTAGGTGGGATCGAAGCTGTCCTGGTACCAGCCGTCGGGACCGCGGTCGAAGCCGTCGGTGAAGTACTCCGACGTGCCTCGCACCTTGAGCCGGCCCGTCCCGGTGGCGTACGGCTCGGGGAACTCCCCGCCGCAGTACTCCTCCAGGAAGTCGAAGATCCCGCCGTCCGTGTACGTGTAGACCTCCGCCGCGACCCGCGCGTTCAGCCAGTAGCGGTCCGTCGAGCCACGCGCCTTCACCTTCATGGTGATCGGCTCGATGCTGCGGTCGTCTCCGCACAGGTCCTCGGCCGGGGCCCCGACGAACATCACGTAGTCCTGCCTCCCCTCCGTGACGTCGTTGTCGTAGATCAGCTCGACCGGGTACGTCACCCGGTCGACGCCATGACCCCCATGACCCCGGTGGGCCGAGGCCGGTGCCGCGACCGCCACCGCGAGCGCGGCGACGGCCGCGACCGTCGCGACCACGCGCGTCCTCATCCGAGTCTCCATCGTGAACCTCCCCTGTTCATGCGGACCCCGGCGTGGGCCCGCCGCACCAAGGACAGGCGGGAGGCCGCGGAGGTTGTGCCGATGCGCCGGAACGGACGTACGAGGCCGCCCCGGGGTGCGTCCCCGGGGCGGCCCCGTCGCGCATCGGCCGGCGGTCAGCAGCGACCCCGCCCGACGACCTTGACCTTGACGCGCACGTCGGTTGGGGTCTGCTCCCCGGCCTCGTCCTCCGTGAACGGATCCGTGATCGCGATCGTGCTCACGGACGAGGCGGTCACCCGCACGCGCGTGCCGTCGCCGGTCCGCAGCCACGCGCGGACGCTGTTGTAGTCCTGGCGCGCCGCGGTGTCGCCGTCGTACTGCGTGGTCCCGCGCCACCGCGCCGTGCCCATGCCCGCCGCGTAGGGCTCCGGCAGGTCGCCGCAGCTGGCGTCGAGGAACTGGAAGATGTCGCCTTCGTCGAAGGCGTACACCTCGACAGGGACGCGGGCCTTCAACCGGTAGCGGTCGCTCGAGCCCGGCTCGGGCAGCGTGCCCCGGGTGGTCACCCGGAGCGTCGCCGGCGCGCCCCCGGGGTCGCCCTCGGGACCCGCCGCGCACCAGTCGGCCGCCGAGGCCCCCGAGAAGACGATGTAGTCGGGGCCGTCGCCGGTCACGACGTTGTCGTAGAACTGCGCGATCGCCACGTCGACCTCGAGCGTGTCCCGCTGATGATGCGGCCTCGCCTGGCCGGGCGCAGCGGTCGCGAGCGTCAGCGCGCCGATGGCCGCCACGGTCGTCACCGCGCGGGTGAGCATGCGTGTCCTCATCGTGATACCTCCCCCTTGAGGCGGGCCCGGGTGCCGGGGCCGCTGGAGGGACAACACCCGGGAGCCGCACAAGGTTGTGCCGGATACCGTCCGCATACCTCCCCGCGCGACGCTCGACGGGTCGTGGCGCACCGGCCCGGCACACCTGACGAGGAGACGCTCATGCACATCACAGCCGCGCGGGGGATGCTCCCGCTCATCGCCGCCGTGGGCCTCGGACTAGGGTTCGCCGCGCCAGCGGCGGCGGACAACGGCACCGAGGTCGTCCACGGCTACGTGTTCAGCGAGGACTACGAGGACGATGCGTGCAGCACCGAGCCGAACACCACGACCTACACCGTGAAGACCTTCCACGAGACGTTCCGGCCGCTCGGCGACGACGCGTGGAACTACCACTACCTCGCCGTCGTCACCTACGCGACGGACTACGTGAACCCGGCGATGGAGGACGTCACCGGGCGCCTCACCGAGAACATCACGTACCGGCTCACCCCGGGCGGGGTCTTCGAGCACACGCTGACGTTCCACGACTTCTACGGCGACGTGAAGATCCACGAGCGCGGCCACTTCACCATCGTCGACGGGGTGCCGAAGGTCGACTGGTCGCTGTCGGAGATCGACTGCGGCTAGCCCGCCGCCGCATCGTCCCCGGAGACGCAGGAAGGGCCGGATCCATACGGATCCGGCCCTTCTCTCAATGGTCGGGGTGACAGGATTTGAACCTGCGGCCTCGTCGTCCCGAACGACGCGCGCTACCAAGCTGCGCCACACCCCGTTTTTTGAGCCCGCTAAGAATATCGGACTGCAGGCCGAAACACGAAATCGGCCCCACCCGGCTCCGGCCGGGCGTCGCTCACGCCCGCGGCACGAGCGTGAGGATCGTCGCCTCCGGCCGGCACGCGAAGCGGATCGGCGTATACGGCGAGGTGCCCAGGCCCGCCGACACGTGCACGTAGGCACCGGTGCCGCCCGAGTCCGGGCGCACGCCCGGCCAGCCGTGCAGGCCGCTGGCGCGGCTCGTGTCGAGGTCGCAGTTGGTGACGAGCGCGCCGTAGAACGGCACGCACACCTGGCCGCCGTGCGTGTGGCCGGCGAGGATCAGCTCCGCGCCGTCGGCCGCCATCTCGTCGAGCACGCGCTTGTACGGCGCGTGGGCGACGCCGATGCGGACCGCCGCGTCCGCGACGCGCTCCGCTGGCGCGGGCATGACGTCCAGGCCGATGTGCGGGTCATCGACACCGACGAGGTCGAGCACCGACCCGGCCGCCGCGAGCGAACCGCGCGCGTTGTTGAGGTCCGCCCAGCCGCCGGCCGCGAGACCCGCGCGCAGGTCCTCGGTGGGCAGCTGCGCCTGACGCTCCTGCAGGCGCGAGGGTCCCGCGAAGTACGCGAGCGGATTCTTGGGCAGTGGCCCGTGATAGTCGTTCGAGCCGAACACGAACGCGCCGGGCTTGGTCAGCAGGGGCTCGAGCGCCTCGAGGACCGTCGGCACCGCGCCCGGGTGGGCGAGGTTGTCACCGGTCGTGATGACCGCGTCGACCGGCTCCTGGGCGAGGCGACGCAGCCACGCGACCTTGCCGCGCTGCGCGGGCGTGAGGTGCAGGTCCGACAGGTGCAGCACGCGTACCGGGCGGCTGCCCGGCGGCAGGATCGGCACCTCGTGGCGGCGCAGCGTGTAGGCGCGCGCCTCCGCGAGGGACCACGCGAGGCCGGCGCCCGCCGCCGCGGCCAGGGCGACCGCCGCGCGACGCGCCACCGTCAGTTGCCCCGTCCGCGGTTGTTGCCGCCGTTGTTGCTGTTGTTGTTGCCGTCGTTGTTGTTGTTGTTCGTGTCGCGCTCCGGCTTGGGCTGCTGGTCGGTCGCGACCGAGTAGCTGACCGACGAGCCGGGCACCGCCTTCCAGTAGGCGCTCGGCGACTGCGACACGATGGTGCCCGGCGCGTACTCGGTCGAGTAGACCTCCGTGCCCGAGTCCACGAGGTTGAAGCCCGCGGCCGAGACCACGCTGCTCGCCGCCTCCGGCGTCATGCCGATGATCGACGGCACCGGGACCGGCTTGCCGTAGAGGACGTCGGTGCCCGCGTCGTCGAAGCCCTTGACGGGCAGGTCCGCGGTGGCGGCGTCCATGTACGCCTTCCACGTGGGCGCCGCGAGCGACGAGCCGTACAGGTAGCTGTAGTACGTGCCGTTGAGGGTGATGCCCTGGCCCGGCTCGTCCTCGTTCGGGTTGCCGAGCCACACCGTCGCCACGAGGTTCGGGGTGTAGCCCATGAACCACGTGTGCGTGTTGTTGTTCGCGGTGCCCGTCTTGCCGGCCGCGGGGCGACCGTCGGCGAGGTTGACGTACTTGCCGGAGCCGCTCTTCATGACCTCCTGCATCGCGTACGCGACACCGTCGGCGACCTCCTTGTCGATGACCCGCTCGCAGCTCTGCTGCGGGACCTCGAGCTCCTTGCCCTCCGCGTCCGTGACCGACAGCAGCGCGATCGGGTCGCAGCGCACGCCCTCGTTCGCGAACACCTGGGCGACCTGCGCCATCGTCAGCGGGGACGCGTTCTGGGTGCCCAGCGCGATCGAGGGGACCACCTCGATGTCGTTGCCGTCAGCACGCTGGAAGCCGAGCTTCTCGGCCGTGTCGCGGATGTCGCACAGGTCGAGCTGGTTGGCCATGTTGACGTACGCGGTGTTGACCGAGTTCGCGGTGGCCTTGAGCACCGTCTGCGTGTAGGTGAACGCGTTCTCGACGTTGCCCGGCGACCACGTGCCGTAGTAGAAGGTCGGGTTGCCCAGGCACGAGGCGTTCCAGGAGTCACCCGTGTACGCCTTCTGGGCGCCGCTCACGTTCTGCATGAGCGAGTGGCCGCTCTCGAGCCACTCCGTGAGGATGATCGGCTTGAAGGTCGAGCCCGGGGAGAAGCCTCGCGAGCCGCCCCACTCGCGGTCGACCGAGTAGTTGATCGCGGTCGAGCCGTCCTCCTCGGCAGACGGGTCGAACGTCTTCGACTGCGCCATCGCGAGGATCTGGCCGGTGTCCGGGTCGAGCGAGACGAGCGCCATCGCCCAGCCGCTCGGGTCGTCCGCGGGAAGCGCGTCCGCGAGCGCGCTGTTCGCGGCCTTCTGCTTCTTGAGGTCGAGCGTCGTGATGACGTCGAGGCCACCGCGGCTCAGCAGCTCGGCGCCGGTGAGCTCCGCGCCGTCCTTGTTGAACACGTCGTCGCGGCGGATGATCTTCGTCACGTAGTCGCAGAAGAACGGCGCGTCCTGCGCGGCCACGCACGAGAACTTGGGGTTGGAGACCTTGAGGGTCTCCTCCACCGGGGTCGAGCTGTACTCGTCGTACTCCTCCGCGGTGATGAACTCCTGCTGGTACATCTGGAACAGCACGGTGTCGCGGCGGGCCTTCGCGTTCTCCGGGTAGCGGATCGGGTCCCACTTGGACGGGTTCTGCGTGATGCCGGCGATGGTCGCGGCCTCGATCGCGTTGAGGTTCTTCGCGGACTTCGAGAAGTACAGCTGCGACGCGGCCTCCGCACCGTACGTGTTCGCGCCGAACTGCGCGATGTTGAGGTACTGCTCGAGCACCTGCTCCTTGCCGCAGTCGACCTTGGGGTTCGTCTCGTCGCACTCGACGCCGTACTCGCGGTCGAGGTTCTCCTCGAGCGCGAGCGCGAGGCGCCACTCGCGGATCTTGCGGGACAGCGACACCTCGGTGGCGGCGTCCTGCGCGTCCTCGTCGTCCGACAGGATCGCCTTCTGGAGCAGCGTGTTCTTCACGAGCTGCTGCGTGAGCGTCGAGGCGCCGGGCGAGTCCGGCGACGTGAGGTTGACGTAGGCCGCGCGCAGGAGGCCCTCGCCGTCGACACCGTGGTGGAGCCAGAAGCGCTTGTCCTCGATCGACACCACCGCGTTCTGCAGCCACGGCGAGATGTCCTCGAGCGGGACCACGACGCGGTTCTGCTCGTAGAACGTCGCCAGCAGGTGCTTGCCGGTGCGGTCGTAGATGTTGGACTGCTGCGGCAGCGTCACCGCGGACAGCTCCTCGGGGAGCTCCTCGAACAGCTCGGCGGAGCCGCTCGCGGCCGAGCCGGCGACCGTCACCGCAGGTAGAGCGAGGCCGGCGACCAGGAAGCCGCCCATGATCGACAGGGCGACGAACAGGGACAGCGCGGTGAGCAGCTGGACGAACGTCACCTTCGTGCGGGGGCGCGAGGAGGACCGAGGCATGGAGCAATGGTAAAGGAGCCACCTGAGAGCCCGGCCCAGGCCCTCCCGGGACCGCCCGTCCGGGCTAGGCTCGGCGGCATGACCACCTGGGAATACGCGACCGTTCCGCTCATCGACCACGTCACCAAGCAGATCCTCGACCAGTGGGGCGAGGACGGCTGGGAGCTCGTGCAGGTCGTGACCGGCCCCACCGGCGGCCTCGTCGCCTACCTCAAGCGCCCGACCGGGGAGAAGTAGAGGTGTCCGCGAGCCAGCGCCTCGCCGCGCTCGGCCTCTCGCTGCCCGAGGTGGCGACGCCCGTCGGCACCTACGTGCCGGCGCGCCGCCACGGCGACCTGGTCCACACCTCCGGCCAGCTGCCGCTCGCGGACGGCGACCTGCTCGCCGTCGGCGTCGTGGGCCAGCGCGCCGGCGACGTGACCCCGGAGCGCGCCGTCGAATGCGCGCGCCAGTGCGCCCTCAACGCGCTCGCCGCGGCCGCGCAGGCCGCCGGCGGGCTCGACAGCATCGAGTCCGTGGTGAAGGTGACGGGCTTCGTCGCCTCCGCGCCGGGCTTCACCGCGCAGCCCGCGGTCCTCAACGGCGCCTCGAGCCTGATGGTCGAGGTCTTCGGCGAGGCCGGCCGTCACGCGCGCTCCGCCGTCGGCGTCGCGGCGCTGCCGCTCGGCGCGCCGGTCGAGGTGGAGATCACCGTCGCGCTGCGGTCGCTCTAGCCGCCTCCCGCGACACTGCGAACGGAACGCGCCGCGACACGCCGCGCGTGAGGGGACGATGCGCCGGTTCAGCCGGCGTGTCGTCCCCGATTCCGTTGTGGCTGTCGGACTAGCAGTCCCGGGCGGGTCAGCGGGAGCGGGCGCGCAGGCGCTCGGGCTCGTAGACCTCGACGGCGCCGATGTGGACGTCGATCCAGCCGCGCGACGCGAAGTCCGCGAGCGCCTTGTTCACGGTCTCGCGCGAGGCGCCCACCAGCTGGGCGAGCTCCTCCTGCGTGAGGCCGTGACGCACGGTCACGTGGCCGCGCTCCATGCGGCCGAAGCGGTGGCCGAGATCCAGGATCGCCTTGGCGACACGGCCCGGCACGTCCGAGAAGACCAGGTCGGCCATCGTGTTGGACTGGCGGCGGATGCGCTGCGCGAGCGCGCGCAGCATGTGCCGCGACATCTCCAGGTGGTCGTCGAGCCAGACGTCCAGGACCTGCTTGGGCAGCTCGTAGACCACGGTGTCCTCGACGGTGTGGGCGCGCGACAGGCGCGGGCCCGGGTCGAAGACGGACAGCTCGCCGAGCATGTCGCCGACGCCGACGAGCGCGAGCAGGTTCTCGCGGCCGTCGCGCGCGGTCCGGGCGAGCTTGACCTTGCCCTTGACCACGACGTACAACGCGTGGCCGTCGTCCCCCTCGACGAAGATGTTCTCGCCGCGCGAGAGCTCGCGGCGGCGCATCTGGGAGATCAGGGAACGCGCGGTCACGGCGTCCATGCCGCCGAAAAGCGGCGACGAACGGAGCAGCTGCTCCTCGCGGGCCGCCTCGGGCATGTCAACCCTCCTTCGTCGCCGACTCCGCACGGTGCGCCTGCGCCAGCGCACGCACCATCTGGGCCGTCACATTATCAAGGGTGGCGGCCACACGGGACTCGTACTCACCGAGCCGCGCGTCCAATTCATCCAGTTCCGTCAGGGACCCGGCGGAGAAGGCCCGCGCATCGGGCCATACGGCGGCCGCCAGCTCGGTCGAGGTCGGGGCGCCCGCGGCGAGCGCCTCCCAGGAGAGGTCGAGCCCGGCGGACGTGTGCTGCTCGGGCTGCGCGAGCAGCGCGACGGCCAGGTCGCGACGGGCATGGACCAGGCGGCGCCACCAGCGGACGCGGGCCAGCTCGCGGCGCATGTCCCTGCGTCGCTGCCGGAGATCGGCGATGGCGTTCGCAGCGATCGCTGTCGTCACTCGCACCTCCCTCGATCCGCGCGCATCCCGTGCGCCTGTCCCCCCGTCTATCGGCGCCGGGGCCGCGCCGCTTGAGCGATCGCTAGGGTGTGGCTCATGGCCGGCCGCACCCCCCTGACCGTCGCATCGTCCACCCAGGAGACGCCCCCGGTGGCGCTGGTGCGACGCGCCCGCGCGGTCAACCGCGCGCTCGCCGAGGTGTACCCGGACGCGCACTGCGAGCTGGACTACCGCGACCCCTTCGAGCTGCTCGTGGCGACGGTGCTGAGCGCGCAGTGCACGGACGTGCGGGTCAACCAGGTCACGCCCGCGCTGTTCGCGCGCTACCCCGACGCGGCGGCCATGGCGGGCGCCGACCGCGACGAGCTCGAGGCGCTCATCCGCCCCACGGGGTTCTTCCGGGCGAAGGCGGAGTCGCTCCTGGGGCTCAGCCGCGACCTCGTCGAGCGCTACGACGGCGATGTGCCGGGCCGCCAGCGCGACCTCGTGACGCTGCGCGGCGTGGGCCGCAAGACCGCCAACGTGGTGCTCGGCAACGCGTTCGACGTCCCCGGCATCACCGTCGACACCCACATGGGCCGGCTCGCGCGACGCCTCGGGCTGACCGTCAACGACGACCCCGTGGTGGTCGAGCGCGACCTCATGGCGCTCATCGAGCGGCGCGAGTGGACGCTGTGGTCGCACCGCGTGATCTTCCACGGGCGTCGGCGCTGCATGGCACGCAAGCCCGACTGCGGCAGCTGCGAGATCGCCGCGCTGTGCCCGACCGCGCCGGGCGCGAAGGTGCGGGGCGACTAGCGGGGACGTCGCTCAGCTCCCCGCAGGAGTCCAGAACCTCGCAGAACCGTCGCTCACTTCCCCGCAGCGGGAGGCCGCGGGGACGATGCGGGGGTCAGTGACCCTTCTCGAGCTCCTCCGGCGACTCCTCGATGCCGACCTCGTCGGGGTCGACGCCCACGGTCTTGCCGAGCTCGTGCGGCTTGGCCATGCGGTTCGCCGGGAGCGGCACCGGCGTCGAGCGACGCTCGTACAGCTTGCGGTAGAAGCGGTCGCGCGCGCCGAGCAGGCCCGCGCCGAGCGCCGCGGCGAGCACCGAGGCCGTGAGCACGGACAGCTTGACCACCTCGGCGTTCTCCCCGCCGAAGGCGAGGTCGCCGATGAGCAGCGACACCGTGAAGCCGATGCCCGCGAGCATGCCCATGCCGGTGACGTCGAGCCACGACAGGCCGCGGTCGAGCTGGGCGCGCGTGAACGTCGCCACGAGCCACGTCGCGAGCACGATGCCGAGCGGCTTGCCCACGACGAGGCCGAGGATCACGCCGTGCGCGACGGGGCTCGTGACGAGCTCCGAGACGGCGTCCGCGTTGATGGTGACGCCGGCCGCGAAGAACGCGAAGATCGGCACCGCGACGGCGGCGGACACCGGGCGCCACACGTGCTCCCAGTGCTCGGCGAGCGAGGTGCGCTCGCCGGCCCGGGCCACGGCCGGGACCATCATGCCGAGCGCGACGCCCGCGATGGTGGCGTGGATGCCCGAGGCGTGCATGAACGCCCACGCGGCGAACGCGATCGGGAACAGCAGGAACGGGCTGGCCCAGCCCTTCCGGATGAGCAGGCCGAAGGCGACGATGCACAGGATGGCCGCGCCGAGCCACAGGAAGTTGAGGTCCGACGAGAAGAAGACCGCGATGATGATGATCGCGAGGAGGTCGTCGACCACCGCGAGCGTGAGCAGGAACGCGCGCAGCGCGTTCGGCAGCCACTTGCCGACGACCGCGAGCACCGCGATCGCGAACGCGATGTCGGTCGCGGTCGGGACGGCCCAGCCCTGCAGCGAGCCGTCGGGGCCGAGGTTGGACAGCACGTAGAGCAGCGCGGGGACGGCCATTCCGCCCACCGCGGCGACGATCGGGACGATGGCGGTCGACGGCTTGCGCAGCTCGCCCGCGACGATCTCGCGCTTGAGCTCGAGGCCCACCACGAAGAAGAAGATCGCGAGCAGGCCGTCCTTCGCCCAGTCCGCGATCGACAGGTCGAGGTGCAGCGCGTGCGGGCCGATCGTGAACTCGCTGAGGTTCTCGTAGAAGCCCTGCAGGCCGGTGTTCGCGAAGATCAGCGCCGCCACCGTGCCGATGAGCAGGAGGATGCCGCCGGCCCGCTCCGTGCGCAGCACGTCGACGAGCGTGCGCTCCGTCGACGGCGTCAGCCGGGAGAAGAGACGGGAGGCGGGCTTGGACGTCATGACGCTCCTGATCGGGACGAGGCGGGGACGCGCCCAATCCTATCGGTGCGGCCCGAGCGACTAGACGGTCTCCTGGACGCCGGTGCGCTGCGGCTGCGGCGGGTCGAAGCGGTAGCCGACGTTGCGCACGGTGCCGATGAGCTGCTCGTGCTCGGCGCCGAGCTTGGCGCGCAGGCGACGCACGTGGACGTCGACCGTGCGGGTGCCGCCGTAGTAGTCGAAGCCCCACACCTCCTGCAGCAGCTGGTCGCGCGTGTAGACGCGGCCCGGGTGCTGCATGAGGTACTTGAGGAGCTCGAACTCCTTGTACGTGAGGTCCAGCGGCACGCCCTTGAGGCGGGCGGTGTAGCCGCCCACGTCGACGGTGAGGTCGCCCGAGGAGAACTCGGCGACCCGGTCGAGCGGGTCCGCGGCGTTCGCGCGGCCGATCAGCAGGCGGATGCGGGCCTCGACCTCCGCGGGGGACGCGTCGGCGAGGACCACGTCCGCGGCGCCCCAGTCGGCGTTGACGATCGACATGCCGCCCTCGCGGAGGACCAGCAGCAGCGGCACCGCGACGCCGGTCACCTGGACCAGGTTGCAGTTGTTGCGCGCCTCGACGAGGTCCGTGCGGGCGTCGACGACCAGCACATCCGCGTCCATCGCGTCGAGCATCGCGGACGGCTCGGGGGCGACCACACGGGTCCGATGCGACAGGAGCGCGAGGGCAGGCAGGACGTCGGCCGCGCCGTCTCCCGACGGCGTGAGCACGAGCAGGTCTGCCATCGCCACCTCCGATTGCGCTTCACTCTAGCGGTGCCAGGTCTGAGACACTAACGCCCATGCTTCCCACGACCAGGGCGACCATCAGCGCCGCCGCAGCCGCGTTCGTCGCCGTCGGCGGCTTCCTCGGCACGCGCTATCTGGCGGTCGTGGTCCTCGGCCTGACGGTGCTGCTCGCGATGGGTTGGCCCTCGCTCCTGCGCGCCTCCCGGAAGCGCACCGCCTCGGTGATCCTCATCGCCGGCGGCGTGCTCGCGCTCGTGGCCGTCGTGGTCGGCCGCACCGCCCCGCACCTGCGCCACATGGTGATCGCGGTGGCGCTCATGGTGATCGCCGCGCTCGTGGCCGAGGTGTTCTGGCCCAGCTCGCGCGGACGCGCCGTGACGTCGGTCGCGGCCACGTGCGCGGGCGCGATCGTGGTGGCCTCGGGGGCGGCCTGGGTGGCGGCCTCGCGCACCCACGGCGCGGAGGACCTCGTCGTCACGGGCGGCGTCGCGCTCGCCGTGTCCGCGATCGTCTCCGTCATGACCCGCAGCTCGGGCGTCAACTCGATCCTCGCGCTCACGCTCGGCACCCTGTCCGGCATCGGCACCGGCGCGCTGTTCCCCGAGCTGCCGTGGTGGGCGGGCGGCGGCGTCGGCCTGCTGTGCGCCGCGATCGTGACCCTCCTCCAGGAGCTCCGTCGCCGCGAGCCGAAGCTCAAGGGCTGGCTTCCGGGAATCTCCTCGGCGGTCGCCCCTGTTCTCGGAGCGGGCGCGCTCGTCTACATTGGCGGACGACTGCTCGTCGGCTGAGGTCAACCGGAGGTCCCCGTGCTGCTCCGCATCATCATCGTCGTCGCGATCCTCGCGGTGGCGACCGGCGCCGCGCTGTGGTGGCGGCAACGTCAGGGCGTCGTCCGTGAGGTCGAGCGCGCGGGCGCGCTGTCCTCCGCCACGCTGGGAGCCAAGCGCGGCTACCACGCCACCTTCGTGCAGTTCTCGACACCCATGTGCGCCAAGTGCCCGCCCACGGCCCAGCTGCTGCGCCGCATCGCGGAGGAGGACCCGCGCGTGGTCCACATCGAGATCGACGCCGCCGAGCGGCTCGACCTCGCGCGCGAGCTCGAGATCATGCGCACGCCCACGATCCTGCTGCTCGACGGCGACGGCGTGGTGGTCTCGCGGATCTCCGGCGCCCCGAGCGAGCAGCAGGCGAGGGACGCGCTCGCCGGCGTGCCGCGCACGGGCACCGACTACACGATCTAGCGGGGCCGACGGCCGGTGGCCGTAGACTTCAGCACGAGGGAGGGAGCCCCCATGAAGGACATCCAGATCGACCCGCGCGGACCCCGGTTCAGCGCGTTCTGGCAGCTCGCATTCTCGGTCTCGGCGCTGCTCGCGGGCGCCAACGCCGTAGGCATCACCATCATGGCCGTGCTGCTGCTGCTGTTCATCCCGGGCGCGATCATCGGCCCGCAGGCGACGCTCCAGGGTTGGGTGTTCCGCAAGGCCGTGCGCCCCCGCCTCGACCCGCCCACGGAGACCGAGTCGTTCCGCCCGCCGCGCTTCGCGCAGCAGATGGGCACCACGTTCTCCATCCTCGCCGTGGCCTCGGGCCTGCTGGGCTTCGACACCGGCTTCTTCATCTTCACCGGCTTCGTGACGTTCGCCTCGTTCCTCAACAGCGTGTTCAACCTGTGCCTGGGCTGCGAGATCTACCTGCTGTTCAAGCGCGCCACCACCCGCACCGCCGCCTGACATGGCCGCGCTCGTCGTCAAGGTCACGTGCGGCACCGAGCGCACGGAGACGCTCATGCAGGCCTTCACGGTCGCGGCCACCGGCGCCGCGTCCGGGCTGGACGTCAGCGTGTGGCTCACCGGCGACGCGACCCTGCATGCGCTGCTCGGCGCCGAGGACGTGGTGATCCCCCACTCGCCGCCTCTGTCCGCGCTGCGCGACTCCGTCCTCGCGAGCGGCGGCACGCTGACCGTGTGCGCGCAGTGCGCCGCGCGCCGCGAGATCACGGAGGCCGACCTGCTGCCCGGGGCACGGATCGCCGGCGCCGCGGCCTTCGTCGCCGAGGCCACCGCCCCCGAGGCGACCGCGCTCGTCTACTGAGCGTGCGCATCGTCCGCGCGGGGCGTGGATCGGGACCTCGGTCCCGGCATAGACTCGGGTCATGACTGCTCTCGAGGTCACCTTCACCGTGCTCGCCGTCCTCGCGTTCGGCGCGACCGCCTGGATCTCCGGCATCGTCGCCTTCCGCCTGGTAAAGGGCCCCAAGCGGTGACGTTCGTCATCCCGTCCGACCTCGCCCCCGAGCTCTACCCGCTCGCGTGGGTGGTGGGCACCTGGGAGGGCCACGGCGTCCTCGAGTACCCGGGGATCGAGACCGCGGACTTCCGCCAGCGCGTGGTGTTCGACCACGACGGCGGCCCGTACCTCTCCTATACGGCCACCATCACGCTCATGGGTCCCGACGGCGAGGTGGGCCAGGTGTGGTCCACCGAGTCGGGCTTCTGGCGCGTCGCGCCGACCGCCCCCGAGGGCGTCGAGCTCGGCGAGAACCAGCACCCGCTCGAGGTGGTCCTCGCGGACGCCTCGGGACTGCTCACCGCGTTCTTCGGCGCGGTCGGCAACGGCCGCATCGACCTCGCGAGCCGCTTCGCCGCCGCCACCGAGTCCGGCCCCGACGTGCGCGCCGCGACCCGCATGTACGGCAACGTCGGCGGCGAGCTCATGTGGGCGTGGGACCTCAAGGCCTTCGGACAGGACCTCCAGTCGTACGCGAGCGGCCGCCTGTCGCGCGTCGAGGGGCCCGAGGTTCCCGACGGCGCCGAGACCATCGCGCCCGACACGGAATCCTGACGCCGCGCCCGCGCGTTCACGGAACATGACCTCCCCTCTTCTCGACCGCCACGGCGCCGTCGTGGGCGTCGGCCCCGACGCGGGCGTCGCCTGGCACTACGGCGACCCGACCGCGGAGCAGCGCGCCCTCGAGGCCGGCCGCGCCGTCGCCGACCAGTCCCAGCTCGGCATCGTCACCGTCACCGGCCCCGACCGGCTCACGTGGCTCGACTCGCTGTGCACGCAGCAGGTCGCGAGCCTGGCGCCCGGCGAGTCCGCCGAGCTGATGATCCTGTCGCCCCAGGGCCGCGTCGAGCACGTGGCCGGCCTGGTCGACGACGGCACCACCGCGTGGCTGATCTCCGAGACCGCGCCGACGCTGGCCGCGTTCCTCGACCGCATGCGCTTCATGCTGCGCGTCGAGGTGCACGATGCGACGGCCGAGTGGGCGGCGATCGGCGAGGCCGTCTCCCGTCCCGCGGCCGACGGCGAGCCCGTCACCTGGGTCGACCCGTGGCCCGGCGTCACCGCCGGCGGCACGTCCTACTCCGCCGACCCGTCCGCGCTGTCCGACGCGGTGCGCCCCTGGCGCCTCGTGCTCGTGCCCCGCGCGTCGCTCGACGCCGAGGTCCAGGCGCGCGTCGACGCCGGCTGGACCCTCGTGGGCACGTGGGCGACCGAGGCGGTCCGGATCGCCGCGCATCGTCCCCGCGCCGGCCGCGAGATCGACGACCACTCGCTCCCCCACGAGCTCGACTGGCTGCGCACCGCGGTCCACCTGCACAAGGGCTGCTACCGCGGGCAGGAGACCGTCGCGAAGGTCCACAACGTGGGCCGCCCGCCGCGCCGCCTCACGATGCTCCACCTCGACGGCTCCGGCCACGAGCTGCCCGAGCCCGGCGTCGACGTGCACCTCGCGGACGGCGCCGTCGCGGGCCGCGTCACGTCCGTGGCGCGCCACCACGAGCTCGGCCCGATCGCGCTGGCGGTCCTCAAGCGCTCGACGGATCCCGCGGCGACCCTCACCGTCCCCACCGACGGCGGCCCCGTCGCGGCGGCCCAGGAGCTCGTCGTGAACGCGGACGGCTTCTCCGCCGACCGCCCGCCCAAGCCCGGCCCGACCATGAAGGGCCTGCTGATGGGCAAGGGCTGCGCCGCCGACGGCGGCGACCTGCCCGGCTGATGCCCGCGCACCGCGCTGCGCTAGCGTAGGTGCCCGATCGATCCTTCGGAGGTAATCCCGCATGTTCGGCTTCCTGCAGAACACCGTGGTGCTGCTCATCTCGCTCGCCGCGTTCGTCGGCGCCGTGTGGGGCCTCATCGACGCCTTCCGCCGCCCCGAGGGCGCGTTCACCGCCGCGGGCAAGTGGTCGAAGACCATCTGGCTCGTCATCCTCGGCGTCGCCACGATCATCGCGTTCGTGTCGCTCCCCTGGCCGCTGGGCACCGGCGGGGGCGTCGGCGGCATTCTCGGCATCGCCGCGATCGTCGGGGTCATCGTCTACTTCGTGGACGTGCGCCCCAAGCTCGGCGGCGGCTACGGCTCCGGCGGCGGCCAGCGCGGCCGTTCCACCGGCGGCTGGTGACCCGCGGGTGAAGGCGGTCCTCCAGCGCGCCTCGAGCGCGTCGGTGACGGTCGACGGCGCCGTCACGGCCTCGTTCGACCGGCAGGGCATCGTCGCGCTCGTGGGCGTCACCCACGGCGACGGCCCCGAGCAGGTGCAGACCATCGCCCGCAAGATCGCGGAGCTGCGCATACTGGCGGACGAGAAGAGCGTGTCCGACGTGGACGCGCCCGTCATCGTAGTCTCGCAGTTCACCCTGTACGCGGACACCAGGAAGGGCCGCCGGCCGTCGTGGAACGGCGCCGCACCTGGCCCGGTCGCGGAGCCGCTCGTGGAGTCCGTGGTCGAGGCGCTGCGGGCGCGCGGGCTGTCCGTCGGTACCGGGGTGTTCGGCGCGCACATGGACGTCGCGCTCGTCAACGACGGCCCCATCACGATCCTCCTCGAGGCCTGACCCTCCGCCGCCCGCCCGCCGCATCGTCCCCGCGGCCCCTGTTTCGGGCCGGTAACAAGCGTCACGCCCCTGGCGAACACGGGCATTCGGGCGGGGGGCCCGCGGTTAGCCTGGAAGCACCCGCGGTGGGCGACCGCCGCGACCCCGGCCCCGGCCGGACGAATCAAGGGAGGCTGACATGTTCGAACGGTTCACCGATCGAGCCCGTCGCGTGGTGGTGCTCGCCCAGGAAGAGGCGCGCATGCTCAACCACAACTACATCGGCACCGAGCACATCCTGCTCGGCCTGGTGCGCGAGGGCGAAGGCGTGGCCGCGAAGGCCCTCGAGGCGATGGACATCTCCCTCAACGGCGTCCGCGAGCAGGTGCAGGAGATCATCGGCGAGGGCTCGCACGCCCCGTCCGGGCACATCCCCTTCACCCCGCGCGCGAAGAAGGTCCTCGAGCTGTCCCTGCGCGAGGCGCTGCAGCTGGGCCACAACTACATCGGCACCGAGCACATCCTGCTCGGCCTCATCCGTGAGGGCGAGGGCGTGGCGGCGCAGGTGCTGGGCAAGCTGGGCGCGGACCTCGGCGGCGTGCGCCAGCAGGTCATCCAGCTGCTGTCGGGCTACGAGGGCAAGGAGCCGGTGACGTCCGGCGGCGGCCCCCAGGAGGGTCAGCCCGCGGGCTCGACCGTGCTCGACCAGTTCGGCCGCAACTTCACGCAGGCCGCGCGCGAGGGCAAGCTCGACCCCGTCGTGGGCCGCGAGCTCATCATGGAGCGCGTGATGCAGGTCCTGTCGCGCCGCACCAAGAACAACCCCGTCCTCATCGGCGAGCCCGGCGTCGGCAAGACTGCCGTGGTCGAGGGCCTGGCCCAGGCGATCGTGCGCGGCGACGTGCCCGAGACCCTCAAGGACAAGCACCTCTACACGCTGGACCTCGGCTCGCTGGTCGCGGGCTCCCGCTACCGCGGTGACTTCGAGGAGCGCCTCAAGAAGGTGCTCAAGGAGATCCGCACGCGCGGCGACATCATCCTGTTCATCGACGAGATCCACACGCTCGTGGGTGCCGGCGCGGCCGAGGGCGCGATCGACGCGGCCTCGATCCTCAAGCCGATGCTCGCGCGCGGCGAGCTGCAGACCATCGGCGCGACCACGCTCGACGAGTACCGCAAGCACGTCGAGAAGGACCCCGCGCTCGAGCGCCGCTTCCAGCCCATCCAGGTGCCGGAGCCGGAGCTGTCGCACGCCATCGAGATCCTCAAGGGTCTGCGCGACCGCTACGAGGCGTTCCACCGCGTCACCATCACGGACGACGCGATCGTGGCCGCCGCGACCATGGCGGACCGCTACATCTCCGACCGCTTCCTTCCGGACAAGGCGATCGACCTCATCGACGAGGCGGGCGCGCGCCTGCGCATCCGTCGCATGACGTCGCCGCCAGAGCTCAAGGAGCTGGACGACAAGATCGCGGGCGTGCGCCGCGACAAGGAGTCCGCGATCGACGAGCAGGACTTCGAGAAGGCCGCGAACCTCCGCGACGTGGAGCGCCGCCTCTCCGAGGAGCGCTCGCGCAAGGAGGAGGCCTGGAAGTCGGGCGACCTCGACGTGGCCGCGGTCGTGGACGAGGACCTGATCGCCGAGGTGCTCTCGATGTCGACCGGCGTGCCCGTCACGCGCGTGTCGTCCGACGAGTCCTCGCGCCTGCTCCACATGGAGTCGGAGCTGCACAAGCGCATCATCGGCCAGGAGCAGGCCATCAAGGTCCTGTCGCAGTCGATCCGCCGCACCCGTGCCGGCCTGAAGGACCCGAAGCGTCCCGGCGGCTCGTTCATCTTCGCCGGCCCGACCGGTGTGGGTAAGACCGAGCTCGCCAAGGCGCTCGCCGAGTTCCTCTTCGGGGACGAGGAGGCGCTGATCTCGCTCGACATGTCCGAGTACGGCGAGAAGCACACGGTGGCCCGCCTCTTCGGTGCGCCTCCCGGCTACGTCGGCTTCGAGGAGGGCGGCCAGCTCACCGAGAAGGTGCGTCGCAAGCCGTTCTCCGTCGTGCTCTTCGACGAGGTCGAGAAGGCCCACCCCGACATCTTCAACTCGCTGCTCCAGATCCTGGAGGACGGCAAGCTGACGGATGCGCAGGGTCGCGAGGTCAACTTCAAGAACACGATCATCATCATGACCACCAACCTCGGTGCCGACGCGATCTCGCGTCGTCAGGCCACGGGCTTCTCCGCGATCAAGGAGGGCGGCCACACCTACGAGGACATGGTCAAGCTGGTCAACGGCAAGCTGAAGGAGCACTTCAAGCCGGAGTTCCTCAACCGCGTCGACAACGTGGTGGTGTTCCCGCAGCTCACGCAGGCCGAGATCATCCAGATCGTGGACCTCATGGTCGCCCGCCTCGACGAGCGCATGAAGGACAAGGACATGGGCATCGAGCTCACCACGGCGGCCAAGCAGCTGCTCGCGGAGAAGGGCTACGACCCCGTCCTTGGTGCGCGACCGCTGCGCCGCGCCCTCCAGCGCGAGATCGAGGACCCGCTGTCGGAGAAGATCCTCTTCGGCGAGGTCACCTCGGGCCAGATCATCCGGGTGGACGCGCAGGGCGAGGGCATCCTCGGCGAGTTCACGTTCGAGGGCATCGACCGCGACGAGGTCGTGGGCGAGCCGATCGGCGAGGACCCCGAGGTCACGACCAAGAAGGACTAGGCGGCCCGACCGTCACCGGAAGGCCCGGCTCCCCTCGGGGGCCGGTCCTTCTGCTGTCCCCGGACCCCCGCCGGACCCCTTCCGACCGCACGAACCGGCGTACGAGCGCGCGCCCGGCCCGCGCGACCAGGCACGATGCGCGCGAGCGCCCGTGTGTACGCCGGTTGCGGCGGCACGGGGCGCGGCGGGCGCGCTGCGCACCCCGCGGCCGACCACCCTAGGCTGAACCCATGACCCACGATCCGTATGTGGCCGACGCCGCCCGCTACGACACCATGGACTACCGCCGCTCGGGGCAGTCGGGGCTCGTGCTCCCGGCGATCAGCCTGGGGCTGTGGCACAACTTCGGCGGCCACCACGCCCTCGACGCCCAGCGCGCGATCCTCCTCGCCGCCTTCGACATGGGCATCACGCACTTCGACCTCGCCAACAACTACGGCCCGCCGCCCGGCAGCGCCGAGACCAACTTCGGCGGCTTCCTCGCGCGCGACCTCAAGCCGTACCGCGACGAGCTGATCATCTCGACCAAGGCCGGCTACTACATGCACCCCGGCCCGTACGGCGACTGGGGCTCGCGGAAGTACCTGCTCAGCAGCCTCGACGCGTCGCTGACCCGCATGGGCCTCGACTACGTCGACGTGTTCTACCACCACCGCCCGGACCCCGACACGCCCATCGGCGAGTCGATGATGGCCCTCGACCAGGCGGTCCGCTCCGGCAAGGCGCTCTACGCCGGCATCTCGAACTACGGGCCCGCGGAGACCCGCGAGGCCGCCGCGATCCTCGAGGACCTCGGCACGCCGCTGCTGATCCACCAGTTCAAGTACTCGATGTACGAGCGCACCCCCGAGGACGGGCTCCTCGACGCGCTCGACGACGCCGGCGCTGGCTCGATCGTCTTCTCCCCGCTCGCGCAGGGCATGCTCACGGACCGCTACCTGGGCGGCGTGCCAGACGGCTCCCGCATCACGCACTCGCAGTTCCTGCGCGAGGAGCAGATCACGGCGCAGTACCTCGAGCGCACCAGCGCGCTCAACGGGATCGCGCAGGACCGCGGCCAGACCCTCGCCCAGCTCGCCCTCCAGTGGGTGCTGCGCGGGCGCCGGGTCACGTCCGCCCTGGTGGGGGCGTCCTCCGTGAGCCAGCTGCGCGCCAACGTCGAGGCGCTCGGCTTCCCCGACCTCACCGACGAGGAGATCGCCGCGATCGAGCCGCACGCGGTGCACGGCACGTACTACGCGTGACCGGCCTACGCGTGACCGGCGCGGGGACGATGCGCGCCTAGAGCGAGCAGCGCCCCGTCGCCTCGTCGCGGGTCGCCAGCCCGTCGGCGAGCAGGCCCTCGAGGCACCGGTCGAGCTGGCCGGGCTCGACGTCCGCGAGCGCCGCGTGGCCTGAGACGTTCAGCGGGGACGATGCGGCGCGCAGCAGCGCCATGATCCTTCCGCGGACCTGGCGGTCGGTCCCGTGCCACGGCTGGGTGCGCCGGGGCGCAGCGTCCAGGCCCGGGCACCCCGCCTGGAACCACGCGCACGACGACGCGAGGGGGCACGCGTCGCAGCGCGCGACGCGCGCCGTGCACACCAGCGCGCCCAGCTCCATCGAGGCGACCGCCCACTCGGCGGCCCCGGCGTCGTCCGCGGGCATGAGCGCCGCCGCGTGGGCGCGCTCGCCGACCGTCTGGTGCGCGGCGGGCAGGGGCTCGCCGTGCCACGCGCGACCGATGACCCGGCGCACGTTGGTGTCGAGCACGAGCGCGCGGCCACCGAACGCGAACGACACCACGGCCGCGGCCGTGTAGTCGCCGATCCCGGGCAGGGCGCGCAGCTCGTCGAGGTCGGACGGGACCTCGCCGCCGTGCCACTCGACGAGCGCGACGGCGCACTCCCACAGGCGCTTGGCGCGGCGCGGGTAGCCCAGGCGGCCCCAAGCGCGAATCGCGTCGGCCTGCGTCGCGGCGGCGAGCGCGGCGGGCGTGGGCCACCGCTCCATCCACGCGTGCCACACCGGCTCGACCCGCACCACCGGGGTCTGCTGGAGCATGATCTCGCTCACGAGGACGCCCCAGGGGCTCGTGCGGCCCCTCCATGGCAGTTCGCGGCCGGCGTCGCGGAACCACGCGCGGACCGCGTCGACCATCGCCGCCGAGCCGTCGTCGACGGCGGGCGCCGACACGGCGGGCGGGCGCACGGGCGCGTTCTTCGCTGCGGTCGGCATGGCTCCATCATCCCAGTGCGAGCGACGCCTACCGTGGATGGCGAGCGTTGGGAGGAACGATGAAGGGTCTTCGCGCACCCGTGGGGAACCAGCCGTCGGAGGTGTACTGGCGCCGCCGCATCGTCCTGCTGGTCGCCCTCGCCGTGATCGTCGCGCTGGGATGGCTCATCGTCAGCGCCCTGTCGTCGGACGGCGCCGAGCCGACCGCGTCCTCGACGCCCACGACCAGCACCGCGCCGACCTCGTCGACCTCCCCATCGCCGTCGGTCTCGCAGTCGGAGTCGGCCGCGTCCGACGACGTCACCGCGTGCGTGGACGGCGCGATCTCCGTGTCCGTCGCGCCCAACCCGGCGAGCGTGCCCGCGGACAAGCAGCCGCGGTTCGACGTCACCATCGAGCAGGACGGCGACGTGCCGTGCGTGATCGACGCCACCGGCAAGGACACCAAGCTGGTCATCACCTCGGGCGACGACCGCATCTGGAGCTCGAACGACTGCCCCGCCGAGGAGGCGCTCATCGGCAAGTCGTGGCTGCTCGACGCGGGCGACACGAAGGATGTCCAGGTCGCGTGGCCGCGCATCCGCAGCGCCGAGGGCTGTGCCGCGGTCGACCAGGCGCCCGGCGCGGGCACCTACTGGGCCACCGTCACCGTCGCCGGGGTGAAGGCCGACGCCGTCCCGTTCGTGCTGGAGTAGGCCCCCTCAGTCGCGCGTGGGCAGCGCCAGCGCGACGGCCTGACCCACCGAGCCCACGGGATGCACGCGCACGCCCGCGGGGACCTTGCCCGGACCCGCCGCCGCGGGCACGATCACATCCGTGAAGCCCAGGCGCGCCGCCTCGGCCACGCGCTGCGCGACCGCCGACACGGGCCGCACCGCCCCCGACAGCGCGACCTCGCCCACGGCGGCCCACCCCTGCCGCAGCGGCCGGTCGGCGCGCGCCGAGGCGAGCGCGAGCGCCAGCGCGACGTCCGCCGCGGGCTCCGTGACGCGGGCGCCGCCGACCGTGGAGACGTAGACGTCGTCCGCCGCCACCGCGAGCCCCACCCGCCGGTGCAGCACCGCGAGCAGCATCGCGACGCGCGGGCCGTCGACGCCCGACGTGGCGCGGCGCGGGTTCGACAGCGCGCTCGGCGCCACGAGCGCCTGGATCTCCGCGGGCAGGGGCCGCTTCCCGTCGATCGTGATGGTGGGGCAGGTGCCCGGCACGGCCTCGGTCTCGCGCGACAGGAACAGGCCGGACGGGTCCGACACGGACTCGATCCCGGCGTCGACGAGCTGGAAGCAGCCCACCTCGTCCACCGAGCCGAAGCGGTTCTTGAGCGCGCGCAGCAGCCGCAGCGGGCTGTGCTGGTCGCCCTCGAAGTGGCACACGACGTCCACCAGGTGCTCCACGATGCGCGGTCCCGCGACCGAGCCCTCCTTGGTCACGTGGCCGACCAGCACCATGGGGACGCCGCGGGTCTTCGCGGCCTGGATCAGCGCGGACGACACCTCCCGCACCTGGCCGACGCCTCCGGGCGTGCCCTCGACCTCCGCGGACGCGATGGTCTGGATCGAGTCGATCATCACGAGGGCCGGCTCGGCGTCCGCGAGGTGCGCGAGCACCGCGCCCAGGTCCGTCTCCGCGGCCAGCAGCACGTCCTGCTCGAGCGCGCCGATCCGCTCGGCGCGCAGCCGCACCTGGCCGGCGCTCTCCTCGCCGGTGACGTACAGGACGCGGCCGCCCGAGCGCGCGGTGCGCGCCGCGACGTCCAGCAGCAGCGTCGACTTGCCCACGCCCGGCTCGCCCGCGAGCAGGATCACCGCGCCGGGCACGAGGCCGCCGCCGAGCACGCGGTCGAACTCGGTCACGCCGGTGGCCGACCGGGCCGCGGCCGCTGCGGAGACCTCCGGGATCGGCGTCGCCGGCATGGTCACGGCGGTGGCCTTGGTCGCGGGGCCGGCGGGCGACGCCCCGGCCTCGATCACGGTGCCCCACGCCTGGCACTCTCCGCACCTGCCCACCCACTTCACGGCGGTCCAGCCGCACTCGGTGCAGCGGTAGCCGGGCGATGCCTTGCGGGTGGTGGTGGCCATGCGCCCACGCTACCGGCGGCCTCCGACAGCGGGCCGATGCGGGGGGACACGGGCGCGGGGGCACGATGCTGTCGGAACCCGCCCCTAGGCTGTGCCCCATGACGCGTGAACAGGCGGGCAGGGGCACGCCCGCGCACGACCGCGAGTCGGGCACGATCCTCGGGGTCGCCCCGTCGAAGCCGGTCGCGCCCCGGGCCACCGTGGAGGCGCCCGCCCCCGTGCCCGTCGATGTCGACCTCGACCACTTCGACGTGGCCGCCCCCACGCCGGGCCCGGACGCGCACGAGGTGCTGCCGGAGCCCCGCTCCCCGCTCGACGCCGCCCCGGTCGCCGAGGCCGCGACCGCCCAGCGGCGCACCCCCAGCTCGTACGAGCGGCTCGCCGCGGCCGCGGCCGCCAACGCGGCGCTGCACGCGTCCGGCGCGCCCACCCCGCTCGGCGGCGTGCCGCGCGTGGAGGCCGGCGCCGCCGGAGCCGACCACGACCTCGCTCACGACGCGCCCGCGTTCGTCCCCACGTTCGCTCCCGTGACCGGCACCGCCGGGACGCGCGCGGCCGCCGCGCCCGAAGCGCAGGACGAGGACGACCCCCGCGCGGCCGAGCCGCCCGCCTGGCTGGCGCTCGCGCAGCACCCCACCGCCGCATCGTCCGGCGCGACGCAGGACCCGCCGCTGTACCGGCCCCGCGTCATCGCGACGGCCTTCCCCGCCGTGGACGCAGGCGCGGCCGGGGCCGAGGCACCGGTCGCCGCGCCGGGCAGCGACGACCACGGGACGGATCCCGCCTCCGCGGCCCCTCCCGCGGACCGTCCACCGCGCGACCGCGCCTGGCCGCTGATCCTCGTCGGGCTCCTGGTGCTCGGCGGGCTCCTCGCGGGCGCAGCCTGGTACCTCCTGCGCGCGGACACGATCGAGATCCCGGGGCAGAAGGTGCTGGTGCCGCCGGTCGAGCGTGCGCTCGACCCGATCGTGGTCGAGGACCCGACGCCGTTCCTCGCCGCCATGCCCACGACGTCCGGGCTGTGGTCCCTCACCGCCGTCCGCAGCCCCAACCCTGAGAACGACCAGGCGCTGCCCGACCGGGTCACCGAGGTCCAGGTGCTCACCTACGGCGACGGCACGTCCGAGATCACGCTCAAGGCCCGCCAGCTCTACTCCGAGGCGGACGCCCAGAAGGCGCTCACGCGCGCGGCGGGCAAGGGCGTCGAGCTCACCGATGCGACGGTCGCCGGCGAGGCCGTCGGCCGGCGCGCGGTCGTCGAGTCGGAGGACGGCACCACCGTGATGTGGACGAACGGCAGCGCCTTCTTCGAGGCCACCGGACCCGCAGGCGAGGTGGAGCCGTTCGTGG
Organism: Demequina maris; assembly: GCF_000971155.1. Taxonomy (GTDB): domain Bacteria; phylum Actinomycetota; class Actinomycetes; order Actinomycetales; family Demequinaceae; genus Demequina; species Demequina maris. The sequence goes on along the minus strand of NZ_BBLX01000007.1, from coordinate 36,689 downwards.
ACACGCTCGGGCTATGACCGTGCCCGCGGCGGGCAGGCCCCGCAGCCGGGGGCCGCGCGGCGGCGACGCGGACACGCGCGGCGACATCCTCACCGCGGCCGCCGAGGTGTTCGGAGACAAGGGCTACGGCGCGGCCTCCGTCCGGGAGATCGCGCGACGCGCGGACGTCGACCCGGCCCTCGTGCGCCACTACTTCCCGTCCAAGCGGGAGCTGTTCGTCGAGGCGATCAGGCCTGTCCGGGCGGACGACCCGCGCCTCCTCGCGCTCGCCGCGACCCCACGCGACGGGCTCGGCGAGGCGCTGCTGCGGTTCTTCCTCGGGGTCTGGGACGAGCCGGAGATGGCCCAGCGCCTGCGCGCCGTGCTCGCGTCGGTGGCCGCGGCGGGCGAGCTCGGCCACGCCCTCGCGGACGTCATGCTGCGCGACATCCTGGGCCGGCTCGTGCGGGAGGACGATGCGCGGCTCCGGGCCGAGGCCTGCGGCTCGCAGCTCGTCGGGCTGGCGATGGCGCGCTACGTCGTGCGCATGCCGCAGGTCTCCCGCGCATCGGCCGACGACCTGGTGCCGCTATACGCGCCCACGCTCCAGCGCTACATCGACGGCGACCTCGGCGCCTCCTGACCCGGCGCGGGGCCCCTCGGCCGGCGACGCCCCTCCCCGCGAGGGCTCCGGCCCTGCGCGATAGGTTGGGCTCATGAGCACCCACGTCTCCGAGCCCGAGTCCGGCCTGCCCACCGTCGCCGTCATCGGCGGCGGGGTGATCGGCGGGACCCTCATCTCCGCGATGCGCGTCGCCGGCTGGCCCGGCCCGTCGATCACGGTCGCCAACCGCGGCGACGAGCGTCGCGCGGCGCTCGTCGAGGCGCACGGCATCGTGGGCACCGCGGACGCCGCCGAGGCCGTCACGGGCGCCGACGTAGTGATCCTCGCGGTCAAGCCGCAGCAGATGGCGGAGGTGCTCGACAGCCTGGTCGGGTCGCTCGAGCCGGGCGTGGTCGTCCTCACCGTCGCCGCCGCGCTGCCCGCATCGTTCTACGAGGAGCGCCTGCCGGCGGGCACCCCGGTGGTGCGCGTCATGCCCAACACCCCGTCGGTCGTCGGCCGCGGCGCGACGTCCATCTCGCCGGGCGCGCACGCCGAGGAGGAGCACCTCCTGCTCGCGGAGCGGATCCTGCGGGCGACGGGCCTCGTGGTGCGGGTCCCGGAGGACCTCATCGAGGCGGTCACGGTGGTCGCGGGCTCGGCGCCCGCGTACTTCTTCGCGGTGGTCGAGGCGATCACCGAGGCCGGCGTCATGCACGGCCTCGACCGCGAGATGTCGTCGCTGCTGGCCCAGCAGACCTTCACGGGCGCCGCGCAGCTGCTCGCGGAGTCCGGCGACACCCCGCAGGAGCTGCGCCGACGGGTGAGCTCGCCGCGAGGCGTCACGCTCGCCGCGCTCGAGGCGATGGAGCACGCCGGGCTGCAGGGCGTGATCTCCGCCGGCGCCAACGCCGCGGTCGCGCGGTCCAAGGAGCTCGGCGCGCAGCTGGCGGGTTGACGTCATCGGCGGACCCGCGGTCGCCCGCGAGGGGTCAGCGACACCCGACGGAGCGCCGTTGATCCGCCGAGCGTCACATCCGAGGGCGCGAGGCGCGCGTCAGGCCGGCTGCGCGACCCTGACCGCGGAGGCCGCGGCCTCGACGTCCCGCTCGTCGTTGTAGACGTAGAAGCCCAGGCGGGCGCGGCCTCCTCGGGCGGCGGCCTTGACCCCTGCGCGCGCGAGGGCGGCCGGGTCGACGCCGTCGATCGCGACGATGGGCGACTCGCCCGCGGGCAGGCCCACCCGGGCCCGGAACTCGTTGGCGAGGCCCACGCTGTGGCGTCCGATCGCCTCGGCACCCTGGGCCGCGAGCAGCTCGAGGGCGACGGCACCGGCCTCGACCAGTTGCCACGGCGGCGAGATGTCGAGGCGTCGCGATGCGGCGCTGAGCTCGACGTCGTGCCCGTAGAGCGACTGCCACGGCGCGTCGGAGCCGTACCAGCTCGCGCTCACCGGGCGCACCCACGAGGCCTCGGGGCGCACCGCCGCGAGCGCGATGCCGCGCGGGGTGCCGAGCCACTTGTAGGCGCTGGCCACCACGACGTCGAAGTCGCGCGCGACCAGCGGCATCCAGCCCACGGCGTGGCTCACGTCCACGAGCGTGCGGACGCCGGCCACCCGCGCCGCCATCGCGAGCGCGGCGAGGTCCAGGACCGTCCCGTCGGAGGACTGCACGGCGCTCACCGCGACGAGGTCCGCGCCGCGCGCGGTCTCGGCGACGATGCGGTCCAGCGGCACCACGCGCACGTCGAGGCGGGGGTCGTGGACGAAGGGCAGCGGGACCGAGGCGAAGTCGCCCCGCGCGACCAGCACGCGCGCGCCGTCCGGCAGCGAGGCCGCGACCATGCCGACCACCTGCGAGGTGGCGGAGGCGAGCGCGACGTCCTCGGGCTCCGCGCCGACGAGGGACGCGTAGGCCGCGCGCATGCGGTCGACCGAGCCGTCGAGCGCGGCCGGGTCGAGCACGCCCTGCTCCCACGCGCGGGCGGCGCGGCGGAGTGCCGTCGCGGTGGCACGGGCCGGCAGGCCGTACGACGGGGTGTCCAGGTAGCCGGGCACCCGGCGGAAGGAGGACGCGATCTCGAGCATGGGTCCATGGTCGCCGCGCCGCATTACCCCCACAAGATGGCACTATCGACATCTAGACCTCGATGAGATGATGGTCCCGTGATCGATGTCGAACGCCTCCTCATCCTCCGCGAGGTCTCCCGCCACGGCTCCAAGGCGGCCGCCGCGCGGGCCCTCCAGCTGAGCGAGCCCACCGTCGCTCACCACCTGCGCGCGCTTGAGCGCCGGGCGGGGGTGCCGCTGACGATGCGCGCCGGCCGCGTCACGCGCCTCACTCCGACCGGGGTCGCGCTGCTCCAGCACGCGGACTCGATCGCGGCGAGCCTCGAGGACGCGGAGCGCTGCCTGCACCGCCACTCGGACCTGCAGGTCGGGCACCTGCGCATCGCCGCCTTCACGTCGTTCTGCGCGACGGTGCTGCCGCGCCCGCTCGCGCAGTTCGCACGGACGTACCCCGGCGTCGAGATCGGCCTCGAGGAGACCGAGACGGACCCGGCGCTCGACCTGCTGCGCGAGGGCGCCGCGGACCTCGTCATCGGGTTCTCCGACTCCGCGACCCCGCCGCCCGAGGACTTCCCCACCGTGCCGCTCGGCCGCGACGAGTACCTCGCGATCCTGCCCGAGGGGCACCCGCTGGCGTCGCGCGCGGTGGTGGAGATGAGCGCGCTCGCCGACGAGCGCTGGATCTCGGGCTGCATCCGCTGCCGCACGCACCTCGTCTCGCACGCGGAGGAGGCGGGCTTCGTGCCGAACATCGCGTTCGTGACGGAGGACTACATCGCGGCGCAGCGCCTCATCGCGGAGGGCCTGGGGGTCGCGCTCCTCACGCGCATGGCGCTGGATGCCAGCCCGGCCATCCCGGGCATCGTCGCGGTGCCCACGCGTCCGGAGACGTACCGCGACATCTTCCTCGCGCTGCCTCGGGACGCCGCGCCCGCGGCGGAGGCGTTCGCGAGCCTGCTGGTGACCGGCCTGTAGACGACCGCGAGGCCCCGGTGTGGCAGTCACCAGGGCCTCGCGTGTTCGGTCGGGGCGGCGTTGGCAGCCGTCGCCCCGGGGGGGAGCCGAGAGGCGTCCACGGCCTCGCTCCGGCCCGGCGGACCGGTCATCAGATCCGGAGCTCACCGGCCACCGTCCCGCCGCGGTCCTCGGGGAGGTGTCGAGGACCGTCGGCACGGGGAGGACGGCGGAGCCGGCGACCATGGGCGCCTCTCGGCTCAGAGCCCTGGGGGGCTGGGCTCCTGGTATCCATACAACCGTCGGATGCTGGGAGAACCCTGGGAGCGAGGCGGGAGGTCTCGGGGAGTCCCCGGCCCGTGCACCCCTCCACACGCGCGAAGCGCTCCTCCACACGAATCCCCTGGTGTGAACGGGAACACGATCGAATCGTGCGGGTCCACGGGGGCTCCGTGTGGAGGAGCGCTCGGCATCGCGTCGGGACGCGTGAGCCGGGTCAGTCGGCCTTCAGGGTGCCGAGGTCGCTGCCGCCCGAGGCGGCATCGCCGAGCACGAGCCCGCCGGCCACCGCGGTGCCGCTCACGGTGCCGCCGGTCGAGATCGTGTACGTGTCGCCCGACACGATGCCGTCCGTCGACAGCACCAGCGACTGCGAGATCTTGCCGGTGGTGAACGTCGCCACCTGGTCGCCGTCCGCGTCGGTCACGGTGATGGCCGTGCCGTCCGCGATCGCCGAGGCGAAGGTGACGGTGAGCACGCCCTGGTCACCGCTCGCGGTCGGGGCCTCGAGCATGCCCGAGGAGCCCGACGCCGCGAGGGTGCCGCCGGTGATGGTGAACTCGCCGTTGACGTCGATCGCACCGTTGCCGCTGTTGGTGGGCCCGTCGACCACGACGGTGCCGCCGGTCATGGTCGCGGTGCCGTTCGAGTCGATGCCGTCGCCGTCCGCGTCGATGTACCAGGTGCCGCCCGAGATCTCGAGGTAGCGGCCGTCCTCCGCCTGATCCATGCCGCCGCCCATGCCGCCGCCGCCCGCGACGGTGGTCACGGTGGCGTCGGTGGACGATGCGTCGGTCGAGTAGTCCGCGGTGGTCACCGAGGCGCTCGTGGCGTCGGTGGTGCCGGTCGTGTCCGTGGTCGTGTCCGTGGTGGTGCCGTCGGTCGAGGAGCCCGGGCCGCCGCGGCCGCCCATGTCACCGCTCGGACGCTCGGGCATCGTGCCGTCGCCCATCTGGCCGCCGCCCATGGTGCCCGCGTCCTGGCCGGCGGAGCCGGAGGTCGACGAGCCGGAGCTCACGTTGAGCCCGTCGTCGCTGGACTTGATGGTGCCGGTGCCGCCGGAGAGCAGGATGACGCCGCCTTCGAGGCCCTCGACCGAGGTCGAGATGTCGACGGTGCCGTCCGCGACGCGGAGCACGCCGTCGGTGGTGATGCCGTCATCGCCGGCCGCGATCGCGAGCTCGCCTCCCTCGACGGTGACCTGGTTGACCGCGTCGATGCCGTCGACGCCCGAGGTGAGGTCGAGCGTGCCGCCCGAGATCCACACCACGCCCACCGCGGTCTCCTCGTCGAGGGACTCGTTGGTGGACTTGAGAGCGTCGCCGTCGGCGTCGACCGTGATGTCGCCGTCCTTGATGACGAGGAAGTCCTTGCCGCGGATGCCGTCGTCCGCCGCGGTCACGTCGAGGGTGCCGGACTCGATCACGAGGCCGTCCTTGGAGGCGATGCCGTCCTCGGCCACGGCGTCGACGGTGAGGGTGCCCTCGCCGGCGATCCACAGGTCGGCGGTCGAGTACAGCGTCGCGTTCGGGGCGTCGGACTCCTCGTCCGTCGCGGCGGTGGCGTCCGCCGCGTCGGCGAGCGTGTTGGTCGAGCCCGCCTCGAGCCAGATCACGACCTCGTCGGCGTTCTCGATGTCGATGGCCGCCGTGTCGGCGGAGGTGATGTCGACGCCGTCGAGCACGAGGTTGACGTCCTCGTCGTCGGTGTCGACCACGACCTGGCCGGCGGACAGGGAGCCGGACAGCACGTACGTGCCGCCCGCGGTGATCGTCACGGTGTCGCCGTCGACGGCCACGCCGTCGCCGCCGGTCGAGCCGGAGTCGGACAGCGTGATCGCGGTCGCGCCCGCGGTGTCGATCGAGAGGTCGACGTCCTTGACGTCGAGGTCCTCGTACGAGACCTCGGTGAGCTCGCTCGAGGTGGCCGAGGTGGTGGTGGTCGTGGTCGACGTCGTGGTGTCGTCGGAGGTGGTGGTCGTCGTGTCGGAGCCCGTGCCGGTCGACGTCGAGCACCCGGCGAGGAGCAGGGTGCCGGCGAGGATGCCGGCCAGGGCGGTGGTGGGCTTGCGCATGGGGAACGCCTCTCGGGTCAGGCCGCGATCGCGGCAGCGTGGGTCAGGTGCCGGCGCAGCGTGCGGGACCAGCGGTTCGCCGGGAGCCCGGGCTGCAGCGCGGCGAGCGTGGTGCAGTACTTGGAGACGCGGCTGGGGCGCACGCCGCGCGCCCACAGGGCACGGTCGACGTCGCCCGCCCGCAGGGAGGACTTGGTCTCGACGATGAGCGCGCCGCCGAAGCCGATCCGATCGCCGTCGGTGTCGATGCCGACCACGTCGCGGTCGATCGTCACGCGGGCGCCGTCGGCGACGAGGGTCGACCGGCGGTAGCGGGTCGTGAGGACCGGGGCCAGCCGGTCCACGGCCTCGCCGACCTCGGGGAACGAGGCCACGAAGTCGCGCGCCTCGGCGTCCAGGCCGCGCCCGCGGGCCACGTCGGCGCCGATCCACTCGCGGTGCTTGACGGTCTCGCCCTTCGCGGAGCGGAGCTTGACCTCGATCGCGCGGCCGCCGGTGTCGAGGTACTCGCGGGTGCGGACCTTGTAGCGGGACGGCCGGCGCCGTGCGGCGTCGCGGAACGACTCCAGCTCGGGGGTGTCGTAGTAGACGGACGCGTAGCCGAAGGCCCGCTCGCCGTTGATCTCGAGGGTGCGGAGCCCGTCGACGGAGGCGAGGACGTCGGCCCACACCGCGGGCGACACGATGTACTTGCGGTCGACCCGGGTGAGCAGGGCGGCCTCGGTCTCGAGCTCGGCCAGGCTCACGGCCGGCAGCGCCGCGAGGCGCTCCTCCCAGGTGATCATCGCGTCACCTCGGCGTGCGCGCCGTGGGCGACGATGCGGTCGTCGAGCGGGGCGTCGGCGGCCGCGTCGAGCGTGTAGCGGACGTCGACCACGGTGGACTCGTTGAGCAGGTCGACCTTGCGGATGGCGACGCGGTCGATGCGGGCGCCCAGGAGGAGCGCGAGGTGGTTGCGCGCGTCCTCCTCCGTCGTGAAGGCCTGGTCGAGGACCATCTGCTGCTGGCGGCTGCGCGAGAACAGGCGCGGGTGGTCGCCGACGAGGATGACGCCCAGGAGCACCGCCATGAGGGTGAAGCTCAGCGTGGGCGACAGCGCGGGGAAGCCGCCGAGGAGGCCCAGCGCGATGGCGGTGAAGTAGTAGGCGATCTCCGCGTGGTCCATCTCGGTCGAGCGGAGGCGGATGATCGACAGCACCGCGAAGATGCCCATGCCGAAGCCGAGCGAGATGTCGGCGTTCGTCATCGCGTACGTGACGCCCATGACGCCGACGTTGATCGACAGGAACGCGACGATGAGGTCGCGGCGCCGGTGGCGCGGGAAGTACAGGCCGAAGACGAGGACCGCGACCGCGATCAGGTCGGCGGCGATGAAGGCGTAGTAGGGCATGGTGACCTCTCGGTTCTGGGGCGTCGGATCGGCGTCCTTGGCCGATGTTCACCTCGAGTTAACCGACGGGACCTGGGAGGACGCTGAGAGGGAGCCCGGGGGTTCCTGGGGACGGCGCTCCGGGCCCACGCCCAGGGTCCTCCCAGCAAACCGTGAGGTTGTGCGGGGATACTGGGGCCATGGCTGAACGACGCATCCTCGTGGTCGACGACGAGGACAACCTCCGCATGATGCTCTGCGCCGCGCTGCGCTACGAGGGCTACGAGGTGTCCGACGCGAGCGACGGGCAGGCCGGCCTCAAGGCCGTACGCGAGCAGCGCCCGGACCTCATCGTGCTCGACGTGATGATGCCGGGGCTTGACGGCTTCGCGGTGACGCGCCGCCTGCGCGAGTCCGGGGACCGCACGCCCATCATCTTCCTCACCGCGCGCGACAGCGCGAAGGACAAGGTCGAGGGCCTCACCATCGGCGGCGACGACTACCTCGAGAAGCCGTTCAACCTGGACGAGCTCGTCGCCCGCGTCGAGGCCGTCTCGCGCCGCGTCGAGCGCGCGCCGAGCGCCTCGGACGTCTACCGCGTCGCCGACCTCGAGCTCGACGACGTCGCCCACCGCGTCACCCGCGCCGGCGTGGAGATCCAGCTGTCCCCGACCGAGTACAACCTCCTGCGCCACCTCATGCAGAACACCGGGCGCGTGCTGTCGCGCGGCCAGCTCCTCGAGGGCGTGTGGGGCTACTCGCGCGACGACGACCCGGGCGTCGTCGAGACCTACATCGGCTACGTGCGCCGCAAGGTCGACACGGTCGACCCCAAGCTCATCCACACGATCCGTGGGGTGGGCTACACGCTGAGGCTGCCGTGACCCGTCCGCAGGGCCTCACCCTCCGCTCGCGCGTGCTCATCGGGCTGGGTGCCATCGCCGCGATCGCGGTCGCGATCGCGCTCGTCGTCACGATCGTCACCCACTCGTTCCTGGTGAACCAGCTCGACGAGCGCCTCGCGTCCTCCTCCGGGCCGGTCGCGTCCCGCAGCGAGCCGCGCCTGGCGGGCGACGGCGACAACGCCGACGAGGTGGACGAGGCGTCGCGCCCGTCCGACGTCCTGCGCGGCGCGGTCGACAGCTCGGGACGCTTCTTCATCTTCTACGCGCCCAACCTCGCGGACGCGGACGACTCGTACCCCTCGCTCGACGGCGTCACGCTGCCGACGAGCGGCTCGCTGTACGTCACCGTGCCCGCGTCGGAGGGCGACGGCGAGTACCGCGTGCTCGCCAAGGCCACCAGCTTCGGCACCGACATCACCGCGATCTCGCTCGACTCGGTGGAGGCCACCACCCGCCGCCTCGTCCTGATCGAGGGGCTGGGCCTCGTGGCGATCCTCGCGGGCCTGGCGGTCGTCGGCTGGTGGGTCATCAGCCTCGGCATCGCCCCGATGCGGCGCATGGTCGACGCGTCCAAGCAGATCGCGGACGGCGACCTCGACGTGCGCCTCGAGGGCGCGGGCCGCGGGAGCGAGTCGGCGGAGCTCGCGTCCTCGCTCAACACGATGGTCGACACGCTCACCGACGCGATCGACGAGCGCCGCCGCTCGGAGGAGCGGCTGCGCGAGTTCGTGGCGGACGCCTCCCACGAGCTGCGCACCCCGCTCACGACCGTCCTGGGCTACGCCGAGCTGTACCGCCGCGGCGCGCTCGCGCGCGACGAGGACGTGGCCGACGCGTGGACGCGGACCGAGGCCGAGGCCGGCCGCATGCGCCGCCTCGTCGAGGACATGCTCGAGCTCGCGCGCTACGACGCGGAGCCGCAGCTGTCTCCCATCAGGCTCGACGTCTCGCGGGTGTGCGAGGAGGTCGTGCGCGACGCGACCGCGGCCCGCGAGGGCGTGGTCTTCGCGCTCGACGCCCCCGTTCCCGTCACCATCGAGGGCGACCCGGACCGGCTCCGTCAGGCCATCATCAACGTGGTCACGAACGCCGCGGTCCACGGCGGCGATCACGTCACCGTGCGCGTGCGGGAGGACGACGGCACCGCCCTGGTCGAGGTCGTCGACGACGGCCCGGGCATGGCGCCCGAGGTCGCCGAGCGTGCGACCGAGCGCTTCGTGCGCGGGGACCACTCCCGCGCCCGCGCCACCGGCGGATCGGGGCTCGGGCTCGCGATCACCGCGGCGATCGTCGCCGTGCACGGCGGGACGCTCGCGGTCGAGTCGATCGAGGGCGACGGCACCACGGTGCGGATCAGCCTGCCGGCGGCCGCCGCGGAGGTGGCGGCGTCAGGCGCCGAGTGAGGCCTGCGCCTCGAAGCTCGCGAGGATCGTCTCGCACTGCTCGCCCATCGAGGAGCTGAGGAGCTCGAAGGCCCGCGGGTCGTCCTTGACGTCCGGCATGCGCAGCGCGAGCAGGATCGTGTTGAGCATCCCGCGTGCGAAGAACTGGGTGGCCTCCTCGGCCGAGAACCCCGCCTCGTCGCGGATGATCCGGTAGACGTCGAGGAAGCTCTCGCGCGCCTCGGGCCCGAACACGGGGTCCTGGCCCAGACCGAACAGGTGCAGCAGGGTCAGCAGGGTCCCGCGGTCCGCGACCAGCTCCCCGTACGCGCGCCCGAGCAGCACCTGGCGCTCGAGGTTCGACTCGGCGCCCGTGAACCCGGCGATGATCTCGCGGAACGCCGCCCGCAGGCGGCCGGTCGCGCGCTGCGCCACCTCGAGGAAGAGCTTCTCCTTGGAGCCGAACATGCGCACGACGTAGGCCTGCGAGATGCCCGCCTGCCGCGCGATCGCGTCGGTCGTACCGCCGGCGTAGCCACGTTCCCCGAACACCACGGTGGCGGCGGCGAGGATCTGCTCGCGCCTGTCGTCGCTGGTCAGGCGGCCTTCTGCGGTGCTCATGTTGACAGGTTATCAAGCGATTACTAGCGTGTCGAATGTAGTAATCAATTGATTACTCATCAGGCGGAACCGCCACCCTTGGGAGGGAACATGTCAACCACGTCACGCCGGACGCCCGTGGGCCTCGTGGTCCTCGCGGCGTCGATCCCCGCCTTCATGGCGAGCCTCGACAACCTCGTCGTCACCAACGCGCTGCCGGTCCTCGCGACCGACCTCGACGCCACGCTCGAGCAGCTGCAGTGGTTCATCAACGGCTACTCGCTCGCGTTCGCGAGCATGATCCTCATGGCGGTCGCGCTCGGCGACCGCTTCGGCCGCCGCCGGGTCTTCTCCGGCGGCGTCGCGCTGTTCACGATCGCCTCGATCCTGTGCGCGCTCGCCCCCACCGCGGAGGCGCTCATCGCCGCCCGCGTGCTCCAGGGCATCGGCGGGGCGGCCCTCATGCCGCTGTCCCTGGCGATCCTGTCGACCAACGTCTCCGCGCGGATGCGCCCGCTCGCGATCGGCATCTGGGGCGGCGTCGCCGGCCTCGGCGTCGCGGTGGGCCCGCTCATCGGCGGCGCCGTGGTCGAGGGCCTCACCTGGCACGCGATCTTCTGGCTCAACGTCCCCGTGGGCGTCCTCGCGCTGGTGCTCATCCGCGCGTTCCTCACGGAGACCCGCGGCGACCGCGTGCGCCTCGACCTCGTCGGACTCGGGCTGGGCATGACGGCGGTGTTCGGCCTGGTCTTCGGGATCGTGCGCGGGAACGATGCGGGCTGGACCTCGCCGCAGGTGCTCTCGGGCCTCGTCGGCGGCGCGGTGCTGCTGCTCGGCTTCCTCGCGTGGGAGGCCCGCACGCGCGACCCGCTGCTGCCGCTCGGCCTGTTCCGCGACCGGTCGTTCTCGGTCGCGAACGCGGTGGGCCTGATGTTCTCCATCGGGATCTTCGGGGCGGTCTTCATCCTGATCCAGTTCCTGCAGGTGGTGCAGGGCAAGTCGCCCCTCGAGGCCGGCGCGATGACCATGCCGTGGACCATGGCGCCGCTGTTCGTGGCCCCGCTCACCGGCATCGTCGCGCCCCGCGTCGGCACCCGCACGCTCGTCACCGCGGGCGTCGCGCTCCAGTCCGCGGGCCTCGCGTGGATCGGCCTCACGCTCGACCCGGCGGTCGCGTACGGGGAGCTCGTGCCCGGCTTCGTGGCCTGCGGCGTGGGCATGGGGCTCGTGTTCGCCCCGCTCGCCACGGCCGTGCTCGCGCACATGCGGGACGAGGACCACGCCAAGGCGTCCGGCACCAACGCCACCGTCCGCGAGATCGGCGTCGCGCTCGGCATCGCCGTGCTGACCGCGGTGTTCACCGGCGTGGGCGGCGAGCTCACCCCCACTGGCTACACCGACGCGGCGCAGACCGCCGTCCTGTGGGGCGCGGCCATCCTCGCCGTCACCACCGCGGTCGCCACGCTCCTGCCCTCGCGTCGCGTGGAGCTCGGGACGGCGCCGGCCGCGGACACCGCGCCGGCCCCGGCTCTCGCCGCGGCCTGACCGGCCGCATCGTCCCGGCAGGGCCGTCCGTCGTCACCAGGGCGACGGGCGGCCCTCGTCGCGCGTCGCGTCGTCGGGCAGATGCGGCAGCTCGCCGCCGCCCGCGCGGATGCAGAACCACCGCATCGGCTCGGGGCTGTCGGGCACGCATCTCCACGTGCGCCACACCCCCTGGCCCACGCGCACCGCGGTGCCGGGTCCCACGTCGACCACCTCGTCGTCGAGCGCCATCTGCCCGTGCCCCGCGAGGAACACGTAGAGCTCCTCGATGTCGCGATGCGTGTGCCAGTAGCCGGCCTCCTCGCCGGGGACGAAGGCGTTCGCGGTCATCCCGATGTACTGCATCGTCAGCTCGTGGTCGACGACGCGGCGGCCGTCGCGGAGCGTGTGCGGCTGGAAGCCGCCGTGGTGGCCGCGCCACTCGTCGAGCGCGCCCATCTCCAGCACCTGGTAGTCACCCATCCGGGCACCGTAGCGCCCGCACCGGTTGCGCACTAGATGTTAGTGACTAACACTAATGGCATGACCACTCGCGCCGAGGCCACCCGTGCCCGTCTCCAGTCCGCCGCGCTCGACCTGTTCGAGGCCCGCGGCTACCGCGCGGTCACAGTCGAGGAGATCGCGGCCGCCGCGGGCGTCAGCCACATGACGTTCTTCCGCCACTTCCCCACCAAGGAGCGGGTGCTCCTCGACGACCCGTTCGACCCCGTCATCGCCGCGGCCGTGGCCGCCCAGCCGGTCGACCTCCCCGCGATCGAGCGGGTCGCGCGCGGCCTCCTGTCGCTCGTGCCGCTGCTCGACCAGGAGCCCACCGCGTCCGCCCGTCGCGGGATCGCCATCGCCGCGCGCGAGCCCGAGCTGCAGGCCGGCATGGCGGCCAACACCGCCGCGACCGAGGCCGCGATCGTCGAGGCCGCCGCACCCCCCGGCGGCGGGACCGGGATGCGGATCGCCGCGGCCGCGTGCCTCGCCGCGATCACGACCGTGCTGTTCTCGTGGGCACTCGAGGGCACGAGCCGCACCATCGGCGCGCTCGTCGCGGAGGCGGTCACGACCGTGGTGCCGTCGCTCGCCGAGACCCCCGTCCCCGCGTTCGCGGGAGCGACGCCGTGACCGCGCTCGAGATCCGCGACGCGGTGCGCGCGTACGGCGACCTGCGCGCGCTCGACGGGCTGACGCTCACGGTCGAGCCGGGCGAGATCCACGCGATCATCGGCCTCAACGGCGCGGGCAAGACCACCGCGATGAAGGCGGTCGTCGGGCAGACCCGGCTCGACGCGGGCGAGGTGCGGCTCTTCGACACCCCGGCCGCCTCGGCCGGCCCCGCCACGCTCGCCCGCCTCGGCTTCGTGATCGACCAGCCGTTCGGCTACCCGGAGCTGTCGGTGCGCGAGAACATCGTCCACGCGGCACGCCTGCACGGCCTGCCCATGAATGCCGCCGCGGCCGCCGCATCGTCCTGGATCGCACGGCTCGAGCTGGGGCCGTGGGCGGCCCGGCGTGCGCGGGGCCTGTCGCTGGGCAACCGCCAACGCCTCGGGCTCGCGTGCGTCGCCGCCCACGCGCCCGACCTGCTGATCCTCGACGAGCCCACGAACGCGCTCGACCCGGCCGGCGTGCTCCTGCTGCGCGACGTGATCGTCGCCGCCGCCGGCCGCGGCGCCGGCGTCCTCGTGTCCAGCCACCACCTCGACGAGGTCTCGCGCATCGCGCACCGGATCACGGTGGTCCACGCGGGCCGGGTGGTCGGCACTCTCGAGCCCGGACAGGCGGACCTCGAGCACCGGTTCTTCGAGATGGTGCGCGCGTGGGACGAGGATCACCGCGAGGATGCACACTCCCGACAGGGGGCGCTGGCATGAGGACCGCGCTCGCCCTGCAGGTCGCGACCTTCTCGCGGTCGCTCACCGCGCGCCTCGCGACCGTGCTGCTGGTCGTCTTCCCGCCGCTCATGTCGGTCGGCATGGTCGCGCTCGCGCGGGCGGCCGATGCGGCGGGGCCCTCGGCGGCCAAGCTCGCCCCGTACCGGGAGGGGCCGTTCGGCGAGACCGTCGCGGGCCTCGCGGGCCAGGTGGTCTCGGTGGTCGCGCTGATCGGCGTCGGCTTCGCCGTCGCGTGGCTCGTGGGTCGCGAATGGGCGGACCGCACGGTCGGGTCCCTGTTCGCGCTGCCCGTGCCGCGCGCGACGGTGGCGCGGGCGAAGCTCCTGGTGATCGCTGCATGGGCCGGCGCGTGCCTCACGCTCGCGATGGCGCTCACGGCGGCGACCCTGGCCGCCGTCGACCCCGCGTCGCTCACCGCCGCGGTGGCCGGTCAGCTCGCGCGCGTGTGGGTCGCGGGGCTGCTCATGGCCGCGCTGGCGCTGCCGTTCGCGTGGGTCGCGGTGAGGTCGCGCGGCTACCTCGGGGCGGCCGGCGCCATCGTCGGGGTGACCGCCGCGAGCCAGATCCTCGCGATGGTCGGGGCCGGCGCCTGGGTGCCGTACATCGCGCCCGCGATGTGGGCCGGCGCGGGCGGCCCCGAGGAGGCCGCGGCGATCGGCCCGGCGTCCCTCGTGCTCGCGGCGGCCTTCGCGGCGGTCGCGTCGTGGGCGTCGGTGCGGGCCTTCGCGCGCGCGACGCTGGACTGACCGTCAGCCCTCGGCGTGCGCGTAGAGCCGCTGCAGCTCCTCGAAGTGCGCGTCGGACTCGACCGCCTCGGGCGTGCCGCCCGCGAGGTGGTGCTCGAGCCGGTCGAGGTGCCAGTGCCAGCCCGCGGCGATGTCGGGGCTGTTGGGGTCGGGTGCGACGTGGTCGAACGTGAGGTACGCGCCGTCGCCGTGCTCGGCGATCGCGATGCGCACCTGCCACCGCCCGCCGTAGCCGTCCCAGGCGTACTCGAGCGAGTGCGGCTCGTCCCACGCGAGCACCTCGCCCGCGCCGCCGTCGGACATCGTCACCGTGCCGCCCGCGCGCGGCTCGAAGCTGGTGCGGAACGCCCACGCCGCGGTGCGGTCGGGGTCCGTGAGGGCCGCCCACACCTCGGCGGGCGGCTGCGCGACCGTGCGCTCGAAGCGCAGGTAGTCCCCATCGTCCGGCGAGAGGACGCGCCCCTCGCCGGCGGGGTCGATCTGGTCTGGGTCCATCCCTCCAGTGTCCACGCTCGCGCCCGGACCGCCACCCGAGCGGTAGCGTGCGAGCGTGACGGAGCACGATGCGGTGGCGCGGCTGCGGGCCGCGGGCTGCGTGTTCGCGGAGGACGAGGCGCGGCTGATCGCCGAGGCCGCGGGGGCGGATCCCGCCGCCGGCGAACGCCTCCTCGCCCGCCGGATCGCGGGTGAGCCGCTCGAGCACGTGCTGGGCTGGGCGGCCTTCGCCGAGCTGCGGATCGCTGTCGCGCCGGGCGTCTTCGTGCCGCGGCGACGCACCGAGCTGGTCGCCCGGCTCGCCGCGGACCTCGCACCCGCGGGCGGGCTCGTCGTCGACCTGTGCTGCGGCGCCGGCGCGATCGCGGCCGCCGTCGCCCACGCCCGGCCCGACCTGCGCGTCGTCGCCGCGGACATCGATCCGGCCGCGGTCGCGCTGGCGGCCCGCACGCTCGCCCCGCTCGGCGCATCGTCCCTGGTCTCGGACCTGGACGCCGCGCTCGGCGGGCTGGCGGGCACGGTGGACGTGGTCGCCTCGTGCCCGCCCTACGTGCCCACCGCGCAGATCCCGCTGATGCCGCGGGAGGCCCGCGAGCACGAGCCCGCGCTCGCGCTCGACGGGGGCGCGGACGGCGCCGCGCTCCAGCGCGGGGTGCTCGCCGCATCGTCCCGGCTGCTCCGACCCGGCGGGGTCGCGGTGGTGGAGACGAGCGAGGCGCTCGTGGCGCTCACCGCGAGGGCCGCCGGCGACGCGGGCCTCGCGGCGGAGGTCGCTCGGGACGAGGACCTCGGCGCGACCGTGGTGGTGGCGCGGCGCTAGACCCCGACGAGCTCGGCCTCGAGGCGGGCGTAGCTGGTCTCCATGCCGTCGGTCATGCCCGTGCCGAGGATCATGTCGCGGAGCTCGAGCGACGGGTAGGTGATGACGAGGGTGAGGAGCGTGCCGCCGTCCTCGCGCGCCGTGAGGGTGAGCTCGTTGGTGGTGCCCGGGCCCTCCATGCCGATCATGCGCTCGGACGTGACCTCGCGGTACGGCGGCTCGGAGGCGAGCAGCTCGCCCTCGAAGCCGAACGGCGGCGCGCCGTCCGCGGGGCCGCCGGGCACGGGCGCCCACTCGTAGCGGTACGGGTCGCCCACGGCCTGCGCGATCTCGGCGGTCGGCATCGTCCAGCCCTCCGGGCCCAGCAGCCAGCGCTTCATGAGCTCGGGCTCGTGGTGCGCGCGCCACACCTGCTCGACCGTGCCGCGGATGACGCGGGACACCCGCACCTGGGTGTCGGAGAGGATCTGCGAGACGGTGCCGCGGCCGGCGGCGAAGGCCTCGAGGTCTTCGAGCACGGCGTCGATCTGACCCATGGCCTGACGCATGCCCTCCTCCATCCCCATGCCGATGAGCTGCTCGAGCTCGTCCGCGGAGTTGAAGTACGTGGTGGTGACCAGGCGCGAGCCGTCGGGCGTCTCGCTGAAGTCGAACGTCATGCGCATGTGCGGCATCTCGGTGTTGGGCGAGCCGTCAGGGAGCGCGAAGCCGTCCACGACCTCGAACGACCGCGGGGCGTCGACCGCGAGGAACTCCCAGTAGCCCGCGGAGACGTCGCCGTCGGGGCCGTGCATCTCGTACTGCGAACGGCCGCCGGCCGCCATGTCGTGGCGGAGGAAGGTCGCGGGGTACACGGGCGGGCCCCAGAAGCGCTCGATCTGGCGGGGGTCCGCATAGGCGTCCCACAGGCGCTGGACGGGGACCGCGAAGTCGGCGGTCACCGTCATGGTGAGGGCCTCGGGGTCCTTGGAGACGGACGTGATGGGCATGGCTACTCCTGTCCTGGAGCCGGCGGGGACGGGGGCTCGGGCTCCGCGAGGAGCGCGTCGAGCCGGTCGATGCGAGCGCGCCACAGGCGCTCGTACCGGTCGAGCAGGGCCTGGACCCTGCGGATCGCATCGGGGTTGCCGCGGACCAGCCGCTCGCGGCCGCGGTTCTGCTTGGTCACGAGTCCCGCCCTCTCGAGCACCGCGACGTGCTTCTGCACGGCCGCGAAGGACATGTCGTACCGATCCGCGAGAGCGCTGACGGACTGCTCCCCGGTGAGGACGCGCTCGACGATGTCGCGGCGCGTCGCGTCCGCCAGGGCCCGGAAGATCCGGTCGACCTCGGCGTCCGACAGGTTAGTTTCTACAACCATTTGGTTGTACGTTAACCCCGGCAAGGGTGGCGCGCAACCCCCGGGAACGAATCGGGACGCTCGGCCCCCGACGCGATCGCGGGGGCGGAGCGTCCCGGACGTGGACGGCGGGCTCGCCGTCAGCGGGCCTCGAGCACGTCCACCGTGAAGACGAGCGTCGACCCGGCAGGGATCGGGCCCATGGGACGGAAGCCGTAGCCGGACTCCGGCGGCACGACGAGCAGCAGCTTCGAGCCGACGGGCTGCCCGACGATGCCGTCGACCCAGCCGTCGATGAGCGAGCCGTAGGCGATGGGGAAGGAGATGGACTCGCCGCGGTCCCACGACGAGTCGAACTTCGCGCCGTCCCACAGCCATCCGCTGTAGTGGACCGTGATGTGCTGGCCCTCGGCGACGGCGGGACCGTCGCCGGCCTCGTGGACCTCGACGACGAGGCCCTCGGGCTTCTCGGCGCCGGCGAAGTCGATGCTGGGCGCGCCGTTCGCGTCTCGGGTGATCGTGGGCAGCGTCATGGTGGCTCCTTACGGTGGCGGACGAACCCGACCAGCCTACGGCGGCGCTGAGCGCAAGGGGCGCCGGCCCCTCGCCCGCGCATACCCCCCTGGGGTAGCGTCGGAGCGTCCCCGGTACGACGACGTGCAAGGAGGAGGCCATGCCCACATGGCGCATCCGTGACGCCCACGCCGAGGACCTCGAGTCCGTGGTGAGGCTCTGGGAGCAGTCGCGCGCGGCCGGCGTCGAGCCGGTCTACGCGCTCGCGGAGGTGCTCACCTCCGCCGCCGAGGACATCGCGGTCGTGGCGACCGTGCAGGAGGAGATCGTCGGCGCCGCCGTCGCGCGGCGCGCGCACAACCAGGCGTGGATCGTGTTCCACGGGGTGGATGATGCGTGGCACGGCCGGGGCATCGGACCGGGCCTGCTCTCCGCCGTCGAGACCCGCGTCGCCGAGGCGGGGCCGAGCACCCTGTCGGCGCTGGTGCCGGCCGAGCAGACCCACCTCGATGCGTTCCGCGACGCCGGCTTCGCGGAGAAGAAGGCCGTCCGCTACCTGGAGCGACGCATCCGCGTGCAGCGCGAGGAGATGGCGCTGCTGGAGGAGCTCGGCGGCCGCGTGCTGCCGCGCGGCCTGTGGGACGGCGTCGCCGGCATGCGGCACGAGAAGGCGCTGATCGAGAAGCGGCTGGTGCTGCCGCTCGCGGAGCCCGCGCTCGCGGACCGCTTCGGCGTCGCGCCGCCGCGCGCGGTCGTGATGTTCGGACCGCCCGGCACGGGCAAGACCACGTTCGCGAAGGCGATCGCGTCGCGGCTGGACTGGTCCTTCGTCGAGGTGTTCCCGTCGCGCCTCGCGGCGGACCCGGCCGGCCTCGCCGGGGCGCTGCGGGACACGTTCCACCAGATCGCGGAGCTCGAGCACGCGGTGGTGCTCATCGACGAAGTCGAGGAGATCGCGTCGCACCGACGCGGGGACCCGCCGTCGCCGCTGCAGGGCGTGACCAACGAGCTCCTCAAGCTCATCCCGGCGTTCCGCGAGCGCCCCGACCGCCTCCTCGTGTGCGCGACCAACTTCATCCGCTCGCTCGACTCCGCGTTCCTGCGCCACGGCCGCTTCGACTACGTCATCCCGATCGGGTTGCCGGACGCCGAGGCGCGCGCCGCGATCTGGGGGCGGTTCATCCCGCCCGCTGCCGCGGATGTCGACGTCGCGGCGGTCGTGGACGCCTCGGCGGGCTTCACGCCGGCCGACATCGAGTTCGCGGCGAGGCGCGCCAACCAGGCGGCGCTCGAGTCGGCGGTGGACGGCGGCGACGGCGGCGGGCCCACGACAGCGCACTACCTCGCGGCGGTGTCCGCGACGCGCGCGACCGTGTCTGAGCAGGTGGTCGGCGAGTTCGAGGAGGACATCGACGCCTTCGCACGGGTCTGACGCCGCTCCCGCACGTCCTGAGAGGTGGCGGGCGCACCCGGCTGCCCGTTCGTAGGCTGACCCCATGACCGCCCACCTCGACCACCTCCGCCGCGCGATCGCGGTCTCCCAGGCCGCGCGGGACCACGGCAACCACCCGTTCGGCGCCGTGCTCGTCGACGGCGAGGGGTGCATCGTCCTCGAGGCCGAGAACACGGTGGTGACCCACCGCGACGCGACGGGCCACGCCGAGACCAACCTCGTCCGCCTCGCCAGCAACCAGCTGGACCCCGACGAGCTGGCCGCCTGCACGCTCGTCACCAGCTGCGAGCCGTGCGCCATGTGCTCGGGAGCGATCTACTGGTCCGGCATCGGCGCGGTCGTCTACGGCCTCGCCGAGACGGGCCTGCTCGCCATGACCGGCGCGCACGACGAGAACCCCACCCTCGCCCTGCCCTGCCGGGACGTGCTGGGCGCCGGCTCGCGCGCGATCGAGGTCACCGGCCCGCTGCTCGAGGAGGAGGCCGCCGCGCCGCACCGCGGCTTCTGGGACTGACGCCTCGTCCCCGCTCAAGCCCGGTCCCATTCGTGTCGATAACGGCGTTACACGAGGGTCCGACTGGCTGAGGGGCTGAGGGGGACGACCTGATGGGCAAGAAGGCAATGCTGCCGCGCCTGCGCACGGCGGCCATCACCGCGGGCGTGCTCGCCGTCGCGATCGTGCCGCTCGCGGCCGGCAGCGCGACGATCTCGAAGCTGACCGTCGCCGCGACCTACACCGGGTACAGCGACGACAACGGCAACGGCCTGCGCGACTGGGACGACCTGCTGACCTACACGTTCACGCTCACCACCACGGGCGGCACCAGCACCACCGAGATCACGTCGCTCACCTCCACCGACCTCGCGATCGACACCGTCGACGCGCCCCACGGCATGCGCGTGTCCGGCAGCAACACCACGACGTTCACCGTGACCGGCCGCGCCGTCCTCCCGGCGGGCGCCGACGGCACCGGCTTCGCGCCCACCTTCGACCTGATCACGGACGAGCCCCCGGTCCACGTCGTGCTGACCGGCAGCGTCACCGCGAGCGCCGTCGACCTTGCCGACCCCGCGCCCGTGACCGCGATCACCGCGACCGGCTCCGCGACGCTCGTCGAGCTCGTCGGCGACACCACCGACGGCCTCGCGACGGCCGGCGACCGGGTCGACTACTCCGTCGCGGTCATGAACGCCGGGACCGAGCCCGTCGGGTCGCTCGCCGCAACCTCGGCCGGGATGGCCGGTGCCGGCGCGGGCGTCCTCGCCGTCGGCGGCTCCTCCGCGCCGTTCGCGGTGGGCAGCCACACCGTCACCGCCGCGGAGGTCGTGGCCGGCGAGGTGCCGGCGCGCGCGATCGAGGTGACCGCGGCCGGCGAGTCGGGCGCATCCGCGACCACCACCGCCTCCGCCCCCGCGGTCGCGGCGGCGACGCCCGCGTTCGCGCTCACGGTCAACGCCTCGGCGGGCTTCCTCGCCGCCGCGGGCGGCACCCCGGTGACCTGGCCGGTCGTCGACGACCTGGTGGTGCTGTCCGGCATCACGGCCACCAACGCGAGCGACGTGCCCATCGACGGCTTCCGCCTGCTCGGGGCGCCGCTCGCGTGCGACGGCGCCGCGGTCGCGCTCGCGCGTGGTGACGCCGGCGTGTGCGCGGACTCCGCCCCGATGCCCGTCACGCTCGCGGCCCTCGCCGCCGGCGCCCTCCCCCTCGCCGGCGTGACCGGCGAGGTGCTCTACGGCGGCGCATGGCTGCCGGCGACGCTGTCGCTCCCGACGATCCCCGTGGACGATGCGACGCCCGCGCTCGGCTTCGCGGTCACCGGGACCCTCGCGGACACCAACGGCGACGGGCTCGCCAACGCCGGCGAGACCGTCACCTACCGGCTCACCGTGCGCAACGACAGCCCGCTGTCGCTGCCCGACCTGGTCGCCACCGTGACCGAGGACGGCGGCGCGGACCTCACGCTGGGCTCGCTCCTGCCCGCCGGGGCGGTGCTGCCATCCGGCGACTCGCTCACCGTCACGGCCACCTACGTGGCCGGGGCGGCGGACGAGGCGCGGGGCAGCCTCACCTACGCGGCGACGCTGCGGCCGACGATGGCGGGGCTCAACCCGGCCGCGATCACCGCCGCGCCGGTGGTGATCGCCGCCGGCCCGGTCGCGACGGGCGTCGACGAGACCGGCGGCACCACCGCGTCCGAGGTCGAGTCCGCGGTGGTCACGTCGGAGCCGACGAGCGCCGCGAGCGCGACGCCCACCACCACCGGCTCGACGGGAGACGGGACGGACGATGCGGCGGACACCGCGGCGCTGTCGTCGACCGGCGCCGACCGCGTCGGCCTCCTCACCGTGCTCGCCGCGCTGATGGCCGGTCTCGGGACGGCAACCCTGGCCGCGAACCGTCCCCGCACCGCGCACGTCGACGCGCGACACGTGCGGTGACACGCCTCCCCCACGCCACCCCCACCGCCCGGCGGCGCCGCCGCGGCCCTAGTCTCGAACCGTGACGCTCGCCGCATCGATCGTCCTGGTCCTCGTGGCCGGGATGGTCTCCCAGCTCCTCGCCGCGCGACTGCGCGTGCCCGCGATCGTGATCCTCATCGCCGTGGGCCTCACGCTCGGCCCCTTCACGGGCCTGGTCACGGTCGACATCCCCGACGACGACCTCTCGGAGCTCATCGGCATCGGCGTCGCCGTCATCCTGTTCGAGGGCGGCATGAGCCTGCGCTTCTCCGAGTTCAGGCGGGTCGGTCGCGGCATCGGCCGGCTCACCATCCTCGGCCCGCCCGTCGCGATGGCGCTGACCGCCGCGGCCGCGCACTGGATCGGCGGCTTCGACTGGCCCGTCGCGCTGGTGCTCGGCGCGATCCTCGTGGTGACGGGCCCCACGGTCATCGCGCCGCTGCTGCGCCAGGCCGGCCTACGGCGCGACTCGGCGGCGCTGCTCAAGTGGGAGGGGATCGTCAACGACCCCATCGGCGTCACGCTCGCGTTCCTGACCTTCCAGCTGTTCGCGCTGTCGGACGACGGCGTCGGCTCGGTCCTCACCGGCCTCCTCTTCGCCGTGGTCGTGGGCGGCGGCATGGGCGCCGTCGTCGGCGCGCTCATCGGCGTCTCGTTCCGCCGCGGCTGGGTGCCGGCGCACCTCAAGTCGCCGCTCCTCCTCGTCACGGTGCTGCTGGTCGCGGGCGTGGGCAACCGCCTCCAGGACGAGACCGGGCTGCTCGCGGTCACGGCGATGGGCCTGGTGCTGGGCAACATGCGCCTGCCCGAGCGCGAGCAGCTCCTGCACTTCAAGGAGGGCCTCACGGTCGTGCTCGTGAGCTCGCTCTTCATCGTCATCCCCGCGACGCTCGACGCGGGCGACATCCGCGAGCTCGACTGGCGCATCGGCGCGTTCGTCCTGGCGCTCATGGTCGTCGTGCGGCCGCTGACCATCCTCCTCGTGACGCTGCGCTCGGACGTGCCCAAGCCCGACCGCATCCTGCTGGGCTGGATCGCGCCGCGCGGCATCGTCGCGGCGGCGACCGCGGGCTCGTTCGGCCCGGCGATGGTCGACGCGGGCTACCCGGACGGCGCGCAGCTCGTGCCGACGGTCTTCCTCGTGATCCTCGTGACGGTGGTCGCGCACGGCTTCACGCTGGCGCCGCTCGCGCGCCGCTTGGGCCTCACCACCGGCGCCCGCAACGGGCTGCTGCTGGTGGGCGCGTCCCGCTTCGGGCTCGCGCTCGCCGAGGCGGTGCGACGCCAGGGCGCGGCGGTCCTCGTCGCCGACGGGCGCTACCAGAGCCTCCAGCCGATGCGCATGGCGGGGGTCCCCACGTACTTCGGCGAGGTGCTGTCCGAGCACGCCGACGAGAGGCTCGAGGAGGCCGGCGTCAGCCATGTCCTCGCGGCGACCGACAACGACTACTACAACGCGCTCGTCGCGCGCAGCCTCGGCACGGAGTTCGGCTTCCACCGGTCGTTCCAGATCGCGCCCGCCGAGGGCACCGGGGAGCGCAGGGCGCTGACTTTCGAGCGCCGCGCGTCCTACGCGTTCGACGGGTTCACGGACCTCGCGACGCTCGACGACCGCGTCGCCGAGGGCTGGCGGGTCCACGCGACGCACCTCACCCGCCAGTACGGGCTGCGCGAGCTCGCGGACAAGGTCGGCGGCGGCTCCGGGGCCATCCCGCTGGGCGCGGTCGACGCGTCGGGAGGGCTGCGGCTGCTCTCCCCGGACCAGCGGTTCATCCCCCCGAAGGGGTCGACGATCCTCTACCTGGGCCCGCCGCGGCAGCCCGCCACGGGCGCGGTCCCGACGGTGGACGATGCGGCGGTCGCCGCGGACGGTCGGGAGCCCGCGTAGGCGTCAGCCGCGCTCGAACTCCGCGATCAGCGCGAGCTCGCGCTCGCGCGACAGGCCCGCGAGGCCGGGCCGGTCGACGCCCAGCGACCGCTCCTCCGTGAGCACGTCGCGGACCGTCTCGATGAGCGGCCGGCGGACCCCGCCCGTGTCGCGGAAGCGCGACCCGTCGTGGAACCCCGTGCGCGCGGGCCCGCCGTCGTCCGGCACCCACAGCGGGAGCGAGCCCTCGCCCTTCCACGGCCGCACGCCGCGCTCGAGCAGCCACGCGGCATCGGGCCTCACGAGCGGGCCGTGCGCGCCCGCGACCTCGCGGACGAGCTCGATCAGGTCGAGGCCCGCGCGCTGCTCACCGACGGCGTTGACCGGGCCCGACAGGCCCGCCTCGATCGCGACGAGGTGCCACGCGACCAGGTCGCGCACGTCGATGAGCTGCAGCGGGTATGCGGGCGGCGCGGGCACGAGCATCGGCCCCTCGCCCGCGAGCGCCGCGCGGCGCGGCCAGTACGCGAAGCGCTCGGTCGGGTCGCCCGGGCCCACGATGACGCCGGCCCGCACGAGCAACGCGTCGGGCTGCGCACGCACGGTCTCGAGCTCGCAGCGCACCTTCGCGGCGTCGTACTGCGAGCCGTCGACCGCGACGTCGGGCAGCACGGGCTCGCGCAGCGGCGCGTCCTCGGCGACCACCGCGCGGGTCGGTGCGTACACCGCCACGGACGAGATGTACGTCCAGTGCAGCGCCCGGCCCTCGAGCGCCTCGGCGGCCTCGCGCACGTGCCGCGGCTGCCAGCTCACCTCGACGACGGCGTCCCAGTCGCGGTCGGCGACCTCCGCGTAGCAGCCGGACGCGTCGCGATCGGCGACGACGAGCTCGGCGCCCGGGGCCACCACGCCGGAGACGCCGCGCGCGAGGCACGTGACGTCCCAGCCGCGCGCGACGGCCTGCGCCGCGATCTCGCGGCCGAGCCAGGCGGTCCCGCCGAGGATGAGGAGCGAAGGCATACGGCCAGGCTAGCGGGACGATGCGCTGCCCGCGCCGGGCGTCAGGACCCGGCGGTCCAGTCGTAGAACGGGCGGACCTCGAGGACGCCGCCGCGCGCCATCGGATGGTCGAGCGCGATCGCGACCGCCTCGTCCAGCGAGCCGCACTCGAGGATGTCGAGGCCGGCGATCGCGGCGTGCGCGGGATGCAGCGGGCCAGGCTCGACCGTGGTGCCGCCCGCCCGGATCCGGACCACGCGGGACTCGGACGCGTCCGCGAGCCGATCGCCCCACACCCGCGCGCCGCTGCCGTCGTGGGCCGCGACCCAGCGCTCGATCTCCGCGGCGTCGTCGTACGGCTCGTCCACGGGATCCGCGATCTCCTCGACGCACACGAGCAGCAGGTACCGCATCACGCACCTCCCCCGGGGGTCCCCGCCGACCCCACCCGAGCATCGTCCCACCGCGCGGCGCGGCTCGCACGGACGTAGCGTCGAACCATGACCGACGGACCCGCTCCCGCGGCCGCGCGGCGGCTCGGGCTCACCGACACCTACGTCGCGCCGATCGCTGTCGGCGCGATGCTCATGGGCACGCGCACCCCGGAGGACGAGTCGCGCCGCATCCTCGACCACTTCGTGACGGAGGTGGTGCCGCGCTTCGCCGCGCCCGACGGCTCGGCCGTGCCCGGGATGATCGACACCGCCGACTGCTACTGCTGGTGGGAGGACCCCGGGTCGCTGGGCGGCCACTCGGAGGCCCTGCTCGGGCGCTGGCTCGAGCGATCCGGCGCGCGCCCGAGCGTGCTCATGGCCACCAAGGGGTCGGGGATGCTCAGCTCCGTCGAGGACGTGTTCGAGGACGGCGTCGCGAACTGGGACCTCGCGCGCAAGCTGTACGTCGGCGCCGAGGCCGACACCCTGAGACTGGCGCTCGCCGCGTCGCTCGACCGGCTGGGCCTCGACAGCGTCGACCTGTACTACGTGCACGTCGACGACCGGTCGACCCCGCTCGAGGAGACCCTCGGCTTCCTCGCGAGCGCGGTCGACGCGGGCCTGATCGGCGCGTACGGCTGGTCGAACGCCGCGTCGTGGCGCCTCGCGCAGATCCGCGCCTTGTGCGACACGCATGGCTGGACGCAGCCCGTCGCGTTCCAGCAGCAGCACAGCTACCTGCGGCCGCGGGCGGACCTGCACCACCCGGGCATCGTCACCACCGAGCACCTCGACTACCTGCGCACCTACCCGGACCTGCAGCTCGTCGCCTACTCTCCCGTGCTCAAGGGCCTCTACAGCGACCATGCGAGGCGCGACCGGCACTTCTGGGCGATGCACAGCTACGCGGGCCCGGACTCGGACGCGCGTCTCCGCGCCGTCGACGACGTCGCGGCGCAGACCGGCGCGACGGGCAACCAGGTGGTGCTCGCCTGGATGATGTCCCGGCACTGGCCGTCGATGATCCCGATCATCGGCGCGCGCACCTTCGACCAGTACCTGGAATGCGTCGAGGCGGTCGACGTCGAGCTCAGCCTCGAGCAGCTCGACGTGCTGCAGAACGCCGGGGCGTAGCACCGAGGCGTAGCGCCGGGGAAGGCGCGCTTCACGCGAACGGACGGTCACGGACCGCGCTGCCGGGCTCGACGACCCACTCCCGCGTCGGCCCGATCGCCTCGACGAACGCCTGGTCGTGGCTGGCGACCAGCAGCGAGCCGCGGTAGCCGGCGAGCGCGTCGATCAGCTGGGCCTGGGAGTCGAGGTCGAGGCTGTTCGTGGGCTCGTCGAGCACCAGCAGCTGGGGCTCGGGCCGCGCGAGCAGCACGCACGCGAGGTAGGCGCGGAAGCGCTCGCCACCGGACAGGTCGCCGAGCCGCGCCTCGGCGCTGGCGCCACGGAAGCGGAACCGGCCGAGCAGGTCGCGCACCTCCTGCGGATCCGCGCCGGGGGCGCGGCGGCGCACGTTGGCGACGACGGAGGCCGCCTCGTCGAGCCCCGTCAGCCGTTGCGGGAGCACGCCGGCGGGGACACCGATGCGCGCGGTCCCCGTGACGGCGGGCAGGTCGCCGAGCAGCGTCGCCACCAGGGTCGACTTGCCGGAGCCGTTGCGACCACGGACATGGATGCGCTCGGGTCCCCTGACGATCGCATCGAGGCGCACCCCGTTGCGGGTGACGAGCCCCTCCGTCTCGAGCACGAGGCGTCGGGCGGGCACCGCGGTCCCCGGCAGGTCCACCCGGATCGTCCGGTCGCGGGGGATCGCCGCCCGCGCCTCGGCGAGGCCGGCGCGGGCCGCCGCCAGCCGTTCCTCGTGCACGCGGCGCACGCGTGCGTCGGTGCGCTCGGCCTGACCCTGCTTCGCGTCGGCGGCGAGCCCCACCACGCGCCGCTGGGCGCGCGCCTTCTCGCCCGCGCGCCGCTTGCGGCCCGCGCCGTCCGCGTGCGCCGTGAGCGCGCGCGAGTGACGCGCGACGGCGGCCGTGGCGGTCGTGACCGCCTGGGCCGCCGCGGCGCCCTCGGTCGCACGCGCCTCCTCGAAGGCGTCGAGCGCGCCGCCGAACCAGCGCAGCGCCACGGTGCGGTCGTCGCGCTCGCGCAGCTCCGCGATGCGGTCGACGCGTGCGAGCAGGTCGCGGTCGTGGCTCACGACGAGCGTGGTCCCGTCCCGCGAGGACAAGGCGTCCGCGAGCGCCGCGCGCGCCTCGGCGTCGAGGTTGTTCGTCGGCTCGTCGAGGACGAGGAGGTCCGGGGCGTCGAGCATCGCGGCGGCGACCGCGAGCAACATCGCCTCGCCGCCGCTCGTGCGGCCCACGGGCCTGTCGAGCCCGGCGGGCAGGCCGAGCGACCCGAGCATGGCGACGGCACGTTCCTCCACCGTCCAGTCGTCCGCGAGCGCCTCGTAGTCGGACGGGTCGGTCGACCCGGCCTCGATCGCCCGCAAGGCGGCCACCCGCTCGCCGATGCCGAGGACGTCGGCCACGGTCGCGGCGGTGGCGAGCGCGACGCCCTGGGGGACGTACGCCGTCGCGGGCGGGACGGCGACCGTGCCGGAGACGGCCGTGAGCTCGCCGAGCGCGAGCCGCACGAGCGTCGACTTGCCGATGCCGTTGCGTCCGACGAGCGCGGTCAGCCCGGCGGGCAGCGTAAGGGTGAGGTCGGTGAAGAGCGCGCGGCCGTCGGGCCACGCGAACGAGACGTGGGAGAGGGAGAGGGCGTGCATAGGGAGCTCCGCGGGGGGTCTGGAAGGTGCATGACCGTGGCCAGACTCGTGGTCCGGCGTCCCTAGAGCTCCAACGTTCCTCCTCGGCGCCGACCCTCGCGGCGCGCCCGCACCACCGTACGCTGCGCATCGTCCGCGCGCCAGGCCCGCCCCGTCCCGAGCGTCCGGAGGGGGCGAGGCGGGGTCGGCCGACGGGCGTAGGGTGGCGGAGGCGCACGTGCCGACGCGACGCCGCGGAAGAACCGCCCGCGTCAGCCGGTTCCCCTAGGTGACATGTCACAGACCTTCGCGTCCCTGCGCATCTTCAACTACCGGCTGTGGTTCGCCGGCGCCCTCGTGTCGAACGTGGGCACGTGGATGCAGCGCGTCGCGCAGGACTGGCTGGTGCTGACCGCGCTGACCGACGAGTCGGGCGTCGCGGTCGGCGTCACCACCGCGCTGCAGTTCGCGCCGTTCCTGTTCCTGTCGGCGTGGGCAGGCGTGCTCGCCGACCGCGTCGACCACCGCAAGCTGCTCATCTGGACGCAGGTCGGGCAGGGCGTGCTGGGGCTCGGGCTGGGCCTCCTCACCGTCCTGGGGCACGTCGAGCTGTGGCACGTCTACGCGTTCGCGCTCGGCCTCGGCGTCGTGTCCGCGATCGACGCGCCGGCCCGCCAGACCTTCGTCTCGGACCTCGTGCCGTCGTCCTCGCTGCCGAACGCCGTCGCGCTCAACAGCGCGTCGTTCAACGCCGCGCGGCTCATCGGTCCGGGCGTCGCGGGCCTGCTGATCGCGGTGGTCGGCACCGGGTGGGTGTTCCTCATCAACGCGGCGACGTTCGGCGCCACCATCGCGGCGCTCGCGATGATGCGCGCCTCCGAGCTGCACCACCAGGAGCGCGCGGCACGCGGCCGGGGTCAGGTCCGCGAGGGCATCCGCTACATCCGCCGCAGACCCGACATCGTCGTGATCCTCGTGGTCGTCGGCACCGTCGCCGCGCTGGGCCTGAACTTCCAGCTCACGAGCGCGATGATGGCGGCCACCGAGTTCGACAAGGGTCCCGGCGAGTACGGCATCCTCGGCTCGGTCACGGCGATCGGCTCGCTGTCCGGGGCGCTGCTCGCGGCACGGCGCAAGCGCCCGCGCCTGCGCCTCGTGGTGGGCGCCGCCTTCGCCTTCGGGATCGCGCTCACGATGATGGCGCTCGCGCCCACCTACCCCCTGTACGTGCTCACGTGCGTGCCGGTGGGCTTCACCGCGCTCACGATGATCACGTCCGCGAACGCCGCCGTGCAGACCACGACGACGCCGCACATGCGCGGGCGCGTGATGGCGCTGTACATGATGATCTTCCTGGGAGGCACCCCGATCGGCTCCCCCATCGTGGGATGGATCGGGGAGACCTTCGGCCCGCGCTGGTCGATCGGCGTGGGCGCGATCGGAGCCCTGATCGTGGCGGTGGGCGCGGCCGCGTGGGTCGTGCGCGACGCGCGCCTCACCGTGAGCTACCAGCTCTCGCGGCCCTTCGTGCGGGTGCGCTACCCCACCGCCGAGGAGGCCGAGCGCGAGCGCCGCGCCCAGGCCGCCGAGGACATCCTCGCCCAGCAGCTCGCGGACCGCTCCGAGCAGCCCTGATCCCGCATCGTCCCGCCGCGGCCGGGCGCGACCCGAGGCGCACCAGGCGTGAAGCGCCGGGGCTCCTCTGTGCGTTGGCAGTTCGGGCGCACCATACTGAGCGTCATACGATGCGCAGGAGGTGGAGCCATGGATGACGTGACCGAGTACAGCGGCGACTACATCGACTCGTGCCGCTGGCGCATCGAGGCCGAGGTCGCGGCGTTCGACCTGCTCCGCGGGCAGGCGCCCGGCGACGGCTCCATGGACTCGGCGATCCAGGCGATCGAGGACGAGTACTTCGTCGCGGTCGCGAGCCAGCTCGAGGGCATGTTCTCGGACCGAAGCCGCGACGCCGAGGGCGACGACCCGGGACCGCTGCAGGAGATGCGCGCCGTCGTGGAGTCGCTCAACGGCAACGGCGGCCGCTTCGAGCCGCCCGAGGGCTCGGGGCTCGACGCGGACACCACCGTGCTCGAGATCGACGAGGGCGATCCGATCGTGCTGGACCGCGACAACTTCCAGATGCTGTCCGACGCGTTCTTCGACGCGATCGAGGAGACCTACGGCGACGAGGGCTGACGCCCTGCCCGCGGGCCGTCAGGCCAGCCCGGTGCCCTCGGTGAGCGGCGCGACCATCATCCAGCGGATGCCGAACCGGTCCTCGAACGAGGCGAACAGCTGACCCCAGAACATGGGTGTGGGCTCCATCTCGATGTCCGCGCCCGCCGACAGCCGGGTCCACAGGTCGCGCAGCTCGTCCTCATCGTCGAGCTCGAGGTTGATCGACATCGCGTTGCCGTTCGTGAGCACGTGCCCCATGGACGGCACGATGTCCGTGCCATGGATCACGTGCCCGGCGACCGTCTCGAGGGCGACGTGCATGATGCGCGCGCCCTCCTCCTCGGTCAGCGCCGGCATGCCCGGCGGCTGCGGCACCTCGCCGATCCGCTGGACGGGTCCGACGTAGTCGCCGCCGAAGACCTCGCGGTAGAACGCGAAGGCCTCCTCGCAGGTGCCGTCGAAGTTGAGGTACGTCGAGACGGTGGCCATGGATGCTCCCGGGTTGAGCGGTCCCCGTCAGGCTACGGCCGGCGGCGACGATGCGCGCGGTCAGCGGGGCACGAAGGGGAACACGACGTCGCAGACGAGGTCCTCGGCGTCTGCCCTCATCACGTCGGCGATGTACACCTCCCGCGGGGGGAGGTCGTCGTGGGCGGCGCCGTGGGCCATCACCCAGGTCGCCACGGCGTCGTAGGCGTCGAGGATGTCGGGGAAGACCACCTGGTCGCGGGTGAGCGAGGCGTACGCCTCCTCATGCGCGGGCTCGAGGCGGATCGAGATGCCCTCGGCGGGGCGCGCATCGGGGCTCACGACTACGCAGGCCTCGACGAGCGCGCTCGAGTCCGGCGTCACCGAGCCGTGATAGATCACGTACGTGGGCTGCTCGACCGTGGTGTCGAGGTCCCGGAGGCCGGGGTGCGCGACCGCATGGTCGAACAGGGTCGAGAACGCCTCCATGATGAACGGCTCGAGCTCCGGCTGATAGAGCTCGCGGCTCATGACGGCGAGCGTGCGCTCGGGCACAGCGCGGGTGCGGATATTCATGGCGGCTCCTTGGCTTCGCAGGTAGCGGGTGAGGTAGCGGCCGATGTCCCGACGCTGCTCGTGGTGGCGCTCCTGTGCGGCCCACCAGGCGGAGAACGCCTCCGCCGCCTGCTCGGGGCCGTCGGCGAGGTCGAGCACCTCGCGGACGACGGCGAGCGGCGCATCCATGCGGCGCATGGTGCCGATGAGGGTCGCGCGGCGGACCTGGTCCGGCGCGTAGTAGCGGTACGAGCTGAAGGGGTCGACCCGCACGGGGGTGAGGAGTCCCTGCTCGTCGTAGTGCCGCAGCGCCTTGACGGTCAGACGGGTCAGCGCGGCGAACTCACCGATGCTGAGAAGCTCTCCCGGATGCATGCCGTCAGCATGAACCGTCCCCTCACGGGAGGGTCAAGCGGCCGCGCCGCAAGGGCGGCGTACCAGGCCGGTCGCACCGCCCGGCCCGTCGGGGCCGGGCGGTGCGTCGCGCTCAGCCCTCGACGCGGTGGTGGTCGACGTGCTCGTCGCGCACCTCGGTGTGCGTGGTGCGCGAGCGCTGCGCGTTGGCGATGAGCGAGACCACGATCGCGACCACGCCTGCGGCCATGCAGATGTAGCCGATCATCGCGAGGTTCACGCCGTCGATCGCGTCGTCCACCGCGAACGCGGCGATCGCGCCGACGACGATCAGGAAGATGCCGGAACCGAGTGCCATGCTGATGTCCTCCCCTGCTCTCCGGCGGACCGGTCCGCTCCGCCGGGAGATCCGGCCGAGGGGCGCCTGAGCGCGAGCCCGCCGACAGGTGCAACGTCGATCTTCCAGGGACGATGCGCGGCCACCCGCCGGGCGATCCGCAAAAAGTGGCCATCTACCAGGCACGATGCTAATCTCGCCGACCGGGAATAGGGATCCGGCTCAGAGGCCCTCGTCGTCGATCCGGAACGCGCAGGTCTTCTTGTTGAGGCGGGCGAGCTGGCGGTCCCTCAGGACGACCGACTGGAGCAGCTCCTCCCCGCCCGACTCCAGCACCAGCTGCGCGCTGGACCCGCCCTCGCCTGCCGGGCACGTGGCGATCCCGAGCGGGAGACGCACCGTCACCTCCCCGCCGGCGGGCACGGCGATGTTGAGCCCGACGGCGTCGAGCCGGTCGAAGTACGGCGAGAACACGGTGCCGCCGGTGACCACGACGTCCTGCGCGCCCACCGACTCGAGGGTGATCTCCACCGAGCGCATCGCGAGCGACGCGTCCGGCACCTCCGCCGCGGCCGCGGTCGCCACGATCGGGTACTCGGGCGCGCCGGCGCAGGCGGCGAGCGGCAGCACCGCCAGGACCGCCGCGGCGGCGAGGCGGAACACGGAGGGAGCGGGCATGCCGCCATTGTGGCCCCTCCGGCGCGCTCCTAGGGTGAGGTCATGACGGTCCACTACCTCGTGCGGCAGCGCATCACCCTCATGGTGAACCGCTACGAGGTCTGGCGGGCGGACGAGGCGTGGAACCCGGTCGAGCAGCTCGCGTTCGCCCAGCAGAAGCGCGGCCGGCTGCGCGAGGAGGTGCCGTTCTACGCGGACGACTCGAAGGCGCACGTGCGTTTCACCCTCCAGGCGCGCAACGTCCTCGACCTCAGCTCGGTGGTCGACGTGCGGGACGAGGCCGGCACGGTCCTCGGCGGCTTCCGCAAGGACTTCCGGCGGTCGCTCCTCCTCACCACCTGGTACATGGAGCAGGAGGGCCTGCCGCGCGTGCTGGGGCAGGAGACGTCCTCGCTCTACGCGGTCCTGCGGCGCATCGGCTTCGACCTGCTGCCGTACGACTTCCTGTTCGCCACCGAGGATGCCGGGTCCCCCGTCATGACGATCGTCCGCAAGTGGGGCGTGCGCGACACCTACCGCGTGACCGTCGAGGACGACCGCTACGACCCGCGGCTGATCCACGCGGTCGCGGTGGGGCTCGACGCGCTGCAGAACCGCTGACCCGGCGCGCGGGCCCGGCCTCGGCCCTCAGCGCCCGACGACGACGATGATGGACCCATGCGACCGTCCGTGACGCGTGCACGCCGTCCACCAGGCGTGATCGTGCTCGCCGCCCTCACCGCGCTCGGCGGCGCGCTCGACCTAGCCATCAGCACCATCGCCCTCGCGGGCGGCACCGGGCGCGCGGAGGCGTCCACCGCGACCATCGTCGCGCTCGGCCTGCTCGGCGCGGGCCTCATCGCCGCCGCCGTCGCGCTGTGGCGGGGCTCCAACGGCGCGCGCATCGTCCTGTCCGCGCTCGCGGGACTGCGCGTGCTCGAGGCGATCCACCAGGCGACCACGCCGGACGGCTCCCTGCCCGCCGCCATCGTCGTCGCCGCGGGCGCGGGCCTCACGCTGGCGCTCGCCTGGACCCCCGGCGCGGGCCGGTGGTTCCAGGGGGAGCGCGAGCGTGAGCTCGCGGAGGCCGTGGGCGCGCAGCGGCGCACGATGCGCGCGCGGGCGGCCCGCGCCGCCGAGCTGGCCGTGCAGACCGTGGTGGTCGCGGCCGCCATCGCGCTCACGCCCGGGGTGACTGCGGACGGGTGGATCGCGGCGCTGCTGGCGGCCGTGGCGATCGCCCTCGTCACGTGGGTCCTGCAGCCCGTGTGGCTGCGGATCGCGAGCCGGTTCGGCTGGGCGGGCGCGCTCGTGGCCGCGCTGCTCGCCAACGCCACGACCGTCGGGCTGGCGCTGTGGCTCGCTCCCGGCGTCGACGTCGCGAGCCCGGGATGGGCGCTCGTCGCCTCGTGGATCCTGACGGTCCTCATGACGCTGGTGTCCTGGCTGTTCTCGGTGAGCACCCACGACTACCTGCTCGTGCACGCGACCCGCATGGCACTGCACGACGACCGCCCCGAGCCCGACGGGCTGCCGGGCGTGGTGTTCGTGCAGCTCGACGGGGTGTCCGCGCCCCTGCTCGAGCAGGAGCTGCGCGCGGGCAACCTGCCGACGATCGCGCGCTGGATCCGTGGCGGCACGCACACCTGGACCGAGTGGACCGCGCGGGTGCCGTCGACCACGCCCGTGAGCCAGGCGGGGATCCTCCACGGCTCGTCGCGCGGCATCCCCGCCTTCCGGTGGTGGGATCGCGCGCTCGGGCGCATGGTCGTCGCGAACCGCCCCGACGATGCGGCGCTCATCGAGGAGCGGGTGAGCGACGGCCGCGGCCTGCTCGCGGACCAGGGCGTGTCGATCTCCAACCTGTTCTCCGGCGATGCGGAGCGCTCGTTCCTCACGATGAGCGGCATGCGCGGCGGCGAGCGGTCGCTCGGACCCTCGCGCTCCTACGCGGCGTTCTTCACCCACCCCGCGGGCTTCGCCCGCGCGTTGACGCGCACGCTCGGCGAGATGGCGAAGGAGGTGTGGCAGGCACGCCGCCAGGAGTGGCGCGGGGTCGAGCCGCGCGTGCATCGCGGCGGCTCGTACGTCGCGCTGCGCGGCATCACCAACGTGCTCCTGAGGGACCTCAACGTCGCCCTCGTCATCGAGGCGATGATGGAGGGCGCGCGATCCATCTACGTGGACTTCGTCGACTACGACGAGATCGCCCACCACGCGGGCGTCACGCGCCCCGAGTCGCTCGCGTCGCTCTACGGCCTCGACGGGGTCCTCCGCACGCTCGAGCAGGTCGCACAGGCCGGGATCACTCCCCGCGAGTACCGCATCGTCCTGGTGTCCGACCACGGCCAGAGCCAGGGGGCGACGTTCCTGCAGCGCTACGGCATGACGCTCGAGGAGCTCGTGGCGGCGCACACCGGCGGACGCGCGCTCGACACGTCGCACGACGAGGAGACCTGGGGCCGGGTGCGGCTGCTCGTAAGCGAGGCCGCGGCGCAGGAGTCGGTGTCGGGCCGCGCGGCCAGGCGCGCGCTGAGGCGGCGCGAGGCGGGCGCCGCCGCATCGTCCCCGGCGGGCGACGGCGGGCCGGCGCTCGCGGTCGTCGGCAGCGGCAACCTCGGCGGCGTCTGGTTCACCGACTCCCCGGAGCCGCTCGCGCTCGCGGACCTCGAGGCGGAGCATCCGGGCCTCGTGGAGACGCTCGCCACCCACCCGGGCATCGGTTTCATCGTCGTGCGTGCGGCCTCGGGCCCCGTGGCGATCGGCCCGCGCGGGCTGCACCGGCTGTCGACGGGCGAGGTCGAGGGCGAGGATCCGCTCGCGCCGTTCGGCCCGGGTGCCGCGACCGACATGGCGCGCGTCGCCTCGTTCCCCGAGGCGCCGGACATCTACGTCAACTCGCTGCACGAGCCCGGCCTCGACGAGGTCGCGGCCTTCGAGGAGCTGGTGGGCTGCCACGGCGGTCTGGGCGGATGGCAGACGCGGCCGCTGCTGGTCTACCCGTCGGACTGGTCGCTCGACGCGTCGCTTCTCGAGCACGGACGGCTGCGCGGCGCCGAGCAGGTGCACCTGCAGCTGGTGCGCTGGCTCGAGGCGCTCGGCCATCGGGAGGGGCTGCGCGAGGACCGGGTCGTGCGGGACGATGCGCCGCGCGCCGTGGGCGAGGAGGCTGCGGCGACCCCCTAGAATGGGGTGACGCACCGCCGCCGAGCGGTGCTCGCGGGTGTAGTTCAATGGTAGAACTTCAGCTTCCCAAGCTGATAGCGCGGGTTCGATTCCCGTCACCCGCTCGCATGTGATGTGTCGGGACATCGTTCACAGATGTCTCGGGTCATCGTTCACAAAGGCCCCTCCTTCGGGAGGGGCCTTTGGTGTTTCTTGGGCTGGTAGTCGCGGGTTTCGTCGAGGTGGTGTTCGGCGATGATCTCGCCGGTGGTGCGGTCGATGACGAGGGTGTCGCGGCCGGCCATGAGGAGCACGATGTCGGTTCCGCGGTGGGCGCGTCCGATGCCGAGGTGGCGTAGGTTCCCGGCCCAGCGCACGGTGATGGTGCCGCCGGGGTCGACGATGTCGTGGCGGACGCGCCAGTGGCGCTCGAGGAGCTCGATCGAGGGCTGGTCCTTGGGTAGCGCGGTGTAGGCCTCCGCGGGGGTGCGCCGGGCAAGCGACCGGTGAGGGCGTTCGTGGTTGTAGACGTGCTGGAAGGTGTGCAACACGTGTTGCATCGCGTCGATCGTGTCGGCGTCGGGCCTGGCCGTGAGCCATTTCTTCAGGGTCTGGTGGAAGCGTTCGATCTTGCCTTGGGTCTGGGGGTGGCCGGGGTGGCCGTTCTTCTGCTTGATGCCCAGGGATGCGATGACGTGCTCGAAGTGGTTGGGGCCGCCTTTGTAGTTGGCGAACCGGGTGGTGTAGATCAGCCCGTTGTCCGTCAGCGTCGACGCTGGTAGACCGTGCTCACGTGCGGTGGTCAGGAACGTGGTGGTCACGATCGGCGCGGTCACGACCGCATGGACGGAGATGTGCAGCAGGAACCGGGAGTGGTCGTCGAGCCAGGAGATGATCTCGACCTCGGTGGCGTCGGCCAGGTGCCAGTGGGTCATGTCGGACTGCCAGCAGCCGTTGGGGGCGGCGGCTTCGAAGCGGGCCCACGACGAGCGGGGACGCTTGCGTGGCTGCGCCGTGACGCGTTCGCCGCCGCGCAGGATCCGCCAGATCGTCGACGTCGCCGGAACCGTCAGGTCCTCGCGTGTGAGCCGGTCCGCGATGGACTCCGCCCCAGCATCGAGTCCTTCGGCTGTGAGCTCGTCGCGCAGCTCCAGGATCCGTGCCCGCACCGGTGCGGGCGTGGCCTGTGGCGACGTGCGTGGGGCGCGTGAGCGCGGTTCAAGACCGCCAGCACCCTCGACGCGGTACCGGGCCACGAGGGTGTAGATCCACCGTCTGGAGACCTTGAACCGCTGCGCCGCCTCGGCGACGGACAGACCGCCCTCGATGACCGCCAGCACGATGACCCGGTTCTTGTCTGCATCCGCCATGGCCCATCGTCGAAGCACCAGGCCTGTGAACGATGTCGCGACACATCAGTGAACGATGTCGTGACACCAGACA
>NZ_BBLX01000008.1 GCF_000971155.1 Demequina maris | reverse complement strand
CCGAGAACGTGCACCCAGGTGTCACCGGGGCGCGTGAGGCGGCAGCGCGCGGGCTCAGTGCCGGCCGGAGCGCAGCGCCTGGACCCACGTGCGCGCCTCGGCGAACTCCTCCTCCGAGGTGCCGGGCGTGACCGGGGTCGGGTAGCCGGTCGCCGCGGGGTACGAGCCGAGGAACACGACCACCGGGTTCGTGCGCTTGAGGCCCACGAGCGCCTCGGCGACGCGCGGCTCGTCGATGTGGCCGAGCGCGTCGATCGAGAACGAGTACTCGCCGGGCCGGTCGGAGCGGGGCCGGCTCTCGATGCGCGAGAGGTTGACGCCGCGCGCCGCGAACTGCTCGAGCATCGCGAGCAGGGCGCCCGCGCGGTCGTCGGGCAGGTGCACGACAAGCGTGGTCTTGTCCGCGCCCGTGGCCGGGGGTACCGCGGTGGGGCGGCCCACCTTGACGAAGCGCGTGGCGGAGTGGGGGTTGTCGGCCACGCCCGCCGCGAGCACCTCGAGGCCGAGGCGGCCGCCGAGGCCGGGCGGAGCGAGAGCCGCGTCGAAGCCCGCGACGCCCTCGGCGAGCTCGCCGGCGGCGGCGGCGTTGGAGGTCGCGGCGACCTGCACCGCGCCGGGCACGCGCGCCGCGAGCCAGCGGCGGCACTGCGCGAGGCCGTGCGAGTGCGCCGCGACGGCCGTGATGTCGTCGATCGAGGTCCCGGGTCGCGCGACGAGCTCGAAGCTCACGGGCAGCACGACCTCGCCGAGGATGACGAGCGGGGCGCCTGTCGCGAGCGTGTCGAGGGTCGCGGTGACGCCGCCCTCGACGGTGTTCTCGATCGCGACGACCGCGAAGTCGACGTCGCCGTCGCGCACCGCCGCGAGCGCGGACAGCACGTCGATCGCGGGGACCATCTCGACCTCGTCCGGGTCGACCATCGCGCGCAGGGCGGCCTCCGTGAACGTGCCGGAGGGTCCCAGATAGGCGTACCGCGGCAGCGTCACGCGTCCTCCCTGGTGTCGGGGCCGTCGCCCGTCCCGGGCCGCAGGCGGTGGCCCACGGCCGTGCGGGCGGTGTCGACCCGGCCCCTGATGCGCCGCGCGCTCACCGCCGTCAGCACCTCACGGTACCGGTTGGCCCGGCCCATGGGGCTGCGGTCCTCGATCGACGGGCCCTTGTGCCGGATCTCGCACTCGACCTCGGTGATGGTGAGGCCCGCGTGCAGCACGTCGAGCGTCATGGCGGGCTCGAGCCCGTTGCCGCGCGCGAGCGGCATGCACGCCTCGAGCGCCTCGCGGGTGAGGCAGCGGATGCGGCCGAGCGGCTGCCGCGGCGACCAGCCGGTCGCCCGCTCGACCGCGGTGCGCGCGATCTTGGCGGGCACGCCCGGCGCGACGGCCTGCGCATCGGTCAGCGCGACCGCGAGATCGCACACGCCCTCGAGGACTGCCGGCACGAGCGGCGCGGCGCCGATGGCGTAGTGGCCGAGGTTCGGGTCCAGCAGCAGGATCGCGCGGGGCGTGCGGCCGGGCTCGTCGCGCATCGCGATCACCGAGGCGCCGGTCTCCACCGCGGCGGAGCGCCCGCGCACGTGCGAGTGCCGCACCACGACGGCGCCGGCGCGGCGCGCGAGCTCCTGGGTGTTGTCCGTCGAGCCGTCGTCGACGACGAGCACGAGGTCGACGCCGGGGATCGCGAGCGCGGCGCGCACGGTCGCGGCGATCCGGCGCGCCTGGTCGTGGGCGACGATCAGCGCGGCGACCGAGGGCCCGGGGGGCGGCGGCGCGGAGGCCCGTCCGCGCGCGCGACGGGCACGCGCGCGGGCCAAGGCGTCGGCGGACGCCTTCCGCGGCTCGGCTCCCTCGGCTGCTGGCACGTCGCCCAGCCTAGTCACTCGTGACCCGCCCTGGTACCACCCTTTGCCTCCGCGTTACCTTTCGCTGACCGTCGCGTGGGCCTCGTGAGCCCTGGCACTCACCCGAGGGCCGTGGAAGAGTAGGCCTCATGCACGAGCGCGCAGGCACCCTTGCCCTTCCCGAGGATCTCATCGACGTCGACGCATTGCTCGGCGACTACTACGACAAGGTGCCGGACCCCACGGTCGCCGGCGAGCGTGTCGCCTTCGGCACGTCCGGCCACCGCGGCAGCGCCTTCGACACCGCCTTCAACGAGGCGCACATCGTCGCGACCACCGCGGCGATCGTCGAGTACCGCACCGCGCAGGGCTTCGACGGCCCGCTCTTCATGGGCAAGGACACACACGCGCTGTCGGGCCCCGCATGGGAGACCGCGCTCGAGGTGCTCGCGGCCGCGGGCGTCCGCGTGATGATCGACGCGCGCGACGGCTACACGCCCACGCCCGCCGTCAGCCACGCGATCCTCGTCGCCAACGGCGCGACCTCCCCCGAGGGCCTGCGCACCTCGGGCCGCGGGCTGGCCGACGGCATCGTCATCACGCCCTCGCACAACCCCCCGCGCGACGGC
This sequence comes from Demequina maris, assembly GCF_000971155.1. Taxonomy (GTDB): domain Bacteria; phylum Actinomycetota; class Actinomycetes; order Actinomycetales; family Demequinaceae; genus Demequina; species Demequina maris. Next base: position 117,822 of record NZ_BBLX01000008.1, on the reverse strand, counting down.
GGCTTCAAGTACAACCCGCCGCACGGCGGCCCCGCCGACACCGATGCGACCTCGTGGATCGCCGACCGCGCGAACCAGATCCTCGCGTCCGGCTGGAAGCAGGTGCCGCGGTTCCAGCTCGCGAAGGCCGTCGCCGCGGACACCACCGAGAAGTACGACTTCATGGCCGCCTACGTGCGCGACCTCCCGTCGGTCATCGACATCGACGCGATCCGCGAGGCCGGCGTGCGCATCGGCGCGGACCCGCTCGGCGGCGCGGCCGTCGACTACTGGGGCGCCATCGGCGAGGAGCACGGGCTCGCGCTCACCGTCGTGAACCCCACCGTGGACCCGCGCTGGGCGTTCATGACCCTCGACTGGGACGGCAAGATCCGCATGGACTGCAGCTCCCCGTCGGCGATGGCCTCGCTGCGCCGGCTCATGGAGGGCGACTCCGCCCCCTACGACATCGCGACGGGGAACGATGCGGACGCGGACCGCCACGGCATCGTCACCCGCGACGGGCTCATGAACCCCAACCACTACCTCGCCGCCGCGATCGCGTACCTGTACGGCGGGGCGCGCCCGCAGTGGTCGCCCGAGACGCGCATCGGCAAGACGCTCGTGTCGTCGTCGCTGATCGACCGGGTGGGCGCGGACCTCGGCCGGCCCGTGCTCGAGGTGCCGGTCGGCTTCAAGTGGTTCGTGCCCGGGCTGCTGTCGGGCGAGGTCGCGTTCGGCGGCGAGGAGTCCGCCGGCGCCTCCTTCCTGAGGCGCGGCGGCGGCGTGTGGACCACCGACAAGGACGGCATCCTGCTGTGCCTGCTCGCGTCCGAGATCACGGCGGTCACGGGCGCGTCGCCCGCGGCGCTCCACCGCGACCTCGTCGACCGGCTCGGCGAGAGCTGGTACGCCCGCGTCGACGCGGCCGCCTCCAAGGAGGAGAAGGCCCGCCTGGGCGCGCTGTCCCCCGAGCAGGTGCCCGCCACCACGCTCGCCGGCCAGACCATCACCGCGAAGCTCACGGCGGCGCCCGGCAACGGCGCCAAGATCGGCGGCCTCAAGGTGACGACGGAAGATGCGTGGTTCGCCGCGCGCCCGTCCGGCACCGAGGACGTCTACAAGATCTACGCGGAGTCGTTCGTCTCGGAGTCGCACCTGGGCGAGGTCCAGGCGGCCGCGCGCGAGGTCGTGTCGGAGGCGCTCCAGGGCTGACCCGACCCGGCCGTCCGCGGCGTGGCAGGGGTGACATCGTCATGCCTGCTCTGCCAAGGTGCTCCGCATGACGAACCGACTTCGCACGCTCGGCGTGCTGGTGGCCGCGACGCTCGCGCTCACGGGGTGCCTGCGCGTCGAGATGAACATCGCGCTGAACCCCGACGACACCGCCGACGGCAGCTTCCTCATGGCGATCGAGAAGGGCTCGGGCAAGGGCTTCGACATGTCCGACGAGGACCTGCTCGAGCAGTTCTCGGCCGACTCCGAGGGCGACTTCGAGACGGGCACGATCGAGCCCTACGAGGACGAGGACTACGTCGGCACCCGCGTCGTCTTCGACGGCGAGCCGCTCGACTCGTTCGCCGGCGAGACGGGCGACGACCTCGCGATCGTGCGCGACGGCGACGACTACGTCGTGTCGGGCTCGATGTCCGGCTCGGAGGACGAGGACCTCGGCTCCCTCCCGGGCGCCGACATGGTGCTGAGCATCACCTTCCCCGGCGAGGTGTCCGAGCACAACGGCACGCTCGAGGGCACCACCGTCACATGGGACCTCATGGACGCGCCGGACGAGCTCGTGGCGCGCGGTGCGGCGTCACCGCCGTCGGCGTTCCCGATGTGGGCGTGGGCCGCGATCGGCGCGGGGGCGCTCGCCGTCGTCGCCATCGCCGTCGTCGTCGTGCTGCGCCGCCGTTCCCCCGCGGCGGCGGCGGACGGGGACGATGCGGTCGTCGTCCCCGTCGAGCCCGTCGCCTTCATGCCCGCGCCGGCACCTGCCGGGGACGCCCCGACCGCCGAGCTCCCGCTGCCCGCGGATACGATCGAAGCGGGGTCCGTCGAGGGCACGGACGGCGAGGAGGACCATCCGCGATGAGGAGGCTGGGTGCCGCGCTCGCCGTCGCGGTCGTCGCCCTCACCGGCTGCGTGCGGGTGACGACCGACACGACGTTCGGCGACGACGACACCTTCTCCCAGCACGCGGTGGTCGCGATGACCTCGCAGGCGCGCACCGCGCTGGGCCAGCAGCTGGACCAGCTCGCCGACCGGCTCCCCGAGGGGGTCGAGGCGCCCGACACCGGCCTCGACCCCGGGGCGCTGCTCGACCCCGACGCGGTGCGCGAGCAGCTCGCCCCGCTCGACGAGGCCTACCCGGGCGCGGTCGACGTCCAGCCGTACGAGGACGAGGACGGCCTCGAGGGCGTCGAGATCACCGTCACGGACGTCCCGCTCGACGCGCTGGACGATGCGGCGGGGGCCGCTCCCCTCACCGGCGGCACCGCGGTGACGCGCGAGGACGACGCGTACGTCGTCGAGATCCAGACGGGTGCCGCGAGCGGCCTCGCGTCGGCGGGCGTGTCCGTCGACCAGCTCGGGCTCGTCTCGGGCGCGGTCGACGTGGCCGTCTCCTTCACCTTCCCCGGGCTCGTGCGCGACGCGAGCGCGGGGGAGATCGAGGGCAACACGGTCACGCTCGGCCTGTCGGACCTGCTCGCGGCGGACAGCATCCGCATCGTGGGCGGCGCGACGAACGAGCGCGACTGGGGGCCGCTGCTGCGCTGGGGCCTGGTCGCGCTCGGCGCGATCGTCGTCGTGGGCGGCGCCACCGCGCTCGTGATCCAGGACCGGCGCCGGCGCCACCGCAGCCATCTGCCCCCGCCGCGCGAGGGCGGCGAGGGCGGGCCGGGCACGCTCGGCGGCGATCCCGCGCCGCCGGCGTCCTAGCCGCCGAGGCTCAGCCCCGGCGCCGCCTCGCGACCAGCAGCACCGCGCCGGCGGCGACCAGCAGGCCCGCCACCGCGAGCGCCCACCAGGCGTCGAAGCCGGTGCTCGCGATGACGCCCACCGTGGGCGGCGCCGCGAACCAGTTGCGGGCGGTCACCGTGACGGAGGAGCCCGCCTCGACCGTGACGGTGGCGCTGTCGGGGTCCGACCGGTCGGGCAGCACGAGCACCTCGTCGGCGCCGCCGGAGTCCGTCTCGGTCACGACGCACACGGAGCCGGACGCGATGGTGTCGAGCGTGGCGGTGAGCGGGTCGCCGCCGCCGAGCGACACCTCGTCGTCCCACGTCACGATCTCGCCGCTGGGCTGGTCGAGCGTGCAGCGCACCGAGAACACGAAGGGCCCCGTGCCCAGCTCGTCCGCCCCCGGGCCGGTGACGGTCTTCTCGATGACGAGCTCGCCGGCCTCGAAGGTGTTCGTGAAGGTGACGGAGTTCTCGCCGTCCGGCAGCAGCGGGAGCTGGCCGGCGGTGCCGTACGTCGAGGACGAGATGTCGCCCGTCGTGGTGACGACCAGGGTGTCGATCGCGCCCGCGTCGTCGAGCTCGGTCACGGTGCACTCGGCGCCGGCGGGCAGGCCCTCGATGGTCCAGGTCTCGCCGCCGGACACCTGGCCGATCATCGGCTGCCCGGGACCGTAGCCGTCGCCCCACACCTCCTCGCCGAGGAAGGTGCACTCGACGCCCATGGTGAAGGGACCGTAGTCGGGCATGTCCCCGTCGGAGTCGAGCGCGTCGGAGTCGACGATCTTGGTGACCTCGAGGCTGGCGAGCTGGTAGTCGTTCGTGATGAAGACCTCGTCGTCCTCGCCGAGGATCGCGGTGCCCGGGACGATGGTCGACGACGTCTGCCCGGCGTCCTCCTCTGTCACGACGCACTCGGCGCCGTACGGGATCTCGTCCTGGATGATCACCGAGTAGCCGTTGCCGGGACCGAGCGTATAGCTCTCCTCGAAGACCGTCTCGCCGTCGACGATGCAGACCACCGCGACATCGAAGGCGTCGGGCGCGTAGTCGTGACCCGGGCCCGTGATGCGCTTGCGGATCGCGAGGTCGCCCACGAGGAACTCGTTGGTCGCGGTCACCGTGACGGCGTCGTCCGTGCCGATGACCACCGTCGCGGAGCCGTCCTCGCCGTTCGTGGGTTGGACGTCGACCGCATCCGCGTCGCCGTCGTCGGTCTCCGTCACGACGCACTCGGAGCCGGTCGCGATGTCCTCGATCGTGACGGACGTGGCACCCGGGTAGGCGATCTCGACCTCGCCGTCCCATGTCACGACGTCGCCGCCCGCCTGCTCGAGGGTGCAGACGACGGAGAACACGAAGGTCTCCTCGATGATGTCGGCGCCGGAGCCGGTCACGACCTTGTCGATCGTGAGGTCGCCGACGTCGTACGTGTTCGTGACGAGCGCGGTGTTGTCGCCGTCGGCCTCGGGCACGAGGGTGAGCGTGCCGCTGTCGCCGTCGTTGTCGACCGGGTCGTCGTCGCCCGCGGTCGTGGTGACCGTGACGCTCGCGGCTCCCGACGTGCCCGTCTCGGTGACGGTGCACTCGGCCCCGGCGGGAAGCCCGTCGACCGCGAAGGTGTCGCCGTCGCTCAGCGTCGCGTCCATCGGGTTGTCGGCGTCGTAGCCGGTGCCCCACACCTCGTCGCCGAGGAACGTGCAGCGCACCTCGATGTCGAACGGCCCGTACTCGATCGGGTTCCCGTCGGCGTCGACGGCGTCGGACTCGACCGCCTTGGTGACCTCGAGGCCGGCGAGGTCGTAGGTGTTCTCGATCGTCACCCGGCCGACCACCGCATCGTCCTCCCGCCCGACGGTGCCCTCGGTGATGACGGACGAGGTCTCGCCCGCACCCTCCTCCGAGATGGTGCACTCGGATCCGTACGGCAGGTCGTCGATCGTGACGACCTCGCCCACCGGCACGGTGAACGTCTCGTCGTAGACCGTCTCGCCCACGGAGGTGCAGACCACCGTGACCGTGACCTCGTCGGGCGCGAACTCGGCGCCGTCGCCGGTGACCTCCTTGAGCACCTCGAGCGGGCCCGTCGCGAGGATGACGCCCACGCGGTTGCCCTCGGTCGGCAGGAGCTCGGCGCCGGCGGTGGTCTCGCCGCCGGTCGCCACCGAGTTGTAGGCGATCGTGTCCGGGCCCGGGGTCTCCGACAGCGCCGGGGTCTGGGTCTGCATGTCGAGCGTGATGTACTCGCCGGGCTGGAGCGGCTCCTCGAACACGATGTCGTACTGCAGCGCCGTCACCGTGGTGAGGTCGGCGATGTCGTCGATCGGCACCCAGTCGCCGTCGGGGCACGGCGTCTGCGGGGTGAGGTCGTCCGTGCAGATCGGGTCGTCCGTGGTGCCGTACACCTCGATGGTGGCGGCGGGGCCGCCGTACGCGACGAGCGCGTCGAGCAGGATCGGATCCCACTGCGAGCCGCGATCGGTGGTGTTGATCGCTCCCGTGTCGCCCACGGTCGGCAGCAGGTCGATCGCGACCACGTGGTCCAGCGGGACGGTGCCGGTGTTCTGCAGCAGCATCCGCCACGTCTCGGTGTCGCCGGGCGCGGTGATCGGGGTGCAGTTCGGGCCGTAGAAGTCCTCCATGAAGGGCTCGCAGTCGGCCGGCTCGACGCCGAGGAAGTCGTCGTCGGCCTTGACGAGCTTGCCCGAGCGCAGCGCCCCGGCGATCCCGAGCTCGACCGTGGTGTCGGCCTGGCACTCGCCGGTGTCCTCGTCGAACGTGCCGTCGCACTCGTCGAACGGGCGCTCTCCGACGATGCCGAAGCTGTTGGTCATCGGCACCTCGGCGGCGACGCCCGGGCGCGGGAAGAGCGTGATGGTGATCGTGTAGGTCTGCCCCACCTCGAGCACCGTGCCCGGCGGGAAGGTGAACTCGATCTCGGACCCGTCGCCGGACACCGTCGCGGTGACGTCGTCGGGGTCCGTGGGCATCGGCAGCCCGGTGGCCGGGTCGGGGGCCGCGCCGGTCAGGCCGTACGAGTACGGGTCGTCGTCGCCGAGCGCGAACTCGAGCATCGGCCCGTCCGCGTCGGTGGGGAGGCGGTCGGTGATGACCGGGTCGATGATCGGCCAGTCGCCCGTGTTCGTGATGGTGAGCACGAAGTCGGTGGTGCTGCCGGGCGGGATGGTGCCGGTCGGGTCCTTCTCCACGGACACGGCGGTGGTCGCGTGCTCGTACAGCACGGACGCCGTGTCGTCCTCGGACTGGACGGTGATGAGCGGGTTGCCGCTCGCGTCCTCGAGGTAGGAGCTCACGATGCCGTCGATGGTGTTGGTCGAGCGCCCCGGCTCGGTCTCACCGGGCGCCGGGTCGTTGCCCGCCATGTCCGTGGGGACCTCGCCGCCGGTGAGCAGCTCGTCGCGGCGCTGGACGATGATCGGGATCTGCTGGTTGGGCGCCTCCGAGTTCTCCCACTGCGACCCGTCCTCGCGCGTGTAGGTGACGCGGATGCCCTGGACGTCCTCGGGGGCCACCCCCGCGGGCAGCGTCGGGAAGTCGCTGGGCTCGCCGTCGACCCAGTCCGCGCCGGTGACGACGACCTCGCCGTCGACCTCGGTGAACGTGCCCCCGGTGAGCACGTCGATCTGCACCTGGTCGATCGGGTCGTCGAAGGTGAACGACGGGTCGAAGCCGACGAACTCGTAGGCGTTCCAGAAGGTCTCGTCCGTGTCCCGGATCTGCAGCATGCCGATGCGGGCGCTGCCGCTGGGGTGCGCCGTGAGGAGCATGCCGAACTGGCTCTGGTCGGGCTCGGTCTGCGAGAAGCCGTCCTGGGTCCAGTCGCTGCCGTCCAGCGGACCGAACTGCTTCTCGACCGTGAGGCCCAGGTCGAGGCCGGTGATGTCGATGGTCGCGGTGTCGTCCACCGTGGGCGGGTCGGGCTGGACCTCGGGGTCGCGGCCCGCATCGTCCACCGTCGCGGTCGCGCCGTTCGGGATCGTGAGGACGTCGGGCTCGATCGGCGCCTGGATGTCCTCGCCCGTGGTGCGGTTGGTGGCGCGCAGCTGCAGGTCGAAGACGAGCACCGCCTGCGCATCGGGCTCGATGCGGCCCTGGTAGTCGATGGACAGGCCGACGACGTCGAGCAGTTCGGCGCGCGGGATCGAGGTGAGCGGCGTCGCGTCGTTCGGATCCGCGTTGGAGTCGATGACGGTGGTGGTGCCGTCCGCGTGGGTGAGCGTCATGCTCCACGACTCGGTGCCGTCGGGGACCTGCATGCTCACGAAGCCGGTGAGGTTGAAGAAGTCGAACGGGCTCGTGCCGGCGGAGCTCGGGTCCTCGAGGATGAGGTGGTCGATGCGCGCCTGGGTGAGGTTGTCGGCCGTCAGGGTGACGCGGCCCGACGGGTAGTCCTCGGGTGCGGTGCCCGCCGGCGGGTCGCCGAGCGGACCGCCGGTCCACTGCTTGTCGAGGGCCACGTTGAGCGGCACGTCTACGATCGCGATGACGTCCGAGTCCTCGTCCGTGTAGGTCTCGTCCCCGATCTCGGCGGTCGCGCCGGCATCGTCGCGGATGAGCGCCTCGCCGTCGGCCGGGTCGCCCTCGTTGTACGAGTCGTGGCCGGTGACGGGGCTGCCGTCCGAGCGGCGGTCGTCACGGATCTGGAAGTTGAGCGTGATGGGCCGCGACTCGTCGAACGTGCGCGCGACGCCCGAGCCGACGGGCGGCGCGGTCGGGTCCGTGGTGGTCGCGCGGGCCGAGCCCTCGACGAACACCAGCCGCACGCCGATGGTGTCGGCCTGCTCCGCGGCGGTCAGCGTGTAGCCCGGGAAGGTGCCGTCGCACGCGGCCGGGCAGGGGTCGTTGGTCGCGTCGACCCAGCCCTGGCCCTCGCGGTAGAGCTCGACCGCCTGGACCTGGTCCCACTGGATCAGCGGATCGGTGGCCGTCGTGATCGGGTCGATCGAGACGAGGTCGAAGGCCTCGTAGAACGACTGGGCGATCGGCGTGCCCGCGGGGTCGGGGATGTCGGAGATGGTCATCGAGTCCACGCCGGAGACGCCGCCGGTGCCCCACAGGAGCTCGGCCTGGATGATGTCGCCGGTACGCGCCGCGACCACCTGCTGGATGATGTCCTTCTCGACGTACTCGCCGGTGCCGCCGTTGCCGTTGCCGCCGGTGTCGGGGTCGATCGGCAGGATCTCGACCTCGTCGCAGCCCTCGTCGGAGAGCGCGGGGTCGGTGAGGTCGGAGGTGGCGCCTGCGGTCGCGCAGTTCTCGATCACCAGCGGCTCGTCGCCGAAGTAGTCCTCGGCGAGCTCGAAGACGATGTTCGGCTGCACCGTGGTGCCGGGCGGGAAGCCGTCCGGGGAGGTCGAGTCGTAGACGAACTGGAGCCCGCCGATGTCGTCGGGCCACGGGCCGGTGTAGGACCACGTGGTCGGGCCCGTGATGGGACCCGCGAGGGTCTCCCACGAGTCGCCGTCCCAGTAGTTGACGGTGAGGGTGCTGTTGGCCAGCACCGCGACGGACGCGATCTCGGTGGGGTCGAACGCGTCCCAGAACTCGCTCGGCAGCACGGGGGTGTCGTCCGTGGCGCTCGTCGCCGGCGGGTCCTGGACCACGATCTGGCCCGCGCCGACGGTGGTGGCGTCGTCCGGGAACGGCACCTCGGTCGGTGCGGTGGTGGTGCCGCCGGGCAGGGTCGCGACGATCCACTCGCCCGCGTTGCCGAAGATCGTGCCGGGGATGAGGTTCTTGCCCTGCGTCGTGTCGAGCAGCGCGAGGAAGGTCGAGAAGTCGTCGTCGGCCTCGTCGGTGCCCGTGACGTCCGACGGCGAGGTGCCCTCGACGCCCACGGTGTCGTCGTGCTGCGTGAGCTCGGCCGGGTCGTCGGGGTCGGTGCCGAGCGTGACGTTGACGGTGGCGGAGTCCCCGGGCGGCATGTCGCCCACGAAGTCGATGGTGAAGCGGGTGACGTCGCAGCCCGCGGGGGGCGCCGGCGGCGAGCCGCCCACCGGGATGTCCTGCGCGGCGGCGTCCGTGCCCGCGCACTCGTAGACGATGGTCGCGCTCGTGGCGCCCGTGGGCCACACGAACGGGTCGGCGAAGCCCTCGAAGGACATCGAGTCGTCGAAGGCCGGGGTGCCGTCGGCGGGCTCCGTGAGCGTGAGGTGCTCGAGGTTCTCGGTCCACGTGTTCTCGCCCGTGAGCTCGGCGTTGAACTCGCTGCCGTGGGGCGCGCTGTCCGGGGTGATGGTCTTGCCCGCCTCGACCGAGGGCACGTTGGGCAGCAGGGTGTACGTGTCGTCGTCGCTGTCGGTGCCGGTCTCGTCGTCGCGCGAGACCTCGCTCGTGGCCGTGTTGGTCACCGGGATCGCGGTGTCGACCGCGCCGTTGTCGCGCTGCTCGAGGCCCGCGTCGATGGTGACGGAGGAGCCGGGCTGGATGAGCCCGCCGGTCGAGCTCGAGTACGTCACGCGGAAGCCGCCCACGTTGCTCGTGTCGGCCGGGATCTCGGTGACCGGCACCCACGCGCCGTCGATGTAGAGCTCGAGCTGCGCCTGGTCCGCGTCGGGCGGGTACGGCGGCCCGTAGTCGAGCGAGGTGAGCGTGAAGTAGTCGAACGTGCCGCCCGCCGCGGCCGGGTCCGCCGGGTCCTGGACGACCATCTCGGTGACGCCCTCGTCGGAGGTGTTGGTCGCGGTGAGCGAGAAGCTCGCGTCGGCGCCGGGCTCGGCCAGCGCGGACGTCGGCGCGTCGAAGGCCTTGGTGATGTCGGTGGTGAGGTCGAGCGGGACGTTCGGGGTGACGGTGGCGGTGTCCGCGCACGGGGGCACGGCGTTCGGGGTCGCCGGCAGGCAGGTCGAGTCCGGGTTGGTGGAGTCGAACAGCGCCTCGTTCGTGAGGGGCACACCGTCCGCGGAGTACGGGAGGTCGTCGACGACGACGGTGATGATGATCTCGGCGGTATTGCCCGACGCCATGCCGACCGAGTTCGCGGGGTCGGTGATCGGGTCGGTGAACGTCACGTTGACCGTCTGGCCGTCGATCGAGGACGTGAAGCCCGAGTTGGTGGTCACCGACACGTTGATGGGGGTGAGGCCGTCGGGCAGGGTGTCGATCACAACCGCGTTCGTGCAGCCCTGCGCGAACGTCGTGCACTGGATGTTGATGTTGAAGTCGAAGGTCTGACCGGGGACCACCTCGGTCTCGCTCGCCGTCTTGGTGATCGACAGCTGCGCGGCGGGCTCGGCCGCGGCCACTGTGGCGCCCGCGACGATGCCCAGGCTCGCGAGGAGGAGGACGAGCAGCGCGGACAAACCCCGACGTCGTGTGGGCACGTGACCTCCCCTAGCAGCCCGTTCGTCGCACCCACAGGCACGAGCGAACCTTTCGTCACGTTAACCCCATCTGTCACATCTTGCGAGGGTTGTGCCCGAATCGTGCCCGGGCGCCCGGGATGGGAGCATTTCCTGGTGCTCGACAACTACCGCGCGATCCTCGCGCACCCCGGCGCCAAGGCCTTCGCGGCCGCGGGCCTGCTCGCCCGCCTGCCCATCTCGATGTTCAACATCTCGGTCATCCTCATGGTGCAGCTGCAGTACGACAGCTACGCGATGGCCGGCCGCGTCGCGGCGGTCGGGACGCTGGTGTGGGCCGCGCAGACGGTGCCGACCGCGCGCCTCGTCGACCGCATCGGCCAGCGCCGGGCGATGATCCCGCTCACCCTGGTCTTCGTCCTCGGCGCGGTGGGCGCGATCGTCACGGCGATGTCCCAGGGCCCCGAGTGGCTGCTGTGGCTCACCGTCGCGGTCGCGTCGATCCAGGGGCCGCTGGGCTCGCTCACCCGCGCGCGCTGGTCGCATCTGCTGCACTCCGACCGTGACATCCACACCGCGTTCTCGCTCGAGGGCGCGCTCGACGAGGTGCTGTTCGTGTCCGGGCCCGCGCTCGCCACGATCCTCGCGACGCTCGTGTGGCCACCGCTCGGCGTGGTCGTGTGCCTCGCCGGGCTCGTGGTCGGCATGGCGATCCTGCTCGCGCAGACCGGCACCGAGCCCGAGCCGCGCGCGGGCGGCTCCGCCGGGTCGCTGGGCCTGCGGCTGCCGGCCGCGGTGATCGCGGTCTCGCTCGTGTCCCTCGGCATCGGCGCGATGTTCGGCGCCTTCGACATCTCGGTGGTCGCGTTCGCGGACGAGGCGGGGCGCCAGACGCTGTCCGGCGTGGTGATCGCGATCGTGTCCGCCGGGTCGCTGCTGGGCGGGCTCTACTACGGCTCCCGCCACTGGCGCGCGCCCCTGTGGAAGCGCACCGTGGTCACCGCGCTGCTCATGACCGTCGGCTTCGGCCTGCTCGCGCTCGCCCCGAACGTGTGGTGGCTCGCCGGCCTCGGCCTGCTCGCGGGCCTCACCATCGCGCCCACCCTCACCAACGCGGACACGGTGGTGCAGCGCGTGGTGCGCCGCGACCAGATCACCGAGGGAATGGCGTGGCTGCGCATCGGGATGGGCGTGGGCGTCGCCTTCGGCGCCTGGATCGCGGGCGGGCTCATCGAGACGAGCGGCTCGCGCGCAGGCCTCGGGATGAGCGCCGCCGGCGCGGGTCTGGCGCTCGTGCTGGTGCTCGCGAGCGCGGGGGTGCTGCGCCGCAGCACCGAGCGCGGGGACGCCGAGCACCTGCCCGACGCGCCCCCGCCGTCCGAGCGCGAGGAGCCCGTCGAGCAGCCTCCGACGCCGCCCCACATCTGATCCGCCACCGCGTGCCGGAAACGACGGGACCTAGGTCCCCTCCACCGGCCGCGGGGGCCGGATACCGTCGGAGACACAAGGTTTTCCCGATGGCATCGCAGCCATCCGGCAGATCGTGGCTCGGGCGTCCATCCGGGGACTTGGCCGCCCGAGCCGCACCCCTTTCCGTGCGTCGGCGTCCCGCTCCCTCCCCCTGGGACGCCGACGCCGGATATCCCCCTCCACCAGGCGCATCGTCGCCCTAGGGTGGATCCATGGGCCCGGACCTCAACGTCGGCACGCTCGTCACCGTCGTGCTCACCGTCGCCGTCCTCCCCCTCGCCATGCTCCCCGCGCTCAGCGTGGTCGTGCGCCGCTACGGACGCCTGCCCGCCTGGCCGCTGCTGAGCGCGCTGGGCCTCCTCGGCGCCAGCAGCGCGCTCGCCGCCTTCACGGTCTTCCCGCTTCCCGAGCCGGGACAGCTCGCGTGCGACGGGGGCACGGTGGCGACGCATGCGCAGCTGGTGCCGCTCGCGTCGATCCCGCCGATCCTCCACGAGCTCGGCGAGGTGGGGCTCCTCGGCACGTTGACCAGCTTCACGTTCCTCCAGGTGGCGCTCAACGTCCTGCTGTTCGTCCCCTACGGCTTCTTCCTCCACCAGGTGACGCGATGGCGCCCGCTCGTGATCACCGGCATCGCCGCGGTCACCTCGCTGCTGATCGAGGTCACGCAGGGCACGGCGGTCTTCGGCCTCTACCCGTGCCCCTACCGGACGTTCGACGTCGACGACGTGCTCACCAACACGCTCGGCGGCGTGGTCGGCCTGGCGATCTCGCTCGCCGTGGCCCGCCGGCCCTTCGCGAATCCCGCGCGCGTGCCCGACACCGCGCCGCCGAGCGTCCTGCGGCGCTCGCTCGCGCTGCTCGTGGACCTCCTCGCGGCCACGACACTCGACGTGGTGGTCACGCTGACGCTGGTGGCGGCACTCGCCGACGGCGCGACGCTCGAGGCCGCCGAGGCCCGCATCGACCACCCCGCCATCGCGATCGGGATCAACCTCGCGGCGTTCGCCGCGGCGGTGCTGCTGCCCTCGCTGCTGACGCGAAGCGCGACCACGCCCGGCCAGCTGCTGCTCGCCATCGCGCCGGTCACCTTCGACGACGCGTCCCGTCCCCGCGCCGCCCGCCTCATCAGGCGGTGGGGCGTGCGCTGGGTGCCGTGGGCGATCATCCCCTCGCTGCTGCCCGCGATCATCGGCGCGGAGCTGGTGTCGGTCCTCGCCCGGCGGGACCACCGCTCGCTGAGCGACCTCGCGTCGGCGACCACGATGCGGACGCTCGCCGGCATCGCGCAGGACAGGGCGGCCACCCGTCCGGACGATGCGGTCGACGAGCCGGCCTAGGACGGCGACGCCTCCGCGCGGACCGGCAGCGAGACGCGCACGCTGAGGCCGCCCTCGTCGCCGGGCCACGCGTCGATGACGCCCTCGTGGACGCGTGCGACGCGTGCGACGATCGGCAGCCCGAGCCCGTGGCCGGCCACCTCGGAGCGCTGGTCCCCGCGCGCGAAGCGTGCGAAGAGCGCGGGGATGTCGCCGGCCGCGAGCGCGGGGCCCGTGTTGGACACCTCGACGAGCGCGCGCCCCGCCTCGCTCCACACGCGGCACCGCAGCCAGCCGTCGGCCTCGACGTTGTAGCGGAGCGCGTTGTCGACGAGGTTCGCGAGCATCCGCTCGAGGAGCACCGGGTCGCCCAGCACGGGCGCGTCGGCGATGTCGAGGTCGATCGCGACGCCAGCGTCGGTCGCGCGCGGCGACGCCGCGGAGACCACCTCGGCCGCGACGTCGGCGAGGTCGAGGGGCTCGCGCGTGTGGATCACGTCGTCGGCCCGGGCGAGCGTGAGCAGGCTCGTCATGAGCGAGTCGGCGCGACCCACCTGCTGCTCGACCTGCTCGGCGAGCTCGCGCGCCTGCTTCGAAGGCCTGGGCGAGGACAGGACGTTGTCCGCCGAGGCGCGCAGCACGGCCAGCGGGGTGCGCAGCTCGTGCGACGCGTCGGCCGCGAAGCGCTGCCGCGCGTCGAAGGCCGTCTCCAGCCGCGTCAGCATCCCGTTGAAGGCCCGCCGGAGGCGCCCGAACTCGTCGTCGGGGCCGTCCTCGGGCAGCCGCCGGTCGAGCGTGCGCTCGGACAGCATGTTCGCGGCCTCGGAGATCTCGTCGACGGGACGCAGCACGCGGCCCGCGAGCCACCAGGCGAGCGCCACGGCGATGACCGCGGACAGCGCGAAGGCCAGCAGCGAGCGCTGGAGGAGGTCGTCGAGGACGTTCTGCCGCACCTGCGCGGCGATGCTGTCGAGGACCTCGCCCACCGCATCGTCCGGCCGCCCGCTGGGCATCGGGGTGGGCGCGGCGGGCAGCGTGACCCCCTGCTCCTCGAGCGCCTCCTCGAGCAGTCGCTGGCGGTCGGCCTGCTGCGCCTCCGGGGTGGTCGCGCTCGCGACGAACAGGTAGGCGGTGGTGACGAGCACCCCCGCGAGCACCACGAACAGCAGCGCGAACAGGGCCGTCAGCTTGATCCTGATGGTGACCCTCACGCGTCGTCCCCTCCCCGCAGGACGTAGCCCACGCCCTTGATGGTCTCGATGAGCGCGGGCTCCCCGAGCTTGCGGCGCAGCGTCACCATCGTGACGCGCACGGAGTTGGTGAGGGGGTCGGCGTACTCGTCCCACACCTTCTCCAGCAGCGTCTCGGCGGACACCACCCGGCCCGCGTGGGCGGCGAGCACCTCGAGCACGCCGAACTCCTTGGGCGAGAGCGTCACGGTGCGGCCGTCGCGCAGTACGACGTGCTCGTCGGGGCGGATCTCGAGCCCGCCGATGCGCACGTGGGGCCGGGGCGCGGCGCCCGCGCGCCGGCCGAGGGTCCGCACGCGGGCCGCGAGCTCGGCCATCGCGAACGGCTTCGCGAGGTAGTCGTCGGCGCCCAGGCCGAGCCCCTCGACGATGTCCTCGAGGCGGCCCGCCGCGGTCAGCATGAGGATGCGGGGCGGCTCGGGCGCGGACGACAGCGTCCGGCACACCTCGTCGCCCGACACGCGCGGCAGGTCGCGGTCGAGCACCACGACGTCGTACGCGTTCAAACCCGCCTTGTCGAGCGCCTCCGCGCCGTCGCGCGCCACGTCGACCGCGAGGCCGACCCTGCGCAGGCCCGTCGCGACCTCGCGCGCGAGGACCGCGTGATCCTCGACGACCAGCACCCTCACGCGCGCTCCCTTCGTCTTCAGGGCCGACCGGCGTGCGCGGGGGGCGACGACGCCGGGCGGCCGGAACAGCCTAGGCGCGACCGGATTCGGCCAGCATAAGGATCCGGGCGGCTACGGGCCGCCGGCGTCGACCTCGACGGGGTCGCCGCCCATCGTGAGGCGGTAGACCCGCTCCTTGCCGCCCTTGGTACACACCGCCTGCAGCTCGCCCGGGTCCTTGTACGTCCCGGGCACGTACGTGCCGGGCGCGGGGGCGCACAGCCACGACGGCAGGCTCGCGGCCGCGAGCCGCCACTGGTCACGCACGAGGTCGACCACGACCCACGTGCCGGCGCCGGTGGAGGCCTTGCCCTTCGCGCCGTCGTCGAGGTGCTGCGCCAGGAACACCGCGATGGTGGCCGACTTGTTCGTCCACACCTCGACGCCGTCGTCGCCCTGCGCGTTCACGGAGCCCTCGGCGACGAGGTTGTCGAGCGCCTTCTGCGCCGTGAACGTCCGGAACTGGTCGTCGTCGTCCCGCACGAACAGGGACTGGAGGGCGGACGTGTCGGTGTAGCCCGCCCACAGGGTGCCGCCCGCCTCGAACGGGCCGAGCGGCGCGACCGAGATCACGTTGTCCTTCTTGTCGCGCTGCAGGCTCGGGATGCCGTCGCCGCCCCAGGCGTCGATGACGAGCCCGGAGTCCAGCTCGACCTGGACGACCTGGAAGCTGTCGCCCTCGCCCATGCGGGCGGTCCACGCGAGCCGCGCGTCGAGGTCGGACTCGAGCACGACGACCGCGACGTCGGTGCGCAGGTCGAACAGCTTGAGCAGGTCCCCGTCGGGCGCGACGAGGTAGAGCGCCTGGGCCGTGCCACCGGGGCGCCAGGTGTCGCCGCCGGCGCTGCGCACCTCGACCGCCCAGGACTCGTCGACGCACTCCCACGTCTTGTCGGTCATGCCGCGCGCCTTCGGCAGGCCCTCGGGCTCGCCCTTGAGGTACGCGGGACGCTGCTTGCCCGTGAGCGACTCCCAGTCGCAGCCGTCCGTGACGGTCGCCGACGGCGACGGGCTGGACGATGCGCTCGCGGAGACGGCCGGCTCGGCGGCGCCGCCCTCGGGGAAGAGCATCGGGGCGACGGTCAGGTAGGTGCCGTACAGCAGGCCCGCCCCCACGAGCACGCCCGCGGTCGCACCGAGCACCTGACCCCAGCGCGACATGGACACCTCCTGACCGTGAGGGTACTGGCGCCGGGCGCGGCGCGGCGGCGTCCACGCCGGGCGCTAGGTTGTCGGGCATGACCGCCCGGATCGCCATCGTCACCACGCTCGAGCTCTCCGTCCCCGACGCGGACGAGGACCTGCTGCTGCCGCACCTGCCGGAGGCGGCCCTCGTGGCGTGGGACGACCCCGAGGTCGACTGGAGCGCGTTCGAGGTCGCGATCCTGCGCAGCACCTGGAACTACCACGACCGCCTCGAGGAGTTCCTCGCGTGGGCGCGCGCCGCCTCGGCCGTCACGCGCCTGCTCAACCCGGTCGACACCGTCGTGTGGAACACCGACAAGCGCTACCTGGGCGACCTCGCGGCCGCGGGCTTCCCGACCGTGCCGACCACCTTCGTCGCCCCGGGCGAGGCCCCGGACGATGCGGTGGTCGCCATGGACGGCCACCTCGTGGTGAAGCCGTCGGTGGGCGCGGGCTCCAACGGCGCGCGGCTCTTCGACGGCGACGCGCAGGGAGCACGGGCGCACGTGGCCGCGCTGCACGCGCAGGGCAAGGTCGCGATGCTGCAGCCGTATCTGGCCGAGGTCGACACCGCTGGCGAGACGGCCCTGGTCTACCTGGGCGGACGCTTCTCGCACGCCGCCCGCAAGGCCGCGATCCTGTCGCGCGACATGTCGTGGGAGACCGGCCTGTACGCGGACGAGAAGGTGGCGGGCACCACCGCGACCGACGCCGAGCGCGCCCTGGCCGACCGCATCGTCGCGGCGCTGCCCGGCCTGGGCCACCCCGACCTCGCCTACGTGCGCGTCGACCTGCTGCCCACCGCGGACGGCCCGGTCGTGCTCGAGCTCGAGCTCACGGAGCCCAGCCTGTTCCTCGCGCTCGGCGAGGGCGCGCCGGAGCGCGCGGCTCAGGCCTTCCGCGCGCTGCTCTGAACCGCCCCGCGCCCGCCCCCCGCGCCCGCGGCCATGCGCTGATCCACACGGATTCTGCAACTGAGTCCGCGCTAATCCCGTTTCGCGACCGAGAGTGCAGAGTTGAGGCGTTTCATCGACTCCGGTGTGTGGAGAGGCGCACGGGAGGTGACGCGGGAGCGCATCGTCGCCTACCCTTGACCTCCGAGGGGAGTACTTCTCAAGCCCCGTCCCGGTCAGTACGAGATCTCCGTGGATCCTCCCGGGCGGGCGCCGCACCAGCGGCGAAGGAGACCTCAGGACTTCGTCGTACCTGAGGAGACCCATGTCCCCGCTCGTCCTCGAGACCCCGGCCGCCGACGCCGGGCTCCACACCATCGCCACGCCGGCGCTGTGGATCGGCACCATCCTCGCCGTCATCGGCCTGCTGGTCTTCGACTTCATCGTCACGCGCAAGCCGCACGAGGTGTCCTTCAAGGAGGCGCTCGGCTGGACCGCGTTCTACATCGCGATCCCGATCGCGTTCGGCGGCTGGGTGTGGGCCGCCCACGGCTCCGACATCGGCGTCAAGTACTACACCGGCTACATCGTCGAGAAGTCGCTGTCTGTCGACAACCTGTTCGTCTTCATCCTGATCCTCGGCGCCTTCGCGGTGCCGCGGGTCCTGCAGCAGCGCGTGCTGCTCATCGGCGTCGCGGGCGCGATCGTGCTGCGCGGCCTCTTCATCGCGCTCGGCGCCGGCCTCATCGCCACCTTCGACTGGACGTTCCTGCTGTTCGGCGCGATCCTCCTGGCCACCGCGATCAAGGTGTTCCGCGACGCGCGCAGCGAGGAGGACGAGGAGATCGACCCCGAGCAGATGCGCATCGTCAAGGTGATGAGCCGCTTCTTCCCCGTCACGGGCGAGTACGAGGGCACCAGGGCCACCGTGATCCGCAACGGCCGCCGCGCGCTCACGCCGCTCGCGATGGTGATGGCGGCGATCATCTTCACCGACATCGTCTTCGCCGTGGACTCGGTCCCGGCGGTCTACGGCATCACCGCGGACCCGTACCTCGTCTTCGCGACCAACGCGTTCGCGCTGCTGGGCCTGCGCGCCCTCTACTTCGTGCTCGAGGGCGCGCTGTCGAAGCTGGTCCACCTGGGCTACGGCCTGTCCGTGATCCTCGGCTTCATCGGCGTCAAGCTCGTGCTGCACTGGGCGCACGGCGTGTGGCCCGGCGTCCCGACCGTGCCCACCACGCTGTCGCTGGTCGTCATCGTCGGCGTGCTCGCCATCACCACGGTCACCAGCCTGCGCGCCTCGAAGCGGATCGAGGAGGGCGAGGCCGCCGCCGCGCAGGCCGCGCACGCCGGCTTCATCGACCCGACCCCGGCGCCCGACGACCGCGCCTCCTGACCCTCGCCGCCACCCCGCCGGGAAGCCCCGGCGGGGTGTACGCGTTGTCGACCGCGGAGGTGCATCGATGAGACGCAGGTTCGGACGCTGGATGTTCATGGCGATCGCGATCCCCGTCGCCGCCTGGGCGCTGGGAGCGATCGCGGACAAGGTCGAGGAGCGCAACGGCCCCGACTCGAAGGCCGCGAAGGGACTGCGCGTGGGGAAGAAGGTGCTGCGCCCCGGCTCGTGAGCCGGCTCGCGCCCTAGCGCCGCCTCGGCTCCGGCATGTGCGCCGCGGTGCCCGCGACGACGTCCTGGAGCGCCGCCGCATCGTCCACCGTGGCGTCCGGCACGCGACGGTACGCGCGACCCGGGGTAGGCGGCCTCCTCGGCCAGGCCGGACGAGGCGGGCGACGACTTGAGCAGCAGCCGGTCGTCGCACACGAGGCCCACCAGCCGCCCGTCGCAGTTCAGCCCGTACTCGCCGAACATCGCGCGCGCCCGCACGTCGAGCGGCTCCAGCTGCTCGAGCAGGTACGCGATCGTGTCGCGCGACGTGGACACGCTCCCAGGCGAGGACGGCCTCCGGTTGACGAGCGACCCTCCTGCTATCAGGCTGAGAGCAGGACGGGCAGCGCCCGACGACCGGGGGAGCGTGGATGGACATCTCGTTCGAGGCGCCCGCCGAGCCTCCCGTGCTGGTGTCGACCGCCCGGCTGGCGTTCCCGTTGCCGCGCGTGTGGACCGCCGTGACCGAGCCGCTGTACGTCCAGCAATGGTGGGCGCCCCACGGCTACGTCAACCGCAGCGTCGACATGGACGTCGAGCCGGGCGGGTCGTGGCGGGTGGTGCAGTCGGACCCCGAGGGCAACACCTTCAGCTTCTACGGCCGCTACGAGAAGGTCGAGCCGCAGTCGCAGCTCACGTACACGTTCATCTCGGAGCTCTTCCCGGACGTGCTCACATGGATGCGGATCGACATGGGGGAGACGCCCGCGGGCACGATGCTCGTGACGAGCCACATGTTCCCGGACGACTACCACCGGACCGGCTACCTCAACCTCGGGGGCGTCGCCCGCATGCGCGAGGCGACCGAGCGGCTCGAGACGCTGCTGCGCTCTATGGCGTGATCCGCGGCTCGGCTAGTGTCGGGCTCATGATCGCGGACCCGTTCTCCGTCCCGCTCGAGCGCCTGCGGCGCCGCACCTCGGCCAAGTGGCGCCACTACGAGCCCGACGTGCTGCCGCTGTGGGTCGCGGAGATGGACGTCGACCTCGCCGACCCCATCCGGGAGGCCCTCGAGGCGGCCGTGCGGGACGGCGACATGGGCTATCCGGGGTCGACGCCGTACGTGGGCTCCTTCGTCGCGTTCGCGGACCGCCGGTGGGGATGGACCGTGGACGATGCGCGGGTCACCCCGGTCGCGAGCGTGATCGAGGGCTACGTCGACGCGCTGGTCGAGCTCACCGACGCGGGAGGCGAGATCATCGTCAACCCGCCCGTGTACCCGCCCTTCTTCCTCTACCTGCGCCAGGCCGGCCGGGAGATTCGCGAGGCGCCGCTCGGCGCCGACCTGCGCCTCGACCTCGACGCGGTCGAGCGCGCGATGGTCGAGGCGACCTCGGGCGGCCGGCGGGCGGCCTACCTGCTGTGCAACCCGCACAACCCCGGCGGCACCGTCCACACGCGGGCCGAGCTCGAGGGCATCGCGGCGCTGTCGCAGCGGTACGGGGTGCGCGTGGTCTCCGACGAGATCCACGCGCCGATCACGTTCCCCGGCTTCGACTTCGTGCCGTACCTCGAGGTCGACCCCACGGGGATGGCGCTGCACGCCGCGTCCAAGGCGTGGAACCTCGCGGCGATCCCGGCCGCGCTGCTCGTCGGCGGGCCCGACGCGGAGGGCTACGACTCGCACCGCGCAGGCAAGCACCACGGTCCCACCCACCTGGGCACCATCGCGCAGACCGCGGCCTACGCGCACGGCGACGAGTGGCTCGACGCGATGCTCGCGGGCCTCGACCGCAACCGCCTGCTCGTGCGCGACCTGCTCGCCGAGCACGTGCCGCAGGTGCGCTACACGGTCCCGGAGGGCACATACCTCACGTGGCTCGACTTCGGGCAGACGCTCGGCGACGAGCCCGCGTACGCGCTGATCGACCACGGCAGGGTCGCGCTCAACAACGGCCCGTACTTCGGCACCGGGGGCGCCGGGCACGCACGCCTGAACATCGCGACGTCGCCCGAGATCCTCGAGGAGGCGGTCCGACGGATCGCGACGGGGATCGAGCGGGCTCAGGACGCCGGCTTGTCCCAGGTGAGCGTGTAGCGCCAGAGCAGCTCGCGGCGGTACTCCGAGCCGGGCAGGATCCGCGGCGCCGCGTCGCGCACGTCGCGGAACGAGTGCGCGGCGGGCCAGCGGCAGTCGCAGCCGTGGTCCCAGTAGCCGCGGAACAGCCGGTGGAACTTGTCGACGAACGTCGCCCACACGTCGCGCGGCAGGTCCTGCGGCCAGTTCGCGTTCGCCATGCCGACCACGAGCAGCCGGCCGCCGGGCGCCACCAGGTCGCGCAGCCGCGCGAGGCCCTCCTCGAGGTCGAGGTGGTGGAGCACCGCCGACGCGGTCACCACGTCGTAGGTCTCGAGCGGCGACGTCAGCACGTCGCCCGCGCGGTACGTGATGGACGGCGACTCCGCGGGCTCCTCCTCCGTGGAGTCGAGCAGCTCGACCGTGTGGCCCTGCGCGCGGGCGCGCCCGATCGCGGCGGGGTCGACGTCGATCGCCGTCACCTCGAGGCCGCGGGACGCCAGCCGGCGCGCGAGGAAGCCCTCGCCGCAGCCCACGTCGAGCGCGGTGCGCGCGGTGTCGGGGATGCTCCCCAGCAGCGGCGACATGTAGTGGATGTTGTAGTTCCAGCGCTGGTGGTCGGGGCGCTCCTTCGCGGCCTCCGGCTTCTGCTCGCTCATGACGCACCATCATCCCCTACGCGCGCTGGGACCTCGGTCCCGATCGTGGGAGAATCGCCCGCGTGAACGAGAGCGTGTCGAGGCTGGGCCGCGCCGCGGGCGCCGCCGCGCTGTCCACGTTCTCCGCGCTCGCGCTCCACGTCCTCGCCGGCGGGCACGCCCCGAGCCTCCTCGCGGTCCTCGCGCCGCTGGGCGCGTCCTTCGCCGTCGCCGCCCAGCTCGCCGGGCGTCCGCTGGGCCGCTGGCGCCTCGCCGCGATCGTGGTCGCGAGCCAGGCCGCGCTGCACACCTCGTTCTCCCTGGGCGCGGTCGCCCCGGTCGCGCTCGACGGCCACGCGGGCCACGACCCGTCCGCGATCGCGGACGCCATCGCGGGCACCGCGGTCCACGCGCACGCCGCGTCGATGCCGCTCGCGCACGCGCTCGCCGGAGCGGTCACCTACGTTGGCATCCGGCGTGCCGGGGCGCTGCTGGGCGCCATCGCCGCCGTGGCCGCGCTCGTCGCCCGTGCGCTGCTCGCCGGCCTGCGCGTCGAGTCGGCGACCTTGCCCGCCCCGCTCCGCCGCATCGTCCTCCTGGCGCCCGCCGAGCGCGCCGCCCTCCCCGTCGCGCTCGCGTGCCGCGCGAGCCGCGCGCCTCCCGTGGCCGCCTGACGAGCCACCCGCGCGGATCCCGCGCACCCCTTTCAGGCAAGCCGCGCGCCGGCGTGCCCACGCACGCGCGCGCACCACCACAGGAGAGTCATGTTCACCCGTCCCCGCTACCTCGCCACCGCCGCCCTCGCCCTCGCCGCCGCGACCGCGCTCGCCGGCTGCGCCTCCGATACCGCGTCCGCCGAGGACGCCCTCACCGTCACCGACCCCTGGGTCAAGTCCGTCGACTCCGGCATGACCGCCGGCTTCGGCACCCTCACCAACGCCACCGACGAGGACCTCACCGTGGTGGCCGCCTCGTCCGACGCCGCGCCCATGGTCGAGCTCCACGAGGTGGTCGACGGCCAGATGCAGGAGAAGGACGGCGGCTTCACGGTGCCCGCCGGCGGCTCCGTCACGCTGCAGCCCGGCGGCCTCCACCTCATGCTCATGGGCGTCGAGGAGCCGATCGCCGCCGGCGACGAGGTCGCCTTCACGCTCGAGCTCGAGGACGGCGCGACCGTCGAGTTCACCGCCACCGCGAAGGACTTCGACGGCGGCAACGAGGACTACGACGGCGAGTCCATGGAGATGGACCACTCGGCCGACGCGGACGAGTCGCACTGAGCATGGACACCACCGCACGACGCGGCCCCAACCGGCGGCAGCTCCTCCTCGGAGGGGCCGCCGTCGGCGTGGGCGCCGCCGCCGCGCTCGGTGCGGACCGGGCGGGCCTCCTGCCCGGTCCGGGCCCTCAGGCCGACACGGCGGGCGTCAACGGCGAGCGCATCGTCCCGTTCCACGGCGCGCACCAGGCCGGCGTGACGTCGGCACCCGGCGCGTACGCCACCTACGCGGCCTTCGACCTCCTCGACGGGACGGACCGCACCGGCATGCGGGCGTGGCTGAGCCTCCTGTCGGACGATGCGGCGCGCATCACCCAGGGTCGCGGCGCGCTCGCGGACCTGGAGCCCGAGCTCGCGATCCGGCCCGCCGGGCTCACCGCGACCTTCGGGCTCGGCCGCGAGGCGGTGCGGCGCATCGGCGCGGCCGTGCCGGACTGGCTCGCGCCCCTGCCCGCCTTCCCGCAGATCGACGCGCTCGAGGACCGCTGGTCCGGCGGCGACCTCGTGGTGCTGCTGCACGGCGACGACCGCACCGCCATCTCGCACCTGCTGCGCATGCTCGTGCGCGACTCGCGCGGCTTCGCGACGCTGCGGTGGCGCCAGGACGGCTTCCGCCGCGCGTACGGCTCGGATCCGCACGGCACCACGATGCGCAACCTGTTCGGCCAGGTCGACGGCTCGACCACCCCGAAGCCCGAGGACGAGGGGTTCGCGGCCGCCGTCTGGGCCGGGTCCGACGCGCCCGCGTGGCTGCGCGGCGGCACGTCGCTCGTCCTGCGCCGCATCGCGATGAACCTCGAGACGTGGGACGAGGTGGGCGTCGACGGGCGCGAGAACGCCGTGGGCCGGCGCCTGTCCGACGGCGCGCCGCTCACCGGCGGCTCCGAGCACGACGACGTCGACCTCGAGGCGACCGACGCGAGCGGCTTCACCGTCGTCAACCCCGCCGCGCACGTCGCGCGCGCACGCGTCGAGGATCCCGCGCGGCGCATCGTCCGCATCGGCTACAACTACGACGACCCGGTCGAGGCCGGGGCGCTGGACTCGCAGGGCCGGCCCGCGGTGTCGAACGTCGGCCTGCTGTTCGGCTCGTGGCAGCGCGACGTCGCGACGCAGTTCACCCCGCTGCAGCAGCGCATGGCCGAGGTGGACCTGCTCAACACGTGGACCACGCCCATCGGCTCGGGCGTGTGGGCGATCCCGCCGGGGTGCGCGGAGGGCGGCTTCGTGGGGGAGACGCTCTTCGCGTGATCGGGTGGCGGCGCGGGGAGGGCGCCCGTAGCCTCGTCGCATGAGCACAACGGGGTGGTCGGGTCCCGCCGCCGACGTCACCGTCTCGCACGCCACGGTCCGCTCGCTGCTCGAGCGCGACCATCCGGACCTCGCCGCGCTGCCCCTCGGCGACACGTACGAGGGCTGGGACAACATCACCGTCCGGCTGGGCGACACGCTCGCCGTGCGGATCCCCCGCCGCGCGCACGCCGCGCAGCTCATCGAGCGGGAGCACGTCTGGCTCCCGCGCCTCGCCCCCGGGTGGGGCTTCGCCGCTCCCGTGCCCGAGCGGTTAGGCGGTCCGTCGGACGAGGTGCCGTGGGCCTGGGCTGTCGTCCCGTGGCTGCCGGGGACGCCCGCGTACGTCGCGCCGCTGAGCGGGCGCGGCGCGGCGGACCTCGGGCGCGCCCTCGCGCAGCTGCACGCACCGGCCCCGCCCGACGCGCCGCGCAACCCGTTCCGGTCGACCCCGCTCGCGGAGCGGGCGGAGCGCTTCGACGACCGCATCGAGCGGATCCTGGAGATCGGCGTCGCGCTCGACGCCGACCTCGCCCGGGAGCACTTCCACGCGGGCGCGCTGCAGCGCCGGCCCCTCGAGACGTGGGCCCACCTCGACCTGCACGGCGCGAACGTGCTGAGCCACCGGGGACGGCTCGGCGGCATCCTCGACTGGGGCGACCTGGGCGTCGCGGACCCGGCCACGGACCTCGGGCAGGCCTGGTGCCTGGTGGGCACCTCACGGCTGCGCGACCTGCTCAAGGGCTACGACGACGCGGTCACGCCGCTCGACGAGGCCGCGCTGCAGCGCATGCGCGCGGAGGCGGTCGCCTATGCGGTCACCCTCGCGTCGCTGGACGAGCAGCCGTACCGCGACGCGGGCA
Organism: Demequina maris; assembly: GCF_000971155.1. Classification (GTDB taxonomy): domain Bacteria; phylum Actinomycetota; class Actinomycetes; order Actinomycetales; family Demequinaceae; genus Demequina; species Demequina maris. The sequence continues at coordinate 93,020 of NZ_BBLX01000008.1, read as the reverse complement.
GGCGCGCCCTGATCGACCTGGACGTCGCGTCCGCGTGAGGCGTGGGCTCAGGCGCCCATCTTCTGCAGGAACGGCTCGAGCTCGACCCAGTTCTCCTCGTCCGAGCGGTCGTCCCGCCACAGCGCGAGGTAGTCCGCCTTGGTCTGCTCCGACGCCTCCTCCCACACGCGCAGCGCGTGGGCGAGGTCGAAGTGCCAGTAGCCGACGATGCGGAAGTGGGTGAGGGGCAGCCCGTACTCGCGGCGCAGCATCTGACGGATCGCGCGCGACTCCTTCGCCTCGCACGCGACCCACACGTACGCCTGATCCGTCGGGTCGAGGTGGCTGTCGCGGAGCGCGCCCAGGACCGCCTTGAGCGCGGAGGCGCGGGTGCCGTTGCCGGCGAGGCGCCAGTCGACCGTCGCGGTCGCCGCGGTGGGCAGCTCGCGCGCGTCGGCGAGGTCGGACAGCTCGACCACGACGTGGAAGACCTCGTCCGCGGCCGCCTCCGCGAGGATCCGCGCGATCGCGGGCAGCGCCGTGGCATCGCCGACGAGCACGCGCACGCCGGCGCCCTTGGGGACCGCGTAGTAGCCCTTGGAGTCCGAGACCTCGGTGCGGTCGCCCGGGCGCGCGGTGCGGGCCCAGGTCGCACCCGGGCCGTCGCCGTGCAGGAAGACCTCGAGCTCGAAGCCGTCGGGCGTGTGGCCGCTCACCGTGTAGTGGCGCGCGCTGTGGCCGTCGGCGTCGTTCGTGGTCGCGCCCACCTCGACGTGCACGCACTCGTCCGGGGTGCCGTCCGAGACCCACGCGCCGGGTTCGTCGAGCCGCAGACGCAGGCGCACCATGTGGGGCGTGACCTGCTCGACGGAGGTGACGGTGGCGCCGTGCGTGGTCTCCATGGGGCTCCGTTCGGGGGATCGGGAGGGGCCGACGAGGCAGGCAAGCCTTACCTCACCAGTGCAGTGTAGACCACATCCGCAACGGCGACGTTGCCTAATTCAAACGCACGAAATGCGGGGGTCACATCGTTATGCCCGGCTATCGTGTGCCCGTGGCTTTCGCACCCCTTCGCACGTCCCGGCTCGTCCTCCGTCCCTTCACGGAGGAGGACGCCGAGGACTTCGCCGCGCGCCGCTCGGACCCGGAGACGGCGATGTATCAGGCCTGGCGGGTCCCCTACTCGGTGGAGAAGGCGCTCGCGCTGATCGAGGAGAGCGGGCGGCACGACGGCCCCACGCCGGGCCACTGGTACCAGCTCGACGTGCAGCGCGTCGCGGACGGGCGCACCGTGGGCGACGTGGCGGTCTACCTCCACGAGCACGGTCACACCGCGGAGATCGGCTACACGCTGCACAGCTGGGCGCGCCGCAAGGGCTACGCGACCGAGGCGGCCGCCGCACTCATCGACCACCTCGTCGACGTCACCGGGGTCCACCGGGTCGAGGCGTCCACGCATCCCGACAACGAGCGCTCGATCCAGGTGCTCAAGCGGCTCGGCTTCGAGGCGGAGGGCGTGAAGCGCGAGGCGTTCTGGGTCGAGGACGAGGTGTCCGACGACGCGATCTTCGGCCTGCTCGCCCGCGACTGGCGGTCGCGGCGCGACCTCCTGGGGATCTGACTTCACGGAATCTTCACGGACGCGCCCCGCGGCGCTTCACACGCGGGCGATGGACTGGGGTCATCCGAGGGAAGGAGACCCCGATGACCACGCGGACCACACGCCTGGTGCTCGCCGGCGCGACCGGCGCGGCGCTCCTGGCGATCCCGGTCGCGGCCTGGGCCGGATCCGGCAACGGCGGCAGCGACGACGACGCCGGCAACGGCGACCAGACCCGCATCGAGACGGGCATGGGCATGATGATGGGCGGCGGCTGGGGCCGCGACGATGACGACGACGCGACCGGCCGCCGCGCCGGAGGCATGGGCATGATGAACGGCGGAAGCCTCGGCGACCGCGACGGCACGTGCCTCGAGGACGCGGTCGTCGAGGGCGACGCGACCGATGCGGACGCGGCGTCGCTCGCCACGATGGCGGACGAGGAGCGCATGGCGCGCGACCTCTACGTCGAGCTCGCGGAGGCCTGGGACCTGTCGACGTTCGACAGGATCGCGGGCGCCGAGGACCGGCACCTCGACGCGGTGCTCGGGCTCATCGAGGCGTACGGCCTCGACGACCCCACCGACGGCGCCGAGGCCGGGGTGTACGCCGATGCCGACATCCAGGCCATGTACGACGAGCTGCTCGCGCAGGGCTCCGAGTCCGTGACCGCGGCGCTCGGCGTCGGGGCGCTGGTCGAGGAGACCGACATCGCGGACCTCCGCGCCCAGGACGTCGACTCCGACGCCGTCGCGACCGTGTACGCGCACCTCGAGCACGCGAGCGAGCATCACCTCACGGCCTTCGTCCGGGCGCTCGACGCCTCGGGGGCGACCTACGAGGCATCGGTCCTGGATCCGGCCGAGGTGGAGGACATCACGGGCGTCCCCGCTCCGTAGGATGACGAGCGTGGGCGGACGCACCGTGCTGGTGGTCGACGACGAGGAGAACATCCGCGACCTCGTCGGCGGCTACCTGCGTCGCGACGGCTTCGACGTCGCGGAGGCCGCGAGCGGCGAGGACGCCCTCGCGGTCCTCTCGCGCGACCCGATCGCCCTCGTCCTGCTCGACGTCCGCCTGCCGGGCATCGACGGCGTGGAGACGCTCCGGCGCATCCGTCGCACGTCCGACGTGCCGGTGCTCATGCTGACCGCGCGCGCGGAGGAGGCCGACCGCATCGTCGGGCTCGAGGTGGGCGCCGACGACTACGTCACCAAGCCGTTCAGCCCGCGCGAGGTGGTCGCCCGGGTGCGCGCCATCCTGCGCCGCGGCGACGGCGGCGCGCGCGGCGCCGACCGGCTCGACGTCGGCGACGTGGGCATCGACCTCGCGGGGCGGGAGGTCACCGTCGACGGCGCCCCGGCCACCCTCACGGCGCTCGAGTTCGACCTGCTCGCCGCGCTCGCCTCCGCGCCGGGCCGCGTGTTCACCCGCCGCCAGCTCATCGAGCGCGTGTGGGGCTGGGACTTCTTCGGCGACGAGCGCATCGTCGACGTCCACGTCCGCAAGCTCCGTCGCGCCCTCGGGGACGACGCCGACAGCCCCCGCCTGCTGCACACCGTGCGCGGCGTCGGCTACAAGCTGGCGGCGCCGTGAGCACCGTGCGCGGGCGCCTGCTCGCCTCCCACCTCGCGGTCGCCGCGGTGGGCGTCGTGGCGCTGGTCGTCGTCGGCACCATCGTCGCCAACGTCACGGTGACCCGCCGGATGGGCATGGGCCGCGGCACGATGATGAACCAGGAGAGCGCCCGCGACCTGCTCGCGGACGCGCTCCCCGCCGCGCTCGGCTGGGGCGCCGCCGCCGGCCTCGCCGCGGCCGCCGTCGCCGCGCTCCTCATGTCGCGCCGCATCGCGGGACCCCTCGGGGCGATCCGCGAGGCGACCCGCGCGATCGCCGCCGGCGACTACACGCGGCGCGTGCCGCGGCCGCCCGAGGAGGAGCTCGCGGCCGTCGCGGCCGACGTCGACGCGCTCGCCGCGCGGCTGGCCGACGGCGAGGCGCGCCGCGTAAGGCTCGTCGACGAGGTCGCGCACGAGATGCGCACCCCGCTCACCACCATCCGCGGGTCGATGGAGGGCCTCATCGACGGCGTCGTGGACCCGTCGCCCGAGGTCTACGAGCGCGTCGCGGCCGAGGCGGCGCGGCTCCAGCGCCTCGCCGAGGACCTGTCGACGCTGTCGCGCGCCGAGGAGAGCGCCCTCACGCTGCGCACCGCGCCCGCGGACCTCGCGGACCTCGCGCGGGAGGCCGCCGACCGGCTCCGCCCGCAGTTCGACCACCGCGGCGTGACCCTCGAGACGGTCGTCGCCGCCGCGCCCGTCACGGTCGACCGCGACCGCATCCTCCAGGTGCTGGTCAACCTGCTCGGCAACGCCCTCGCGCACAGCGAGGACGGCGGCCGGGTCAGCGTGGCGGTCGAGGCGCGCGGGAACGATGCGGTGGCGGAGGTCGCCGACGAGGGCGACGGCATCGCGCCCGAGGAGCTCCACCGGGTGTTCGAGCGCTTCTACCGGGGACCCGGGTCGGGCGAGCGGCCCGGCCGCGGCATCGGCCTCACGATCGCACGCTCGCTCGCGCGCGCCCACGGCGGGGACGTCTCGGCCCGCTCGGACGGACCCGGTCGGGGGGCGACGTTCACGCTCGTGCTGCCGCGCGCCTCCGACGCGTGACGCGGAGGCGTGACGCGCCCCGCGGGCGCCGCTAGGGTGGCACGCATGCTCCCAGGTACGCGTACGGAACACCCCCTGGTGGTGGACGACGAGACGGTCCGCGCGCTGATCGACGACCAGTTCCCGCACCTCGCAGACCTCGAGCTCGGCCGCCGCTACACGCTCGAGGACCACTTCGCGATCCGCATCGGCGACCACCACGGAGCGCTGTTCCCCCGCCTGGCCGAGGACGACGCGCTGTTCGCGCGCGCCGCCGACGTGGTCGCGCCCCACCTCGACATGTGGAGCTTCCCGGTGAGCGCCCCCATCGAGACGGGGCTCCCGGGGCGGGGCTTCCCGTACCACTGGGCGCTCGTGGACTGGGTGTCGGCCTCGACGGCGGCATTCGTGCCGCTGCACTCCGCATCGGCGCGCGAGCTCGGCGCCGCGCTGCGCGAGGTCCACGCGCCCGCCCCCGCGGACGCCCCCGAGAACCCCCGCACCGCGCCGCCGCTCACGACCCTCCTCGAGGACTGGGAGCGGCTGCTCGTCTTCGCGTCGCTGCGCGGGGCGCCGGAGAACCGCGTGCTCGACGTCGAGGCGGCGGACGCGCTGTTCCGCACCGGCGTCGCCGCCCGCGTCGACGTGCCGCGCACCTGGACCCACGGCCGCCTCGAGCCGCGCTCGATCCAGTCCGATCGCGGGCGCTTCGCCGGCATGCTGATCTGGCACGCGTTCGGCGCCGGCGACCCCGCCGCGGACCTCGGCGGGGCCGCGACCGTGGTCCCCCTCGACATGCGCGACGAGCTGTACGCCGGCTATGGCGAGGTGAGCGCCTCCACCGCGTGGCGCGCCCAGTCGTACCAGCTGATCGCCGCGATGCGGCACATCGAGCTCGACGACCCGTTCCTCGCGCGCATGGCGTGGGAGCGGCTCATCGAGCTCGGCCTGGCGCACGAGGCGTAGCCCGCCGCCGCATCGTCCCGTCGACAGGTCGCCTATCAGGGGAGATGCTGGATCCATGGACGCGGCGACGATGCGACGGGCCGGGCGCGCGATCGCGCTCGCGTGCGCGACGGTCGCGCTCGCCGCGTGCGGGGCGCTGTCGGGCTCGTCGGAGGCGTGGGACGAGCCCGCCGACTACACGTACGAGGCGACGATCACGGTCTTCGGGCCGTCCGCGGGCACCTGGCGCGTCACGGTGCGCGATCACGACGTCGTCGCGGTCGCGCCGCTCGACGACGCCGCGCTGGCCTCGGGAGCGACGCTCGAGGACTTCTCGACGTTCGCCGAGTACGAGGACTGGCACGCGACCGCCACCGCGGACGGGGCGGCGGTCACGCGCCTGCGGCGGACCCACGACGGCGCGCTCAAGAGCTACGAGTTCGACGGGTCGAAGCGCGCGATCGACGACGAGTACCTGGTCATCGTGTCCGAGGTGACGATCCCCTGATCGGCACGCATCCTCGCCGGTAGCGGCCCGGACGTGGGACAGTAGGCCGCATGGACATCTTCGAGACCCCGCTCCCCGGAGTCGGCGTCCGCTACGAGTTCACCGCGGAGGGTGGCGACCACGTCGGCGTGGTGGTCCGCCGCGACGGCAAGCGCGACCTCGCGTTCTACGACCGGGAGGACCCCGACGCGTGCCGCGGCACCGTGGAGCTGTCGGAGGGAGACTCGGGCAAGCTCGCGGACCTGCTCGGCGGGACGAACATCATCGCGCGGCTCGAGGACCTCCGGCACACGATCGTGGGGCTCGCGATCGAGTGGGTGACGATGCCCGCGCGCGGCGGCCTCGTCGGCCGGTCGCTCGCGGAGGGACGCATCCGCACGGTGACCTCCGCATCGGTCGTGGCGGTGATCCGCGGCGACCAGGGCATCCCCGGGGTCGAGCCGTCCTTCATCTTCGAGCCGGGGGACACCGTCCTGGTGCTGGGCTCCGACGAGGCCGTCGACCGCGCGGCCGCGATCCTCACGGGCTGAGCCATGGACGCCGCGACCGCACCCATGACGGGCCTGCGTGTCGCAGTGGAGGGCGCCCACGGGGGCGACACCGCGCTCGTATTCATCGAGCTCGGCATCGTCTTCCTCGTCCTCGCACTGCTCGGCAGGCTCGCGGGCCGCATCGGGATCCCCTCGATCCCGCTGTACCTGCTCGCGGGGCTCGTCATGGGCGAGGGCGGCTTCATCCCCATCAGCGCGGGCGAGGAGTTCCTGTCGATCGGGGCGCAGATCGGCGTGGTGCTGCTCCTGCTGCTGCTCGGCCTCGAGTACTCGCCCGACGACCTCCGCGTGGGCATGCGCACCACCTGGAAGGCCGGGATCCTCGACCTCGTGCTCAACGCGACGCCCGGCCTCGCGGTCGGCCTGATGATGGGCTGGTCGGCCACCGCATCGGTGCTGCTCGCGGGCGTGACCTACATCTCCAGCTCGGGCATCATCGCGCGCCTGCTCGACGACTTCGACCGGCTCGCGAACCGCGAGACGCCCGTGATCCTCAGCCTCCTGGTGATGGAGGACATCGCGATGGCGCTGTTCCTGCCGATCCTCGCGGTCATGCTCGTCGGCGCGACGCTGCTGCAGGGTGCGGTGGCGGCCGCCATCGCGATCGCGATCGTCGCGGCGGCGTTCCTGTTCGCGATGCGCTTCTCGCGGCAGCTGTCGACCGCCGTCCACTCGCACTCGCGCGAGCTGCTGCTGCTGAGCGTGCTCGGGCTCGCGTTCCTGGTGGCGGGCCTCGCCGAGGCGGTCCAGGTGTCCGCGGCGGTGGGCGCGTTCCTGCTCGGCCTGACGCTGTCGGGCAACGTCGCGGACCAGCTGCGCGGGCTCATGCCGCCGCTGCGCGACGTCTTCGGCGGGATCTTCTTCGTCTTCTTCGGGATCACCATCGACCCGCGCGACCTGGGCCCGGTCGCGCTGCCCGCGCTCGGCCTCGCGGTCGTCACGCTGATCACGAAGATCATCACGGGCGTGTGGGCCGCCCGCCGCGTGGGCATCGGCCCCAAGGGCCAGTGGCGCACCGGGCTGTCCCTGGTGCCGCGCGGAGAGTTCTCGATCGTCATCGCGGGCCTCGGCGTCGCGGGCGGCGCGCAGCCGCTGCTCGGCCCGTTCGCCGCCGCCTACGTGCTCATCCTCGCCGTCGCGGGATCGGTGCTGATGCGCTACGCCGACCAGATCCCGTCACCGTTGAGAGCGCCCGCCGCACGGTCACGGCCACGACCGGCCGTGTGAGAACATGGGCCATCGTCCCGGCGGGCCTCACCCCGAGGACGATGCGCCGGCCACGTCGCGCAGTTGGCGTGGCTTCCGCGCGAGGACGCGCGAGATGTTCTTCTCCCTGTGAGGTTCCGTCATGCTCACCCCCTATCGGGGCATCCTCGCCCTGCCCGGTGCACGCGCGTTCACCCTGTGGGGCCTCGTCGCGCGCATCCAGATGGGGCTGACCGGCCTCGCGACGTTCCTGCTCGTCCAGATCGAGTACGGGCGCTACGAGTACGGCGGCATGGTGGTCGCGGCCATCGCCGTGTCGTACGCCCTCGTGTCGCCGCAGGTGGGCAAGCTGGTCGACGCGTACGGGCAGTCGCGCGTGCTCCGGATCGGCTACGCGATCGCCATCGTGGGACGCGTGGCGATGATCGCGGCGGCCCTCACCCACCAGCCGATCTGGGTGCTCATGCTGCTCACGCCGCTGTTCGCCGCCGGCGGCACCCAGTCCACGCACACGCGCGCCCGGTGGACGCACATCGTCCCCGACAAGGACGCGCTCAACACGGCCTTCTCGCTCGAGTCGTCGCTCGAGGAGGTGCTGTTCATCGCGGGTCCCGCGCTCGCCACGGTGCTCGCGACCCAGGTGGAGTCGTGGGTGCCGTCCGCGATCGCCGTCGTCACTCTCGCGATCGGCGGCTACGGCTTCCTGTCGCTCACCGCGACGGAGCCGCCCGCACGGCGCGCCGACGCCCGCGCGCTCCAGGCCGAGCGCGAGCACAGCACCGCGCTGGTGATCGACGGGACCCTCGAGCGCATCGGCCTGCCTCCCAAGCCCCGCGGCATGCGCCGCTACCGGGGCGCGCTGCGCGGCCACCTGCTCGTCACCACCCCCGCGCTCGTCGTCACCACCGTGATCTTCGGCACCCAGGGCGCGATGTTCGCCTCCGTCGACGCCGCCACCGTCGCGTTCGCCGAGGAGCTCGGCCACAAGGACATGGCCGGACTCGTGCTCGCCGTCTGGGCCGTGGGCTCGCTCGTGGGCGGCCTCGCGTACGGCTCGAGGGTGTGGGCCCGCACCCTCGCGTCGCGACTGCTGTGGGGCGTGTCCGTGACCGGCGTGGGCGCCGTGTCGTTCATGTTCGCGCCGGGGCTGCTCGCGCTCGGCACGCTGATGTTCCTCACCGGATTGGCGATCGCCCCCACCATGGCGGTGGGCGACGGCGTCACCCACGCCCTCGTGCCACGGTCGCGCCTCACCGAGGGCATGACCTGGACCCGCACCGGCATGGACCTCGGCATCGCGTCCGGGGCATGGCTCGCGGGCGCGATCATCGACCGCCACGGCGCGCAGGGCGGCTTCCTCGTGACCGCGTGCGCGGGGCTCGCGGGCGTCGCAATCGCCGCGGCGTCGTGGCGCTACCTGCGCTCGCGCCGCGCGTACGAGGAGATGATCACGCGCGACGACTCGCTGCCCGTCGCGGCGTGATCGGCGCTTCCTCGCCAGGGCGACCGGATAATGGGCGCGTGATCCGAGACGCCGACCCCGCCGCCGATGCGGCGCGCATCGCCGAGATCTACGACCACTACGTGGCGCACGACACGGCGACGTTCGAGACCGAACCGGTCTCCGCCGACGAGATGTGGGCGCGCATCGCGCGCATCCAGGACCGCGGCCTCCCGTGGATCGTCGCCGAGGAGGGCGGGCGCGTGCTGGGATACGCGTACGCCGGGCCGTTCCGCGACCGTGCCGCGTACCGGCACACGCTCGAGTCGACCGTCTACCTCGACGCCGACGCGCGGCGGGCCGGGACCGGCACCGCCCTGTACTCGGCGCTGCTGGAGCGGCTGCGCACGCTGGACGGCACGGCGCACGCGCCGGTGCACTCCGTGATGGGCGTGATCGCGCTGCCGCACCCGGGCTCGGTGGCGCTGCACGAGCGGCTCGGCTTCCGCCATGTCGGCACGGTCGCCGACGCCGGCTTCAAGCTCGACCGCTGGATCGACGTCGGCTACTGGCAGCTCATGCTCTGAGCCGCCACAGGCGCTCCCACGCCTTGTGCCGCCGCTGGCCGGTGGCCACCGTGCGGACGTCCCGTCCATCCGTGCCGCGCACGAGGACATCCGCGAGGCGAGGGGCATCGCCGGGCGCACCCATGCGCACCGGACTGTGGACCAGGTCGAGAGCGGTCTGGATCGTCGACGTGACGCGCACGTCGCACAGCTCCCCCTGCCTCGTCTCCAGGACCGGGCCGGGGCTCTCGCGGACCGGCGCGGGCGCCGCCCAGAATCCCGGCGCGACGTCGATCTCGCGACGCTGATGGAAGCGCACGGTCGCGCCGAGCGGAGGCAGAGGTCGGTCGCGCGTCTGCCTCGGGACCGTGACATGCACCTCGCCGAAGGGCACGGCGCAGGCGCCGTGAAGCGCCGCCGCCGAGACACCGCAGACGTATGGCAGCACGCGACCGAACCGGTGCGCCGCGACCAGCCAGGCCACCTCGACCGGGTCCGGGGCCCAACCGACCGGCGCGCCGTCCGGCACGACGACGTACAGGCCACGTCCGACGACCGCGATCGTCCCGGCGCCGCTCTGATGCGCAAGCCAGGCGGCGTGGCAGCGCACGGCACGCCCGGCCTCGGCCGTGGTGAAGAGAGGCAAGGTCGGCGGAACCGCACCGGCGCGGCCGCCGAGCAGCTGGCGCCACCGTTCGCGCGCCGCACCCAAGCGGGCCCCTGGCTCGAGCGGGTTCACGCTGCCTCCTCAGGCCTCGGCGCGGCGGCGCCTGCATCCGCCCCGCACGCTCGGCGTTTTCATGCACTTTGGCGCCGGGACGGCGCCGTCTGCACCCGTCTGCGCGTGTTCGCGGGACGACCCCGGCCCGTGCGAGGCCCGAGGACATCGGCACCGGACGGACGTCTGACCGCCGCGACCGCAGCGGACGTACGCATCGTTCCTGGCAGATTTCCGATGCGAGCTCGAGGCGGTCGCAACGCCGCCGGTTCCCGCGAGCGGCGCCCCGAGCGCGAGCGCCCGATCCGAGGAGACGATGCCGGCGCTAAGTGCATGAAAACGCCGAGCGTCGCGCGACAGGGGGCTCGCCAGCCGGCCGGCTGTTGCGTTTCTCCTGCACCAACGGTCACACTGAGCGAGGAGCCTTGAGGGGGGCAGCCATGACACGCATGCGGCAGGGACGCGACGACGGGTTCTCGATGGTCGAGCTCGTGGTCGTCATCATCATCATCGGGATCCTCGCGGCGGTCGCGATCCCGCTCTATCTCGATCACCAGCGCAAGGCCAGCGACGCCGCGGCACAGTCGGACGCGATGAACCTCGGCACGCTCATCCGCGCCGCCTACGACGAGGACGAGACGACCGGTGTGACCGTGACGGTCTCCTCCGATCGGCAATACATGATCGATGGCGACCCGGTGCTCGGGATGTCACCTGGGGTCGAGTTCGTCACGTGGACCGGCGGCGCGATCGACAGCTGGTGCGTCCAGCTCAAGCATCCGCAGGGCGACATCTCCGCCAACCCGGGAGTGCGCTTCGACTCCAAGAACGGCTACGTCGAGAACGCGGAGTGCGTCGCGCCCTGACGTCGGCTACGCGCCCGCGGCACGCTCCACGAGCTCCGCGATGCGCTTCTCCTCGTCCTCGTCGAGGGTGAGGAGCGCGTACGAGGTCGCCCACATCGCGCCGTCGTCGAGCGCCGCCACGTCCTCGAAGCCGAGAGTCGCGTAGCGGGACTTGAACTTCTCCGCCGGCTTGAAGAACACCAGCACCTTGCCGTCCTTGGCGTAGGCGGGCATCCCGTACCAGGTGCGGGGCGCGAGCCCCGGGGCCACCCGCGTGACGATCGCGTGGATGCCCTCCGCGAGCGCGCGGTCGCCGTCGGGCATCTCCTCGATCTTCGCGAGCACGTCCGCGAGGTCCGCGGCCGCCTTGTCGGCGCCCTTGGCCCGCTTGGCCGCGGCGCGCCGCTCGGCCGCGGTCTCCTTCATGGCAGCGCGCTCTTCCTCGGTGAATTCGCTCATGGCTCCGATCGTGCCACGGCCCGGGCCTCGCGGGGAGGTCCGGGCCGTGGCGACGAGGGCGGTGCTACGCGCGGACGGCGCGCGTCGCCTCCATCATGTGCTCGAGCGTCGCGGTGGTCTCCGCGTACGCACGGGTCTTGAGGCCGCAGTCGGGGTTGACCCACAGCTGCTTGCCGGGGATCGACTCCTTGGCGAGCGAGAGCAGCTCCGTGATCTCCTCGGTCGACGGCACGCGCGGCGAGTGGATGTCCCACACGCCCGGGCCGATCTGGCGCTCGTAGCCGTGACCCTTGATCGCCGGCAGCACCTCCATGCGCGAGCGGGCCGCCTCGATCGAGGTGACGTCGGCGTTGAGGCCGTCGATCGCGTCGATGATCTCGCCGAACTCCGAGTAGCACAGGTGGGTGTGGACCTGGGTGTCGTCGTGCGCGCCCGAGGTGGCGAGGCGGAACGAGTCCACCGACCACTCCAGGTACGCCGCCTGGTCCTTCTTCTTCAGCGGGAGCAGCTCGCGCAGCGCGGGCTCGTCCACCTGGATGATACCGATGCCGGCCGCCTCCAGGTCGCGGATCTCGTCCCGCAGGGCGAGCGCCACCTGGTTGGCGGTGACGCCGAGCGGCTGGTCGTCGCGGACGAACGACCACGCGAGGATCGTCACCGGGCCGGTGAGCATGCCCTTCATCGGCTTCTCGGTGAGCGACTGCGCGTACGCGGTCCAGCGGACGGTCATCGGCTCGGGACGCGTGACGTCGCCCCACAGGATCGACGGGCGCGTGCAGCGCGAGCCGTACGACTGGACCCAGCCGTTGACCGTGACGTCGAAGCCGTCGAGCAGCTCGGCGAAGTACTGCACCATGTCGTTGCGCTCGGCCTCGCCGTGCACGAGCACGTCCAGGCCGAGGTCCTCCTGGAGCTTCACCACGCGGGCGATCTCCGCCTTCATGGCCTCCTCGTAGGCGGCGTCGTCGATCTGGCCCTTCGCCCAGGCGGCGCGCGCCTTGCGGATGTCCTGCGTCTGCGGGAACGAGCCGATGGTCGTGGTCGCGAGCTCCGGCAGCGCGAAGCGCGCGTCCTGGGCCGCGGCGCGGACCGCGTACGACGGGCGGTCGAGGTCGGCGGCGCTCACGCCCGCCAGCGCGTCGCGCACGTCGGCCTTGTTCGTGCCCGGGTGCGCCTTGCGCGACGCGAGCGCGGCGCGGGTGGCGGCGAGCGCATCGGCCACCGCCTCCTCGCCCTGCTCGCGCGCGGTGGCGAGGGCGACGACCTCCGCGACCTTCTCGTCCGCGAAGGCGAGCCAGCTGAGCAGCTCGGCACCCAGGTGCTCCTCACCCTCCAGGGTGTGGGGCACGTGGAACAGCGACGTCGAGGTCGAGACGGCGACGGTCGCGCCGAGCGCCTCGATCTCCTTCGCCTTGCGCAGCGCCGCGTCGAGGTCGGTGCGCCAGATGTTGTGGCCGTCGACCACGCCGGCGACCACGGTCACGCCCGACAGGTCGGTGCCGGAGGGCACCCCGCCGCGGACGAGGTCGAGGCCGATCGCCTCGACGCCGGAGTCCTTGAGCACGGGGAGCGCGTCGTCAAGCGCGTTGTACGGCGCGGCGACGAACAGCGCGGGGCGGTTCGCCAGCGAGGCGAGCGAGCCGTAGACCTTCTCCGCGTTCGCGAGGACCTCGGCGCGGTCCGCGTCGATGTCGGCGACGAGGATGGGCTCGTCGATCTGCACCCACTCGGCGCCTGCGGCCTTGAAGGCCTCCAGCAGGTTGCCGTAGACCTCGAGGACGTCCTCGAGACGCTCGATCGGGCGGAAGCCCTCGGGCGCCTCGTCGCTCGCCTTCGACAGGTAGAGGAAGGTGAGCGGGCCGGTGATGACGGGACGGGTCAGGTAGCCCGCGTCCTTCGCCTCGACGAACTGGTCGACCCAGCGCGTGCTCGAAAGCGCGAAGTGCGTCTCGGGGCCGATCTCGGGGACGAGGTAGTGGTAGTTCGAGTCGAACCACTTGGTCATCTCGAGCGGGGCCTTGTCGCCGACGCCGCGGGCGATCGTCGAGTAGCCCGCGAGGTCCACGCCGCCGTCCGCGTCGCGCAGGTCCGCGAAGCGCGTGGGGACCGCGCCGAGCGTCACCGCGGCGTCGAGCACGTGGTCGTAGAACGAGAAGTTGCTGGGGATCGCCGACGCGTCCTTGTCGAGGCCCAGCTCCGCGAGGCGGGCGAGGTTCTCGAGGCGCAGCTCGCGCGCCGCGGACTCGAGCTGGTCCGCCGTGGTCGCGCCCTTCCAGAAGGACTCGAGCGCCCGCTTGAGCTCGCGTATTCGGCCGATGCGGGGGTAGCCCAGGATGGTGCCGCCCGGGAAGGTGTGCGCAGGGACAGAGACGTTGTTCTGCTCAGACATGATTCCTCATGAGGGTGGTGCGCGGCGGGCTCGCCATTGCGCTTGGTCGACGCGCGCGGCGCCGAGTTGCGACGGTCAGACTAACCCCTCGCGGCGCTCTTCGCCAGGGGGCATGTCCACGGTTCGGACGCATCGTCCCACTTCGCGGACACCTGTCGATCAGTCCGCCACGGCCTCGTCGTCGCGCATCTCCACCACCCGGATCAGCGCCCCGGTGCGGCTCCGGCGCTCCCCACGACCCGCCACCGCCATGCCGAGCCCCTGGTAGACGGCGATATTGCCCTCCTCGTCCTCCCGCACGAGGCACGACAGCCCCGCGAGGCCGGAGGTGTGCGCGTGGGTGCGGAGGGCGCGGACGAGCGCGGCGGCGTGGCCGCGGCCGCGCTCCTCGGGCACCACGCCGAGCCTGCCGAAGTAGAGCGTCCCGTCCCCGGCGGGGTGGTGCTTCACGGAGGCCACCGCGCGGCCGTCGACCCGGAGCAGGCCGATCCGGACGCCGCCGGCGATCTCGCCGCGGAGCGACTCCGCCGTCTCCGTCATCGCGCCGGACGGCAGCCCGGTGCGCGCGTACTCGGCGAACGCGCGGTGCATCACGGCGACCGCATCGTCCGCCGCGTCGGGGCCGGCGTCGAGGTCGATCTCGACGCGCGGGCTCACGCGGTGGCGCGCGGCTCGGCCTCGACGAGCGCGACGGGCACGCCCGCCTCGACCGTGCGGGACACGGTGCAGTGCTTCTCGTGCGAGGCGCGCAGGGCGGCGCCGATGCGCTTGCGGGCGGCGTCGCCGGCCTCGCCCTCGGGGAACGCGAGGTCGAACAGCACGCGGATGTTCTCCAGGATGTTCGCGCCGTCGTCGGTGACCTTGTCCGCGGAGGCCGTCACCTCGAAGCGGTCGGGCTCGGAGCGGCGGGTGGTCATCGCGTCGACGTCGATCGACGAGCAGCCCGCGATCGCGGCGAGCATGAGCTCGACCGGACCGAGCAGGCCCTCGCCGCGGCCGAAGCGCAGCTGCGCCCCGTCCGCGTTGGTGGCGACGTAGACGCCCTCGGACTCACGGGTGAGGGTCACGGTGCGGGGGGTGGCGGTGCGCGTCATGCGTCGATGGTCGCACGGACGCGGGCGCGTGCCCGACCGCGCGCCTGCGCGGACGGCGCGTCGAGGTCAGTCGCGGACGAGCCCCATCGTGTCGACGAGCTCGAGCGCGGCGGCGTGCTG
Organism: Demequina maris; assembly: GCF_000971155.1. GTDB lineage: Bacteria > Actinomycetota > Actinomycetes > Actinomycetales > Demequinaceae > Demequina > Demequina maris. The sequence goes on along the minus strand of NZ_BBLX01000008.1, from coordinate 77,951 downwards.
GTTGAACGTGATGATGTGGATGCCCGGAGCGCCGGCGTCGAGCAGCCCGCGCGACAGCCGCGCCGCGTGGGCCACGCCGGCCGCCCGCGCCGCCGCATCGTCCTCCGCGGCCTCGAGCTCGCCGGTGAGCTCGGCGGGCGTCGGCACGCCGGTGAGCTCGGCGGCGCGCATCGCACGCCGCGTGCTCACGAGCGGCATGACCTCGGGGATGACCGGGAGGTGGATGCCGTCGGCCGCGGCGTCCTCGACGAGCGCGGTGTACTGGTCGACCTCGTAGAACACCTGCGTGATCGCGAAGTCGGCGCCCGCGTCCTGCTTGGCGCGGAGCACGTCGAGCCCGAGCTGGCGGAAGCGCTCGATCGCGTGCTGCGCGGGGAAGGCGGTCACGCCGACGCTGAGGTCCTGGACGCCGTGCGCGCGGGCGACCTCGCGCAGCAGCACGACGAGCTCGGAGGCGTAGAGCAGCCCCTCGGGGTGCGGGCGCCAGTCGCTCTGACCCTTGGGCGGGTCGCCGCGCAGCGCGAGGAAGTCGCGCACGCCGTCGGCCAGGTACGCCTCGATGACCTCGATCAGTTCCGCGCGGGACTGGTCGACGCACGTGAGGTGCGCGAGCGGCGGGATGGTGTGCTGCACCGCGAGGCGGTGGACCACGGAGCGCGAGGTGCCGCGCGTGGTGCCGGAGGCGCCGTAGGTGATCGACATGAAGTCGGGCCGCGTCGCGGCCAGCAGGTCCATGGTCTCCACGAGGGTCGACTCGGCGGCGGGGGTGCGCGGCGGGAAGAGCTCGTACGAGAGCGTGCGGCGCCCGGCGGAGAGGAGGTCACGGATCGTCATGGCGCGCTCACCATACCCGGCGTCCGGGACCCCGGCCAGAGGTGATGTCCCCGGTCGCGCGGCCGCACCGAAGTGCTCCCCCGTGCCGAAAATGCGGTCGGGCGCTGTCGCATCGTCCCTGCAGACTGGACCCATGATCACGGAGACGAACGACCTCGTGCGATGCTTCGGCGCCGGCGACCCGCTGTACGAGAGGTACCACGACGAGGAGTGGGGGCTGCCGGTCCACGGGGACGCGGCGCTGCTCGAGCGCATCGTGCTGGAGGGCGCGCAGTCCGGGCTCGCGTGGATCACGATCCTGCGCAAGCGCGAGGGCTATCGCGAGGCCTTTGCCGGCTTCGACCCCGCGGCCGTCGCGGCCTTCGGCGACGCGGACGTCGAGCGGCTCATGGAGGACGCGGGGATCGTGCGCAACCGGCGCAAGATCGAGTCCGCGGTCGTGAACGCGCGCGCGACCGTCGCCCTGCGCGAGTCCGGCACGAGCCTGGACGAGCTGTTCTGGTCCTTCGCGCCCGCGCCGCGCGCGGCCGCGCCGGCCTCGTGGCAGGACGTGCCGGCGTCGACGCCCGAGTCGGTCGCGCTGGCGAAGGCCCTGAAGAAGGCCGGCTTCGTCTTCGTCGGACCGACCACGATGCACGCCGCGATGCAGGCATGCGGCCTGGTGGACGACCACATCGCAGGCTGCGTGGCCGCGCGCGCGTGAGACGCGGGACCTTCGTCCGTCGCGAGTTGTCCACATTTGTATCCACTTGATGTGGATATGTCCGATTCGGCGCGCGCGGACGCGCGGAACGTGCGCGCGGGAGTCAGCAGTACGCGCGTCGGTGGCGTTCGATCGCGTCCTCGAGGAGCGCCTCGACGATGCGCTTGTCCGCGGGCAGCCACGGGACGTCGCGCCACCCGCCGGGCTCGAGCCAGCGCAGCTCGTCGTGGTCCTCGAGCGGACGCGGCTCGACCGCCGCGCCGTCCGCGCCGGGCAGGATCCGCGCCCACCACACGCGCATGACGAGCCGCTCGAGATCGGCGTCGCCCGGCCGCAGCATCCACACGGGGGCGTCGCCGCACGAGTCCTCGATGCCGTGCCCGTCGTCCGGGCCGATCACCTCGTCGCCGATCTCGACCTCGACGCCGAGCTCCTCGCGCAGCTCCCGGCGCAGCGCGTGCTCGGGGGTCTCGCCGCGCTCGACCTTGCCGCCCGCGAACTCCCACAGGCCCGCGAGCGCGGACGGCGCGCTGCGCCGTGCCGCAAGAAGCCGCCGCGGGGCCTCGAGAGAGTCGGTGATCGCGGCGGCGACCACGAGGCGCGTGTTGACAGGCACGGGGACCGCCCGTCCGCTACTCGGTGAGCGCCGCGTACGCCTCGGCGTCGAGCAGATCCGTGGCGGTCTCGGAGATCTCGACCTTGAAGATCCAGCCGTCGCCGTAGGCGTCGGAGTTGAGGGTCTCGGGGGCGCCCTCGAGGGCCTCGTTCACCGCGATCACGGTGCCCGACACCGGCGAGTAGAGCTCGCTCACGGCCTTGGTGGACTCGAGCTCGCCGCAGACCTCGCCCGCGACGACCGTGTCGCCCACGCGAGGCGCCTCGACGTAGACGATGTCGCCCAGCGCCTGCGCGGCATGCTCGGTGATCCCGACCGTGACCTCGGCGCCCGCGTCGGGCTCGCCGGAGACCCACTCGTGCTCGGCGGAGTAGGCGAGCTCCTCGGGAACGTTCGACATGGCAACCCCTCTCTGGGGACGGGACTCGGATGCGGCAGCGCCGGCGGGCCGGCCCTGGGACGAGCCTACGAGGCCCGCGAGTAGAAAGGTAGCGCGGTCACGGTCATGTCCTCGCGTCGGCCACGCACGTCGATCCCGACCACGGTGCCCGGCTCGGCGAGGGTCGCGGGCACGTACGCCATGGCGATGGGGCGGCCGAGCGTCGGCGACGGCGCTCCCGACGTCACCACGCCCACCGTCGCACCCTCCGCGTCGAGCACGCCGTAGCCGGCGCGCGCGGCGCGGCGGCCGTCCCCGAGCAGCCCGACGAGCACGCGCGAGGGCCCCTCGACCTTGGCGCGCAGCAGCGCCTCGCGGCCCACGAAGTCGCCGCGCGGCTTGGCCGGCGTCCCGAACACGACGATGCGGCCCAGGCCGGCGTCGAACGGGGTGGTGTCGCGCGTGAGCTCCTGGCCGTACAGCGGCATCCCCGCCTCGAGCCGCAGCGTGTCGCGCGACGACAGCCCGCACGGCACGATCCCGTCCGCGGCGCCCTCCTCGAGCGCCAGCGCCCACACCGCGGCGGCCTCGTCCGCGTCGACGAACAGCTCGAAGCCGTCCTCGCCGGTGTAGCCGGTGCGCGCGACGAACGCGTGGATGTCGCCCTGGAGCAGGACGTTCGCGGCGGAGTAGTAGCGCATCGCGCGGATGTCGTCGTCGCCGCGGGTGCACATGCGCGCGACGATGTCCTCGGCGCGCGGCCCCTGCACCGCGATGAGCGCGACCTCGGGGGAGATGTCCTCGAGCGTCGCGTCGAAGCCGGCGAGCCGTGCGGTGAGCTCCTCGACGACGACGTCCTTGTTCGCGGCGTTCGCGACGATGAAGAAGTGGTCCCAGTCGCGGCGGTAGACGATCAGGTCGTCGATGACGCCGCCCTCGGGCGTGCACAGCATCGTGTACTTGGCGCCCCACAGCGCCACCGCGGAGATGCGGCCGACGAGGGCGTGGTCGAGGAACGCGGCCGCCTGGTCGCCGCGGATCGAGATCTCGCCCATGTGCGACAGGTCGAACAGCCCCGCCGCCGTGCGGACCGCGGTGTGCTCGGCGATGTCGCCCGTGTACCTCACCGGCATCTCCCATCCCGCGAACGGGACGAGCGTCGCGCCGAGCGCGACGTGCTGGTCGTGGAGCGGGGAGCGCAGGGTGGCGTCTGACATGGTCCTCAGCGTATCGGCGCGCGGGTCTACAGCAGCGCCAGCGCGACGCCCACCGCGGCCGCGAGCGCGCCGATCCCGCCGGCGACCGCGAGCGCGCGACGGCGCCGCCGTCCCCGCAGCTCGGACGCGCGCCGCTCCTGCCGTCCCGACTCGTCGAGCACCTCGGGCGCGGGCTCCGCGGTGCGGGGCGGCTCGGGCCACACGCCGGCGCCGGTCGCGTCCTGGGTGTGGCGGATGCGCGGGTAGTAGTGCTGGGGCGAGCCGCCGAACTCGCCGGCGCGCGGCGGCGGGACGGCGCCGGCGTCGCCGATCCGCCCCGCGAGGTCCTCGGGCGGCCGAAGCACGTCGTCCGCGGGCGCCGGGGCCTCCGCGACGGGCCGCGTCGACACCTCGGCGGGGTCGGGCTCGGCCGGCTGGGTCGCGCTCTCGGCGATGCGCCGGCGCGACAGCCGGGTCGGGTCCGCCGTCGCGCGGGACGATGCGACGGTGTCGTCCGGCGCCTCGGCCGCGCGTGCGCGCCGCCCCGAGACGCGGGTCTCGTGGTCCTCGGTCACGCGCCCCCTCGCCTCCGGAGGCTCGGCGTGGTGTCCGGATCCTGGTCCGCGCCCCACAGGGGCCACGGCGCAGCGTCGGCATCGGCCGGCGTGGTGGACGTCGCATCGGCGACGACGACGGTGACGTTGTCGGTCGCGCCGCGCCCGATCGCGAGGTCCACGAGCGCCGCGGCGGCCGTCGCGGCGTCGCCGATGAGGCCGGCGACCTCGCCGATCTCGCGGTCCTCGACCTCCTTCATCAGCCCGTCGCTCGCGACCACGAGCCGCCGTCCGGGCACCTGCGGGACGAGCCACGCGTCCATCTCGAGGATGTCGTCGCCGATCGCGCGCGTGAGGATGTTCCGGTCCGGGTGGACGAGCGCCTGCGCGGGGGTGATCCGGCCCGCGTCGACGAGCTCCTGGACGTGCGAGTGGTCGACGGTCACCTGACGGAGCTCGCCGCCGTCGAGCGCGTAGGTGCGCGAGTCGCCCACGTTGATCACCATCCACCACGGGTTGCCCCCGTGCATGACGGCGACGGCACCGGTCAGGGTGGTGCCGGACGCGGCGCCGACGTCGGCCTGCACCGCAGCGACGTTGCGGCGCGCCTCGAGATGCGCGCGCGCGACGTCCTCCGGCGTCACCGCGGCGGTCCCGACGAGCGGCTGGAAGGCGGCCATCGCGGCCCACGCGGCCTCCGCGCCCGCGAGGTGGCCCCCCATGCCGTCGGCCACCACGAACACCGGCGGGTCGGCGATGAAGGCGTCCTCGTTGCGCGAGCGTCCGCCGACGGCGGTGACGCCCGCGCCGGCGACGTCGACCGCCGGGCCGTCGGTCACGACGCGCCTCGGCGTCGGAGCTCGACCTCGACGTCGCCGAGGATGAGGCGCCCCGCGACGGGGGTCGGCACGCCCTCCGGGACCTGCGTCTCGTGGCCGTCCTGGTCGACCAGGTACGTGCCGTTCGTCGATCCGAGGTCCTCGACCCACCACGTGCCGCGCTGCAGCACCAGGCGGGCGTGCGACTTCGAGATGGTGCGCGTCGTGTCCGCGAGGTCGAGGCGACGGGTGCCGTCGATGGGCGGCATCCCGCCGAGGCGGCCCAGCAGCACCGCGGACGAGTCGAAGCCGTGGCGGCCGCCCTCGGAGGTCACCAGCTCCCACGCCTCGCGCTGCCGCGTGGAGACCTGGGTGCGGTCGTCCGGCTCGTGCGCGGGGGACGATGCGTCGGGCGCCGGGTCCGGCTCGGGACGCGGGGCCACGGGCGGCGGCGGGATCACCGCGGCCTGCGCGGCGTCCGGCTCCGCGGGGGGCGCCGCCGGGGGCGCCACGACCGCCGCGGGCGGCTCGGGCGCGGGCTCGGGCTCGGGCGCCTGCGGCATCTCGAACGTGGGGACGGCAGATGGGGCGCGCGGGGGCGCCGCGGCGCCGCCGCGCATGTACGGGCTGATGGGCACGGTGGGGGTCGGCTCGACGTACGGGGGCGCCGCGGGCTGCTCCGCGACGGCCGCGGTGGGCTCGGTCGCGGGCGTCGGCTCCGGCTCGGGCTCGGGCTCGGGCTCGGGCTCGGGCTCGGGCTCAGGCTCGGCGACGATGCCCGGAGCGGCCTCCGCCGCGGGCTCGACGGCGGCGTCGGGCTCGGCCGTCGGCTCGTCATCCGCATCGAGCGCCGCGGCCCACGCGGCCTCCTCGGACGGAAGGGTGCGGGGCGCGAGCTCGGCGAACGGCGAGCGGCGCTCGCGCGCGGGCTCCTCGTCCGCGAGGTCGCGCGGCGCGAGGGAAGCGTACGGGGACCGCCGGGTCGGCAGGGGCTGCGTGGACGGCGTGGACTCCTCCGGGACGAAGTCGGGCCCGGGCTCCACGACCACCATGGGGGCGGTCTCGACGGGGTCCGCGGGCGCGGGCGCGGGCTCCGCCTCAGGCTCGGGCTCGGGTGCGGCGGCGGTGCGCGTGCCGGGCATCGGCTCGTCCTCGGGGTAGCCGTCGCTGCCGGTGAACGGCTCGACGGGGTACATCGCCTCGATGTCCGGCCGGTCCTCGGGCGCGCGCGACCACAGCGCGGCGGCGGGCGTCGCGCCCCACGTGTGCGCGTCGTTCGCCGCCTCCGAGCCCTGCTGCGCGGCGGACACCGACGCGAGCACCGCATCGACCGCCTCGACGTCCTCCTCGACGTCCTCCTCGACCGGGACGCGCACCGGGACGCGCACCGGGACGGCACCCGAGACCGGACGCACCATGGAGGACCAGCCGACGACCGCGGTCCATACGCCGGGCGCGAGCGCCGCGACGACGGGGAGCGCGGCGGGAAGCGAGTGGTCGAGGCCGAAACGGTGCACCTGCACGATCCAGAGGACCCAGGCCGCGAGCGCCGCGACCGACGCGGCGGCGAGACCCGCGAGCGCGAACGTGCTCGAACCCGCGAGCGCCACGCCGTACGCCCACACGAGCAGCCCCACGACGGTCGTGACGCGTGCCGCGACCGTGCCGGCGACGCTCGACTGCGTGAGCTGCGCCATCTCGGCGTAGCGTGCGACGGGGATCCATGCGCGCGCCTGCCGCGCGCCGACCTTGCGGTAGATCGGCCCGAGCGTCAGACCCATCCACACGATCCCGACGGCGTATCCCACGACGAGCGCCGCGACGAGCGCGATGCCGCCGGGCGCGGCCAGCGCGGCCTCGCCGGTCACCTCGGTCAGGATCCCTGCCGTCATCCCCGTGCTCCTTCCCTCAAGGCCTCAGGTCCGCCGCCGTCGAGCCGACGACGACACCGGCGCGGCCGACACGAGGTGCCACCGCTCATCGACATGCACGCCCTCGTGGCCCGGCTCGGCCGTCGCGTCCCTCCGGCCCAGCAGCGACCGGGTCGAGAGCCGTGCGCCGAGCCTACGCCACCAGCCCTGCCGTTCCCGGAGCTCCGCGCGGTCCGCCGCCACCATCTCCCAGGCGCGCCGCGCATCGTCCTCCTCGACGCCCTCGCGCGTGAAGGTGGCGCGGTCCGCGAGCGCGGCGATCGCGACGGCGTTCGCGGTCCCGTAGGCCTCCGCGACCTCGTGACGCGTCGCGAGCGGCATCGGCGCGAGGCCCGCGTCCAGCCCGAGGTCGACCAGCTCGTCCCAGCCGCCCTCGGCGGCGGCGCGCGGGCCGCCGCGGCGCCGCCGCGACCGCCGGACGGCCTTCGCGACGAGCACGGCGAGGACAGGTCCGAGCAGGAGCGCGAGCACGAGCACCCCGCCCAGCGCCACCCGGACCCAGCCGCTGAACCACGAGGCGCCGGCGTCGGTGACCGGCGCGGCCTCGCCGCCGCCGCTGCGGCCCTTGAGCGCGGCGACGGCCTCGATGGGCTCGGCGCGGTCAGGATCGGTGGCGGTGGGCAGCTCGGGCTCGCGCTGCGTCGCGACCGTCGGCGTCACCGGGGTCTCGTGCTGCGGGGTCACGTCGACGGGGATCCAGTCGCCAGAGCCCGACCGCACCTCGGTCCACACGCTCATGTTGCGGCCGCGGCACACCTCCTGGCACACGGGCGGCGTCCAGTCGTGCACGTCGGTGTCCGCGACGCGCACGCCCACGACCACCCGGGCGGGGAAACCGAGCTCGGCCGCGAGCAGCGCGACCGCGACCGCGAACTGCTCGTCGTCGCCGACCGCCGCGACCAGCTGTGCGGCGGAGGCCCCTGCGCCCGCCTCGGCCTCCCGCTCGATCAGCGCGGAGAACAGCCGGTCGATGCGGTCGTAGGAGTGCCCCGCCGCGGAGGGCTCGAACGCGTAGTCGCCGAGGTCGGTCACCCAGCGCGGCGAGCCCGCCGTGGTGAGCGCGTGGCTGAGGTAGCCGCGGGCGCGGAGGCGCTCGACCAGCGACGCCAGGCCCGCGCCGTCGCGCGTGACACCCTGGGACTCGACCCACTCGCTCAGCGAGGCGGGGATGAGGTCCGCCGGCACGCCGGAGGACCCGGGCGACTCTCCCGCATCCGCGAGCGTGACCGTCGGCCCGGTCGCGGAGGTCACGCGCAGCTCGTCGCCGGCGGCCACCCCGCCGGCGAGGGTCACGACGCCGGCGCCGGCCTCGGGCGCGTAGTAGAAGGCGTCCGCCAGGGCCGCGGCGCGCGGCCCGCCGAACGTCGCTCCGCCGAGCGGGCCCGGCAGCGGCGTCCACGGCCCCTCCAGTCCCTCGACCGTGACGGTGAGCGACACGGGGTCGCCGCCGTCGACGGCCAGCGGCGACGGCACGCGCTGGAACCGCAGCGGCGTGTAGCCGTCCGGCGCGACGGCCGTGAACTCGCTGCCGTCGAAGAACGGCAGGGTCGCGACGCGGATCCGGTCGGCGTCGCCGGTGACGGCGCTCACGGAGAACAGCGGAGCGTCGTACAGCGCGTCGGAGAGATAGGCCCGGTACGTCGACAGCGGCGAGACGGACCGGTCCACGACGAGTCGCGGCTCGATCGTCGTGCGTGCCACCTCGCGCGGATGCGACTGCGCGGCCGGCACCGCGACCGCGACGCCCACCACGACGGCGAGGGCGAGCACCGTGGTGCCGAGCACGATGCGGCCCAGCGCCCGGCCGGGCGCGCGCTCGCCCCGGATGCCGCCGCCGGCCGCGCGCAGCGCCCGCCGCCGCGCGTCGGCCATGCGCCACAGCATCCAGGCGAGCGTCGCGCCGAGCATGCCGAGACCGATGAGGATCTCGCGGCTGATCCCGCCGAGCGCGCCGGGCAGCGCGTCCAGATCGGTCCGTGCCGCGGGCCCGATCGCGATGGCGACCGCGAAGGCGACGCCGCCGACCGCGGCGGCCGCCCCCCACCAGCGGGTGCGCGTGCCGAGCCACACGATCGCGGCGGAGGTCGCGACGACGAGCACGAGCGGGACCGCGAGGGTGGCGCCGTACTCACCCAGCGGCACGGGGAGCGTGACCACGTCCTTCCACCCGGTGACGGGGGCGCGCAGCGCCTCGACCACCGCGGAGGCCGCGGCCTGGCCGCTCGCGGTCGCGCCCGGGATCGCGACGAGCACCGCGGCGGCCAGGTAGCCCGCGCCGGCGAGCGCGAGCAGCAGCACCGCCCCCCGCCGCGCCAGCACGGTGATCACCCCCGCGGCCAGGCCGATCGCGAGGCCGACGACGACGACCAGCCCGTACCGCGCGACGACCGCGTCGGTCGGAAGGTAGACGCGGCGCAGCGTCAGCCAGATCCCTTCGACGATCGTGACGGCGTAGAGGCACGTGGCGACGAGCACCGCCACGGGGACGGCGCGCCGGGTGCCCCGCTCGGCCGCGCTCATCCGCGGGCCGCCCCTCGGGCGAGCAGCTGGCGCAGGTCCTCCAGCACGCCGAGGCTGACGAGCTGGAGGCCGCCGAGGACGTGGGTGCGCGGCTCGGAGGCGGGGTCGCAGACGACGGCGCCGACGGCGACGTCGGCGGGGAAGCGCAGGGCCGCGGTCCGGAGGCGCTCGTGCGCGAGCGCTGAGCCGGTGACGAGCACGGCGAGCGACGTGCCCGGGTCGTCCTCGGCCACCATCCGGGTGACCGTGGCGAGGTCCATCGCGGCGTGGGTGGCGTCGACGGCGGTGAGGTCGTCGAGGAGCGCGCGGGGCCGCTCGACGCGCAGCGCCCGCAGCGCGCGGATCGAGGCGCGCGCGAACTCGGGCACCTCGCCGCTCATCATCGCCCGCACCTCGCGGCCGTCGCGGATCGCCCGCGTGCCGAGCGACCCGAACGCGCTGACAGCCATCTCGAACTCGTCGTCGTCGCGGTACGAGCCGCAGTCGACGTCGAGCACGAGCATGAGGAGCGAGCGGCGCGTCTCCTCGAACTGGCGGACCATGAGGGTGCCGGTCTTGGCGGTGGAGCGCCAGTGGATGTGGCGCTGCGCGTCGCCGCGCTGGTACTCGCGGACCGCATGGAACGAGATGTCCTCGTTGGTGAGGATCCGCACCGCCTGCCCCTCGAGGTCGCGGATCCAGCCCAGGGACGTGCTCGGCACCTCGACGGTGCGGGGATGCACGTACAGCGGCCGCATCTCGTCCCAGGCGAGATGCCGACGCAGCAGCCGCAGCGGGTCGGTGCGCGTCGACGCGGCGGGGCCGACCTCGACGATGCCGCGGGGGCGCGGCGGGATGACCACCCGCTCGGCCCACCGTCCACCGGCGCGCAGCAGCGGCACGTGGAGCTCGACGAGGGCGTCGCCGACGGGCAGCTCGACGCTGCCGGGAAGCGCGGCGTGGCGCCCGATGTTCTCGACGACGATCTCGCCCGCCGCCTCCTCGCCCGCGACCACCGCGTCGCGCTCGAGGGCGAACTCGACGCGGTAGCGGACGTCGCCGAGCAGGAACGGCACCGCGGCGACGAGCAGGACCGCGCCGACGATCCCGCCGACGAGCGCCTCCTCCCATCCGAGCGCGATCCCGAGGGCGAGGCCCACGACCGTCCATCCCGCCACGGCCCACCCGACGGGCGTCACGACCGCGCGGGCAGCGTCCCACGCCCCGGCGAGCACGTCTGCCGCCGCGCGCGCCATGCTGTCGACGCGGAGCCGCGCCCCGACCGCCCTCGCGCGCGGCACGTCGGCGACCTCCGTGCGCGTCGAGTACGTCCCGGTCGCGCCGCTGCGCGTCCGGGTCGCGGTGCGGTCGAGGCGCTCGCTCACGCGAGGTCCTTCTGGCTGGGCGGGGCCGTGTCGAGCAGGACCTGTCCGATGACCGCGCCCTGGGTGACGCCGTCGAACTCGGCCTCCGGGTCGAGGATGAGACGGTGCGCAAGCACGACCTCCGCGAGGGCCTTGACGTCGTCCGGCACCACGTAGTGGCGCCCGTGCGCGAGGGCCCAGGTGCGGCTCGCGCGGGCGAGCGCGAGGGCGCCGCGCATGGACGCGCCGAGGCGCACCTGCGTCGCGGTGCGGGTGGCGCCCACGATGCGCGCGATGTAGTCGGAGATCAGCGGGTGCTGCTGGACGTCGTGGGTGAGCGCGGACATCGCGGTGATCGCCTCGAGCTCGGCGATCGCGGGCACGACGACGCGGGTGGGCCGGCCCGGCTCGAGGATCCGCAGGGTCGCGGCGTGATCGGGGTAGCCGAGCGACGTGCGCATGAGGAAGCGGTCGAGCTGCGCCTCCGGCAGGGAGTAGGTGCCGGCCTGCTCGACCGGGTTCTGCGTCGCGATCACCATGAACGGCGCGCCGACCTCGCGCGTGACGCCGTCGACCGTGACCTGGCGCTCCTCCATGACCTCGAGCAGTGCCGACTGGGTCTTGGGCGAGGCGCGGTTGACCTCGTCGGCGAGCACCACGTTCGCGAACACCGGGCCGTGGTGGAACTCGAAGCGGCCCTGGTCGTACACGGTCACGCCGGTGACGTCGCCGGGCAGCAGGTCGGGCGTGAACTGGATGCGGGTGCTGGTGCCGCGCACCGTCTCCGCCATCGCGCGCGCGAGCGACGTCTTGCCGGTGCCGGGCACATCCTCGAGGAGGAGGTGGCCCTCCGCGATCATCGCGGTGAAGGCGAGCTCGACGACGTGGCGCTTGCCCACGACGGCACGTTCGACGTTGTCGGCGAGCTTGCCGAAGGTGGTTTCGAACCACTGGGTGTGCTCGGAGGTCAGGGCCACAGCGGCCTCCTTTCGTGTGGGCCCCGGAGGGGCCGGACGCCGGTCACGGCGTCACCGTCGGGTCGGGGTCGGGCGGGGCGCCGCCGCACGTGACGGCGGCGCTGGTCCAGTCGGCGATGCCCGTGAGCGCGCCCTGGAAGGCGACGGTGACGCGCGCCGTGCGCATGAGCGACGCGTCGCTCGTGGGGGCGCCGTCGGCGTTGAGCATCGTGATCGTAGGGGCGAGGTCGGCGGCCGCGCCGCCGAGCGTCGCGGTGGGCGCCGTCCCCACCGTGCACGACGCGAAGGTCACGGTGGGCCGGTAGGCGGCCCCGGACTCCTGCGTCACGGGCGTCGTCTGGTCGGAGCATGTGCGCTGGCCGCCGCCGAAGTCCACGCAGTAGTAGGCCTCGACGGTGACGGCGCGCCCGGCGACGAGGACGTCGGCGAACGATCGGGAGGTCGAGCCGTCCGAGCCGCGGTACCAGAGCTCGAGGCCGGCGCGGGGCTGCCACTGCGGCTCGCGCGCGAGCGCGGTCGTGCACGACGTGCCCGTGCCGTCGCAGGTCGACGCGACCCGGTAGCCGCGCTGCAGCACCGGGGCGCCGGGATCCGCGAACGCGGCGAACACGACGTCGACCGTCTCGGCCTGGCCGTACGTCTGCCCGTCCGCCCGGCTCTCCGCGCACACGGTGACCGTGTTCGTCGCGTTCGCGTCGACCGGCACGGTGAACGATGCGGTGCCCCCGGTGGCCTGCGTCGAGGCGTCGCAGCGCCCGCCCGTCATGCGTCCGACCCAGGTCGTGGAACCCGCGCCGCCCGCGCTGACGCTCGCGGTGATGGTGGCCTGGCCGGCGCCCGCGGTGTACGCGTGGGTCGCCTCGTCGATCGTGGGGCGGCCGATCCCGTGCGCCGTGATGGTCACGGACGCGCCGGTCGCGGTCGCGCCGTCGACCGGCGGCAGGTCGAACGCGGTGAGGGGCGTCAGCACCACGTCCACGGGCGCGTTCGAGCCGATCGCGACGCCGTCGAGGCGCTGCCGGCCCGTGCCGACGGTAACCGTCTGCTCCGTTGCCGAGGTCGCGATGCGCAGCGCGCTCGTCGAGGCGTCGGCCACGTCGACGACGAGGTCGATCCGCTCGCCGTCGCCCGACGTCACCGACGGCTGCCACGACACCACCGTCGGCTCCGCCGGCGGGGCGTAGGACCAGGCCACGGTCGAGACCGCGGCGCGGGACCGGCCGACGGCGTTGACGGCGTACACGGCGTACGTCGCCTTCGCGCCGTTCGCGAGCCCCGTGATGGGTGCGCACACGCCGCCCGCGGTGCACGTGGCGACGGTGACCCCGCCGGAGACCACGTCGAAGCCCTGGAGCGCCGGGTACGCCCCGGCGGCGCCGCCGGGCGCGACCGCGAGCGTCACGGATCCGTCTCCGTAGTCGACCTGCGAGACGCCGGCCGCCGCACGGGGGAAGCCCTGGAGGTCGAGGCTGATGCTGCCGGAGCGGTCGGCGGCGCTCACGCGGCCCTGCGCGTCGCGGACCCGGAACACCGCCTCGCACACCCCGCCCGGGGCCCCGGCGGTCCAGGTCACGCGCACCTTGTCGCCGCCGGTGACCCGGAATCGGACGTCGGGGCAGTCGCCCGCGCCCGTGACGTCGACGACCTCGAGCGGGGTGCCGGGCAGCGGGTTGACCTCGCCCGCGGAGCCGACCACGGTCAGCACGCAGCCGTCGCCGTCGGCCTGCGAGCAGCGCTTGACCACGGAGCCGCCCTTGGGCAGCTCGGACGGCGCGGGCCCGACGACGAGGGACAGCACGCGCGGCTGCACCTCGGGGTGGTCGGGCAGCGACACGGTGACCGACTCGGCGCGCCCGGGCGCCGCATCGTCCTTCGCGGCGATGGTGAGGCGCCCGCCGTCGCGCCGCACGTCGAAGAGCTGGCCGGAGTAGGTGGCGGCGACCTCGACGTCCATCGACGCCGCACCCTCGGGCCACCGCACCATCCGTCCCAGGTCGAACGTCGCCGCGTCGCCGGGCGAGATCTCGAGGGACGCGCTCACGAGCGTCGGCACCGGGTCCGCGGGGACGATCGTGACCGGGACGGGCAGCACCGTCCACGCGTCCTGACCCGCGAGGCGGACCGCGACCATGCAGGTGTCGGTGTACGGCGCGCCGGCGCCCGCGTCGTAGCGGACCGTCGTGCCGCCGAGCGCGGTGCAGGTCGCCTGCTCGCGCGCGCCGCCGGCCGCGACCTGGGCCGCGTCGAGCTCGATCCCCGTGCCCGCGGGCGCCGCGAGCAGCGGCGCGACGTCGACCGTCGCGGAGCCGCCCTCGTCCACCGAGACGTGCGCGTCCTCACGCAACGCGAGCCGCAGGTCCTGCCCGCTGAGGACCCGCAGGAACCCGTACCCGACGGACGTCTCGCCCGCGAAGTCGGCGCCCTCGACGCGGAAGGGCACGATGCGCGTCTCGTCGGGCAGCGGACCGGAGATCTCCGAGCCGTCGACGGCGAGGTCCTCCCCCTGACCCCACAGGGTCAGCTGGAGCGCGCCCGCGTCGCCGCTGGCCCAGGCGACGGTGCCGGCGAGCACGTCGACGCCGGTGGGGAACGCGTCCCTGGTCTCGAGGGTGAGCACCGTGTCCGCGACGATGGGGGTGTCGACGACGCGCTCGCGCACCGCCTTGAGGACGATGCGGCCCTGCGCGAGCGAGCCCGTCGCGTTGCGCACGGTGTAGAGGTAGGCGTAGGTGCCGACGTCGGCGCCGACCGCGAACGTCACGACGCCCTCGGCCAGCGCGTCGGGCGCGTTGAGGGACGCCGGCAGCAGCGCCGCGAGCGCCGCGCGCTCGTCCGTGCCCTCGGCCGCGTCGGGCCGCACGTCGACGAGCTCGAGCTCCCCGCCGGTGAGGTCGAGGTCGTTGGCGAGGGGCTGCACGACCACCCTGCTGCCCGAGCCGGCCTGCACCTGCACGAAGTCGGTGTAGGTCACGGGCGCGGGATCGGCCTCGACCGCGACCACGCCCACGCGGGCGGTGGCGGTCGCGGTGCGGCCGCGCGCGTCGACGACCCGGAACTCGAAGGCGTCCTGCCCGGAGAAGCCCGCGACCGAGGCGTACACGAGCGCGGTGCCGTCCGCGCTCACCCGCGCGGAGCCCTCGGCGGGCTGCGTGACGACCGCGTCGAGGCGCACCTCGTCGCCGTCGGGATCGAGCCCGGTGCCGTCGAAGTCGAGCCGCGCCTCCTCGCCGGAGGACGCCCGCACCGCGAGGTCCCGGGGCGTGGGCGCGGCGTTCTCCGTGCCGTCGGTCACGGTGACCACGACCACCCCGGTGTCGCGCTGCGACGGGAAGCCCAGCACGTACGACGCGTACGGGATCCGGTACGTGCCGGGGACCTCCGGGGCGAGGATGCGCACGAGGGGTCCGGCCGCGAAGGCCAGACCGCCGCCCTGCGGGGCCTCCACCGAGCCGGCGTCAAGCGCGATGACGGCGCCGGCGGCCGCGATGTCGTTGTCGAGCACCCGCACGTCGACCTGGCCGCCGGCGCGCACCGTGATCGCGTCGTCGGTCACGAGCGGCGGTGCCGGCACCGCGGAGTCGAGCAGGATCAGGGTGATCTCCCCGCGCACCGTCATGGCCGCGCGGCCGGACCCGTCCGACACGGTGTACTCGACGGTGCCGAGCAGCCCGGGCTGGCCGTCGCCCGTCGTCCCCGACAGGCGCAGCGCGCCGTGGCCGACGATGGACGCCTCGACGCGGGCGCCGTCGGAGGCCGCCACCGAGGCGTCGGACAGCAGGAGCACGCGGCCGCCGGGGTTGGTGACCGCGTCGAGCACGTCGACGGTGACGTCCTCGTGCGGCCGCACGAACGCGGTGAGCGGCACCGTCGCGAGCGCCTCGTCCTCGGGCGCGAGCACCGTGACCCGCGCGGTGCCGCGCGCCTGCACGGTGCCGTCCACGACCGTGACGTCGACCGTGTAGGTGCCCGGCAGCTCGGCCTCGAACAGCACGCCCGACGCATCGGGCGACACCTCGACGAGGGCGCCGTCCGCCGGGTCCACGCTCGCCTCGGTGACCGTCGGGACGCCCGCACCGCCGGTGACCCGCTCGGCGAAGGCGATGGAGGTGCGCACCCCGGCGAGCGCGGTGACGGCGAGCGGCTCGACCGTGAGGCGCGGCTCGCCGACGACGCCCACCTTGAGCGTGCGCGTGGCGGTGGCGCCGCGGGCGTCGGCGACCGTGACCTCGACCTCGATCTCGGCGGCGGTGCCGCCGTGGCGGATCACGACGGTGCCCTCGGGGGACGCCGCCACCGCGACCTCGGGATCCACGGCGACCGCGCTCGCGACGTAGACGGGGTCGCCCTCGGGGTCGACCCAGCCCTCGAGCACGTCGACCGTGACGGTGCCGCCCGACTCCACCTGCGGCGCGGGCCACTCGGCGACGCAGCCCTCGACGCCGCACCAGGCGGGGGCGGAGTTCCCGCGGGCGACGGTGAGAGTGACGGTCGCGGGCTCGGAGAGTCCCTGCGGTCCCGAGCCGTCCGAGATCGCGTACGTGAACGACGCCGACCCGCGCGCCCCGGACGCGACGGTCGCGACGAGCGACTGGCCGTCGTCGCCGATGGCCACGGTCGCGATCCCGTCGGGCTGCGTCAGGCTCGCCGCGTCGATGGTGAGCAGGTCGCCGTTGGCGTCGTGGTCGTTGAGCAGCACCGGCAGGCGGACCTGGCGCCCGGCCCGCACGCCGAGCGCGTCGTCCTCCGCGACGGGCGGGCGCGGGTCGCGCACCTCGGACGTCACGTCCTGCTGCTCCTCCGTCGCGGTCGTCTGCTCGTCGGGGACCCAGTCCTGGGACGAGCGCACCAGCGTGCCGGAGGGGACCCCCCACACCCAGCCGGAGCGCACCTCGTTGAGGACCATGCGCGAGCCGTTCGAGCGCAGCGTGGGCTCGCGGCGCTCGCCCAGCGTCCCGCCCCCGTACTCGAGCGGGATCGTGGGGCCGGCCGAGCTCCACAGGGTGCCCTGGCTGTCCCCGTCGGGCAGCCACGCCGCGTACATCACGCCGTCGAGCTCGGCCGGCGCCGCCGGGGCGCCCGCGGCCGCCTCGGAGCCGAACACGCGGTCGGCGTCCGAGCCGTCCGCGGGGACGACCACGAGCCCCCGGCCGTCCGCGATGCGCACGTCGCCCGCGGAGGCCGGGCGCTGGAGGAGCGCGTCGACGTCCGTGCCCGTCACCGTCGCGCCGTCGACGCCCTCGCGCCACAGCTCCGCGGTCCGGGTCTCGAGCAGCACCCAGTCGCCGCCGGCGAAGGAGACCTGGTAGCTGCCGTCCTCGGGCGCGTCGGGCACGGGGTCGATGCCGGCGACGGTGCCGTCCGCGTCCGCCCGCACCACGCCGCCGAGCGTGGGGGAGTACGCGGCCAGCGCGCCGTCCGCGGTGACCGCGACGGCGACGGCGCGGAGCCCGTCGCCGGAGTCGAGGAGCAGCTCGCGCGGCTCGAGCGCGGTGCCGTCCGAGAGCCGGCCCGACAGCACGTCGCCGTCCGCGGCCAGGTACGCGATGACGTCGCCCTCGGCCGCGATCGCGGTGGTGCCGGCCGGGGTGTCGACCGCCCCCTCGGCGCCGGCGGCGAGGTCGACCGGCCGGCCCGCGTCGATCTCGTTCGCCGAGGTGAGCCCCGCCGACAGCACGAGGAGGCTGCCGGCGTGCTGGAGGATCTCCGACGGCGAGTCGACCTCCTTCACGGTGTCGACCTCGGCGAGCTCGGTGTTGACGCGCGCGTAGCGCTCGCCCGCACCCGTCTGGAGGGCCCACACGGTCGGGTCGACCGCGACGGCCTCGCGCTCGTCGAAGCCGGGCGCGACGATCGCGCCGACCGTCGCCGCGGCGAGCACCGCGCCCGTGACGATGCGTCCGGCGCGGCGGCGCCGCGCTGCGGTGGCGCGGCCGACGTCCGTCACCCGCCGCCCGCCAGCGTCATGACGAGCACGGTGGTGACGGTCGCGGCGGCGGCGGCGCCGAGCGCCCACGCGACGATCGTGCGGGGCGTGGCGTGCGGCGGCCGCGCGAGCGTGCCGGTGACGGTGGCGCGGCGGCGCTGCGCGACGGGGACGTGCGAGCGGACCGGGCCGCGCGGCGCATCGTCCACCGTCACCCGCGACGCCTGCGCCCACGCGTCGGTGGGCACCTCGAGCGGGGTGACGGGCAGGCCGAGGTCGCGCTGGACCTCCTGGAGCGCCTGCCCGAAGGCGAGCGCGCTCGGGAAGCGGTCGCCGGGGTCGCGGCGCATGCCGCCCGCGAGCGCCGCCTCGAGCGCGGGCGGCACGTCGTCGCGGCCCGTCGGGCGGTAGCGCGCCTTGAGGATGCGCGCCTTGAGCTGGTCCGGCGGCAGGCGGCGGTCCGGCTCGTCGAACGGGCTGTGCTGCGCGAGCAGCGTGTAGACGGTGGCGGCGAGGGACCACACGTCGGAGGCGACCGTGCCGGAGCTCATCCGGTCGATCACCTCGGGGGCGCTCCACGGCGGGCTCATCGCGACGTCGTCGGCGTCGCCCGCCATCACCGCGGTCGCGACGCCGAAGTCGGACAGCACGGGATGGCCGAACTGCGTGACCAGGATGTTCGAGGGCTTGATGTCGCGATGCAGCATGCCGATGCGGTGGGCCGCCTCGACCGCCGACGCGATCTGCACGCCCACGCCGAGGACGTCCGCGACCGGGATCTGCTCGGCGCGGTAGCGGTTCGCGAGCGACCCCGGGCAGTACTCGACCACCATGAAGGGCCGGCCGTCGCCCGACACGGACGCCTCGTGGACCGTGAGGATCGACGGGTGCGCGCTGAGCGCCGCCATGACGTCCGCCTCGACGCCGAGGGCGCGCGCGGCCGCATCGTGCACGCGCGCGTGGAGCACCTTGACCGCCACCTGGCGCCGCGGCATGTCCTGCTGGAACAGGAACACGTCCGCGAAGCCGCCCTGCCCGAGCGGGCGCACGTACGTGTACCCGGGCAGCACCGGCGGCTGGAGGGGCTGACGGCTCATGTCCCTCCGAGCCCGGGATGGCGGCGTGACGGCGACGGGCTCATGCCGACAGCGTAGCCATCGGACCGCCCGCGACGGCGGTGCGCGGGGCCGTGCCTCAGGCCTCGTACTCATCGAGCGGCGGGCACGCGCAGACGAGGTTCCGGTCCCCGTGCGCGTTGTCGATGCGGCGCACCGGCGACCAGTACTTGTCGAGGCGCAGCGACGGCACCGGGAACGCGGCCTGCTCGCGCGGGTACGCCTGGTCCCAGCCGTCCGCGACGACCATCGCCATGGTGTGCGGCGCGTGGCGCAGCGGCGAGTCCGCCGCGGCGATGTCGCCGCGCTCGACGGCGGCGATCTCCTCGCGGATCGTCACCATCGCGTCGATGAAGCGGTCGATCTCGACGAGGTCCTCGGACTCGGTGGGCTCGACCATGAGCGTGCCCGCGACGGGGAACGACATGGTGGGCGCGTGGATGCCGAAGTCGATGAGGCGCTTGGCGATGTCCTCGGCCGTGATGCCCGTCGCCTTGGTCAGCGGGCGCACGTCCAGGATGCACTCGTGCGCGACCAGGCCGCCGGGGCCGCGGAACAGCACCGGGTAGTGGTCCTGAAGGCGGGTGGCGACGTAGTTGGCCGCGAGCACCGCGGTCTCGGTCGCGCGGCGCAGGCCGCCGTGGCCCATGAGCGCGATGTACGCCCACGAGATCGGCAGCACGCCGGCGGAGCCGTACGGCGCCGACGACACGGGCGCGCCCTCGCGGGCGAGCTCGGCGGGCGACTGCACCGCCGCCAGCGAGCGCGGGAGGAACGGCACAAGGTGCGGCGCGACCGCGACCGGGCCCACGCCGGGGCCGCCGCCGCCGTGCGGGATGGCGAACGTCTTGTGGAGGTTGAGGTGCGACACGTCGCCGCCGAAGTGGCCGGGCTTGGCGACGCCGACGAGCGCGTTGAGGTTCGCGCCGTCGATGTAGACCTGGCCGCCGGCGTCGTGCACCGCGGCGCACACCTCGCCCACGTGCTCCTCGTAGACGCCGTGCGTCGACGGGTAGGTGATCATGATGCAGCTCACCTTGCCGTCGTTGAGCGCGAGCTTCGCGCGCAGGTCGGCGAGGTCGACCTCGCCGTCCGCGGCGGTCGCGACCACGACGACGCGCATGCCGGCGAGCACCGCCGAGGCCGCGTTGGTGCCGTGCGCCGAGGCGGGGATGAGGCAGATGTCGCGGTCCGACTCGCCGCGCGAGCGGTGGTACTCCCGGATCGCGAGCAGGCCCGCGTACTCGCCGCGCGAGCCGGCGTTGGGCTGCACGGACACCGCTGCGTAGCCGGTGATCTCGGCGAGCCAGCCCTCGAGCTGCGAGATCATCTCCCGGTAGCCCGCGGTCTGGTCGGCGGGCGCGAACGGGTGGATCTGCGCGAAGCCGGGCCAGCTCACGGCCGCCATCTCGACGGCGGAGTTGAGCTTCATCGTGCACGAGCCCAGCGGGATCATCGTGCGGTCGAGCGCGAGGTCGCGGTCCGCGAGCCGGCGCATGTAGCGCATGAGCGACGTCTCGGACCGGTGCGCGCTGAAGATCGGGTGCTGCAGGTAGTCCGAGGTGCGGCGCAGGGCCACCGGGATGGTCACGGTCGGGCCCGTGTAGACGGGACGCTCGGCGCGGCGGTCGAGGATGGCCTCGAGCAGCGCGGTGAGGATCTCGGGGGTGGTGCGCTCGTCGCACGCGATCGCGACGGCGTCGGCGTCGAGGCGGCGCACGTTGATGCCGCGGGCCGCGATGCGGGCGACGACGGAGTCCGCGCCGCGCGGCACCTCGACCACGATGGTGTCGAAGAAGTGCGCGTGGCGGACCTTCACGCCGCGCGCGCGGAGCGCGTCGGCGAGGGTCGAGGCCATGGTGTGGACGCGCAGCGCGATCTCGCGCAGGCCGTCGGGGCCGTGGTACACGGCGTAGAAGCTCGCGATCACCGCGAGCAGCGCCTGCGCGGTGCAGATGTTCGACGTCGCCTTGTCGCGGCGGATGTGCTGCTCGCGGGTCTGCAGCGCGAGGCGGTACGCGGGGTCGCCGTCGGCGTCGACCGAGACACCGACGAGGCGGCCTGGGAGCTGGCGCTCGAGGCCCTCGCGCACGGCGATGTAGGCGGCGTGGGGACCGCCGAAGAACAGCGGGACGCCGAAGCGCTGCGTCGAGCCGACCGCGATGTCCGCACCCAGCTCGCCCGGCGCCTTGATGACGCACAGCGACAGGATGTCGGCGGCGACCGTGACGAGCGCGCCGACCTCGTGGGCGAGGTCGATGAGGCCGCTGATGTCGCGCACGACGCCGGTCTGGCCCGGCTGCTGGATCACGAGGCCGACGAGGTCGTCGGGCGCCTCCCAGCCCTCGCCGAGCTCCTGCACCTCGAGCGGCAGCCCGATCGCCTCGGCCTGCGCGCGCACCACCGCGATGGTCTGCGGCAGGCACTCGGCGTCGAGCACGATGCGCCCGCCGTCCTTGCCGCGGACCGCACGGCGCATCAGCAGGACGGCCTCGGACACCGCGGTCGCCTCGTCAAGGAGGGACGCGCCGGCGACCGGCAGCGCGGTGAGGTCCGCGACCATCGTCTGGAAGTTGAGCATCGCCTCGAGGCGGCCCTGCGAGATCTCCGCCTGGTACGGCGTGTAGGCCGTGTACCAGGCCGGGTTCTCGAGCACGTTCCGCTGGATCGCCATCGGCGTGATCGTGTCGTGGTAGCCCATGCCGATCATCGACACGTGCACGGTGTTGCGGGCCGCGAGGCCCTGCAGCGCGGCCAGCACCTCCGCCTCCGAGCGCGGCTCGGGCAGCACGAGCACGTCGTCGCCGCGGATCGAGGCCGGCACCGCGGCATCGACGAGCGTGTCCAGGGAGGCATGCCCGACGGCGGCGAGCATGGTCTCGAGGGCGGGGGCGTCGGGTCCGATGTGGCGGTCGGCGAAGGAGGTCACCGGCCCATTCTTGCGCATCGTGCCCGGTGCTCGACTGCGGTGTGGCGAACCGGACACCGGCGCGGGGCGCGGGAGGCCCGCTCGGCGTCCGCCCCGTGCGGGGGCACTAGCCTGGGGGCGTGAAGGTCACCATCCAGATCCCGTGCCTGAACGAGGAGACGACGCTGCCGCTCGTGCTCGCGTCGATCCCCGAGTCGATCCCGGGCGTCGACGTGCTCGACGTGCTCGTCATCGACGACGGCTCGACGGACCGCACCGCCGAGGTCGCGCGCGCCCACGGCGCGACGGTGATCCGCCACGCGCGCACGATGGGCCTGGCCCGCTCGTTCCGCGACGGGGTCGACCACGCGCTGCGCCACGGCGCGGACATCGTCGTCAACACCGACGGCGACAACCAGTACCCGCAGGAGCGCATCGGCGACCTCGTCGCGCCGATCCTCGCGGGCGAGGCCGAGATCGTGGTGGGCGACCGCCAGACGCACAAGATCGCGCACTTCTCCGCGTTCAAGAAGACGATGCAGCGCTTCGGGTCGTGGGTGGTCAACCGCGCCGCCGGCACGGACCTGCCCGACGCCGCCTCGGGCTTCCGCGCCTACTCGCGCTTCGCGCTGTACCGGCTCAACATCGTCACGCAGTTCAGCTACACGATGGAGACGATCATCCAGGCGGGCAACAAGCGCCTCGCCATCACGTCGGTGCCCATCGACACCAACCCGAAGACCCGCGAGTCGCGCCTGTTCTCGAACATGTTCGAGCACATGGCCAAGTCGGGCCAGGCGATCCTGCGCTCGTACATCATGTTCCGGCCGTGGGGGATCTTCGCCTCGCTCGCGACGCTGTTCGGGGTGCTCGGCGTGTTCCCGTACGTGCGCTTCGGCATCCTGCGGGCGCTCGGCGACGAGGGCAACCACATCCAGTCGCTCATGCTCGGAGGCGCGCTCATCTCGGGCGCGCTCATCGCGGTGGCGCTGGGGGTGCTGTCCGACCTGCTCAAGACCAACCGCATCCTCGCGGAGGACCAGCTCGAGCGCCTCAAGGAGCAGCAGTACGGGCCGGTGCGGCCCGCCGTGTCGGCGGTCGACGCGGCGGCGGACGATGCGGCTGCGGACGACGCGGCGGTGGCCGGGGACGATCCGGGGCAGGGCCCCGCGGTCACGCCTCCGGCGGAGCCGACCCGTCCGGCGGCGACGCGACAGCCCGACGTCGCGCGCCGATAGTGATTCCCACGCCGAGCCCGGCCGCGTCGGCGGCGGTCATGAGGAAGCGGCTCACGAGCGCGAGGCTGAGCGCCTGCGCGGGCGTCGCGACGGGCGCCAGCGCGAGCACGAGCGCCGCCTCGCGGGCGCCGGCGCCGGCGGGCGCCACGACCACGAGGAAGCCCACCAGCCACGCGAAGGCGAACGCCCCGGTCGCGACCGCGAGCCCCGCGCCGGGGGCGAGCTCGCGCAGCAGCAGCCACGCGTGCACGCCGAGCACCACCCACATGAGGGTCGACCAGGCCGCCGAGGCGAGCAGCGCGCGCCCGCCGACGTGCGCGGGCGCCTCGGTGCGGCGCGTCACCCGGAACGCGAGCGTGACGATCCGTGCGAGGACGGGCGGCACGAGCAGCGCCGCGAGCGCCGCGGCGACCACGAGCACCCACCAGTAGGCCGCGAGCGCGTCCGGCACGGCGAGCACCAGGCCCACCGCGCCCACCACGGCGGACGTCACGACGCCCACGACCATCGCGACGATCGATCCCGTCATCGCGCGCGGCCGGCTGACGCCGTGGTCGCGCGCGAACTCCGCCTGCGCGATCACAGGCCACACCGAGCCGGGCACGTACTTGCCGACCTGCGACAGCAGGAACACCCGCATGGCCTCCGCGACGGTCGTGTCGAGGCCGATCGCGCGCATCACCGCGCGCCACGACATCGCGTTGACCCCGAGCGCGACCATGCACGCGACGAGCGATCCCGCGATGGCGCCCCACGTGAGCTCGCGCAGCGCGGCGGACACCTGGTCCCAGTTCGACACCACGGCCCAGCCGAGCAGGCCGACCGCGACCGCGAGGAAGCCCCACCGCAGCGCGCGCCTCATCACAGCTGCCGCTCCCACATGTCGGCGATGCCGGCCGCGAGCGCGACCCGCGGCTCCCAGCCGAGGGCGTCGCGCGCGAGCGTCACGTCGAGCCAGGTCGAGTCCGGGTCCACGCCCCGCGAGGGCCGCCGGTCGACCCGCATGCGGTCGCGGCCGACGGCCTCGCCCAGCAGGTCGAGGAGCGCGGCGAGCGAGGTCGGCACGCCCGACCCGACGTTCACGACCGACGGCGGCGCGGACGCCCCGACGATGCGCGCGACGGCGTCCACCACATCGTCGACGTGGACGTAGTCCCGCGCGACGGCACCGTCGCCGAGCAGCGTGATGGCCTCGCCCGCGCGGACGGCGCGCATCCAGATCGCGAGCACACCCTGGCCGTGCGCGCCGCGCTGGCCCGGGCCGTACGCGTTCGCGATGCGGACCGCGGTGGACTCGAGGCCCGCCTCCGCGAGGATGCGCTCCTGCGTGAGCTTGTACGCGCCGTACGCGTTCGGCGGCGCGGGGGCGTCGGACTCCGCGTACGGCGGCACGGCGGGCCGCCCGTAGACCGCCCCGCCCGACGACAGCAGCACGATGCGCGGCGGGGCCGGGCGCGCGGCGGCGACCGCCGCGAAGGCCCGGAAGCCGTCCAGCTCGGCCGCGACGACGTCCGGCTCCTCCGCCGCGACGGTCGGCGTGACGCCTCCCGCGGCCCACACGATCACGGGCACGTCCGCGGCCCGCGGGGCCAGCGCATCGTCCACGAGGACAGGATCCTGCCTGGTGAAACCGGTGACGCGGGCGCCGCGCGCGGCAAGGCCCGCACGGATCGCCGAGCCGAGGAAGCCGCCGGAGCCGACCACGGCGACGTCATACACTGTGCTCACCCACCCGCCCCTCGACGTATCGGATGTCATCCTATGGCCGCGCCTCGCGTGCTCGTCCTGACGTCGACGCTGCCCGCAAGGATCGGCGACGGGACGCCCGCCTTCGTGGCGGACCTGTCGCGCGAGCTGGGCCGGGAGTTCGACGTGCGCGTGCTCGCCCCCGCGGTCCCGGGCGGCGCCGCGCGCGAGCGCCTCGGCGACTCCGTCGAGGTGGTCCGCTACCGCTACTTCCCGTCGCGCTGGGAGGACCTCGCGGACGGCGCGATCCTCGAGAACGTGCGCACCCGCCGGTCGCGGCTGGCGCAGGTGCCGTTCCTGCTGGGAGGCATGGCCGCCGCGGTCCGCCGCGAGATGCGCGACTTCCGGCCGGATGCGGTCCATGCGTTCTGGATCATCCCGCAGGGCATCGTCGCGCACCGCGTCGCGCGCTCCGTGCCGACGGTCGTGACGACGCTCGGCGGCGACCTCTACGCGCTCGACAACGGCCCCGCCCGCGCGGAGAAGTCGCGCGTGGTGCGGGACGCGGCGGCGGTCACGGTGATGAACGCCGACATGCGCGAGCGCGTGCTCGCGCTGGGCGCGGACCCGGCCACGACGCACGTCATCCCCATGGGCGCGCGCTTCGTGCAGGTCGACCACGACGACCGACAGGTGTCGAAGCCGGCGACCTGGAAGCATCCGGTCCACCTGCTGGCGGTGGGCCGCCTGGTGGAGAAGAAGGGCTTCGACGTGCTGCTCGAGGCGATGCGCCGCTCGCGGGCGCGCATCGACCTCACGATCGTGGGCGACGGCCCCGAGCGCGCGCGGCTCGAGGCGCTCGCCGAGGGGCTGCCGGTGACGTTCCGCGGGCAGCTGGGCCGCGAGGACCTGGACGCGGTGCTCGCGCGCGCCGGCATCGCGGTGTTCCCGTCCCGCCGTGCCGCATCGGGCGACCAGGACGGGCTGCCCGTCGCGATGCTCGAGGCGATGGGCGCCGGCTGCGCCGTCATCGCGTCCGACCTGCCGGGCCTCAACGAGGCGATCGAGCCCGGCCGCTCCGGGGTGCTGGTGCCCGAGGGCGACGCGGACGCCCTCGCGCGCAGCCTCGAGGTGCTCGCCGAGGACCAGGAGCTGCGCGCCGCGCTCGGCGCCGCCGCACGCGTGCGTTCGCGCCAGTACTCCGTCGAGGCCGTGGGCGAGGACTACCGGGCGCTCTTCCGCCGCGTGCTCGGCTGAGGCGGCCTAGCGTCCGAGGCGCTGGTACCTGAGCTCGGTCTCGAGCTTCTGGGGGCGCCACCACGACTCGTTCGCCCGGTACCAGGCGATGGTCGCGGCGAGGCCCGCGCGGAAGTCGCCGTAGACGGGCTCCCAGCCCAGCTCCTCGCGCAGCTTGGTCGCGTCGATCGCGTAGCGCAGGTCGTGGCCGGGCCGGTCGGCGACGTGCTCGTAGTCGGTGGGCTCGTGGCCCATGAGCTCGAGGATGGTCTCGATGACGGTCTTGTTGTCGACCTCGCCGTCGGCGCCGATGAGGTACGTCTCGCCGATCCGACCATGCTCGAGGATGGTCCACACGGCCCGGTTGTGGTCGTCGACGTGGATCCAGTCCCGCACGTTCAGGCCCGCGCCGTACAGCTTGGGCCTGACGCCGTCCAGCAGGTTGGTGATCTGGCGCGGGATGAACTTCTCCACGTGCTGGAGGGGCCCGTAGTTGTTGGAGCAGTTCGAGATGGTCGCCTGCAGCCCGAACGAGCGCACCCAGGCGCGGACCATGAGGTCCGAGCCGGCCTTGGTCGAGGAGTACGGCGACGACGGGTGGTACGGCGTGTCCGGCGTGAAGCGCTCCCCGCCCTTGAGCGGCAGGTCGCCGTAGACCTCGTCCGTGGACACGTGGTGGAAGCGCACGCCGTGACGACGGGCCGCCTCGAGCAGCTGGAACGTGCCCACCAGGTTGGTGTGCACGAACGGCCACGGGTCGTCCAGCGAGTTGTCGTTGTGCGACTCCGCGGCGAAGTGCACCACCGCGTCCGCCTCCGCCACGAGCGTGTCGACCATCTCCGGATCGGCGATGTCGCCCTTGACGAGCGTCACCCGGGGGTCGTCCGGCAGCGACGCCGAGTTCCCCGCGTACGTGAGCAGGTCCAGCACGGTCACCGTCACCTCGGGACGCAGCTCCAGCGTCAGCCGCACGAAGTTCGCGCCGATGAACCCGGCACCGCCGGTGACCAGCAGCCTCATCGGACGGCCCCCGCGGCGGCCCGCTCGCGCGCGAGCAGGTCGAGGAGGTACTGGCCGTAGCCGGACTTCACGAGCCCCTCGGCGCGGGCGCGCAGCTCGTCGTCGGTGAGGAAGCCGCGGCGCCACGCGATCTCCTCGGGCGCGCCGATCTTGAGACCCTGGCGGCGCTCCACCGCCTGCACGAACTGGCTCGCCTCGAGCAGCGAGTCGAAGGTGCCGGTGTCCAGCCACGCGGTGCCGCGCGGCAGCACCTCGACGTGCAGCCGGCCCCGCGACAGGTACTCGCGGTTGACGTCGGTGATCTCGTACTCGCCGCGCGGCGACGGCCGGATCGACCGCGCGATCTCGACCACCTCGTTGTCGTAGAAGTACAGCCCCGGCACGGCGAACTCGGACCTCGGGTGCTCGGGCTTCTCCTCGAGCGACAGCGCGCGACCGTCGGGGTCGAACTCGACCACGCCGTACGCGCGCGGGTCCGCGACGCGGTAGGCGAAGATCGCGCCGCCCTCGATGCGCTCGAAGCGCTGCAGGTGCAGGCCGAGGCCCGGCCCGTAGAAGACGTTGTCGCCGAGCACGAGCGCGACGGGCTCGTCGCCGATGAAGTCCGCGCCGATCGTGAAGGCCTGCGCGAGCCCCTCCGGGCGGGGCTGCTCGGCGTACTCGAGGCGGATGCCGAACTGCGAGCCGTCGCCCAGCAGGCGCCGGAACTGCGGCAGGTCGTGCGGCGTGGAGATGACGAGCACCTCGCGGATGCCCGCGAGCAGCAGGGTCGACAGCGGGTAGTAGACCAGCGGCTTGTCGTAGACCGGCAGCAGCTGCTTCGAGACGCCCTGGGTGATCGGGTGCAGGCGCGTCCCTGAGCCGCCCGCGAGGATGATGCCGCGCATGGGCGCCAGTCTGCCGTGCCGGGACGATGCGCCGCTACCGGCCCGCGGGCGCGACGCGCCCGTGCCGGCGCGCATCGTCCCTGCCCACGCCCGCGCGCGGGACGAATGTTAAATGTGCGAGACGTCCTGGGCGTGGGCCCCGGATAACGCTTACATTGGCCAGTGTGAACGACTTCCCGCCCCCCATGGCCGCGCCCGACCACACCGTCGAGGCCTTCACCTGGCACTTCCTCCACGAGATCAACTTCGGACAGGGCACCGACCTGTACCGCGCCTCGGCGAACGACAAGTACCTCGCGCTCGCGCGGACCGTGCGCCACTACCTGGCGGCCCGCTGGCTCGTGAACCTGCGCCACCAGTACGAGACGCAGTCCAAGTCCGTCGCCTACCTCTCAGCCGAGTTCCTGCTGGGCCCGCAGCTCGAGAACAACCTGCTCGCGGCGGGTCTCGAGGACATCGCGGCGCAGTCGCTCGCGAACCTCGGCATCGACATCGAGGAGCTGCGCGGCATCGAGGTCGAGCCGGGCCTCGGCAACGGCGGCCTCGGACGCCTGGCCGCGTGCTTCATCGACTCGCTCGCCACGCTCAACGTGCCCTCGGTGGGCTACGGCATCCGCTACGAGTACGGCATCTTCCGTCAGACGTTCGTCGACGGCAAGCAGGTCGAGAAGCCGGACAACTGGCTCGCGATGGGCTCGCCGTGGGAGATCGTCCACCCGGAGAACGCGGTCGAGGTGAGCTTCGGCGGCCACGTCGAGGAGGAGGGCGAGGGCCGCCGCTGGGTGCCCGCCTGGTCTGTCCTGGGCGTGCCCTACAACTACATGGTGCCCGGCTACCTCAACGGCCGCGTCAACACGCTGCGCCTGTGGAGCGCGGAGGCGACCAAGGCCTTCGACCTCAAGATCTTCAACGCCGGCGACTACGCCCAGGCGGTGCGCGCGCAGACGTTCGCGGAGAACATCTCCAAGGTGCTCTACCCGGAGGACTCGACGCCGCAGGGCAAGGAGCTGCGCCTCCAGCAGCAGTACTTCTTCGTGGCCTGCTCGCTGCGCGACTTCATCGAGACGGTGCTGCCGGAGGACTTCGACCTGCACCGGCTGCCCGAGCGCATCGTCTTCCAGCTCAACGACACCCACCCCGTCATCGCCGTGCCTGAGCTCATGCGCCTGCTCGTCGACGAGCGCGGCTGGGACTGGGACGAGGCCTGGGCCGTCACCCAGCAGGTCTTCGACTACACGTGCCACACGCTGCTGCCCGAGGCGCTCGAGGTGTGGTCGGTCGACCTCCTCGGCCGCCTGCTGCCGCGCCACCTCGAGATCATCTACCGGATCAACGAGGAGTTCCTCGAGCAGGTCCGCGAGGCGTTCCCGGGCGACGAGCTGCGCGTGCGCCGCATGTCGATCGTCGCGGAGCAGCCCGAGCGGGCGATCCGCATGGCGCACCTCGCGACCGTCGCCGGCTCCAAGGTGAACGGCGTCGCGGAGCTGCACTCGCAGCTGCTCGCGGACAAGGTGCTGCACGACTTCGCGGAGATGTGGCCGCAGAAGTTCACCAACGTCACCAACGGCGTCACGCCCCGCCGCTTCGTGCGCCTCGCGAACCCGAGCCTGTCGGGCCTCATCACCGAGGCGATCGGCGACGGCTGGATCACGGACCTCGAGCAGCTGCGCGGGCTCGAGCCGCTCGCGGAGGACGCCGAGTTCCGGCGCCGCTTCCGCGAGGTCAAGGCCCTCAACAAGCGCCAGCTCGCGGAGACGCTGTGGGTGCGCGACGGCCTCGAGCTGGCCGGCGACGCGATGGTCGACGCCATGGTCAAGCGCCTCCACGAGTACAAGCGCCAGTCGCTCAAGCTGCTGCACATCGTGTCGCTGTACGAGGGCATCACGTCCGGCCGCGTGCCGCTCGAGTCCGTCACCCCGCGCACGTTCGTGTTCGGCGCGAAGGCGGCGCCCGGCTACGTCCGCGCCAAGGAGACGATCGAGCTCATCAACGCGGTGGGCCGCACCATCAACGAGGACGAGGCCCTGCAGGGTCGCCTCAAGGTGGTGTTCCCGCCCAACTACAACGTCACGCTCGCCGAGCGCCTGATCCCGGCCGCCGACCTGTCCGAGCAGATCTCGCTCGCCGGCAAGGAGGCGTCCGGCACGGGCAACATGAAGTTCGCGCTCAACGGCGCGCTCACCATCGGCACGGACGACGGCGCGAACGTCGAGATCCGCCAGCTCGTGGGCGACGACAACTTCTTCCTGTTCGGCATGACCGAGCCCGAGGCCGCCGCGCTGCAGTCGAAGGGCTACGAGCCGGGCGAGTACTACGAGTCCGACCCGGAGCTGAAGGCGGCGCTCGACATGATCGCCTCTGGCGCCTTCACGGGCGGCGACCGCGACGGCGCCGCGGGCTCGATCTTCTCGAGCCTCACGGAGCGGGACCGCTTCATGGCGCTCGCCGACTTCCGCTCGTACATGGACGCGCAGGCGCGCGTCGAGGAGGCGTACGCGGACCACGAGGCGTGGAGCCGCTCCGCGGTCCTCAACGTGGCACGCAGCGGCTTCTTCTCGTCGGACCGCTCGATCCGCGACTACCTCGACCGGATCTGGGGCGCGCACCCCGTCGAGCAGGCCTGAGCGCGCATCGTCCCTGGCTGGACGCGTCGACCGCCCCAGCCTCTGCGACGGATCGACGTCGCAACGGTCCGTCATGCAGGTCGCAACCGACCTGTATGACGGACCATCGGGCGATGCCTCCGACCTCCAGGCCGGCGGGGCCGGGTGGGACGCGGGGACGATGCGGCGGCCGCCCGCGGTCAGCGGCGGGCGAGGGCCTCGCGGGCCGCGGCGACCACGCCGCCCGCGCCGGCCTCGACCTGCGCGAGCGTGGTGCGGAAGTCGTCCATGCCGCCGTACCAGGGGTCGTCGATGTCGAGCAGGTGCTCGTCGAGGCCGTCGACCGCCGGCGCCGCCGGGTCGAACTCGCGGTACAGGTGCACCACCGGCCGGTCCGTGAGGTCCCGTAGGCGGCGCGCGTGGCCCGCCGTCATCGCGAGCACCAGGTCGGCCGACCCGAGGTCCGCGGCGGTCACCCGCCGCGCGGAGCGGCGCGGCACGGTGTAGCCCGCCTCGCGCAGCACTGCGGACGCGCGCCGGTCGATGGGGTTGCCGTGCTCCTCGGAGCTCACACCGGTCGACCACACCTCGACCGCGTCACCCAGCCCCGCCTCGGCGAGCCGCGCCTTGAGCACGACCTCGGCCATCGGGGAGCGGCAGATGTTGCCGGTGCAGACGGTCATGATGCGGAACGGGGACGCCATGCCCCCATCATCCCGTGCGCGACCCGCGCCCCTTCCCCTGCCGCAGCCAGCCGTGCACGCGCGGCCGCGAGGCGCGCTCCCACGCGTCCCGATGCGCGTCGAGGGCGTGGTCGGCGCGAGCGAGCTCGCCGGCGGCCAGCACGCCGTGGGTGAAGGTCGGCGCGTGGGCGTCGTGGGCGACCGCGGCCTCCCGGCGCAGGAGGTCCGCGAGCGCGGTCGCGTCGTGATGCGTGCCGAGCGTGTCCTGCACCCGGTCGAGGCGGCGCGCGAGCCGCGTCGCCCGGTGGCCGAGCACCGGCGCCGCCGCCTCCGCCGCGTAGCGCGCCCGCTTGGCGGCCTTGCGCTCGTCGTGCAGGAGCTCGCCGCGGTGCGCGGCGGGAGCGGCCGCCGCGGCGTCGTGCCTCCGGCGCACCCGCCTCCACGCCCGCCTTACGTGGCGGGGCAGCTCGCGGTCCGCGGGCCGCTGCGCCCGGGCGGTGAGGGGCGGGTCCTCCGCCAGCGCCTCGAGGGCGTCGAGCAGCGCGAGGTACCGCGCGCCGCTCATCTTCTCGACCGCGAGCCGCCACGCCTCGCGGTAGCCGGTCGCGGCGCCGCCGACGAGGCCCTCCCGCGCCGGTCCCACGACCTGTCCGCCGGGGAGGTCGTCGATCGCGGCCTCGAGCCGGGCGCGCCGGACCTCGGCGTCGCGGGCCACCCCGAGCACCCGACCCCACCATCGCAGCTCGTCGCGCAGCGGCTCGGTGACGTCCGTGTCGAGCAGCGGCGCGAAGGTCGCGAGCGTCGCGCGCAGCCGTCGCGTCGCCACCCGCGCCTGGTGGACCGCGTCCGGCCGGTCCCGCCGGATGCCGGCGTCGCTCATGGCGAGCGCGTCGACCTGCGTCCGCAGGTAGGCGACGACGACGTCGCCCGCGGTCGGGCGGTCGGGCAGGGCCGGTGCTGCGCGCTCCTCGACGTCGAGCGCGCGGGCCAGCTTGGGGCGGGACGATGCGGCGGCGGTCCCCGCCTCCACCAGGGCCTCGACCACCCGGGCGAGCAGCGCATCGTCCCCACGGACGGCCTCCGCCTCGATCTCCGCCCACTCGCGCGCGGCGCGCGACCCGTCCGGCGGCGTCGCCGTCACGTCGTCGCGCGCGATCGCGACCAGGGCCTCGCCCGCATCGTCCCGCAGCTCGGTGACGCGCCGCCGGGTCACGAGCCGCGCCACGGGCACCAGCGGCGCGCCGCGCGCGAGGCCGGTCACCAGCGACGCGAGGGCGGGCGGAGGCTCGTCGCCCGCGGCGAGCGGACGCTGGAGCTCGGTGCGTGAGCCGTCGGCGGCGGGGAGCTTGAGGTGCCAGCCCGGCTCGTCGTCCCCGGTGCGGCGGCGCAGCGTCACGCCGCGGCGCGCGAGGCGCAGGTCGGCGGTGTCGAGGTAGAGGGCGTCGAGCTCGAGCGGCGGCAGGTCCGCGGCGGACGCGACCCCGGCGGCGCGCAGGTCCGCGTTGCCGGCCAGGTCGGGGAGGTCCCAGCCGGCGGGCGCGTCGAGCTTCACCTCGAGCTCCCGATGCTCGCTCATCCCTCCGGTCTAGCAGGCGTGACGGGCGGGCGTGCGGCGGGGCGCCGGATCAGCGGGAGGTGCGTCCGCGGAGGCGGTCGATCTCGCGCCGCTCGCGCTTGGTGGGCCGGCCCGCGCCGCGGTCGCGCTGGCCGAACGGCGAGGCGAGCTCCTTGGGCGGGGGCGGCGGGCTGTGGTCCAGGTACGCGGCCTGGGCGACGGGCGCGCCCACCCGCTTCGCGAGCAGCTGGCGCACCTCGACGATGCGCAGGCGCTCGCCGCCGCGCACCTCGACGGTGCTGCCGACGCCGACCTTCTGGGCGGGCTTCGCGCGCTCGCCGTCGATGCGGACGTGGCCGGCGCGGCACGCCGCGGTCGCCTGCGAGCGCGTCTTGTACAGGCGCACCGCCCACACCCACGCATCCACCCGCACCGCATCCGCCATCCGTCGAGGGTACGCCCGGGGCGCATCGTCCCTGCACCGCGCCTACGCTGAGGGTCATGGACACCGTGCTCGAGGTGATCGGCTGGATCGGCACCATCCTGGTCGTGCTGTCGCTCACGCAGTCGCGCGTGATGCGCTTCCGCTGGATGAACCTCATCGGCTCGCTGCTGGCGACGATCTACAACGGCGTGATCGGGATCTGGCCGTTCTTCGCGATGAACCTGGCGATCAGCATCATCAACACGTACTGGATCATCCGGCTCAACCGCGAGCGCCACGACCCCGGCGTCTACAAGGTGATCCCCATGGATCCCGAGGACCCGTTCCTGCAGCACGTCCTCGCGGTGCACGCGAAGGACATCGCGACGCACCAGCCCGACTTCACGGCCAAGGCGCTCGGCGCGCAGCGGCGCGCGACGTTCCTGGTGACCCGTGGCGACGAGGCGGTCGGCGTGGTCGCGGTGCGCGACGAGGGCGGCGGCACCGGGCTCGTCGAGCTCGACTGGGTGAAGCCGCGCTTCCGCGACTTCACGCCGGGCGAGTTCGTCTACCGCGACTCGGGCGCGCTCACGGCGGCCGGCTTCCGACGCGTCGAGATCGACACGCACGAGGCGCTCGACCGGGAGTACATCCGGAAGGTGGGGTTCCGCACGGAGGGCACCCGCTGGGTGCGGGAGCTGTAGCCGCCCTGAGGTTGCCAGCGCGGCGTCGCGGGCGTGACAGACTTCTGAGGTGAACCGCACCGTCCACTTCGCATCCGACAACTACGCCGCCGTCCACCCCGAGGTCATGGCCGCCATGGCCGCCGCCAACGAGGGCCACGACGTCGCGTACGGCGCCGACGCCGCCACCGCGGCCTTCGACGCGGCCATCGCCTCCACCTTCGGCGAGCAGGCGCTCGGCTTCCCCGTCTTCAACGGCACCGGCGCGAACATCGTGTCGCTTATGGCCCTGAGCCCGCGCTGGGGCGGCATCGTCGCGTCCGAGCACGCGCACATCAACGTCGACGAGAACGGCGCCCCCGAGCGCGTCGGCGGCCTCAAGATCCTGCAGCTGCCGTCCGTCGACGGCCGGCTGCACCCCGACCAGCTCGCACGCTACGCCGGCGACCTCGGCGACGAGCACCGCGCGCAGCCCGTCGTGCTGTCCGTCACCCAGTCGACCGAGCTCGGCACCGTCTACTCGCTCGAGGCGATGGCGGACCTCACGTACGCCGCGCACGAGCTCGGCATGCGCGTCCACATGGACGGCGCCCGCATCGCCAACGCGGCCGCCGCGCTCGGCGTGAGCCTGCGCGAGGCCACCGCCGGCGCCGACGTGCTGTCCTTCGGCGGGACCAAGAACGGCGCAATGCTCGGCGAGGCCGTGGTGGTGCTCGCGGAGGACCTCCGCTCGAGCCTCGCTCACGACCTGCCGTACCTGCGCAAGGCGACCATGCAGCTCGGGTCGAAGATGCGCTACGTCTCCGCGCAGCTGAGCGCGCTGCTCACCTCGACCGACCTCGCGGGCGACCCGCTGTGGCTGCGCAACGCACGCCACGCGAACGCGATGGCCGCGCGGCTGCGCGAGGCGCTCGCCCCGCTCGCGCAGGCGGGCGTGCTCCGCTTCACCCAGCCGACCGAGTCCAACGCGGTCTTCGTCGAGCTGCCCCGCACCGCCGCGGACGCCGTCCGCGCGGCCTTCCGCTTCTACGACTGGCAGGCGGGCGCGACGCCCGGCACGGTCGAGGCGCGCTGGATGTGCGCGTGGGACACGACCGCCGAGGACGTCGACGGCTTCGCCCGGGCGATCACCGAGGCGCTCGAGACGGCGCGCTGATGGCCGCGGCCTGCCCCTGCGGCTCCGGCGCATCGTTCGCCGACTGCTGCCGCCCGTACCTGCGGGGGCAGGCCGAGGCACCCACCGCGGAGGCGCTCATGCGCTCCCGCTACACCGCCTATGTTCGCCGCGACGCCGGCTACCTGGCGCGCACCTGGCACCCCTCGACCCGGCCGCTCGACCTGGGCGCCGGTCTCGACGAGGTCGAGTGGCGAGGGCTCGAGGTCCTCGCCACCGAGCGGGGCCTCGAGGGGGACGATGCGGGCACCGTCACCTTCGTCGCGCACCACGCGACCGGCGTGCTGGCGATGGACGCGCTGCGCGAGACCAGCAGGTTCGTGCGCGAGGACGGCCGCTGGCTCTACGTCGACGGGGACGTCACGTAGATCACACGTGCCGCATCGTCCCTGGTGAGAGCCGCCACCGTGGCCATTTGGGACAGATCGGAGGTGCCCCCGGGGGCACCCTGTGACGATGTGCCCACGCATCACCCCTGAACTTCCCTCACAATGGAGCCCGTGACCGAACCCCTGCTCCTCGCGGTCGTGGTGCTGACCGCGCTCGCCTTCGACTTCACCAACGGGTTCCACGACACCGGCAACGCCATGGCGACCTCGATCGCCACGCGAGCGCTCAAGCCCAAGCAGGCCGTGCTCCTCTCCGCGTCGCTGAACCTCGTGGGCGCGTTCCTGTCGCTGACCGTCGCGGCGACCATCGCCAAGGGCATCGTCGACGCCGGCATCATCACGCTCGACGTGGTCCTCGCCGGACTCGTCGGCGGCATCGTCTGGAACCTCGTGACCTGGCTGTTCGGCATACCGTCGAGCTCGTCCCATGCGCTGATCGGAGGCGTGGTCGGCGCGGCCCTCGCTGCGGCGGGCACCTCGGGCGTGCTGTGGTCCGGCCTCGCCGCGAAGGTGCTCATCCCCGCGCTCATCGCCCCGCTGGTCGCGATCTTCGTCGGCTCGGTCGGCACGCGCCTGGTCATGCACTTCACGCGCGACGTGCCGGAGGACCAGAACGACCGGATGTTCCGCTGGGGCCAGATCGGCTCCGCCTCCCTCGTTTCGCTCGCGCACGGCACCAACGACGCGCAGAAGTCGATGGGCATCATCCTGCTGGCGCTCATCGCCGCGGACGCGGTCCCCGAGGACTCCGGCGTCCCGTTCTGGGTGATCCTGTCCTGCGCCCTCGCGATGGCGCTCGGCACGTACCTCGGCGGCTGGCGCGTGATCCGTACGCTCGGCAAGGGCCTCGTGGAGCTCGAGTCCCGCCAGGGCATGGCCGCCGAGACCTCGTCCGCCGCAGTCATCCTGCTGTCGAGCCACTTCGGCTACTCGCTGTCCACCACCCACGTCGCGACCGGCTCGATCCTGGGCTCGGGCGTCGGCAAGAAGGGCGCCGCGGTCCGCTGGTCCGTGGCCGGCCGGATGTTCATGGCCTGGCTCATCACCGTCCCCGCCGCCGGCCTCGTCGGCGCCGCGGCCTACGGCCTCGACGTACTGGTGGGCGGCACCGCCGGCTCGTACGTCGTGTTCGCCGTGCTCGTGGCGGTCTCGCTCGGCATCTGGCTGTATTCGCGCCGCGAGCCCGTGGGCCACCACAACGTCAACGACGAGTGGGAGCCGGAGGCCGACAACGAGTCGATCGTGGCCGAGTCCGTCGTCGACCACGACATGGAGCTCCTGACGGTCCCCGCGGACCGCGAGCACGACGCACGAGGAGAGCAGCGATGAGCGAGTTCATCGAGTGGCAGGCCCTGGGCAACGTGCTCCTGTTCGGCCTCATCGTGGGCGCCGGGCTGCCGACGCTGTTCGCGCTCGGCGTGCGGTCCCTCGCGGGCCCGGGCGCGCGCGGTGAGGACGGCCAGGTGTCGCTCGGCCGCAAGGTCGTCGCGTACGCGTGCTTCGGCGCCGTGGTGCTGGCCGTGGTCGGCGCCGTCGCGTACATCGCCGCCGGCGGCCACTGAGCCGTCCGTGACGACGACGCTCACCGTGCGTGAGGCGTCCGCCGAGGACGTCGCCGCGCTCGTCGCGGTCGCGGCCGAGACCTTCCCCCTCGCATGCCCGCCGGGCACCGACCCGGGGGCGATCCGTCTCCACCTCCGCGACCGGTTGAACGCCGACGCGTTCGCGGCCTGGGTCGCGGACCCGGCGGCGACGCTGGTGGTCGCCGACGACGGCGCGGCCCTGCAGGGCTACGCGCTCGTCCTCACGGGACGATGCGTCGACGAGGACGCCGCGGAGACCCTCGCCGGCGTCGGGGTCGACATCGCGCACGTGCACGAGCTGTCCAAGATCTACGTGCGCGCCTCCGCCCAGGGCGGGGGCGCGGCGAGCGCGCTGCTCGACGCGGCGGCGACCGCCGCATCGTCCGCGCACGGCGACCTGCCGATGTGGCTCGGCACGAACGTCGCCAACGCCCGCGCGCAGGCGTTCTACGCACGGCACGGCTTCGAGGTCGTCGGTGGGCGGACGTACCGCGTGGGCGACCAGGACCACTCCGACGTGGTGATGCTGCGCGCCTGAACGGACCGCTGCAGCGGTGCGGGTCCTACGAGAAGACCCGCACCACCTCGGGGACGATGTCGGTGTAGCGGTCGAGGGCGTGGATCGAGCGCACCTGCGTGGTGTTGCTGGTGGTCGACATGTCGATCATCTGCCCTCCACCGAGGTAGATGCCCATGTGGATGATGCCGGCGGGCGTGCCGCCGTTCGACGTGAAGAAGATCAGGTCGCCGCGCTTGGCCCGCGACAGCGCGACGTGCTGGTAGTTGGCGCCGAACAGCGCGCGCGTGGTGCGGAAGCCGGGGTCGGTGTGCCGCACCACGTCCGTGCCGCTCGTCGGCATGCCGGCCGCGTACATCGCCTGCATCACGAGGCCCGAGCAGTCGGCGCCGTCCTTCGGCCTGCCCGACCCGCCCCACACGTACTCCGAGCCGATGTAGGTCCTGGCCGTCGCGATCATGATCTCGATCCGCTCGGCACGCGTCGCGGAGCGATCGGCCACCACCGGGTGCGTGTACCCGCCGAGGTCGTACCAGGCCGCGGAGCTCAGGCCCATGGCGAGCCACGTGCGCTTGTCGACCACCCCGGTCGCGGATAGGCCGTGGCGTCGCTGGAAGCGCCTCACCGCATCCACCGTGGTGGCGTCCATGGTCTCCCAGCGGCTGCCGAGACCGACCGCCCGCTGGATCGCCTTGACCTTGTTGCCGTTGCGACCGGGCCCGACCGAGTAGCCGCCCGGACGGGGCGCGATCGCGAGCACCGGCTGGGTGAAGCCGCTCGCCGCACGGTAGGCCATGCGCGGCCGCACGATCACCTCGCGGGAGCCGGCGGCCTGGAGGGCCGCCGTGGCCGGGACCACCACGCGGTAGCGGTACTTGCCGCGGCCGGTGGCATACCAGCGCGTGTCGGCACCCTTGAACGTGAAGGTCACGGTGTCGCGCGCGACGTCGCGGGTCCGCGCGGTCGCGACGGTGACCCAACGGCCGTCACGAAGGGTCTCGAGCCGGACCTTGCGACCCTGCGCCGGGCTCACGGTGATGCTGCGGCTCCAGGTGTCCCCCGCGGTCCGGGAAAGGTGCCCCGAGGCGGCCCACCCGCTCGTCCTGGTGATCCGCTTGTCGTAGCGAGCGCTGGCGACCGTGCCGCCAAGCGTGACGGACACGCGGCCGCTCGTCGCCAACGTCCGTTCGAGCGCGACGGTCCACGTCTGCGCGCCGTGCTCGTCGGAGACGAGGACCGGCTCCGCGGTCACCGTGTGCCGCGCGCCACCGTCGGAGGCGAAGACGATGGTGGCGACGAGTCCGCCATCCGGTAGCAGTGCGAGATCGCCGGTGGAGGTGAACTCGGCCGTCCCGACGACCCGCAGGTACGACGCCGACGTCGCGGTCACCTTGAGGGAGACGGACCCCCGATCGACGACGAAGGGCGCTTCGCCGGGATTCGTAGGAGTGGCCGTCGACTCGATGCTCGCCTCCACGCCCGGCTCGATGCTCGGCTCGATGCTCGGCTCCGCGGTGGCCTCGGCGGCGCTCGCGCCTGAGGCGCCGACCGGTACCGAAGCGATCGCGAGAACCACACCGACGGACGCCGCGACGATGCGCATCGTCCGCCCGTTCGTCGTCGCCCGCCCCCTCCGCTCGAACGGCACAGCGCGCAGCACACTCATCATCCGGCTCCCCCCAGCCCTCATCGGCGCCTCCCGTTCCACCGGGCGAGACGCGCCACGACCGCGCTGATCGATCTCAGGCGGGCACGTCCCACGCGGATACTCGACGAGCCCCGCGCCTGCGCCGAAGCGAGGCGGTTACCTCGGAGGATCCGCGTGCCGGGGAGCAATCTAGCGGACCTTGGCGGGCCCGATCTGCGTGCATCGTTATGGCCGCGGAGCCGCCGAGCGAGGCGCGGCGGGTCGCTCGAGGCGCCCTCGCGGCGCGGCGGTGGTTGGCTGGAGAGATGACGGTCCGGGACCGCGTGGACGCCGCCTTCGCGGCTCAGCCCCGCACGCGCTTCCTACCCGAGGGTGCCCGCTACGCGGCGGACGTCGATGCGCCGCTTCAGATCGGCTACGGCCAGACCAACAGCCAGCCGCGCACGGTCCACGACATGCTGATGCTCCTCGACGTGCGCCGCGGCATGCGCGTGCTCGACGTCGGCGCAGGCTCGGGCTGGACCACGGCTCTGCTGGCGGAGCTCACGGGGCCCGAGGGGTCGGTGCTGGGCACGGAGATCGTGCCGGAGCTGGTGGAGTTCGGGGCCGGGAACGTGGCCGGGGCCGGGGTGCCGTGGGCGCGGCTCGTGTCCGCCGTGCCACGGGCCCTCGGGGCGCCCGACGAGGCGCCGTTCGACCGGATCCTCGTGTCGGCGATGGCGCACGGGCTGCCGCGCGAGCTGGTGGAACAGCTGTCACCGGGTGGGGTGATGGTCGTGCCGGTCGACGGGACGATGCTGCGGGTGGTGCGCGGCGTCCCTCCCGTGGACGCTGTGGCCGAAGCCGAGGTCACCGAGCACGGCGAATACCGGTTCGTGCCGCTACTGGGCGGCTGACGGCGCTCGCGCCCCGACCCGTGGGGCGGATCGATGGCGGACCGGTCCGCCATCCGGGTCGGCACCAGCACGCCTGACGGACTGATCGCGGTGCGATCCGACAGGCGGGATGGGCGACCGGCGCAGAGCGACACGGCACACCCTCGGCGCGAGACGAAGAAGAAGGCCCCCGGGGATACCCCGGGGGCCTTTCTGTTGGTGGGTGGTTCGGAAAACTCGGTCGTCCCTGGTACGTGCTCCCCGTCCCAACGCGCCGATGTCCGGTTCCCACGGCTGAAGGAGCGATTTCCCACGGTACGGCCGCCGCGCCACGATCCGCTAGGCACGTGATGCCCTCGACTCGGCGCGCGGCCTCGCCGACGGAGACCGCAGAGACCACGGGACTGAGCCTTCAGCGCGGCCGCCGGCGAAGCCTCAAGCAGGCAAGCCCGCCATCCCCGAGCACGTCGGATGGGGGAACTACCAGCGCCTGCACGGCCGGCCGGGCATACGGACCCGGTCAACGCCGAGCACGCCGGCGGCGGCCAGCCAATTCACGAGTCACGCCCGGACGGGATCGCCGACACCCACCCTGCCAGCCGCCCCGGGCCGGCCGCTCGAAGGCTTGCAGCCGATTCACTGGTCGCGCAGCGCCGGAGGCACGAGGCGCCGTGGCCTCCCGAAGAACCAAAGGGCCGCCATCAGGACAAGGTTGACGAGACTGAGCCCAATACACACGACGACCACGACGAGAACGGCATCTGGCACCGTAGGATCGGCGACCCCGCGGGCGTAGCCGAGAACCAACGGCGAGCTTGCGCCAGCCGCGCCGAGCACCGGAGTCGCGAGCGTGAACACTCCCTGTGGGAACGCCCGTGACATTCGCGCAACCGAACGCTCGTCGTGTTCCTTCAGCAGCCGTTCCCGGTAACCCGCCCAATAGCGAGAGTCGTTCCACCGTCGCGCAACGACGACAACCGCGTAGCACCAACCCGCGAACATCAGCAGCGTCGCCACCAGGACGATGACTGCGGTTGCCTGGCTCATGAGTGTGGACCTTTCGAAGAAATCGCGCTTCCCGCGGTTCGGGTGTCTATCGGGTAGTGCGATGACCGGTCGGACCGTACCGCATGAATGACACCAAGCGCCGCCGCGTCCGCGGCTTCGCCAAGCAGGGCATCCTCGCCGCCATGTTCGCCGCCGCCACCAACGTCAAGCGCATCAACGCGTTCCTCGCCGTCCAGCGCGCCAACCAGCAGACCAGCCCCACGGACTCCGGACCCTCCGGCCGCCGTCACCGCGGCCACAGCATCGCCGTCGGCGACGAGGACCTCTCACCACCAGACGAGATCGCCGCGTAAGCGGCGGCCACCGGAACCGAACAGCACCGATCGCCTCCGGACCCGCAAGGGCCGGAGGCACAAGCATGCCCGGAAACAGCCGAAACAGGCCCTAGACACCTATACATAGCCGCACAAAGCAAAAGGCCGCCCCCGACATCAGTCGGAGGCGGCCTTCTCGCCTTGCTGGGGGCCCCAGGCGACCCTTGCGGGCCCTGCCTGAGGGACTTTCCCCAACAGAACTGGCTCGTTTACCGAACCAGCCGTTGGTGGGTGGTTCGGAGAATCCTGGTACCTGGGGTGACACCCGGGGTCGGATGTCCGTTTCCCACGACGTGCGACGCGATTTCCCACGGTTCGACCGCCGCACTGCGATCTACCAGGAACGCGACGTCTTCGACGCGGCGGGCGACCTCGGCGACAGCAACCGCCGTGACCATCGG
This sequence comes from Demequina maris, assembly GCF_000971155.1. Taxonomy (GTDB): domain Bacteria; phylum Actinomycetota; class Actinomycetes; order Actinomycetales; family Demequinaceae; genus Demequina; species Demequina maris. The sequence goes on along the minus strand of NZ_BBLX01000008.1, from coordinate 36,150 downwards.
TCCGATCGGTCAGCGCAGCCGGTGGCGGAACCTCAGGCAGGTCGAGCCCGCCACCCCGAGTGCGTACGGCGGCCGGGTAGCCAGCGCCTGCCCGGCGGGCTCGGGATGCACACCCGCTGCAGACCGAGGCTGCCGACCGCACCGACCTCGAACCATCCCGCCGGCACCAGCCGGACAGGAAGACTGAGCGGAACGAAAGTCAGGCCGATTCACTCCGCCCACGTCGCCGTCGGTACTACGAGTAGCGTCAACAGGTTGAGTACTAGGACGACAAGACCTCGGGTCAGTCGAACCATGCGTCTTCCTCGGTGAGCGTCCATCCCCTGAACTCGAAGACCCGGCGGAGACGTGCAAGGACCTCGGCCCTCGGGCGCTTCGCGTCGTCAGGTATGGACCGAACGTAGACCACGACTTCCAAGTCTGGACCGGACATTGCCTCCGAGTCGATGCGGATCGCCCCGTCCTCATCTCGGTAGTCGATCCCGGTGCGGCTGCCCACGCGTACGGAGTATCCAGCGCTAGACCTAGTCCAGCCGGTTAGCCAAGATCTCTTGAATGCCTCGGTCATGGGAGATCCAAGAAGTGCTGCATGATCGGGTTCCCCCGCTCGAGGAGTATCGGGAGTTCCTTCCGCACGAAGGTAGACGTCGGCCACGGAGCGCCCGGCCCGAAGAAGACGTGAGCGTCTCCGACGGCTCCGCGCGCGAACCGAGCCGATGCGAGATCCCATGCCTTCCTGGGGACCATACCTTGAGGCAGATTAGTCAACGCTCGGCCGGTGAGAGTCATCTCCAGCGTCTTGGCACCGTTGGCCTTCGCGTAGTCCAAGGCGGCCTTCTCCGCGACAGCACCACCCGACCAGAACACCCTGCTACCGCTGTTTGCGGCAACACCGGACCGATGAGGCGACGAGAGATCCCCGTGAGTCGACCCACCTTGCGCACCCGCCGTAGTCGTAGCCCGCACGGCCCGCGTGAGCGCTCCGGTGTGGGCATGGGTGGTAGTCGACGAGCTCAGCACCGTCTCGGGGCGTACCTGCGCGCCGTGCGACCAGCGGTCGACGGCGTCATAGGTGCCGTACCCATAAGTGGAGGACGGCGGGCGGCGATTCGCGGCTACTTCGGCCACCATGCTGAGGTCAGCGGGTAAGTCGTAGGTGTTGGTGCTGACAGAGCTCGCTGGCTCGGCGTGTGCCAGCCCTGCCAAGCCCGACCCGAGCCAGCAGCCAAGAACGGTCAGCAAAAATAGGATTAGACGCCTCACGGACGCTCCTGACCGTGCGCTCTCAACCACTCCTCCGTTGCGGCGGCCGATCTCTCGGTCGAGCCGACTACCCCTTGGACGAGCCCGATGAAACGCGTGATGGCCGATCCGGTGTCGTCCTCCGTGAACTCGGGATCGAAATTCCCACGCTCGAAGTAGCCCGCAACCCATCGACCCCCGTCACGGAGAAGGCACAGCCGGTCATCCTTCAGTTCGCCGATGGCCCAGTACCTTTCGGGCAGCGTGGTGGACTCCAAGGCGGCGCGAGCCTCGGCAAGCAGACTAGCGTCAGCGGTCATCCCAGGAACCCTCCTTCCAAGAGTTCTTGGACGGACCTGGGCAACAGGTACTGGACCCCGCCACCTGGGGAGTCCATCCAGGGGGCCGCGATGCCACCTCGGACCGTAATGGGCTTCTGCACCGTGAACAACGAGTACGGATCACTAGCGCGCGAGCTCAGGAGCCCTCGGTTCTCGAAGGGCGTCCCTGCTGGAGATACGAAACTGCCTCGGTTCGATCCGTACCGGTCGAGCCGAGTCCCAGGCTGAAGCACGGTGTCCTTCTCGAAGCCGCCAAAGAATCTGACCTGCCCCGATGATTTGGTCCACGTCGACTGCGAGTGGGTCGTGATTCCGGGGCCCTCGAGGGCGATCTGGACTGGTCCAGCCAGTGTGTTGGTAGTCACTCTCAGCCACCCCCTCTCACGTCAGACAGGCTGCCGTGACACGGGTGTCGTAGCTGCCTGCTCGGCACAGTAGCGCGCGAACGCCGCCGGGGTCCGCATCTGCAGGCCCGAATGGGGTCGCTCGGTGTTGTAGTGCCGTACCCACTGCCCGATCAGGACCCGGGCCTCCGTCAGCGAGTGCAGCACCTCCCGATGCAGCAGCTCGTCCCGCATCGACCCGTTGAACCGCTCGATGAAGCCGTTCTGCTGCGGGCTAGCCTTCGCCACCTGCACCGGCCTCACCCCCTGCTCACGCAGCCATCCCAGCAGCGACGTGGCGATGAACTCCCGTCCGTTGTCCGACCGGATCACCTCGGGTCGACCATGCTCGGTGAACACCCGCTCAAGGAGCTTGCGCACCCCGGCGCCGCCCGGCCGCGGATGGTCGCCCTGCCGCCGTCGGCCGGCGTCGCCCCGTACACCGAGGCCGAGCTCCACAAGATCTGGGTGTGGGCCTACGGGATGGCGAACGCTCGCAACGCCCGCGACGCCGTCGTCCTCGTCGGTGGATGCGTCGGCGCGGGACTCACGGCACGGGAGGTCGCCGACCTGCGGGTGCGTGACGTGGAGATCGACGACAAGGGTGTCGTCCTCCACGTCAGCGGCGCCCGGCCCCGCGTCGCGCCCGTGCTCGCCAGCGCCGAGCAGATCTTCATCGACGCAGTCGCCGGTCTCGACGGGGACGCCTTCGTGTTCCGCACGGGCCGCGCCGCGACCACCAAGAGCACCACCTCGCTGTTCATCTACAAGTACGTCCCGAAGGGTCTGACGGTGTCCACCCAGCGACTCAGGGTGACCTGGGTGGTCAACAGGCTGCGTGCCGGGGTGCCCATCCAGGGCCTCATGGCCGCGATGGGCGTCCAGGACTTCTCCGCCATCGCCCGATTCCTCAAGCACGTGCCCGACCTCGACCCCGCGGACTTCCGCGCCCGCCTGCGCGCCGAGACGGAGGCCATCCGATGAGCGGCCGTCGAGCACGCCGGAAGCGTCAGGAGAAGCCGCGTCCGTCCAGGAAGCTCATCGCGGTCGCACCCGATGACCGAGGCGACCTGAAGGATCGCCAGCTCACATCGCTGATTCGCGCCTTCGCGCGCGAGGGCGTCCTGTCCCAGATCAAGATCTGGCACCACGGCTATGACGACGTCAAGACGATCCTGGAGAGGATCGACGATGGCGGCGACGACTCCGACACCAACAGCGCGACCGACGCCGACACCGACACTGAGGCGAAGGAGAAGGCCGAAAGGGACGCCGCACGCGCACGCGTCAAGGGCCGTCCCGAGTCGCTCGACCCGCGGACGTTCCTCGTCGTCCAGACCGCTCTGACGGAACTCGGCGAGCCCGGGTACATCGCCAGCGTCGCGCACGCGATCCGGTTCCGCCTGAGCAAGCACGCCGCCAAGATCCTCGACATCCACCCCGACTTCTACGAACTCGCCGATGGGCGGACGTTCTGGGACGTGAAGGGCACCGATGAGGAGCGGACGGTCGCGTTCACGAAGAGCGCCGAAGCGATCTACGAGCGCGTCCACTCGGCATACGAACGCCTGAGCGATCTCGTAGAGCCCTACCCGGGCGCCGCGTCGCGCTCGGCGCGCAAGTGGTCGGACGTCAAGGCGCTCATCGACGCGCTCGACGCCGAAGGCGTGGCGATGCGGAAGGAACGCCTGTCTTGGCTCCTCAACGCACTCCTACGCGCATCCCTCCACCGCTACTCCCGCGAGGAGCGCCGGTTCATCCTCAAGAACTGGGGCGGATCGCTCGCGATCGACGGAACTGCGGTGCCGCTGAACTGCCCCAAAGGCTGGGGCGGCCTGTCGAAGGAGAACAAGAAGAAGAACCCCGACTGGCTGCACCACCCCGAAGCGATGGCAGGGTGGCACATCCGCACGGGCAACCACGCCGGCTTCGAGGACGACGGCAAGACGCCTGTGTCGCCGGACCAGCTCAAGAAGGCCGACTGGGCCTACGAGGCCCACTTCGCGGTCATGTGCGGCGACGAGCACCACCAGCGCCCCATCCCCCGCATCGCCCTGGGCATGTCGTTCGACATCCCCGCCGGACGCATCGGCGAGAACTCATTCACGGCGCTCGAGTCAGCGTTCGTCGTCATGAACGAGAACCATGTCTCACCGGGCACCATCGTCGCCGACAGGGCAGTGCTCCCTGGCGCGCAGTACGACAAGTTCAAGCAGCCCGCACGCAAGATGGGCTTCAAGTTCTGCCACGACTTCCGCAAGGACCAGCTGGGCAAGTACGACGCACCCCACGGCATCAAGCAGATCCAGGGACGCCTGTACTGCCCCGGAACGCCCGACGCCATGGCGAATGCCGCACGCAACCTGCGCACCCGCAACGAGCGCGCCGCCGCCAAGGCAGGCGTGGCCCCCGAGGACCTGAGGGACTTCGAGCCCGACAAGACCTACGACGCGCAACGAGCGCGCCTGGCGAACTTCGAACTCACCGTCAAGGAACCGACCAACAAGAACGGCCGCACGCGCGTCGCGTGCCCCGCCACCACCGCCGGCGGCGGCGTCGACTGCCCCCTGCGCGCCCTGTTCCCCGACAACAAGACGCGGACCCAGGTCACCAACCCGCCCGCTATGCCAGGCGAGATCTGCACATCCCACCAGGCCGCGCTCTCGATGCACCACACCGACACCACCGGCAAGTACGCCATGGACTACGTCCTCGGGTCGCCTGAGTGGCGCACCATGATGGGCAACCGCAACGACGTCGAAGGCTACAACAAGGCCATCAAGAAGGACGGCCTCGGCGACGGAGCCCGGCGCCCCTACCGCGGCTACGCCAAGCAGGCGCTCTCAACGGCGCAGCACGCGTTCGCTACGAACGTACGCCGGATCCGCGAGTTCCTCACCGGACACTTCCGCGCATCACAGCCCACGGTCGACCCCGAGCCGACACCTCCCACCACGCCCGGCATCCAGAACATCGAGCTGGACGAGGACCTCTCGCCGCCCGACCAGCTCGCCGCGTAAGCGGCGGCCTCCGGAACAGAACAGCACCGACCGCCTCCGGCCCGACCAGGGCCGGAGGCGCAAGCATGCCCGAAAACAGCCGAGACAGCCCTCAGACACCTCTACATCGGCGCACAAAGCAGAAGGCCGCCCCCGAAATCAGTCGGAGGCGGCCTTCTTGCGTTGGATGACGGTCAGGACGGCCCTTCCGGACCATCCTGACGGTCTTATTCCCAACCGCGGGGGCTCGTTGACCGAACCACCCGTTGGTGCGCGAGGGGGGAGTTGAACCCCCACGCCCTTTCGGGCACACGGACCTGAACCGTGCGCGTCTGCCTATTCCGCCACTCGCGCGCGCCGAGTTACTTTAGCACGTTTCTGGAGGCCTATACGATGGCCCGCATGGGTGTGCTGGATCGCTTCGAGCGCGGCGTGGAGAACGTCATGCAGAACGCGTTCGCGCGCACGTTCAAGTCGGGGGTCAAGCCCGTCGAGCTGGCGGCCGCGCTCAAGCGCGAGTGCGACGCCCGCGCGGCCGTGGTGGACCGGGGCCGGACCGTGGTGCCGAACGAGTACGGCGTCGCGCTGTCGCCCGCGGACATGGAGACCGTCGAGCAGTGGGGCGCGGACGCGATGGTGCACGAGCTCGTCGAGTCCCTGCGCGCCCACGCCGAGCGCCAGCGCTACTCCTTCGTGGGCGCGGTCGATGTCGCCTTCGACGTCGACGACACTCTCGCGACGGGCCGCTACGCCGTCGTGTCGCGCACCACGCGCGGCCCGGTCGCCCCGGTGACCGGCACCAACCCCAGCTCGCGGTACCCGCTGCTCGACATCGACGGCACGCGCTACTACCTCACGGGCGACTCGACCACGATCGGCCGCGGCTCCGAGTCGGACATCGTGGTGGACGACACGGGCGTGAGCCGCAAGCACGTCCGCCTCGAGGTCACCGACCACGGCACGATCCTCACGGACCTGGGCTCGACCAACGGCACCTTCGTCGAGGATCAGCGGGTCTCCGAGGCCACGCTCCTCGACGGAAACGCCGTCACCATCGGCCGCACCACGATCATGTACTGGGACGCCGTCGACGGGGACGAGGACTTCTGACGTGAGCCAGCTCTCGATCACCCTCCTGCGCATGGGCTTCCTGGTCCTGCTCTGGACCCTCGTGCTGTCCGCCATCGCGGTGCTCCGCGCGGACCTCTACGGCACGCGCGTGACCGCGCGCGGGCGCGGGCGTGAGTCCCGCCGCGAGCACGATGCGCGGGCGGAGAAGACCGCGTCGCCCAGCCGGGCGGCGACGGGCATCCGCACCGGCTCGATCTCCACCAAGGACCCCTCGGCCGGGCACATCGCCGTCACCGGCGGCCCGCTCAAGGGCACCACCATCCCGCTCGGCGCCGCGCCGGTCCTCGTGGGCCGCGCGAGCACGTGCACGCTCGTCATCGACGACGACTACTGCTCGGCACGTCACTGCCGCATCTACCCCGAAGGAGACCGCTGGATGGTCGAGGACCTCGGCTCCACGAACGGCACCTACCTCGGCAACCAGAAGGTCACGGACCCCGTGCCGTTCCGCGAGGGCGACGTCATCCGCATCGGCGCCACCGCCCTGGAGCTGCGCGGCTGATGTATCTGGGGATCCACTTCGCCGCGCGCTCCGACGTCGGCCTCGTGCGCGCGAACAACCAGGACTCCGGCTTCGCCGGCCCGCACCTGCTCGCCGTCGCGGACGGCATGGGCGGCGCCGCCGGCGGCGACATCGCCTCGTCGATCGCGATCGCCCGCCTCGCGGCGCTCGAGGGCGAGGCGCACGGCCCGGACGATGCGCTCGACGAGCTCAAGGAGGCGATCTCCGACGCGCACGCGCAGATCGTCGAGCGTGCCCGCAACGACCCGGAGCTCTCGGGCCTCGGCACCACCGTGACCGCGCTGCTGCGCTCCGGCTCGACGCTGTCGATGGCGCACATCGGCGACTCGCGCGCGTACCTGCTGCGCGACGGCGACCTCGAGCAGATCACCACGGACCACAGCTTCGTGCAGCACCTCGTCGACACCGGTCGGCTCTCGGTCGCGGACGCCGAGCACCACCCCAAGCGCTCGATGCTGCTGCGCGTCCTGGGCGACATCGACGCGGACGTGCCCGTCGACATCTCGGTGCGCGAGACCCGCGACGGCGACCGCTGGCTGCTGTGCTCGGACGGCCTGTCGGGCGTCGTGTCGAAGGACACGATGCGCAAGACGATGCTCGAGGTCGAGGACCCCGGCGACTGCGCCGACGCCCTGGTGGGCCTCGCGCTCGCCGCGGGCGCGCCCGACAACGTCACGTGCGTGATCGGCGACATCGTCGACATCGACGCCTCCCCCGACGGCATCGGTCCCGCGACGTCCTCGCAGATCGTCGGCTCGGCGGCCCGCGACCGCCGCAAGCCCTCCGCCGGCGGCGACTCGCCCGCGGGCAAGGCCGCGCGCCTCGCCGCGCGCGACGAGCCCGACGACGACGAGGAGCCTTCCCGAGAGGGCTGGCAGCGCATCCGGCCCTGGCTGCTCCCGATCATCACGCTGCTGGTCCTCGTGGGCGCCGCCTGGGGCGGCTACTGGTGGTCCCAGCAGCAGTACTACGTCGGCGAGGACGAGGGCTTCGTCGCGATCTATCGCGGCATCCCCGAGTCGCTCGGCAGCATCGGCATGTCGCACGTGGTCGAGAAGACCGAGATCCTCGTCGACGAGCTGGCGCCGTACCAGCGTGAGCGCGTGACCGACGCGATCCGCGTGCGCAACCTCGACCAGGCGGCCGGGGTCGTGGCCTCGCTGGAGGCGGGCGACTAGTGGCCACCGTCTCCGACGTCATGGTCCGCACCGGGCGCCGCGGCGAGCTGGGCCTCCTGGGCCTCGCCGTCGCCGTCGCCGTGCTCGCGCGCGGCCTGGTCGACTATCACGCGGACTACCTCGAGCTCGACGAGCTCGCGATCTACGCCGCGGGCTGGATCGTGGTCGCGGGCGTCATCCACCTCGCGATCCGGCGCTGGGCCTCCTACGCGGACCCCGTGCTGGTGCCGGCGGTGCTCGCGCTCAACGGCATCGGTCTCGCGATGATCCGCCGCATCGACTTCGCGTACGCCTCGCGCGGCCGCGACACCGACTTCGGCGAGGTCCAGATCGTCTGGACCCTGCTCGGCATCGGCCTCGCGCTGCTCGTGATCCTGCTGATCCGCGACTACCGGCTGCTGCGCCGCTTCACCTACACCGCGGGCCTCGTGGGCCTCATCGGCCTGCTGCTGCCCCTCATGCCGGTGATCGGCACCCAGATCAACGGCGCCCGCATCTGGATCAACGTCTTCGGCAAGTCGCTCCAGCCGGGCGAGTTCGCCAAGATCGCCTTCGTCGTGTTCTTCGCCGGCTACCTCGTGTCCAACCGCGACACGCTCGCCCTCGCCGGCCCCAAGATCCTCGGGATGCGGTTCCCGCGCCCGCGCGACATGGGACCCCTCGCGCTCGTGTGGGTCGCCGCGATGCTCGTCCAGATCTACGAGCGGGACCTCGGCACCTCGCTGCTGCTGTTCGGCATCTTCGTCGCGATGCTCTACGTCGCCACGGAGAGGCTGAGCTGGGTCGTGCTCGGCCTCGGCATGTTCGCCGTCGGCGCCGTCCTCGCGGGCACCCTGTTCAGCCACGTCGGCTCCCGCTACACCGCGTGGCTGCACGCGCTCGACTCGTCGGTGTACAGCTCGGGCGCGAGCGAGCAGCTGGTGCGCGGCCTGTTCGGGATGGCCTCGGGCGGGCTGTTCGGCACCGGCCTGGGCGAGGGCCGCCCCGATCTCGTCCCGTACGCCGAGTCCGACTTCATCGTCGCGTCGCTCGGCGAGGAGCTGGGCCTCACCGGCCTCATGGCGATCCTCACGCTGTACGTCATCATCGTCCAGCGCGCGATGCGCACCGCGATCGGCGTCCGCCACGGCTTCGGCAAGCTGCTCGCCGCGGGCCTCGGCTTCGCGATCGCGTTGCAGGTGTTCATCGTCGTCGGCGGCGTCACCCGCGTGATCCCGCTCACCGGCCTCACCACGCCGTTCCTCGCGTACGGCGGGTCGTCGATGCTCGCGAACTGGATCATCGTGGGGCTGCTGCTGCGCATCTCCGACCAGGCGCGACGGCCCGAGGTGGTGACGCCGTGAACGAGCCGATCCGCCGCCTCTCGATCGTGGTCCTGGCCATGATCCTCACGCTCATGGTGGCCGCCTCCTACATCCAGGTGATCGCCGCGGGCGACCTCAACGCCGATGCGCGCAACGTCCGCACCCTCTACCGGGAGTACGGCACGTTCCGCGGGCCCATCGTGGTCGACGGCGAGTCGGTGGTCTGGTCCAAGGCGGTCGATGACCCGTTCAACTACCAGCGCACCTACGCCGACGGCCCGCTGTACGCGGCGGCGACGGGCTACTACAGCATCGTCTTCGGGCGCACCGCGATCGAGCAGACCGAGAACGACCTGCTCTCCGGCACCGCCGACTCGCTGTTCTGGACCCGCCTCAGCAACCTCGTGTCGGGCGAGACGCAGCGCGGGGCGAGCGTCGAGCTCACGCTCGACGCGGCCGTCCAGCAGGCGGCGGCCGAGTCGCTCGGCGACAGCGCGGGCGCCGTGGTCGCGCTCGACCCGTCCACGGGCGAGGTGCTCGCGATGGTGACGAGCCCCACGTACGACCCCGCCACCCTCGCCGGCCACGACTCGGCGACGGTGAACAAGAACTACCAGGAGCTGCTGGCGCAGGAGGACGGTCCGCTCGTCAACCGCGCCATCGCCGGCGACACGTACCCGCCCGGCTCCACGTTCAAGCTGATCGTCTCGGCGGCGGCGCTCGAGGCCGGCTACGACGCCGACTCCGAGCTGTACGCGCCCGACCAGCTCGAGCTGCCGAACACCTCGCGGACGCTCGGCAACTACGGCGGCGAGTCGTGCTCGGCCAACGAGCGCCAGACGCTCGCCGAATCCCTCGAGATGAGCTGCAACACCTCATTCGCGAACCTGGGCATGCAGCTCGGCTGGGGCGTCGTCGAGCGCAAGGCCGAGGAGTTCGGGTGGGGCGAGCAGCTGTCGATCCCGCTCGCCGTGACCCCGTCCCGCCTGCCGTCGAACCCGGACGAGGCGCAGACCGCGATGGCGTCGATCGGCCAGTACGACGACCGCGCCACCCCGCTGCAGATGGCGATGGTCGCGGCCGGCATCGCCAACGACGGCGTGCTCATGCGCCCCTACCTCGTGGACAACGTGCGCGATGCGGACCTCCGTGTGATCGAGGAGACCGAGCCGGAGGAGATGTCGCAGCCGATGACGCGCTCCGACGCGAACGAGCTCACCGACATGATGGTCGGCGTGGTGACGTCCGGCACCGGCACCGCGGCCCAGATCCCCGGCGTCGAGGTCGCGGGCAAGACGGGCACCGCGGAGACCGGCACGGACGAGCGTCCCCACACCTGGTTCGTCGGCTTCGCCCCCGCCGACAACCCGGTCGTCGCCGTCGCGGTGCTGGTCGAGAACGGCGGATCCACGCAGGGCGAGGTCACCGGCGGCCGCGTGGCCGCTCCCATCGCGCGCGCCGTCATGGAGGCCGCGCTCGCATCCCGGGGAGGCAGCTGATGTCGATCCATGCAGGAACCACGCTCGGCGGGCGCTACGTGCTGCGCTCGCTCCTCGCCGTCGGCGGCATGGGAGAGGTGTGGCGCGGCACCGACACCGACCTCGACCGCGAGGTCGCCGTCAAGGTGCTCAAGGAGGGCGCCGCTGAGAACGAGACGTTCCTGCGGCGCTTCCGCAACGAGGCCAAGAACGCCGCCGGGCTGCTGCACGCCAACATCGCCCAGGTCTTCGACTACGGCGACCACGACGGCACGCCGTACATCGTGATGGAGCTCGTCGAGGGCGAGCCGCTGTCGACCATCCTCGAGCGCGAGCGCACGCTCGACGAGGCACGGCTCGTCACGATCATGCGGCACACGTGCCGCGGGCTCGAGGCCGCCCACGCGGCCGGGATCATGCACCGCGACATCAAGCCCGGCAACCTGCTCGTGCAGGAGGGCGACCACGTCAAGATCACCGACTTCGGCGTGAGCCGCGGCACCGACCAGACGACGCTCACCGCGACCGGCATGGTGATGGGCACCGCGCAGTACCTCGCGCCGGAGCTCGCGCTCGGCAAGCCCGCGACCGCGGCCTCGGACCTCTACGCGCTCGGCATCATCGCGTTCGAGGCCGTCGCGGGGAAGCGTCCCTTCACGGCCGCGAGCGCGGTCGACATCGCCATCTCGCAGGTGAACGACCCGGTGCCGCCGATCCCCAAGGGTGTCTCGCCCGAGCTGGCGACCCTCATCGAGCAGCTGCTCGAGAAGAACCCGCGGCGCCGGCCCGCCTCCGCGCTCGAGCTGGACCGCATCCTCGCGGGCCTGTCGCTGGTCGAGCCGGGCACCGGTCAGCGCGTCCCCGTCGAGGCGTCGGCGCCGGCCGCTGCGCCCCGACGCGCCATGCCGCCGAGCATCGCGCCGCGCGAGTACCGGCCACGCCCGGACGTCGAGCGCCGCCGGCCCGGACCGCGCTAGATGCGACAATGGCCCCCGAACACGGACCACGAAGGACACAGTGAATGAACGACGAACCGAAGATCCTCGCCGGACGGTATGAGGTCGGCGACCTCATCGGCCGGGGCGGGATGGCCGAGGTGCATGTCGGCTACGACACGCGCCTCGGACGCACGGTCGCCATCAAGATCCTCCGTGCGGATCTCGCACGGGACCCGTCCTTCCAGACCCGCTTCCGCCGCGAGGCCCAGGCCGCCGCCGGCCTCAACCACCCGAGCATCGTCGCCGTGTACGACACCGGCGAGGACACCATCGTGAACCCGGACGGCAACCCGCAGGCGGTGCCGTTCATCGTGATGGAGTACGTCGAGGGCCACACGGTCCGCGAGATCCTCAAGGGCGACGTCGCCGCGCCCATCGACGAGGCCGTCGAGATCACCGCGGGCGTGCTCGCCGCGCTCGACTACTCGCACCACGCCGGGCTGGTCCACCGCGACATCAAGCCCGCGAACATCATGCTGACGCCGACGGGCGCGGTGAAGGTCATGGACTTCGGCATCGCGCGCGCCCTCGCGGACGCCGGGCAGACGATGACCCAGACCCAGGCCGTCGTGGGCACCGCCCAGTACCTGTCGCCCGAGCAGGCGCGCGGCGAGAACGTCGACGCGCGCTCGGACCTCTACTCCACCGGCTGCGTGCTCTTCGAGCTGCTCACCGGCCGGCCGCCGTTCGTGGGCGACTCGCCCGTGTCCGTGGCGTACCAGCACGTGCGTGAGCCCGCGCCCAAGCCGTCGCAGTTCGCGTCGGACGTGCCGCCGGAGCTGGACCAGGTCGTCATGCGCGCCCTGTCGAAGAACCGCGACGAGCGCTACGCCAGCGCGCAGGAGTTCCTCGCGGACCTCCGCAGCGTGATGGCCGGCGACGGCGTGTCGCCGTCCACGGGCGCGATCGCGCTCGGCTCCGCCGCGCTCGGCGCGGGGGCCGCGGGCGTGGCCGCCGCCGCGATGGCGGGCGGCGACGAGGCGGCACCGGAGTCCGGCGCGACCGAGATCATGCCCCAGCCGACGCAGGCCGGCCAGACCGCCGTGATGCCCGGCGGCGCGTGGGCGGCCGACGGCCAGCCGACGTCCGGCGCCCCCGCGACCGCCGCCGTCGACACGATCGAGGAGGAGGAGGACCCCGCCGCGGTCCGCCGCCGCCGCATCATCCAGTGGTCGATCCTCGGCGCGGCCATCGTCGCCGCGGCGCTGCTCATCGCCGCGCTGTTCATGATGACCCGCGATGCCCCGTCGGTCGAGCCCAGCCCGTCCGTCGCGAGCATCGACATCCCCGACCTCGAGGGCTTCACCAGGGCCGATGCGAAGGCGGAGCTCGCCTCCCGCGGCCTCGACGCGGAGTTCAAGACCGAGGCCTCCGACGAGATCGAGAAGGACCTCGTCACGCGTACCAACCCGAAGGCGGGCAAGAACGTCGAGGAGGGCAGCACCGTCACGGTGTTCCTCTCGAGCGGGCCGGACGTGGTCACGGTGCCCGACGTCAAGGGCTACACCGAGGAGGACGCGATCCAGCGCCTCGAGGACGCCGGCCTCCGCGTGGTCGCGAAGGACACGGTCGACGACCCGTCGCTCGACGAGGGCCGCGCCTCCAAGACCGATCCCAAGGCGGGCTCCGAGGTCGCCAACGGCGAGGCCGTGACGCTGTACCTCGCGACCGGCCTTGTCGAGCTGCCCGACCTCACGGGGCAGACCCTCGAGAAGGCGCGCCAGAAGCTCGGCAAGCTCAACCTCGTGCCGTCCGAGACGTACCAGGAGACGAGCGACGTCGACCCGAACACGGTCATGTCGCAGGACCCGGGCGCAGGCCGCGTCGAGCGCGGCTCGACCGTCTCGCTCGTCGTGTCCGAGGCGCCGTCCACGGTCGCCGTGCCCGACGTCACCGGCAAGTCCGAGAACGCCGCGCGGAACGACCTCGAGGGCGACGGGCTCGCCGTGGGCAACGTCACGGTCGACACGAGCGCGGCCGACCCGAACATGGCGGGCACCGTGAAGTCGACCAACCCGAACGCCGGCACCCAGGTGGCGCCCGGCACCGCGGTCGACCTGGTGATGTGGTGCGACGTGCGCGCCGTGCTCGTCACTCCCGACCCGGGTCAGCCCGACGTCACCGAGCAGCAGTACGAGTGCCGCTGATACCGCTTCGATAACGACGGCGCCCCCGGGGAATACCCCTGGGGGCGCCGCTGTCTATGCTGACGTGATGACGCCGCTGGGGACTGTCGACGGGGTGCGCGCCTTCGTCGAATCCACCCTCGACGCCGTGCGCGCGACCCTCGACGACCATGTGACCCAGGCGATGGCGGAGCTGCCCGCCGCCGGCACGGACTACCGCAACCTGTGGGCCTCCCTCGGGGACCAGTACCTGGGCGGCAAGAACCTGCGCCCCTCCCTCACGCTCGCGGCGTACGCGGGCCTGGGCGGCGAGGACCCCGAGGCCGTCGTGCCCGTGGCCGCGGCGATGGAGATGCTCCACACCGCGATGCTGGTGCACGACGACATCCTCGACGGCGACGAGGTTCGCCGTGGCCGTCCGAACGTCGCCGGCACCCGCCGCCGCGAGCTCGCGGGCAGCCGTCTCACCCCGGACCAGGTGGAGTCCCACGTGCTGTCGGCGGCGCTGCTCGGCGGCGACCTCGCCCTCGCCTCGTCCTACGACCTCATCTCGCGCGCGAAGCTTCCGGCGCACCACCGCATCGCGTGCCTCGACCTCGTCACCCGCGCGATCCGCACCACGATCGCCGGCGAGCTGCTCGACATGTACGGCGACATGGTCGCGCCCGAGGAGGCCAACTCGCTGCTGGTGGCGGAGCTCAAGACCGCGACCTACTCGTGCATCGTGCCCCTGCTCGCGGGCGCGCAGCTCGCGGGAGCCGACCCGACCATGGTCGGCCACCTCGAGAAGCTCGGCGCCTCGCTCGGGCTCAGCTTCCAGCTCGTCGACGACGACCTCGGCGTGTTCGGCGACCCGGAGGTCACCGGCAAGTCGGTGCTGTCCGACCTGCGCGCGGGCAAACGCACCGAGCTGCTGCGCCTGGGCTTCCAGCAGGCGGACGATGCGGGTCGGGCGCTGCTCGCCGCCGCGGTCGGCAACCCCGACCTCGACGAGACGTGGGCGGCGCGCGTGCGGGAGGTGCTCATCGAGTCGGGCGCGCGCGAGCGGGCGCTGCGGGTCGCGCGCCAGCACGCGCGCATCGCGCGACGCGTCGCGTCCGAGCGGATCCCCGCGCCGCTGTCGGGCTACCTGGTCGACCTCATCGACAGCCTCGAGGACCGGCCGTCGTGAGCCGCCGCTCCCGACGTCGCCAACACGACGACGAGACGGCCACGCTCGCCCTCTACGACGCGACCGCGCGCGACGCCGCCTCCCGCGTGATCGCGCGCTACTCGACCTCGTTCGGCCTCGGCACGCGCATCCTGCCCCGCGCCGAGCGCGCGCACATCCGCGCGGTCTACGCGATGGTGCGGGTCGCCGACGAGATCGTCGACACGTACCGCGGGGACGATGCGGCGGACCAGCTCGCGCGCTTCGAGGCCGAGGTGCATCACGCCATGGAGGCCGGCTTCAGCTCGGACCTCGTCGCGCACGCGTTCGCGCTCACCGCGCGCGAGGTCGGCATCACGCGCGAGCAGACGGACCCGTTCTTCGCCTCGATGCGCATGGATCTCACCGCGACCGCCCACGACGACGAGTCGCTCGCCCGCTACATCTTCGGCTCCGCCGAGGTGGTGGGGGAGATGTGCCTCGCGGTCTTCGTCAACACCGGCCACGGCCCGCGCCCGCTCGCGCCGGACGTGCGCGCCGGGGCGCGACGGCTGGGCGCGGCGTACCAGAAGGTCAACTTCCTGCGGGACCTGGCGACCGACGACGGCGACCTGGGCCGCTCGTACTTCCCCGGCGTCACGGCGGCCACACTGGACGATGCGCGGCTCGCCGCGCTCGTCGCGGACTGCCGGGCGGACATCGCCGCGGCCGAGGAGACCCTGGGCGCGCTGCCGCCGCGGGCGCGCGCCGCGGTCGGCACGACCATCGACATCTACGGCCGCCTGCTCGACCAGATCGCGGCGACGCCTGCCCGGCGCCTCGTCACCCGCAGGGTCCGCGTCCCCAACCCGGTCAAGGCGACGCTCGCGGCGCGCAACCTGGTCGCGGCGCGCAGAAGGCCCGCATGAGCGGGCCCCGGATCGCGGTGATCGGCGGCGGCGTCGCGGGGCTCGCCACGGCGGGGCTGCTCGCGCGCGGCGGCGCGGACGTGGTGCTGCTCGAGCGGCATGCGTCCCTGGGCGGCCGCATGGGCCGCGTCGAGGTCGCGGGCCACACGTTCGACTCGGGTCCGTCCTGGTACCTCATGCCCGAGGCGTTCGCCCAATGGTTCGCGCTCATGGGCCGGGACGTGGAGGAGGAGCTCGACCTCGTCGACCTGGACCCGCGCTACCGCGTGTTCTTCGAGGGCGACGACGCGTGGGGCGCCGCCGAGACGCTCGACGTGTCCGCGGACCCCGAGGAGAACTGGCGCCGCTTCGACGCGCTCAGCCCCGGCGAGGGCGAGGCGATGCGCGGCTACGCGGAGGAGGCGGGGCTGCTGTACCGCTTCGCGCTCGAACGCTTCCTCTACACGACCTTCGCCCGCCCCCAGGCGGCGATCAACGGCGACGTCATCCGTCGCCTCCCCCTGCTCGCGGGCCTGCTCAGCCGCTCGCTCGGCGCGCGCATCGCGGCGCGCGTCAAGGATCCGCGCCTGCGGCAGATCCTCGGCTTCCACGCGGTCTTCCTCGGCTCGTCGCCGGAGCGCACCCCGGGCCTGTTCTCCCTCATGAGCCACCTCGACCTCACGGACGGCGTCCGCTACCCGCGCGGCGGCATGTACGCCCTCACCGAGGCGATCGCGCGGGCCGCCCGCGAGGAGGGAGCGGAGCTGCGCACCTCCGCACCCGTCGCCCGGATCCTCGTCGACGACCAGGGCTTCGCGACCGGCGTCGAGCTCGAGTCGGGTGAGGTCGTGCGGGCCGATGCGGTGGTCGGGGCGGCGGACCTCCACCACCTCGAGACGGCCCTGGTGCCCGAGCCGTGGCGCGCGCACCCCGAGCGGGCATGGCGACGCCGCAAGCCCGGCGTGAGCGCGCTGCTCGTGATGGCCGAGGTGGACGGCGACGTGCCCGAGCTGGCGCATCACAACCTGTTCTTCACGCGCGACTGGGACGCCAACTTCGACGCGATCCTGGCCCGCGAGCTCCCGCCGGTGCCCGCGTCGGTCTACGTCTCCCGCGTGGGCGCGACCGACCCGGCCGTCTCGCCCGACGGCAAGGACTCGCTGTTCATGCTGGTGCCGTTCCCGGCGGACCCGGGGCTCGGCTCCACGCCGGAGTCGCGCGCGGACCTCATGGCGCTGGGACGCCGCTACCTCGCCCAGGTCGGCACGTGGGCCGGGGTGCCCGACCTGCCCGAGCGGTCCACCGTCCTGCGCGTCACCACGCCCGCCGACTTCGCGGACGGGCTCGGCGCGTGGCAGGGCGGGGCGCTCGGCCTCGAGCACACGCTGCTGCAGTCCGCGGTCTTCCGCCCCGCGAACGTGTCCTCGAAGGTGCCGAACCTGCTCTACGCCGGGGCGTCGACCGTGCCCGGCATCGGGGTGCCCCTGTGCCTCATCTCGGCGGAGCTGGTCGCCAAGCGCCTGCTCGGCGCGGTCGACGTCGGCCCGCTGCCCGCGCCCGCGCCGCGCGGCTTCCTCGGGCGCTCGCGCGACGGGGGCGTGCTCGGCAACCTCGCGCGGCGGGCGGGCTCGTGACGTCGCTCGCCTACCTGGGCGCGCTGCTCGTCTCGCTCGCGGGCCTCACCGCGATCGACGCCCGGTACCGGGTCGCGGTCTTCGACCGCCCGCGGCAGGCCCTGCTCACGATCGCGATCGCCGTCGTGGCGTTCCTCGCGTGGGACGCCGCGGGCGTGGGCCTCGGGATCTTCTTCATCGGCGACGCGCCGTACCTGTCGGGCGTGCTGCTCGCACCCGAGGTGCCGCTCGAGGAGCTGTTCTTCCTGATCCTGCTCTCGTACCAGACGCTGCTGCTGTGGCGCTGGCTCGACCGGCGCCACCGCGCGCCGCGGGAGGCGGCATGACCTACGTGCTGCTGTCCGTGGCGGTGCTCGCCCTCATCGCCGCGGTGACGGTCCCCACGCTGCGGCGCCTCCCGCATCGTCCCCTCCTGCTCACCGGGCTCGCGCTGATCGTGCTCACCGCGGTCTTCGACAACGTCATCGTCGGGCTCGGGATCGTCGCCTACGACGACGCGCTCATCTCCGGCATCCGCGTGGGCTCCGCGCCGGTGGAGGACTTCTCGTACACGCTGGGTGCCGTGATGCTCGTGCCGGCGCTGTGGACGTGGCTCGACCGTCCGACCCCGTCCGAGGAAGGCCGCGATGCTTGAGGAGCACGACCCGTCGCGCACCGCCGGCGCCTCCACGCCCGGCCTGCTCGCCTCCCTGGTGCGCGCGTCGCGGCCGGTGTCCTGGATCAACACCGCCTTCCCGTTCGCGGCGGCGTACCTGCTCGTGACCCGCGAGATCGACGCTGTGCTCGTGGTCGGCACGCTGTTCTTCCTGATCCCGTACAACCTGCTGATGTACGGCATCAACGACGTCTTCGACTACGAGTCGGACCTCGCCAACCCGCGCAAGGGCGGAATCGAGGGCGACGTGGTCCGCGACCGCGCCTACGCGCGGCGGGTGCACCGCGCGATCCTGTGGGCGTGCGTCGTCACGGTGCTGCCGCCCTTCGTGTGGCTGCTGCTGCAGGGCTCGATCGCGGCGGGGGTGACGCTCACGCTGGTGCTGTTCGGCGTGGTCGCCTACTCGGCGCCGGGGCTACGGTTCAAGGAGCGGCCGTTCCTCGACTCGCTCACCTCCGCGCTGCACTTCTGCGGGCCGCTCCTCTACGCGCTGGTGGTCGCCGACGTGCCGCTCCTCGACGACGGCGCGTGGCCGGTGTGGGTCGCGTTCATCCTGTGGGGCATGGCGAGCCACGCGTTCGGCGCGGTCCAGGACGTGCGCGCGGACCGCGAGGGCGGGATCGGCTCGGTCGCGACCGTGATCGGCGCCCGCGCCACGGTGTGGTTCGCGATCGGGCTGTACGGCGCATCGTCCCTCGTGCTGCTCGCCCTGCCGTGGCCCGCGACGCTCGCCGCCCTGCTCCCGCTCGCGTACGTCGCGTCCGTGGCGCGGTTCACCGGCGTGACCGACGAGACCTGCGAGGACGCCAACCGCGGGTGGCGCACGTTCCTGTGGCTGAACCAACCGGTGGGCTTCGCGGTGACGATGCTCGTGATCGCGATCTGGAAGGGCTGGGGCTAGCCGCCGGCCGCCTCAGCGCGCGCGGAGCCCCGACTCGAGGCGTTCCAGCAGGTCGACCGTCGCGCAGGCCTCGTCGACGGCGTCGCCGAGCGCCGCGCGCACGCGTGCCGCCCAGTACGCGCGGATCCGGTCGAGGCTCTCGTCCGCGAGCGCGGTGGGATCGAGCCGCTGCTGGCGGTGGTCCGACGCATCCGGGGAGCGCCGGACCAGCCCCTTGTCCTCGAGGCTGCGCAGCGCGGCCGAGAGGTTGGGGCGGCGCAGGCCCGTGCCGTCGGCCGCCGCGCTGGGCGAGGTCCCCGGGTGGCGGTGCACCCATCGCAGGACCGCGGTCTCCGTGCCCGTGAGCGGGACGAGGTCGAGCCCGCCCGCCTGGGGATCGAGATCGCGCGCGATCCGCATGACCACGTCGGCGAGCTCCGCGAGCCGGCCGTCGGTGGGGTCGTCCTCAACCATGCGACAGAGGCTACCGCTCCGCGATGAATTTAGTTATGATTTCATCATCACCCCGGAGAGGAACCGTCGATGACCGCTGCCCCGAGCACCACTCGTACCGCCGCGCCCGCGGCCGCCGGCGCCGCCATCACGGCCGCGCTGCTCGCGGTCCTCGGGCTGCTGTCCGCGATCGCGCCGTTCGCGACCGACCTCTACCTGCCCGCCTTCCCGCAGATGGCCGAGGAGCTCGGCACGGGCGCGACCACGGTGCAGCTCACGCTCACCGCGTTCCTGCTCGGCGTGACCGCCGGCCAGCTGGTGTTCGGCCCGCTCTCGGACCGCTTCGGCCGCGTGCCCCCGCTGCTCGCGGGCGCCGTGCTGATGGTGGCCGGCGGCGTCGCGACCGTGCTCGCCCCCTCGGTCGGGGTGCTCGTGCTCGCGCGCCTCGCGCAGGGCCTGGGCGGCGCGGCCGGGATGGTGATCGGCCGCGCGATCATCGCCGACCTCGCGACCGGCAAGGCCGCGGCGCGCGCCTTCAGCCTCATGATGATCGTCGGCGGCGTCGCGCCCGTGATCGCCCCGGTGGTGGGCGGCTTCCTGGTCGAGCCCCTGGGCTGGCGCGGGATCCTCGGGATCGTGCTCGGCCTGTCCGTCGTGATGCTCGTCGCCGTCGTCGCCGTGGTGCGCGAGTCGTACCCCGCCGAGCGCCGCCTCGCGGACCGCGCCGAGCGCATCGCCTCGGGCTCGCCGCTGCGCGCGCTCCGCTCGCGGGAGTTCCTCGGCTACGCCGCGGCCTTCGCCTTCGCGTTCGCCGTGATGATGGCGTACATCTCCGCCTCGCCGTTCCTCTACCAGGACATGATGGGCCTCGACTCGACCGGGTACGGGCTGGCCTTCGGCGTGAACGCGCTCGCCCTCATGGTCGTGAGCGCCCTCTCGGCCAAGGCCGCGCAGTCCCGCGACGTGCGGCTGCTGCTCGTGCTCGGCGTGCTGCTCGTCCTCGCGTCCACCCTGGTCCTCGGGCTGATGGTGGTGCTCGGCCTGCCCGCCGGCTGGCTCGCCCTGCCGCTGTTCACCGCGGTCGGCAGCATGGGCCTCGTGTTCGGCAACGCGACCGCGCTGGCGCTCGACGCCGTGCCCCCTGCCGCCGCCGGCGCCGCCTCCGCGGTGCTGGGCGCCCTGCAGTTCGGCCTCGCGGCGCTGGTCTCCCCGCTCGTCAGCATCGGCGGCGCCACCGCCGTCCCGCTCGCCGCGGTGATGGTGACGTGCGCCGTGATCGCCGCGTTCGCGCTCGTCTCCGCGCTGGGCTGGCGGACCGTGGGCGCGCGGGTGCGCGCCGGCGTCTAGCTAGCCGGTCGCGTCCGGGCTGCGCAGCGCACCGTCCCGGATGTCGCACGGGACCGCGATCGGTGCGACTTCGGAGCCCGCGCGGTCCCGCTTGTCGCATGATCGCCTGATCGATGCGACGTGCAGACCGGGGGGCTATCGGCGGACGAGCGGGCTGAGCCCGGCCGAGCGTCCCTCGGGGTCCGGCATCCCGCACACCTCGAGCCAGTTCGCGAGCAGCCGGTGGCCGCCCTCGGTCAGCACCGATTCGGGGTGGAACTGCACCCCGTGCAGCGGCAGCTCCTTGTGCTGGAGCCCCATGATGATGCCGTTCGCGGTGGACGCGGTGACCTGGAGCTCGTCGGGCACCGTCGGGTTCTCGACGGCGAGCGAGTGGTAGCGCGTCGCGGTGAACGGCGACGGCAGTCCGTCCATCACGGAGGCGCCCTCGTGGCTCACGTCCGAGGTCTTGCCGTGCATGAGCTCGGGCGCGTGCGAGACGACGCCGCCGTACACCTCGGCGAGCGCCTGGTGGCCGAGGCAGATGCCGAGCATCGGCGTGCCCGTCTCCGCGCAGCGGCGGATGACGTCAATCGAGGAGCCCGCCTCGGCGGGGGTGCCGGGGCCGGGGGAGATGAGGACGCCGTCGTAGTCGGTCACCTCGCCCGCCTGGGCCACCGCATCGTTCCTCACGACGACCGTCTCGGCGCCCATCTGACGCAGGTAGCCGACGATCGTGTAGACGAACGAGTCGTAGTTGTCGACGACGAGGATGCGCGTCATGGCACGGCCTCCACATTCTGGTCCTGGATGTCGAAGGTGACCGAGAACCACGGGTACACCCACTGGAAGAGCACCGCGACGATCGCGGCGATGAGGACGATGATCAGGAGCACCCGGAGCCAGGCCGGGCCCGGCAGGATGCGCCAGACGAACGGGAAGATCATGGCTGCGGGATCTCCTCGAGGATCTCGGGGGGCACGCCGATGCCGGTCGGGGCCCAGTACTCGAGCTCGCCGTGGACGACGTACCGCTCGGCCGCCGAGTACATCGGGTGGCACGTCGTGAGCGTGATGTAGTAGCCGTCGGGCGCCGCGTCCAGGTCGCCCGGCTTCGGGGCGATGACCTCGACCTGCGTCGGGTAGACGATGAGGTGGTCGGTGACCCGGTAGACGTACCAGGCCTCCTCCGTCTGCACGACGAGCGCATCGTCCTTCTCGAGCTCGGCGATGCGGTTGAACGGCTTGGCGTACGTGGTGCGGTGCGCCGAGATCGCGAAGTTGCCGTACGCGCCCGGCATGCCGGTGCCGGGGTAGTGGCCGATGCCCAGCACGTCGAGCACCTCGGTGCGGGTCACGCCCTCCGAGATCGGCTTGACGTAGTCCGTGCCCCACCGCGGGACGTAGAACGTCGCGAAGGTGGTGGTGAACGCGGGCTCCTCCATGACCGGCGCCGTCTCCGGGGGCATGCGCGCGCCGACGGGGATGACCTCGGGGCCGTGGTCCTCGTCCTGCGCCTGCGCGACGATCGGGTCGGTGTAGGCCCAGTCGAGCGTCTCGAGAACGTGCTCCTGCTCCTTGCCGGCGATGACGTCGGTGTAGAACAGCTGCCACACGACGTACAGGCCGATGACGGCGCCCGCGATGATGAGCAGCTCGCCCACGAGCGAGACGAGGCGCGTGCCGAGTCCGGCGCGCCGGCGCCGCGGGGCGTCGGGCTCGGTGGGGACCTCGACCGATGCCGTCATGATGCGACCAGCCTACGGGAGCCCCGCACCAGCGGGAATCCCGCTTCGGGACCCTCTCTCGGTACCCTGGGACCCATCCCCGCGCGCCTGCGCGGGCGCAGAACCCACGGAGTTGACAGTGGCAGTCTCGAAGAAGCGCGACCAGAAGGTCTACAAGGCCCCCCGCAACCTGGGCAAGCCCCAGAGCGACAACCCGAAGTGGCTCCTGCCCACGGCATTGACGCTGCTGGTGCTGGGCCCGGCCTGGATCGTCGTCTACTACGTCTCGAAGGCGCAGTTCCCCATCCCGGGCATCGGCGACTGGAACCTCGGCTTCGGCTTCGTCTTCATGGCGGCGGGCATGGTCCTGCTCACCCGCTGGAAGTGAATCACACGGCTGTAGTTATCCCCATCGCCGTCCACAGCGGTGGAGAAACCACACGGGTGTAGTTATCCCCCGACTGTGCAGAACGGTGGGGATAACTACACGGATGTCATTCACACCTGTGGATGAGTGTGGGGAAACCGGGGGATGAGCCCGTACTTGTCCACAGGCCCGTCCTGTGGAGAAAAAGGGGCCGTGCCTGGGGAGGCGGTGTCCACACCGGACCCGCCGGCCCACGTGGGGCGCCGCGTCACCCGGCGCCAGCCGTACCGCTCAGGGTGCGTTCCAGGGCTGTTGAGGTGCTCCCCGTACCGCTGAGCGTGCAGCCGCACCCGGGGCCGAGGCGCCGCGCCCCATGAGCGGTACGGGAAGGCTCCGAGAGGGCGCGATCCGCACCACCAGCGGTACCGCTGGAGCGACGACGAGCGCAGCGGGCGACGACGGGCGGCGGTGGACGATGCGCCCGGAGACGACGACGGCCCCGCCGCGGCAGCGACGGGGCCGTGTCAGCGCGTGAGGCGCTACGCCTTCTTGCGGTCCACCCAGTGGAGCATCGCGAGCATCGTGAGCGCGCCGACGACCGCGCCGCCCAGGTGGCCCTGCCACGAGATGCCCGGGATGACGAAGCCGAGCACGAGCCAGAGCCCGGCCGTCGTGACGAGCGCCCGGTAGTCGAGCCGCAGCTTCAGCAGCACGACCGCGTACGCCGCGATGATGCCGAAGATCGCGCCCGAGGCGCCGCCGTGCGCGCCGCCGTCGGCGAGGAGCTCGACCGCGGCGGAGCTGCCGATCAGCGACGCGCCGTAGAGCAGGCCGAAGCGGAGCCGTCCGAGGATGGGCTCGAGCTGGGACCCGAACTGCCACAGCACCAGCATGTTCATGCCGATGTGCCAGATCGAGAAGTGGACGAAGCCGGAGCTGATCCAGCGGTACCACTCGTCGCCGATGCCCATCGTGGCGTCGCCGGCCGCGGGCAGGAGGGCCCAGCGGGCCCACCACAGCTGCTTGCCGAGCACCATGTACCCGTACACGAAGGCCGCGACGTTCGCGACGATGAGGCTGACCGTCACGTAGGGCGTGCCGTGGGCGGTGGCGAAGCCGAGCCGGTTGACCATCGGCCGGGCGGAGGCCTTCGCCTCGCGCACGCAGTCGACGCACTGGATGCCTACCGCGGCCGGGCGCTGGCACTCGGGGCAGGCGGGCCGTCCGCAGCGCTGGCAGCGGACGTAGGACACCCGGTCCGGATGCCGCGGGCACGTGGGCGCAGCGGCACCCGGATCCTGGGTCATACGAGTCTTACTCGGAGATCGTGACGCCGGTGATCATGACGTCCTCGAGGGGACGGTCACGGCCATCGGTGGGAGCGGCCGCGATCGCGTCGACGACGGCCCTGGACTCGTCGTCCGCGACCTTGCCGAAGATCGTGTGCTTACCGTTGAGCCAGCTCGGCTTGTCCACGGTGATGAAGAACTGCGAGCCGTTGGTGCCGCCCGGACGGCCGGTGATCGGGTTGAGGCGCTGGCCGGCGTTCGCCATCGCGAGCAGGTAGGGCTCGTCGAAGCGGAGCTCCGGGTGGATCTCGTCGTCGAAGTTGTAGCCGGGGCCGCCGGTGCCGGTGCCGAGCGGGCAGCCGCCCTGGATCATGAAGCCGGAGATGACGCGGTGGAAGACGAGGCCGTCGTAGAACGGGTCGTTCGACTTCTCGCCAGTCGCCGGGTTCTTCCACTCCTTCTCGCCGGTGGCGAGGCCCACGAAGTTCTTGACGGTCACGGGCGCGTGGTCGGGGTACAGCTCGATGCGGATGTCCCCTGCGGTGGTCTGAAGTGTTGCGATCATGCCCGCCATTGTTCCATGGCCCTCGCCACCACGCGCCTCAAGTGGCACGATGGACGGAAGGGTTGAGGACGGGTGCGGGTTGTCCGATGAGACCGGACAACAAGGCACGGACCAGGAGGAGCGCAACATGGGCAAGGTTTCTTTCCAGAGCTTCGACGCCGACAAGGCGCGCGATCAGGCGGCCGACGCGGCGAAGCAGGCGCGGGTGGCGGCGCGCGAGGCGTCCGATGCCGCACGCAAGGCCGCGAAGCGCGCGAAGGAGTGGGCCGAGCCGCAGTACGAGAGCGCCAAGGAGTGGGCCACGCCGCGCGCCAAGGAGGCCTACCACAAGGGCGCCGCGAAGGCCTCGCCCTACGTGCACAAGGCCGGCGACGCCACCGAGCACTGGGTCGACGTCGCGCACGCCGCGATCGTGGGCGCCGCCATCCCCGCGGTCCTGGCCGCGGTGGACGATGCGGCGACGACCGACGACGAGAAGGGCGGCCGCTCGTGGGGTCGGGTGCTCGTGCCGATCGCGCTCGCCGCGGCGGCCGGCGCCGCCATCGTCGTGTGGGCCCGCAAGGACCGCGACCGCGACCCGTGGGCCGGCGAGGACGAGGAGTGGGAGTTCGCCGCCGAGGGCGACTTCAAGGACAACCTGCGCCGCAACGTGAACAAGGCCGTCGACGCCGCCGCCGACGCCGCGAAGAAGGCCGCGGACGCCGCGACCGCCGCGGCGAACGCCGCCGCCGAGGTCATCAACGACAAGGCCGGACCCACGTACGAGAAGGTCCGCGAGGCCGCCGGCCCCGCCGCCGAGCAGATCCGCGACACCGCCGTCACCGAGGCCAAGAAGGTCGCCGATGTGGCCGGCCCGGCCTTCACCAAGGTCAAGGACACCGCGATCACCGAGGCCAAGAAGGTCAAGGAGGCCGCCGACGAGGCCCGCGCCCGCGCGGCCGAGGAGGTCGTCTCGACCATCGACGACGCCGAGGACGTGTGGGAGGACGTGGTCGAGGAGGCCAAGCCCGACGAGAAGTAGTCGGACATCGCGAGCGGGGCCCGGCCTAATGGCCGGGCCCCCCTCGCCGTGTCAGGCGTGCGGGGTGGTGACGGTGAGGAGCGCGCTCGCGCCGGGCTCGTCCGCCCGGTAGGCGTGGTCGACGTCGCTCACCCAGGTGAGGAGCTCGCCGGCCTCCGCGCGCCGCTGGGCGCCCACCGGCCCGGCGGTCACGGCGCCGCGGATCACCAGCAGGCGCTCGACCACGCCGGCGCCGTGCGCCCCGGAACGATGCTCGACGCCCCCGCCCAGCTCGAGCCGGTAGACCTCCACGACCGTGTCCGGTCCGGCGTCGACGTCGAGCAGCCGCGCGACGATCCCGTCCGCGGACACCTCGGCGCCGGCGGTCTCCGCGAGCAGCGCCGCGAGCGGCATCCCGAGCGCGGCCGTGAGCGCGTACAGCGTGGACAGGTTCGGGTTGCGCGATCCGTGCTCGATCTCGGACAACGATCCCTTGCCGATCCCCGCGGCGCGAGCGAGCGCCCCGAGGCTCATCCCGCGCTCCGCGCGCGCCTCGCGCACCCGCTCGCCG
Source organism: Demequina maris (assembly GCF_000971155.1). Lineage (GTDB taxonomy): Bacteria > Actinomycetota > Actinomycetes > Actinomycetales > Demequinaceae > Demequina > Demequina maris. The sequence goes on along the minus strand of NZ_BBLX01000008.1, from coordinate 9,944 downwards.
ATCGCGCGCGCCAGCTCCGCCGTGTCCATGGCTCGAGCATACGGAAGCCCGTTCCATGAACGGAACACCGGTGCTAGCGTTCTGTTCATGGAACACTCGTGGCTGCGCCCCGCATCGGTCGGCGTGACGACCGCGCTCGTGGGCTTCACGAGCTCCGTCGCCGTGCTCATCGCGGGTCTCACGGCCGTCGGCGCCACGCCGGAGCAGGCCTCCTCGGGGCTGACGGCGCTGTGCGTCACGGTCGGCCTCGGCACGATGCTGCTGTCCTGGCGCTTCCGGATCCCGCTCTCGCTCGCGTGGTCCACCCCCGGCGCCGCGCTGCTCGCGACCCAGGCCTCCCTCGGCTGGCCGGCCGCGGTCGGGGCGTTCCTCGTGACCGGCGCGCTCATCGCGGCGGTGGGCCTGTGGCCCCGCCTGGGCCGGCTCGTCGCCGCGATCCCCGCACCGCTCGCGCAGGCCATGCTCGCCGGCGTGCTCGTGCCCCTGTGCCTGCGTCCCGTCACGGAGCTCGCCGCCTCGCCGTGGCTCGTCGCGCCGGTCATCGGCGTGTGGCTCGCGCTGCAGCGCCTCGCCCCGCGCTGGGCGACGCCGGCGGCCTTCGCCGCGGCCCTGGCGGCGATCGCGCTGGAGGCGGGCACGGGCGTGGTCGACGCGATCGCCGCGCCGAGCCTCGTCGTCACCGCGCCCGCGCTCAGCTGGGCGGCCGCCGTCGGCATCGCCGTGCCGCTGACCGTGGTCACGATGGCCTCGCAGAACGTCCCCGGCGTCGCGGTGCTCGCGAGCGCGGGCTTCCGCGCACCGTGGCGGGAGACGATGCTCGTCACGGGGGCGGGCACCGTGCTGGGCGCGACGGCGGGCGGGCACGCGATCAACCTGGCCGCGATCACCGCCGCGCTGCCCGCGTCGCCGGACGCCGATCCCGAGCCCGGCCGCCGCTGGATCGCGGCGTTCACCGCCGGGGTCTCGTACCTCGTGCTCGCGGGGGCGGGCGCGACGCTCGTCGGGCTGTCGCACGCGAGCACGACCGCGATCCTCGCGGTGGTCGCCGGCCTCGCGCTCCTCCCGACCCTCGCCTCGTCGCTCGCCGGCGCCTTCGCGCACGCGGACGACCGGCTCCCCGCCGCGGCCGCCTTCGTGCTGGCCGCGAGCGGCACGACCCTCGCGGGGGTCGGCTCCGCGTTCTGGGCACTCGTCGGCGGGCTCGCGGTGCGGGCCATCCTCCGCGCCGCGCCCCGGCGGACGCGGGTCCCGGTGCCGGCCCCGGTGGGTGCGGATACGGGACCTCGGTCTTGACCTTGCCCCGGGGTGGAAGGAATACGGTCGGACCATGGAGATCATGACCCACGTGCCCGGGACCGTCGTCGAGCTCGCCGTCTCCGGCATGACCTGCGATGGCTGCTCGTCCCCCGTCGAGAAGGCGCTGACCGGCCTGGCCGGCGTGCGCTCGGCCTCCGTCGACCACGCGAGCGGCCGCGCCGTGGTCCTGCTGGCGGCCGACACGAGCGCCGAGGACTTCGCGTTCGACGCGGACGCCGCGATCCACGACGCCGGCTACACGCTCGAGGGGGCGCAGGCCCGCGCCGAGCGCGCGCCGCGCTCGGGCGGTGGCGGCTGCGGCGGTGGCGGCGCGTGCGGCTGCGGCGGCGAGGCGAAGGCCCCGGAGCCCGTCGTCGCGAACGAGGCCGGCTGCTGCGGCGGCGGCTCCGACGGCTGCTGCTGAGGCTCAGGCGGCGCGCGACACCGCGAGCGTGCCGCCGCACCCCGGGACGGGGTGCCACTCGCATGCCCAGCCGAGACGCCGCGCCGGCGTGCCCGGCTCCACCCCCGCATCGGTCGCGGCGATCACGCGCCCGGCGGCGGTCCCCAGCACGGCCGGCACCGCGGCCGCGCCGATGACTCCGTCCGTGAGCCGTTCGAGCCGCGCGACGGACAGGTCCGCGCCCACCACTCCGGCCAGGCGGCCGTCGACCTCGACGGGCATCGTCAGCGTGAGGGTGAGCTCGTCGGTGCACAGGTAGTCGATGTACGGCCCCGCGAGGTAGGCGCCGCGGCCCTCGACCGCGCCGCGCCACCACTCGAGCCGCGTGTAGTCGTGGAACGACTCGTCGAGCGGGTCCTCGATCGAGACGAGGCGGCGCAGCGTGCCCGGACGGCCGCCGAGCCCGACCCCGTTGGCCGCGCTCGCCCACCACGCGAGGTGCCAGGGCGCGTCCTCGAGGAAGCCCGGCGCCGCGACGAAGCCCGCCCCCAGGGTGGGGCGTGCGTCCGCGAGCGACGGGGCCACCAGCCATTCGACCGCCTCGTCGACATCGGTGGACGATGCGCCGCCCCCGGACAGGACCGCCTCGAGCCGGTCGCGCCAGTCCGAGACCTCTGCGAACAGGGGCGCGAGCGAGGCGCCGAGCACGTCGGCCATCTCGAGGATCGCGGCGGTGATCATCGCTCCGCCGCCTCACGGATCGCGAGCAGCCGGTCGACCAGCCAGCCGACCTGCTCGACGACGACGGCACGAGCGTGCTCGGGGCTCTCCTCGGCGATCGCCGCGATCAGCCGCCGGTGGCGCGCCGCGTTGCCGGTCACCACCGCGTGCTCCTGAAGCGCGATCCACAGCAGCGGGCCGAACTCGGCCTGCAGGCGGACCTGCTCCGACACGAGCCTCGCGGAGCGCGACAGCGCGGCCACCTCGAGGCGGATGCCGTTCTCGGCGCGCCGCGCGGCGGCGCCGCTCGCGGACGCGCCTCCTTCGACGAGGAGCGCGAGCGAGTCGACCTCGTCGGGGGTCGAGAACAGCGCCGCACGCTCCGCGGCACCGCCGGCGATGAGGCCGTAGACCAGGCCCATGTCGCGCAGCTCGACCCGGGACATGTCGGTGAGCCGCGAGATCAGCGCGGACCGCGCATCGTCCCCGCTGCCGCACACGAAGCTGCCGCCCGCGCGCCCGCGGCGCGTCTCGATGAGCCCGCCGGAGCGCAGCGACTCGAGCGCCTCGCGCGCCGTGACGGTCGCGACGCCGAACTGCCGGCCGAGCTCCTGCTCGGTGGGGAGCCTCTCACCCTGCTCGAGCAGGCCGAGCTGGATCGCGTCGGCGAGGCGCTGCGCGACGGCCTCCGCGCGGCCCACGGGAGCGAGCGGGGCGAAGATCGCCGCGTGCGTCGCCGACCTCGCGGCCGCGGCCCCCGGCCCCCACGACATGCCCATGCGGCTCCCTTCTCCGGCCGCCATTGTCGCCCCCGCGGGCGCCGGCGCAAAGGTCTGGGTCCAGAGATTTAATCGAGTTGTTACACGCAGACCCTTGCATTAGACATCTGGAACTAGATGAATAGCCCGCATGGAGTCAGCCATCCGCCTACGAGGCCTGCACAAGAGCTTCGGCGACACGATCGCGGTCGCCGACCTTGACCTCGACATCGAGCCGGGCGAGTTCTTCTCGATGCTCGGCCCCTCGGGCTCGGGCAAGACCACGGTGCTGCGCATCATCGCCGGCTTCGAGCAGCCGACCCGCGGCACGGTCTCGTTGTTCGGCACCGACGTGACGTCGCTCCCGCCGTTCACCCGTCCCGTGAACACCGTCTTCCAGGACTACGCACTGTTCCCGCACCTCAGCGTCATCGCGAACGTCGAGTACGGCCTCCGGGTCGCCGGCGTGGGGCGCAAGGAGCGCCGCGCGCAGGCCGAGGAGGCCCTGGGCGCGGTGCGCCTCGCGGGCCTCGAGGACCGTCGCCCGCACGAGCTCTCGGGTGGCCAGCGCCAGCGCGTCGCCCTCGCCCGCGCCATCGTGCTGCGCCCCCAGGCGCTGCTGCTCGACGAACCGCTAGGCGCGCTCGACCTCAAGCTGCGTGAGCAGATGCAGGTCGAGCTCAAGGAGCTCCAGCGCTCGCTCGGCATCACCTTCGTGTTCGTCACCCACGACCAGGACGAGGCGCTTACCCTCTCCGACCGCGTGGCCGTCTTCGACGCGGGCGAGGTCGTGCAGCTCGGCACGCCGCGCGAGGTCTACGACCACCCGCGCAACCGCTTCATCGCGTCGTTCGTGGGCTCGTCGACGCTCCTCGAGCCCGACGTCGCGGCGGCCCTCGGCCTGGCCCGCACGCCCATGGCCGTCCGCCCGGAGCGGGTGACCCTGGCCGAGTCCGGGCCGGGCGTGCCCGGCACGATCGCCGAGGTCATCTACACGGGCCCCGAGCACCGCATCGTCGTCGACCTCGACGGGCTCGACGCCCGCATCACCGCCCTCGAGCCGAACATCGGCGCGCACCACCGCCGCGAGCGCGGCGACCGCGTCATGGTCACGATCGAGCCCGCCGCCGCGGCGCCGCTCGAGCCCGAGGCCGCCTGACCGCACCACCCGCACCACCCGCAGCACCCGCAGCACCCCACCAAGGAAAGGAAGTCCCCGTGTCGAAGTCCCTGTCCCGCACGGCCCTCCGGGCCGGCCTCGCGTCTGTCGCGGTCGTCTCTCTCGCCGCCTGCGGCACCTCCAGCTCGGATGGAGGCTCCGCGGCCGCCACCGAGCTCGGCGACACCGAGGGCGCGGTGTCGATCCTCGCGTGGCCCGGCTACGTCGAGGACGGCAGCAACGACGCCTCCGTCGACTGGGTGTCCGGCTTCGAGGAGGCGACCGGCTGCATGGTCGACGCCAAGACGTACGGCACCTCCGACGAGGCCTACCAGCTCATGCAGAGCGGCGGCTACGACGTGGTCGCCGCGTCCGGCGACCTCACCCTGCGCCTCATCGCCGGCGACCTGGTCGCCCCGGTGAACACCGACCTGCTCGAGAGCTACGACGGCATCTTCGACTTCCTCAAGGACAAGGAGTGGAACTCCGTCGACGGCGTCGCCTACGGCGTCCCGCACGGCTACGGCGCGAACCTCCTCATGTACAACACGGACGAGGTCACCCCGGCCCCGACCAGCTGGGACGTCGTCTTCGACAAGGCCTCGGACTACGCGGGCAAGGTCACCGCGTACGACTCGCCGATCTACATCGCGGACGCCGCGGTCTACCTCATGACCCACAACCCGGAGCTCGGCATCGAGAACCCCTACGCGCTGGACCAGGACCAGTTCGACGCGGCGGTCGAGCTCCTCAAGACCCAGCAGGAGAGCATCGGCGAGTACTGGTCGGACTACCTGCTCGAGATCCAGGCCTTCGAGTCCGGCGACTCCGTCGTCGGCACCACGTGGCAGGTCATCCAGAACTCCATCTCGACCGGCAACACCGACGTGGTGCTGCCCGAGGAGGGCGCGACCGGCTGGTCCGACACCTGGATGATCGCGTCCGAGTCCGAGGCGCCGAACTGCGCGTACGCGTGGCTCGACTACATCGCGAGCCCCGAGGTCAACGCCCAGGCGACCGCCTACTTCGGCGAGGCCCCGTCATCGTCGGCGGCCTGCGACTTCCGCGACGACTGCGAGGCGTACCACGCGGGCGACGAGGAGTACGCGGCCCAGATCTGGTACTGGACCACCCCGGTGAGCGACTGCGTCGACGGTCGTGACGACGTCGAGTGCGTCGACTACTCCGAGTGGACCAAGGCCTGGCAGGAGATCAAGGGCTGACGCCCGTCGCGGGGACGATGCGCATCGTCCCCGCGGCCGCGCCGGGCCCCGGCCCCCTTGGGGCCCGGCGCACCCCCTCCCCCCGCATCGTCCCCGCGAAGGAAGCATGACCACGCACCGCCTCTCCGCCTACCTGGCCCCCCGCCGGCGCCTCCGGCTCGCGAGCCTGCTGACCGCGCCCGTGCTGTGGCTGGGCCTCGTCTACGTCGTCGCGCTGGCCGCGCTGCTCGTCACGGCGTTCTGGACCGTGAACGAGCTCACCGGCCAGGTGCAGATCGAGTGGACCACCGAGAACGTCGTCGAGGTCCTCACCGAGGCGCTCTACCGCACCGTGACGCTGCGCACGCTGGGCATCGCGCTGCTGGTCACCGTGGTCGACATCATCGTCGCGGTGCCGGTCGCGTTCTTCATGGCGAAGGTCGCGAGTGCCCGGCTGCGCCACCTGCTGGTCATCGCCGTGCTGGCGCCGCTGTGGGCGTCCTACCTGGTGAAGGTGTACGCGTGGCGCGCGCTGCTGTCGTCGGACGGGCTCATCGAGTGGGCGGTCTCCCCGTTCGGCGGCTCGACGCCCGGCTACGGCATCGTCGGCATCGTGCTCACGCTGTCGTACCTGTGGCTGCCGTACGTGATCATGCCCATCTACGCGGGCTTCGACCGCGTCCCCGACCGCCTGCTGGAGGCCTCGGCCGACCTGGGCGCGAAGGGCTGGCGCACGCTCGTGTCGGTGGTGCTGCCCACCATCTGGCCGGCCATCATCGCGGGCTCGATCTTCGCGTTCTCGCTCAGCCTCGGCGACTACATCACCACCCGGATCGTGGGCGGCTCGACGCAGATGATCGGCACGCTCGTGTACACGAACGTGGGCGCGGCGAACAACCTGCCGCTCGCCGCCGCGATCTCCCTCATCCCGATCGGGATCATCCTCGTCTACCTCGCCGCGGTCCGCCGGACCGGTGCCCTCAGGAGCCTCTGATGCAGCTCGGTCGCGTCGCCCGCATCGTCCTCGCCACCATCACGGTGGTGGTGCTCGCGCTCATTTACCTGCCCCTGGGCGTGGTGTTCCTCAACTCGATCAGCACGTCGGAGAGCCTGTCATGGCCGCCGCCGGGGTTCACGCTCGAGTGGTGGGGCCGCGCGCTCGAGAGCACCGGCGCGCTCGAGGCCCTCGGCACGTCCGTGGTGGTGGCGCTCATCGCGTCCACGATCGCCCTCGTGCTCGGGACGCTCGCGGCGATGGCGCTGTCCCGCTACCGGTTCTTCGGCAAGGAGACGGTCAACCTCCTCATCGTGCTGCCGATCGCGCTGCCCGGCATCGTCACCGGCATCGCGCTCAACAACGCGTTCCGCACCCTCATGGGCGTGGACCTCGCGATGTGGACGCTCGTGGTCGCGCACGCCACGTTCTGCATCGTGACCGTCTACAACAACGCGTTCGCGCGGCTCAACGCCTCCGGCACGCGCCTCGAGGAGGCGTCGATGGACCTCGGCGCGGGCCTCTTCACCACCTTCCGGCTGGTGACCTTCCCGTACCTCAAGTCCTCGCTGATGGCAGGCGGCCTGCTGGCGTTCGCGCTGAGCTTCGACGAGATCATCGTCACCACGTTCACCGCCGGCTCCGGCGTCACGACGCTGCCGCTGTGGATCCTGCAGAACATGTTCCGCCCGTCGCAGGCGCCCGTGGTCGCGGTGATCGCCGTGATCCTCGCGGTGCTGTCGGTGATCCCGCTCGCGATCGCGCAGCGGCTCACCGCGAAGGATGCGGAGGCGGTGGCCCGCTGAGCGTCCGGCCCGAACCCGTTCCGGCCCGCCCCGCCCCGCCCCGGCCCGCCCGTTTCGTAAGTCACACCGCTGACGACCGGTGCGTCCGCATCCGTGCGGCGGGCGCGGATCACGTGTCGCCGGATGTGTGACTTGCGGCGGTCGGGGCGGGCGGGGCGGTCGGGGCGGGCGGGGCTCCGGCGCTACGCGGGCGGCGTCATGAGCGCGACCGCGGCGATGCCGGCGGTCGCGCCGCCCGTGCCCGCCTCGAAACGCACCTCGATGCCGTCCTCGGGGACGTCGACCTCGTAGACGGCCTCGACCACGTCGCCGTAGAGCGGCACGTTGCGCACGGTGCTCGACGCGGGGACGGCGACCTCGCCGGCCAGGCGCACCACCGCATCGTCCCCGCCCGCGGGCAGGCCCACGAGCGAACGGATCCGCACCAGGTGCGGGCCGGCCGCCTTGGGCTTGAGCCGGTACGAGAACCAGTCCTCGGCCATGCGCCAGCTGCGCGCGTTGGTCCACTCGATGCGGGACGCGTGCGAGACGTAGCCGTGGTCCATCTCGGACTGCTGCTCGCCGGGCGCGACGACGTCGACCACGTCCGCGTCCTCCAGCTCGTCGCGGTCGAGCTCGAGGAGCATCTCGCGGACCTCGTCGGCCGAGGTGCCGATCGGCAGGTAGACGGTGCAGCGCTCGTCGTGGATCCCGTTGTACGGCTCGAGGGCGAGCTCGACCCGCTCCGGCCGGTCGCCGTCGAGGCGCCACGCGGCCAGGGTCGCGGCGGCGCCCTCGACGCTGATCTCGAGCGCGCCCTCCTCGCCCTCCGCCAGGACGGCGGGGGTGTCGATCATGCGGCGCTTGGGCCCGATGGCGACGTGCGGCGCGTCCTTGCCGGTCGCGATCGCGCCCTCGAGCGCATCGTCCCCGTCGCGATGCGCGAGCACGAACGGGCCGTAGCGGAACGACGCCCACGGCGACCCGTCGGGCAGCCCCTCGAGCGCGAGGCGCGGCTGGAGGTCGAGGACGATGCGCATCGTCCCCTCCCAGCGGTTCTGCAGGGCGACCTCGCCGGCGTCGGGCACGACCGCCGCCGTCTCGCCGTCGAGCGCCACCTCGGCGCCCTCCGACCACTCGGGGATGCGCAGCCGGACGGTGCGCTCGTGGGGGACCTCGGCCGTCACATCGATCTCAACGCGCCACGACTCCTTCAGGTCCGCGCGGACCTCGATGCGGATGCCGTCCCAGTCGAGAATCGCGGGCTCGTAGATCTCGACGCGCGGGCTGTCGCCGTCGCGCGAGAACAGGAAGCGGTCGTAGCGGCAGTGGCTCTCGAGGCCGGAGCCGACGCAGCACCACATCGACTCGCCGTGGCTCGAGTACACGCGATAGTGCGCGGGGCGCAGCGGGGAGAAGTAGACGAAGCCGCCGTGGCCCGGGTGCTGGACCGTGAGCGCGTGGTTGAGGATCGCGCGCTCGGCGAAGTCGACCAGCTCGAGGTCGTCGCTCTCCTGGCGGAACAGGTCGGTGAGCTGGAGCATGCCGAACGTGTTGCAGGACTCGGGGCCGAGCGCCTCGAGGACCATGGCGCGGAAGTCGTCCGCGGGGTGGAAGTGCTCGCGGACGCCGTGCCCGCCGATCGACACCGTGCGGTCGTGGACCACCTCGTCCCAGAACTGGTGGGCGGCGCGCGTGAGGTCCTCCGCGCCGGACCGCGCGTAGCCGACGGCCTTGGGCACCTGCGTATTGGCGTGCAGGCCCGTGAGGCGGTCCTCGCCCGCGAGCAGCGGGTCGAGCAGGAGGTGGTGGGACCAACGGCGGCCCTCGGCAGCGAGGTCGTCGCGCCCGGTGAGCGCGGCGAGGCGGAAGAACGCGTCGTTCATGCCGCCGAACTCGGCGGTGAGGATCGTCTCGATCTGCGCGTCCGAGAGGCGGGCGCTGATCCCCATCCACCAGTCGGCCCACGCGACCGCCATGGCGAGCGCGTCGTCCTGGCCCGCCGCCTCGTACGCGTCGATGAGCCCGTTGAGGACCTTGTGGAGGTTGTACATCGGCACCCAGCGGCCGTTGAGGGCGAAGGGCTCGGCGTCGATGTGGCCGGCGCGCAGCTCCTCGCCGAGCTCGACGCCGCGGGGCGTGCCTCCGAGGTAGCCGGTGCCCACGGCGTCCTGGCACTCCCGCAGCCCGTCGAGCATCGCGCGCAGGCGGGCGTGGATGTCGTCGCGGCCCGTGGCGGCGTAGAGGTGGGAGAGCGCGGACAGGTAGTGGCCGCCGATGTGGCCGTCGAGGCCGCGCGACTCCCAGTCGCCGTAGGACTCGGCGACGGCGGTCAGGCCGGCCTCGCGGCGGTAGGGCGCGAGCAGACGGTCGGGGTCGTGAGCGAGCGCGGTCGCGACGGAGCGCTCGAGGGCGTCCAGGAGCGGACCCCCGGTCAGCGTGATGGCGCCCTGCGGGAAGGAGCGCGGCGCGGGCTCGTTACAACGTTGGAAATCACCCATCCCACGATGGTATCCCGGACCGCGGCGGGACGATGCGGGCCGTCGGGCCGCGCGCATCGTCCTGTGGTTCTCGGCCTGGCGCGGCGCTCCTCGCGCGCCCCGTTGATACGCATGCGCTCGCACCGC
>NZ_BBLX01000009.1 GCF_000971155.1 Demequina maris | reverse complement strand
TGGACGGCTCGCAAAGCGACCATGAGGTACCCATGAGACGCGCACATGTGCGGAAAGCGACCACCAGCCACCATCAGACTTGCAGGGGAACTGGTGGACGGTCCGCGCCGTGCGAGGTGGGTTTGAAGGCTCAGTGCGCCGCGTGCTCGGGGGAGGGCGAGTCGATCGGCCGCTCGATGAAGAACGCCGCCACCACCAGCGTGGTCGCGAGCGACGCCGAGATCAGGTACGCCGCACGGATGCCGGCGGCGATGGACTCCGCCTCGGCCACGCCCGCGGCGGCCTCTCCGGCCGCCACCGCCGCCATCGTCGAGACGAACAGCGCCGTGCCGGCCGCCGCCGCGACCTGCTGGACGGTCGACACCGTGGCCGATCCGTGCGAGTACAGCTGCGGCGGGAGCGCGCCGAGGCTCGCCGCGAACAGCGGCGTGAACATCAGTGCGAGGCCGCCGCTCATCGCGACGTGGCACGCGAGCAGCGCCCACCAGGGGGTGCCCGTGCCCAGGATCAGGGACAGGGCCCACAGCGTCGCCGCGACGATCGCCGACCCGGGGATCAGCAGCGGGCGCGGGCCGAAGCGGTCGACCGCGCGGCCGACCGGGCGCGCGCACAGGCCCATGAGCAGGCCGCCGGGCAGGAGCAGCAGCCCGCTCTGCAGCACCGACAGGCCCAGCACCTCCTGCATGAAGATCGGCAGCAGGATGATCATCCCGAACAGCGACATCATCATCACGACGAACATCACGATCGACACCGAGAACGTGCGCGCGCGGAAGGTCCGCAGGTCGAGCAGCGCGTCGTCGATGCGCTGCAGCACGAGCTGGCGCCACACGAACAGCCCGAGCGCGGCGACGCCGACCGTGATCGCGAGCACCGTCGACACCGGGACGCCCTCGCCGCGCGCCTCGCCGATCTGGCTCAGCCCCAGCACGATGCCGCCGAAGCCCAGCGCGGACAGCACCACCGAGAGCGCGTCGATCGGGGCGTCGCGCGTCTCGCTGACGTCGCGCATCAGCCGCCAGCCGAGGGCCAGCACGGCCGCCGCGATCGGCAGCACGAACACGAACATGAAGCGCCACGAGAACGTGGACAGGATGAGCCCGGAGATCGTGGGTCCGATTGCAGGCGCGACCGCGATCACCACCGAGATCGACCCCATGCGCCGACCGCGCGTGGCCGGCGGCTCGAGCTGCATCACGGTGGTCATGAGCAGCGGCAGCATGATCGCCGTGCCGCTCGCCTGCACCACGCGGGCGAGCAGCAGCACCTCGAAGCCGGGCGCGAGCGCCGCGATCAGGGTGCCCGCCGTGAACAGCGCCATCGCGGTGAGGAAGACGGGCCGGGTCCGGTAGCGCTGCAGCAGGAAGCCGGTCACCGGGATGACGATCGACATCGTCAGCAGGAACGCGGTGGTGAGCCACTGCGCCGCCACGGCGGTGATGCCCAGGTCGTCCATGAGGTGGGGCAGCGCGACGCCCATGATCGTCTCGTTGAGGATCACGACGAACGCCGAGACGATCAGCACCCAGATCACCACCGCGTTGCGACGCGAGGTCGCCTCGTCGAGGGAGGGGGTGGGGCCGGGGGCGCTCGCCTGCGAGGCGGGTGCCCGGCGCGAGGTCGCCAGGTCGTCGGACATGGGTTCCATTGTGACGCGGATCTCCGACAGCCCTTGAGCCCCCAGTTGTGAGGGTCCTGCACGACCGCGCATAACGCAGTCATTGCCTGATCGGCCTGGTCGTGCCTACCATCGTCCTGCTGAGCCGGCGGTGCACCCCGCCGGAGAGCGTCCTGGGGGGACCGCCGACCGGCGGAGGATGCGGAGGTTCTGATGGTGCACACGGCTGAGGGGGCCGCTCGTCGCTTCATCGCGCGCGACGTGCGGGCAGTAGGGGCCGCGCTTGACCCGTCAGGGCTGAGGATGGTGCGGCTGGACGTCGGGGACGAGTCCGACGACGCGATGCCGCTCGGGCCTGACGAGCATCCTTCGCCGGTCTCCTCGGGGACCTTCGGGGAATGGGCGGCGCGGATCGGCACGCCCGCGGCGCTGCCCAACATCTACCTGCCGTCGGTCGAGCGGCTGTCGTACCCCGACGGGGACGAGATGTTCGCCGGCCCGGCGCTCGACGAGCACGCCCGTCGCTACCTGATGGCGGCGACCGACGCCCGCGCCCTGCGCGTGCGGGCACGGGTGCTCCAGTGGATCGCGCAGCGGTCCGCGATCGACGTCGCGGGGACGCTGCGGTGGGCGAGCCTGTCGTGCGGACCCGCGTACCCGGTGGTCGCGGCGATCGCCGCCGCGTCCGACGCCGGCGCCCGCGTGAGCGCGACGCTCGTCGACACGTGCACCGACGCGCTCGACGCCAGCCGTCGCGTCGCGTTGGCCCACGGCGTCGATCCGGCGGACCACCTGTTCATCAGCGTCGAGGACACGCCCGTGTCGCCGGCGGCCGTCGTCGAGCCCGGCTCGCAGCACCTCGTCGAGGCTCTCGCGCTGCTCTCGTCGGTCGACGACGACGAGGCGCCCGCGGCGCTCGCGGAGGCGTTCGCCCTGGTACGGCCGGGTGGCACGCTCGTGTTCTCGGTGATGCTCGACGACCGCCCGCCGTGCGCGGGCTGCGCGGCGATCGGCTGGCCCACGGGCCCGACGTTCGACCTCGCGGGCGTCGCCGAGCTGCTCGCCGCCGCCGGCATCCCGGTCGCGGACGCGCTCGCCCTCGTGCCGCAGGACGGCGTCTACGCGGTCGTCGAGGTCGAGCGCCTCTGACACCCGCGCGCTAGCCTCGTGCCCGTGGACGATGCGCGGGTCGAGGGTGCGCCCGCGCCGCCGCGCGCGGTCGGCATCCTCGGCACGGGTCGCGTCGGCACGGTGCTCGCGCGCCTGTGCCGCGACGCCGGCCTCGAGGTGACCGCCGCATCGTCCGCCGACGACCCGGCCGCCGTGTGCGCCGCCGACGTCGTGATCCTCGCGATCCCGCTCGGCCGCTTCCGGACGCTCCCGGCCGACCTCCTGCGCGGGCGCCTCGTCGTCGACGCCATGAACTACTGGTGGGAGCTCGACGGCGCGCGCCCCGATCTCGACGACCCCACCACCTCCACCTCCGAGACGGTCGGCGCGTTCCTCGACGGCGCCCGCGTCGTCAAGGCGCTCAACCACGCGAGCGTGTGGGAGCTCGAGAACCTCGCGCACCCACCCGGGCACCCCGACCGGCGCGGCATCGCGGTGGCGGGGGACGACGCGGGGGACAGGGCCGCGGTCGCGGCGCTCGTGGATGCGATGGGCTTCGACCCCGTCGACGCGGGTCCCCTCGCGGCGGGGGTGCGGTTCGAGCCGCCGACCGAGATCTTCGGCTCGGACGCGACGGCCGCGGAGCTGCGCGAGATGCTCGACCGCTTCCCGCGCTCGCAGCGCGGCCGGGTGGTCGCACGGGCGCGCGGGGAGGCCTGACCGTGCGCGTGGTCGTCGCCCCCGACTCGTTCAAGGGCACCTGGCCGGCCGAGCGGGCCGCGGCGGCGATCGCGCGGGGCTGGCGATCCGTGCGGCGGGACGATGCGGTGGTCGAGATCCCGCAGGCAGACGGTGGCGAGGGCACGCTCGCCGGCGTGCGCCACGCGCGACCCGAGGCGGAGCTGCGGGGCGCCGGCGCGGTGACGGGCCCCGCGGGCACCCCCGTGCCGGGCGCGTGGCTCGACCTGGGGGACGGGACGGCGCTGTGCGAGCTCGCGATCGTCGCGGGCATGCACCTCATGCCGGGCCTCGACGCCCTCCGCGCGACGTCGCGCGGGCTCGGCGAGGTGATGGCGCACGCGCTCGACGCCGGCGCGACGCGGGTCATCGTCGCGCTCGGCGGCTCCGCCTCGACCGACGGCGGCCTGCCGGTGCTCGAGGCGCTCGGCGACCGGCGGCCGCCGCCGGGTGGCGCCACGGTGCTATGCGACGTGCGCGCGCCGCTGCTCGGCCCCGGGGGCGCGGCCGCGGTGTTCGCGCCGCAGAAGGGCGCCTCGCCGCTCGAGGCGGTCGCGCTCGAGGAGCGCCTCGCGGCGGTGGCCGCGCGGCTGGGTGCCGACCCGTCGGTCCCCGGGGCCGGTGCCGCCGGCGGCGTGGGCTACGCGCTGCTCGCGTGGGGCGCGACGCTCGTCGAGGGCGCGCCCGCGATGGCGCGCCTGACCGGCCTCGAGGACGCGGCCCACGACGCGGACCTCGTGATCACGGGAGAGGGGCGCTTCGACGCGCAGTCGTCGATGGGGAAGGTCACCGGGCATGCCCTGGAGTCCTTCCCCCGAGTCGCGGTGGTCGCGGGGGAGGTCGCGGTGGACCCCGGCGTGTGGTCCGCGTCGCTCGCCGCGCTCGCGGGATCGCGCGACGCCGCGATCAACGCGCCGGACCGCTGGCTCGAGGCGGCCGGGCGCGCCGCCGCGCAGGCGTGGGAGGACCACGGTCCCAGCGCTTTTGTGCGCCCTGGGTAAACGATGTAAATTCCACTGAGGCCCCGAGCGTCGCGCCCCGCGCGCGCGACGCCACCACCCCCGCCCGACTCGAAGGAGAGCGCCCGTGACCGACTCGATGGAGCGCCGCGTCCGCGCCTACCACCGCACGCCCACCACGGCCGCGGAGGCCAACAACGAGGACGTCGCGCTGAGCATGCACCTCGCGCTCGAGGGGCCTGACGGCTTCGTGCCGCTCTTCGACGACTACGGCATCCTCTTCGCGCGCGTGTCCGAGACGCCCGCGCCCGCCGGCACGAGCGAGGAGATCCTCCGCTCGCTCGTCGACCCGCACCTGTTCGCGCTGCGCGACGGCGGCTACGGCGTCGTCGCGACCCGAGTCGCCCGCGGCGGCGGTCCCGACGGCACCGAGCGCTCGAGCGTCCTCGTCGCGACGTCGGCCGACCTGCTCGCGTACGACGAGCTCGGCCTGCTCGACCTCGGCGTGACCGACGGCGTGCATCGTCCCGCCGCGGTCTACGACGCCGCGAGCGACACCTACCTGCTCCAGTGGACGAACGACGCCGGCGAGGTCCTCCACGCCGCCGTCACCGACCCCGCCGACGGCGGCCTCGCGAGCCCCGCGGAGCCGGGCCCCGTGCCCGGCCTCGAGCACGGCGCCCCGATCAGCATCCCCGCCGAGGTCGCGCGCGGCCTCGAGGTGCGCTTCGGTCCCATCGTCAACACGGGCGCGCGCCCCCTGCCGGTCGTCGAGGTCGCGGTGGGCTCGGCCCCGACCGTCGCCGACCTGCCGGCGCGCCTCGAGCTCGACTACAGCGACGGCTCGGCGGGCTCGCTCGCGATCGCGTGGGACGCCGACGCGCTGGCCGCGATCGACACCGCGGTGCCGGGCACCCACGAGGTCGCCGGCCGCGTCCGCCAGGAGGTCTACCCGACGCCGTTCGCGGACGAGCGCGCCGACCCGAGCGTCTACCGCTTCGACTTCAACGGCGTGCAGAAGTTCCTCATGATCGCGACCAAGGACCTCCACATGGACCCGGTCAACAACGCGGGGGAGCCTGTCGGGATGCCGATCCGCATGGCCGACCGCATCGAGGACCTCTCCGACGAGGCGCTCGAGGCCGGCCGCGTCGCCGAGGTCGACCTGCTCGTCCACGGCTCGCTCGACGCCGATGGCAACCCCATGACCGGCTGCTTCTGGGCGCCCGAGATCCACCTGATCGACGGCACCCTGTCGATCCTGTTCATGCCCTCGTACGGCGACCCGACCGACATGTGGTCCGGCCGCGCGAGCATCGTGCAGCTGCGCAAGGACGAGGCGGGGAACCACCTCGACCCGACCGTGCCCGAGCACTGGACCGCGACCCGCCACGTGCTGTGCGCGGATGGCTCCGCGCTCAACAAGATCCAGGGCATCTCGCTCGACATGACGTACTTCGAGGACTCCGGCACGCACTACTACGCCTGGCAGATGCTGGGTTCGGTGTTCATCGCGACGATGGACCCCGCGGACCCGACGCGCCTCACGAGCGAGCCGGTGCGCATCGTCGCCCCCGAGTACGCGTGGGACAACTTCATCGCCGAGGGCCCCAACGTCCTCGTCCGCGACGGCCGCCTGTTCCTGCTGTACTCCGGCTCGACCGTGGGCGACAGCTACACCACCGGCCTCGTCACGGCCGACGCCGGCGAGGGCGTCGACCTCACCGACCCCGCCGCCTGGACCCGTCTCAACTATCCGATCCAGAAGTCGGGCCCGTTCAACGGCGAGATGCAGCTGGGCACCGGCCACGGCATGTGGTCCGAGGACCAGGACGGCAACCTCCTGTACGTCTTCCACGCCCGCACCGACCACAAGGGGCTGACCGGCCGCGACATGTTCGTGCGCCGCGTCCACTTCGCCTCCGACGGCATGCCCGTGCTCGACATGGAGACCGAGGAGGAGCTGCTGCCCGCGCTGCGCGATGTGAGCGTGACGGTCGTCGTCCGATGACCGCCGTCGGCGGGGGCGACCGGCCCTACGGCTACCTCATGGTCCACTTCCTCGAGGACCCCGAGGGCTACGCCGAGAAGATCTACCTCGACCTGTCGGAGGGCGACGACCCCGAGCGCTGGATCCCGCTCAACGGCGGCGAGCCGATCCTCGCCTCCCACCTCGGCACCACCGGCGTGCGCGACCCGCACCTCACCTACAACCCGCAGACCGGCGTGTACTTCATCCTCGCGACGGACCTCCGCGTCTTCGGCGGGGACGATGCGGGCTGGGCCGGGTGGTCGCACGGCTACTCGACGCGCATGAACGTGTGGGAGTCGCGCGACCTCGTCACGTGGTCGCCGCTGCGTCAGCTCGACGTGGCGCTCGACACGTCCGGCGCTCCCGCCGCGGGCGCGCCCGACATGGGCATGATGTGGGCCGCCGAGACCACCTTCGTCCCGGACTTCCACGGCGAGGGTCGGGGCGCCTTCGTCGTGTACTGGACGTCGACGGTCGGCGACCACCAGGTCATCCTGTGGGGCTCGACGACGGACTTCACGCAGGAGACGTTCGCGTTCGGCGGGGTGCTGCTCGACCACGGCGACCACACCATCGACACCACGATGATCCAGCACGGCGGCCGCACCTACCGCGTCACCAAGGACAACGGCGCCACGCGGCGCGGCCTGTTCATGGAGGTCACGGACGCGGAGCGCTGGTGGGAGCCGGACGCCGCGTGGCACGAGGTCCAGACCCGCATCGGCGAGGGCTACGCCGACGGGCACGGCGTCGAGGGCCCCACGATGTTCAAGGCCCACGGGGAGGACCGCTGGTACCTCTACGTCGACGTCATCCCGTCGGTGGGCTACCGGCCGATGGTGTCGACCGACCTCGACGCGGAGACGCCGTGGGCGCCGCTCGACAGCCCCCGCTTCTCGCTGCGCGCCTCGACCAAGCACGGCGGCGTCCTCGGCCTCACGCGCGCGCAGCACGATGCGCTTCGGGCGGCGGACGCGGAGGCGGCGGTCACGCCGGACCTGGGCGAGATCCCGTCGGTGGCCGCGCTGCCCGCGACCGCCGAGGCCTCCCTGCACGGCGGCGGCACCGCATCGTTCCCCGTGGACTGGGCTGCCCCGGACGCCGACGGCGTCGTCGTGGGCACCCTGCGGGGCACGCTCGGCGCGAACCTCAACGCGTGGGCGGGGGAGGGCGGCTCGACCGCCTGGGACGCGCCCGGCAGGGAGCCGTTCAGCGCGACCGCGATCCGGGTGCGCGCGACCGTCGCGGCGGTCCCGGGGCCCGCGTAGCGTTCAGCCTTCGGTGCCGCTCGCCCAGGCGATCGCCTCGGCCTCGTGGTGGCCCGGGAAGATGCGCAGCTCGCCGGGGAAGAGGAACGACATGAGGTGGACGGCCTCGGCGAGCACCTCGTGCTCGGTGACGAGCGCGAAGCGGCCCCACGCCCGATGCGGGACGCCCTCGAGCCTCGCGTCCTCCCACATGGCGCCCAGCGAGTAGCGCTCGAAGTCGTCGCCGAGCACGTAGACGAGGTTGACGGGCCCGCCCGCCTCGACCGCGGCGTCGATCGCGGGCTCGAGGGCCGCGCGGTAGTCGTCGGCGCTCACGAGCCCCGTGCCGCGGAAGCCGAGCGTGCCGGTGGGAAGGTCATGGAGCTGCTCGATGGGCATGCCTCCATCGTGGCCCGGACCGCGGCGGTCCGCACGGCGGGCGCCGCGGCGGTCGGGCCGGTCGCCGGCCCCGCTACGCCTCGCGCCGGCGAGGACGCAGCCGCGCGTGGGGCAGCGGCGGCGCCGGGATCCGCGCGGTGTGGCCGGCGACCTCGCCGAAGCGCGGATCGCGCGCGTTCCACTCGCGCTGCGCGGCGACGATCTCGTCGTGATCGCGCGCCACGAAGTTCCACCACATCACCAGGTCGTCGGGGAAGGGCTCGCCGCCGAGCAGCATGACGGTCGCGCCGTCGCGCGAGGACAGCGCGACGGCGTCGCGGTCCGTGCCGAGGTAGAGGATCCCGCCCGCCGCGGGCGTCTCCAGCGCGCCCGCGCGGTCGGCGACCGTGACGTCGCCCGTGAGCGGCACGAGCCCGTGCTCCCACGCGGGGTCGAGGGGGAGCGTCACCGTCGACCCCGGTGCGAGCGCGATCTCCGCGCCGACGATCGGGGTGAAGGCGGTGGCGGGCGAGGCCGTGCCCGCGAGCGTGCCGAGGATGACGGTGGCGGTCGCGTCGTCCCCGCGCGACGCGGGCAGCGCGACGGACGGGAGCGACGGGTGCGTCTCGAACGACGGCGCGCCGTGGCGTGCCTCCTCGGGCAGGGCGACCCACAGCTGCAGCGCGTCGAGTCGGAGCGGCACGTCGCCCACCGAGTACTCGGAGTGCGCGATGCCGCGCCCGCTCGTCATGAGGTTGAGCGCGCCCCGCCGGAGCACCACGTCCGAGCCGAGCGAGTCGCGGTGGCGCACCTCGCCCGCGAGCGGCCACGTCACGGTCTGCAGGCCGATGTGCGGATGCGGCTCGACGCGCATGACCGCCTCCTGCGGCCCGAAGCGGTCGAGGAAGCACCAGGCGCCGATGGTCGTGAGCCCGCGCTGCGGGAGCGCGCGCCGCACCGTCATCGCGCGCAGCCCGCCGAGGGGGACGTCACGCGCCTCGAGGACGCGCGCGACGGGGCCGGGACGCCGGCCCGCGCCGGGGCAGAGCACCTCGGCGACGGGACCCGCGTCGTGCCGGGTCATGCGGCCGGCCAGTCCACCTCGGCGTCGGGGATCTCGTGGCGCTGCAGGTACCGCGCGATGAACGGGCACAGCGGCACGATGGTCTCGCCGCGCGAGGCGGCGTCCGTCAGCGCGGCCTCGGCGAGGGTCGAGCCGAGCCCGCGACCCTCGTAGGCGTCCGCGATCTCGGTGTGCGTGAACACGATGCGGCCCGAGCGGAGCCGGAACTCCGCGACGCCGGCGAGCTCGCCGTCGACCTCGAGCTCGTAGCGGCCGCGCTCATCGGACCGCGTCACGGCGGTCGTCATCATGCCTTCCGCGGGTCGAAGGGGTCGTCCTCGGGATCGCGCAGCGAGCCGCCGGTCGCGAGCCGCATCATGTCCGAGCTGAGGTCGATGTCCAGCTCGGTGCCGCCGCCGGAGCCGTAGGTGTGCTGGTAGGCGCCCCACGCATCGTCCCGCACGGCCCGCGCGAAGCCGGACTCCATGAGCAGGACCAGCTCGCGCGCCGCGCGGTCGATGCGGGTGCCGAGCGCGGTGTCGGTCCAGTCCTCCGTCGACGCGAAGAGGCTGGTGGGCACGGGCAGCGCGCGCAGGTAGGCGAACAATGCGCGCATCTCCTCGTCCACGACGAGCGCGTGGCGGGCGGTGCCGGCGGTGGCCGCCAGGATGACCGGCTTGCCGATGAGGAGATCGTTGTCGAGGACCTGGAAGAAGCTCGTGAACAGTCCGGACGCGCCGGCCTTGTACACGGGGGCGGCGGCGACGACCGCGTCCGCGGCGACCAGGGCGTCGACGGCGCGTGTGAAGCGCGGGCCGAGCAGCTGGCTCGACAGCGCGGCGGGCAGCTCCTGGAGGAGCTCGCGCAGGTCGATCGTGGTGACGGTCACGGCGTGACCGCGCTCGCGGGCGAGGGCGGTGACGCGCTGGGTGGCGCGGTCGGCGAGCAGGCGGGTCGACGAGGGGTCGGACACGCCCGCGCTCACGACCACGAGGCGGAAGTCGGTCATGGGGTCTCCTCGGGGAGGTCGTCGTCGGGAAGGGAGAGCTTGCGGGAGAGCGACTCGAGGAGCGCGAGCTCCTCGTCGGTCAGGCGCGCGGTGAGCGCGGCGGCCACGGAGGCGCCGTGCGCGCGGCCCACGCGGCGCTGGAGCGCGCGGCCCTCGGCGGTCAGCGACAGGTGGGCGGCGCGCGCGTCGGTCGGGTCGGCGCATCGTCCCACCAGGCCGCGCTCGACCAGGCGGTCGACCAGGCGGGACAGGCCCGGCTGGCTCAGCATCACGTGCCGGCCGAGGTCGCTGAGCCGCTGAGGCGCGTCGCACTTCGACAGCGTGTAGAGCACGTCGTAGTCGCGCATCGACAGCCCGGCCCACACGTCGTCCTCGGTGAAACGCCGCATGAGCGCGGTGTGGGCGCCCAGCGCGGCCTCCCACGCATCGTTCGCGAGGCGCGTGCGGCCGCGGGACGATGCGTGGGTCGCCGCGGGTGCGACGGGTGCGGTGGTCATCGCCCCTCCTAGAGGGTGGGGTAGGAGCCGACCGTCGACTCCGAGTCCTGGTAGGGCGAGCCGCCGGTGACGTTGTCGCCGCGGTTGGCGTTGGGGCGCGGCTGGCGCGGCTCGGCGTCGCCGTACTTCGCGTGGACCAGGTCCGCGTGCGACGGCGGGTTCGACGGCGACTCGGGGTCGCGGAGCTTGTCGAGCTCCTCGCGCAGCACGGGGACGACGTGCTCGCCCATGAGGTCGAGCTGCTCGAGGACCATCTTGAGCGGCAGGCCGGCGTGGTCGACGAGGAACAGCTGGCGCTGGTAGTCGCCGAACGCCTCGCGGAAGGTCAGGGTCTTGTCGATGACCTCCTGCGGGCTGCCGACCGACAGCGGCGTCATCTCCTCGAAGTCCTCCATGGTCGGGCCGTGGCCGTAGACCGGGGCCTCGTTGAAGTACGGGCGGAACTGGTCGTGCGCGTCCTGGCTGTTCTTCGCGATGAAGGCCTGGCCGCCGAGGCCGACGACCGCCTGCTTCTGCGTGCCGTGGCCGTAGTGCTCGAAGCGCTGGCGGTAGAAGCGGATGAGGCGCTTGTAGTGCTCCTTGGGCCAGAAGATGTTGTTCGCGAAGTAGCCGTTGCCGTAGAACGCGGCCTGCTCGGCGATCTCGGGGGTGCGGATCGAGCCGTGCCACACGAACGGCGGGACGTCGTCGAGCGGGCGCGGCGTCGAGGTGAAGCCTTGCAGGGCGGTGCGGAACTGGCCCTCGAAGTCGACCACGTCCTCGCGCCACAGGCGGTGGAGCAGGTTGTAGTTCTCGAGCGCGAGCGGCAGGCCCTGACGGATGTCCTGGCCGAACCACGGGTACACGGGCGCGGTGTTGCCGCGACCCAGCATGAGGTCCATGCGGCCCTTGGTGAGGTGCTGGAGCATCGCGTACTCCTCGGCGAGGCGCACCGGGTCGTTCGTGGTGATGAGCGTCGTCGAGGTGGTGAGCACGAGGCGCTCGGTGAGGGCGCCGATGTGGCTCAGCAGGGTCGTGGGCGACGACGAGAAGAACGGCGGGTTGTGGTGCTCGCCGACGGCGAAGACGTCGAGCCCGACCTCCTCGGCGTGGACCGCGATCTTCACGATCGCGTCGATGCGCTCCGCCTCCGACGGCGTGTAGCCGCTGACGGGGTCGCGGGTGATGTCCGAGACGGACATGATGCCGAACTGCATGGTGTGCTCCTCCGGGGCCGTGGCTGCGATGGTCGGGACGTGCGTCCCAGCCTCTGCCGCCGATTATATGCATTCGCATGTAACTAACGCGAGCCCCGTCGATCTATTCCCCGCGCATCGCGCCGTCGACGGGACGATGCGTGTGGTCGACTGGGCGCATGCGCCTCACCAAGCACGTCCACGCCTGCGTCGAGATCGCGCACGGCGGCGACCTCCTGCTGATCGACCCCGGGGCGTACACGCCCGACGCCGCCGAGCTGCTCGACCGGGCGCACGCCGTGCTGCTCACGCACGCGCACCCCGACCACGTGCACGCCGACGCGATCGCCGGGGCCCTCGCGTCGCGCCCCGGGCTGCGCGTCTACGGCCCGGCGAGCGCGCTCGCGCCGTGGGCCGCGCCGTTCGCGGACCGCGCGACCGCGGTCGAGCCGGGGGACGCGTTCCGCGTGGGCGGTCTCGAGGTGACGGTCCACGGCGGCACGCACGCCGTGATCCATCCGGACCTGCCGGGCGTCGCGAACGTCGGCTACCTCGTGGGGGATCGCGTGTTCCACCCGGGCGACTCGTACGAGGTGCCCGCGGTCGACGTGGAGCTGCTCCTCGTGCCCGTGAGCGGGCCGTGGATGAAGCTCGCCGAGGCGGTGGACTTCGTGCGCGCGGTCGCGCCCCGGCGTGCCGTCGGGATCCACGAGCTGGCGGCCTCGGACTTCGGGATGCGCCTCGTGGCCACGCGGCTGAGCGAGGGCGGGCTCACGCCCACGCCGGTCGAGCTGCTCGCTCCCGGCGAGGCGATCGAGGTCTAGGCGAGGCGGAGCACCGCGACCGCGGCCTCGGCCAACGCGACCCCGTACGCGCGCCCGTGCCCGGCGGCGTGCACCGCGAGCGGGTGCAGCTGATGGAGCGGCACGTGCGCCCGCCAGCCGGGGCGCAGGTCAGCCGCCTCCGCGTACCCGGCCAGCGCATCGTCCAGGAACGGCAGCCCGAAGAGCGTGAGCATCGCGAGGTCGGTCTCGGGGTGGCCGCCGTGCGCGGCCGGGTCGATGAGGACGACGCCGTCGGGGGAGAACAGCACGTTCCCGCCCCACAGGTCGCCGTGGATCCGCGCGGGCGGTGCGTCGTCGTCGAAGGCGCCCGCCTCGAGGAGTGCGCAGGCCTCGTCGACCAGCCGCGCCTCGTCCTCGCGCAGGAAGCCGGCGGCGAGGGCGGGCGCGAGGAACGGCCGCACGCGGGCCCGTGCGTAGAACGCGCCCCAGCTGTCGTCCGTGAGCGCCGGCATGCCGCGGCTGCCGATGAACAGCGGCCCGTCCCAGCCCGGCGGGCGCGCGCCGAACGCGGGCGCGCCCGCCGCGTGCGTGCGGGCGAGGTCCCGCCCGAAGGCGCGCGCCGCGGCCGGGGTGGGGATGGCGGGCTCGACGTGCTCGAGGACGATGCGGCCGGGGCCCACGTCCAGCACGCGCGCGATCCGGGCGCCGCCCGCCTCGGCGAGCCAGCGCAGGCCGGCCGCCTCGGCCTCGAAGAAGCCCGCCGGCGCGTCCGGGCGCCGCTTGACGTGGTCCATGAGTCCTCAGTGTCCCGGGAGGCGCAGTGAGGGCGCTAGGAGGAGGACTGAGCGTCCCGGACCGCGGGGTGGGGCTCCTTGCGCGTCGCCATCGCGCCCGCGAGGAGCACGACGAGCACGCCGAAGACCGGCACGAGCACCAGCCCGACGCGCACGCTGGTCTGGTCGGCGATCCATCCCACCAGGGGCGGGGAGAGCAGGAACGCGAGCCGCAGCAGCCACGACAGGATCGTGAGGCCGGTGCCGGCCCGCAGGCCGGGGAGCTCGTCGGCGGCGTGCATCGCGCCCGGGATCAGCGTCGCGACGCCGAAGCCCGCGGCGCCGAAGCCGGCGATGGTGCCCCACGGCGACGGGAACGCGAGCGCGAGCCCCATGCCCACCGCGACGAGCGCGCCGCCGGCCCGCGCGACCGCGCGCTGGCCCCAGCGGTCGACCATGCCGTCGCCGAGCAGGCGCCCGATGAACTGGCAGCCCTGCATCGCGACGAACGCGACGGCGGCGAGCGTCGCGCCGGCCGCCAGCTCGTCGCGCATGTAGATCGCGGACCAGGTGGACGCCCCGTCCTCGGCCCAGCCGCCGGCGATCGCGATGACGGTGAGCGCGCCGAGCAGCGCCCAGGTGCGCAGGGGGACGTGCTTGAGCGGGAGGTGCTGGGCGTGCGGGATCGCGGACTCGTCGGCGCCCTCCTCGCCCGCGTGCTGCGGCTCGGGTCCCTTGAGCAGCAGCGGGTACGCGACCGCGTTCGCGGCCGTCACCACGACGAGGCCGATGAGGAACTGCCACGGCACCGCGAGGCCGACGCCGGCCGCGACACCGCCGAGCAGGCCGCCCGTGACGGCGCCGATCGACCACAGCGCGTGGAACGAGTTGAGGATGGACCGCTTGTACAGCCGCTGGACCCGCAGCCCGTGCGCGTTCTGGGCGACGTCGACCCACGCATCGGTGACGCCGACGAGGAACAGCGCGGCGCCGAAGGTCCACACGTTCGGCGTGAGGCTCGCCGCGAGCATCGCGGATGCGGAGACGACCATCGCGACGGTCGCGACGCGAGACGAGCGGAAGCGGCGGATCATCGCGGCGGCCAGCAGGCCGAGCGCGAGGGCGCCCACCGGCCACATCGCCATCGCGACGCCGAGCTGGCCGTACGAGACGCCCAGCTGGTCGCGGATCTCGGGCACGCGCGGCGCGAAGCCGCCGAGCACGATGCCGTTGGTGAAGAACACCATCGACACGCCCAGGCGTGCGCGCCGCAGGTGCGGGGCGACGGGCGCGGCGGGGACGCGGGCGGACGTCATGGCCTCACGCTACCGAGAGGTCGGCGACCAGGAGGTCCGCGAGGCGCGAGGTCGGGCCCACGAGCACCTGGAACGCGCCCGGCTCCACGACGCGCTCGCCGCGGGCGTTCACGATCGAGCACTCCGCGACCGGGATCCGGATGGTCGCGTCCACGGACGCGCCGGGCTCGACCTCGACCTGAGCGACGCCCTTGAGCTCGCGGTCGGCCCATGTCGCGGACGTGTTGACGTCGCGCACGTAGGCCTGCACGGTCTCGAGGACGGGGCGCCGGCCGGTGTTCGTGACGGTCACGGTGGCCTCGATCGTGCCGTCGGTCCCCAGCGCGGAGGAGGCGAGGCGCAGGTCCGCGTACGCGACGGACGAGTACGACAGGCCGTCGCCGAAGACCCAGCGCGGCTCCTGCGTGAGGTCCGCGTAGCGGTAGCCGTGCTGGGCGTCGATCTGGTTGTAGAACGTCGGCTGCTGGCCCACGTGGCGCGGCCACGAGATCGGCAGGCGGCCGCTCGGCTCGATCGCGCCGAGCAGCAGCTCCGCCAGCGCGCGGCCGCCGGCCATGCCGGGGTTGGCGGCCCACACGACCGCGGCGGCGCGCTCCGCGGACGGCGGCAGCACGTGCGGCTTCGACGCGAGCACGACGAGGACCACCGGGGTGCCCGTCTCGACGAGCGCGTCGAGCAGCGCGACCTGGCCGCCGAGCAGCTCGAGCGTTGCCGTCGACTTGCCCTCGCCGACGAGCTCGATGCGGTCGCCCAGGACCGCGACCACCGCATCGGCGCCGCGCGCGGCCTCGACGGCCTGAGCGATTATGGCCGGGTCCGGCTCGACGGGGAAGGCGATGTGCGGGCGCGGCTGGCCGTCAGGGAAGAACTCGCCCTTGGGGTCGGGGCCGGTCGTGATGATCTCGGCGCCGCGGGCGTGGACCACCTCGGAGCCCTCGGGCGCGAGCGCCCGGAGCCCGTCGAGGACGGTCGTGGTGAGCTCGCGCGGGTGGCCCTCCATGAGCCAGTCGGCCTGGCCGGAGGCGCCGGCCCAGTCGCCCAGCTGCGTCTGCGCATCGTCCGCGTTGGGGCCGACCACCGCGAGGCGGAGCGGGCGGTCCGTGGGCAGCGGCAGCGTGCCGTCGTTCTCGAGCAGCACCAGCGAGCGGCGCGCGACCTCGACGTTGAGGGCACGATGCGCGGGCCGGCCCACGACCTCGCGCTGGCGGTCCTCGTCGGGCAGGCGCGGGTCCTCGAACAGGCCGAGGTCGAACTTGAGGGTGAGGATGCGGGCGACCGCCTCGTCGATACGCGACTCGTCGAGCAGGCCCTGCTCCACGGCTGCCTGGGCCCCCTGGAAGAACGCGGGGGTGGTCATGATCATGTCGTTGCCGGCGTTGACCGCGGCGGCCGAGGCCTGCGCGTAGTCGGGGAACAGGCGCTGCTCGCGCACGAGGTTGCCCACGTTGTCCCAGTCGGTGATGAGCGTGCCCTCGTAGCCCCACTCCCCGCGCAGCACGTCGTTGAGCAGCCAGTCGTTGATGGTGATCGGGATGCCGTCGGTCGACTGGTAGCCGAGCATGAAGGTGCCGCAGCCCGCGCGCGCCATGCGCTCGAAGGGCGGCAGGTACCAGGAGCGCAGCTTGCGGCGCGAGATGTCCGCCTCGGAGGCGTCGCGGCCGCCCTGGGTCTCGGAGTAGCCGGCGAAGTGCTTCGCGGTCGCGAGGATCGCGGTGCGGTCGCCGAGCCCGTCGCCCTGGTAGCCGCGCACCATCGCGGCGCCCAGCTCGCCCAGCAGGTAGGGGTCCTCGCCGAACGTCTCGGAGACGCGGCCCCAGCGCAGGTCGCGGGCGATGCAGAGCACGGGGGAGAAGGTCCAGTGGATGCCGGTGGCGGCGACCTCGACCGCGGTGGCGCGCGCGACGCGCTCGAGCAGGTCCGCGCTGAAGGTCGCGGCCATGCCCAGCTGCGTGGGGTAGATCTCGGCGCCCTTGAAGAACGAGTGGCCGTGGATGCAGTCCTCGCCGATCAGCAGCGGGATGCGCAGCCGGGTCTCCTCGACGAGCGCGTGGGCCTGCGCGAGGCGCTCGGGGGAGGCGTGCAGGATCGAGCCGACGTGGAGCTCCTCGATGAGGTGCGGCACGCCGTCGTAGGTGTGCATCTGCATCATCTGCCCCACCTTCTCGGGCAGCGTCATGCGTGCGAGGAGGTCGGCGACGCGCGCCTCGGTGGGCTGCGCGGGGTCCAGGTAGAGGTCGGTCACGTCGGTTCCTTCCACACGGCGACGGGCGGGCTCTGGCGAGCATTTCTACCACATGGTAAAAAGAGACTCGAAACGTTGCAAGCCCGGGGCGAGGAGAACCGGGCCGGGTGAGGACAGGAAGGAGGCGCGGGATGGCGGGACGGGAGCTGTCGGAGCGCGGCGCGGGCACGCGCGCGCTGATCCTCGACACCGCGCTCGCGGCCTTCGCGGAGTCCGGCTACCGCGGCACCTCGGTGCGCGACATCGCGACGCGCTGCGGCCTCACGCACCCCGCGCTGCTCTACCACTTCCCGACCAAGGCGGACCTGCTCATGGCGGTGCTCGGGCGCCGCGACGACTCGGAGGGTCGCGCCGTCGGCTTCGACGAGCTCCACGGGCGCGCGCTCCTCGACCACCTCGTCGACACCGCGCGGAGGAACTCCGCGAGGCGCGGGGTCGTCGAGCTCTACGCGACGCTATCGGCCGAGTCGACGGAGCCGGGCCACCCTGCCCACGCGTACTTCGTCGCGCGCTACGCCTCGCTGCGCGAGGCCGTGACCCGCGCCTACCGCGAGCTCGAGGCGGACGGCGCGCTACGGCCCGGCATCGCGCCCGCGACGGCCGCGCGCCAGCTCGTCGCCCTCATGGACGGCCTCCAGATCCAGTGGCTGCTGGACCCCGAGCTGGACATGGCCGAGGCGCTCGCTGCGCACGTCGAGGCGCAGCTGCGCTGAGCCGCCGCCACGCCTCTCCCGCGCCGCCGCGGAAGGCTCGCCGGTTGATCCGTCACGTATCCGGGACCGAGGTCCCTAGCAGGGGTTTCGAAGCGCTCCTAGGTTCGACGTAGGCGCTATCCCCGGTGCCACGGGCTCACGAGGCCCGGCTACAAAGGAGTAGAGCAATGGCAGTCAACTCAGAGGTCGCGGGCAGCGCGACCGCAACCGGCAGCAAGTTCGGCTTCGCGATGCTGAGCGTCACGCGCATCGCGCTCGGCTTCGTGTTCCTGTGGGCCTTCCTGGACAAGCTCCTGGGGCTCGGATTCTCGACGTGCCGCACCGTGGCGGAGGACGGCACCTTCACCATCGACGCGCTGTGCGACAAGGCGTGGGTCAACGGCGGCCACGTGACCGAGGGCTACCTCGTGTACGGCGGCAACGTGAACAGCCCGTTCCACGACTTCTTCGTGAACCTCGGCGCCGACCGCTGGACGGACTGGCCGTTCATGCTCGGCCTGCTCGGCGTGGGCGCCGCGCTCATGCTGGGCATCGGCACCAAGATCGCCGCCTGGGCGGGCAGCCTCATGCTGCTGTTCATGTACATGACGCAGATGTTCCCCAGCACCAACCCGATCCTGGACGACCACATCGTCTACATCCTCGCGATCTTCGGCATCGTGTGGGTCGAGCTGACCCGTCAGCCGATCGGCCTCGGGAAGTGGTGGCGGTCGCTCGAGATCGTCAAGAAGAACGCCTGGCTGGTCTAGCCGGCCGGCAGTTCTCACGGGGCCCCGCGTACGCGCGGGGCCCCGTTTCCGTGTCCGCGCGACACGGTGGTTTTCGTCCGCTTCCAGCGACGATGCGCGGACGGGAGTAGCGTGGACAGCGCGGACAACGTCGTCCGGGGGCCCACGGGCCTCGCCATCGCACCGCATTCCATCCCCGGGAGGCAATGATGAGCAGCACCGAACCGACCACCACCAGCCGCAGCTCGTTCGGCTGGGTCATGCTGAGCCTGACCCGCATCGCGCTCGGCTTCTACTTCCTCTGGGCCTTCCTCGACAAGCTCCTGGGCCTCGGGTACTCGACCTGTCGCACCACCGCGGAGGACGGCAGCTTCACCATCGACAACATGTGCGACAGCGCGTGGATCAACGGCGGCCACATCACCGAGGGCTACCTGGTCTACGGCGGCAACGTGAACAGCCCGTTCCACGACTTCTTCGTCGACCTGGGCGCGCAGCGATGGACGGACTGGCCGTTCATGCTCGGCCTGGCCGGCGTGGGCCTCGCGCTGATGCTCGGCATCGGCACCAAGGTGGGCGCGTGGGCCGCGACCGCGATGCTCATCATGATGTACCTGACCCAGATGTGGCCCTCGACGAACCCCATCCTCGACGAGCACCTCATCTACGCCCTGGCAGCCCTGGGCATCGTGTTCGTCGAGCTCGAGCACCAGTCCATCGGCCTCGGGCGATGGTGGCGAGGACTCGTCGGCGAGAAGAGCTGGCTGGTCTAGCAGCCGTCACGCACGAGGGGCGGGGCCGCGGGGCCTCGCCCCTCTGTCGTGCCACCGCTCAGGCATCCGCCGCGCGGGCGTGCCCGTCCGCGCCGGGACGCGCGGTGCCGGGCCGCGTGACCGAGGCGCCCGCCGTCCCCTCGCGGGCGAGCCGGCGCTCCTCGCGAAGCTCGCGCGCCACCACCATCGTCACCTGGGGGATGAGGTCGCGGCTGCGCTTGACGGCCCACGGCACGCCGTTGACGGCGAGCCACGCGGCCACGGCGAGACGGCTCGGGGGAGCGGGCGGGGCGGGGATGGCCGCCCGCTGCGGCCACGCGCCGGCGGCGAGCTCGACCGCCGCGCCGGCGAGGGCGCGATGCCCCTGCGGCGAGGGGTGGATGCGGTCGATGTGCCACGCGCGCCTGCCGAGCGAGGCGAGCAGCGTCGCGCCGTCGATGACCGCGACGTCGGAGCGCGCGACCGCGCGCCCGATCGCGGCGTTCGCCTGCCCGATGCGGCGTGCCATGGCGTCCGCGACGCGCCCGGGTGCGAGGTCGAAGAGCCCGATGCGGTCGAGCGACACGGTGATGAGCAGCCGCCCGGGTCGGGCGAGCCGCCCGATCGCGTCGCCCAGCGCCCGCTCGACCTCGTCGGGCGAGAAGTCGCCGCGCAGGACGTCGTTGCCGCCCACCGTGAGCAGGACGACGTCCGGCCGCTGCGCCTCGGCGGCGACCACCTGCTGCGTGAGCATCTCGCGCGCCCGCACCCCGTTCGCGGCGAGGTTGGCGAAGGACGACGCGCCAAGGGCCCGGGCGGCATGGGCCGCCCAGCCGACGTCGCCGCGCGAGTGCTGGACCCCGTCGCCCACGCCGAGCGTGATCGAGTCGCCGAGCGCCACCACCCGCGGGCCGGTCATCGCACGACCGCCAGGGACCCCGCGTGCACCGCCCGCATGCGCGCGACGGAGGCCGACCAGGGGAACTTGACCGCCCGCGCCCGCGCCTCGAGCCGTCTCGACCGTCCGTCGCGCGCGAGCATCGTCTGGATCGCGTCGGCGAAGGCCTCGGGCGTGCCCGCGGCGGCGATCCCGGCGTCGCCCACGACCTCCGGGAGCGCGGAGACGGCGTTGACGACCACGGGCGTGCCCGAGGCGAGCGCCTCGAGCGCCGCGAGGCCGAACGTCTCGATCGGTCCCGGGGCGACCACCGCGTCGGCGCTGGCGAGCAGCGATGCGAACGCGCCGCGGTCGGAGACGAAGCCCAGCAGCTCGACCGGCAGGCCCGACGCCGCGCGGCGCAGCGGGCGCGCGAGCGGGCCGGCGCCGGCCACGACGAGCCGCACGGGTCGCCCGCGCTCGCGGAGCACGCGCACCGCGTCGATCGCGAGGTCCGGGCGCTTCTCGCGCGACAGCCGCGAGGCGAGGACCACGAGCGGGACGTCGTCCGGCGCGTGGCGGCGGCGGGTCACCGCGTCGGCGTGGCGCGGGTGGAAGCGGTCGAGGTCGACCCCGAGCGGCACCGTGCGGACCCGCGCGCCCGCGGCGGCGAGCTCCGCGCCCGCGTACGCGGTGGTGGCGACGATGGTGTCGAAGCGCTCCGCGATCCGTGCGGCGTGCGCGCGAGCGAGCCTGTCCACCGTGCGCGAGGCGGCCCCGGGCAGCGCGGAGGCGAGGACGCCGTCGACCCGCTCGTGGGCGACGAAGGCGGCGCCGATGCCGCGCTCGCGCGCCCACGTGCCGAAGCCCGCGAGGGTGGTGCGGTCGGAGACCTCCAGGGCGTCGGGGCGGAACGCCTCGAGCGTGTCGGCGACCGCGCCGAGCCGCGTGATGGCCCGGTAGCCCCCGGTGCCCGGGACGAGCGGGCTGTGGAGCGTGACGACGCGGCCGTGCGAGGCCTCGTGCACGCGGTCCTCGTCACCCGGGACCACCAGCAGGACGTCGTCGCCGGCGTCCACGTAGCCGCGGCCGAGCGCGTGCAGCGCCGTGCGCAGGCCGCCCGAGCGGGGGCCGTAGAAGTTCGCGAGTTGAGCGATCCTCATGACGCCACCGCCCTCGCCGCGATGGCGCGCGCGTAGTGGTCCGTGAGCGCCTTGCACACGCGTGGCCAGGTGCGTCCCTCGACGGAGACCCGCGCGTGCGCGCCCTGCAGCAGCCGCATGTCCTCGTTGCCCACGAGCGCCGCGACCGCGTCCCGCAGATGGTCGAGCCGGCCCGGCGCGTACAGGAAGCCGTTCGAGCCGTGGTCGATGAGGTCGATCGGTCCGCCGCGGCGCGGCGCCACCACCGGCACGCCCGAGGCGAGGGCCTCCTGGATCGACTGCCCGAAGGTCTCGAGCTCGCCCGGGTGGACCATGACATCGAGGCTCGCGACGGCGCGCGCGAGCTCGCCGCCGCCCAGGAAGCCGGCGAGCTCCGCCCGGGGCAGCGCGCGCCGCAGGCGCGGACCCTCGGGGCCCTCGCCGATGACGACCAGCCGCACGCCCGGCAGGTCCGCGAGCACCGCGAGGTCGTCGACGCGCTTCTCGGGCGCGAGGCGGCCCACGTACCCGACCACGACCTCGCCGCGCGGCGCCCACGAGGCCCGCAGCGCATCGTCCCGATGCGCGGGGTTGAAGCGCACGGTGTCGACGCCGCGCGGCCACAGCCGCAGGCGGTCGACGCCGAGGTCCTCGAGCTGGCCCATCGCAGCCGTCGAGGGCGCGAGCGTGAGGTCGGCGGCGCGGTGGATGTTGCGGACGCGCGCCCACAGCAGCGGCTCGCCCCACGGCGCGCGGTACGAGGCCGCGTAGGACGGCACGTCCGTCTGATAGATCGCGACCGTCGGAAGCCCGAGGTCGGACGCGGCGCGGACCGCCGCCCAGCCGAGCATGAACGGCGACGCGAGGTGGACGACGTCGGGGCGCACGTCCTCGAGGATGCGGGCCACGCCGCGCACCGTCGACAGCGCGACGCGCACGTCCTTGTAGCCGGGCCAGCCGACGGCGGGCACGTGGATGATGGGCACGCCCGCGACGGACCCCGGAGCACCGGGGGCCTCGGGGGCGATGACGACCGCCTCGTCGCCGCGGGCGGCGAGGTGGTCGAGGACTCGCAGCAGCGAGTGGGTGACGCCGTTCGTGTGCGGCAGGAACGACTCTGCGACCAGCGCGACCTTCACGCTCGTCAGTCTTGGAGCCCCGGGCGAACCGTCGGTTGCCTCGCGCTTGATGTCGCGTGACCATCGGGTGACCATCGGGTGAAGCCGGCGGACGGTCGCGCCGGCGCCCCGTGGGAAACTGGCCCCATGCCCCGCATCGTGCCTCGGATCCTTGCCGCCCTGGCGGCCGTCGCGGGTGCGCTCGTGCTCGCGGGCGCCCCGGCGTCCGCGCACACCGCGCTGGTCTCGTCGACCCCCGCCGAGGGGGACACCGTCACGGAGCTCGCCGAGGTGTCGCTCGAGTTCACCGAGCAGCTGCTCGACATCGGCAACGAGCTCGCGATCGTCGCGCCCGACGGCACGCGCACCGCGCTCGAGGTGCAGGAGCCCGTCACGGAGACCATCACGGCCGCCGTGCCGGACGATGCGCTGGGCGCCGGCGAGAACGTCCTCAGGTACCGCGTGGTCGCCGGCGACGGCCACCCGATCGAGGGCGAGGTCGCCTTCACGTACGCGCCGCCCGAGGCGGCCGGCGCGGACCCCAGCGCCTCCGTCACCGCGTCCCCCAGCGCCTCGCCGTCGGCGACCGACGCGAGCGCCGAGGCCGTGCTGCCGACCGCGAGCCCCGCGCCCCACGTCACCGTGTACGAGGAGGTCGGCCCCAACCCGGCCGTCTACGTCATCATCGGCGCGGTGGCCGCCGGCGCGCTCGCGCTCACCATCGCGCTGCGGGGCCGCGGCCCCGAGGACGGGACCCGCCGCTGACGCGCTCGCTACCGTGTCCCCTGGGGGCACGGCGCGGCGCGAGGCCGCGGGGGAGGACACGATGACCGAGGTGCAGCTGACCGCGACCGCGCAGGACTACGTGAAGATCGTGTGGAGCGCGACCGAGTGGTCCGACGAGCCGGTCACCACGAAGCGCCTCGCGGAGCGGCTCGGCGTGTCCGCGCCCACCGTGTCGGAGAACGTCCGCAAGCTGGTCGCGGCGGGCCTGCTCGACCATCGGCCGTACGGTGCGATCACGCTCACTCCCGAGGGGGAGCGGCGCGCGCTGGACATGGTGCGCCGGCACCGGCTCATCGAGACCTTCCTCGTCACGCAGCTGGGCTACGGCTGGGACGAGGTGCACGACGAGGCCGAGGTGCTCGAGCACGCGTGCTCGCCGCGCATGATCGACGCGATCGACACGATGCTCGGCCACCCCACGCGCGATCCGCACGGCGACCCGATCCCGAGCGCGAGCGGCCGCATCGACGTCGTCGACGGCACGAACCTCGCCGAGGCGGCTGCCGGCGACTGGACCGTCGCCCGCCTGTCGGATGCGGATCCCGGCGTGCTCCGGGACCTCGCGACCCTAGGATTGACCGTGGACGCCTCGATCCGGGTGCTTGGCCCCGACGGCTCCGGCGGGATCCGGGTGGAGACCGCGGAGGCGGCCGACCTCGTCGTCCCGCCCGCCACCGCGACCGCGGTGTGGCTCGTCACGCAAGGCACCTGATGACCTCTCTGCCCCCGGCCTCCGAGGCCGGCACCCCGCGCTGGCTCCTGCCGCGCACCGCGCACGCCGCGCACCCCGCCCTCGTCCTGGCCGGCTTCGTCGTCGCCGGCTTCGCGATCAGCCTCTCCCAGGGAGGGGCGTCCGGCGTCATCCAGGACCAGGTGCGCGACCTGGACACCACGGTCGACATGATCGGCTGGACCATCGTCGCGTACGCGCTGGGCGTCGTCATCGGCGCCCCGCTCATCATGGTCGGGCTCGCCTCGTGGAACCGCCGCCGGCTGCTGCTCACGATGTCCGCGGTGTTCGTCGCGACGTCGGCGCTCACCGCGCTCGCGCCCACGGTCGAGACGCTCTTCCTCGCGCGGCTCCTCGCGGGCCTCCCGCACGGCGCCCTGCTGGGCTCCGCCGCCTATGTGGGCGTGCTCGCGCTGGGCGTCGAGAAGCGCGGCAAGGTGATCGCGACCATCATGTACGGGCTCACCGCTGCGATCGTGGTCGGCGTGCCCGCGATGCAGTGGATCTCGGTGCAGTCCGGATGGCGCGTCGCGTTCTGGCTCGTGGCCGCCGTCGGTCTCGCGGGCTTCGCGCTCATGTGGGCCTTCGTGCCGTCGGTGCCCGGCACCCACGGCGCCGGCTTCCGCACCGAGCTCGCGGCCCTGCGCGGGCGCGTGCTGTGGACCGCGATCCTCACGGTCACGGTCGGCTTCGCGGGCCTCGGCGCGGTGCAGTCGTACATGGTGCCGCTGCTCGAGGACACCAACGGCTTCGCGCCGCCCACGGTCACCGTGGTCCTCGCCCTGTTCGGCCTGGGCATGACGGCGGGCGCGTACGTGGGCGGCCGGCTCACCGACCGCTCGGTGCTGCTCACCTCGCGCGTCGGGCTCATCGGGGTCGCCGTCACGCTGCTGATGCTGGGTCTCGTCGGCAGCCTCGGCTGGCCGGTCGTGGTGGCGCTCGTCCTGCTCGGCGTGTTCATCCAGACGTTCTCGCAGGCCGCGCAGGCGCACCTCATGGATGCGACGCACACGTCGCCGTCGCTCGGCGCCGCGATCTCGCACTCCGCCCTCAACGCCGCGACGGTGGTGGGCACGGGGCTCGGCGCGATCGTCATCGGCGCGGGGCTCGGCTTCGTCGCGCCCGCCTGGGTGGCGCTCGTGCTGGCGCTGGTCGCGGTGGTGCTCGTGTTCGTCGGGCCGGGGTACCGACGGTGACCGGTGCCGGGTGTCCGGTAGGGCGACTACCCTGGACGCCATGAATCTCCGCCTCGGCACCCGTGGATCCGCGCTCGCGACGGCACAGTCCGGCCAGTTCGCCGACGCGGTCGTCGCCGCGGCCGCGACCGGCGGCGCCGAGGCCGCCGTCGAGCTCGTCAAGGTGACCACCAAGGGCGACATCGACCGCGGCTCGCTCGTGGGCCTGTCGCAGACCGGCGTGTTCGTCACGGCGCTGCGCGAGGCGCTGCTCGCGGGGGAGTGCGACTTCATCGTGCACTCGCTCAAGGACGTCCCCACGCAGCCCTACCCGGGCCTCGAGGTGGTGGCGATCCCCGAGCGCGAGGACCCGCGCGACGCGCTCTGCACGGACGGCCGCACCCTCGCGGAGCTGCCCGAGGGCGCCGCCATCGGCACCGGTTCGCCGCGCCGCGCCGCGCAGCTGCTCGCCGTCCGCCCCGACCTCGACGTCCAGCCGCTGCGCGGCAACGTCGACACCCGCCTGTCGCGCATCGGCGACGGCCTCGACGGCGTCGTGCTCGCGGCGGCGGGCCTCAACCGCCTCGGCCGCGGCGACGATGCGACCGAGCCGCTGTCCGTCGAGGACATGGTGCCCGCGCCGGGTCAGGGCGCGCTCGCGATCGAGATCCGTGAGGACGCCCCCGACGAGCTGCGGGCGCTGCTCGCGACGCTCGACCACGCGCCCACCCGTGCCGCCGTGACCGCCGAGCGCGAGGCGCTGCGCGTGCTCGACGCCGGTTGCGCCGCCCCCGTCGCCGCGCATGCGACGGTCTCCGGCGGCCGCCTCACGCTCCACACGCGCGTCATCGGCCACGACGGCACGCTCGCGCTCAACGAGCGCAACTCCGGCGTGCTCGCCGAGGCCGCCGCGATCGGCCGCTCGAGCGGCTTCTCGCTGCTGGGCCGCGGCGCCGAGCGCCTCATGGGCCGCGCGTGAGCCTCGCCGGACGCCGGCTGCTCGTGCCGGTCACCGCCGAGCGGACCGCCTTCGCCGACGACCTCGTCGCCGAGGGGGCGCTCGTCACCCCGGTCGCGTTCATCGCGATCGCCGGGCCCGAGGACCCCTCCGCGCTCGAGGCCGCCACGCTCGCGTGGCTCGACGGCGCGTACGCCTGGATGGCCGTGACGAGCCGCAACGCCGTCCTCGCGATGGACCGCATCGCCCGTGCCCACGGCCGGAGCCTGGGCGAGCCGCAGCCCGCCTCGCGGTTCGCCACGGTCGGGGAGGCCACCCGCGGCGTGTGCGCCGCGGTCGGCCTCACGGTCGACCTGGTGCCCGCCACGCGCCACGACGCCCGCGGCATCGTCGCGGACTTCCCGGACGCTCCGGGCGAGGCGTCCGCCCGTGTCCTCGTGCCGCTCGGCAACCTCGCGTCGCCCGTGCTCGAGCGCGGGCTCGCGCGCAAGGGCTGGAGCGTCGACACCGTCGAGGCCTACCGCACGGTGGACGGCCCGGGACCGGACGATGCGACGGTCGCCGCGGTCGCCGACGGCGGCCTCGACGCGGTCCTGCTCACCTCCGGCTCGGTCGCCGAGCGCTTCGCCGCCGCCTGCCCGGCGGTCGCCCCCACCACCCGCATCGTCGCCATCGGACGCACCACGGAGGCCGGCGCGCGCGCCGCCGGGCTGCGTGTCGACGCGGTCGCGGACACGCCCACCTACGCTGGGATCCGGGCCGCGGTGCTCGCGGCGCTCGCACCCCACGACGCTCCCGAGGGAGACCACGCATGACCTCGTACCGCCCGCGCCGCGTGCGCACCACGCCCGCGATGCGCCGCCTCGTCCGCGAGGTGCGCCCGCACCCCGCCGAGCTGGTGCTGCCCGTCTTCGTCCACGAGGACCTCGCCGAGGAGCGGCCGATCACGTCGCTGCCGGGCGTGTCCCAGCACCCGCTCGACGCGGTGCCGGGACTGGTCCAGGACGCGGTCGCGGCCGGGATCGGCGGCCTCATGCTGTTCGCGATCCCCTCGGTGCGCGACGCGCAGGGCTCGGGCGCGGTCGACCCCGAGGGCATCCTCAACCGCGCGATCGGGCTCGCGGCGGAGGCCGCCGGCGATCGCCTCGTGATCATGGCCGACCTGTGCCTCGACGAGTTCACCGACCACGGCCACTGCGGCGTCCTCGACGCCGGCGGCCGGGTCGACAACGACGCGACCAACGAGATCTACGCCGCGATGGCGCTCGCCCAGGCCCGCGCCGGCGCCCACGTGCTGGGCCTCAGCGGGATGATGGACCACCAGGTCGCCGTGGTGCGCGAGGCCCTCGAGGCCGAGGGCTTCACCGACACCGCGCTGCTCGCGTACGCCGCCAAGTACGCCTCGGCGTTCTACGGGCCCTTCCGCGAGGCCGTCGACAGCCAGCTCCAGGGCGACCGCCGCACCTACCAGCTCGACCCGGCCAACGGCCGCGAGGGCCTCCACGAGGCCGAGCTCGACGAGCTCGAGGGCGCGGACATGGTCATGGTGAAGCCCGCGCTGCCCTACCTGGACGTCGTCGCCGAGGTCGCCGCGCAGTCGCGCGTGCCGGTCGCGGCCTATCACGTGTCGGGCGAGTACGCCCAGATCGAGGCGGCCGCCGCCCACGGCTGGCTGGACCGCCGCGCCTCGCACCTCGAGGCTCTCACGTCGATGCGCCGTGCCGGCGCCGACATCGTCGTCACCTACGCGGCGCTCGACCTCGCCGCCTGGCTCAAGGAGAACTGAATGACCTCGTACTCGGAGCGCGCCCGCGCGATCCTGCCCGGCGGCGTGAACTCGCCCGTGCGCGCGTGGAACGGGGTCGGGGGAGAGCCGGTGCCGATCGCCTCGGCGAGCGGGTCGCGCATCGTCGACGCGGACGGCCGCGAGATGATCGACCTCGTCGCGTCCTGGGGTCCCGCGATCCTGGGCCACGCGCGGCCCGAGGTCGTCGCCGCCGTGCAGGCCGCCGCCACGCGCGGCCTGTCCTTCGGCGCGACCACCGAGGCCGAGGTCGAGCTCGCGGAGATGATCCGCGACCGCTACGCGCCCGCCGAGCGGGTGCGCCTCGTGTCGACCGGCACCGAGGCGACCATGACCGCGATCCGCCTCGCGCGCGCCGCGACCGGCCGGACGGTCATCGTGAAGTTCGCCGGCTGCTACCACGGCCACTCGGACGCGCTGCTGGTCGCCGCGGGCTCGGGCCTCGCGACGGCGGGCGTCCCCGACTCCGCGGGCGTGACCCCCGGCGCCGCGCAGGACACGCTGGTGCTGCCGTACGGCGACGAGGCCGCGCTCACCGACGCCTTCGCCGAGCACGGCGCCGAGATCGCCGGCGTCATCGTCGAGGCGGCGCCCGCCAACATGGGCGTCATCCAGCCGCCCGCCGGCTTCAACCGCCTCATCTCGACGCTCTGCCGCAACGAGGGCGCGGTGATGATCCTCGACGAGGTGCTCACCGGCTTCCGTGCCGGGCCCTCGGGCTACTGGGGCATCGAGCGCGACCACGACGTCGCCGCGGGACTCGACCCGTGGACCCCGGACCTCGTGACCTTCGGCAAGGTCATCGGCGGCGGCCTGCCGGTCGCCGCGCTGGGCGGCCGCCGCGACCTCATGGAGCAGCTCGCGCCGCTCGGCCCCGTCTACCAGGCGGGCACGCTGTCGGGGAACCCCGTCGCCGTGGCCGCCGGCCTCGCGACGATGCGCCTGCTCACCGACGACGTGCACGCGCATGTGGCGCGCATCTCCGCCGACCTCGCCGACGGCGTCTTGGGCGCGCTGACCGAGCGCGGCATCACCCACGCTGTCGGCCGCGCGGGCACGCTGTTCTCGATCTTCCTGGGGCTGGACGAGGCGCCGGTGACGTTCGACCAGGTCTCCGCGCAGGACACGGCGGCCTTCGCGCGCCTGTTCCACGCGGTGCGCCGCGAGGGCGTCGCGCTGCCGCCGAGCGCCTACGAGGCGTGGTTCGTCTCGGCCGCGCACTCGGTCCACGACGTGCGCCACATCGTGTCGACCGTCGCCCACTGGGCGGACTCCGAGGTCGCCGCGCGCGTCTGAGGCGTCGCGCCGTCGCGACACGACCCGCTCGGCTATGGCACCAGGCGCCACCGGGCCGCATCGCCCTGCCGGAGCATCGTCCCTGGTAGATCGTCGTTCTCACGCCGCGTGTGGGCGGCTGTGAACCACTTCACGGGGCCGGCCCCTGTGAGGTGAGAAAGAGTTCTCCCACGTTTCACACGGCGTGACCGTGGGTGAAACCTTCCCTCCCTACCTTCGGAGTTGTCCGATTCCCCGCGGGGCGACCGTCCCGGTCGGACATCAGTCCCCCGGGAGGGACCATGACCATCTCCGACAAGACCACCGTCGAGGCGATCGAGCCCGGCGTCATCGGCAAGGGCCGGTGGATCGAGCGCTGGGAGCCCGAGAACGAGCTGTTCTGGGAGGCCCGCGGCAAGTCCATCGCGTTCCGCAACCTCGTGTTCTCCATCGTCGCCGAGCACATCGGGTTCTCGGTGTGGCTGCTGTGGTCGATCGTCGTCGTCCGCATGTACGGCACCTTCGACGAGTCCGGCGCTCTCGTGGCCGCCGGCGCCAACGGCTGGGCGCTCACCGCGAGCCAGGGCTTCACGCTCCTCGCCGTCGCCTCCGGCGTCGGCGCGTTCCTGCGCGTCCCCTACACGTTCGCGGTGCCGATCTTCGGCGGCCGCAACTGGACCGTCATCTCCGCCCTCCTGCTGCTGGTGCCGACCCTCGGCCTCGCCTGGGTGGTCCAGCACCCGGAGACGTCCTTCGGGATCCTCGTCGCGATCGCGGCGACCGCGGGCTTCGGCGGCGGCAACTTCGCCTCGTCGATGTCGAACATCTCGTTCTTCTACCCCGACAAGGAGAAGGGCTGGGCGCTCGGCCTCAACGCCGCGGGCGGCAACATCGGCGTCGCCGTGGCGCAGAAGCTCGTGCCGGTCGTCATCGGCATCGGCGCGCTCGGCCTCTCCGCGGCGGGCCTCGTCTACGTCCCCCTCGCGGTCGTGGCCGCCATCCTCGCCTTCCTCTTCATGGACAACCTCCGCGAGGCGAAGGCGGACCCGAAGCCCACGGCGGCCTCGCTCCAGCACGGCCACACGTGGCTGATGGCCTTCCTCTACATCGGCACCTTCGGCTCGTTCATCGGCTACTCGGCGGCGTTCCCCACGCTCCTCACGGTGGTCTTCGAGCGTGCCGACATCGCGCTGAGCTGGGGCTTCCTCGGGGCGCTCATCGGCTCGCTCTCCCGTCCCTACGGCGGCAAGCTCGCGGACCGCATCGGCGGCTCGATCGTCACCATCGCCTCGTTCGTCGTGATGGCGGCGGCGGGAGCGACCGCGGTGGTCGGCGTCCAGCACGAGTCCCTCGCGCTGTTCTTCGTGAGCTTCATGGTGCTGTTCGCCGCGACCGGCATCGGCAACGGCTCGACGTACCGCATGATCCCGTCGATCTTCGGCCGGCTCCAGGCGAGCAAGGGCGAGGACACCGAGGAGAGCCGTCTCGACTTCAAGCGCCAGGCGGCGGGCGCCGTGGGCATCATCTCCGCGGTGGGCGCCTTCGGCGGCTTCGCGATCCCGTTCATCTACAAGATCTCCAAGGAGATGTCGGGCACGATCGTCCCGGCCCTGCAGATCTACGTCGCGGTCTTCCTCGCGATGGCCGCCATCACGTGGGTGTTCTACCTGCGCAAGGGCGCCACGATGAGGAACGTCTGACGTGACCACCCCCCAGCAGGACGCGGTGGCGCCGGGACCCCTCCCCGGCGCCACCGCGGCCACCCACTGCCCCTACTGCGCCCTCCAGTGCGCGCAGACGCTCACCGCGACGCCGGGGGAGCGCCTCCCCGTCGCGGTGACGGGGCGGGAGTTCCCCACCAACCGCGGCGGCCTGTGCCAGAAGGGCTGGACCTCGGCCGAGGTGCTCCGGGCCTCCGACAGGATCACGACGCCGCTGATCCGCACCGCCGACGGAGGTTTCCGCGAGGCGGGCTGGGACGAGGCGCTCGACCTCGTGGCGGGCCGCGTCCGTGAGCTCCAGGCCGAGTCGGGGAACGATGCGGTCGCCGTGTTCGGCGGCGGCGGGCTCACCAACGAGAAGGCGTACGCGCTGGGGAAGTTCGCGCGGCTCGCGCTCGGCACGCGCCTCATCGACTACAACGGCCGCTTCTGCATGTCGTCCGCCGCCGCGGCCTCGAACCGCGCGCTCGGCATGGACCGCGGCCTCGCCTTCCCGCTCGCGGACCTGGGCGGCGCGGACGCCGTCCTCGTCCTCGGCTCCAACATGGGCGTGACGATGCCGCCCTTCGTCCAGCACCTCGCGGGCGTGCGCGAGCGCGGCGGCCTCGTGGTCGTGGACCCGCGCGAGACCGTCACCGCGAAGCTCACGCGCGACGGCGCGGGCGTCCACCTCGCCGCCGTGCCCGGCTCCGACATGGTCGTGCTCCTCGCGCTGCTGCACATCGTGCTCGCCGAGGGCCTCCAGGACGACGCCTACCTCGCGGACCGCGTCGAGGGTCTCGACGACGTCCGCCGCTCGGTGGCGCAGTGGTGGCCCGAGCGCGCGGAGGCCGCGACCGGCGTCCCCGCGGACACGCTCCGCGAGGTCGCACGCCTCCTGGCCGCCGCGTCCCCCTCGCGTGGCGGCCGGGGGGCGTACATCCTCACGGGCCGCGGCGTCGAGCAGATGGCGCAGGGGACCGACTGCGTGAACGCCGCGATCAACCTCGCGCTCGCGCTCGGCCTCATCGGGCGCGAGGGCTCGGGCTACGGGCCCGTCACGGGCCAGGGCAACGGCCAGGGCGGCCGCGAGCACGGTCAGAAGTCGGACCAGCTGCCCGGCTACCGCATGATCACCGACCCGGCGGCGCGCGCCCACGTCGCCTCCGTGTGGGGCGTCGACCCGGAGGTCATCCCCGGCCCGGGCGTGCCGGCGGTCCAGCTCCTGTCGTCGCTCGGCACGGCCGACGGGCCCCGCGCGCTGCTGGTCCACGGCAGCAACGTCGTGGTGAGCGCCCCGAACGCGACGGCGGTCGAGGAGCGGCTGCGCGCGCTCGACCTGCTCGTCGTGTGCGACCTCGTGCCGTCCGAGACCGCGCTGCTCGCGGACGTCGTCCTCCCCGTCACCCAGTGGGCCGAGGAGGACGGCACCATGACCAACCTCGAGGGCCGGATCATCCGCCGCCGCGCGGCCGTCGCGGCGCCCGGCGAGGCGCGCTCCGAGCTGTGGATCCTCCGCGAGCTCGCCCGGCGCCTGGGCTGCGACGCGACCTTCAGCGAGGACGCCGAGACGATGTTCGACGAGATGGCCCGCGCCTCCGCCGGCGGCAAGGCCGACTACTCCGGCGTCACGTACGCCCGCCTGGACGCGGGCGAGGAGCTGTTCTGGCCCTGCCCGGCGCCGGCGCCGGGGGAGTCCGCCCACCTCGGGACGCCCCGGCCGTTCCTCGAGTCCTTCCCCACGCCCTCGGGCCGCGCGCGCATGATCGCGGTCGCTCACCGCGGCCCCGCGGACGACGTGCGCCCGGGCATGGCGACCTACCTGGTGACGGGGCGCGTGCTCCAGCACTACCAGTCGGGCGCGCAGACCCGTCGCGTCAAGGAGCTCGCGCAGGCCCAGCCCGAGGCCTTCGTCGAGATGCACCCGCTGCTCGCCGAGCGGTACGGGCTCACGGAGGGCGCGGTCGCGTTCCTCGCCACCGCGCGCGGAGAGGCGATGGCGCGGGTGCGCCTCACCACCGACATCCGCACCGACACGGTCTTCATGCCGTTCCACTGGGCGGGGGCGGGTTCCGCCAACCGCCTCACCAACGACGTCACCGACCCGACGTCGTCGATGCCCGAGTTCAAGGTCACGGCTGTCGCGATCCGCGCGGCTCACCAGCTGCGGCCCGCGTCAGAGCTGGAAGGAGCGGCGCGATGAGGATCGTCGTCATCGGCCACGGGATGGTCGGCTCACGATTCGCCCAGGACGCGGCCGCCCGCGTGCCCGGGGCGCACGTCACCGTGCTCGGGCGCGAGGACACCGCGCCGTACAACCGGGTGCTGCTGTCGAGCGTCGTCGCGGGCAAGGCCGACGCGGACGCGATCGCGCTCGTCTCTCCCGACGCGGACGCCGTCGACGTGCGCCAGGGCGTGTCCGCCGTCGAGATCGACCGCGCCCGCCGCCTCGTCACCGCGTCCGACGGGTCGGTGCACCGCTACGACCGGCTCGTCCTCGCCACCGGCTCGGCCGCGCGCGTCCCTCAGATCCAGCACGTCGCGAACCCCGACGGCCTGGTGCCGGGGGTGAGCGTGCTCAAGGACCTCGCGGACGCGCAGGGCATCCTCGCGGCGCTTCCCAAGGCGCGGCGCGCCGTGGTGCTCGGCGCGGGCGTCCTCGGGCTCGAGGTCGCCACCGGGCTCGCCGCGCGCGGGCTCGCCGTCACCCTCGTGCACCACGCCGACCGCCTCATGGAGCGCCAGCTCGGCTCCTCCGCCTCGCAGGTCGCGGAGGGCTCGCTCGGGCGGCTGGGCATGACGGTCGTCACGCAGGCGTCGGTGACGCGGGTCGTCGAGCGCCGCGGCCGCATCTCCGCCGTCGAGCTGTCCAACGGCGCCGAGATCCTCACGGACCTGCTCGTCATGTGCGCGGGCACCATCCCCGAGACGGCCCTCGCACGCCGCGCCGGGCTGCCGTGCGAGCGCGGCGTCGTCGTCGGAACCGATCTCGCCTCGCCCGCGGACCCGCACGTCTTCGCGATCGGCGACTGCGCCCAGCCGCCCGAGGGAGGCACCGGCCTCGTCGCGCAGGGCTGGGACCAGGCGCAGCGCCTCGTCGACGCGTGGGCGGGAGCGCCGATCGCCCCGCGGGACGATGCGGCGGGCACCGACCGCACCAACGTGGTCCGCGTCAAGGCGTCCGGGCTCGAGGTGGTCACCATGGGCCTGAGCGGCAAGTTCGAGCACGGCGACCGCCTGCTGCGGGCCGTGCGGATCTCGGACCCGGCCGTCGGCCGCTTCGTCGAGGTCGTCATCCACGAGGGGCGCCTCGTGGGGGCGACGGTGGTGGGCGACAAGGCCAC
The DNA here is from genome assembly GCF_000971155.1 of Demequina maris. GTDB lineage: Bacteria > Actinomycetota > Actinomycetes > Actinomycetales > Demequinaceae > Demequina > Demequina maris. The sequence goes on along the minus strand of NZ_BBLX01000009.1, from coordinate 63,886 downwards.
CGCCACCGATCTTCAAGCGCTCTACACGCGCGGGCTGCCGGTCCCGTCGGACCCGGCCCACCTCATCGTCCGCCCCATCCCGGGTGCAGCGCCCGCGAGCCGGAACGCCGCGGACATGGCGGACGCCGACACGGTCTGCCAGTGCAACACCGTGTCGAAGGGGCGCATCACGGACGCCATCGCGGACGGCTGCGAGTCCGTCGAGGACGTCTCGCGCGCCACCCGCGCGTGCACGGGATGCGGCGACTGCAAGTCGCTGGTGAAGGAGATGCTCGTGACCGCCGCGAGCGACCGCAAGGTTCCTGCGATGGCAGGCACAGGGGAGGCATGATGACCACCGAGCACATCGTCGTCGTGGGTGGCGGCATGGTCGCCCACCGTTTCACCGAGGCCATGCGGGCCCGCGACACCGAGGGGCGCTTCAGCGTCGAGGTGCTCGCGGAGGAGCCCCGCGCGCCGTACGACCGGGTCGCGCTCACGAGCTACTTCCAGGGCAGGACGCCCGAGGACCTGCAGCTGGGCGATCCCGCGCTGTGGCAGGACCCGCTCGTCACGCTGCACCGCGACAGCCGCGCGACCGCGGTGGACCGCGACCGGCGCATCGTCACCGTGGAGGGCGGCCGCGAGGTCGCGTACGACCACCTGGTCCTGGCGACCGGCTCGTACGCGTGGGCGCCGCCCACGCCGGGCGCGGACCTGCCCGGCGTGTTCATGTACCGCACCGTCGACGACGTCGCCGCGCTGCGCGGCTGGGTCGAGGAGCGCCGCGCGGAGCTCGGCCGGCCCGTCCGCGGCGCGGTCATCGGCGGCGGCCTCCTCGGCCTCGAGGCGGCGGGCGCGCTCCAGAGCCTCGGCGCGCGCAGCACGGTGATCCAGTTCGCGGACCGCCTGATGAACCTGCAGGTGGACGAGGGCGGCGGCGAGGCGCTCAAGCGGCTCATCGAGCGCATGGGCGTGACGGTGCGCTGCAGCACCGCCACCCAGGAGATCCGCGCCGGCAAGGACGGTCACGTGGGCAGCCTCCTCTTCGCGGACGGCGGGGAGCAGCTGGTCGACGTGGTGGTCTTCGCGACCGGCGTGCGCCCGCGCGACGAGCTCGGCGCGACGTCCGGCCTCGAGACCGGTGCGCGCGGCGGCGTGGTCGTCGACGACACGTGCCTCACCGCGGACCCCGCCGTCAGCGCGATCGGCGAGGTCGCGTGCATCCAGGGCGCCTGCCTCGGCCTCATCGCGCCCGGCAACACGATGGCGGAGATCGCCGTCGACCGCCTGCTGGGCGGCGCGAGCACGTTCCCCGGCGCCGACATGGCGACCAAGCTCAAGCTGCTCGGCGTCGACGTCGCGTCCTTCGGCGACGCGTTCGCCACCACCCCGGGCGCGCTCGAGATGGTCTACGCGGACCCCGTCAACGGCGTCTACAAGAAGCTGGTGCTCACGGACGACGCGAAGACGCTGCTGGGCGGCGTGCTCGTCGGCGACGCCTCGGCGTACGCGTCGCTGCGGCCCATGGTGGGCGCGGAGCTGCCCGGCGACCCCGCCGCGTGGATCCTGCCCGAGGGGTCCGTCGAGAAGGGCGAGATCGAGCTGCCGGACGATGCGGGCGTGTGCTCGTGCAACAACGTGTCGGCGGGCAGCATCCGTGGCGCGGTCACCGACCACGACTGCCACGACCTCGGCGCGGTGAAGGCCTGCACCAAGGCGGGCACGTCGTGCGGCTCGTGCCTCCCGCTCGTCAAGAAGATCATGGGGACCGAGCTCGAGAAGGCCGGCATCGAGGTCTCGAACGCGCTGTGCGAGCACTTCGCGCTGTCCCGTGCTCAGCTCTTCAACGCGATCAAGGTGGCGGAGGTCACCACGTTCTCCGAGGTCATCGAGCGCTTCGGCACCGGACGCGGCTGCGACATCTGCAAGCCCACCGTCGGCTCGATCCTCGCGTCGCTGTACAACGCGCACGTCCTCGGCGGCGACCGCGCGGCGCTGCAGGACACCAACGACCGTGTGATGGCGAACATGCAGAAGGACGGCACCTACTCGGTGGTGCCGCGCGTGCCGGGCGGGGAGATCCTGCCCGAGCACCTCATCCTCATCGGGCAGATCGCCCAGGACTACGGGCTGTACACGAAGATCACCGGCGGCCAGCGCATCGACATGTTCGGCGCTCGGCTCGAGCAGCTGCCCCAGATCTGGAAGCGGCTCGTGGACGCGGGCATGGAGTCGGGCCACGCGTACGGCAAGTCGCTGCGCACCGTGAAGTCCTGCGTCGGCTCGACCTGGTGCCGCTACGGCGTGCAGGACTCGGTGGGCATGGCGATCGCCCTGGAGCTGCGCTACCGCGGCCTGCGCAGCCCCCACAAGCTCAAGCTGGGCGTCTCGGGCTGCGCCCGCGAGTGCGCCGAGGCCCGCGGCAAGGACGTCGGCGTGATCGCGACGGACAAGGGCTGGAACGTCTACGTGGGCGGCAACGGCGGCTTCACGCCGGTGCACGCGCAGCTGCTCGTGGAGGACGTGTCCGACGACGACGTCTTCCGCGTGATCGACCGCTACCTCATGTATTACATCCGCACCGCCGACCGCCTGCAGCGCACGGCCCCGTGGCAGCAGGAGCACGAGGGCGGCCTCGACCGCATCCGCGAGATCGTGGTCGACGACTCCCTCGGCCTCGGTGAGGAGCTCGACGCGCACATGGCCCGCCACATCGACTCCTACGAGGACGAGTGGAAGGCCGTGCTGAACGACCCGGTGCGCCTGCGCCAGTTCGCGTCGTTCGTCAACGCGCCCGAGCAGCCCGACCCGACGCTCGCGTACGTCGAGCAGCGCGGCCAGCGCCGCCCGGCCACCCCCGCGGAGCGCGAGAACGCGCCCGTGCTCATCGCCCCCACCACCCTGGAGGTCCGGTCATGACCGCCGTCTCCGCCACCGCATCGTCCACCGCGACCCGCGTCTGCACGCTCGCGGACCTCACGCCGGAGCTCGGCGTGGCCGCGCTCGTGGGCGGCGAGCAGGTCGCGATCTTCCTGCTCGCCGACGGCTCGGTGCACTGCGTCCAGAACCTGGACCCGTTCTCCGGCGCGTCGGTGATCTCGCGCGGCATCACGGGCTCGAGGGGCGACGTGCCCACCATCGCGTCGCCCATCTACAAGCAGGTCTTCTCGCTGCTCGACGGGACCTGCCTGGTCACGATGGACAAGGAGCCGAAGGAGGGACGCGCGCCGGACTTGGCCGTTCACCGTGTCCACCTCGACAATGGCGTCGTGTTCATCGACCTGGCGGGTGGTGCGTGACAGCTCTTTTCGGACTCGACCTCAAGGATCGGCGCGTGCTCGTCGCGGGCGCCGGCCATGTGGCCTCGCGGCGCATCAAGCGCTTCCTCGCGGAGGGCGCGGACGTGTGCGTCGTGTCGCCCGACGCGAGCGACGACGTGCGCCGGCTCGCCCAGCACGGCGACCTCGAATGGCGTGAGCGACGCGTCGAGGAGCCCGACCTCGACGACGCGTGGTTCGTGCTCGCGGCGACGGACGATGCGGCGGTGAACGATGCGGTGGCGGCCTGGGCCGAGTCGCGACGCGTGTTCTGCATCGACGCCTCCGACGCGACCAACGGCACCGCGCGGCAGGCGGCGCTGTCGCGTCACGGCGACCTCGCGGTCGGCGTGATCTCGACCGACCGCCCCGACCCCGCCCGGATCCGGGCGGTCCGCGACGCGGTCGCCGCGCACATCGACGCGGGCGCGGTCGACCTGCGCAGGCGCCGCTCCGGTCACGGCCGCGTGATCCTCGTGGGCTCCGGCCCCGGCGACCCGGGTCTCGTCACCGTGCGCGGTCGCCAGGCGCTCGCCGAGGCCGACGTGGTGGTTACCGACCGTCTGGGCACCACCGAGCTGCTCGTCACCGTGCCCTACGACGTCGAGGTCATCAACGTCGGCAAGTCGCCCGACCGCCACCCGGTGCCGCAGGACGAGATCAACCGGATCCTCGTGTCGCACGCGCAGCAGGGCCGCACCGTGGTGCGCCTCAAGGGTGGCGACCCGTTCGTGCTGGGGCGCGGAGGCGAGGAGGTGCATGCGTGCCTCGAGGCGGGCGTGCCCGTCGAGGTGGTGCCCGGCGTGACCTCGGCGCTGTCGGTCCCGGCACGCGCGGGCATCCCCGTGACGCAGCGGGGCCTGTCCACCGCGGTGCTCGTCACCTCGGGCCACGCCGGTGCCGACGCGACCTCCGTGGCCGCCATGACGCACGGCACGACCGTCGTGGTGCTCATGGGCGTCGCCGCGCTGCCGGACATCGTCGCGGCGGGCCTCGCGGGCGGTGCGCCCGGGTCCACGCCGGTCGCGATCATCGAGTCCGGGACCACCGCGGACGAGCGTGTGACTCACGGCACCCTCGACGACATTGTTCTTATCGCGGGGGAAACAGGGGTGAAACCTCCCGCGATTATCGTCATCGGCAACGTAGCGAGGCCGGATCTGCTGGCCTCGGAGGTCGCGGCGACGCCGCGACGCGAGTGACGGGGAGGTCCGCGTGTCGATGGTGGGGGAGCCGCTGTCGGGCTGTGTGATGGTCATCACCGCGGACCGTCGGAAGCGCGAGCTCGCGTCGGCGCTGGAGCGCCGCGGCGCGCTCGTCCGGCACGCGCCGGCGCTGAGCACGATCCCGCACCTCGACGACGCGCGCCTCGTCGCGGACACGCGGGCGCTCATCGCCGCGCCGCCGGACATCGTGGTCGCGACCACGGGCATCGGCTTCCGCGGCTGGATCGAGGCCGCGGACGCCGCGGGCCTCGCCGAGGACCTGCTCGACGCGATCAAGGACGCCCGCTTCATCGCCCGCGGCCCCAAGGCGCGTGGAGCGATCCAGCAGGCCGGCCTCGAGGCCGACTGGGTCGCCGAGTCCGAGACCGCCGCCGAGCTGCGCGACTACCTCCTCGCGGAGGGCGTCGACGGGATGCGCGTCGCCGTCCAGCATCACGGCAACGGCTCCGACGGGCTCGACGAGGCGTTCACGGCGGCGGGCGCGGAGGTGCAGAGCCTGCTGGTCTACGGCTGGGGGCGGCCGCTGCAGCCCGACATCCACGACGAGTGGATCGACCAGGCGGCCTGCGGCGGCGTCGACGCGGTGATCTTCACCTCGGCCCCGGGCGCGGAGTCGTGGCTCGCGACCGCGCGTGAGCGCGGGATGCTCGACGCGGTGGCCGCGCGCGCGGAGTCGGGCGACCTCGTCATCGCCGCCGTCGGTCCCGTGACGGCGGGACCGCTGCGCGAGGCCGGGCTGACGGTGCGGCATCCGGACCGCTGGCGGCTCGGCGCGCTCGTGCGGCTGCTCGTCCAGGACTTCACCGAGACCGCGGTGGGCATCCCCACGCCGGACGGGCCGCTCGTGATGCGTGCGACCTCGGCCGTGCTCGACGGGCGGGTCCTGCCGCTCACGCCCACCGGGCTCGAGATCCTGCGTGCGCTGGCGCACGCGAAGGGCAACGTCCTCACGCGCGAGCAGCTGGCCGGGATCCTGCCGGGGGCGCAGGCGGGAGCGCATGCGGTGGAGGCGGCGATCAACAGGCTGAGGGAGAACTCGGGGGCACCCATGCTGGTGAGAACGGTTGTGAAGAGGGGCTACGCGCTGGCGGTGAGCGCCGCATGAGCACGCTGATCGCCTGCGCGCACGGGACCAGGGACGAGGCCGGTCAGGCGACCATCCTCAAGGTGGTCGAGGACGTGCGCGCCGCGCTGCCCGCGCACGAGGTCCGCGACGCCTACGTGGACGTCCACGGCCCGTACTGCAAGGAGGTGGTGGCGGAGGTCGAGCCCGGCGACGGCACGTCGGCCGTCGTCGTGCCGCTGCTGCTGGCGGGCGGCTATCACGTCTACCACGACATCGCGGAGGCGGTGAAGGACCGTCCGGACGTCGCGGCGGCCTCCGCGCTCGGCCCGGATCCGCGGCTCATCGACATCGTCATGGACCGCATCCGCGAGGCGCACGTCCCGGAGACCACCACGCTCATCCTGGCGGCGGCCGGATCCTCGGACCCGCGCAGCACCGCGGACACCGAGGCGGCGGCCGAGATGCTCCGTGCCCGCTGGAGCGGTCCCGTGCGCATCGGCTACGCGGCGGGGATCCACCCGACCGTGGGCGACGCGGTCGCCGACGCCCGCGCCAACGGCGAGGACGGGGAGGTGGCGGTCGCGTCGTTCCTGCTGGCACCGGGCTTCTTCCAGCAGCGCCTCACGGAGTCCGGGGCGGACTACGTGACCGCGCCGCTCGCGCCGCATCCGCGTCTCGTGGAGATCGTGCTGGACAGGTACCGTGACGCGGGTGGCAGCTGACGCGTACGTCCGGCAACGGGCGCTCCCCGGCTTCGGGGGAGAGGGGCAGGAGGCGCTGGGCGCGGCGCGGGTCGCGATCGTCGGCGTGGGCGGGCTCGGCTGCCCGGCCGCGCTCTACCTCGCCGCAGCGGGTGTCGGGGCGCTCACGCTGATCGACTCCGACCGGGTCTCGGTGACCAACCTGCACCGGCAGGTGCTCTTCGGGCCCGCCGACGTGGGACTCGCGAAGGTCGAGGCCGCCGCATCGTCCCTCGCCGCCCTGGCCCCCCAGGTCTCCGTGACCACGATTGACGCCCGTCTGGGCGCGGACGCGGCCGACGTGCTCGCCGGGGACGACCTCGTGCTCGACTGCACCGACACGTGGCCGTCGCGCCTCGCGGTCGCCGATGCCTGCGCCGACCTCGGGATCCCCCTGGTGTGGGGAGCGGTCCAGGGGTGGTTCGGCCAGGTGACCGTGTTCGACGAGGGGCGCACCCTCCGCGACGTCTTCCCGGTGGAGCCGGCGCCCGACTTCGGCGTGTGCGACGCGGGCGGCGTGCTCGGGCCGCTGTGCGGCCAGGTGGGCGCGGCGATGGCATCGCAGGCGATCGTGCGGCTCACGGGAGCCGGGCGCGGCCTGGTCGGGACCCTCCAGGTGGTCGACGCCCGCGACGGCGCGTGGCGCAGCCTGCCGATCGCGGGAGGCGCGGGTGCGTAGCGCCGCGGAGCACCTCGCGCAGGTGCTGGCGCTCGTGGAGCCGCCGCCGCCGCGACGGGTGCCGCTGCGGGACGCGCTCGGCGCGGTCCTCGCGGTGGACGTCAGGGCGGCCGGCGACCTCCCGCCCTTCGACAACTCGGCGATGGACGGCTACGCGATCCGCGCGCGTGACGTCGTCCAGGCGACCGAGGCCGCGCCCGTCCGCCTCGTGGTCGCGGGGGAGTCGTCGGCGGGCCATCCGTGGGACGGGGTGCTGGGCGCGGGCGAGGCGGTGCGGATCATGACCGGCGCCCCGGTGCCCGCGGAGGCCGATGCGGTGGTGCCCCAGGAACAGGTCACGGCGACCGCCGGCACCGTGCTCGTCGATGCCCCCGTCCCTCCCGGGCGTCACATCAGGCGCCGCGCCGAGGACGCGCGGCACGGGGACCTCGTGGTCGAGGCGGGCGTGCGCCTGCGGCCGCGCCACCTCGCCGCCGCGGCGGCCGCCGGGAACGGCGAGCTGGTGGTGCTGCCCGCGCCCCGCGTCGCCTTCCTCGTCACCGGGGACGAGCTCGCCGCGCCCGGCGCGACGCTCGGCCCCGGACAGATCTGGGAGTCCAATGCCACGTACCTCGAGGCCGCGCTGCGGAGCCTCGGGGCTGTGGCGGTCGACCTCGGGACCGTGGGCGACACCGGCGAGGCGGTGCGCGCCGCGGTCGAGTACGCGGACGCGGACCTCGTGGTCACGACCGGCGGCGCCAGCGTCGGGGACCACGATCCGGTGAAGGAGGGGCTGGCCGGCGTCGGAGTCGAGTTCCTCCGGGTCGCGATCCAGCCGGGCAAGCCCCAGGGGCTCGGGGTCGTGGGCGGCGCGCCCGTGATCTGCCTGCCCGGGAACCCCGTCGCCGTCGCGGTGTGCGTCGAGCTGTTCGTCGGCCCCGCGGTGCGCGCGATGCTGGGGGTGCCCGAGCCCGCGTGGGAGCCGATGCGCGCGCTCGAGCCGTGGCGGTGCCCGCCCGGGCGTGAGCAGGTGATGCCGGTGGTCCTCGTCGACGGGGACGCCGACGCGGTCGCCGGCGGTGTCGAGGCTTCCGGGGCGGTCGCCGGGGCGCTCCCGGGCGTCCGGCCGGCCACGTCCGGCGGCTCCGGCTCGCACCTGGCGGCGCGCCTCGCCGCGGCCGACGGGCTCGCCCGGGTCCGGGCCGAGGCCGACGCCGTCGAGGCTGGCGATATCGTCGCCGTCAGGAGGTTCACCGTATGAGCGAGAACAGCGAGGCCGGCACGACCGGGCCCGCCTTCACCCATCTCGACGCGCGCGGCCAGGTCCGCATGGTCGACGTCACCGCGAAGCAGCCCACGGTCCGCAGCGCTACCGCGGAGGGCTTCGTCGCGTGCTCGCCGCACGTCGTGGCCGCCCTGCGGGACGGCACGGTGCCCAAGGGGGACGCGCTCGCGCTCGCCCGGATCGCGGGCATCGCCGCCGCGAAGCGCACGCCCGAGCTGCTGCCGCTCGCCCACGTGATCGGCGTCCACGGCGCGGTCGTCGACGTCGCCGTGGAGGACGAGGGCGTGCGCATCACCGCCACCGTGTCGACCGCCGACCGCACCGGGGTCGAGATGGAGGCGTTCACCGCGGTGTCGGTCTCGGCCCTCAACATCGTCGACATGGTGAAGGCGCTCGACAAGGGCACCACCATCCGCGACATCCGCCTCCTGGCGAAGGAGGGCGGCAAGTCGGGGTCGTGGCGCCGTGGGTGACGCGATGGGCGCCGCGGGTGCAGCGCGCCCGACGGGATCCCATGGCTGAGCCCTGGGACGCGATCATCGTCGCGGGAGGACGCGGCTCGCGGCTCGGCGGGGTGTCGAAGCCCGCGCTGGTGGTCGGCGGACGGACGCTGCTGGATCGGGCGCTCGACGCGGTCGCGGGGGCCGCGGGTGTCGTCGTGGTCGGAGGGCCTCGCGCGGAGGGTGCGCGGTGGACCGTGGAGCAGCCGGAGGGCTCCGGGCCCGCGGCGGCGGTCGCCGCCGGCGTCGCCGAGCTCGCGCGCGATCGCCGGCCCGCGCCGGTCACCGTGGTGCTCGGCGTGGACACGCCGCGCGCGGGCGACGCCGTCCCGGCGTTGCTCGCCGTCGCCGGTCCGGAGCGGGGCGCGTGGCTGGTCGACGCCGAGGGCTTCGCCCAGCAGCTGCTGGCGGCCTACCCGACCCCGGCCCTGGCGGCGCGGTGCTCCGCCGATCTGGCGGGATCCTCCCTGCGTAGGCTGGTCGTCGGGATCCCCATGGCGGAGGTCCCGTCGGTGGACGACCTCGCGCGGGACCTCGACACGAGCGACGACGAGGACTACTGGAAGGGGCGGTTGGGATGACCGAGGGCACCATGGATCAGTGGGTCGAAGCGCTCGCGGCCGAGCTCGAGCTCGACCTGGGCGAGCTGGACGTGCAGGCGCTGCTCGACGTCGCCCGCGATGCGGCGCACTCGGTGGTGCGGCCGGCGGCGCCGCTCACGACATTCCTCGTCGGCTACGCGGCGGGGCGTCGCGCGGCCGCGGGCGGGGACATCGCCGCCGAGTGCGCCACCGCGTCCGCGCTCGCCGCGCGCTGGGCGGCCGAGTGATCACGGTCAGGCTGTTCGCCGGCGCCGCGGAGGCCGCGGGCGCTCAGGAGCTCACCCTCGCTGTGGGCTCCGTGGCGGGTCTGCGCGAGGCGCTGGCGATGCGCGGGGACGATGCGCCGCGGGTGATCCGTCAGTGCGCCATCCTGCGCGACGGCACCCGCCTCGAGGACCACGAGGCGCTGGCGGGCGGCGACCTGGTCGACGTCCTGCCGCCGTTCGCGGGGGGCTAGGCGACGCGACAGCCTCTCGTGCCGACACGCCGCCTTCCGGGCGTGCCGGTGCGGCGCCTCCCGGGTGGGTGGGCGCCGTCGGGGCGGGGTCATCTGGGTGGGGCGGTGGTGCTGGAGCGGGTGGTGCCTGCGAGGTTGACCTCGAGGGCGGCTTTGCCGCCTTGGCGGGGTCGCTGCTGGGGGTCGACCGTGGTGGGCGGGATGAACCACACCTTGGTCGCGGTGGCGCGTACCTGCCAGCCGTCGTCGTGGATCCTGTGGTGGCATCTCGTGCAAAGGAGCACCCCGTTGGACAGGTCGGTGGGGCCGGAGTCTTCCTTCCACCAGGCGATGTGGTGGGCGTCGCACCACGCGACGGGGGCGTGACAGAACGCGCAGCCGCCGTCACGTTCGGCCAACGCGTGACGTTGAGCGGGGGTGAAGAATCGTCGAGCAAAGCCCACGTCGAGGACCTGGGAGCCGCCACCGAGGACGATCGGCAGCACCTTCATGTCGACCGCCAGGCGTCGCGTCTGACCGGCCGACAACGGCGTCGACACCGCATCGCAGGAGCCCAGCCCCACCCCGGTGCGCAGCGCGTCGTGGTCGATACGGATCACAACCTCCGTGCTGACACCGGAGCCGGGCGCCTCGCAGCGCATTCCGTGGCGGGTGAGGTCCACGAGCGCGTCGACGCGGATCCGGCCGGCCTCACCCGCCGGGGCCGCTCCCAGCCCTTCCTCGCGGCGCTTTCGGAAGGCGGCCTTGACCTGGGCGTCGAACCACGTCTTGATCGGTGCCGCCGACGCCGGATCCAGCAGGCCCGTGATGCGGACCATCCCGTCGGCGTTCTCCGTCAGCGCCAGGTAGCGTTCGCCGCGCTGGCGCTTCTCGCGCTCGGACCACCGGTCCTGGTCCCACCGTGCCCGCAGCGCCAGGCACGCCTTGCGCAGGTCCGCCAACGACAGCTTCAACGCCTTGACCACCAGCGCCTGCTCGACCTCCTCGCCGGCACCGTCCAGGGCTTCCAGGGTCTCGATCAGCAACGCGGCCTGCGCCGCGGACAGGTCGCCGGCCCTCACCGCGGCCGCGACATGCGCGAACCGGGGCGCCTGACCGCCACCACCGGCGCCACCCTCACCACCCGCACCCGCACCCTCGCCCTCGTCGCCGTCGTCGGACCCGAACAGCCCGCCGGTGGCGATCGCATCGTGCGCCTGACCGGCCGACCCACCCCGCTGCTTCGCCACCAAACCCGCCGCGTTGCGATGCCCGCGCCGGCGTGCCATCCCACCCCCGGGCTTGTCCTTGGAGCGACGCTGCACCTCGGCGGCGAGCATCACGCCCGGCACGTCCGCCAGCCGTGCCAGCTTGCCGGCGACCTCCAGCGCGGTCGCGAGCTCGTCCTCGGACAGCGTGCGCAGATCACGCTGCTCGAAGGGCTTGAGCGGCACCAAGCCCTTCGCGACGTCCAGCACCGAGAACTCCATGGAACCAGTCCACCACCAGGGTCAGACAACGCCACAGACACATCGTCCCTGGTATGTGGACAACTTCCAGCGCACGCAGGCCCGGGGACATCAGCCCGCACAGCAACGCGGGGAGCGGCGCGGCGTGCCAGACTCGCCCCAGGGAGGTACCGCGATGCCCGACAAGGTCGACCTCAAGAGGACCCTCGACGCCTACGCAGCCAAGCGCGGCGAGGTCCGGCTGCTCGACGTCCCGCCCACCCGCTACCTCATGGTCGACGGCCACGGCGATCCCAACGCGAGCCCCGCATTCGCCCAGGCCATCGAGGCCCTCTACCCGGTCGCGTACAAGGCCAAGTTCGCCTCGAAGAAGGAGCTGGGCCGCGACTACGTCGTCATGCCGCTCGAGGGCCTCTGGACGGCCGACGACCCCGCGTACTTCACCACGCGCCGGGACAAGTCGGCCTGGGACTGGACCCTCATGATCATGACGCCGGACTGGGTGGGCGATGCGCTGGTCGAGTCCGCGATCGCCGCCGCCGGCGCGAAGGACGCCCCGGCCCGCCTGGACGACGTCCGCCTCGAGACCCTCGCGGAGGGACGATGCGTCCAGACGCTCCACGTCGGGTCCTTCGACGACGAGGGGCCGGTCCTCGCGCGGATCCACGACGAGTTCATCCCGGCGAACGGCCTGCGCATGACCGGCCGGCACCACGAGATCTACCTCAGCGACTTCCGCAAGGTCGCGCCCGAGAAGCTCCGCACGATCCTCCGCCAGCCCGTCGCAACGGCGTAGGGGACGGGACGTCAGCCCCCGATCGCGCTCATCGGCCGGGACGGCTGCACGAAGGACGGGTCGTCGATCCCGTGCCCCGGCTTCTTGAGCGACACGCACGCCTGCATGGCCTCGGCGAGCCGCGCATCGTCCGCGCCCTCGCGCATGAGGGTGCGCAGGTCGGACTCGTCGTGCGCGAACAGGCAGTTGCGGAACTGGCCGTCGGCCGTGAGCCGCACCCGGTCGCAGCGGTCGCAGAACGCGCGCGTCACCGAGGCGATGACCCCGACCGTCGAGGGGGTTCCGACGATCCGGAACTGGGACGCGGGCGCCGAGCCGTCGTGCCCGAGCGCCTCGAGCTCGTACCGCGCCGACACCGCCGCGAGGATCTCCTCGCCGGTGACCATCTCCTCGCGCCGCCACGTGTGGCCGCCGTCGAGCGGCATGTGCTCGATGAAGCGCATCTCGAGCCCGCGCTCCACGGCGAACGCCACCAGGTCGCCGATCTCGTCGTCGTTGACCCCCCGCATCACCAGGGCGTTGAGCTTGACGGGGGAGAAGCCCACGGCGCGCGCCGCCTCGATCCCGGCGAGCGTGTCCGCGAGCCGATCGCGCCGCGTCAGCTCGATGAAGCGCGACCGCAGAAGCGTGTCCAGCGAGATGTTGACCCGGGCGAGCCCCGCGTCACGGAGCGGCGCGGCGAGCGCGGGCAGGCGGAGCGCGTTGGTCGTGAGCGACAGGTCCAGCGGCCCGTCGGGCCCCCGGAGCTCGGCCAGCGCCGCGACCACGTCCACGACGTCCGGTCGCAGCAGCGGCTCGCCGCCCGTGAGCCGGATCTCGCGCACCCCGAGCGACACCGCCACGCGCGCGAGCCTCACCAGCTCCTCGGTGGTGAGCAGCGTCGACGAGGCGAGCCATGGCACCCCGTCGGCCGGCATGCAGTAGGTGCACCGCAGCGAGCAGCGGTCGGTCAGCGAGATGCGCAGGTCGCGGTGGACGCGCCCGAACCGGTCGATCAGGGCCGCCGTCACGACAGCCCCACCCACGTGTGCGAGCCATCCGCGAGCAGCTCGCGCTTCCACACGGGCAGCTCGGCCTTCACGGTCTCCACCAGGGCGGATACCGTGTCGAGCGCTTCGCGACGATGCGGCGCGGACACCGCGGCGACGATCGCCGCCTCGCCGACCGACAGGGAGCCGATGCGGTGGGTGACGGCGATGACGAGGTCGGCGGCGTCGTGGCGCGCCGCCAGCGCGCCCAGCACCTCCGTGGCGGACGGATGCGCCGAGTAGTCGAGGCCCACGACCTCGCCGTCGACGGACGGGTCGTGGTCCCGCACGGTGCCGATGAAGGTCGCGATCGCGCCCGCGCGCGGGCCCGCGACGGCGGCGACGTGCGCGTCGAGCGACAGCACCTCCGAGGTCACGGCGGTCAGCGCGATCAATGGTCCCCTCCGTCCAGCTGGGACAGCGCGTGCGGCAGCACCGCCGCCAGCACCGCGACCGCGGAGCGCGCGGCGCCCGGCGACCCGGCGACGTTCACGACGATCGCGCCCTCCTCGGTCACCCCGGCGAGGCCGCGCGAGAGCACCGCGGTGGGCACGGCCTCGGCGTCGACCGCGCGGAGCCGCTCGGCGATCCCGGGCAGCGGCCGCGAGAGCAGCGGCGCTGTCGCCTCGGGGGTGAGGTCCTGCGGGGTCAGGCCGGTGCCACCCGTGGTGAGCACCACCCGGGCGCCGCCCGCGATCGCGGCACGGATCGCGCCGCGCACCGAGTCGACGCCATCGGGGACGATGCGCGTCGCGACCTCCGCGCCCAGCGCCGCCATCGCGTCCGCGAGCACGGGGCCCGACGCGTCCGCGCGCTCGCCGCGCGCCGATCGGTTCGACGCGGTGAGGACGTGCACGCGCACGCCCGACAGGTCCGGGGCCATGCCCGTCAGTGTACGAACGCCCGTGTTTCCCCCGGGTTGCGGTGCGCTCGCGCCACGGTGCGTCAGTCGGTGAGGGCGTACGCGGCAAGCCCGCGCGGCACGCCGAACCACACGTCCGCACCCGCGTCGAGCTGTGCCGCGACGGTCGCGTCGACGTCCGCCGCGACCGTCGCGCCGACCACCCGCACCTCGTCCCCGCGCGGCTCGAGCGCCGTGACGGCGTCGGGGATCCACGCCAGCGCCCGGTCGCGCGGCGCGTCCCCGACCGCGAGCGCGACGGCCGAGGGCGGCAGCGCGACGGCCCCCGCAGCGCCGCCGCCCGGGCCACCGCTGACGGGCACGCGGGCGCCGCCCGGCAGCTCGAGCGCGCCCCCGCGCATCGTCCCGGCGACCAGCACGCGTGCGGCCATCCGCGCCGCGAACGGGGTGCGGGGCCGGGTCAGCACCTCCGCCGCCGCGCCCGCCTCCACGACGCGGCCGCCGTCCATCACGGCGACGTCGTCGGCGAGCGTGTGCGCATCGAGCGCGTCGTGTGTCGTGACGATCGCGGTGACGTCCGCGAGCAGGGCCCGCAGCATCGTCCTGATCGACGAGGCGGCCTCCACGTCCAGGCCGGCGAACGGCTCGTCCAGCAGGAGGACCCGGGGCTCGGCGGCGAGGGCCCGCGCGATGGCGACGCGGCGCGCCTGCCCGCCGGACAGCTCGCCCGGCCGGCGTGCCGCGAGATCGGCGCAGCCCACCCGCTCGAGCCACGTGCCCGCGACCTCGCGCGCGTCCCGGCGTCCGGCCGCGCGCGGCCCGAACGCGACGTTGTCGAGCACGCTCATGGGGAACAGCGCATCGTCCTGCGCGAGCAGCACGATGCCGCGCTCGCGGGGCGGCACCGGCCGCCCGGCCCCGACAAGCTCAACCCCGTCGAGCACGATGCGCGCACGGGTGGGCCGCACGACGCCGGCGATCGCCTCGAGCGCCGTGGACTTCCCGGACCCGTTGGGGCCGAGCAGCGCGAGCGTGCGACCCGCGCCGACCGTGAGCGTCGCGTCGACGTCGCGCCCTTCGACCGTGACCTGCGCCTCGAACCTCATCGCACCGCCCTCCCCGCGACGGGGCGGTACGCGACCGCGACCACTGTCACGGCGACGACCAGCAGCACGATCGACAGGGCCACGGCGGCGTCGGGGTCGGTCTCGCGCGCGAGGTAGATCTCCAGCGGCGTGGTGCGCGTGACGCCGGCGAGCGACCCGGCGAACGTCAGCGTCGCGCCGAACTCGCCGAGGGCGCGGGCGAAGGCGAGCACGGTGCCCGTGGCGAGCGCGGGCCCGAGCGCCGGCAGCGTGACGCGCGCGAGGATGCGCGTGCGCGAGGCGCCCAGGGTCGCCGCGATCGCCTCGCGCCGCGACCCGTGCGTCGCCAGCGCGGACTCGACCGACACGACCATGAACGGCATCGCGACGAAGGCCTGCGCGAGCACCACGGCGACGGTCGTGTACGCGATCGACACGCCCGCGTCCTCGAGCGGCCCGCCCAGCAGCCCGCGGCGGCCGAACGCGTACAGCAGCGCGAGGCCCCCGACCACCGGCGGCAGCACGAGCGGCGCGAGCAGCACCGCGCGCGCGACGGCGCGGACGCGTCCGTGGAGCCCGTGCAGCGCGAAGCCGAGCGGCACGCCGAGCACGAGGACGAGCGCGGTCGCGGCGATCGAAGTCCGCAGGCTCAGCGCGAGGGCCTCGAGCGACGCGGGCGCGGTGATGAGCGCCCATAGGTCGCCCCAATTCGCCCGCGCGAGCAGCCCGACGAGCGGCAGCGCGACGAGCAGCGCGCCCGCCACGGCGAGCGGCACGAGCCAGCGCGGGCCCGTCACGGCGCCCCGAACCCGGCCTCGGCCAGCACCGCGCGGCCCTCGGCCCCGGCGACGTAGGCCACGAAGTCGTCGGCGATCTCCGCGAAGTCGGACCTCTTGAGCCTGGCGATGGGGTAGCGGTTGACCACGGCGTCCGCGCCGTCGATCGCGACCGCCTCGACGCCCTCCGCGCGCGGGACGTCGGTGACGTAGACGACGCCGGCATCGGCCTGGCCGGAGGCGACCTTGCCCAGGACGTCGGTGACGCTGAGCTCCTCGGAGACCGCGGCGATGTCCACGCCCGCGTGCGCGGCGAGCGTCGCCGTCGCGGCGCCGCACGGCACCTGCGGCGCGCAGACCACGGTGACCACCGCATCGTCCGCGAGGGACCCGAGCCCGGTCACGCCGGCGGGGTTGCCCTCGGGCACCGCGATCGTGAGCGTGTTGGTGGCGAAGACGACCGGCTCGCCCGCGACCTCGTCGGCGACCGCGGCCATCTGCGCCTCGTCCGCCGACGCGAAGACCGCCGCCGGGGCGCCCTCGAGGATCTGCGCGGCGAGGTCGCTGCTGCCGCCGTACGTGACGCGCACGTCGACCCAGGGGAGCACCTCCTCGAAGCCGACGGCGAGCGTCTCCATGACCTCGGACAGCGACGCGGCCGCGTACACGTCCAGGACGTGCGTGACCGCCGTCGAGGGGGCACCCTGCGAGTCCGGCGAGAGGGCGGCGCAGCCGCCGAGCGCGAGCGCGACGACGCCGGCCGCCACCACCCGGGCCGGCGACCTCACCGGGAACCGGCCGGCGTCTCGACGATGACCGTGGTCGCCTTGACCACCGCGGTCGCGACGGAGCCCGGCTCGAGCGCGAGCTCGCGGGCCGCCTCGGCGCTCATGAGCGACACCACGCGGTGCGGTCCGCACTGGAGGTCCACCTGCGCCATCACCCCGTCGGCGACCACCCGGGTCACGATCCCCGTGAAGCGGTTGCGCGCGGACCGCCGCACGTCGGTGGGGTCCTCCGGCGCCTGCGCACGCGCGGCGTAGCCGGCGACGTCGACGCCGTCGACGAGGATCCGGCCCGCGCCGTCGCGCACCGTGGCGATCCCCTCGGCGTCGATCCAGCGGCGGATGGTGTCGTCGCTCACGCCCACGAGCGCGGCGGCCTCCGAGATACGCAGATGCGGCATGAGGGCGACGCTAGCGCCGCAGATGCGGCGGGACAAGGGTGGGGACGATGCGGCGGCGGGGGAGCGCCGCGGCGGTGCCTACGCCGTCGGCGCGGGAGGCGTCGGCGGCGCGGGAGGCGCGGGGGGAGCCGAGCGCGGCGGCTCGTCCTCGTCGCCCTCGAGCGCCTCGAAGACCTCGTGGTAGAGCACCGCGTGCACCTTCTCGACGTTGGGGATGTCGTCGAAGGACAACGGGTCGTCGGACGCGGACTCGATGATCAGCGTGCCCGTGCGGAACATCCGGTCGATGAGGCCGTGGCGGAACTGCACGGTGTTGACGCGCGCGAGCGGGATGTCGATGCCGCTCTTCGTGAGCACGCCGGTGCGGTAGATCACCCGGCGGTCCGTGATGACGAAATGGGTGGTCGCCCAGCGGATGAACGGCGCGATCGCGAGCCACACGATGAGCACGAGCCCCACCACGCCCACCGCGATCGCGAGGCCGGTCTCGAGGATCCCGTCCAGCTCGACGGTGCCGAGCCACCACAGCACGAACGACACGAGCGCGATGGCCAGCACCGACACGAGCACCGGGCCGACGAGCGCTTTCCAGTGGGGGTGGCTGTCGACGACGACGTCCTCGTCGGGGGCGAGCAGGTTCCGCGGGTATGCCATGAGGGGAACGTAGCAGCGGGAACGCCGCGCGGATAGGGGCGGCGATGACGCGCCGGAGACGCGATCGTGACCGCTCCGAAACATGACGTGGCTATCGTGGCCACATGACCGCCGACCAGCAGACGCCGTGGACCGGATACCAGCCGGTTCAGGCGTGGGACGAGGCCATGGACCTCGAGGGCCGCGTGAGGGACCCGTACCGCCGGGTCTACCACGAGATCGATCGGATGTCCGGCGAGGACCTCTACTCGCGGGCGGAGGCGCTCGCGTCGACGTACCTGGCGCAGGGCGTCACCTTCGACCATGCGGGTGAGGAGCGGCCCTTCCCGCTCGACATCGTGCCCCGCGTGGTCGGCGCCGAGGAGTGGGACATCATCTCGCCCGGCGTCGCGCAGCGCGTGCGCACGCTCGAGGCCTTCCTCGCGGACGTCTACGGCTCGCAGCACTGCGTCAACGACGGGATCGTGCCGCGCCGCCTCATCGCGACGTCGCAGTACTTCTACCGGGAGGCCGCGGGCATCGACCCGGCCAACGGCGTGCGCGTCCATGTGTCCGGCATCGACCTGGTGCGCGACCAGCACGGCATCTGGCGCGTGCTCGAGGACAACGTCCGCGTCCCGTCGGGCGTGAGCTACGTGCTGTCCAACCGCCGCGCGATGTCGCAGATGTTCCCCGACATGTTCGGCGCCATGGGCGTGCGCCCGGTCCTCGAGTACTCGCAGCGCCTGCGTGCCGCGCTCACCCGTTGCGCGCCGAACGACATCGACGACCCGACGATCGTCGTGCTCACTCCCGGCGTGTTCAACAGCGCGTACTACGAGCACTCGCTGCTCGCCCGCACCATGGGCGTCGAGCTCGTCGAGGGCCGCGACCTCGAGACGCACAACGGCCGCGTGTACATGCGCACCACCGCCGGCCGTCGCCGCGTCGACGTCATCTACCGCCGCGTCGACGACGACTACCTCGACCCCGTGGTGTTCCGGCCGGACTCCGCGCTCGGCGCGCCGGGCATCGTCCACGCCGCCCGCCTGGGCAACGTCACCATCGCCAACGCGGTCGGCAACGGCGTCGCGGACGACAAGCTCATCTACACGTACATGCCGGACCTCACGCGCTACTACCTGGGCGAGGAGCCGATCCTGCCCAACGTCGACACGTGGCGGCTCGAGGAGCCCGAGGCGCGCGAGGAGGTCATGGACCGCCTCGCCGAGCTCGTCGTCAAGCCGGTCGACGGCGCGGGCGGCAAGGGCGTGCTGATCGGCCCCAAGGCCTCGCGCGAGGAGCTCGACCAGGTGCGCGCGCAGATCCTCGAGGACCCGCGCGGGTGGATCGGCCAGCCGGTCATCCAGCTGAGCACCGTGCCCACCCTCACCGACGACGGCCTCGAGCCGCGCCACGTCGACCTGCGCCCGTTCGCGGTCAACGACGGCGACGACGTCTGGGTCCTCCCGGGCGGCCTCACGCGCGTCGCGCTCGCCCGCGGCCAGCTCATCGTCAACTCGTCGCAGGGCGGCGGCTCGAAGGACACGTGGGTGCTCGGAGGCGAGCGCCAGCGCGGCAGGAAGACCCCGCCGCCGGAGTCCCGCGTCGAGCTGTCGGGCATCGGCGCCGTGCCGCAGGCCGCGCACCCCGACGACATCGAGCACGGCCAGCAGCAGCAACAGCAGCAGCAACAGGGGGAGCCGACATGCTGAGCCGCATCGCGGAGTCCCTCTTCTGGATCGGCCGCTACGTCGAGCGCGCGGACAACACTGCCCGCCTCCTCGACGTCCACCTCAACGTGCTGCTCGAGGACCCGTGGGTCGACGAGCCGAGCGCGAACGCCTCGCTGCTGTCGGTGATGAACTGCGAGTACGAGGCGCCGGTGAGCCGCCGCGACGTGCTCGCGACCCTCGCCTTCGACCCGGAGCGCTCGTCCTCCATCGCGTGGACGCTGGGCGCCGCCCGCGAGAACGCCCGCCGCGCGCGCGAGGTCATCAGCACCGAGGTGTGGGAGTCGCTCAACACCACGCGCAACCAGCTGCCGCGATGGACCGCCTCGGCCCGCCCGCACGAGTACTTCGTGTGGGTGCGCGAGCGTGCCGCCGTCGTGTGGGGCCTGCACTCCGCGACCACGTCGCGCGACGACGCCTGGCACTTCATGGAGCTCGGCCGCTCGCTCGAGCGCGCCGACATGATCGCGCGCCTGCTCATGACGCGTCACTTCGAGGGCACCACGGGCCCCAACTGGACCACGCTGCTGCGTTCGTGCTCCGCGCACGAGGCGTACCTGCGCACCGTCCGCGCTCTCGTCACGGAGGAGCGCGCCGCCGAGTTCCTCCTGGTGGACCGCCTGTTCCCGCGCTCGATCGCGTACAACCTGCAGAAGGCCGAGGACACGCTCGGGCTCATCGAGGGAGCCTCGAACAGCCGGGCGCTGTCGGACCGCGCGCGCCTCGCGCTGGGCCGTGCGCGCACCAACCTCGAGTACCGCGACGTGCGCGACGTCCTCGACGACCTGCCCGGCCAGATGCGCGAGGTGCAGAGCGCCTGCGGCGCCGCCTCGGACCTCATCCGCGACCGCTACTTCCTGCCGGCGTCGACCGTGCTGTGGAGCCAGGAGGCCCTATGACCACCCTCCGCATCGAGCACCGGACGAGCTTCACGTACGAGGGCTCGATCGTGTCCTCGTACAACGAGGCGCGCCTGACGCCCGCCTGGCTGCCGCGCCAGCGCGTGCTCGACTCGAAGGTCGAGATCTCGCCCGTGACGTGGCGCTCGTCGTACCGCGACTACTGGGAGGCCGACGTCGTCGTCTTCGAGGTGCTGCAGCCCCACGAGAGCCTCTCCGTGGTCGGCTCGAGCCTCGTCGAGGTCGCGAGCGTCCCCGCCCGCGAGGAGCGCGTGGCGTGGGAGACCCTCACGGGGCCGCGCTTCCAGGACCTGCTGAGCGAGTACCTCGGCCTGAGCGACACCACCGAGCCCACCGAGGAGCTCGAGGCCTTCGCCCGCGACGCGGCGGGACGCCTCGGCCCGGACGAGACGGCCCGGGCGATCTGCGACCACCTGCACGACCAGATGAGGTACGTGCCCGGCTCGACCTCCGTCCACACGCCGGCCCGCGACGCGTGGGAGGCGCGCTCCGGCGTGTGCCAGGACTTCGCGCACCTCGCGATCGGCGCGCTGCGGACCGTGGGGATCCCGGCCCGCTACGTGTCCGGCTACCTGCACCCCAAGCGCGACGCTGCGATCGGCGAGACCGTGTCGGGGGAGTCGCACGCGTGGGTCGAGTGGTGGACCGGCGACTGGTACGGCTTCGACCCGACCAACGACCGCGAGGTGGGCGACCACCACGTGATCGTGGCGCGCGCCCGCGAGTACGGGGACGTGCCGCCGCTCACGGGCGTGGTCGCCGGCAGCACCACGGGCCTCGACGTCCAGGTGCACGTCACGCAGGTCGAGTAGGGACGATGCGGCGGGCGCCTCAGCCGAGGTGCTCGAGGTGCCACGGCTCCGGCTTGGAGCCGCCCGGCTGCGCCCAGCCGGGGAGCGTCCACCCGTACTGCGGGGCCGCGGACACGAGCCACGCGTAGGCCTCGCCGTCGTAGCCCCCGGGCAGCCCGGGCTCGGAGAGGTCGATCGCCTCGCCCCAGCCGTGGTTGGACGTGCCGGGGACCGCCGCCATGCCGCCGTAGCGCGCGGTCGCCGCGAGCTGGCCCGCGTAGTCGCGGTACGCGCTCGAGACCGGGATGTGCAGGCCGAACAGGTCGTGGAAGGCCGCGTCGAGCCGCGTGAGGTCGTCCGCCGCGCCGCACGCGAGCAGCAGGTCCTCGTGCCAGGGGAGGCCGCACAGCGCCGACGCGGGGATCCGGCCGTTCTCGTACTCCGCGGCGAGCGCGGGCGCGGTGGTGCCGACGCCTCCCGCCGCGCCGCCGGTCGCGGTCGAGCCGCCGGTGCCGTCGACCGCGAGGTAGCCGGGCGAGGCCCACAGCAGGCGGTCGCCCACGACCACCTCGACCCAGCCGTCCGAGGTGACCGCGCCGGTGGTCTCGAGCGACGCCCCGTCCTCGCGCTGCATCGCGATCGCGGCGTTCGTCGACGGTCCCGCGCGCAGGTTCAGCGCGCTGTCGACGTCCACCTGCACCACCGTGGGGTCGACGAGCCGCAGCGGCGCCGCCCAGGACACGAAGCCGACGTCGGCACGATGCGCGAGCTGCAGGATCGCCGCGATCGCGCCGCGCGAGAGCGTCGCGCCGGGGTGGAGCTCGAGCCCGTCGGGGCCCTCCGACCCGAGCTCGCCGACGGTCTCCGCGAGCCAGCTCGCCGCATCGTCCGTCTCGGAACCCGCGACCACGTCGGCGTACACGCCCCGGTCCTTCGCCTTGACGTCGGGCGCCCCGGCGAAGCGGTACAGCCAGCGGGCCATCGCGCCCCGCGTGAGCGGGTCGTCGGGCCGGAACGCGCGCGCGGTGCCGTCGAGCCGGCCGGTGACGATGCCCTGCGCGGCGAGCCACGCGATCTCCGCCGCATGATCGGTGTCGCGGCGCCCGGCGTCGGCGAACGGCGACGCCTTCGGGACGATGCGCGCGGGCGACCCGGCGAGGCGGTACAGGAAGGCCGCGAACTCGCCGCGCGTGAGCGTGGCCTCGGGCTGGTACGCGCGCCCGGCCTCGGTGAGGACGCCGTCCGCGATGCCGGCACGACCCATCCACGCGATCGGCCCGGCGAACACCGAGTAGGTCGGGTCGCCCAGGAGGTCCGACACGTCGTCGAACGTCACGGGCTCGAGCGCCTCCGGTCCGGGCACCCCGGCCGATGCGGGGGCGTCGGGGTCGTACGGCGTCGACTCGGGCGCGGCGGGGGAGGGCGACGGGGTGGTCGTCCCGGTCGACCCGCCGGAGCCGGTGTCGGGCGCGTCGTCCGCAGGGGCGGTCGTCGCGTCCGGCTCGGGAGACGTGGTCGTGCCGCCGGAGGTACCGCCGGCGCTGCCGCCGGACGCCTTGCCCCCGCCCGCATCCGTGGTCGGCGCGGGATCCGGGTCGGTAGCCGGCTCCGGCGCGGGCTCCTCGGTCGTGGCGGTCGGCGCGGGCTCGGCGGTGGGCTCGGGGGTCGCCTCCGCGTGGGCGACCGCCGCATCGTCCGGCGTGACGGTGGTCTCGGGCGAGGCGGAGGCCTCGGGCGGGGCGGGGGAGGGCGTGACGGTCGCGGCCGTGGCGGCGGTGGGGCAGGCGAGCAGGAGGCTCCCCGCGACGGCCGCCGTCGCGAGCCCCGAGCGCAGGACGAGGGGGTGCCCCGACCCGCTTCGATGCGGCATCGGCTCCCTCCCTCCGCAGCCGGGCGGCCGTGCGTCGGGGGTGCCCCGCGAGGGGCCGCGTCAGGCGTGAGTCGATGCCGTCACGTGGTGCCCTGGCGCACGGCGTCCTTCCATGGTGCCACGGCTGCGCAAGGGGGGCCCGGGGAGGTCAGCTGAACTTGACGCCCACGCTCATGCGCTTGGTCGTCTTGTAGCCGCTCTTCTTCGCGATGACCTTGACCTTGATCGTGTGGCCCTTGTCGGCCCACCGCAGCTTGTAGGTCTTGCCGGTGGCGCCATCGATGCGCTTGCCGTCGCGGAACCACCGGTACTGGAAGTTCGGGCTCGGACGCCACGTTCCGGTCTTGGCGGCAACGTAGTTGCCCATCTTGAGCGTGCCGTTGACCTCGGGGCGCGGCGCCTTGTTGAAGGACAGCGGGTACTTGCCGAAGTTCTGGGTGGCCCAGGCGCAGTCGCTGGACTTGTCGTACGCGATGCCGATGCCGATGTCGGTGTAGTTGCCGGTGATGTTGGCCTCGTGGCCCGCGGACTTGAGCCACGCCGACATGATCGCGTTGGTGTTCGCGGCCTTGGTGCCGTAACCACAGGCGTAGCCGACGTTCTCGGCGGCGCTGTAGAGGCCGGACGGCATCTGGCTGGAGAAGTTGGGGTTGTGGGCGAGGGTGCGGGTCGACTTCATGTGCCCGCTCCAGCCCTGGGACACGTCGACGATCCCGGTGCGCAGGTTGAGCGGCTTGAGGCCCTCGTCCGCGCGGTACGTGTTGGTGCGCTGGAGCACCTTCGTCATGGGGTCGACGGCGGCGTCCGCCGGACCTCCGGTCAGCCCGAGGGCGACGACGAGCACTCCGATGAGGGCGAGCACGGCTTTGCTCGCGAGGGTGTGCGGGACCGCGGTGGCGGACGGGCGCATGCTGACCTCCTGTTCGTGGACCACGGGCCTTGTGCGCCCGTCTCCGTCGTGGATATCGGCATGAAATCGCGATTCCGGTAGTCCCGGCAGGGGTTTGTGGGGTATGCCACATTTCGCCCATGCGTAGATGTGGTCAATGTCACTCGCGGTTACGCGTCAGCAACATCCCTGGTCCGCGAACGATGACCGCGCGGCCGGGCCGGAGCGGGGTGCCGGAGCCCTCCTCGCGGCCGGCGCCCCGGGTGGCTGGCGGGTGAGGCCGTTGGAGCCGCCGGGGACGCCGGTCGTCCGCCCCGAACGGGCACCCCTGCGGGCGCGGCCCATCCGCGCATCGTCCCTCGGTAGAATCCTCGGGTGACCGAGACGCCCCAGACCGACGAGCACCGCTACGACTTCCACGAGATCGAGGCCCGCTGGCTTCCCGTGTGGGAGGAGCGCCAGCCCTTCCGCTCGGGCCGCGAGGACGATGCGCGCCCGACGAAGTACGTGCTCGACATGTTCCCGTACCCCTCCGGCGACCTTCACATGGGCCACGCCGAGGCGTACGCGCTCGGCGACGTCATCTCCCGCCACTGGGTGCAGAAGGGCTTCAACGTCCTCCACCCGATCGGCTGGGACTCCTTCGGCCTGCCCGCGGAGAACGCGGCGATCAAGCGCGGCATCGACCCCGCCGGCTGGACCGAGGACAACATCGCGCAGCAGCTGAGCTCGATGAAGCGTTACGCGTGCTCGTTCGACTGGGACCGCGTGCTGATGACGCATCGTCCCGACTACTACCGCTGGAACCAGTGGATCTTCACCCGGATGTTCGAGCGCGGCCTCGCGTACCGCAAGCACTCCAACGTCAACTGGTGCCCCAAGGACCAGACGGTGCTCGCGAACGAGCAGGTCGTGGGCGGCCTGTGCGAGCGGTGCGACACCCCGGTCACCAAGAAGAAGCTCAACCAGTGGTACTTCAAGGTCACGGAGTACGCCGACGAGCTGCTCGACGAGCTGGAGAACCTGCGCGGCTCGTGGCCGTCGAAGGTGATCGCGATGCAGCGCAACTGGATCGGCCGCTCGTCCGGCGCCGACGTGTCCTTCACCATCGAGGGCCGCGACGAGCCCATCGACATCTACACCACGCGTCCCGACACCCTGTACGGCGCGACCTTCATGGTGGTCGCGGCCGACTCCGACCTGGCCGCCGAGCTCGCCGAGGGTGCGGACGCCGCGACCCAGGAGGCGTTCGCCGCCTACGTCGAGAAGGTCAAGGGCGAGAACGAGATCGACCGACTCGCGACCGACCGCCCCAAGACCGGCGTGTTCCTGCAGCGCTACGGCGTCAACCCGGTCAACGGCGAGCGCCTGCCCATCTGGGCCTCGGACTACGTGCTCGCCGACTACGGCCACGGCGCGATCATGGCCGTGCCCGCGCACGACCAGCGCGACCTCGACTTCGCGCGCGCCATGGACCTGCCGGTCCGGGTGGTCCTCGACTGCCGGGACGATGCGGGAGAGCCCTTCGGCGACCCCGCCGAGACGGGCGTCGCCGCGACGGGCGACGGCGTGCTGATCAACTCGGAGTCGCTGAACGGCCTCGCGAAGGCCGAGGCGATCGCGGCCATCACCGCCGAGCTCGAGACCGCCGGCACCGGCCACGCGTCCACCAACTACCGCCTGCGCGACTGGCTGATCTCCCGCCAGCGCTACTGGGGCACGCCCATCCCGATCATCCACTGCGAGACCTGCGGCGAGGTCCCTGTCCCCGACGACCAGCTCCCGGTGACGCTTCCCGCCGCCGAGGGCCTCGACCTCAAGCCCAAGGGCCAGTCGCCGCTCGCGGCCGCGACGGACTGGGTCAACACGACCTGCCCGTCATGCGGCGGTGCCGCCCTGCGCGACACCGACACCATGGACACCTTCGTGGATTCGTCCTGGTACTTCCTGCGCTACCTGTCGCCGCAGAAGACCGACGGCCCGTTCGACCTGGTCCAGGCGAAGCGCTGGGCGCCGATCGACCAATATGTCGGCGGCGTCACCCACGCGATCCTGCACCTGCTGTACTCGCGCTTCTTCACCAAGGCGCTGCGCGACATGGGCATGATCGACTTCGGCGAGCCGTTCTCCGCCCTCCTCAACCAGGGCATGGTGCAGATGGACGGCTCCGCGATGTCGAAGTCGCGCGGCAACCTGGTGCGTCTGTCCGAGCAGCTCGACGAGTTCGGCGTCGACGCCATCCGCCTCACCATGGCGTTCGCCGGCCCGCCGGAGGACGACATCGACTGGGCCGACGTCTCGCCCGGTGGTTCCGCGAAGTTCCTCGCCCGCGCGTGGCGTCTGGCGCGCGACGTGACCTCCGAGCCGGGCGTCGACCCGAGGACCGGCGACGCCGCGCTGCGCGCGATCACGCACCGCACCCTGGCCGATTCGCAGGAGCTGGTCGAGGGCTTCAAGTTCAACGTCGTGGTCGCCCGCGTCATGGAGCTGGTCAACGCGACGCGCAAGGCGATCGACTCGGGCGCCGGCGCCTCCGACCCGGCCGTGCGCGAGGCCGCCGAGGTGGTCACCATCCTCCTGAGCCTCTTCGCGCCGTACTGCGCCGAGGACATGTGGAGCATGCTCGGCCACCAGGACGTGGCGCTGGCGACCTACCCGGCCGTCGACGAGTCGCTGCTCGTCGAGGAGACCGTCACGTGCATCGTCCAGGTCAAGGGCAAGGTGCGCGGCCGCCTCGAGGTGCCCCCGGGCATCTCCGAGGACGAGCTGCGCGAGCTCGCGCTGGCCTCCGACGGCGCGAAGCGGGCCATCGGGGACGCCGCGATCCGCACCGTCATCGTGCGCGCGCCCAAGCTCGTCAACATCGTCACGGCCTGATCCGCCGGCGGCGCCACCCGCGGGTGGCGCCGCCGCGGAGCCGCCCGTCGGCCCCGCCGCCGCTAGGGTGACGGCATGACCGTCGCCGTCATCGCGGACTCCGCGGCCTCGCTGCCCCCTGGGCTGGCGGAGAGCCGCAGCATCGGCGTCGTCCCGCTGCAGGTGATCGTCGACGGCGGGGCGCTCGCGGAGGGCATCGGCATCGGCCCCGACGAGGTCGTCGCGCACCTGCGTGACGGCGCCGCGGTGTCGACGTCGCAGCCCACCCCGGCCGCGTTCGACGAGGCCATCGCCGCGGCCGTCGCCGGAGGCGCCGACGGCATCGTCCTCGTGGCGATGTCGCGCGCACTGTCGGGCACGTGCGAGGCGGCTGAGGCGGCCGCCGGGCGCGCCCCGGTGCCGTGCGAGGTGGTCGACACGGGCACGGTCGCGATGGCGGCCGGCTACGCCGCGCTCGCGGCGGCCCATGTGGCGAGGACCGGCGGCACGCTCGCCGACGTCGCGGAGGCCGCGCGCACCGTCGCCGCGGGCTCGCACTGCGTGTTCACGGTGGAGTCGCTCGACCACCTGCGCCGCGGCGGCCGGATCGGCCCCGCGGTCGCGGCGGTCGGTCGCGTGCTGGGCATCCGGCCGGTGCTCGAGGTGCGCGACGGCGAGGTGGCGCTCGTCGGGCGCGTGCGCTCCGCGGCCAGGGCGCGGGCGGCGCTGCACGCCGCGGTGGACGATGCGCTGGCCGGGCGCACGCATCCGGTCGTGACCGTCCACGGCGTGGGCGCGGAGGAGGCCGCGGTCGAGGCCGCGCGCGAGATCGAGGCCCGCCATCCGTGGCTCGGGCCCGTCGCGGTCGCCGAGGTGAGCGCGGTGCTGGCCGTCCACGCCGGCCCGGGGACGCTCGCGGCGGTGGTCGCGGACCTGCCCGTCGAGGCCTAGGTCCCTCGCCGGGACACGCCGCCTCAGCAGGAGCGGCGCGGCGTGCGCTCCAGCAGGTAGCCGTCGAAGGTCTCCGCGTAGTCGCGCCAGCCGCTCGCGTACCTGATCTCGATGCGGTCGACCCACGCGCGCTCGTCCGGGTCCTCCGGCGTGAGCGCGACCAGCAGCTGGCCCGTCCCATGCGGCGCGATGGTCGCATCCGCGGGGGCGACCGCGCGGGCCATCACGTCGTTCGCATCGTCGACCGGGGAGTCGACCGGCCACTCGAACGTCCCCATCGCCTGTCCGACGTCCGGCCCCGTCGGGTCGATCAGCAGCTCGACTGAGCCGAGGTTGCCGCCCGTGGCGTCCACGGACCAGACGTCGATCTCGCTGCTGCCGTTGTTGGCGAGCAGCACGCCGTAGTACAGCGTGACGCCCTCCGCCCGGTCCGGCGAGCAGATCCCGGCGCCGCCGCTCGTGCCGAGGGGGCCGTCGGCGAGCACGTAGGCGGTGCCGGCCGCGAGCAGCGCGACGGCGCCCGTCACGGCGACCGCCACGGTGCTCCTCCGCGTCGGCGCGGCTGTCTGAAGCATGCTCCCATCGTCGCGTCGAGCCTGGTACGCGCCAAGACCCCACTTCTGGTGGCAGCGGCGGGGCCGATCGTCCGCACCCCCGGGGCCGATGACCCCGGCCCGCAGCATCGTCTGTCCCATCCCCGCGCACGCCGGGCATCGACGCGAGGGGCCGGGCCGGTGCCTACGGTGCCGGCATGGAAGCCTCCGACCCCGCCACGTCCTCCTCCGAGGACGTGCGCGCACGCTGGTCCGCCGGGCTGCGCGACGCCGCGGCGCGCGCGTACGCATCCGGGCACGGGGCCGACCCGCCCGCGCCGCAGCCCACCCGCTGGCGCCTCGACGCGCGCAGCGCCGCCACCGCGGCGGCGGTGCTCGCGGTGCTCGCGGCCGTCGCGTGGTGGGGCCTGCGCGCGGAGCCAGCGACGCCCCTGGCCGTGGTGGCGAGCGCCTCGCCCAGCGCCCTCGCATCGGCGCCGGCGACGGGTGGCGTTGCCGCCGCCCTGATCGTCCACGTCAGCGGCGCGGTCCGCAGCCCTGGGCTCGTGGAGCTGCGCGTGGGCGCCCGCATCGCCGACGCGATCGAGCTCGCCGGCGGGCTCGGACGGCGCGCCGACGAGTCCTCCGTCAACCTCGCGCGGCCGGTCGCGGACGGCGAGCACATCGTGGTGGGCCGGTTGGATGCGGCGGGCGCGCCCGTGGGCTCCGCCGCTACGCCGGCACGCGTCGACCTCAACACGGCGGACGAGGCCGCGCTCGAGACCCTGCCGGGCGTCGGCGAGGTCCTGGCCGCGCGCATCGTCGCCGACCGCGAGGCCAACGGGCCGTTCGCCGTCGTGGAGGACCTCGAGCGCGTGTCCGGCGTGGGGCCGTCGATCGTCGAGGCCATCGCGGACCTCGCGACCACGTGACACGGTGGGCGGCTGGGGGGACCTCCGGCTGGTCCCGGCGGCGATCGCCGCCTGGGGTGCGTCGCTCGCCGTCTGGGCGGCGGGCCCGCGTGCCGGCCTGCCGGTGGCGCTCGCGTGCGCGATCGCGGCGCTGGCCTCGCGCGTGTGGAGGCGGGGCGGTGCGGGCGTCGCCCCGGTGCTCGTGCTCGCGGTGGCGGCCGCGCTCGCCGCCACCGTCACCACGGGCGCCGCGGTGACCGCGCGGGCATGGATCCCGGCGCATGCGCGCGCCGTCGTGGAGGCGCGCGGCCTCGTCGCCGAGGTGCGGCCGGTCGACTCCCACGGCGAGCCGCGCGTTGCTGTGCGCGTGTCGGTTCGCGCGTGGCGGGACGTGGCAGAGGAGGGGTGGCGGCACGGCGCGGGCCTCGTCGTCGTCCTGGCGTCGGCGGACGGCGCCCCCGCGCGCGGCGGTGTCGTGACCGTGCGCGGCACCACCGAGCCCGCCGCGGCGGGGCCGGTCGACGCGTTGCTCGACGGACGCATCGTCGCCGCGGAGCCGCCCACCGGGTGGCGGGCCACCGCCGAGCGGGCGAGGGTGGCGTTCCGCACGGCGCTCGCGGGCGCCCCGGCGGAGACCGCGCCGCTGGTCGCGGGCATGGTGCTCGGCGACACGTCGGCCATGGACCGTCGGCTGGTGGGGCAGATGCGGACCACTGGCCTCGCTCACCTCACCGCGGTGTCCGGCGCGCACTTCGCGATCCTGGCGGTGGCGCTCGGCGCCCTGCTGCGGCGCGCGCGGGCCTCGCCCGCGGTCGTCGCGGTGGGCACGGTCGCGGCGTGCGGGGCGTTCGCGGGGGTCGTGTCGGGCGGCGGCTCGGTGCTGCGGGCGCTCGCGATGGCGGCGATCGCCGGTGGGGCGCTGCTCGCCGGGCGCCGCGGCCAGAGCATCCCGGCGCTCGCGGCCACGGTGCTGCTGTTGGTGCTCCTCCGGCCCGAGCTGGCGCGCGACGTGGGTCTGGCGTTGTCCGTCTCGGCCGTCGCCGCGATCGCGCTGCTCGCGCCCGGGATCGCGGCCCGGCTGCGACGCGGGGTGGCCGCCCCGCTCGCCGACGCCGCTGCGGTGACCCTCGCCGCGCAGGCCGCCTGCCTGCCGGTGCTCGCGTCGATCGAGGCGGGCGTGGGCCCCTGGGCGGTCCCGGCCAACGCCGTCGCGACGCCTTTCGCGATCCCGGTGACGCTGCTCGGCGTCGCCGCGCTCGCGCTCGCCGTGCCGGCGCCCGCGCTGGCCCACCTCCTCGCGGATGCCGCGGCACGATGCGCGTATCCGGTCGTCGCGGCCGCGCGCGCCTTCGCGGAGGCGCCGGGCGGAGACCTCACCACCGACGTCGGTGCGCGCGGGGTGGTGCTCGGCATCGCGCTCGTGCTCGCCGTGGCGGTCGCGGCGAGGGCACCGCGCCCGTGGTGGCGGCTCGGCGCGGCGGGGGCCCTGGCGTTCGCCTTCGTCCTGCACGTGCCGCCGCGATGGCTCCCGGAGGTGTTCGGCGGCGCCCTCGACGGCTGGACCGTCGTGGCGTGCGACGTAGGACAGGGCGACGCGCTCGTCGTGCGCGGGGGAGGCGCCGTCGTCATGGTCGACGTGGGCACCGCGGATGCGGACACCGCGGGCTGCCTCGCGCGCATCGGCGTCACCCGCGTCGACCTGCTGGTCCTCACCCACGAGCACGCGGACCATACCGGCGGGGTCGAGGCGCTGCGCGAGGTCGTCGACGTCCGCGGCGCATGGCTTCCGCCCGCGCCGTCCGAGGCGACCCTGGAGGCGCTCGCCGGGGTGCCGGCGGCGGCGCCGGCCGTGGGCGAGGGGGCGCACGTGGGTGGGGTGACCGTCGAGGTCCTCCAGACGGGACCGGCGCCGAGGTCCCGCGACGGCACCGAGGTGAACGACTCGTCGACCGCGCTGCGCATCGAGGCCGACGGGCTGGTGGTCGTGGCGCTCGGCGACCTGGAGGTGGAGGGGCAGAGGCGGCTCGAGCCCGTGGTCGCTGCGCTCGGCCGCGTCGACATCGTCAAGGCGGCGCATCACGGCTCGGCGGCCCAGGACGAGGCGCTCGTGAGGGCGATCGCGGCACCCGTCGCGCTCGTCTCCGTCGGCGCGGGCAACGACTACGGGCACCCCGCGCCGGAGGCGATCTCACTGTACGGCGCCGGGGGAGCGGCGGTGCTGCGGACCGACCTGTGCGGGGACATCGTGATCGGGGTGCGGGAGGGCGAGCCGGTGCTCGTCCGGCGGTGTCGGAACTCCGTGGGAGGCTAGTCCCCGTGGCGAGACGAGAGGCACCTCAGGCGACCTGGCACCGTGCCGTGCCGGCACCCGTGGTGCTGGTCTCGGGCCCCGAGAAGCTCCTCGCGAGCCGTGCCGTCGAGCGCATCTCCGCGGTCATGCGGAAGAGCGGCGAGATCGAGGTGAGCAGGCTCGACGCGAGCGCGTACGTGCGCGGCGGGCTCGCCGGCGCGACCAGCCCGTCGCTGTTCGCGGAGCCAGGCCTCGTGGTCGTCGAGTCGCTCGAGGCGATGAACGACGACTTCCTCCAGGACGCGCTCGCGTACGTCGGGCAGCCGGATCCCGAGTGCGTGGTCGTGCTGCTGCACGGCGGCGGCGTGCGCGGCAAGAAGCTGCTCGACACGCTGCGCAAGGGCGGCACCCCCGAGTTCACGTGCCCCGCGATCAAGAAGGACGCGGAGCTCGTCGACTTCGCCACCGGCGAGTTCGAGCGCGCCAAGCGGCCGGCTCCCGCCCGCGCGGTGCGTGCGCTGGTCGACGCGATCGGCGACGACGTGGCCGAGCTCGCGGCCGCCTGCGCGCAGCTGGTGAGCGACGTCGACGGCAGCATCGACGAGGCGGCCGTCGCGCGCTACTACGGCACCCGCGTCAACGCGACGGGCTTCGCGGTGGCCGACGCGGCCATCGCCGGCCGCACCGCCGACGCGATCGCGCTCGTGCGCCACGCGCTGTCGACCGGCACGGACCCGGTGCCGCTGGTCGCGGCGCTCGCGATGAAGCTGCGCACGTTGATCAAGGTGGGCGCCGCGAGGGGCCGCGGCGTGAGCCTCAGGGAGCTCGGGATCCAGCCGTGGCAGGAGGAGCGCGCCCGTCGCGACCTCCGCAAGTGGGACGCCGACACGCTCGCGCTGGCCGTGCAGGCGGTCGCCCGCGCCGACGCCGAGATCAAGGGCGCGTCCCGTGCCCCGGGCTTCGCTCTCGAGCGCGCGGTCCGCACCGTGGCCGAGCTCGCGGCGTAGCGCCCGTCCGCGCCGCGCTCCCAGCCCCGCGCCACCCGCCACCTCCGCAATGGGTAGGTGGTGGTCGGTTCTGAGAGGTTCCTGCGCCTCATGGGTGACTCATGGTCGTCTTACCCCAGGCATGGCCCCTCCGGGGAGCTCAGCGACGCTTCTGAGCGGTTCCTGACTCCTGCGGGGAGCTCAGCGACGTCACCGCGTCCGCACCGTCGCTCAGTTCCCCGCAGGAGTCGCAAACCTCGGGAGACCGTCGCTCGGCTCCCCGCAGCGCGCCGGGGGGTGGCGTGGGGGAGGGCGCGACCCGCTAGACCAGCACCGGGTGCTCGCCGCGCTCGAGCACGACGACGCGCTCGAACCACCAGCCCTGGAACAGGTCGAAGCCCAGGTCCTCGCAGGCCTCCAGCACCTCGGCGTCCTCGACCCGCTCCGCGATGAGCGTCGCCCCGCCCCGTCGCGCCGCCTCGACGAGCGCGGGGCCCTGGCGGACGAGGTCGCGGAAGTCGACCTTCACGAAGTCGGCGAGGGGGAGCAGGCTGAGCTGCGATTCCGTCGCGACGAAGTCGTCGACCGCGATGCGGAAGCCGTCGCGTTTGAGCTCGGACACCCGCGCGGCCAGGGCGACGTCGGCGTACGCGGACTCCACCACCTCGATGACCACGCGCGCGGGGTCGCAGTGCCGCGCGACGTCGTGGTCCAGCAGGTACGTGCGCGTGAAGTTGATGAACGCCGGGTGGGGCGCGGTGATGTCGGGGTCGCGCCAGAAGGCGGCCGCGATCACGTGCTCCGTCGCGCGGTCCTGCAGACGAGGAGGCCAGAGGTCGATCGGGAGCCCGTCGTGCCCCTTCGCGCGGTACAGGAGCTCGTGCCCGCGCACCTCACCGGTGCGCGTGAAGATCCCCTGGCGCCCCACGAGCGCGGTCGAGCCGTGACGGCTCAGGTGCGGGGGGTGCCAGAGCCGGGGCCCTGTGGCGTGCGTCACATGGGGAGACTAGCGGCACCGGGCCGGGACTCGTGGCACATCGCGCCGGAAAGCACGAACGCCCCGGATCGCCGAGGCGATTCGGGGCGTAGGTGTGTGCGAGGTCGCTTAGAGAGCGGCGACCTGCTTGGCCAGCGCCGACTTGCGGTTCGCGGCCTGGTTCTTGTGGATGACACCCTTCGAGACGGCCTTGTCGAGCTTGACGGAGGCGGTCTTGAGGGCGGTCTCGGCGGAAGCCTTGTCGCCGGCGGCGATGGCCTCGCGCACCTTGCGGACGTTCGTCTTCAGCTCGGACTTGACGGCGACGTTGCGCAGGCGAGCCTTCTCGTTGGTGCCGATGCGCTTGATCTTCGACTTGATGTTTGCCACAGCGTTCCTTCTGCGTCTTGGTGAAAGTTGGGGGGTGGAGCGCGAGCAGGCGCTCACACACGAACGGAAATTGTATCAGCGATGGTGCTCTTTGAGCGAACCGGCGACGCGGTCGAACGTCGCGCGATCGAGGATCGCGCCCTCGCGACGCACCGTGGCGGGGTCGACCCGCAGGATGCGGTCGAGGCGGACCTCGCTGGGACGCCCACGAGAATCCCACGGTCCGGCGCCGATGTCCATCCAGTACCGGCCCCAGCGCGCCTCCTGGGCGGCGTCCTGGTCGTGGTCCTTGCTCGTGAGCATGAGCCCGAGAAGCCAGCGTCCATCGTGCCCGATGAGCAGCACGGGCCGGTCCTTGCCCTGGCTGTGGTCCTCCTCGAACGGCACCCACGTCCACACGACCTCGCCGGGGTCGGGGTCGCCGTCGCGCGCGGGGGCGTAGGACACCCGCGGCATGCCGGTGAAGTCGCCCGGGTAGCCGGTCGTCGTGCGGGTGGACGATGCGCCGGGAGGCGGCGTGGTGCGGACCGCGCGGACGATGCGCCGGAACAGGTCGAACAGCGAGCTCACCCCGCCGACGGTACCGGCCCCTCGTGCGGGTCCGCCATGGAGGAGGGGCCGCGCAGGTCGAGCTCGTGCACGGGCTTCGCGTGGCCGAACAGGAAGCCCTGGCCCAGGGTCCAGCCGTGCTCGAGGGCGATCGCGCGCTGCGCCTCGGACTCGACTCCCTCGATCACACCGGACATCGCCAGGCTGCGGGTGAGGGTCGCGACGGTGGTGGAGATGCGGTCGCCGGTGCCGCGGTCGCCCAGGCGCAGCGTGAACTCGCGCGCGAGCTTGAGCCCCGAGACGGGGTTGAGGAGCACGGAGCTGAGCGCCGAGTAGCCGGTGCCGAAGTCGTCGATGATGAGGTCCACGCCGAGCGCGGTGAGGCCGTCGAGGTCGGACTTCGCGGCCTGCGTGGCGATGAGCATGCCCGACTCGGTGATCTCGAGCCCCAGGCGGTGGGGGTCGATCCCGGTCGTGTCGAGCGCGTGCGTCACGACGCGGGTGAGGTCGGCCGAGCCGATCTGCCGCGTCGACACGTTGACGAAGACGCGCCCGGTGAACTCGGGGTGCGCGGCGATGAACTCGCACGCCTCGGTGATGACGAACGCGCCGAGCGGGACGACGAGGTTCGCCTCCTCGCACACCTCGATGAACTCGTCGGGCAGGAGCAGCCCGCGGTTGGGGTGCTGCCAGCGCACGAGCGCCTCGTACGCGACCACCTCGCCCGTGTCGAGGCGGACGATCGGCTGGTAGTGCACCACGAGCTCGCCCTCGCGGATCGCGGCGCGCAGCTCGGACTCGATCGACAGCTTGTTGAGCGCGTGCGAGCGCAGCTCGCTCGTGAACACCTCGACGCGCGCACGGCCGCGCTGCTTGGCCGCGTACATCGCGGTGTCGGCGTTGCGCAGGAGGCTCTCGGCGGTGAGGTCGGGCTCGGCGAGGGCGAGGCCGGCGCTCACGGTGGGGACCACCTCGTGGCCGCTCACGTTGAAGGGGATCTGCACGTCCGAGGCGATGACGGTGAGGAAGGCCTCGGCCGCGGCCTGGGTCGCGACGGACTCGAGGATGACCACGAACTCGTCGCCGCCGAGGCGGGCCACGGTGTCGCCCGGGCGGACGGCGCCCTTGATGCGGCGCGCGATCTCCTGGAGGAGGGTGTCGCCGGCCTCGTGGCCGAGCGAGTCGTTGACGACCTTGAAGTGGTCGACGTCGAGGAAGATGCAGGCGACCGTGTGCGCGTCGGTGCGGCGCGCCTCGAGCGCGGCCTCGAGTCGCTCGAGAAGGAGCGTGCGGTTCGCGAGACCGGTGAGGTGGTCGTAGAGCGCGCGGCGCTCGAGCAGGTCCTTTGCCCGGCGGATCTCGGTGATGTCCTCGACGTGCACGAGGTAGCGGGCCTCGCCCTCGCCCTCGGCGGGGGAGACGGTCATGCGCGTCCACACGGCGTCGCCGTTGCGGTGCAGCAGGCGGGTCTGCGCCTGGAAGTACGGCAGCTCGCCACTGTCGAGCTGCCAGCGCAGCTCCTCGTCCCGCGGGATGTCGTCGGGGTGCGTGAGGTCGCGCAGGTGGTAGGTCCGCAGCGCGGCCACCGAGCGGCCCACGATGCGCGCGAAGGCGCCGTTGACGTCGATCAGGGCGCCGTCGGCGCCGAGCACCACCATGCCGATGGGCGATCCGTCGAACGCGGGACGGAACAGATCGGTCTCCGCCATCGCCGCCTCCTCCCGGGTCGTCGCCGTGCGCACCCTGCGCGCGGTCCACCCCATCTATCGGCATGTCAGGCGCGGCCATGAGACCTCGGGTCGCCGCGGCGCGTCCCGACTTCATGGGAGAATAGCCCGCACCGTAGAAAGCCTGAACCGAGGAACCGTCATCACCGTGTCCGCAGATCCCCGCATCGAGCCCGCCTCGACCCAGCCGGCGCTCATCCGCAACTTCTGCATCATCGCTCACATCGACCACGGCAAGTCGACCCTCGCGGACCGCATGCTCCAGCTCACCGGCGTCGTCGAGCCGCGTCAGATGAAGGCGCAGTACCTCGACCGCATGGACATCGAGCGCGAGCGTGGCATCACCATCAAGTCGCAGGCGGTGCGCATGCCGTGGGAGGTCGACGGCGAGCCGCACGCGCTCAACATGATCGACACCCCGGGCCACGTGGACTTCACGTACGAGGTGTCCCGTTCGCTCGCCGCATGCGAGGGCGCGATCCTCCTGGTCGACGCCGCGCAGGGCATCGAGGCGCAGACCCTCGCGAACCTCTATCTCGCGATGGAGAACGACCTCACGATCATCCCGGTGCTCAACAAGATCGACCTGCCCTCGGCGGACCCGGACCGCTACGCGGCCGAGCTGGCGCAGCTCATCGGCTGCGACGTCGAGGACGTGCTCCGCGTGTCCGGCAAGACCGGCGCGGGCGTGCCCGAGCTGCTCGACCGCGTGGTGCGCGACATCCCCGCCCCGGTCGGCGACGCCTCCGCCCCGACCCGCGCGATGATCTTCGACTCGGTCTACGACACCTACCGCGGCGTCGTCACCTACGTCCGCGTGGTCGACGGCTCGCTCAAGCCGCGCGAGAAGATCGCCATGATGTCGACGCTCGCGACCCACGACCTGCTCGAGATCGGCGTCATCAGCCCCGAGCCGAAGCCCACCAAGGGCCTCGGCGTGGGGGAGGTCGGCTACCTCATCACCGGCGTGAAGGACGTGCGCCAGTCGAAGGTCGGCGACACCGTCACGGCGGCCGCGCGTCGCGCCGAGGAGTCGCTCGGCGGCTACCGCGACCCCAAGCCGATGGTCTACTCGGGCCTGTTCCCGCTCGACGGCTCGGACTTCCCGATCCTGCGCGACGCGCTCGACAAGCTCCAGCTCAACGACGCGTCGCTGGTCTACGAGCCGGAGAGCTCGGTCGCGCTCGGCTTCGGCTTCCGCTGCGGCTACCTGGGCCTGCTGCACCTCGAGATCGTCCGCGACCGCCTCGAGCGCGAGTTCGGCCTCGACCTCATCTCGACCGCGCCGAACGTGGTGTACGAGGTCGAGATGGAGGACGGCAAGGTCCACACCGTCACGAACCCGAGCGAGTTCCCCGGCGGCAAGGTCGCCGCGGTGCGCGAGCCCGTGGTCAAGGCGTCGATCCTGGTCCCGAGCGAGTTCATCGGCACGGTCATGGAGCTGTGCCAGGAGCGTCGCGGCGTCATGGGCACCATGAACTACCTGAGCGAGACGCGCGTGGAGATGCACTACACGCTTCCGCTCGCCGAGGTCGTCTTCGACTTCTTCGATCAGCTCAAGTCGCGCACGCGCGGCTACGGCTCGCTCGACTACGAGCCCGCCGGCGACCAGGTCGCGGACCTTGTCAAGGTCGACATCCTGCTCCAGGGTGAGCAGGTCGACGCCTTCAGCGCCGTCGTGCACAAGGACAAGGCGTACGCGTACGGGCTGTCGATGGTGGGCAAGCTCAAGGACCTCATCGACCGCCAGCAGTTCGAGGTGCCCGTCCAGGCCGCGATCGGCTCGCGCATCATCGCCCGCGAGACCATCCGCGCGATCCGCAAGGACGTCCTCGCGAAGTGCTACGGCGGCGACATCTCGCGCAAGCGCAAGCTGCTCGAGAAGCAGAAGGCCGGCAAGAAGCGCATGAAGAACATCGGCTCCGTCGAGGTGCCGCCGGAGGCGTTCATCGCCGCGCTGTCCACCTCCGACGACGGCTCGGACAAGGGCAAGAAGAAGTAGCGTGCTCCCGTCCGACGCGACGGACGATGCTCTCACCAGGCATGATGAGCACATGACTACCGCTGTGGGAGCGCGGGACTTCGGCGTCTACGTGCATGTGCCGTTCTGCTCGGTGCGCTGCGGGTACTGCGACTTCAACACCTACGCCCCGGGCGAGGTCGAGGGCGCGACCCGCGAGGGCTACGTCGAGGCCGCGCTCCGTGAGATGGATCTCGCGCGCGCCGCGATGCCCGGCGACGCGCGCGCGGCCCGCACCGTGTTCTTCGGCGGCGGCACGCCGACGATGCTCGACTCGTCCGCGCTCATCGCGCTGCTCGACGGCGTGCGCGGGACGTGGGGCCTGAGCGCCGACGCCGAGGTCACCACCGAGGCGAACCCCGACTCCGTCACCAAGGAGTCGCTGCGGGCGCTCGCGCGCGCGGGCTTCACCCGCGTCAGCCTGGGCATGCAGTCCGCGGTGCCGCACGTGCTGCGCACGCTCGACCGCACCCACAAGCCGGCGAACGTCGAGCGCGCCGTGCTCGCCGCACGCGACGCGGGCCTCAAGGTCAGCCTCGACCTCATCTACGGCACGCCGGGGGAGTCGCTCGAGGACTGGCGCACCAGCCTCGAGGCCGTCATCGCGCTCGAGCCCGACCATGTCAGCGCCTACGCGCTCGTCATCGAGCCCGGCACCCGCATGGGCGCGCAGCTGCGTCGCGGAGAGGTCGCCCCGACGGATCCCGACGTCCAGGCCGACATGTACGAGCTCGCCGACACCCTCCTGTCCGAGGCCGGCTACTCCTGGTACGAGGTGTCGAACTGGGCTCGCGAGCCCGGCGACCGCTGCCGTCACAACATGGCGTACTGGCGCAGCCAGGACTGGTGGGGGATCGGTCCGGGCGCGCACTCCTACCTGGGGCCGCATCCGCTGCCCGACGGTGGCGAGGCGCCCGCCCGGCGGTGGTGGAACGTCAAGCACCCGCGCGCCTACGCGGCGCGCCTGGCCGCGGGCGAGAGCCCGGAGGCGGAGGGCGAGGAGCTCGCGGGCGACGACCTCCGGCTCGAGCAGGTGATGCTCCGGCTGCGCCTGTCCGAGGGCATCCCCGCGGACTCGGTCGAGGGACGCGCGGAGGCCGTCGCCAAGCTGATCGCGGACGGTGTGCTCGACGGACCGGCCGCGGTCCGCGGCACCCTGCGCCTCACGCGCCGCGGACGGCTGCTCGCGGACCTCGCGGTCCGCGCCCTCGCGTTCTGATCCGCCCGAGCGCACGGGCCCACGCGACACGGCCGGGCCCCGGGGAGAGCCCGGGGCCCGGCCGTGCGGAGCCGCTACCGGATGAACGGGATGACGAGCGGGATCCGGTAGTACTCGCCGCGGTTGGCCTTCACGCCGGCCACGATCGAGATCACCAGCGCGTAGATGGCGTAGCCGATCATCGCGGGGATGGTGACGATGAAGCCGATGCCGAGGGTGACGAGGCCGAGCACGAAGCCGG
This sequence comes from Demequina maris, assembly GCF_000971155.1. GTDB lineage: Bacteria > Actinomycetota > Actinomycetes > Actinomycetales > Demequinaceae > Demequina > Demequina maris. The sequence goes on along the minus strand of NZ_BBLX01000009.1, from coordinate 24,387 downwards.
CGACGATCACCGCGAGCGAGGTGAGCTGCAGGTTGAGGTTGGTCTTGCCGTGCCAGTCGACCAGGGCGCTGCGCTCGCGGTAGATGAGCCACATGATGAGCGGCACCAGGAAGGCGAGCGTGCCCGCGGAGACGACGATCGCGACGGCGGCGAGGATGTGCACCAGCATGGCGATGGTGCGGGCGTCGGTCTCCAGCATCGGGGCCGGGGCGACGTAGGGCGGCGTGGGCGCCGACTGGGGCTGCTGCGGCTGGGCGGGTCCGTCCTGCGGGGGGACGGTGCCGTCCGGCGGCGTCTGGGGCTGGGTCGTGTCGTTCATGCCTCCAGCCTGGCAAAGACAAGAGGGCCCCGCATCCACCACAAGGGGGAGCGGGGCCCTGATCTTGGTCGGGGTGCGACCCTTACTTGATGATGCGCCAGTTGAACGGGTAGCGGTAGCGCTCGCCGCGGTTGGCGGCGACGCCGGCCATGATGCAGAGGATCAGGGTGGCGATGCCCACGGCGAAGCTGAGCACGATGCCGATGAGGACCACCCACAGGATCGACGCCACGATCTGCGCGATGGTCACCAGGATCGAGAAGTTCAGCGCCTCCTTGCCCTGGTCGTCCAGGAACGCGCTGCGCTCGCGGAAGATCAGCCAGATGATGAGCGGCGGCAGGAAGCCGAACAGGATGATGCCGAGGTGCGCGAGCATCGCCCACAGGCGCTCGTCGCTCTCCGTCATCGGCTGGGGCGCGTAGGGCTGCTGGGGCGGCGGCGGCGGGGACTGCGGCGGGGGCGGCGGGTTCTCGGTCATGGCTCTCTCCCTCGGATGCGGACCTGGGCGGGGGCGCGCGAGGCGCCCCCGCACGCCCAATCTATCCAGAAACGCCCGCTATGACACGGATTCGCGCGCGTGAGCCGCCGCGCCGGGACGGGCCCTCCGGGGCCGTCCCGGCCCCGCGTTAGGATTAGCACTCGTCGAGTTCGAGTGCCAGGAGGGGAACGTGAGCGAGGAACGCCGCCGCGCCGTGCTCCGCGCGATCGTGGAGGACTACGTCGCCACTCACGAGCCCGTGGGCTCCAAGGCGCTCGCCGACGCCCGCTCGCTGGGCGTCTCCTCCGCGACCATCCGCAACGACATGGCGATCCTCGAGGAGGAGGGGCTCATCGCGCAGCCCCACACCTCCGCGGGGCGCATCCCCACGGACCTGGGCTACCGCTCGTTCGTGGACCAGCTCGCGGCCGCGGCGCTGCCGGACGCGCACAAGCGCGCGATCGGCACGTTCCTGTCCGACGCCGTCGACCTCAACGACGTCGTGGAGCGGTCGGTGCGGCTGCTCAGCCAGCTCACCCGCCAGGTCGCCGTGGTCCAGTACCCGTCGCTGCGGGAGTCCGCGGTGCGCCGCATCGAGCTGGTGCGGATGGGCGCCGAGCACGCGCTCGTCGTCGTGGTGTCCGCGGACGCCCGCGTCGACCAGCGCACGATCGCGTTGGGCGAGCCCACGTCGGACGAGGCGTTCGAGCGTGCCGTCCGCGAGGTCAACGCCACCGCCGAGGGCCTCACGGGCGCCCGGCTGGAAGCCGCGCTGACGATGTGGGCGGCCGCCCCGGACCAGGTGCCGTGGGCGGGCGCGGTCGCGGACTTCGTGGTGAGCGCCGCACGCGGCGGCACCGTCGAGCGGGTCGTGTTCGCGGGGGCGTCCAACCTGGCACGCGTCGGGTCGGGGCTCGAGGCGGACACGATCGCCCCCGTCCTCGACGCCCTCGAGGAGCAGGTGGTGCTGCTGCGCCTGTTGCACGAGATGGCGGCCGAGGGGGACGATGTCTCGGTTCGCATCGGTGCGGAGACGCACCACGAGGCGCTGTCGCGCACGTCGATCGTCGCCGCGGCCTACGGCCGCGACGCCGCCTCGCTCGTGGGCGCGCTCGGACCGACACGCATGGACTATCCGGGGACGATGGCCGCCGTGCGCGCCGTCGCCCGCTACCTGTCGAAAGTGGTGGAGCTCTAGGTGAAGGACTACTACGCCGTCCTGGGCGTCTCTCGAGACGCCTCCGAGGCGGAGATCAAGAAGGCTTACCGCAAGCTCGCGCGCGAGCTGCACCCCGACGTCGCGGGTGCCGAGGGCGAGGAGCGGTTCAAGGAGGTGGCCGCCGCGTACGACGTGCTCGGCCACGCCGAGAAGCGCGCCCAGTACGACCGCGGCGTCGACCCGCGCGCGGCCTCCGGCGGCGCCGGCGGGCCCCAGGGCTTCGGCTTCGAGGACATCTTCGAGACCTTCTTCGGCGGCGGCGCCGGCCCGTTCGGCGCGCAGCAGCGCGGCCCGGCCTCGCGCGTCCAGCGGGGCGGCGACACGCTCGTCCACACCGAGGTCACGCTCGAGGAGGCCGTGTTCGGCGTCACCCGCGAGATCCAGGTCGACCTCGCCGACGTCTGCACCACGTGCCACGGCTCGTGCTGCGCCCCGGGCACGCAGCCCCAGGGCTGCCGCCAGTGCAACGGCACCGGCTCGGTCCAGCGCGTCGCGCGCTCGCTGCTCGGCCAGGTCATGACCACCGCGCCGTGCCCCACGTGCGGCGGCTACGGCTCGACCATCGAGACCCCGTGCGGCGACTGCTCCGGCCAGGGCCGCACGCACTCGCGCCACACCGTGAGCGTCGACATCCCCGCGGGCGTCGAGACCGGCACCCGCATCCGGATGACCGGGCAGGGCGACGCCGGCATCGCGGGCGGTCAGAAGGGCGACCTCTACATCGAGATCCGCGAGCGTCAGCACGCGGTCTTCGAGCGTCGCCACGACGACCTGCACTGCACCCTCGAGGTGCCGATGACCGCGGCCGCGCTCGGCACGGTCCTCCACGTCGAGACCTTCGACGGCGAGCAGGAGGTCGACGTCCGCCCCGGCACCCACGCGGGCTCGACGGTCAAGCTCAAGGGCCTCGGCGTCGGCCGCCTCCAGCGTGCCGGCCGCGGTGACCTGTTCGTGCACCTCGACGTCGTCACGCCCACCGACCTCACCGACGAGCAGTCCGAGCTGCTGCGCCAGCTCGCGGAGCTGCGCGGCGAGCAGGCGCCCGAGGCCCGCCTCGCGCCGATCGGCGGCGGCGTGTTCTCGCGCCTCAAGGACGCGTTCAAGGGCCGCTAGCGGTGACCGCGCCCGTCTTCGTCGACCCCGCGGCGGCCACGGCGGCCGCGGGCGACGTCCTGCGCGTCGAGGGGGACGAGGCGCGCCATGCCGTCACCGTCCAGCGCCGCCAGGTGGGCGAACGGGTCGACGTCGTCGACGGTGCGGGCGCCCGCGCGAGCGGCGTGCTCGTCGCCACCGGCGACCGCTGGATGGAGGTGCGCGTCGAGGCGGTGAGCCGCGACCGCGACCCCGACGTCACGCTCGTGCAGGCGCTCGCCAAGGGCGGCCGCGACGAGCAGGCCGTCGAGGCGGCCGTCGAGCTCGGCGCCACGCGCATCGTCCCGTGGGCGTCGGACCGCGCGATCGTGCAGTGGCGCGGCCCCAAGGCCGCGAAGGGTCGCGAGAAGTGGGCGTCCCTGGCGCTCGCCGCCGCCAAGCAGAGCCGCCGCGCCGTCGTCCCGACGGTGGACGATGCGGCGACCACCCGCCAGCTCGCGGCGCGGGTCGCCGACGCGGTCGCCGCGGGCACACGCGTGCTGGTCCTGCACGAGTCCGCCGCCGCGCCGATCTCGGCCCTGACCTGGGACGATGCCGACATCCCGGTCTGGTTGGCCGTCGGCCCGGAGGGCGGCATCTCGGACGCCGAGGTGGACGCGCTCGTGGCTGCCGGTGCCGAGGCCGTGGTGCTCGGACCGCACGTCCTCCGCGCCTCGTCCGCCGGCCCGGCCGCGCTCGCGGCCCTGGCCGCCCTGCGCGGTCATTGGGGCGGGCCGGTCACTACGCTAGGAGCATGAGCACCACGGACTGCATCTTCTGCAAGATCGTCGCCGGGGAGATCCCGGCGACGAAGGTCGTCGAGACCGACCACGTCATCGCGTTCCGCGACATCGCGCCCAAGGCGCCGGTGCACGTGCTCGTCGCGTCGAAGCAGCACGTCCCCAACGTCGCCGCGGCCGCGCGCGAGATCCCGGAGGTCCTCGCGGAGATGGCGCAGGTCGCGCAGCAGATCGCCGACGCGGAGTGCGACGGCGAGTACCGCCTGATCTTCAACACCGGTGCCACGGCGGGCCAGAGCGTGTTCCACGTCCACGGGCACGTGCTCGGCGGCGCGGCGCTCGGTTGGGAGCCTGCGTGAGCGTCACCCGGGTGGTCGTCGTCGACGACGCGGCGAGGATGCCGGACCTGCTGGGCTCGGGCGACGGCGTGCTCCGCGAGGTCGAGAAGGCGTTCCCCGCGGTCGACATCATGGTGCGCGGCAACCGCATCACCCTGACCGGCGACGAGGACGACGTCGATGCGGCCGCCTCGGCGGTCGAGGAGCTGCGCGATGTGCTCGGCGCGGGCGTGCCGTTGACCCCGGAGGTCGCGCGCGAGTCCGTGCGCATGCTGCGCTCGACGGGCCCGTCGAGCGGCGGCACGACCGCCGTCGCGGAGCGGCCCGCGGGCGTCCTCAGCCGCTCGATCCTCTCCACGCGCGGGCGCACCATCCGGCCCAAGACGGAGGGCCAGGCGGCCTACGTCCACGCGATGGACTCGCACACCATCACGTTCGGCATCGGCCCGGCGGGCACGGGCAAGACCTACCTCGCGATGGCGCAGGCCGTGGCGGCGCTGCAGGCGAAGCGGGTCAACCGCATCGTCCTCACGCGCCCGGCGGTCGAGGCAGGCGAGCGCCTGGGCTTCCTGCCCGGCTCGCTCAGCGAGAAGATCGACCCCTACCTGCGCCCGCTGTACGACGCGCTGCATGACATGGTCGACCCCGAGTCCATCCCGCGCCTGATGGAGGCCGGCACGATCGAGGTGGCGCCGCTCGCGTACATGCGCGGACGCACGCTCAACGACGCGTTCGTGATCCTCGACGAGGCGCAGAACACCACGCGCGAGCAGATGAAGATGTTCCTCACCCGCCTGGGCTTCGGCACCACGATGGTGGTGACCGGCGACGTCACGCAGGTGGACCTGCCGGGCGGCACGCGGTCGGGCCTGCGCGCCGCGTCGGAGATCCTCACGGGCGTCGAGGACATCGCGTTCTGCCACCTCGGCGCGCAGGACGTGGTCCGGCACCGCCTGGTGAGCGACATCATCACCGCGTACGCGGAGAACGACGAGCAGGATCAGGGCCGCGGCCCTCGACCCACCGGCCAGCGCCGCCGGTTCGACCGGGAGGAGCGGAAGTGATCGAGGTCAACAACGAGACCGACGCGACGATCGACGAGGTCGAGTTCGCGGAGCTCGCGCGGTACGTGCTGGGCCGCATGCACGTGGCCGAGGGCGCGGAGCTCGCGATCATGTTCGTCGACGAGGAGGCGATGGAGCAGCTCCACCTCCAGTGGATGGACGAGCCGGGCCCCACCGACGTGCTGAGCTTCCCCATGGACGAGCTGCGGCCCGGCACGGCCGAGGAGCCCACCCCCGCGGGCCTGCTCGGCGACATCGTCGTGTGCCCGTCGGTCGCGAAGCGCCAGGCGGCCTCCGCGGGCCACAGCGCCGAGGAGGAGATGCTGCTCCTCACCACGCACGGGATCCTGCACCTGCTCGGCTACGACCACGTGGAGCCCGAGGAGGAGAAGGAGATGTTCGCGCTCCAGCGGAACCTCCTGCTCACGTTCCTGGCGTCGCGTTAGGGCAGTTGCGGCACCTTGTGTAAGGTGCCGGGCATGATGCCGCTGAGGGGGGCCGCGCTGCTGGCCGCGTCCGTGTCCGTGCTCGCCCTGGCGGGATGCACCGGGGAGCCGCAGCCGGTGGTGACCGTCACGGTCACCGCGGAGCCCACCACGGCCGCGGAGCCCGCGCCCACGGACACGCCCGCCGTCGTCTCGAGCGAGCCGGGCAACCTGTTCGAGTCCGGCGTCGGCTACACCATCACCGCGACCCAGACCGCGGACGAGTCCACCGATGCCGCCGGCAACGCGGTGTCGTACGACGCGGTCAACATCGCCGACGGCGACCCGGCCACGGCGTGGCGCAAGTCCTCCGACGACTGGTCGGGCGACGACTACCTGCTCGTCACCTTCGACCAGCCCGTGACCCTGACGAGCGCCGGCCTCATCAACGGCTACGCGAAGGTGGACAAGGCGAGCGGCACGGACCGCTATGTCCAGAACCACCGCCTGTGCTGGGCGACCTTCGAGCTCTCGGACGGCTCGGAGTGGAGCATCGAGCTCGACACCGACGACCGCGCGATGCAGTCGGTCCCCGTCGCCGGCACCGTCGAGTGGGTGCGGATCACCGACCTGTACTACTGCGGCACCGAGGAGCCCGAGGCGACCCGCGACTTCGTCGCGATCTCCGACGTCGAGCTCATCGGCAAGCCCGCCTAGCCGCACCGGGCCCGCGATCCGCACGCGGGCAGCGTTCGGCCGCCAGCGCTGCGACTAGTCTGGCTTCCCATGGGACGGCACGCGTGACAGAGACCGCCATCAGCCTGCTCGTGGCGGTCGTGGTCGCGGGCCTCGCGGGTGCGGCGGCCCTCCACGCCGTCGTCGCGGCCTTCGAGCAGATCCCGTACGCGGACGAGCGCCGCATGGCCGGCCAGCTGCGTCCCGACGGCGCCCCCACCCGGGCCGCGCGGCTGGCGGCGCTGCCCGACCATGCCGACACCGCATCGTCCGTCGCCTATGCGGTGCTCGAGACGGTCGCGATCGTCGCGTGGACGGCGCTCGCCCTCGCGCTCGGCGACGCGATGGGCTGGGAGACCGGCCCGACGCTGCTGCTCGCGTGGGTCGTGGCCGCGTTCCTGTCGCTCGTCATCGTGCGCGCCTGGCCGCGCGCCGCCGCGCGCCGGGCCCCCGAGACCGCGATCCGCGCGCTCGCGCCGCTTGCATGGACGCTGATCCGCCTCACCACGCCCATCCGCGCGGTGGTGCCGGCGCTGCGCATCCGCGAGCTGTCCGAGCCCGAGGACCTGGTCGAGCAGGCGGGCGAGGCGCTCGAGGAGGAGGACGCCGAGCTGCTGCGCTCGGTCGTGAGCCTGGGCGACACGCTCACGCGCGAGGTGATGGTGCCGCGCACCGACATGGTGACGATCCAGGCGGGCACGCCCGCGCGCAAGGCGATGCTGCTGTTCATGCGCTCGGGCTACTCGCGCGTGCCGGTGATCCGCGGCGACGTCGACGACACGGTCGGCGTGCTGTACCTCAAGGACGTGGTGCGGGCGACCTGGGATCACCCCGAGCGGCTCGAGGAGCCCATCGACGGGCTGCTGCGCGAGGCGGTGTTCGTCCCGGAGTCCGTGCCCGCGGACGACCTGCTGCGGCGCATGCAGGACGAGGTGTTCCACATGGCGGTCGTGGTGGACGAGTTCGGCGGCGTCGCCGGCGTCGTCACGATCGAGGACGCGCTCGAGGAGATCGTCGGCGAGGTGGTCGACGAGCACGACCGCTCAGCGCCCGAGGTCGAGGACCTGGGCGACGGCCGCTACCGCATGCCCGCGCGCTGCGGGCTCGACGAGCTCGGAGAGCTCTTCGGCGTCGAGATCGACGACGAGGACGTGGAGACGGTGGCGGGGCTGCTCGCCAAGGCGCTCGGCAAGGTGCCGATCCCCGGATCGCGCGCGACCGCGCACGGCATCGAGCTGTTCGCCGAGCGCGCCGAGGGCCGCAGGCGCACGCTGGTGTCGGTGATCGCGACGCGTGCCCCCGAGGACGATGCGGCGCCGGGCACGAGCGAGAACGAGACGGTGCCGCGCAGGCGCGGCCGGAAGGACGAGGACGATGACTGAGAACCACCGATCCGGCTTCGCGGCGTTCGTGGGCCGCCCGAACGCGGGCAAGTCGACGCTGATGAACGCGCTGGTGGGGGACAAGGTCGCGATCATGTCGTCGCGGCCCCAGACCACGCGTCGCGCGATCCGCGGCATCGTCAACCGGGACGACGCCCAGCTCGTGATCGTCGATACCCCGGGCCTGCATCGTCCCCGCACGCTGCTGGGCGAGCGCCTCAACGACCTCGTGCGCGAGACGCTGTCGGAGGTCGACGTGATCGGCTTCTGCCTGCCCGCCGACGAGAAGGTGGGCCCAGGCGACAAGTGGATCGCGCGTGAGCTCGCGGACTCGCGCCGCCCCGTCGTCGCGATCGTGACCAAGGTCGACAAGGTGCCGCGCGACCGCGTCGCCGCCCACCTGCTCGACGTGTCGCAGCTGGGGGAGTGGGCCGAGATCGTCCCGGTGAGCTCGGTCAAGGACATCCAGATGGGCACGCTCGTCGACGTGCTCGCGAAGTACCTGCCGGAGGGTCCCGCGCTCTACCCGGAGGGCGAGCTCACCGACGAGCCCGAGGACGTGCGTATCGCGGAGCTGATCCGCGAGGCGGCGCTCGAGGGCGTCCGCGACGAGCTCCCGCACTCGATCGCCGTGGTGATCGAGGAGATGGTGGAGCCCGACTCGGAGGACGCCCACCGGCCCGTGCTCGAGATCCGCGCCCACGTGTTCGTGGAGCGGGACTCGCAGAAGGGCATCATCATCGGCAAGGGCGGGTCGCGGCTCAAGGAGGTCGGCGCGACGGCGCGGCAGGGGATCGAGCACCTGCTGGGCCGGAAGGTGTACCTGGACCTGCACGTGAAGGTCGCGAAGGACTGGCAGCGCGACCCCAAGCAGCTGGGTCGGCTCGGGTTCTAGGCCCGCCCGCCCTCTCCCACCGACCTGGATCGCGGGCGATTCGGCGAACCGCCCGCGATCCGAGTCAGATCGACCTGGTTCGCGGGCGGTTCCGCGTCGGGCCCGCGTGACGAGCCGCGCTCTACTGGATCGAGGACAGGATCTTCAGCGCCTGCGCGAGGAGCAGGACGAAGCCGCCGCTGCTCAGCAGGATGATCGCGAGCACCGTCGGGACGGCCCAGAAAGGGTTCTCCTTCTTGGTGGGGGCAGCGGGCTGGGGGGTGGCGGTCTGGTCGGACACGGGGGCTCTCCTCATCGGTTTCGTACTAAGTACGCCTAGTGGGATCCACCGTAGTCGTACTTAGTACGAAAGGCAAGGGTTGGCCCCGATGTCGGATCAATCGCGCTTCGATCCGACCTACGTGCTGGAACCGGCCCGTATGAAGGATCGATGCGCGCATGCTCCGACGAGGAGGCTGGCGGGCGGACCCGCGAGGCGGGGCTGGCGGGATCGTCTGCGAGGCGGGGGAGGGCACGCATCGTGCATCGGCTATGGTGGTCGCATGCGTGCACGCTCGCTGCTCCTTAGCTGCCGCGACGAGGCCTAGAACAGGCCGGATCCTCGTCGCGGCGGTTCGTGTGCCGGCTCACAGGACAGCGACACAGCTAAGGAATCACCCATGATCAGCGAGCACTACACCGGCGGCGCGCAGACGCCGTCCCGGATGCCCATCACGAAGTACCTGCCGTTCGATCGGCAGATCGAGGTCGAGCTGCCCGACCGCACCTGGCCGGGCAAGCGCATCACGAAGGCCCCGCGCTGGTGCGCGGTCGACCTCCGCGACGGCAACCAGGCACTCATCGAGCCCATGAACGCCGAGCGCAAGATGCGCATGTTCGAGCTCCTGGTCCGCATGGGCTACAAGGAGATCGAGGTCGGCTTCCCGAGCGCGAGCCAGACGGACTTCGACTTCGTGCGCCAGCTCATCGAGGAGGACCGGATCCCCGATGACGTCACCATCCAGGTCCTGACCCAGGCCCGTGAGCACCTCATCGAGCGCACCTACGAGTCGCTCAAGGGTGCCAAGCAGGCGATCGTCCACCTCTACAACTCGACCAGCATCCTCCAGCGCGAGGTGGTGTTCCGCGCCGACGAGGACCAGATCCTCGACATCGCCACCCACGGCGCGATGCTGTGCCAGAAGTACGAGGAGACCATCCCGGACACACGTGTGTTCTACGAGTACAGCCCCGAGTCCTACACCGGCACCGAGCTCGCCTACGCCGTGCGCGTGTGCAACGCCGTGCTGGACGTGTGGAAGCCCACGCCCGACCGCAAGGTCATCATCAACCTGCCCGCGACCGTCGAGATGGCGACCCCGAACGTCTACGCGGACTCGATCGAGTGGATGAACCGCAACCTCGACTACCGCGACTCGGTGGTCCTGTCGCTGCACCCGCACAACGACCGCGGCACCGCGATCGCGGCCGCGGAGCTGGGCTACATGGCCGGCGCGGACCGCATCGAGGGCTGCCTGTTCGGCAACGGCGAGCGCACCGGCAACGTCGACCTCGTCACGCTGGGCATGAACCTGTTCAGCCAGGGCATCGACCCGGAGATCGACTTCTCGGACATCGACGAGGTGCGCCGCACGGTCGAGTACTGCAACCAGATCGATGTCCACCCGCGCCACCCGTGGGGCGGCGACCTGGTCTTCACCGCGTTCTCGGGCTCGCACCAGGACGCGATCAAGAAGGGCCTCGAGGCCATGGACGCCAAGGCCGCGAAGCAGGGCGTCGGCGTCGACGACCTCGTGTGGGCCGTCCCGTACCTGCCGATCGACCCGAAGGACGTCGGCCGCTCGTACGAGGCCGTCATCCGCGTCAACTCGCAGTCCGGCAAGGGCGGCGTCGCGTACCTGCTCAAGACGGAGCGCAATCTCGACCTGCCCCGCCGCCTCCAGATCGAGTTCTCGCGCGTGGTCCAGCGCGCCGCCGACGCCTCCGGCGCCGAGATGACCGCGGACTCGCTGTGGCACATCTTCGAGGACGAGTACCTGCCGGCCGCCGATCCCGAGCGGATCTGGGGCCGCCTCGCGCTCGTCGGCACGCGCGGCACGTCGAGCGAGACCGGCCCGGACACGCTCGCGGCGGACATCACCGACGGCGGCCAGGCGATCACCATCGAGGGCTCGGGCAACGGCCCCGTCGCGGCCTTCGTGGCCGCGCTCGGCACCCGGGGCGTCAAGGTCGAGGTCCTCGACTACCACGAGCACGCGATGAGCACCGGTGGCGACGCCACCGCGGCCGCGTACGTCGAGTGCGCGATCGGCGACGAGATCCTCTGGGGCGTCGGCATCGACCCGTCGATCACGACCGCGACGCTCAAGGCGATCATCTCGGCCGTGAACCGCGAGGGACGATGATCCGTCGCATCGTGGGAGCCGCCGCGGCCGTCCTGGCCGCGGCGACGCTCTCCGCGTGCGGCTCGTCGCTGCCCGACACCGAGCTGTCCGACCTCTCGGGGCTGGGCCTCGAGTCTGTGCCCTGCGAGGACACGGTGCAGATGGCGGGCATCCAGTCGGACGACGCCGAGGCCGTCATCGAGTGCTGGACCGGCGCGCCCGACGACGGGCTGTTGGCGACCGCGGACGCGGTCCTGGCGGCCCTGCTCGCCGACAACGACGGCGCCGAGGACGTGACTGCTGCGCTGTGCTGGGACGACACGGTGACCGATGCGGAGGCCAGCGCCTGCCGCGCGATCCTCGTGGGCGACACGACCGACGGCGCGGTGGTGTCCGCGGTGCTCGCGCTCAAGGACCCGGGCGCGGTCATCGGCGAGCTGTCGGACGACCCGACGGACGCCGAGGTCGAGGCCGCGCTTGCGGGCGCGGACGTCGAGGCGCTCGTCTTCAGCGAGCCCGCCTCCTCGGAGACCGGCGACCTGTAGTCGGCGAGACCCCCCGGACACGACGACGCCCCGGCCGCCTCGCGCGGCCGGGGCGTCGCGGTGTCACGCCGGGACCGCCTCCCGCGTGACACGCTGGTCCGCGGCCCGGTGGAGCGCGGCGGTCGCGCGCGGCGCGCTGACGAGCAGCCACACGGTGAACCACATCTCGGCGACCATCGACGGGATCGCGACGACCGCGAGCATGACGTCGGCGACCGACGCGTAGTCGGGGAGCAGCACGTGGGCGAACGTGTCCACGATGTACGCGGAGCCCGCCACGCCGAGCGCCCAGCCGAGCGCCCGCGGGGCCAGCCGGGCGGCGATCAGGATCCGGCCGATCACGATGAGGTGGAGGCCGAAGGCGACGAGCCCGATCAGCCATGCCACGTCGAAGGCCTCCATGGCGGTGCCGGTCCAGGCGGCCCGCGCATCGTCCCCGAGCCCGGCGACCGCGGCGCCGCCGGTCGCGAGGTGCAGGGCGACCGCCATGAACGTCACGGCGACGCCGAACACGACGCTGTACGCGAGGCGGAGCCACGCCGCGAGGAGCGAGCGCTGCTCGCCGGTGGGACGCAGCAGCACGTGGAGCGCCCACGCGATGCCGATGTCGATGATCGCGATCGTGACGAACGCGGCGATCCCGAGGCGGAAGGTGCCCTCGTGGTCGGCGATCGCGGTCATGGTCGCGGCCGGGTCGGCGGGGTCGACCAGCTGGTTGCGGACGGCGAAGTTGGCGAAGATCGCGAGGGCGAAGATCGCGAGGTAGCCGGCGCCGGCCCAGCGGGCGACGCGGGCGGACGATGCGGTGGTGACGGCGGTCATGGCGGCTCCTGGTGGGGACGGGTTCGGCTACTTGACGACGACGGCGGCCTTGCCGGCGATGCGGCCGGCGGCGAGGTCCGCGATGGCCGTGCCGGCCTCCGCGAGCGGGTAGGTGCGGGTGAGCGCGGGGCGGACGTCCCCGGCGACGATGCGCTCCGCGAGGGCCTCGAGCGGCTCCGCCGCGGTGACCGCGACGAAGCTGGTGAGGGTCTGGCGGGTGAAGAGCGACACGATCCCGGCGCCCAGCTGGCGGCCGACGCCGCCGGTCAGCGCGTCGCCGCCCTCGCCGCCCACGATCACGAGGGCGCCGGTCGGGGACAGGACCTTGCGCAGGCGGCGCAGGGGGGTGAGGCCGCCGACGTCGAGGATCGCGTCGAACTCGAGGTCGAGCGAGGTGACGTCCGTGGTGCGGTAGTCGATGACGTCCTCGGCGCCGAGCGAGCGGACCAGCTCGGCCTTCGCGGCGCTCGCGACTCCGGTGACGTGGGCTCCCGCGGCGACGGCGAGCTGGACGATGTACGAGCCGACCCCGCCCGAGGCGCCGAGCACCAGCACGCGCTGGCCCTTCTCGATGCCGGCGCGCTCGACGGCACGCTGGGCGGTGACGCCCGAGACCGGCAGGACGGCCGCCTCCGCGAAGCTCAGCTGTGCGGGCTTGCGCACCAGCTTGTCCTCCTTGGCGATCGCGCGCTCAGCGTAGGAGCCCTTCGCGGCGCCCATCACCTCGTCGCCGAGCGAGAAGCGCGTCACGCCGGCGCCGATGCCGATCACGACGCCCGAGACGTCCTCGCCCGCGATGGGCTGGCGGGGGCGGCGCAGGCCGAAGCCGAGGACGCGGATGACGAGCGGGCGGCCGGTCATGAGGTGCCACACGCCGCGGTCGACGCCCGCGGCGCGGACCTCGAGGAGGACCTCGCCCGGCCCGGGCTGCGGCGCCTCGAGGGTGTCGAGGTGCATGTGCTCGGGGCCGCCGTAGCGGCGCTGGACGGCGGCCTTCATGGTGGTGGTGGCGGAGGGGGTGGGGACGGTGGCGGTCATGGTCCTGTTCCTTCGTGTCGATGTGGTTCGTACTTAGTACGACTTGGTACACTCGACGCTAGACGTACTTAGTACGATTCGCAAGGGCTGGAGGCAAGAATGTCGGATACCAGGCAGGATGTTCGCAAGCCGCGGTTGTCGCGCGAACGGATCCTGGACGCTGCGATGGGCCTGGCCGACCGCGACGGGATCGAGGCGCTCACCATCCGCGCGCTCGCAGACGAGCTCGGCACCAAGCCGATGACGATCTACCACCACATCGACGGCAAGGAGGCGCTGCTCGACGGCATGGTCGACGCGGTGTTCTCCGAGATGGCGAAGCCGCCGGTGGAGCTCGAGTGGCGCGACGCCCTGCGGGTGCGCTGCCGTTCCGCCCGCGAGGTCCTCGGGCGTCATCCCTGGTCGGTGCCGCTGCTCGAGTCCCGGCACCACCCGGGCCCCGAGCTGCTCGCCCATCACGAGTCGGTGCTGGTCACCCTCGACCGCGCGGGCATGCCGTTGCCGCTCGTGGCGCACGCCTACGCGGTGCTCGACAGCTTCGTCTACGGCTTCGCGATGCAGGAGGCCAACCTTGCCGTGCAGCGCGGGGACGAGGACGCGGAGCTGGCCGGGGAGATCGCCGCCGCCTTCGATCCGGGCGCCTATCCGATGATGACGCGCTTCGCGATGGAGCACGCGATGCGGCCGGACTTCAACTTCGGGGACTCGTTCGACGTGGGCCTCGACCTGCTGCTCGACGGGCTCGCGCGCGCCGTGGACCGGGAGCGCGCCTGACGCGCGGGACAATGGGCCGGTGCCCCTCTACCGTGACGACGCCATCGTCCTCCGCACCCACAAGCTGGGCGAGGCCGACCGCATCGTCACGATGCTCACGCGGCGCCACGGCAAGGTGCGCGCGGTCGCGAAAGGCGTGCGCCGCACCTCGAGCCGGATCGGCTCGCGCATGGAGCCCTTCATGCTGGTCGACGTCCAGCTCTACGAGGGTCGCAACCTCGACATCGTGAGCCAGGTCGAGACCAAGGAGCCGTACGCTCGCCGCATCGCCGAGGACTACGCGCTGTTCACGTCCGCGACCGCGATGGTGGAGACCGCCGACAAGCTCGTCGACCACGAGCGCGAGCCCGCGTGGGAGCAGTACCGCCTCCTGCACGGGGCGCTCGGGGCGCTCAGCCGCCGCGAGCACGAGCCCGGCCTGGTGCTCGACAGCTTCCTGCTGCGCTCGCTCGCGCTCGCCGGATACGAGCCCAGCTTCTCCGACTGCGCGAGCTGCGGCCGGCCCGGACCGCACCGTGCCTTCGTCGTCGGCGGGGGAGGCGCGGTCTGCGAGACCTGCCGCCCGCCCGGTGCCGCCGCGCCCGCGCCCGAGACGTTCTCCCTGCTCGAGGCGCTGCTGTCGGGCGACTGGCCCACCGCGGACGCCTCCGAGACGCGTCACCGTCGCGACGCGGCGGGCCTCATCGCGGCGTACACCCAGTTCCACCTCGAACGGAAGGTCCGCAGCCTCGGTCACGTCGACCGCTCGGAGGCGGGGGCGCCATGACCGCCACGGTGATCTTCGACTTCGACGGCACGCTCGCGCTCGGCGACGGGCCTCTGCACGCGTACGCCGCGTGCGTCGCCGCGGTCGCGGGCGTCCCGGGCGCCGACGACGCCTACGCGGCCGCGCTCGCGCGCCACGAGGCGGGCGAGGGCGGCTTCCGCGACGGCTACCACGCGGTCCAGCAGACGGCACTGGACCTCGGCGTCGCGCCCGACGCGCTCCAGGAGGGCTACGTCCGCAGCCGCGCGCTGCTCGCCGGTCCCGAGGCGCCCATCGCGCCGCCCGCGGGCCTCGGGGACTTCCTCGCGCGCCTCGCCGAGCACGCGGAGCTGGTCCTCGTCACCAACTCGCCGCCGATCCGCATCGACGAGGCGCTCGAGGTGCTCGGCGCCGCGCCCCACCTCGACCGCGTGGTGTGCTCGGCGGGCAAGCCCGACGGGATGCCCGCGCTCGTCGCGGACGCGCTCACGCGCGGCCCGGTGCTGTCGGTGGGCGACATCTACGCGTACGACCTCGAGCCCGCCGCGCGCCTCGGCGCCGCGACCGCCGCCGTGGGCCCCGCATCGTCCGCGGTCGCGCACCTCGTGACGATGGCCGCGCCCGAGCTCCCGGCGCTCTACGGCGACATCGAGGCCTGGGCGGCCGCCGCATCGTCCCGCCGATAGGCTGACCGGCGTGACCTACGAGCGCCCCTTCCCGCACGCCGGCGGCGCGACGCCGCCCGACCTGCCCGCCGCGGCGGTCCCGCAGCACGTGGCCGTCGTCATGGACGGCAACGGCCGCTGGGCGAAGGAGCGCGGGCTGCCGCGCACCGCGGGCCACGAGCGCGGCGAGGCCTCGCTGCTGGACGTGGTCGCCGGCGGCATCGAGATCGGCGTCAAGCACATCAGCGCGTACGCGTTCAGCACCGAGAACTGGAAGCGCAGCCCCGAGGAGGTGCGCTTCCTCATGGGCTTCAACCGCGACGTGATCCGCCGCCGCCGCGACGAGATGCACTCGTGGGGCGTGCGCGTGCGCTGGGCCGGACGCCGTCCCAAGCTGTGGAAGTCCGTCATCACGGAGCTCGAGAAGGCCGAGGAGCTCACCCGGGACAACGACGTCCTCACGCTCACGATGTGCGTGAACTACGGCGGCCGCGCCGAGATCGCCGATGCCGCCAAGGCGATCGCGATGAAGGTCGCGGCGGGGGAGCTGGACCCGTCCAAGGTGTCCGAGAAGACGCTCGCGGCGCACCTCGACGAGCCCGACATGCCCGACGTCGACCTGTTCTGGCGCTCGAGCGGGGAGCAGCGGTCGAGCAACTTCCTGCCGTGGCAGGCCGCCTATGCGGAGTACGTCTTCAGCGACACCCTGTGGCCGGACGTCGACCGCACCCACCTGTGGGCCGCGATCGAGGAGTACGCGCGGCGCAACCGCCGCTTCGGGGCGGCGTAGCGCTCAGACGCTCGCGGCCTCGTCGGGCGTGCGCGGGGACGATGCGGCGGCGGGGTCGCGCCTCCGGCGGACCACCAGCACCGCGACCACCGCGGCGACGAGCAGCGCGCTCGCGCCCAGCGCCCACGGCGACATGGTGAACGCCTTGAACGCCGAGTAGCCGACCAGCAGGTACGCGGTGGCCCACAGCAGGCAACCGGGGATCATCGCGAGCGTGTAGCGGCCCCAGTGCATGCGCGCGTAGCCGGCGCCGCCGTTGACGAGCGACTGGATGCCGACGGTGAGGAACGACAGGGGGATCGCGATCCAGCCCCAGCGCTCGGTGAAGGCCTGCGCCTTGGTCATGGCCGGGCCCGAGAAGCGCCGCGCGATGCGCGCGCGGCGGCTGTCCTGATGTTCGGCGCGGTCGGCGACCGCATCGGCACCCGCGCGGGCCCAGCGCGCGATCCAGTACGTGGCCTGCGTGCGGAGGAAGACGATGACGACGAGCGCCGCGAACAGCCACCACCAGGGGCCGTCCATCACGAAGTCGGGGATGCCGGGCATCAGCCCCTGCCTGCCGCGGCGCACTCGGGGCAGATGCCCGTGAGCTCGATCGTGTGGCGGATGTCGCCGTAGCCGTGCGCGTCGCCGATGCGGTGCGCGAAGTCCTCGAACTCGGGCACGTCGATCTCGACCGCCTTGCCGCACGAGCGGCAGCGGAGGTGGTGGTGGTGCTCCTCGCCCGCCTCGCAGCGCCGGTACAGGGTCTCGCCGGACTCCGACACGACGGCGTCGACGTCGCCGGTGTCGGCGAGCGCCTGCAGCGCGCGGTAGACGGTCGCGAGGCCCACGGTGGACCCGTCGGCGCGCAGGTGCTCGTGCCACGACTGGGCCGAGCGGAAGTCGCGCGTGTCGAGCGCGTCGAGGATCTCCCGGCGCTGGCGGGTCATCCGCGGGCGCGGCGAGGTGTCGGTGTTCATCGTCGAACCCCCTTGAGCAGCGATGTGACCGCGGCCACGAGGACGTAGAGCAGGACGCCGAGCACGACGATGAGCGAGCCGGGCTGGATGTCCTGGAACACGGTGATCCAGATGCCGGTGATCGTCAGCACGGCGCCGAGCCCCATGGCCAGATGCATGGTGCGGGAGAACGACCGGGTGAGCAGCTGGGCGATCGCGACGGGCACGATCATCAGCGCGCTCACCAGCAGCACGCCGACCACGCGCATCGCGACCGTGATGGTGACCGCGGCGAGCACCGCCACCACCATGTTGAGCGCGTCGACCGGCAGGCCCGTCGACCGGGCGAACTCCTGGTCGTGCGTGACGGTGAACAGCGCCGTCCGGAGGCCGAGCCCGACGAGCAGGATCAGCGCGGCCAGGCCGGCGCTCATCCACACGTCGCCCCACGTCACGGTGGAGATCGAGCCGAACAGGTAGCCGAGCAGGTTGGCGTTCGAGCCGCCGGCCATGCCGATGAGCAGCACGCCGCCGGCGATGCCGCCGTAGAACAGGATCGCCATGACGATGTCGGCGGCGGTGCCGCGCGAGCGCATGCGTTCGATCACGACGGCGCCGATGATCGCGAAGATCACGGCGCCCGGGATCGCGAGGGCGTCCTGCTGGGCGAGGTCGAACAGGCTGCCGGCGAGCCAGCCGGCGGCGACACCGGCGAGCGCGACGTGGCCGATGCCGTCGCCGAGCAGCGCCATGCGGCGCTGGACGAGGTACGTGCCCATGACGGGCGCGGCCATGCCGACGAGCAGGCCGACGATGAGCATCCGCTGGATCAGCGGCTCGGACAGGAGGCTCACGGTCCCTCCAAACCCAGCGACGAGCCCTCGCGCGTGGGCGGGTCGGTGTGGGGGTGCTCGTGCTCGTGGCCCGGCAGCGCGTGCACGCCGAGGTCCTTCGGCGGGATGCCGTCGTACGTGACGCAGCCGTGCTCGAGGACCACGGCGCGGTCGATGTGGCGGGCGAGGGCGCCGAGCTCGTGGAGGACCACGACGATGCCGACGCCCTCGTCCTTGAGGTGGCCCATCGTGTGCGAGAACGACACCTGCGACTGGAGGTCCACGCCGGCCATCGGCTCGTCGAGGATGAGCAGGCGGGGCTTGCGCACGAGCGCGCGCGCGATGAGCACGCGCTGCTGCTGGCCGCCCGACAGGCGGGACACGTCGCGCTTCGCGAGGTCCTCGATGCCGACGGAGGCGAGCGCCTCGCGGGCGCGGGCGCGGGCGTCGCGCGGCGGTACGAGGCCGCGGAGGCGGGAGCCGGAACGGCCGTCGCGCTCGCGCGCGCCGAGCAGCCCCGACGTCACGACCTCGATCGCGGTGGCGGACACGCCGCCGGCCGCGGTGATGCGCTGCGGCACGTAGCCGAGCCGCGCGCGAGCGAGCGGCGACGCGGGGGTGCCGAACAGGCTGATGGAGCCGGCGGTCGTCGGGACCGCGCCCACGATGGAGCGGATGAAGGTCGACTTGCCGGAGCCGTTCCCGCCCATGAGGGCGACGACCTCGCCCGCGGCCGCGTGCAGCGACACCCCGTGGAGGATCTCGGTGCCCTGAAGCGAGACGCGGACGTCCCGCGCCTCGACCAGCGAGGGCGGGACGTCCGCGGAGAAGGACGGATCACTCACAGCCGAGCGCATCCTCCAAGGTCGAGAGGTTCCTGGTCATGACAGCAATGTAGTCGTCGCCGTCCGCGACCGTCTCCACGGGGCTGAGCACCGTGGTCTCGACGCCCACGTCGGTGGCGAGCGCCTCGGCGACGGACGCGCTCACGGCGTCCTCGGTGAAGATCGTCGTGGCGCCGGTCTCGGCGATGATGTCCTTGATCTCGAGGATGCGGGCCGGCGACGGCTCGCTCTCGGGGTCGAGCCCGGCGATGCCCTCCTGGTGGAGGCCGTACGCGTCGGCGAGGTAGCCGAAGGCCTCGTGGCCCGTCACGATCGTGTCGCGCTCGCACTGCGCGAGGCCGTCCGTGTACTGGGTGTCGAGGTCGTCGAGCGACGCGTGGAGCGCCTCGGCGTTCGCGGTGTAGGTGTCGGCGTTGTCGGGGTCCGCGGCGGCGAAGGCCTCGCCCACGGCGTCCGCGTAGTGCGCGAGCAGCTCGGGGTCGAGCCAGAAGTGCGGGTCGGACGAGCCGTGGTCGTGGTCGTCCTCCTCGTCGGCGTGCTCGTCCTCGTCGGCGTGCTCCTCGGCCGCGTGCAGCTCGACCGCCTCGGCCGCGTCGAGGGCCTCGACACCGGTGGTGGAGATCGCGTCGTCGACCGCGGGCTGGAAGTCCGACAGGTAGAGCGCGAGGTCCGCGGTGCCGAGCTGGCGCACGGTGGAGGGGGAGAGCTCGACGTCGTGCGGCTCGACGCCCGCGGGGGTCATCGACACGACCTCGACCAGGTCGCCGCCGACCTGCTCGGCCACGAACTGCAGCGGGTAGAACGCGGTGGCGACGGTGAGAGACGCGTCCGACGCGTCGCCGGCGGCGCCAGCGCCGCTGTCGGACGCCGAGCACGCGGTGAGCGCGATGGACGACACCGCGGCAGCGGCGATGAGGGCGGGGGTCTTCTTCATGGCATCGATCCTAGAACTTGTTGAGAATGATTGTCAAAATCAGGACTTCGGACCCAGCCAGTCCTCGAGCGCATCGTCCGGCGACGCGTCCCGCCCTCGTGCGCAAGTCACACCTGACAGCACCCGTGATCGGCGATCCCCGCACGGATCTCCGGACACAGGTCGCCAACGGTGTGACTTGCGTACGCGAGCCCGACCCGCGCATCGTCCACACGCCCGCCCACGGCTAGACTGTCGCGAGCGATTCCGACCCCCTTCCACAAGGAGCATCACGTGGCCGCACCCAGCCGTCTCGACAACGCCATCTCGCTCGCGAAGCGCCGCGGCTTCGTGTTCCCGTGCGGCGAGATCTACGGAGGCACGCGCTCCGCGTGGGACTACGGACCGCTGGGCGTCGAGCTCAAGGAGAACATCAAGCGCCAGTGGTGGCGCGCGATGGTGACGAGCCGCGACGACATCGTCGGCCTCGACTCCTCGGTGATCCTGCCCCCGCAGGTCTGGGAGGCCTCGGGCCACATCGCCGCGTTCGTCGACCCGCTGGTCGAGTGCCTGTCGTGCCACAAGCGCTACCGCGAGGACCACCTGCTCGAGGAGTTCGAGGAGAAGAAGGGCCGTGCGCCCGAGGGCGGCCTCGCCGAGATCGCGTGCGCGGCGTGCGGCACGCGCGGCCAGTGGACCGAGCCGAAGATGTTCAACGGTCTGCTGCGCACCTACCTGGGCGCCGCGTCCGACGAGTCCGGCCTGCACTACCTGCGCCCCGAGACCGCGCAGGGCATCTTCGTGAACTTCGAGAATGTCATGCGCACCGCGCGCCAGAAGCCTCCGTTCGGCATCGCGCAGGTGGGCAAGTCGTTCCGCAACGAGATCACGCCTGGCAACTTCATCTTCCGCACCCGCGAGTTCGAGCAGATGGAGATGGAGTTCTTCGTCGTGCCCGGCACCGACGAGGAGTGGCACCAGCACTGGATCGAGACGCGCAAGAACTGGTACACGGACCTGGGCATCGCCGAGGACAACCTGCGCCTGTACGAGCACCCGCTGGAGAAGCTCTCGCACTACTCGAAGGGCACCACGGACATCGAGTACCGCTTCGGCTTCCAGGGCTCGGAGTGGGGCGAGCTCGAGGGCATCGCGAACCGCACCGACTTCGACCTGTCGACCCACGCCAAGCACTCGGGCAAGGACCTGTCGTACCTCGACCCGGCCACGAACGAGCGCTTCGTGCCGTACGTGATCGAGCCGGCAGCCGGCCTCTCGCGCTCGCTCATGGCGTTCCTCGTCGAGGCGTACACCGAGGAGGAGGTGCCCACCGCCAAGGGCGGCACCGAGACCCGCACGGTCCTTCGCCTCGACCACCGCCTCGCGCCCGTCAAGGCCGCGGTGCTGCCGCTGTCGAAGTCCTCGGACCTCGTTCCCACCGCCAACGCGCTCGCGACCGAGCTGCGCGGCGCGTGGAACATCGAGCTCGACGTCACGCAGTCGATCGGCAAGCGCTACCGCCGTCAGGACGAGGTGGGCACGCCGTACTGCATCACGGTCGACTTCGACACGCTCGACGACCAGGCCGTGACCATCCGCGACCGCGACACCATGCAGCAGGAGCGCGTGGCGCTCTCGCAGGTGAGCGGCTACCTCGCGCAGCGCCTCATCGGCGCCTGACATGGGCGCCGGGCACTCGCACTCCGAGAGCCCGCCGCGGGCGAGCGCGGCCACGACGCGCGTCCTCTGGGCGCTCGTCGTCGGCGTGCTCGCCGCGGTGATCGTCGGCGCGGCCGCGACTTGGCCGTCGTCGTGGGACAAGCTCGGGTCGGAGAGCTTCCTCTACGAGGGCGCGACCCGGCTCGAGGCCGAGGTGATCTCGTTCGACGAGACCACCGGCGAGTCGACCGTGCAGGTCACGACGCCGGGTGCCGAGGAGGAGCGGACGATGGCGCCCGCGGGCGTCGCGTCGCTCACCTTCGAGCCGGGCGACGAGGTCACGGTGATCGAGGTCGATCCCGCGCAGCCGCTGATCTTCTCCGACTTCTCGCGCGACCCGCCCATCGTGGCGCTGCTGATCGTCTACGTCGTGCTGGTGCTCGCGGTGGCGTGGTGGCGGGGCCTCGGCGCGCTCGTCGGCCTCGCGCTCGCCTTCGGCATCGTCGCGTTCTACACGGTGCCCGCGCTGTTCGACGGCGCCAGCCCGCCCGTCGTCGGCCTGGTCACCTCGGCCGGGGCGCTGTTCGTGCTGCTGTACGTCGCCCACGGGCCCAACGCGCGCACCACCACGGCGTACCTCGGCACCATCGCCGGCCTGCTGTTCACGGCGGTGATCGGCACGTGGGCCGTGACGGCGGCCAAGATCCCGGGCGTGCCGTCGGAGGCGGAGATCAACCTCGCCTTCCTCGACGGCCGGCTCTCGCTCCAGGGCCTCGCGCTGTGCGGCCTCATGATCGCCGGCCTCGGCGTGCTCAACGACGTCACCATCACCCAGGCCTCCGCGGTGTGGGAGCTCGGCAAGGCGCGTCCCGACCTCGGCCCCTGGCAGCTCTTCACTCGCGGCATGACCATCGGCCGCGACCACATCGCGTCGACCGTGTACACGATCGCCTTCGCGTACGTCGGCGCGTCGCTGCCGCTCATCATGCTCATCGCGGTCTACGACAACCCGGTCTCCACGGCCATCACGTCCTCCGAGATCGCGGGCGAGGTGGTGCGGACCCTCGTCGGGTCGATCGGCCTGGTGCTCGCGGTCCCGCTCACGACCGCGATCGGCGCGCTGATCGTCGGGATCGGCGGCGAGGCCGAGGCCGACGAGGCGGGCGAGGCAGGCGTAGCGGGGCACGACCATGCGGGGGACGATGCGGCGCGCGCCGCGGCTGCCGAGCGCGCCGGCCTCGGTTCACCGGAGCACGACACGGACCCCCGGGAGCCCGGCGGCGCCGTCTGAGACGGGGAAAACGGGTCCGAGATGAAGGATTCGTGCTGATTTCCCCCGATTTGTCGTGTTGCGCTTGACTCTCTGGGGCCCCGGGGCCCACGCTTGAGGAGGCGGGCATTCGGGGCGTTAACAGCGCCCCTGGGGGACAGAGCCGAGTGCGACCGTCCCTCCTTGCACGTCGTGGCTGCGCGCCTGGTCGCTGCGCCGCGGCGCCTCGCGCCCGGGCTTTCCCTCAGCGGCCCGGGCGCGAGAGCGTCCGCCCTCCGGTTCCCGCCTCTGCGCGCGCCATTGACACGTGAGGACACGCAGGTGCAGGTTTGCGTGTCCCCAGGTGTCAACGGGCTGCCGCGACGGGCCCTCCATCCACAGGATGCGGGCGCTGGCTGACGACCCGGCACGGCGACCGGGACGATGCGAGCATGTCGCGGTCGCCGCAGCTCGAACGCACGACAGCCGCGTTGGCCGCGCGGCTGCGGGCACCCTCGCCGTCCCTGTACCCCCGGGCACTGGTGCGCGGCCAGGTGATCGTCGAGGTCGGGCGACGCGGGCTCGCGGCGATGGTCCGGAGCGGTGCGATCGTGCCGTTGCTGCCGGGCGTGTACGTCTCGCCCGAGCGGGCCCGCGACCACGACGTGCGGTGTGAGGCCGTGGCGGTGTGGAGCAAGGGTCGCGCGCTGATCGCGGGCGAGTCGGCGCTGCACCTCCTGGACTCCCGGTTCCCGGCGCCCGCGAGGGTGAGGTGCATCGGGCCCCCGACGTGGAACGCGAGGGCGCCGGACTGGGTGCATCTCAGCCGCAAGCCGCTGCCGTCGTTCACCGTCTGGGCCGGCGGTGCCGCATGCCTGACCGCCGAAGAGGCGCTGCTGGACGCGTGGGCGTGCGCGCCGCGCCGCCGTCGCAAGGAGGTCCTCTACCGCGCGCTATGGCTCAGGATCGCCGGTCCGAGGCGGCTGATCGGTGCTGCAGCGCGCCGTGCACGCCTGCCTGATCGGCGGGCCTTCGACGCGATCATGGCCGACTTCGTCACCGGTGCGACGTCGCCGACCGAGGTGATGGCCAGGCGCGAGGTCTTCACGGGCGAGGACCTCGCCGAGCTCGAGTGGCAGGTCGGCCTGGTCGTCGAGGGACGGCGACGGACCGCGGATGCGCTTCATCGACGCGCGCGGATCGTCATCGAGCTGGATGGCGCCGCCTTCCACAGCAGCAGGCCGGCCGTGGACCGCGACCGGGAGCGCGACACCGAGCTCGCCGCTGCCGGATGGCACACCGTCCGGTTCTCCTTCCGCGATCTGCAGCGACGGCCCGAGTGGTGCCGGCGGATGCTGCGGCGGACGATCGCGGCCCGCCTCCACGGCCCCGCTGACACATGACGACACGCAAAACGCGGCGGTTTCAGGGGGTCATCGCAACAGGGCTTGTTGGATT
>NZ_BBLX01000010.1 GCF_000971155.1 Demequina maris | reverse complement strand
GCCCTGGCGGGGGCGCGCGAGGCGCGCGCGGCGCAGGCCCGGGCGTCGCCGGGCTCGCCGGCCGGAGTGTGCGCGACGGCGGCCGCGGCGGCGGGGCGCGCGGGAGGCGCGCTCGTGCGGTGCGTGATCCATGCCCGGGACGCCGTCACCGTGACCGTCGAGGTGAGGGGGAGGGAGGCGTCCGCTCGGGCGGGGAGGAAGGTGTCGGCGGCGGCCCGAGCTGAGGGGGGTCGGACCGCCGCCGACGGTATTCCTGCCAGCGGACGGCTGAGGGATCGTGCCGCTGTCAGGAAGTCCATACGCCAACACCATCGGCATCCGCGTACCCCGATTCAATACGGCGAATCGGTTGCATTTCCATAACAGCGTGGCGCGTGTTGTGGCCTTTGTGCGTGAGTTGTGACAAAGCCCACACGGGTAACCCGAGATAGCAGGCGAATCAGCGCACCGTCAGCGTGCCCAGCGACGTCCAGACCTGGAAGTCGACGGCGTCGTAGACCTCGTAGACGTCCGGGGCCGGGGCGATCGCGCTGCCCGTGGAGCCTCCGGTCGAGCCGCCGCCCGCGAGGCCGCCATCGGTCGAGTCGGGCTCGATCAGCAGCGGGCCGTCGTCGGCGAGCGTGCCGCCGAGGTCGCGGTCGCGCGCCTCCTGCTCCTCGAGCAGGGCCTCGTCCGCACCGTCCATGTACACGACGTCGCCGCCGCCGACGCTGAGGTAGTGCATCGCGAGCAGCGTGTAGGTGCCGGGCTCGACCGCCGACTGGCCCGCGTCGGACCAGCAGCCGTTGACGTCGCGCCACAGGAGCTCCGACGCGATCGACTCGCCGCGCGCGAGGCCGCCGTCGCCGTAGCCGTACGGCTCGATCGCGATCGCCGAGTCCTCGGCGCCGTCGGCGCCCGCGGCGGACTCGGCGATGCTCACCACGCCCTGCTGGTAGGGGTTCACCGGGTACGCCTCGGCCACCACGCGGCCGTCGCGCACGAGCGCGAGCTGCAGGCTGCCCGCGTCCCAGAAGCGGTCGAGGTCCCACGCGGAGACGTTCGTGACGCGGCTCTCGAGCGCGGGGTTGCCGTCCACGATCCAGCCGTAGCTCACGTCGATCGTCGGTGGCGTATCGACCGCGACATCGAGCAGGCCCATCTCCGAGGACCTCGTGGGGAAGCCGCCGTCGCCCTCCCACGCGCAGCCGAACCATGACGTCGCGAGGTCGCCGCTCGAGTCGCCCGACACGATCCAGCGCTGCGTGCCGGGGGCCATGTCCCAGGCGCCGGTGAGGCCGTCGCGGTACAGCCCCCGCGCGGTGTCGGCGTCGAGCGCGTCCTCGTTGACCGTCGGCTCGGAGATCGTCGGCTCGTCGTCCGGCGTGGTCGGCATCGGCTCGGGCTCGTCGACGCGGAGGTAGTCCGCGAACGGGTCGTCGGCCGGGTCGCCGGCGACGGTGAAGGGCATCGGCTCCGAGACCAGCCGGATCGAGGCGTCCGCGGCGATGCCGGCGTCGGTCTCCTCGCCCGGCTCCGCGTCCGGCTCCGCGCCCGAGTCCGAGTCAGCGTGGTCGCCCGCCTCATCCAGCGGCCGCACCTCCCACAGCTCCTGCGTGAGCACGAGCTCGTACTTCGAGGCCGGCAGCGGCGCGCCGTCCCAGCAGTTCGTGAGCTCGACCTCCCGCTCGGCGATGCCGATCGCGTCGCTCATCAGCTGGTCCCCGTACGAGTCGCCCTCGGCCACGGTGCCCGCCGGCGTCGAGGCGTCGACGGTCCCGACGACGATGCCGTCCCACAGCACCACGCCCGACATGCCGAACGTCTCGACCGTCGCGTCGATGCTCGAGGCGAGGCCCGCGCCGAACGTGAGCACCCCGTCGGCGACCTCGGTGCTGCTCACGTACGCGTCGATGGTCGCGATCGGGTCCTCGCCCCCGACGGTCGCGTCCGGGAGAGGCTCGCCGCACATGCCCCACGCGAGCGCGGACGAGTCGGCCATCGCGCCGCCGTCCGCCTCGCCCGCCATGCCGGCCGAGTCCTCGGTGACGGCGGCGGCCTCGTCCCGGCCCGCATCGTCCCCGCTGGAGGCGCTCGAGCCGCCCAGGGCACCGGACACGCCGAAGCCGAGCACCACGACCATGCCGCCGGCGAGCACGCCGCCGGAGCCGGTGCGCAGGCCGCGCTGGGTGGTCACTCGTCGCTGCGCGCGCCGGGTGTCGACCGCGAGCCCGTCGAGGGGGGCCCGGTCCGCGGCGCCCCGCAGGGCATCCGAGAGCTTCATGTCAGCCGCCTTCCGTCCGCCGACGCGTTGCCACGTCGGTCTCGTCGTCCGCCTGGTCGCGGGTGCCGTCCTCGAGCGGGCCGAGCAGCAGCTCGAGCCGTGCGAGGCCGTCATGCAGGTAGCGCTTCACCGACCCGGGCGCGAGGCCCAGGTGCTGCGCGATGTCGGGCACGGTGAGGTCGTCGAAGAAGCGCAGCACCACGCAGGCCCGCTCGCGGGGCGCGAGGGTCGCGAGCGCCTCCAGCACGTCCGCGCCCGCCTCGACGCCCGCGAGCGGGTCCGTCAGCGGCGCGGCCGGGCGGAACAGGTGCTGGACCCTCCTCCACCGCTGGTCGCGCCGGTAGCCGTCGATGTACACCGTGGTGATCGCGCGCCGCACGTAGGCCTCGGCCTTGACCGCGGTCAGCCCGGGCCGCGGTCGCGAGAACGTCCTCACCAGCGCGTCCTGCACCAGGTCCTGCGCCATCACGCCGTCGCCGCACACCAGATACGCGTATCCGAGCAGCGCGCGCTCGCGATCGCGCACCAGCTGCGCCATCGTCTCCCGCCAGTCGCCCATCAGGTCCCCCACCTCGTCGTGCCCTGCAATGGTGACGTGCACGGTCGCAGAAACGTTGGGGCGGCACTCGACGGCGCGCCGACCTTGTCCCCTAGAGTGGCCTGGTACCCCTTGCGGTCGCGACAACGGAGTCGCGTCGGGGAGAACGTCAAGGAGGACGTATGCACGCCACGGCAACCGCGGTGGAGGTGAGCTCGGGCAGCGCGACCATCGTGGTCGTGATCGGGATCATCGCCGCGATCTCGCTGATAGCCGCCTGGTTCCTGCGACGCAACGTGCTGCAGGCGCCGGACGGCACCGAGTCGATGAACGACATCGCGACCGCGGTGCAGGAGGGCGCCTCGGCTTATCTGAGCCGCCAGCTGCGCACGCTCGCGCTGTTCGCGGCGCTGGTGTTCGCGCTGCTGTTCCTGCTGCCCGGCGACGCCGGCGTGCGCGTCGGCCGGTCCCTCTTCTTCCTGCTGGGCGCGGGCTGCTCCGCGACCATCGGCTACATGGGCATGTGGCTCGCCGTCCGCGCGAACGTGCGTGTCGCCTCCGCCTCGACCCGCGAGGGCGGACGCGCAGAGGGCGCCCGCATCGCGTTCCGCACCGGCGGCGCGGTCGGCATGTCCGTGGTCGGCATGGGCCTGGGCGGCGCGGCGGCCGTGGTCTTCCTGTACCGGGACGATGCGGCGGCCGTGCTCGAGGGCTTCGGCTTCGGCGCGGCGCTGCTCGCCATGTTCATGCGCGTCGGCGGCGGCATCTTCACCAAGGCCGCGGACGTGGGCGCGGACCTTGTGGGCAAGGTCGAGAAGCACATCCCCGAGGACGACCCCCGCAATGCCGCGACGATCGCGGACAACGTGGGCGACAACGTCGGCGACTGCGCGGGCATGGCCGCGGACCTGTTCGAGTCCTACGCCGTCACGCTCGTCGCGGCGCTCATCCTGGGCAAGGCGGCCTTCGGCGAGCAGGGCCTCGTCTTCCCGCTCATCGTCACAGCGATCGGCGCGCTCGTCGCGGCGCTCGGCGTGGCTATCACCAAGATCCGCGGCAACGAGCCCGGCCTCAAGGCCATCAACCGCGGCTTCTACACCGCCGCCGCGGTCGGCGCGGTGCTCGCCGCGATCGCCGCCTTCGTCTACCTGCCGTCGTCGTTCGCCGAACTCAACGGCGCCTCGGTCGAGGGGGAGTCCGGCGACCCGCGCATCGTCTCCATGGTCGCGGTCTTCGTCGGGATCGGCCTCGCGGGCCTCATCCTGTGGATCACCGGCTACTTCACCGACACCGCGCAGCGGCCCACGCGCCGCGTCGCGCGCACGTCGCTCACGGGCGCCGCGACGGTGGTGCTCGCCGGCATCGGCGTGGGCCTCGAGTCCGCCGTCTACACCGCGACCGTCATCGCGGGCGCGATCGTGGTGCTGTTCGCTGTCGCGGGCGGCTCCGTCACCCTCGCGCTGTTCCTCGTGGCGCTCGCGGGCTGCGGGCTGCTCACCACGGTGGGCGTGATCGTCGCGATGGACACGTTCGGGCCGGTCTCCGACAACGCCCAGGGCATCGCCGAGATGTCCGGCGAGGTCGACGAGGAGGCCGCGAAGACCCTCACCGATCTCGACGCCGTCGGCAACACCACCAAGGCCATCACCAAGGGCATCGCGATCGCCACCGCGGTGCTCGCGGCGACCGCGCTGTTCGGCAGCTACTCCGACGCGGTCACCAACGCGCTCTCCGATGCCGCCGAGACCGCCGCCGGCTTCAGTTACGAGATCATCCACCCGCTCACGCTCGTCGGCGTCATCATCGGCGGCGCGACGGTGTTCCTGTTCTCGGGGCTCGCGATCGATGCGGTCACCCGCGCGGCCGGCGCCATCGTGTTCGAGGTGCGCCGCCAGTTCCGGGAGATGCCCGGGATCATGGACCGGACGCAGCGGCCCGAGTACGGACGCGTGGTCGACATCTGCACCCGCGACTCGCTGCGCGAGCTCGCGACGCCCGGCCTGCTGGCCGCGATGGCGCCCATCTTCGTGGGCTTCGCGCTCGGCGTGGGCGCGCTCGCGGGCTTCCTCGCGGGCGCGATCGGCACCGGCGTGCTCATGGCGGTGTTCCTGGCGAACGCGGGCGGCTCCTGGGACAACGCCAAGAAGATCGTCGAGGACGGCTACTGGGGCGGCAAGAACTCCCCGGCGCACGAGGCCACTGTCATCGGCGACACCATCGGCGACCCGTTCAAGGACACGGCTGGCCCCGCGATCAACCCGCTCATCAAGGTGATGAACCTGGTCGCGCTGCTCATCGCGCCGGCGGTCGTGCTGCTCACGTACGGCGACTCCGCGAACCCGTGGATGCGCGGGCTCATCGCCGGCGTCGCGGCCATCGTGGCCGTCACCGCCGTGGGCCTGGCATCGCGTCGCGCGCACGCCGGCGGCATCGCGAGCGAGGCCGATGCGGCGGCAGCCGAGGAGGGGCACGCCCCGTCCGTCTCGGACGACGAGGACCAGGCGGCGGAGGCCGCATCGACCACCGCGGGCACGCCCGCGGGCGGGGAGCAGCGCTAGGGTCGGCGCGCCCCCGAGCGGCGCGGCGCCTGCCTCAAGCCCCCCAAGCGGGGCGGGCGCCGCGCCGCCTTCATGTGCCCGGGTGGGGCCGTGCCATGCTGACGCGATGACCCCCTCGCGCCCTCGTGTCCTCGTCGACATGTCGCTGCACCCCGAAGCGCTGGCGGCCCTGGAGGCCGGGGCCGAAGTCGCGCCGCTGCCCCGCACCGGTCCCGCGCGGGCCGAGGCGCTCGCCGCCGCGGACGGGCTCCTCGCCTACGGGCCACCTGGTGTCGACGAGCTCGCCGCCGCGCCCCGCCTGCGCGCCGTCGCCGTCCACCTTGCCCCGCCCGCGGTCCATGCGCACGCCCGCGACCGAGGGCTCGCCGTGCTCGAGTCGAGCCGGTTGTGGCGCACCGTCGCGGAGCACACGCTCGCGCTGATCCTGGCGACGATGCGCCGGGTCCCGGCGGCGGACGCCGCCGTCCGCGCCGGGCGCTGGCCGTACGAGGACCTCAAGGTGCCGTACTCGGGCCGCGACGTCGCGGGCTCGACCGTCGGCGTCCTGGGCGCGGGTCGCATCGGCGCGCCGCTGCTGCGCATGCTCGGCGCGCTCGAGGCACGGACCCTGTTCACGGACGCGCGCGAGCTGCCCGCGGTCGCGGGGAGCACCGGCGCGCGTCAGGTCGACCTCGACACGCTCCTCGCGGAGTCCGACGTCCTCGTGGTCCTGCTGCCCCTCGACGAGATGACCCGCGGGACCCTCGGCGCCGCCGAGCTCGCCCGCATGAGGCCCGGCGCGATCCTCGTCAACACCGCGCGTGGACCGGTGGTGGACGAGGCGGCGATGCTCGACGCACTGCGGTCCGGGCACCTCGCGGGCGCCGGCCTCGACGTGCACGGCGACGAGCCGCTCGCCGCCGACCACCCGCTGCTCGCGCTCGAGCAGGTGGTCATCACGCCGCATCTGGGCGGGTCGACGCTCGAATGCGACCTCGAGCTCGTCGACGGGCTCCTCGAGGCGCTTCGCGAGGGGGCGTCGCCGCGCTCCTGAGCGGATGTCTCTCCCGCGTGTTCCAGCGTGAGGTGAAACAGCACCGCGACGTATAGCGAATCCCCTGGTAAAAAGGCTGGCGCCGACGCGAGGCGCGGGCTATTTCAGCTATTCCTGACACACGGGAGAGAGACCATCGCCTCGCGCGCCGCTCGCGCGCCGCTCGCGCGCACCTCGCGCGCGTCTCGATCGGGTCACGATGCGGCGCCCCGGTCCGCGCCGTGCAACGTCGCCGACACATGGGTCTGGAACCATGCCGCCATGGCATCGAGGAACGTCAAGCTCGCGGGCGGCGTCGTCGGCGCCCTGGTCGTGGTCGAGGGGACGTCGGGCGTCCTGCAGGGGTACTACACGCCCCTGCTCACCGACATCGCCCGCCACCTGGGGATCCACGACGCCGACGTCAACTGGTTCGAGGCGGCGCAGCTGCTGCTCAGCGCGATCGTGGTCCCGGTGCTCGCGCGCCTGGGCGACATGATCGGCCACCGCAAGGTGCTCATCGCGTCGCTGATCGTGACCGCGCTGTCGAGCTGGGCGCTCGCGTTCGCGCCGAGCTTCCCGCTGTTCGTGCTCGCGTGGGCGATCCAGGGCTTCTACGTCGTCTGGCTGCCGCTCAACGTCGCGATCATCCACTCGCGCGCCCGCGACAAGGAGAACGGGGCGGCGCTGACCCGGCGCGGCGCCGGCATCATCGTGGCCGCGCTCCAGGCCGGCGCGATCCTCGGCGCGCTCGCCGGCGGGCAGCTCGGCGGCATGCTGCCGCTGTGGGCCACGCTCAGCGTCCCCGCCGCGATGGTGACGATCGCGCTCGTCGTCGTGCTGTTCAAGGTGCCCGACACGGGCGTCCGCGCGGGCGGCAGCATCGACACCCGCGGCACCGTGATCCTCACGCTCGGCCTGCTCACGCTCATGGGCGGCCTGTCGCTGGTCCGCCTCGACGGCTTCTCGCCGTGGGTGGTCGTGATGGTCGCGATCGGGCTCGCGCTGATGTGGCTGTTCGTCCGCGTCGAGCAGGGCACCGACGAGCCGCTCGTCGACATCGCCCTCCTCAAGCGCCCGACCGTGTGGCCGGTCATCCTCACCGCGACGCTGTTCGGCGTCAGCGTGCTGGGCGCCCAAGGCCCGCTGTCGACCTTCGCCCGCACCGACCCCGACGAGGTCGGCTACGGGCTCGGCCTCACCTCCGCGACCGCGTCGTACCTCATCGGTGCCTACGTGATGTCGCTGCTCGTCGGCGCGCTGCTCTTCGCCCGCCTCAGCACCCGGTACAGCCCGCGCGCGGTCCTCATCGCCGCATCGTTCCTGGTCGCGGGCGGCTACCTGGCGCTCATCCCGCTGCACGGCAGCACCGCCGTGGTGGTGTCCTGCATGGTCGTCGCGGGCCTGGGCTCCGGGGCGCTGGTGGCCGCCCTGCCCGCCGCCGCGGCCTCCGCCGCGCCGCCGCATCAGACCGCGATGGCGACGGGCCTCACCAACACCACCAAGACTATCGGCGGCGCCTTCGCGTCCACCGCGTTCGCGATCGCGCTCGTCTCGGGCGTCGCGGCGGGCGGCTCGGGCGAGTCGACCGCGGGCACCCTGTCCGGCTACATCACCGTGTGGGCGATCTGCGGCGGCACCGCCATCGTCGCCGCCCTCGCGCTGTTCGCGGTGCCCAAGGTGGCCTTCACCACGAACGTCGAGGTCGAGGAGGGTGCCGCGCCGCTCGAGGCGATCGGCCCGGACGTCGTCGCGTCGCGCGTGGACCTGTTCGACCCCAAGGACGGCCGCGCATGACGGTCCCCACGGCCGAGACGGTCGCCGAGCACCTCGCCGCGCTCATCCGCATCCCCACCGTGACGCCGAAGGACGCGGGGCCGCACGACGCGGCCACCGCCGCGACCTTCGCCGCGCTCGAGGAGACGATGCGCGGCTTCTATCCGCACGTCTTCGGGCACGAGGTCGAGGCGGTGGGCCGCGCCGGCCTGCTCGTCCGCATCCCCGGAGCCGCCGCCGACCGCCCGGTGGTGCTGATGGCCCACCAGGACGTGGTCCCCGTCCCGCGCGACTGCGAGGCCGAGGGCTGGGAGCACGAGCCCTTCGAGGGCGCCATCGTCGACGGCTGGGTCTTCGGCCGCGGCGCGCTCGACGACAAGGGCGCGCTCACCGTCATGCTCGAGGCCGTCGAGTCGCTGCTCGCCGAGGGCTGGGCGCCGGCGCACGACCTGTACCTGCTCATGGGCGCCGACGAGGAGTCGTACGGCGACTGCGCGACCACCGCCGCCGCGCTGCTGACCTCGCGCGGCGTGACGCCGTGGATGGTGCTCGACGAGGGCGGCGCCGTCGCGGTCGGCGCCTTCCCGGGCCTGTCCGGCGAGGCCGCCGTCATCGGCGTCTCGGAGAAGGGCATCGTGGACCTCCGCCTCACGGTCGAGGGGCTCGGCGGCCACGCATCCACGCCGCCGCGCGAGTCCGCGCCCGGCATCCTCGCGCGGGCGCTCGCGCGCATCGAGGACAACCCGCACCCGTCCGAGGTCAACGACGTCTCCGTCGAGATGCTCGAACTCGTCGCCGGCCGCCTGCGCGGTCCACTGGGCGCGCTCCTGCGCCGCGCATCTTCCCTCCGCGGGGTGCTCGCCCGGGTGATGCCGCGCCTCAGCCCCGAGCTCGCCGCGATGGTGCGCACCACCGTCGCGATCACGCAGCTCGAGGGCAGCCCCGCCCACAACGTCCTCGCGACCCGCGCGACCGCGGTGCTCAACATCCGCGTCGCCGTCGGGTCGAGCGTCGACGAGGCGGTCGACCACGTGCGCCGGGTGGTGCGCGACCCGCGGGTCACGATCGAGGTGGAGACGCCGTCCGAGCCCTCGCCGGTGTCCCCGCGTGCGGACGATGAGCGGTGGGCGTCGCTGGTGGAGGCGGTCGGGGCGTCGTACCCGGACGCGCTCACCATCCCGTACGTGATGCTCGCGGCCTCGGACTCGCGCTTCCTCGCGCCCATGTCCGGCGCGACGTACCGCTTCGCGCCACTGCGCATGACCAAGCCGCAGCGCGAGGCCGTGCACGGGCCGAACGAGAAGGTGGAGGTCGAGTCGCTCGGCCGCGGCGTCGCCTTCTACCGGGCGCTGCTCACGTCCGACCGGCTGGCCTGACGCCTCGCGCGGACCGCCCGGCGACTAGCCTCGGAGGCGTGAGCCTCGACGTTCCCGCGCTGCCCGATCCCGCGACCGCGGATGCGCTCCGCGCCGACCTCTCCTCCTGGACCGTCGACGCCGTCGAGGCGGTCGTGGGGGAGCGCGCTATGCGAGCCCTGTCCCGCGAGCAGGTGCTGCCCGCGCGTCGGGAGGCCCGCGCATCGTTCACGCCGGAGGCGACGCTCACCCGGCTGTTCCTCCTGGGAGACGCGGTGTCGGCTCGCGAGGTCGACGCCGCGCTGCCGTCGGTCGGTGCCGAGGGCGCCGCGCGGCTCGGGCTCGTCGAGCTGTCGGGCGGTGAGGCCCGGGCGCTTGTCGACCTGCGCCCATACGCGGCGCTAGGGCCGGACGGGGAGTCGGCGTGGTGGGTCGCCTCCGACCAGGGTGAGGCCGTGACGGGTGCCCGCCTGCGCGACGACCACGTCCTCGGCATCGGCGGGGCGTCCCTGACGCTGGCAGGGATGACGATGCGCGCCCCGGTCGGGCGCGTGCTCGACCTGGGCACGGGATGCGGGATCCAGGCGCTGCACGCCTCGCTGCACGCGCGGACGGTGGTGGCGACGGACATCTCGCGGCGCGCCCTGCGCTTCGCGGAGTTCAATCGGGCGTTGAACGCGGCGGGGGACTGGGACCTGCGCGAGGGCTCGATGCTCGAGCCGGTCGCCGGGCAGGAGTTCGACCTGGTCGTGTCGAACCCGCCGTTCGTCATCACGCCTGAGGGGGCGCCGAGCTTCGAGTACCGCGCGTCGGGCATGCCGGGCGACGGGATCGTGTCGTCGCTGGTGTCGTCGGTCGGGTCGGTGCTCGCGCCCGGCGGCGTCGCGCAGATGCTGGGCAACTGGGAGATCCACGGGGAGTCGTGGTCGGAGGGGCTCGAGGCGTGGCTCGACGCGTCGGCGTCGGCAGGCCGGCCGCTCGACGCGTGGGTGATCGAGCGCGACGAGCTCGACGCCGCCGAGTACGCCGAGACGTGGCTGCGCGACGCCGGCGTGACGCCGGAACGCGGCCGAGCCGAGTTCGAGGCCGCCTACGAGGCGTACCTCGCGGACTTCGACACGCGCGGGGTGCGCGCCGTGGGCTTCGGCATGGTGCTGCTGCGCCGGCCGGTGTCGGGCACGCCGACGCTGCATCGGCTCGAGCAGCACGAGGGCCCGCTGCAGGAGCCCTTCGGCGGCTACCTCTTCCGGGCGCTCGCGGCTCACGACCGGGTCACGGCACTGTCCGACGACGCGCTGCTCGACACCGCGTGGACCGCCGCCGCGGACGTGACCCGCGAGTCCTACGGACCGGTGCTCCAGGCCGACCCGTCGTACATCCTGCTGCGCCAGGGCGCGGGGCTCGGCCGGTCGGTGTCGATGGACACCGCGCTCGCGGGCTTCGTGGGGGCGTGCGACGGCGAGCTCACCGCCGGCCAGATCGCGCATGCGCTCGCGGCGCTGCTCGACGTCGACGCGGGCCGCTTGGTCGCGGGACTGGTGCCGGCCGTGCGCGAGCTGGTCGCCGACGGCTTCCTGGAGTAGCGGCGCCGACACGCCCGCCGCGTGGCCAATCTCACGGCCTTTTCCAGGGCGATCACGGTCAAGGGGGAGGCCCGCGATTTTGGACTTCCCGCGCGGCTTCTTTGCCTGACGTTGGTCCCGTCCTGGGGTCGACCACACCAGATACGGGACCCTGGTCCGAAGCGGTCACCAGGTGGCAAAACTACCCTTGAGGGGTGACATCGACGTTCGCGCCGGGAGCAGAGGCTGAGGGGTCTCGACTGGTCCCGACAGACCCCTCGCGGGGTGAGAATGGTCATGCCGAGGTGGCGCAGATGGACCCCCGTCGCCCGCTCGCCAACGAAATCCCACACGACGGTGTGTCGGCGCGTCTCACGACGCCGCGTCGGCGCACCCTGAAGACGTCCGAACCGGCCGTCAGAAATGGACGCCGCGGAGAACCCGCGGTACCGCCGACGCAGGAGGCAATCCCCATGACCACCACCGAGCTCGACACCTCCGCCATCGCGATCCAGTCCGCGCACGGGCTGGTCATCGCGGACTTCCTGTCCTCGTGCACCCACGCGTGGCCCGGCCGCATCGCCGCGACCGTCACGCTGCAGGGCTGCCCGTGGCTGTGCGCCTACTGCGGCACGCCCGAGAGCCACGACCCGACCGGCGAGGGCCGCGTGACGTGGCAGCGCGTGCTCGAGCAGCTCGAGTCGCACCGCGGCACGGTCGACGCGGTCGTGTTCGGCGGCGGCGAGCCGACCGCCCAGGACGGGCTCATCCCCGCGATCCGCGAGGTCCGCGCGCTCGGCTACTCCGTGGGCCTGCACACGATGGGCGCCCACCCGGGCCGCCTCGCGTCCGTCCTTCCCGAGGTCGACTGGGTCGGCTTCGACCTCAAGGGCACCCCGGACATGTACACGCACATCACCGGCAGCGACACCGCCGGCACGCAGGCGTGGGCCTCGCTCGAGTCCATTCACGAGTCCGGCGTCGACTACGAGGTGCAGTTCACCGTCGACCCGACCGTCCACACTCGCGAGGACATCCTCGACACCGTCCGCACGATCATCCACCGCGGCTTCCACGCGCCGGTGCTGCAGCAGCCCCGCCGCGCGACGGCCTCGGCCGGCTACCGCCGCGCACTTCGCGGCCGCGGCCTCTACGACGTCATCACGCACGAGGACCTGCCGGACCTCGCGCGCCGCTGACCCCAGACTCCGGAAGCCCCCGTCGCCTGCGCGGCGGGGGCTTTCGCGTGCCCGGACGATGCGGCGGCGGACCGGTCTCCCGGCCGCGGCGACACGGATCGGCACCGCAAGTCCCTTGGGCGCGCCTGAAGCGACACGATCCCCGGCCCTAGGGCTTGGCGCCGGGGGGCGAGGTGAACTCGGCCGCGCCGCGCGGTCGAGCGGATGTGCATGCGGCCACGTGCATGGTCCTGCGGCGCCCCGCGGCCGTGGACGGCCCTG
Organism: Demequina maris; assembly: GCF_000971155.1. Lineage (GTDB taxonomy): Bacteria > Actinomycetota > Actinomycetes > Actinomycetales > Demequinaceae > Demequina > Demequina maris. The sequence goes on along the minus strand of NZ_BBLX01000010.1, from coordinate 85,200 downwards.
CCGCCTAGGCCCTAGGGCCTAACTCAAGGCGGCAAAGTGCCTGCTAGGTAGCGAGATTTTACGAAACCGTTATCAACGGATCCGGGTTTCCTACACGATTCGGGGCCAACGTCCCACGGAGGCGGCATGCGGACGCGGAAGGGTAATGCGTGACAGCTCAACAATTCCCCGGAAGGAATCATCATGGTCACCAAGCTTCGTATCGTCGGCGCCGGCCTTGCCATCGCCGGACTCGGCTTCCTCGGCGCGGCAGGCTTCGCGTACTCGGAGGTCGCCGCCGGTCAGAACTCGCTCCAGAAGTTCTCCGAGGCGCAGGCAGTCGAGCTCGCCTACGACGAGAACGGCCAGCTCACCGACCACGGTTCCGTCGAGGGCGCCGAGGCGATCCTGGACCGCCTCGAGAACGAGTGGGGCTACAAGGTCGTCGAGTCCGAGCTCGACCCCAACGACCCGCTCGTGAACACCGGCACCGAGTACATGTACCAGATGGCCACCGTCGCCACCCACATCCTCACCGGCACCCAGACCGTGACGGTCACGGAGACCACCGAGTACCTCGGTGAGACCTACGAGCCCGGCACCTACGACGTCCCGGTCGACGGCCAGTACTGGGCCGACTTCGAGTACGGCAACGAGATCGCGATGCAGGTGCGCGGCCAGGCGTGGACCGGCGTGGCCCACGGCCTCTTCGGCGAGCTGGGTGTCGGCTCCGTCACCGCGTCGACCCTCAAGCTGGGCCTCGGCATCTCGGGCCTGATCGCGGGCCTCGGCCTCATCTTCCTCGCCCTCGGCGCCGCGACCTTCTGGATCTCCGGCGACGTGGCGAAGCGTGACGCCGCCCGCGCCGCCGTCAAGGCCGACGAGCCGGAGCTCGTCACCGTCTGACGGTCGCATCTGACAGGCGGGCGGGTCCTACGGGACCCGCCCGCTTCGTCGTGTCGGGAGGCGTGCGCGTACCGGGGAGCTCACCGACGGTTCCGCGAGGTTCTTGACTCCTGCGGGGAAGCCAGCGACGCCTCAGCTCACTTCCCCGAAGCCGGGAGCCTGCCGGTGGAGCGGCCGCTACAGCCCCAGGTTCCTCGCGAGCACCTCGCGGATCGACTCCCAGCGATCGGTGCGCGCGGCCAGCAGCGGTGCACCCGCCTCGATGGCCGGGCGGTACCCGGACCCGTCGATGCGGCCCACGGTGAAGCCCGCCTCGGCGGCGATCGCGGCGCCCGGCACGTGGTCCCACGGCTTGGCGCGCGTGTAGACGAGGAAGCCGACGTCCTGCAGGACCAGGTCCGCGTAGTCGAAGCCGGCGCACATGCGCAGCTCGTCGTAGCCGCCCAGCTCGGGCTCGGCCGCGAGCAGGCCGGCCTTCACGTCCTCGACCGCGTACCGCACGGACACCGCGCCGCGCGGCTCCTCGCCCCGCAGCGAGGCGCGGGCCTCGGCACCGCGCGTGGCCTCGACGCCCGCCGACAGCGATCGGCCGTCGACGAACGCGCCCACGCCCTGCAGCGCCTCGAACATCCGCCCCGTCTCCGGCTGCAGGATCCACCCGCCGACGGGCAGCCCGTCCTCGACGAGCCCGACCATGACGGCGTACGTGGGGGACCCCTCCACGAAGTTCGCCGTGCCGTCCACCGGGTCCACCGTCCAGGCGGTGCCCTCGGTCGCGAGCACCTCCGCCACGGACGGGTCCGCCGCGGTCGCCTCCTCGCCCACGACCGGGACGTCGAGGATCTCCTGGAGGATCGGCGTGAGCACGCGCTCGGCCTCGAGGTCGGCCTCGGTGACGAAGTCGCCAGGTCCCTTGAGGTGGACGTGGTGCTCGGCGAGGGCGCGGAAGCGGGGGCGGATCTCGGCGTCCGCGACGCGGCGCATGGCCTCGCCGACGGCCGCGCGCGAGGCGGCATCGAGGATGGGCTCCATGCGCCCCATCGAACCACGAGGCCCCGACGCGATGGTGCAGGGACGATGCGCGGACACCCGACGTTCATGCGCCGGGTCCTCCCCAGGTCCCGCTCGCGCCGTCAGAACCCATATGTATATTGAGTGCGTCTTTGGCAGGTCACGCCGCCGGGACGCTGATCCCAGAGAGAAGGTTCCATGACCCGCAAGCTCGTGATCGTCGAGTCGCCCACCAAGTCGCGCACCATCGGCGGCTACCTGGGCGCCGACTATGACGTGGTGTCGTCGGTGGGTCACATCCGGGACCTCGCCGAGCGCTCCGACCTGCCCGCCGAGCTCAAGAAGTCCGACATCGGCAAGTTCGCCATCGACATCGACGGCGGCTTCCAGCCGTACTACGTCGTCAGCTCGGACAAGAAGAAGATCGTCGCGGACATCAAGAAGCGCCTCAAGGAGGCCGACGAGCTCTACCTCGCAACTGATGAGGACCGCGAGGGGGAGGCGATCGCCTGGCACCTGCTGGACGTCCTCAAGCCCAAGGTGCCCGTCAAGCGCCTCGCGTTCCACGAGATCACCCGCGAGGGCATCAGCCGGGCGCTCGAGAACCCGCGCGAGGTCGACATGGAGCTCGTCGAGGCGCAGGAGGCCCGCCGCCTCCTCGACCGCCTCTACGGCTACGAGGTCTCGCCCGTGCTGTGGCGCAAGATCCAGTCGGGCCTGTCCGCCGGCCGCGTCCAGTCGGTGACGCTCCGCCTGGTCGTCGACCGCGAGCGGGAGCGCATGGCGTTCCAGTCGGCCGAGTACTGGGACCTGCGCGGCACGTTCACCGCGACCGAGGGCAAGGACGCGGGCCGCAGCTTCGAGGCGCGCCTCACCACGGTCGACGGCAAGCGCGTCGCGACCGGCAAGGACTTCGACGACCACGGCCGCCTCAAGAACGACAAGGTGGCCCACGTCCACGGCGCGCTCGCCGGCGCGCTGGCCGCCGGCCTCGCCGACGCATCGTTCTCCGTTGCGGGCGTCGACTCCCGCCCGTACAAGCGTCGCCCCGCGGCCCCCTTCATCACGTCGACGCTGATCCAGGAGTCGAGCCGCAAGCTCCGCCTGGGCGCGCGTCAGGCGATGGGCGTGGCGCAGGCGCTGTACCAGAAGGGTTACATCACCTATATGCGTTCCGACTCGCCCGTGCTGTCGGGCGAGGCGGTCCGTGCGGCCCGCAAGCAGGCCACCGCGCTGTACGGCGCGGACGCCGTCGCCGCGAGCCCGCGCATCTACGCGGCGCAGGACTCGAACGCGCAGGAGGCCCACGAGGCCATCCGCCCCGCCGGCGACTCGTTCCGCACGCCCGACTCGGTGCGCGCCGAGCTCACCGGCGACGAGTTCCGCATGTACGAGATGATCTGGAAGCGCACCCTCGCCTCGCAGATGGCCGATGCGGTGGGCACCACCTCGACGGTGCGCATCGGCGCGACCACGGCCGCGCACCACGCGGTCGAGTTCTCCGCCTCCGGCACCATCCTCACGAGCCCCGGCTTCATGGCGCTGTACGAGGAGTCGCGCGACAAGGCGCGCTACGAGGAGGACGAGCAGAAGGTCGAGAAGGAGTCGCGCCTGCCCGTCCTCGCCGAGGGTCAGAAGGTGGACGCCGACGGCATCGAGCCGCTCACCCACGCGACCACGCCGCCGCCGCGGTTCACTCAGGGCTCGATGATCAAGGAGCTCGAGGACCGCAAGCTGGGCCGCCCGTCCACGTACGCCGCGATGGTCGACGTCATCATCGACAAGGGCTACGTCAACGTGGTCAAGCAGGCGCTGGTGCCCACGTGGCTCGCCTTCGCGATGATCCGCCTGCTCGAGGAGCACTTCGCGTGGCTCATCGACTACGACTTCACCGCGGACATGGAGGAGGGGCTCGACAAGATCGCCTCCGGGCACGTGTCCCGGATCGACTGGCTGAGCGAGTTCTACTTCGGCTCGGGCGAGGACGACGACCAGGACGGCCGCGGCCAGGGCCTCAAGCGCCTGGTCGACGACCTGGGCGACATCGACGCCCGCGCGAACTCGACGTTCGAGATCGGCGACGGCATCGCGCTGCGCGTCGGCAAGTACGGCCCGTACCTCGAGCGTGAGCGCGACGGCGAGAAGCAGACCGCCTCCGTCCCCGACGAGCTCGCCCCCGACGAGCTCACGGTCGCCAAGGCGGAGGAGCTGCTCGCGAACCAGGGCGGGGACGAGCGCGTGCTCGGCCAGCACCCGGTCAGCGGCCTCGACATCGTCGCGAAGGCCGGCCGCTTCGGCCCGTACGTCACCGAGGTCCTGCCGGAGGACGCGAAGGGTCGCCCCAAGACGGCGAGCCTGTTCAAGTCGATGGACCTCGAGACCGTCAGCCTCGAGGACGCGCTCAAGCTCATGAGCCTGCCCCGCGTCGTGGGCGTCGACCCGGCGACCAACGAGGAGATCACCGCGCAGAACGGCCGCTTCGGCCCGTACCTCAAGAAGGGCACGGACTCGCGCACCATCGAGTCCGAGCAGCAGCTGCTCGACATCACCCTCGACGAGGCGCTCGCGATCTACGCGCAGCCCAAGCGCGGCCGCGGCCGCGCGGCCACCCCGCCGCTCAAGGAGTTCGGCGAGGACCCGACCTCGGGCAAGCCGATCGTCGCGAAGTCGGGACGCTTCGGCGACTACATCACGGACGGCGTCACCAACGTGACGATCCCCAAGACGGAGTCCGTCGAGTCCGTGACGCCCGAGCGCGCGATCGAGCTGCTCGCGGAGAAGCGCGCGAAGGGACCGGCCAAGAAGCCGGCCCGTCGCACCGCCGCCAAGAAGACCACCACGCGCAAGAAGTGACCGGAGGCGACATGGCTGAGGGCAAGGGCGCGGAGCGCTCCGTCAACATGCGGTGGCTGGGCTACCTGGGGCTCGTGCTCGGCTTCGGCGCCGTGGTGCTGACGGTCGACTCGGGCTCGGTCTCGGTCATGGGCTTCAGCTTCGACGTGAGCGTGCCGATCATCGCCGCGCTCGCCTTCCTGGGCGGCATCCTCGGCGGGCGCTTCGGCCCCAGGCAGGGCGACCTCTAGCCTCCACAGCGCTCCGCCACCCATCGGCATCGATGTGGCGAGATGTGACCGGTCGCATGTGTGGCGCACGGTGGCGCTGTGTGGCGGAGCGTGGGACGGCGGCGCCACTCCCCGGCGAGCCACAGGCGGGACGATGCGGCGGCGCCGATGTCCACGGTCAGGCGCGCATCGGCGCACGCACACCGTGCTTCGAGTGCCCCTCGCGGGACGGCTCCCGACCGCAGAGGCTTGCGGCATGGATCCCGTCGCGGTGCTTGCGAGACTCGGCGGAGCGGCGCGTCGCGAGGCGTTGCTGGGGCGCGGAGTGTCGGTGGACGACCTCTACGGCGCGCTGAGCAGAGGTGTGATCACTCGACCCTTTCGGGGCTGCTACGTGCTGCCCGGTACGTCGCGTGCTCAGGTGATGGCGGCGCTGTACCGCTGCGAGGTCTCCTGCATCACCTTGATCAGGCGGTCGAACCTGCCGTTGCTCAGGGACACAGATGCAGTGCATCTCGCGCTGCCGCGCGACCGTGCGCGGCGTGCCACGGACAAGCGTCCGCGTGACGGTGTCCGATTCCACCGCGAGGACCGTGAGCCGTGGCGATCGCCGCTCGCGCACGCGCTCAAGCTCGCCGCGCGATGCCTTCCGCGTGATGAGTGGCTCGTCCCCGCAGACGCCTTGGTCCATCGTCGTCTGCTGTCGGTCGACGACGTCGTGGCCGCAGGATCGGACGGGGGGATCGGGAGCACCTGGATTCGCCGTGTCATCGACCCGGCCTGCGGATCGCCGGCCGAGACCGTCGTGCGGGTCCCGCTGATGGAAGCGGGCCTTGCAGTCGCGTCGCAGGTCGACATCGCGACGATTGGCCGCGTCGATCTCGTGGTCGAGCGCAGGGTGATCATCGAGGTGGATGGCCGGTCCTACCATTCCGACCCCGCGGCGTTCGCCGAGGACCGACGTCGCGATCGTGCTGCGGCCCGCCTCGGGCTGACGGTGCTGAGGTATCCGGCTTCCGAGGTGCTCCAGGCGCCCGACAAAGTACTTGCTGATGTGCGTGAGATCCTGCAGTTTTCCGCACCGCCAGCATCGTCCGCCACACGGAACCGTCGAAATGGGCTGACGTGAGCGATCGCATGTGTGGCGGAGGCGGGTGGCGTGTGGCAGAAGATGGTGGTGTGGCCTTGCGGCGCTTCGCCGGGCGAGGGACCGTGGTGCTCGGAGGGGGCACGATGGACGGCACGCTCGCGGGCCTGTCTGAGGGCGCCCGAGCGCGCCTCGGCGCCGATGCGTACCTCCTCGAGGGCGACGCGGACGCGGCCGAAGGGCTGCTCCGCGAGGCCGCGGTCCACGCGATGACGACGCGGGGGACGGGGCCCGTCGAGTCCCGGACTCGGGCCGCGATCGCCGAGCTCCACGTGCACCGCGCACGCCGCCACCGGCACCGCATCGTCCCGGCGGCGGGCTTCGCCCGGGCCCTGGGCGGGCTCGCCCCACGGCAACGGGCCGCCACGGTGCTGCACTTCGTCGACGGGCTGTCGGCCGGCGACATCGCGTCGGCGCTCGGCATCCCCGAGGCCACCGCATCGGCCGCCGTGCGCGACGGCACCCTCGCGCTCGGCCGGGCGCTCGGGGTCGAGGGCGAGGCTGATGGCGGCGACGGGGCGTTCGAGCAGGCCGAGGTCGTCGAGATCTCCGCTCGCCGGCCCCGTACGCGGGGGGCGCCCTAGGGTCGAGCCGCCCGATGCAGGACCGTCCCCACCCGTGGACCACGCCGACGAGCGTGGCGGAGGCCCTCACGCTCGCGGCGGCCGACGCGACGGGGACGATGCGCGGGCGCGCCGCGCGCGCGCTCGCGGGGCTCGACGCGGTCGCGATCAACGTGCGACGTCGACGGCGCGTGCTGCGCGTCGTCCTGGCGGTCGGGATCGCCGCGCTCCTCGGCGCGGGCGTGATCCGTGTGCTCGACCCACCCGTGTCCCTCGAGGCGCAGCTGGTCGACGCGATCGCCGCGGGCGATGGCGCCCAGGTCGATGCCCTCGTGGCCGACGGCGCGCTCGCGGAGCTCGAGGAGGCGCGCCCCACGGAGGCGGTGAGGCTGGCCGCGGCTGCGTGCGACCTGTCCATGCTGCGGCGGCTCACGGACGCCGGAGCGCGCCGCTTCGCCGACAACACCGCCCGCGAGGACGCCGCGCTCACCGCCGCGATCCGCCGGTGCCCGGGGGTGGTCGTGCGCACGTTGTACGCGGACACGCCCTCGAACGTGCCTCCGGTGCACCTGATGGTCTTCGCTGCCAGCGAGGGCTCGCCGACCGCGGTCCGCACCCTGGCGGGCCTGGGCCTGCCGATCGACGGCGAGGACGGCGCCACCGACCCGAGCCCGCTCGAGGCGGCGATCCGTGCGGGACGCGCCGACACCGCGAACGCTCTCGTCGAGCTCGGCGCCGACACGCGCCTGCGGACGCGCGACGGCAAGCGGCTCGGCCTGCTTCTCGCGCAGCTGCCCGACGCGGCCGACTGCTCCCTCCCAGCGGAGAGCGTCGACCCGGCTGGGCGCGAGGCGTGCGCGCGCAGCTTTCACGGGGGCCGGCCGTGAAGTCTTCCCGGTGGACCGCACGGACGACGGCGACGTCGCCGGCCGCCCGCACCGGGAGAGGGGACGATGCGGGGAGCGCCTCCCCCGCATCGTCCCCGGACCTTCCTGCCCGGGCGTCTTCCTAGCGCCCCCGACGCAACCCTCCGCATGGAGGTCGGCGTTAGATGGGGGGAGGGGAGATCATGGCCGATGCCGAGGTGATCGAGGAGCTGTACCGGACCGCGCTGCCGCGGCTGTGCGGGTACGGGTTCCTCCTGACCGGCTCCGAGGCCGAGGGCGAGGAGATGGTCCAGGCGGCCATCGTGAAGACGTTCTCGCGGTGGCGTCGCATCGATGATGTGCACTCCGCCGAGGCCTACGTGCGGGCCGCGATGCGCACCCTCACCATCGACGCCGCGCGGCGGGCCACGCGGTGGCGCAGGGCGATGCACACGCTCGTCGAGCGCGGCGGCGAGGACGTCGAGGCGGCGATCGCGGGATCCGACGAGGTGGCGGCGGCGATCCGCGACCTGCCGCCGCGCGTGCGCGTGGCGGTCGCGCTGCGCTACCTCGACGACCTCACCGTCGCGGAGACCGCGGAGCGCATGGGCCTCACCGAGGGTGCGGTGAAGAAGTACCTGCATACGGCCCGTGAGCGGCTCGGGCCCTGGCATGAGGCGCTCGACGCGGAGGACACGGACGACGACCAGGTGAGGGTGACCGAGGCCGAGGGGAGGCGAGCACGATGACCGGGGATCTGCTGACCGAGCTGGAATCCCATGGCGCCGCGATGGCAGGTCGGCTCGGGCCCGAGGGGGCCGCGGCGGCGCGCGGACGCATCGCGAAGGTGCGCCGCCGCCGGGCCGCGGGCGTGGTGGCGGTCCTGGTGCCGGTGCTCGGCCTGGGCGGATGGTTCCTCGGCACCTCGTCGCGCGCGTCGAACATCCAGCCCGCGCACACGGATCCGACGGCGGTGCAGATCAGCTACGACGAGCCGCTCGAGCCGCAGGTCCAGCAGGCGATCGTCGCGGGCGACCACGACGCCATGAGGAAGTTGTTCGAGCTCGGCGCCTACCCGCTCCACATCCCGGTCGAAGGGCAGTACTACGTCGAGTCCGCGGTCGCCCGGTGCGACCTCGAGGCGCTGACGATCCTCGACGACGTGGGCGCGCGGCGTGCGCCGGTCTCGGACATCTCGTTCGACGTCGCGATCGAGCCCGCTGTCACGACGTGCGGCGCGGACGTGGTGGAACACGTGCTCGAGACCTCCCCGGTCGAGATCGACCAGGTCGAGGTGATGAGCATGGCTGCCTCCCGGGGCGAGCCCGACGTGGTGACGTTGCTGGCCCGGCGCGGGTACCCGCTGGAGGTGCCGGGCGAGTGGAGCGCGCTCGACGACGCGGCGCGTGCGGGAGAGCACCGCGCCGTCGCGGTGCTCCTCGAGGAGGGGGCGGACCCGACGGTGGTGATCGACGGCGTCCCGCTCGCGGAGCTCGTCGACCGGGAGGGCACGCCCGTCGAGATCGTCGACGCCATCAGGGCCGCGGCGGGGGTGGAGGGATGATGCGCACGATCATGAGGTGCGGCGCGGCGGTGATGCTCGCGCTCGGAACCTTCTCCGTGGCCGCCTGCACCGCCGAGGACGAGCAGCTCACGCCGACCCTCGCGCTCAAGGCCGCGGCGGTGCTCGGCGACGTCGACGCGGCGCGTGCGGCACTCGACGCGGGCGCGGACCCGCAGGCGGCCCCTGCGGGGGCGAGTGCCCTGCACGTGGCGGCACGCGCCGACGCCGCGGAGATGGTGCGGCTCCTCCTCGAGGCGGGCGCCGACCCGGACGCGCGTCAGACCAGGGGGGATACCGCGACCCATCTCGCGATCTACGGGGGTGGGACGGAGGCGCTGGCCGCGCTCCTCGACGCGGGGGCCGACCCCGACATCCTCGACGGCGAGGCGTACGAGAGCTCGCCCGTGCATATGGCGGCGGTCTTCGGCAACCTCGGCGCCCTCGACCTTCTCGAGGCGGCCGGCGCCGACCTGGACGTCACGAACGCCGACGGGTGGCGTCCCATCGACCAGGCCGTGTGCGCCGGACAGTTCGACTCCGTCGACTGGTTCCTCGCGCGGGGCGAGTACGAGCTGTCGCGCGGCCGGGCGTGTGCCGCGGACCTCGGGCGGGACGACATGGTCGCCTACATCGACGGCCTCGGCTGACGCCCGCCGGACCGCCGCATCGTCCCCCTATGCTGGCCGTATGAGTGCACCGCTGCCCATGTCCGCGCCCGCCGTCCGCTGGGGGATCCTCGGCGCCGGGGGCATCGCCCGCAAGCTCGCCGACGCCGTCACGCATTACACGGACTCGTCCGTCGTCGCGGTCGGGTCGCGCGACGAGGCGAGGGCCCAGGCCTTCGCCGACGCCGCCGGGATCCCGACCGCCTACGGCTCGTACGAGCAGCTGGTGGCCGACCCCGACATCGACGTCGTCTACGTCGCCACCCCGCACAGCCACCACCACGAGCACACGCTGCTCGCGATCGAGGCAGGCAAGCACGTCCTGTGCGAGAAGGCGTTCACGCAGAACGCCAGGCAGGCCCGCGAGGTGGTCGAGGCGGCCCGCGCCAAGGGCGTGTTCGTCATGGAGGCGATGTGGACCCGGCACCTGCCCCACGTCCACGCGCTCCGCGAGCTGATCGCGCGCGGAGAGATCGGCGACATCGTCTCCCTGCAGGCCGACCACGGCCAGCTCCTCACCCACGTCGAGCGCATGTGGAACCCCGCGCTCGCGGGCGGCGCGCTGCTCGACCTCGGTGTCTACCCGATCGCCTTCGCGCACGACATCCTCGGCGTGCCGGACAAGATCACCGCGACGGGCCGGCTCCGCGAGACCGGCGTCGACGGCCAGGCGTCGATGATCTTCGACTACGAGCACGCGCAGGCAATCCTCACCACAACGATGGAGGCGCGCACGCCGTGCGTCGCGCTCATCGGCGGCACCGAGGGGCGCATCGAGGTGCACGACACGTTCTACACGCCCACCTCGTTCACGGTGACCCGCCTCGACGGCACGTCGTGGACGTACGACGGCACGCTGCCCAACGGCTTCCAGTTCGAGGCCGCCGAGGTCGCGCGCCGCATCCACGCGGGCGACACCGAGAGCCCGCTCATGACGCTCGACCAGTCCATCGAGGTGATGGAGATCCTGGACGAGGTCCGCATGCAGGTCGGCCTGCGCTACCCGAACGAGGTGTGATCGCACGGGCACGATGCGGCGGTCGCGTGACCGCCGCATCGTGCCGAGCGGGCGTGCTCAGCCCGTGAAGCTGGGCGTCGCGGCGACCGGCGCCGCCGCGTCCGCGGCGGAGGCGCTCTTCTCGATGACCTCCTCGACGAGGTCGTCGGGGCCGGAGCCCGACCAGCCCCAGTCGTAGTCCTCGATGAGCTCGTCGCCGAACGTGAGCGACAGCACGGAGGTGCCGCCCAGCACCGCGGAGGTCGTGGGCTCCTCGTCGAGCTCGAAGTCGAACCAGGCCGGGTCGCCCCAGCCCGCGTCGAAGCCGAAGTCCCACGCCTGCGCCTCCTGGAAGAAGTCGACGCCGCCGAACAAGCCGTCGCTCACCAGGGTGACGTCCTCGACCACCGGGCCGTTGTAGAAGAACACGTAGACGCCGGCGAGGCTGACCTCGCACGCGTCGCCCGTACCGGTGACGGCGACGGTGCTCGTGGTGAGGTCGATGTCGATCTCGAGATCGCCGCACATGTCGCCCTCGGTGAAGTCCGGGTCCAGGTCCACGGCGGTGAGCTCCGGACCGTCGCCCACGACCACGTCGTCGACGGAGAACATCTTGACGGCCATGTCGGCGCCGGTGGAGGCGAGCATCGCCAGGAGGCTCGCGTGGATCTCGGTGGTCGCCACCGCTGCCGCGACCGGCGTGGCCGAGACGGACGGCGAGGGCGACGGGGAGGCGTCCTCGGCCGAGGCCGCGCTCGCGGTCGCGAGCAGGGCGGCGGTGGCGGCGGCCGCGCTCGCCGCCGTCGCAAGGGTGCGCTGGTGCACGGGTGGTCCCCTCAGAGTCAAGAAAAGCCCGGTGTCACCTGCGGAGATGCGGTGCCGGGCGAGCAGAATCTACAGCCTCCGTGGCACCCGGGGGAAGTCGGCGGGACGATGCGGCGTCGGCGGCGTCGCGCATCGTCCCGGGCGTGGCCCGTCAGACCCTCCCGGTAGATTCATCCCATGGCGTTTCCGGGCTTCTGGGTGGTGTTCGAGGGTGCCGACGGCGTGGGCAAGTCCACGCAGGTCGACCTGCTCGCGGAGTATCTGCGTTCGGACGCGGGCGGCGGTCGCGAGGTGCTGACCACGCGCGAGCCCGGCGGCACCCCATTGGGGGTCGAGCTGCGCCAGGCGATCATGCACGGCGACCACGTCGCGCCCCGCGCGGAGGCGCTGCTCTACGCGGCGGACCGCGCCCACCACATCGCCACCAAGGTGCGTCCGGCGCTCGAGGACGGCGCCGTGGTCCTGCAGGACCGCTATCTCGACTCGTCGGTGGTCTACCAGGGCGGGGCGCGCGGGCTCGGTGACGAGGTCGAGCGCATCTCGCTGTGGGCGACCGAGGGGCTGCTGCCCGACCTCACGATCGTGCTCGACATGGAGCCGGACCCGGCACGCATGAGCCGCGACCTCGACCGCGTCGAGCGGGAGACCATCGCCAAGGCGGCCGAGATGCGCGCCGCCTTCCTCACGCGCGCGGCGCTCGACCCGGGACGCTACGCGGTCGTCGACGCGGCGCGCCCCGTGGAGACCGTGCAGGGCTCGGTGGCGGTCGCGGTGCTCGAGGCCATGGCGACCAAGGCCGCGCGCGAGGCCGATGCGGCGGCCGGCTCGGATCTGGGCATCGAGCCGTGGGGCACGCCGTGAGCGTCTGGGACGAGGTCGTCGGGCAGGAGCATCAGGTCGGGCCGCTGCGCGCCGCGATCGACGACCCGGGCTCGATGACGCACGCGTGGCTCATCACCGGCCCGCCCGGCTCGGGCCGCTCCTATGCGGCGCGGGCGTTCGCCGCCGCGCTCCAGTGCGAGCGCGGGGGCTGCGGCGAGTGCCGCGCCTGCACCACGGCGCTGTCGGGCTCGCACGCCGACGTCACGCTCGTCGCGACGGAGAAGGTCACCATCTCGATCGACGAGGTGCGCGACCTCATCGGGCTCGCCGCGACGTCCCCCAGCCAGGGCCGGTGGCGCGTCATCGTCGTCGAGGACGCCGACCGCATGACCGAGCGCACCTCGAACGTCCTCCTGAAGTCGATCGAGGAGCCGCCCCCGCGCACCGTCTGGGTGCTGTGCGCGCCCAGCCCCCAGGACGTCGCGGTCACCATCCGCAGCCGATGCCGCATCGTCGGCCTGCGCACCCCGGACCCCGCGGACGTGGCACGGCTGCTCGCCGAGCGCGACGGAGTCGAGCCCGGGCTCGCGCTCGAGTGCGCGCTCGCGGCGCAGAGCCACATCGGCATCGCCCGCCGCCTCGCGCGCAACCCCGAGGCCCGCGCCCGGCGCGACCAGGTCCTCGCCCTCGCGACGGACATCCGCGGCGTCGGCGACGCGATCTTCGCCGCGGCCGACCTCGTCGAGGTCGCCGACGCCGACGCGAAGGCCGCCACCGAGGAGCGCGACGCCGAGGAGAAGGCGCAGCTGATGACCACCCTCGGCGTCGAGGACGGCGGACGTATCCCGCCCGCGCTGCGCGCGCAGCTGCGCCAGCTCGAGGAGGACCAGAAGCGCCGCGCCACCCGCCACAAGCGCGACGTGCTCGACCGTGCGATCACGGACCTCATGTCGCTCTACCGCGACGTCGCCGTCGCTCAGACCGGTGCGACGGTGCAGCTCGTCAACCTCGCGCACGAGGGCCACGTCCGCGACCTCGCCGCGCGCACCACGCTCGCGGACACGATGCGCTGCCTCGACGCGCTCGGCACCGCGCGCGAGCGTCTCGCGGGCAACGTCGCGCCCCTGCTCGCGCTCGAGGCGATGGCGCTCGACCTGCGTCCCCGCACGCCGAGCCGTCGTTAGGGTGTCGGGATGAGACGTCCCCTCGCCGCGATCGCCGCCGTGGTCTCCGCATCGTTCCTCCTGGCGGCCTGCACCGCCGACAAGACGCAGATCGAGCCCTCGGATCCCTCGGCGACGTCGCTGCTGTCCCAGGCGCCCACCTCGGACATCGCGCCGGACGACTCGCCGGTCTACGACCAGACCGTGAAGTGGTCGACGTGCGGCGCGCTCGAGTGCGCGACCATCCAGGTCCCGCTGGACTGGACCGACCCCGGCGGCCAGACCGTCGACCTCGCGATCAACCGCTCGCCGGCCACGGACGCGAACGCGCGGATCGGCAGCCTCCTCATCAACCCGGGCGGGCCCGGCGGCAGCGGCCTCGACCTCACCGAGTCCTTCGTGGCGATGGCGGGGGACGATGTGCTGGCGTCGTACGACATCATCGGCTTCGACCCGCGCGGGGTGGGGGAGTCCAGCCCCCTTGCGTGCGGCGACGCCGACGTGATCGACGCGTACTACCTCACCGACCTCACGCTCGACACCGAGGCCGCGATCGACGACGCACGGCAGGCGACCGCAGACTTCGCGGAGGGCTGCCGCGAGCTCAGCGGCCCGCTCATCGAGAACGTCGACACCTCGTCGGCCGCGCGCGACATGGACGTGATCCGCGCGCTGGTCGGCGACGAGGAGCTGCACTACCTGGGCTACTCCTACGGCACCCAGCTGGGCGCCGTGTACGCGGAGCTCTACCCCGACCGCGTGGGCCGGATGGTGCTCGACGGCGCGGTCGATTTCACCCTCCCCGTCGAGGAGCAGGCGGCCGGCCAGGCGCGTGGCTTCGAGGGCGCGCTCATGAACTTCATCGACTGGTGCCTCGACCAGGACACCTGCCCGTTGACCGGCTCGCCGGAGCAGGCGCGTCAGCAGTTCTACGACATCGCGATCCACGCCCGCGACGAGGGCTACGAGTCGCTCGACGGCGACCCGGTCAACGGCAACCTCATGATCTACGGCATGGTCATCACGATGTACGACGAGGGCTCGTGGATCTACCTCGAGGCGGGCCTCGACGAGGTGATCAGCCGCGGCACGGCGGACATCTTCTACCAGCTGGCCGGCTTCTACCTGGACAAGGACCCGAGCACCGGCGACTACCTGTCGAACTCGCAGTGGGCGTTCACGGCGATCGGCTGCCTCGACGGCGGCGATCCCGAGCAGTTCACCGTCGACTCGCGCGCGGACTTCCGTGACCTGATGGAGGAGGCGTCGCCGACGTTCGGCTGGTGGTTCGCCTCGTCCCTGGGCTGCGACGGCTGGCCGTGGGTGGGGAAGGAGCCGGTGACGGCGCTCGACGCGGCGGACGGTGCGGCGCCCATCCTGGTGATCGGCACCACCAACGACCCGGCGACGCCCTACGCGTGGGCCGAGTCGCTGAGCGATCAGCTCGCGAGCTCCACCCTCCTCACGTACGAGGGGGAGGGTCACACCGCGTACGGACGCTCGAACCAGTGCATCATCGAGGCGGTCGACGGCTACCTCGTGGACGGCGAGATGCCGGTTTCAGGAAAGCGCTGCTGAGGCGCTATCATGTCTTTCCGTGCCCTCAGGGGCATGGACGCGATCCTTCGGGATCGCACCGCCGCCTTAGCTCAGTCGGCAGAGCGATTCACTCGTAATGAATAGGTCGTGGGTTCGATTCCCACAGGCGGCTCGTTCGGAAACGGCCCGGCTCCCTCAGGGGAGCCGGGCCGTTTCGCGTTCCCCCGTAGCCGCGGCCTCCCGCCTCCGCGCGCTGGGAGGTGCCCAGTGCCCGATTCCCGCGATCCTGAGCACCGAGCACCTCACGGGAAGCGAGAGGCGCGAGGTCAGGGCAGCAGATCGAGCATCGGCGGACGGGCCTTCATCGCATGGATGATGAGCTCGTTGCCCGAGTCGAACGTGAGCACCACGGTCTCAAGCAGCCGACCTCGGGTATCGAAGCCAAGGCGCAGCTGGCGGGCTGGCGAGTCATCGTCCAGATCCTCGATCCAGATCGGCCATTCGGCCGCGCGGATGGAGTCCTCGGCCGCGATGCCGTGTTTCAGTGCGGACGGATGGACCTTGACGCGTCGAGCGCGGTGAGGGCCTCGCGGATCAGCTCGGACCGCGTCTTGTGCTCGCGTGCGGCACGAGCGTCGAGCGCGGCGACCTCTTCAGGCGTGAGGCGTAGCGCGACGACCTGCGATGCCTCCGCGCCCCGGCCGGGGCGGCCACGGCCTCGCCTCTTGAGCGCGTCGACGTCGTAACCGCGTTCCGCCTCGGCCGCCCACGCCTCGATCTGCTCCTCGGTCACAGGAGTGCCGTCGATGCTCTCGTTCTCGACCATGCGAATATCGTCATACGAAAATCGGACCGCGGCAAGAGGGTCCGGACTCGCTTGCCCGCCGCTTGCCCGAACTCTGATGCCCATGACCCGAGACATCGATGAACGATGTCCCGACACATCACACCACCGGCGGCTCCCTCGGAAACCGCCCGCCGCCGATTCCTTCCCGCCGCCGATCCCTTCCCGCCGCCGCGCGCTGCGCGCTGGGAGGTGCGCAGTGCCAGATTCCCGCGATCCTGAGCACCGAGCACCTCAGACGGAGCGGCGACTGGTGCATGGCCGGGCCCCGCGACCCCGGCATCGGTGCCGCGTGGCGCGGCGCCTCCGGCCATCGCCAGCATCCCGATGCCAGGATGGGCAGCACGCCCGAGGGTGCTTCCGATGCTGAGGGAACGGGGACGACGCATGGCCGACCTGCCACCGATCATCGCGGCGTCCGTCGCGTTCGTCGCCTACCTCCTCGTGGTGGGCATCCTGTGGCGCGTGGGCCGCGTCGACTACCTGCGGATGGTGACGAGCGGCGGGGCGGTGGTCCGCGCGCTGATCGTGCCGATCGGCGCGGGACTCGTCCTGCTGGCGGGCGTCACGACCGTCCTCGGGTGGTGGCCGGACGTGCTGAGCCAGGCCCGGACCGGGCCCGCCTGGGCGCTGTCGGTGCCGGCGCTGTTCCTCGTGCTGAGCGCGGTCTCCATCGCGCGCGTCGACTTCTCCGCGCTGGGATCGCGCCGGACGGTCCTGCTCGCGGTGGGTACGGCGATGGTCGGTGCCGCAGAGGAGCTCCTCGCGAGGGGCCTGCTCGTGGTGGCGGCACAGCAGGCCGGCTGGTCGCTGACGTCGGTGTGGGTGTTCTCGACCGCGTTGTTCGCGCTGCTCCACGCCATCAACGTGCTGGTCGGGATGCCGTGGCCGGCGATGATCGGCCAGGTCGTCCTGTCCTTCTTCGGAGGCACGGTCCTGTTCGTGACCCTGATGACGACGGGCAGCCTGCTCGTCGCCGTCGTGCTCCACGCGCTCTGGGACTTCGCGACGCTCGCGCATCAAGGGGGCAGCACGACGACTCCGCGCGTCGCGGGCGCGGGCCTGCTGGTGCTGTACGTGCTCGGCGCGGTCGCGGTCGTGTTCGTCTTCACCGCGTAGGCGGGAATGCCCGCCTGAGCCCGGTCGAGGGTCGGCGAACCGCCGTGGCTACTCCGTGACCTCGTCCTCGACCTTCGCGGTCACCGTGTCCCGTCGGTAGAAGCGCACCAGCGTGACGACGCGCGCGATCGACTCGACGACGATGAAGCCGAGCAGCGCCGCGACGATGCTGCGGAAGATCTCGCCGTCGGGGAGCAGGTCCTGCTCGGCGACGACCTTGATGACGACCAGCAGCCCCAGTGCGACGAACGACTCGATGCTGTAGCGCAGGACGATGCCGCGGTGCGCGGGGTACGACGCGACGTACGTGGAGCGCGCGCGGTACCAGCCGAAGAGGTACCCCGCCACGCCGCCGACCGCCGCGACGACCGCGTGGACCGGGGCGCGCTCGAGGTCCGAGACCAGGATCGATCCGATGATCACCAGCGCGAGCACGGGCTCCAGGGCCTGCATGCGCAGCGTTCGAAACCGCTGGCCCGACTCGAGCCGGACGCTCGGGTCGGACTGCGCGATCTGGTTGCCGGCCCTCAGCTCGCGCACGAGCAGCACCGCGATGACGAGGACGAGGATGGTCGAGTACGTCTCCATGCTGGACTCGCTTCCCGCCGCCGTCGGGGCGGCTGGCATAGGGGGGGAACGGAAGGTCGGCGGGGTTCCGCACGACAAGGCTCGCACGCGGAGTGCCGGGCGCGGAAGCGGTGCCGCCGGGATGTCGTCCCTGCTTAGGGCGTCTGCTCCTGGGGGTGGGTCGCCAGCGCCTCCACCGTCACGTCGAGCCACGGCGCCATCGGCAGCGACATCAGCGCGGCGTGCAGGGCCGTCGCATCGGGCGCCTCGTACAACCCGATCGTCGCGTTGCGGCCGGGGACCCGCCACAGCCTCTTCAGCACGCCCTCCGCGCGCAGCTCGAGGGCGCGGGCGCGCTCGGCGCGCCTCAGCTCCTCGCGCCGCTCGGCCGGGGTGTCTGCCGGGAGGCGGTTCTCAGACCGCACCAGGAACTCCATGTCAGCCCACCCTGCTCGTCTGGGCGGACGCGGCGTCGCCGGCGCCGGAGGGCGGGTTCGACGAGGACGCGATCCCGATCAGCACGTCGGCCAGCGCCTGCGGCGCGGTGACCATCGCCTCGTGCCCCGTCTCGAGCTCGTGCACCGGCCAGCCGCGGGCGCGTGCCCGGTCGGCCTGGCCGCGGAACACGCGCATCCAGCTCACGCACTCGATGAACGCTGCCGGTACCCGGTCCACGTCGGGGCCGAGGTGGAGCGCGTCGGTGTAGGTCTTCCACGGATGGGCGGTGAGGCGAGGCAGGAGCCAGTCGCGATCGGCGGGGTCGTCGACTCCGAGCACGGTCAGGTCGCGCACGGGGACGAGCCACCCGAAGCCCCGCTCCGCGGCCGATTCCGCCCAGTGGTGCGCGACGGTCTCGGGAAGGAGCTCCCGTGCCGCCTCCCCGTCCTGCGCGACGAAGGCGTCGAGGTACACGCGGGTCGCGATCGCGTCGGGCCGCCGGTCGGCCACGCCGCTGACGACCTGGCCCGCATAGCTGTGCCCGACGAGCACGATGTCCTTCAGCCCGAGGATGTCGATGAGCCGGATGACGTCCTCGACGTGCGTCTCGAGCCCCACGACCGGGGAGAGCAGGTGGCTTCTCTCGGACAGGCCCGTGAGCGTGGGGGCGTGGACCTCATGGCCCTGCCGGCGGAGCCGCTCCGCGACCCGGTCCCAGCACCACCCGCCGTGCCACGCTCCATGGACGAGGACGAACGTCGCCACGCGCACCTCCCCATCGAGACCCCGGCGCTTCTGTCGACAATATTGTTAACAGATCCGATGCCCCTGGGTCGAGACCCGCGCCGAATCGACCGGGCACGGGGCCGTCCGTTCGCCGGAGAGGCGGTCGATGCGGCCGTCAGGCCTGGGCGCGCGAGGCCTCCGACTCGGCGACACGGCCGAGGATCCCCTTCAGCCAGGCGAGCCCGGTATCGCGCTGGCGCGAGGGGTGCCAGAACGCGTGCTCCGTGAACGTCTCGCTCTCGAACGGCGTCTCGGCAACCGCGAAGTCCTCCGAGTCGCACGCGCTCGCCGCCAGCGATCGCGGCATCAGGGCCCAGTGGGCGCTCCGACGGAGCAGATAGGGCATCGCCAGGTAGGAGTGCACCGAGGCATGCGGCCCGGTGGTGCCGAGCGCGAGGTGCGCGTCGACGCCCGCCAGCGGCCGCAGCTGGCTGCGCGGTCCGAGCTCCGCGTGCAGCTGAGGGGAGCCCTGCAGGTCCTCCATCGTGAGCTCGGCACGCTGCGCGAACGGATGCGCGCTCGAGGTCACGACCACGAAGTCGTCGTCGAACAGCGGCATCGACGCGCTCGCATACGCCGGCAGGTACACGACCGGCAGCACCAGCACGTCGCACTGCAGCAGGGCGCCGTCCGGATCCCGGATGAACGTGGTGGGCGTCGGCTCGAACGAGACGCCGACGTGCGGCGCCTCGTCCCGCAGGATCTCCATCAGCGGGGGGCCGAGGCGGGACAGCGAGTAGTCGGAGACGCAGATGCTGAACACGCGCTCCGAGGCGAGCGGGTCGAACTCGACGCCGCCCGAGAACAGCTCGCTCGCGGCGTCGTAGGCGGCCCGCGCGGCCGGCCTCAGACTCTCCGCGAACGGGGTGAGCTGCAGCTCGTTGCCCACCCTCACCAGCAGCTCGTCGCCGAAGTAGCCGCGCAGGCGGCGCAGGATCCCGCTCATCGCGGACTGGCCGATGTGGAGCCGCGCGCCCGCGTTGGTGACGTGGCGTTCCTCGAGCAGCGCGTTGAGCGCGACGAGAAGGTTGAGATCGATCGATTCCAGTCTGGCGACCACGGCGTCCTCCTTGTCGTGCGGGGAGCGTAGCAGTCGGTGATAGCGGGCATCGCGAAGAACCATTTCCGCGCACCCGTCACGGCTTCCTACGGTGGTGGCACCCGGAACGCCTCGGCGTGCGGGCATGAGCGACGTCGATGGCGACCAGCGCCGTCGATGGACCGACGGCAGGAGGCCTCGATGACCCCCATCCACAGTCTCGGCTACGTGGCGTTCCAGTCGCCGCGCGCGGACGAGTGGCCACGGTTCGCCACGGAGGTGTTCGGGCTCGAGAGCGAGCAGGACGAGTCCGGCGCCGTCAACCTGCGCTGGGACGACCGCATGTACCGCATGCGGATCGTGCCGGGCCCCGACGACCGCCTGCTCCACCTGGGCTGGGAGACGTCCAACCGGACCGAGTTCGCCGCCGCCATCGACGACCTGCGCGGCAAGGGCGTCGAGGTGATCGAGGAGCCCGCCGAGCTCGCGGACGAGCGTCGCGTGAGCGCGCTGGCGTCGTTCAGCGACCCGTTCGGGGTGCGTCACGAGCTCTTCTGGGGCCCGGGCCACATGGACCGCACGTTCCGCGGCCAGCGCGCGACGTCATCGTTCATCACCGGCGACCAGGGCCTCGGACACGCCGTGCTCATCGTCCCCGACCTGGAGATCGCGAGCCAGTTCTACGAGGGCACCCTCGGGTTCAAGTGCAGCGACATCGTCGACGTCGGCATCGGCCCCATGGCGTTCCTCCGCTGCAACCCACGGCATCACAGCCTGGCGATCTGGGGCATCCCCGGCTCCCTCGGGCTCAACCACGTGATGGTGGAGAGCACCGACATCGACGATGTGGGCCGCGCCTACGACCTGGCGCAGCGCAGCGACTACGAGATCAGCGCGAGCCTCGGGCGGCACGCGGGCGACGAGCAGCTGTCCTTCTACACGCGCACACCGAGCGGCTTCGACCTCGAGTTCGGCGCCGACTCGCTCGTGATCGACGACGACGACGCCTGGAGCATGCGGCGCATCGACCGGCGCTGGGGCAACCGCAGCGAGATCTGGGGCCACCAGTTCCGACCCTTGCCGCCCCAGAGCTCCGTTCACGCGTACCCCGCCGAGGCGCACCAGTGATCGACGTCCACGCGCACCTGTTCTTCGACGAGCTGCTGGGCACGGCCGGAGCCCTCGGGCCGGAGATCCGCAAGGTCGGGGAGGGACGCCACGAGATCGTCGTCGGCGGCTACCGCTGGCCGATCGGACCCAAGTCGAGCCTCGCCGAGACGTCGCGCCAGCGGGTCGACTCGCTCGACGAGGACGGGATCGACGTCCAGGTGCTGTCGCTGTCGCCGCTGTGGCTGCTCACGCACACCCCGACCGAGGTCGCACAGCCGTTCCTCCGCTCCGCGAACACCCTCATGGCGGACTGGTGCGCCCAGCAGCCGGACCGGCTCAAGGGCTTCGCCGCGGTGCCGACCGTGGACGTCGCCGCCGCCATCCGCGAGCTCGAGTTCGCGGTGCGCGAGCTGGGGCTCGTGGGCGCCTACATCGGCACCGACGCCCGGGCGTCGCTGGACCACCCCGACCTGGACGACCTCTACCAGGCCTGCGTCGACCTCGACGTGCCGCTGTTCGTCCACTCGACGGTGCCCGGCGTCGACGGGCCGCCGGGAGATCCCCGCCTCGACCGCTTCGACTGGCACGTGACCCTCGGGTACCCGCACGAGGAGACCCTCGCGGTCGCGTCGCTGCTCTTCGGCAGGGTGCTGCTCCGTCACCCGCGTCTGGACGTGTACGTCAGCCACGGCGGCGGGAGCTTCGCGTTCCAGCACGGCCGGCTGCGGGCGTTCGCGGCGCTGCCCCGCTCGCCGATCACGGTCGAGGAGTTCGATGCGCAGTTCTCGCGGCTGTGGTTCGACACGCACGTGAACTCGGAGGAGTCGTTGGCGCTGCTGCGCGCGGTCGCGAACCCGGACCGCCTGGTGTTCGGCACGAACTACCGCGGGTGGGACTCGGGATCGACGGCCGAGGTCGAGACGATCGCCGCGAGCGTGGTCGCGAACGCAGGGGTCCTGCTGCGCGCGCCCGAGCTCGTCCCGGAGCACGGGGAGGGAAGGTCATGAGGATCGCACGATGGCAGCGGCGCGACGGCACGATCGAGGCGGGCTTCATCCACGACGGCCACGCCGTGCCCCTGCCCGAGGGCAGGCCCGTCGACGTCCTCATCCAGGCCGGCCTGCCGACGACGCTCGCGTTCGGACGCGAGGTGCTCGAGGAGGCCGACCGCTCGGAGTGGAGGCCGCTCGACACCGTGCGGCTCGTGCCGCCGCTCGTCCCACGGAGCGTCCGCGACTTCGTGACCTTCGAGGAGCACGTCGAGGGCATGGTCAAGGGGGCGTCGCCCGACGCGACGGTCTCCGACGAGTGGTACGAGGCCCCCACCTTCTACTTCACCAACCCGCACACCCTGATCGGCCCGACCGAGCCGATCGTGCCCCCGCGGACGTCGCGGCTGGACTTCGAGCTCGAGGTCGCGGTGGTGATCGGGGCGACCCGGGAGTGCGACGGCCGGCACATGAGCGTCGAGCGTGCGGCGGACCAGATCTTCGGCTACACGATCTTCAACGACTGGAGCGCGCGCGATCTCCAGGCGCGCGAGATGAAGGTCAACCTCGGACCGTGCAAGGGCAAGGACTTCGGCACCACGCTGGGGCCCTGGATCGTGACGGCGGACGAGTTCTCCGGCCGCCTCACGGACGACGGCTTCCTCGACGTCGACGTGGCGGTCGAGGTCAACGGCGTGGCCTTCGGCAGCGACAACCTGTCGCGGATGGCCTGGACGTTCCCGGAGCTCATCGCGTACGCGTCGCGCGACTCGCGCGTCGCGCCGGGCGACGTGCTCGCCTCGGGGACCGCGGGCCAGGGCTGCCTCGCGGAGGCGTGGGGCCGCACCGGCGAGATCGACCCTCCTGCCTTGAGGCCGGGCGACACCGTGCGGATCGCCGTCGACGGCATCGGCGAGACGGTCAACGTCGTCGGTGAGCCCCGCGCGACCCAGCCTCCGATCCCGTCCGCTCGGCGTCGCGCCGCCCGCCTGCGCGCCCGCTGAGGGCACGCGGGGACGATGGTCCCGAGACTCCTTGACATCTGTTGCTTACCGTGGACACGTACCCCGACGCCGGCGAGACCGCCGGCTCCGATACCCCGAAAGGATGGGTCCACGATGAACCACCAGGAGCACTACGACGACGTGATGTGCGGCATCGGCGCCCTCGGCGAGCACATCCCCGGCACCATCAAGAGCTTCTTCTCGCTCCACCACGCGGCCCTCGCCGACGGTGCGCTGCCCAAGTCGACCAAGGAGCTCCTGGCGCTCGCGATCGCGATCTCGGTGCGCTGCGGCGGCTGCATCACCTGCCACGTCAAGGACGCCCTCGCCTCCGGCGCCACGCCCGAGCAGGTCTACGAGACCATCGGCGTCGCGATCCTCATGGGCGGCGGCCCCTCGGCGGTCTACGGCAACGAGGCCCGCAAGGCCGTCGAGGCCTTCGCCGGCGTCCCGGCCTAAGCACCACCTTCACGAAGGCGGGGATCCCTCCGGTCCCCGCCTTCGTCGTGTCCGCGGGCAGAGCAGCCGGTCAGAGGATCGCCACCGGATTGATGGGCGAACCCACCGCCCCCGTGATCGGCAAGGGGGCGGCGGACAGGAGGAACTCGTAGCGCGCGTCCGCCGCGCAGGCGTCGGCGAGCTCGTCGAGGTTCCACATCTCGCCGATCGTCAGCCCCATGTTGGGGATGACGACCTGGTGGAGCGGCTGGAACGAGGGCGCGTCGAACTCGTTGGGACGGACCTCGAAACCCCAGGTGTCGGTCGCGATCGCGGCGATCCGGGTGCGGTGGAGCCATCCGGCGGTCGTGAGCGAGAGTCCCGGTGCCGGCCCGCCGGCGTAGTCGCCCCAGCCCTCGCGACGCGTGCGGCTGAACTGCCCGGTGCGCACCACGACGATGTCGCCACGCCGGACGATGCTCGAGCCGCCTTGGGCCGCGATCGTCCGCTCGAGGTCCGCGACGGTGATCGCGTAGCCGTCCTCGAGCTCGCCGCTGTCCGGGCGGAGCGCGCGGCCCACGTCGAGCAGGACACCGCGCGCGACGATGACGTCGGAGGCGTGCTCGATCCCCGTGACACGGTCGCCTTCGCTCGTGACGACGTCGCCGGCCCGGCGCCCGTTCCACGCCACGCCGTGGTCGAAGATGTGACCCAGGCCGTCCCACTGTGTCGAGCACTGCAGCGGCATCGAGATGACGTCGTCCGCCCCGCCGATGCCGTGCGGGAACCCCTGCGCCCCACGCTCCGCATCGGTTCCGGTGTCGGTCATCGTGTGCACCGGGTTGGTGCGCCGCCGCCAGCCCTTCTGCGGCCCGTCGGTGTCGAACCGCTGCGCGAGCGAGATGACGCGCCCGGTCCGCACCAGCGCGGCGGCGGCGACGCGCGCCGGACCGTCGATGTGGTTGAGCGTGCCGAGCACGTCGTCGGCGCCCCAGCGGCCCCAGTTGCGGTAGGCGAGGGCGCGCGTGCCGATCTCGCCCTCGGGGTCGGCGCGATCGAGGTCGGCGGGGTTCTCGCTGGGCGCGGTCATGGGGTCTCCTCGAGCGCATCGTCGGGTGGGGCCGCATCGTGCCCGGCCCCCTCGGCCGGGCTGGACGACCGGGGCATGGCTAGAGGGGCTGCGCGAGCAGCTTGCTGACGTGGGTCATGAGCTCGGCGGACTCGCGGTTCTTGTCCGCCTCGCGCCGCCATTCGGCGATCTGCAGCGAGCTCTCCACGACGGCCTGCGCCCGCGGCACGCGGCGCGCGTAGAACTCGTCCCAGAGGTCCTCGTCGAGGCGGTCCCGGCTCGCAAGGAGGTCGGCGAGGACGACGGCGTCCTCGAGGCCCTGGGCCGCGCCCTGCGCGAGCGTCGGCGGGCAGCTGTGCGCGGCGTCGCCGATCAGCGCGACGCGTCCGCGGTGCCAGTCCCCGGGCAGGAAGAGCGCGCTCATGCGCGTGTAGTTCAGCGAGGACGCGCTCGTCAGGGTCGTCACGATCTCGTCCCACGGGCCGTGGTACTGCGATGCGAGCGCGCGCATCTCCTCGAGCATCTCGTCGGGGCTGAGATGCGAGCGGTCGCGGTAGTCGTCGACGATGTAGACGTACATGGTGTCGGGTCCGGTGGGGGAGTAGCCCGAGTAGTACGCCGCTCCGCCGTAGATGAGCTCGGTGCAGGTCACGCCCCGGGCCAGCGGCACGAAGGCCCGCCACACGCCGAAGTCGAGCATCTCCGGCCGGGTGCGGATCTTGAGCAGCGACCGCACCGTCGAGTGCAGGCCGTCGGCGCCGACCACGAGTTCGGCCTCCCTCGTGAGCCCGCTGGACGCGGTGACGCGGGCATGGTCGTCATCCTGCGAGATCCCCACGACGCGGGTGCCCTCGTGCACGGCGACCCCGAGCTCGTCCGCGCGGGCACGGAGGACGCGTGCGAGGTCCGGCCGGTACATCCCCGCGGCGGCCGGGTACTCGGGTCCGCCCGAGCGGTGCGTGTCGACGCGGAAGAGCTCCGTTCCCGCGTCGTCCGGCGCGCGCAGGACCAGGGCATCGAACACCGAGGCGTGGCGCTGCACCTCCTCCCACACGCCCACCCGGTCCAGCATCCGCAGCGCGTTGCCCTGCAGGCTGATGCCCGAGCCGACGGGGGCCGAGGTGCGGTACGCCTCGAGCAGGTCGACCTTGACGCCCTCCGCCGCGAGCAGGCAGGACAGGGCGAGGCCCGAGATGCCGCCGCCGGCGACGACCGCGGACTCGATCGCCGTCATCCCAGGCGCTCCCGTCGCCCCCGGAGCGCTGACGGCGGTCCTCCGGCTGCCATGAGAGCGAGGGGTGTCACGGGGCCTCCCGGGGTGCGATGCGGCGACGTTGCGGATCGCTGTCAATCTATGAAGGGAGCGGTCCGGGCGGAAACAGCGGTCCGCGATACCGGTCATGCGCCGTCACGATGCGGCGCCCCGGGGCGCCTGGCCCTCGCGTCAGGCGAGCGGCCACCCCGTGTAGCCCTCGGCGAGGTAGGTCCGCCCCGCCTCGGACTCGACCACCGACCGCAGCTCGCCCAGCTGGCGCAGCCGGTCGAAGTCGGAGGCGTCGGGCGCGACGTGCAGCATGCTCGTCATCCACCACGAGAAGTGCTGCGCCTTCCAGATGCGGTCGCGCGCAGCGTCGGCCCACCCGTCGATGGGCGCCTCGTCCGACCGGAGCAGCAGCGCCTCGAGCGCCCGCGCGAGCAGGATCACGTCAGCGACGGCGAGGTTCATGCCCTTCGCTCCGGTCGGCGGCACCGTGTGGGCCGCGTCGCCGACGATCGCGACCCGGCCGTGGCGCAGGTCCCGCGCGACGAAGGAGCGGAAGCGCAGCACGTCGCGCTGGAAGATCGGCCCCTCGACGAGCGTGGTGCCGGGCACGCGCTGCTGCAGGGTGTCCCAGATCTCGGCCTCGCTCATCGCGCCCGCGTCGGCGGTCGGGTCGCATTGGAAGTACATGCGCTGCACCGTCGCGGAGCGCTGGCTGATGAGCGCGAAGCCGTCCGGGGAGTTCGAGTAGATGAGCTCGTGGGCGCTCGGGGCCGCCTCGCACAGGATGCCGAACCACGCGAACGGGTACTCCCGGAAGAACCCGCCGTGCGACCCGCTGATCGCCTTGCGGACCACGGAGTGCGACCCGTCCGCGCCCACGACGAAGTCCGCCTCGATCTCCAGCCCTTCCCCCGCATCGTCCACGGCGACGATGCGCGGGCGGACGCCGTCGGCGCCCTCGACCGCGGTCGCGGTCACCCCGAAACGGAGGTCCTGGCCGGCGGCCAGGCGCGCGGCGAGCAGGTCCTTGAGCGCCTCGTGCTGCGGGTAGAGCCACACCGAGCGGCCGGCGAGCCCCGGGAAGTCGATGCGGTGCCCCTCGCCCTCGAAGCGCAGCTCGATCCCGTCGTGACGCTGCCCGACGGTGTGCACGCGCGAGCCGGGGATCGTGGCGAGCAGGTCGACGGTGCCCTGCTCGAGGATGCCGGCACGGATGGTCTGCTCGATGTCCGCGCGCGAGCGCTGGTCGAGGATGACCGAGTCGATCCCGGACGAGGCGAGCAGGTGCGAGAGGACGAGGCCCGCGGGGCCCGCGCCGACGATGGCGACCTGGGTGCGCACGGTCGTGGTCATGATGTCTCCTTTGACAAGATGCGTCGCCATTGTGCGGCGGGCGACCGCCCCGCGGCCCCTGATTCCCGATGAATGGGAATCTACTTGCGTCAGCCGTGCTGCGCGAGCGCCCGCTCGACGTCCCGGGCGGCGCGATGCAGCTCCTCGAGCGCGGGTCCGGGAGCCGCATCGCGCGGCAGCACCACCGACAGCGCCGCCGCCGCTCGCCCGTTGGCGTCGCGCACGGGCACGGCGACGCCCGTCGAGACCTCCTCGATGAAGCCCGGCGCGATCGCGTGCCCGAGCCGGCGCACCTCCGCGAGCTTGCGGCGCACCGCGACCGGGTCGGTGGGCGTCGATGCGGTCAGCCGCCGCAGCGGCCGTGCGAGCACCCGCTCCTGCAGCGCGGGGTCCGCGAAGGCGAGCAGCACCAGGCCGGAGGACGATGCGTGGAGCGGCAGCCGCCCTGCGACCCGGGTGATGTTCGCGCCGGCGTCCGGGCTGCTGAGCCGCTCGAGGAACAGCGCCTCGTCCTGCTCGAGGATCGCGAGCTGCGTGTGCTCGCCCACGCGCGCCTGCACCCGCTCCATCGCGGGCAGCGCCGCCTGGCGGACGCGGAGCGGCAGCGACGAGCGCGTGGCCAGCTCCCACAAGCGCACGCCCACGCGGATGCGGCCCTCACCGTCGCGGTCGAGCAGCCCCGCGTCCACGAGCTCGCCCACCACGCGGTGCGCGGTGGACGACGGCAGCCCGGCGCGCCGGCCGATCTCGGCCGCGGTCTGCACGGTGCGCGTGGGCGTGAACGTCTCGAGGACCCGCACGAGGCGCTCGGTCACCGAGTCGCCGGAGGGGGAGTTCGCCACGGCGGCAGGATGCCACAGCGTGCGGGAGTAGCCTCGGACCATGTCGCCGGCGACCCCCTCTTCCGCCTCCCCGTGGGCCCCCCTCACCGCCGAGTCCGTGGCGGGGCTCCTCGGGTCGAGCGGAGCCCGGTGGTGGCTGTCGGGCGGGGCGGCCCTCGACCGCTGGCTCGGCTCCCCGATACGTGAGCGCGAGAACATCGACGTCAGCACGACCGCTGCCGACCTGGGCGCGCTGCTCGACGCGCTGCCGCCGACGTGCAGCGCGTGGGTCGCGGACGGCGACGGGGTGATGCCGATCGCCGACGCCGCGGAGGACGCCGACCTGCAGCCCGTGCTCATCTGGGATGACGATGCGGCGGCCTGGGTGCTGCGCGTGAACGTCGAGGACGGCGCGCCGCGGGTGTGGGTGTACCGCCGGGACGCACGCCTGCAGCTGCCGTGGGACCGCGCGGTGCTCGATATCGACGGCATCCCGACCGGCGCGCCCGAGGTCCAGCTGGTGTGGAAGTGCTTCAGCCCCCGGCCGGAGGACGATGCCGACAAGGACGCGGTGCTGCCGCACCTGTCGGCGGAGGCGCGCGCCTGGTGGGAGCGGGCGCTCCTCACCGTCCACCCGCACTCGTCGTGGACCATCCCCGTGCGCAGCCCGATGTTCCCCGCGCGGAAGAGCTGGAACCGCCCTCAGCGCTGAGCGTCGTCGGTGAACTCCCCGCTGCTGACCGCGTGGAGGACGAGGCGCCGGAACCACCGCTGAGCCGGTGAGAGGTTCATCTCGCGGCGGGTGTAGAGCGCGACCGGCGAGCTCGTGCCCGGCCACGGCAGGTCCGCCGTCTGGAGCGACGGGAACCAGCCGCAGAAGACGTCGGCGACGTGGCGCGGCAGGAGCGCGACCAGGTCGGTGGAGACCAGCACCGCGGGCACGGTCGAGTGCTCCTCGACGGTGAGCGCGACCTGCGGCACGAGGCCGTGCTCGACGAGGGCCTGCTGGGGGAAGACGTGGCCGCCGCGCGTCGACACGCGGATGAACCGCCGGCCCTCGAACATCCCCGGCCCTGTGGGCGGCAGCGGGTGCTTCCGTGACGTCAGCGCGACGTACTCGACGCCGCGCACCGGCGTGCGCCACAGGCGCGCGGTGTCCATCACGGAGACGGTGAGTGCGACGTCGATGGCGCCGCGGACGAGCTCCTCCTCGGCCACGCCCGCGTCGAGCCGCTTCGCCACGAGGTGCGGGGCCGCCCCGTGCCGCTGCAGCGCCGCCATGATCGGCGGCAGGAAGGTCTGCTCGCCGATCGACGTGAGCCCCAGGGTGAGCTCGCCGTCGAAGCCCTCGGGCTCGAAGACGGCGCTGTCGGTCACGGTCGCGTCGATCTGCGCGAGCGCCTCGTGCAGCGGGCCGAACAGCTGCGTCGCGCGCGGGGTGGGCACCATCACGTGCCCCTCGCGGCGGAACAGGTCGTCGCCGAAGCGCCTGCGCAGCCGCGCGAGCGTGTAGCTGACCGTCGGCTGCGTCACGTGGAGCCGGTCCGCGGCACCGGTCAGGCTGCGCGCCTCGTAGAGCACCACGAAGGTGCGGAGCTGGTTGAGATCGGCCTCGGTCATGCATCGAATCTCTCTATGGGGCGTTGCTGCAGAATCTATTCGACCATAGTGCCGCGCGCGCCTAGTCTGAAAACAGACCCGCGAGTGACAAGGACGCCACACGTGATCAAGGACATCCCCGGCCACGACACGACCGCCCCGGCGCGGCACGGCGAGACGACCGGCGGCTTCGAGAAGACGCCCGGCTGGCTCGACTGGTACGACGGGCCCGCGACGCCGGCCTTCCGCCTGCCCGAGGGTGCGGTCGACGCGCACTGCCACGTATTCGGCCCCGGCGGGCAGTTCCCCTTCGCGCCCGAGCGCAAGTACACGCCGTGCGACGCCTCCGCGGCGCAGCTGTTCGCACTGCGCGACCACCTGGGCTTCGAGCGCAACGTCATCGTGCAGGCCACGTGCCACGGCGCCGACAACCGCGCGCTCGTCGACGCGCTGCAGCGCAGCGAGGGCCGGGCCCGCGGCGTCGCCACCGTCCGCCGCGACGTCACCGACGAGCAGCTCGCCGAGCTCCACGAGGCCGGAGTGCGCGGGGTGCGCTTCAACTTCGTCAAGCGGCTCGTCGACCGCGTCCCGACCGACTCGCTCGACGAGATCGTCGCCAAGATCGCGCCCCTCGGCTGGCATGTCGTCATCTACTTCGAGGCCGAGGACCTGCCCGACCTCTACGACTTCTTCTCCGGCATCCCCACCGACGTCGTCGTCGACCACATGGGTCGCCCCGACGTCGCCAAGGACCCCGACGGGCCGGAGTTCGCCCTCTTCCTGCGCTTCATGCGCGAGAACCCGAATGTGTGGACCAAGGTGTCGTGCCCCGAGCGGCTCAGCGTCACCGGCCCGCGCGCGCTCGACGGCGAGCGGCACGCCTTCACCGATGTGGTGCCGTTCGCCCGACGCGTGGTCGAGGAGTTCCCCGACCGCGTGCTGTGGGGCACCGACTGGCCCCACCCCAACCTCAAGGACCACATGCCCGACGACGGGCTGCTGGTCGACTACATCCCGCAGATCGCCACGACGGCCGAGCTGCAGCGGAAGCTGCTCGTCGACAACCCCCAGCGCCTGTACTGGCCGGAAGGAGCATGACATGTCACTCGACAAGCCCTACAAGGACATCCCCGGCACGATCATCTTCGACGCCGAGCAGGCGCGGAAGGGGTTCCACCTCAACCAGTTCTCGATGTCGCTGATGAAGCCCGAGAACCGCGAGCGCTACCTCGCCGACCGCGAGGCCTATCTCGACGAGTGGCCGTTGCGCCCCGCGCAGCGCCAGGCCGTCCTGGACATGGACCTCAACGCGATGATGGCCGAGGGCGGCAACATCTACTTCCTCGCGAAGATCGGCGCGACCCACGGGCTCAGCTTCCAGCAGATGGCCGGCTCGATGACCGGCATGAGCGAGGCCGCGTACCGCGACATGATGGTCGGCGGCGGTCGCCGCCCCGAGGGCGTGCGCCTCAAGGACCTCGACGGCTGGACCCCGCCGTCGAACGAGAAGGCCACCACGATGCGCGAGGACGCCCCGGCGAAATACACCTCGGCGCTGTTCACGTCGCACGTGCCCGCGATCGGCGCGGCCATGGACCTCGGCAAGACCGAGGAGCCCTACTGGAAGAAGCTCTTCGCCGGCTACGAGTGGACCCGGAAGTGGATGAAGGAGAACACGCCGGACGTCATCATCCTGATCTACAACGACCACGCCACGGCCTTCGACTCCACCATCATCCCCACGTTCGTGCTCGGCACGGGCGCGCACTACCCGGTCGCGGACGAGGGCTACGGGCCCCGCCCGGTGCCGGACGTCTACGGCCACCCGGAGCTCGCCGCCCACATCGCGCAGTCCGTGATCCAGGACGACTTCGACCTCACGCTCGTCAATGAGATGGTGGTCGACCACGGCCTCACCGTGCCGCTGTCGCTCGTCTTCGGCGACGTCGACGAGTGGCCGTGCAAGATCATCCCGCTGCCGGTCAACGTGGTGCAGTACCCCGTGCCCTCGGGCCGCCGCTGCTACGAGCTCGGCAAGGCGATCCGCCGCGCGCTCGACAAGTGGGACGGCGAGCCGCTCAACGTGCAGATCTGGGGCACCGGCGGCATGAGCCACCAGCTGCAGGGCCCCCGCGCCGGCCTCATCAACGAGGAGTGGGACAACGCCTTCCTCGACCACCTCATCGCGGACCCGCTCGGCCTGACCGAGTGGCCGCACATGGAGTACGTCGACGAGGCCGGATCCGAGGGCATCGAGCTCGTCGACTGGCTCATCGCCCGCGGCGCCATGGATGATCAGTTCGAGGGCGGCGCTCCCAGCGTCGACCACCGCTTCTACCACGTGCCCGCCTCGAACACCGCGGTGGGCCACCTGGTGCTCAGCAACCCCGTCGCCCAGCCGGCACCCGCCGCCGAGGCGCTGCCGCAGGAGGTCCATGCATGACCGGTGACAAGATCCGCGTCGCCGTGGTGGGCGCCGCCGGCGCCTTCGGGATGAAGCACCTCGACGGCCTCGCCCACATCGAGGACGCCGAGGTGACCGTCGTCAGCGGCACGCGGCCCGAGCCGACGCAGGCCGTGGCCGAGAAGTACGGCGTGCCCACGGCGCTCCTCAGCTACGAGGAGGTGCTCGAGCGCGACGACGTCGACGCGGTGATCCTCGCGACCCCGACCGGGCTCCACGCCGCCCAGACGCAGGCGGCGCTCGCGGCCGGCAAGCACGTGCAGGTCGAGATCCCGCTCGCCGACTCGCTCGCCGACGCCGAGGCCGCGCTCGCGGCGGCCGAGGCCTCCGACCGCGTCGCGATGGTGGGCCACACGCGGCGCTTCAACCCGTCGCACCAGTGGGTCCACCAGCGGATCGCCGCGGGGGAGTTCGGCATCCAGCAGATGGACGTGCAGACGTACTTCTTCCGCCGGACCAACACCAACGCCAAGGGCGAGCCGCGCTCGTGGACCGACCACCTCCTGTGGCACCACGCCGCGCACACCGTCGACCTGTTCGCCTACCAGGCGGGGCGCATCGTGCAGGCGAACGCGATCCAGGGGCCCATCCACCCCGAACTCGGCATCGCCATGGACATGTCCATCCAGCTCAAGTCCGAGTCCGGGGCCATCTGCACGCTCTCGCTGTCGTTCAACAACGACGGGCCGTTCGGCACGTTCTTCCGCTACATCGGCGCCACCGGCACCTACATCGCGCGGTACGACGACCTGGTCGACGGCCGCGAGGAGCCCATCGACGTGTCGCAGGTCGCGGTGAGCATGAACGGCATCGAGCTGCAGGACCGGGAGTTCGTGGCGGCGATCCGCGAGGGCCGCGAGCCCAACTCCTCCCTGCGCCAGGTGATCGACTGCTACCGGGTGCTCGGCCAGCTGGAGGAGCAGCTCGCGTGATCCTTCCCCGGATGGGCCTCGGCAGCATGGAGCTCAGCCACGCCTACGGCGTCGCGCCGTCGCCCGAGGACGGGGAGCGGATGCTCCGTGCCGCGCTCGACGACGGGGTGCGGCTGCTGGACACCGCGACGCTCTACGGCGGCGGCCGCAACGAGGAGCTGGTCGGTCGCGCCCTCAGGGGACGGCGGGACGATGCGGTGCTCGCCAGCAAGGGCGGCATGGCGATGGTCGACGGGGTCAAGACGATCGACGGCCGGCCCGCGACCCTGCGCGCCCAGGTCGACGCGTCGCTGTCCCGGCTCGGCGTCGAGCACATCGACCTCTACTACCTGCACCGGTGGGACAAGTCCGTGCCGATCGCCGAGAGCGTCGGCGCGCTCGCGGAGGCGGTCGCGGCGGGCAAGATCGGCGCGATCGGGCTGTCCGAGGTGTCGGTCGCGCGCCTGCGCGAGGCGCTCGAGGCCGCGCCCATCGCGGCCGTCCAGAACGAGTACTCGCTGTGGAGCCGCAACCCCGAGCTCGGCATGCTCGAGGCGACGCGTGGGGCGGGCGTCGCGCTCGTCGCGTTCTCCCCGGTGGCGCGCGGCTTCCTCGCCGACGGCGTCACCGACCCGGACGCTCTCGCCCCCAAGGACATCCGCCGGGCCATGCCGCGCTTCCAGCCCGACCACTGGCCGGCGAACGCCGCGCTGCTTCCGGAGTGGCGCGCGCTCGCGGCCGAGGCGGGCTGCACGCCGGCGCAGCTCGCGCTCGCGTGGGTGCTCTCGCGCGGCCCCCACGTGGTCGCGATCCCCGGCACCACGAGCCTCGACCACCTGCGCGAGAACCAGGCTGCGGAGTCGCTCGCGGTCGACTCTGCGCTGCTCGCACGCGCGGGCGCGCTCATCGACACCGCGACCGTGTCGGGCTCGCGCTACAACCCGGCGCAGTCCGCCGAGGTCGACGCCGAGTCCTTCGACGCCGCCGCCTAGCGTCCGCGCCGCCGCGCCACCTGCCCATCCCGGCCTTCCCGGCCCACGGTGGTGCCGAATCGTGTCGCTTCTCGAGCTGCATCCGCTCCTATGGTGCCGATCCGTGTCGCCGCACCTCCGTGATGCGCCCCGGCGATCAACGAGTGCGCATGCCCGACGCGCGACTCGCGCCCGGTGAACACCGCGGCGCGGCAAGGCACCCTCGCGCGATCGCATGAGACCTGCCTATGGTGGTCGGCAATGTTCGACCGCCGGAGAGTCCCCGCCCCCAGCCGATCGTCCGCGATGGCGCCCGCCCTCGCCGTCCGATGGGCGCTCGTACTCGCGCTCGCTCTCGTATTCGCCCTGGTGAACGGCGGGTCCGCGTGGGCGCACACGGACCTTGACCACTCCGACCCCGCCGACGGGACCACCGTCGAGCAGGCCGTCGAGGAGGTCGTCCTCACCTTCACCCTGCCCGTGACGCCCCTCGGCGACGCCGTCGAGATCACCGGGCCCGACGGTCCGGTCGAGGCGGCGGTCGAGCAGGCCGACGACGGCATCGTGATCGTCGCCACCCCGGCGGAACCGCTCACCGATGGCGGCTACACCGTCGCGTGGACCGTCGCGGCGGAGGACGGGCACCCGCTTGACGGCGAGTTCGGCTTCGACGTCGAAGGCGCCGCCCCCGAGCCGACCGCGACCGCGACCGCCACCGCGTCCGCGAACCCGAGCCCCTCGGCGAGCGAGCCGACGTCGATCACCGCGCAGCCGTCGCCCTCTCCCTCGCCCTCGGCCACGATGGCGATGGACCCGGAGGCGGCCGGAGGCGACGGGAGCGACCTGGCCGCGCGCATCGTCGCCCGGGGAGGCGCGGCCATCGCGCTGTGGTCGCTGCTCGTCGCGGGCGGCGCGCTCGCGTTCGCCGGCTTCGCGATGCGCGGACGCGACGCGGACGACGTCCCCCGCCTGATCGCCGGCGTGCGCTGGTGCGGCGCGCTGCTTCTCGGAGGGCTCGCGCTGAGGCTCGTCGGGCGCTCGGCCCTTATCGCGGGCGGATCGTTCGCCGACGGGCTACAGACCGACGCCCTCCAGGACGCCGTCGCCGGCACCTTCGCCTGGGTGCTCGGCCTCCAGGCGGCCGGCGGCCTGCTCATGCTGCTCGGCGTGCGACGCACGGTCGCGGGCTCGTGGCTCGCGATCGCCGGCATGCTGATCGCCGGCGCCGGCCACGTGCTCGGCGGGCACAGCAACACCGCCGAGCCGCGGTGGCTCGTGCTCACCGCGGACATCGCCCACCTCGTCGCCGCGGCGGTGTGGGTCGGCTGCGTCGTCGCCCTCGCCGCGGTCCTGCGTCGCCGGGCCCGGGAGGCTCGCGCGCTCGACGCCGGCGCGATGGCCTCGCGCTTCGGGGTGGTCGCCGCCGCATCGTTCGTGGTGGTCGGCATCGCGGGCGTCGTGCTCGCGTGGGAGATCCTCGAAGAGCTGTCCGACCTCTGGACCTCGACGTGGGGCATCGTCCTGCTCATCAAGGTGGGGCTGGTCGCGGTAGTCGCGGCGTTCGGCGCCTACACGCACTTCCGCATCGTCCCGCGGCTCGCTGCGCACGCCGACGAACCGCGGGACGATGCGCCCGAGGCCGACGCGCCCGACGAGCACCATCTGCGGACCGCCGTCCGGTGGGAGTCGGCGCTCTTCGTGGGCGTCGTGATCGCCACTGCGGTGCTCGTCGCGTCGTCCGTGCATCCCTGACCCGGCCCGAGCATCGACGCTGGCACGCGGCATCAAACCTCGCAATCCGGGCGGGGATCGGGCCCCAATATGGCGAGCGTGTTAAATCTCGTGCACATGTGTGCAAGATCGCACGAATTTGGTCGTCCGGTGCCACCCATCCGTGGCATCCTTTCCCTGCAGCGCGCGCCGCGTCGGCCCGCGCGAACTTCTTCGAGGGGGAAATCCGTGAAGTCCAAGCTGGGTATGAAGGTCGCCGCTCTGGGCGCCGCCGTCCTCATGACCGTCGCGCTCTCGCCGGCCGCGTCGGCCGACGCGCAGGGCCGCAAGTTCATCGGGATCGACAAGGCCCCCGGCGTCGTGGTGTCGAACTTCGCGCGCTCCTACGTCGCGACCACCCCCAAGCCGCAGCACATCGCCAAGAGCGCCGTGGGCGCCGGCAAGACGCTGACCTTCTCGATCACCGTGCCCAAGGGCTGCGTGGCGATCAAGTTCAAGGACATCGAGACCAAGCGCGTCAAGAAGGCCTCGGTCAAGTGGACCGTCGACGGCGTCAACAAGACCGCCGCCTTCGCCAAGGTCGGCCCCTACAAGCAGGTGTGGGTCAAGCCGGGCCAGACCATCACGTTCACGGCCACCAAGGCGAAGCCCGCTCGCTACACGGGCACCGCGACGCTGACGAACACCGTCCTCAAGTGCAAGGTGGCCTGACGCTTTCGAGCAGTCGCCCCTAGCACGCGGAAGCGGCCCCTCCTCCGGGAGGGGCCGCTTCTGCTCTCTCCGGCCTTCGCGCCGGCCGCCTACTTGATCTTCACGGTGACGTCGATCTCGTCGAGCGCCTTGGCGATCACCTTCTCGATCGCCGACGTGTCCACGTCGACGCCGTCGGCCTTGAGCTTGTCGACCACCGCCTTCGAGGCCTTCGCCACCGCCGCGCTGCGCTGCGCCGCCTGATTGGCCTGGAAGGCGAGCGACGCGGCCCGCACCGACGCGATCCCGCCCCGGCGCTGCAGATAGCTGGCGGAGACGGTCTTCCAGTCGAGGTCGAGGACGCCCTTCTCGAAGTCGGTGAGCTCGTACTCGGTGCTCCAGACCGCGCCCGGCACCTCCTCGCGGATGAGGGCGCGCAGCTGCGCGATGTCGTCCTTGGTGAGAGGCATGTCGTCCTCCTCGTGCTCGTCGATGTCGGCGGTGTACTCGTAGTGCCACGGCTCGAGGGTGGCGGCGGCCCTGGCCCAGCCCGGGTTGACCCATCCGAAGCCCGGGTGGCCCGCCATCCACGTGCGGGCCCGCTCGCCCAGGTCGAGCGCGAGACCGTCCTCGTGCAGTGACGTCCCCGGGATCGCGACCGACACGGTGGGCCCGCCGTTCGACGCCTTGGCACGGCGTCGCCAGTAGGACACGCCCTTCCAGACCCGCCGGTCGAACTGCGCCGAGGCGCCGAAGTCGGAGGTGTAGCTGTCCTGGAACAGCCGCTCCTGGATCGCCGGGTCGCGCCACGACGAGTTCACGTCCAGCGGGCAGCCCGACGCCACGGCCCGCGTGAAGGCCGCGAGCGACCTCGACTCGAGGGTCACGTCGAGGTCGTCGGAGCGCTCGATGCCCATGATGCTCCCGGTGGGGACGGGTGCGGGTGGCGCACTGCTCCGACGACGCGGGGACGATGCGCGGGTGGCCGGGGACCGGTCGTGGCGCCGGGCGGGGTGGCGGCCTGGATGCCGTCGCGCGAGCCCGGACGGGACGGGCGCATGATGCGCAGGACAGTTATCTCCCAGGTTACGTCCGTCGCGGCCCGCGCGCCCGGCACGCCGATCTTGCGAACGCCCTTGCGCATCGTCCCGTCGCGAGCGACACTGAACGATGTATCGCTCACTATCGTTCGGTGGGCACGACGCCAAGGAGGTCACCATGACCGGCACGCACGGTACGAGCGGTCGCGGGAGCTTCGGCTCCGGCCGTCCCCAGGAGGCGATGGACGCCATGTGGGACGCGATGGACCAGATCAAGCAGAGCTTCGACAAGCGCGTGGGGACCCGCATGGGCCGCGGCGACGTCCGCGCCGCGATCCTCGCGCTGCTCCACGAGGGCGACATGCACGGCTACCAGATCATCCGCGAGATCGAGGAGCGCACGGGCGGCAGGTGGAAGCCCAGCGCGGGCTCCGTCTACCCGACGTTGCAGCTGCTCGCGGACGAGGGGCTGGTCGCCGCCGAGACCCAGCAGGACCGCAAGATCTACACGCTCACCGAGGCGGGCCGCGACGAGGCCGCCGCGGCCGCGAAGGACGCGCCGTGGGACACGCAGCCCCTATGGGACAGCTCCAAGCTGGGCCCGCTGTCCAAGTCCGGCTTCGAGCTCGCGCAGGCCGCCGCGCAGGCCGCCCGCACCGGCACGAAGGAGGAGCAGGAGAAGGTCGTCGAGGTCCTGGACGAGGCACGACGTAGGATTTACTCGATCCTCGCGCAGGGCTGACGAGACGCCGTCGGGCCGTCGGGGATCGAGGAGAACCGATGCCCGACGCCACCCGCGGCCGCGCCCGCTACCGCCGCATCCTGCGCTTCGCCGCGCGGCATCTCATCGTCACGTGGTGGTACGAGCTGTTCCTCCCGCGCTTCGGCATGTCCGGCATCGCCGAGCGCACCCGCGAGGCGCGCATGCAGCGCCTCGCGCGCCGCTTCCGCGTCCTCGCGGTGGACCTCGGCGGCCTGATGATCAAGCTCGGCCAGTTCCTCTCGACGCGCCTCGACGTGCTCCCGCCGGAGATCACCAAGGAGCTCGAGGACCTCCAGGACGAGGTCCCCGCCGTTCCCTTCGATGAGATCCATGCCCTCGCGGAGGAGGAGCTCGGGGTCCCGCTGCGCCACGTCTACGCGTCGTTCGACGAGACCCCCGTCGCCTCGGCATCGATCGGGCAGGCGCATCGTGCCACCCTCGCCGCCACCGACAAGGACGCGGTGGGCTTCACCGACGTCGTCGTGAAGATCCAGCGCCCCGGGATCGGCCACATCGTCGAGGTCGACCTGTCCGCGCTGCGGCGCATCGCGATGTGGCTCATGCGCATCCGGATCATCCACCAGCGCGTGGACCTGCCCGCGCTCGTGGAGGAGTTCGCGCAGACCAGCCTCGAGGAGGTCGATTACCTCCACGAGGCCGCGAACGCCGAGCGCTTCGCGGAGAGCTTCGCCGACGACGACCGCGTCCGCGTGCCCGCCGTCGTGTGGGAGCGCACCACGCGCCGGGTGCTCACCCTCGAGGACGTCACGGCGATCAAGATCACCGACGTCGAGGGCATCCGCGCCGCCGGCATCTCGCCGGCCGAGGTCGCGAACGTCTTCGCCGACGTCATGCTCGACCAGCTCTTCCGCCACAGCTTCTTCCACGCCGACCCGCACCCCGGGAACCTCTTCGTCACGCCCCGCGCCGCGGGGGAGGAGGGGCCCGAGTGGAGGCTCACGTTCGTCGACTTCGGGATGATGGGCGAGGTGCCCGACCGGTTGCGTCACGCGCTGCGCGCGGTCGTGATCGCCGCGGCCTCGCGCGACGGCAAGGGCATGGTCCGCGCGATGCACGATGCGGGGGTGCTGCTGCCCTCGGCGGACACTGTCGAGCTCGAACGGGTGATGACCCAGGTGTTCTCCCGCTTCGGCGGGATGGGCTTCGCCGACCTGCGACGCGTGGACCCGCGCGAGTTCCGCGACTTCGCGCTCGAGTTCTCCGACGTCATGCTCACGCTGCCGTTCCAGCTGCCCGAGAACTTCCTGCTCATCATCCGCGCCGTGTCGCTGACGTCGGGCCTGTGCAGCTCGCTCGATCCCGCGTACAACATCTGGGACTCGGTCGAGCCCTACGCGCAGCGGCTGCTGCGCGACGAGACCAGCAGCATGGCCCGCGAGGTCGGGCGCGAGGCGGTCGAGGCCGTCGGTGTGATCCGGCACATGCCCAAGCGCCTCGACGCGGTCCTGCACAAAGTCGAGACCGGCAACCTCGCGGTCACCACGCCGCGCCTCGAGGAGACGTTCTCCAAGCTCGAGCTCACGGTCCGGCGCCTGGTGTCCGCGCTGATCTTCTGCGCGCTGCTCGTCGGCGGGGCGCGGCTGCACGCCGACGACCCGGGTCAGGGATGGTTCCTCATGATCGGGTCGATCATCCCGCTGGGCCACGTGATCTTCGGCCGCCGCAACCCCCGCTGACCAGGGGATCATCCACCCCCACCGCGCTGCGGGGAGCTCAGCGACGCTTCTGCGAGGTCTGCGACCCCTGCGGGGAAGCCAGCGACGCTCAGCGCGGCGCCGGGCCGGTCGAGCTCCGCACGATCAGCTCCGACTGCACCGGCTCGGGCTCGTGCGCCTCGGACCCGTCGATCCGGCTGAGGAGCTCGGCGAAGGCCGCACGTCCGCGCCCGGAGAGGTCCATCCGTAGTGTCGTGAGCGGCGGCGTGTAGAACGCGGCGTCGGGCAGGTCGTCGATCCCCGTCACGCTGACGTCGCCGGGCACGTCGAGGCCGCGCTCGGACAGCGCGAGGACCGCGCCGAGCGCCATCTGGTCGTTGGCCGACACGATGGCCGTGGCGTCGACCTCCGGCAGGTCGCGGATCAGCTCGTGGCCCGAGCGCGCGGACCAGTCGCCCTCGAGGATCGCCGCGACCTCGAGGCCCTGCGTCTCCGCGGCGACCTGCAGGGCACGGGTACGGTTGCGGGCCGCGGACCAGTGGTGGGGTCCGGCCAGGAAGATCAGCCGGCGGTGCCCGAGCTGCGCGAGGTGCGCGACCAGCGCGGGCATGCCGACGGTCGCGAGCTGGGACTGCACCCGCGAGGGCTCGTCGGGCTCGGCCGCGATCAGCGCGGGCACACGGAAGTCGATGCCCTCGAAGGCGTGCGTCATCTCGTCGGTGGACGACAGCGCGAGGATGCCCTCGACGTCGTGCTCCGCGATGATGGCCAGCGCCTCGCGGATCGACGCGGTGTCGGTGGTGTCGAGCGTCACCACGTCGAGCACGTAGCCGGCGTCGCGCGCCGCCGCGGACGCCGCGCCGAGGATCTTGCTGGGTCCGTACTTGTCGATGTCGTGCGTGAGGGCGCCGATGCGCCGGGACCGTCCGGTGGTGAGCGACCGGGCCGTGAGGTTGGGGCGGTAGTCGAGCTCGGCGAGCGCGCGCTCGACCTTCGCCCGCGTCTCCGGTCGGATGCCCTCGAAGCCCTTGAGGTAGCGGCTCACGGTCTGATGCGACACGCCCGCCGCGTGCGCGACGTCGTAGATCGTGGCCGGCTTGCCCGCGGCGGCCGCGCCGTGGCGCGCCTTGCGGTCGGCACCGGACCCCGCGTCGGGGCGTCCCTGCTCCGTCGCCGGGATGGCCTGCTCGGTCATGCTCGTCCACCCTCCATCGCACGCCGTATGGCTGAACCGTACCGCCAGAACATCACGAAACCGTGATGAATCTCGGGCTTGCACTTCGAGATATTACCGGTAACATCGCCAGCATGCGCTGATGTGGCCGGTAACAAACCGCAAACAGGGCGCGAAGTCGGATCAACAACGGAGTGGATCTATGAAGCACAGCAGCACCGCCGCTGCCACCGGGCGCATCGACCTCGGGGTCGCGTACTACCCCGAGTACCAGCGTCACGACCGTCTCGAGACGGACCTGGACCTCATGGTCGAGGCCGGCATCACCGTCATCCGCGTGGGGGAGTCCGTCTGGTCGACGTGGGAGCCGCGCGAGGGCGAGTACGACCTCGAGTGGCTCGCGCCCACCCTCGACGCCGCGCACGAGCGCGGCATCCGCGTCATCCTCGGGACGCCCACCTACGCGGTGCCGCCGTGGCTGCAGGTGGCGCACCCCGAGATCGCTGCGGACCGCGCGACGGGCGAGCCGATCCCGTGGGGCGCCCGCCAGGAGATGGACTTCACCCACCCCGAGTTCGTCACCCGCGCCGAGCGGCTGATCCGCGCGATCCTCGACCGCTACGCGAGCCACCCCGCGGTGGTCGGCTTCCAGGTCGACAACGAGCCCGGCATCGAGATCTTCCACAACGACCACGTGTTCGCACGCTTCGTCGACCGTCTGGCCGCCACCTACGGCGACGTCGAGACGCTCAACCGCGAGTGGGGCCTCACCTACTGGTCGCACCGGCTCCAGGACTGGTCCGAGCTGTGGCGGCCGGACGGCAACTCGTTCCCGCAGTACGACCTCGCGTGGCGCACGTTTCAGGCGGACCTCACC
Organism: Demequina maris; assembly: GCF_000971155.1. Lineage (GTDB taxonomy): Bacteria > Actinomycetota > Actinomycetes > Actinomycetales > Demequinaceae > Demequina > Demequina maris. The sequence continues at coordinate 43,354 of NZ_BBLX01000010.1, read as the reverse complement.
GCCGAGTTCATCGCGTGGCAGTCCGCGCTCGTCGAGGAGTACCGCGACGCGAGCCAGTTCGTCACGACGTGCTTCCAGTACCCGCGCGCCGCGCTCGACGACCACAAGACCGCAGAGTCGCTCACCGTCACGGCGGGCAACCCCTACTACGGCATGCAGGACCGCCTCGCGATCGACGACCGCCGTCCGACCACCGACTACTGGACCACCAGCAGCGTGCCCACGCTCTTCCGTCAGGGCGACCGCATGTTCTCGTCGAAGCAGGCCCGCTACCTGGTGACCGAGACCAATGCGCAGGCGATCGGCGACTCCGCGACCAACTACCCCCCGTACCCGGGCCAGCTCGCCCAGGCGGCCTTCGCCCTCATCTCGCGCGGCGCGGAGCTCATCGAGTACTGGCAGTGGAACACCCTGCCGTACGGGGCCGAGACCTACTGGGGCGGCGTGCTGCCGCACAGCCTCGAGCCGGGCCGCGTCTACCGCGAGATCGCGGGCATCGGCGCGCGGCTCGAGGGTCTGGGCGACCTGCTCGACGGCTACGAGCCCGATGCGGACGTCGCGGTGCTGTGGTCGATCCCCAGCAAGCACGCGCTCCAGTTCCAGCCGCCCTTCCGGATGCCCGCCGGCGACGCCGGCGATCCCTACGAGCGCATCGTCGACGCCTTCTACAACGGCGCGTTCGACGCGCGCGCCCAGGTCCGCATCCTCCACCTCGCCCAGGCGCACGACCTCGGGGCCGCCGAGCTCGCCCGCCGCTACTCGGTGCTCGTCGCCGCCGGCCTCTACATCTCCTCCGACGCCGACATCGCGCTCCTCGACGACTACGCCCGCGCCGGCGGCCACCTCTTGCTCGGGCCGCGCACGGCGTACGCCGACACCGAGTCGCGCGCCCGCCACCAGGTCGCGCCCCCGGGGCTCGTCGACGCCGCGGGCGTGCGCTACGAGGAGTTCTCGAACCTCGACGCGCCCGTCCCCGCGGTGGGGACCGGGCTCGAGCTCCCCGAGGGCGCGGGCGCCGAGCTGTGGGTCGACGGGCTCCTCCCCGACGACGCCGAGGTGCTCGCCACCTACGACCACCCACGCTTCCGCGACTTCGCCGCGGTCACCACCGCCACGGCGGGCGACGGCCGCGTCACCACGGTCGGCTGCGTCCCCACGCGCGAGCTGGCCGCCGCCGTCCTGGCCCACGCCCGCGGCACCGCGGCCGACGGCCTCCTGGTCGACCCGCCGGCGGCCGTCACCGCATCGTCCGGCACCCTGCCCGACGGCCGCCACGTGTGGTTCGTCTTCAACTGGAGCTGGACCCCCGCGACCGTCGCGCTGGAGCGGCCCGTCGCGGACCCGATCGACGGCGCGGCGCACGCCGCCGACGATCGCCTCGAGCTTGCCGCGTGGACCACGGTGGTCCTTGTCGGCGAGTCGGATCACCCCGAGTCCCCGACCCCGGGACAGTAGAGAGAAGGAACAGGAATGAACAAGGCACGTAGGACAGCAATGGCGCTGGCAGGAACTGCCGCCGCCTTCTCCCTGATCGCCACCGGCTGCAGCTCCGGCGACGGCGATGGCGGCGGCGACGGCGCGAGCGCCGAGCCCATCGCCTCGGACGCCTTCGACGAGGCCATGACCACCCCGACCAAGCTGACGTTCTGGACGTGGGTCCCCGACATCGAGAACGAGATCGCGCTCTTCGAGGAGGAGTACCCCGCGATCGACGTCACCGTCGAGAACGTGGGCCAGGGCCTCGAGCACTACCAGAAGCTGCGCTCGGCGCTCGAGTCCGGCGAGGGCGCACCCGACGTCGCCCAGATCGAGTACATGTACATCCCGACCTTCAACCTCACCGGCTCGCTGCTCGACCTGTCGGAGTACGGCGCCCGCGACCTGGGCGGCGACTACGTCGACTGGGTCTGGAACCAGGTGGCGAACGATGCGGGCGTGTGGGCGATCCCGCAGGACACCGGCCCCATGGGCAACCTCTACCGGGATGACATCCTCCAGGAGGCCGGCCTCGACGGCGCGCCCGAGACGTACGACGAGTACGCCGAGGCCGCGAAGCAGGTGAAGGAGAAGACCGGCTCGTACATCTCGAACCTCGCGGCGAACGAGCCCGTCCAGCTGATCGCGCTGCTGTGGCAGGCGGGCCTCGACCCGTTCGGCTACGACGGCGCGGAGACCGTGTCGATCAACGTGAACTCGCCCGAGGTCAAGGAGGTCGTCCAGTACTGGCAGGACCTCGTCCAGGCGGACCTCGTGTCCACCGACGCGGGCTGGACCGACAACTGGTTCCAGAACATCGCCAACGGCCACTACGCCGGCTGGCTCGTCCCCGCCTGGGGCCCGATCTTCCTCCAGGGCACGGCCGAGGGCACCGCCGGCAAGTGGCGCGCGGCGCCGCTGCCGCAGTGGGACGCCGCGAACCCGGTGTCCGGCAACTGGGGCGGCTCGTCCAACGCGGTGCTCTCCACGACGGAGAACCCGATCGCGGCCTACGAGCTCGCGCGCTGGATCAACCACGAGCCCGAGCCGACGACGATGTTCGCGACCGAGCAGTTCCTCTACCCGGCGCTCAAGTCGCTCCTCGAGGACCCGGAGTACGCCGACCAGCCCGTCGAGTTCTTCGGCGGCCAGGAGGTGAACGCCGAGTTCGCGGACATCTCCGCCACGGTCGACCCGACCTTCGAGTGGCTCCCGTTCAACGAGTTCGTCCTCTCGGCGTACAACGAGACCGTGGGCGTCGCGTGGGAGAAGAAGGGCGACGCGGTCGCCGCGCTCGACGACTGGCAGCAGGAGATCGTCGACTACGCGACCGAGCAGGGCTTCACGATCGAGTAGCAGCAAGGGCGGGGGCGCCGCGCATCGGCGCCCCCGCCACCACCCTCACAACGCAGTGAAGGAGGGCCTCCCATGGCCGTCACCACCGTCAGCTCCGCCGATCCGCCGGCGACGCGCAGGTCGCCCGGTCGCGCGGCGCGCCGCGGCCATCGCGGGCACCCCCTCGCAGGCTTCCTCTTCGTCGTGCCGTTCATGGTGCTGTTCATCGCGATGATCCTTGTGCCGCTCGGCTACGCCGCGTACCTCAGCCTCTTCGAGAGCAAGCTCATCGGCGGCACGTCATTCGTGGGGCTCAAGAACTTCGCCGAGGCGCTCACCGACCCGGCCTTCCTCGGCGGCGTCGGGCGCATGGCGCTCTTCCTCGTCATCCAGGTGCCGATCATGCTGGGCGTCGCGCTGTTCCTCGCGCTCGCGATCGACAGCGGCCGCACCCGCGCCGCCCGCAGCGCGCGCCTGCTCGCCTTCATGCCGTACGCGGTCCCCGGCGTCGTCGCGACGCTCATGTGGGGCTACCTCTACGGCCCCGACTTCGGCCCCATCACCCAGGCCTTCGAGGCGGTGGGCCTGCAGCCGCCCGACCTCCTGGGCGAGTCGAGCATCCTCGGGTCGATGATGAACATCGTCACGTGGGAGTACGTGGGCTACAACATGATCATCATGTACGCCGCGCTCCGCGCGATCCCCACCGAGCTCTACGAGGCCGCGGCGATCGACGGCGCCAGCCGCATCCGCATCGCGCTCAGCATCAAGATCCCGGCGATCAAGCCCGCGATCATGCTCACCGTCATCTTCTCGGTGATCGGCACGTTCCAGCTCTTCAACGAGCCGGCGCTGCTCGACGCCATCGCGCCGGTGGTCATCACCAACGGCTTCACGCCGAACTTCTACGCCTACAACGTCGCGTTCGTGAACCAGGACGTCAACTACGCCGCGGCCATCGCGTTCCTGCTCGGCCTCGTCATCGCGGTGATGTCGTACGTGGTGCAGCTCGGCTCGCAGCGCGCCGAGAGGAAGGTGCGGCGATGACCGCCACGATGTCATCCGGCGGCACGGCCTCCGCCGCCGGCCTCCACAAGCCCCGCCCCTCGCGCCACCGTCGCGGCCGCGACCGCAGCACCCCGCTGTCGATCATCGTGTGGGCGCTCGCGCTGTACTTCCTGCTGCCGCTCGTGTGGCTCGCGATCGCCAGCACCAAGAACACCGGCGACCTGTTCTCGACCTTCGGGTTCTGGTTCGGCGACAGCTTCGCGCTGTGGGACAACATCCAGTCCGTGTTCGGCTACAAGGACGGCATCTTCGGCCGCTGGGCGCTCAACACGCTCCTGTACGCGGGCGTCAGCGCGGTCGGCGCATCGTTCCTCGCGACCATGGCCGGCTACGGCTTCGCGAAGTACCGCTTCTTCGGCTCGAACGCGATGTTCAGCATCGTTCTCGGCGCGATCATGATCCCGCTCACCGCGCTCGCGCTCCCCACGTACCTGCTGTTCAGCTCCGCGGGGCTCACCAACACCGTGTGGGCGATCATCGTCCCGTCGCTCGTGAGCCCGTTCGGCGTGTTCCTCATGCGGGTCTACGCCGCCGACGCGGTCCCGGACTCGCTGCTCGAGGCGGCCCGCGTGGACGGGGCGGGGGAGCTGCGGACCTTCGTCCAGGTGGCCTTCCGCCTGATGGTGCCCGGCTTCATCACGGTGCTGCTGTTCGCGCTGGTGGCGACGTGGAACAACTACTTCCTGCCGCTAATCATGCTCAACAGCTCGGACCTCTACCCGCTCACGGTGGGCCTTGCGCAGATGCAGTCCGCGGGCACGTCCGGCGGCGGCGGCGAGGTGCTGTTCTCGACCGTGATCACCGGCTCGTTCATCAGCATCGTCCCGCTGATCGTCGCGTTCCTGTTCCTCCAGCGCTACTGGCAGAGTGGACTCTCGGCCGGAAGCGTCAAGGGCTGAGGGAGACCGGTCGCCGGGGCACCGCCTCCCGCCCCGGCGGCCGGGTCCTCTCACCGCACCACTCGACCAAGGAGCACCACCGATGTTCAGCAGCCTCTGGTACGGCGGCGACTACAACCCCGAGCAGTGGACCCCCGACGTGTGGGACGACGATGTGCGCCTCATGCGCCGCGCCGGCGTCACCGTCGCGACGGTCGCGGTCTTCTCTTGGGCCAAGCTCGAGCCCGCGGACGGCGAGTTCGACTTCGCCTGGCTCGACGACGTGATCGACCGGCTTCACGCCGGCGGCATCGCCGTGGACCTCGCGACCGCGACCGCGGCGCCGCCGCCGTGGCTCACGCGCGCGCACCCCGACATGCTCCCGGTGATGGCCGACGGCACCGTGCTCGGCGTCGGCTCGCGCCAGCACTACAGCCCCAGCTCCGCGACCTACCGGACCTACGCCGCCCGGCTCGCGACGCGCATCGTCGAGCGCTACGCCGACCACCCCGCCGTCATCGCGTGGCACGTCAACAACGAGTACGGCTGCCACGTGCCGCGCTGCTACTCCGACGAGTCCGCGGCCGCCTTCCGCGTGTGGCTCGAGGAGCGCTACGGCGACATCGAGGCGCTGAACGATGCGTGGGGCACCGCCTTCTGGTCGCAGCACTACGCGTCGTTCGACGAGGTCATGCCGCCCCGCGCGGCGCCCGCGTCGATCAACCCGACGCAGCAGCTCGACTTCGACCGCTTCAGCTCCGACGCCCTCCTTGCGCTCCACCGCATGGAGTGCGACATCATCCGGGCGCGCTCGGACAAGCCCATCACCACCAACTTCATGGGCTTCTTCAAGCCCGCCGACTACTGGCGCTGGGCCGAGCACGTCGACTTCGTCACCGACGACGCCTACCCCGACCCCGCGGACCCGCGTGCGATCCCGTTCGCCGCGGCCGTGCGCGACCTCATGCGCTCGCTCGCCGGCGGCAAGCCGTGGATCCTCATGGAGCAGGCGACCTCCGCGGTGAACTGGCGTCCCCGCAACGCGCCCAAGGCGGAGGGCATGTTCCGCCGCCTGTCGCTCCAGTCCATCGCTCGTGGCGCGGACGGCATCATGCAGTTCCAGTGGCGCCAGTCGGTGCGGGGCTCCGAGAAGTTCCACTCCGCGATGGTGCCCCACGCCGGCGAGGACACCCGGATCTACCGGGACGTCTGCGCACTGGGCGAGGAGCTCGCGGGCCTCACCTCCGTCATCGGCGACCGCGTGCCGTCCCGTGTGGCCGTGATGTTCGACTGGGACTCGTGGTGGGCGGTCGAGCAGACCGACACCCCCGCCCGCGTGTCCTACATCCGCGCGGTGCTCGCGTGGCACGGGGCGCTCTACCGCGCGGGCGTCACCGTCGACTTCGCGTCGAAGGACTCGTCGCTCGACGGCTACGACCTCGTCATCGTCCCGACGATGCAGGTGGTGACCCCCGAGGTGCAGGCGCGGGTCGCGGCGGCGTCGGAGCGCGGCGCGACCGTGCTGGTGACGTACCAGTCCGCGATCCTCGACCCCGGGCTGGGTGTGCTGCCCGGCGGCTACCTGGGGTCCTGGCAGGAGCTGCTCGGCGTCCGCGTCGAGGAGTTCGCGCCCTACGCGCAGCCCGACCAGTTCTTCGACGCCCCCGCGACCGTGCCCGTGTCCCGCCTCGAGGGCGAGCTCGCGGGCGGCATCGAGGGCTGGTCCGAGGTGGTCCACGCCGATTCCGCCGACGTGCTCGCGACCTTCACCGAGGGGCTCGCCGCAGGCGGTCCCGCCATCACGCGCCGCGCGGGCGCCGACGGCGCGGGTGCGGCCTGGTACGTCGCGACCCAGCCTTCCGACGAGCTCGCCGACGCCATCGTCGCGCGGCTGCTCGCGGACTCGGGCGTGACCCCGGTGGCGCGGTCCGCATCGCCCGAGCTCGAGGCGGTGCGCCGCGGGGACCGGCTGTTCCTCATCAACCACGGCGCCACGGCGGCCGAGGTCGAGTGGGACGGCGGATCGGCGAACCTGGAGGCGGGCGAGGTGCGGGTGGTCTGAGCCGCCGCCCCGCGGGCGCCTCTCCACACAGATTCTGCAACTTGGGCCGCTCCACTCCCGGTTTGCGTCCGAAGTTGCACGTGTGGACGTTCACATCCCGACCGATGTGTGGAGAGGCGCCCGCGGGGGCCGCTACTTCGCGACGTCCACCACCAGCCGCGGCGGGCCCTCGAGCCACATCACCCGGTACGGCCGCAGCGAGTCGAGCCCGATGCCCACCTGGGTGATGCCCTCGAACGCGCCCACGATCCGTGCCTCCTGGATCGCGACGAACCCGCCGGTCATGACGGTCTTGGGGCCCTCGTAGGGCGCCTTCTCGAGCACGGTGCCGTCGTACCAGGCGCCGAAGCTCACCTCGAGCGAGGCGTTCCCGGTGAGCGCGGGGGAGAGATCGTCGCCCGAGCCGTCGACCGTGAACACGCTCGCGGCATGCGGCGTGACCGACCACCCGGGCATCGCGCCCTTGCCCTTGAACTCCATCACCCAGCGGTCGTAGCACTCGTGGGTGCCCACCCGCATCGTCACTCCCCACAGGTCGGCGCTGAGGTCGCCGGACCAGTCGTCGGACGATGCGCTCGCGCCCGTGGTGTCGAAGGCCGGGCAGCCGTCGGCGGCGGTCGCGGTCGCGGAGGGCGACGCCGAGTCGTCCGGGGACGCGGCGGGCGAAGCCGAAGCAGAGGCGCTGGCGGAGGCCGTCGCGCTCGGCGACACCTCGGGCTCGGGGCTCGCCGTGCACCCCGCGAGGACGGCCACCGCCAGGACCGCCAACGCCGGCCACCGCCGCATCGTCCTCACCACCTCACGGTACGCCCGCCGGGTGCGAAGGGGGACTACCCGAACGACGGCGACGGCGTCGCGGTCGGCAGGCGCGTCACCTCGACCGGCACCACGACGAGCTCGACCGCGACGGGCGAGTTGAAGGCGTCGAGCAGCCTCTGCTGGAGGTCCTCGGGCGCGGGCGTGTCACCGGGCCCCTCGACGGTCACCGACACCGTCCCGCCGGACACGGAGACGTCGCGGATCGCGAAGTCGCTGTCGTCGCCGAGCCACTCCTCGACCGCCTTCTCCGCGCCGCGGTCGAGCGAGGTGGTGTTGAGCTGGCCCTCGGCGGTCAGCATGAGGGGCAGCAGCACGATCGCCGCGAGGATGACGAAGGGCGAGAGCGTGAGCAGCAGCTGGCGCGGGTTGCGCCGCAGCACCCGCGGCTGGGCGAAGCCGGTCGCGATGAAGACCACGCACGCGGCGAGGACGATCGCCACGAAGTTGGTGAGGAAGAGCAGCAGCGCGCCCGCCGCATCGGCCCACCGCTCGCCGCTGAGGCTCACGCCCACCACCGCGAGCGGCGGCACGAGCGCGACGGCGATCGCGACGCCCGCGATGCCGGACGCGACGCGCTTGTTCACGGTCGCGTAGGCGCCCGCGGCGCCCGCCGCCAGCGCGATGAGCATGTCGACCGTGCTCGGCGTGACGCGCGACACGATCTGCGAGTTGGTGCTGAAGGTGATCGCCACCGGGGACCAGGACGCGAGGCCGTAGGAGATCGCGATCGCGGCCGCGACGCCGCCGCCCACGAGCCCCGCGGAGTGGAACGCGCGCCGCGCCCAGCCGTTGACGAGCGCGCCCGCGAGGCCGACGATCGGCGTCATCAGCGGCGCGACGAGCATCGCGCCGATGACCACCGCGGTCGAGTCCGCGAGCACCGCGAAGGTCGCGATCGCGACGGACAGCGCGAGCATCACCCACCACGTGCCGAGCTTGTTGAGCCGGCCCGGGTTCTCGAAGTAGAGCGCCTCGACCTGCTCGGAGCGGGCCTCGTCGCCGATGTCGGAGCCGCGGATCCAGTCCCACAGCACCTGCCCGATCGAGGCGTGTGCCGGGTCGAGGCCGACGCCGCTCTCCGCGCGGCGGATGCCCCACGCGATGAGGATGAAGCCGACGATGATCGCGGCGGTCGCAGAGGACACCAGCACGGTGCGGGAGATCGACTCGGGCACCTGCGCCGCGAGGATGCCGCCGGCGAGCGCGAGGCCGGAGACGGCGAGCCTGACGAGCCGCTCGCGGCGGTTCGGACGCACCAGCACGTCGATCACGCCGATGAGGCCGCGGAACGCCACGTAGACGCCGACCGCGGCGACCACGCCCGCGAGGCTCAGCGCCCCGCCCGACGGGTCCAGGTACGCGATCCAGGCGAGGAGGGCGGCGATGGCCGTGGTCATGAGGCCGCGCAGCGCGGCGACGACCCTGTTGATACGGCGTCCGATCCAGCGGCGTCCCGTGATCGCGTAGAAGAGGTCCATGAGGCCCAGGAGGCCGAGCCCGCCGATCGCGACGACCTGCGCGATCCACGTGGTCGCGGCGGGGAGCGCGAGCACGATGGCGCCGGCGACCACCAGCGCGACGCCGCGCAGCGAGGCCGCGTTCGCCATCGCCCGCACCATGTCCGTGATCTGCTCGCGGACCGTCGGGATCGCCTCGTGAGACGCGCCGTCCATGGGCACCCCCTTTCGGCCTCATGCTAGGGGCGCGAGGGGCATCGGCGCCGGATTGAGCCGCGAGCGGGCCCACGCGTTCCCGACAGTGGCGCAGCGTGCCGTACACTCCTTTACAACGTTGCAAAGCAGTTCATGAAGTCCATGACTCAACGACGAGGAGGCCACGCCGTGCCCACGGACATCATCCCGAACCCGATCGTGCTCCAGCGCGCGGACCCGTGCGTCCTGCGTCACGACGGCCAGTACTACTTCACCGGCTCGTACCCGCTGTACGACCGCATCGTCCTGCGGCGCGCCGAGCGCCTCGAGGACCTGCAGGCCGCCCCCGAGGTGACGATCTGGACCAAGCACCACGAGGGCCCGCAGTCGAACCTCATCTGGGCCCCCGAGATCCACCGCGTGAACGGCGCCTGGTACATCTACTACGCGGCGGCCGCGATCGGCCACCCGCACGCGGACGTGCCGGACACCGCCGAGACGTTCTGCCACCGCGTCTTCGTGCTCGAGTGCACCGACGAGGACCCCATGACGGGCGAGTGGGTCGAGCGCGGCCAGGTCGACACCGGCTGGGAGTCCTTCGCCCTCGACGCCACCAGCTTCGTGAAGGACGGCGTGCAGTACCTCGTGTGGGCGCAGCAGGACTACGAGATCCGCGGCAACTCGAACCTCTACATCGCGCGCATGGAGAACCCCTGGACGCTCGCGACGCCCGCGGTCATGCTCACCAAGCCCGAGCTGGACTGGGAGATCGAGCGGTTCTGGGTGAACGAGGGCCCCTCGGTGCTGCAGAAGAACGGCAAGCTCTACCTGTCCTACTCGGCGTCCGGCACGGGCCCCGAGTACGCGATGGGCGTGCTGATCGCGGACGCCGACGCCGACGTGCTCGACCCCGCCTCGTGGACCAAGAGCCCCGAGCCTGTCTTCACCTCGGCGCCGGAGAACGGCATCTACGGTCCCGGCCACAACTCGTTCACCGAGTCCCCCGAGGGTGAGACGGTGCTGGTCTACCACGCCCGCACCTACACGAAGATCGAGGGCGACCCGCTGTACGAGCCCAACCGTCAGGCCTGCGCCCAGGTGCTGCCTTTCGACGCGGACGGCAACCCGGTGTGGGGCGCCCCGCAGCCGATGACCCGCCCCGTGCCGACGGCGCTCGACGTGCTGCCCCCCGAGGGCATGCCGCAGGTGGCGCCGGCCTGAGTCTCCCTCCTCGAGACGCGACCGCCTGGGTCCGACCGTCCTCAGGGACGATGCGGCCCGGGCGGAGTCGTGTCTGGGCGCGCGGCGCTCGCCCACGCCCCCACCGCAAGTCACACATCTGACGCCGGGTGTGCGGGCGCCCCCGCACGAACGCGGACCCACCGGTCGCCAGGTGTGTGACTTGCGGAAAGGGGGAGGGGGGCGGCGGGACGATGCGCGGGCTCAGCCCTCGCGAGCGGCCGCCTCGATCGCGGCGACGGTGCGCAGGCGGTGCAGACGCGCGGCGTCCTCGATCGCGGCCGCGTCCGCGCCGGACTCGATGAGCCGCAGCAGCCCCTCGTGCTCCTCGGGCGTGGCGGCGATGCGGCCCGGAGCGTGCGCGGGCAGCACGCGGTCCATCATCGCGAGACGGAGGCTCTCGGCGTCGACCATCGCGGCGAGGCGGGCGTCGGGGCAGTGGGCGCGCATGAGCGCGTGGAAGGCGCGGTCGAGCGTGGCGAAGCGGGCCGCGTCGAAGTCGGCGAGCGCGGCCTGCGCCTGCTCCTCGAGCTCGCGCGCCGCGGCGATCTCGTCCCGCGTCATGCGCGGCGCCGACAGCGCGATCGCGAGCGGCTCGAGCCGGCCCAGGATGCGCATCGTGCCGAGCTGCTCCTCGGTGTCGAAGGACCGCACCACCGCGCCGGCGTTGGGGATGATGTCGACCCAGCCCTCGGCCTCGAGGCGACGCAGCGCCTCGCGCCACGGGATCGAGCTGATGTCGTGCTCGCGCACCAGGCGGTCGATCACAAGCCGGTGTCCGGGCAGGTAGACGCCGTCCGCGAGGCGCTCGGTGAGGACGCGGTACGCGTGGTCGGCCTTGCTCTCCGGGGCCATCGATGCCTCCTTGCACTGGTGGACGTCCGGTGCACCGGATCGTATCCCGGGTCGTGTGGGATCCAGGTGAGACACAGGTCCCGCTCCAACCCCATGCCCGGCCGGGACACCCACTACTCCTTCCCGCGTCGCTCCGCGCGCTGCGGGACACCCAGTACTCGTTCTCGCGCGCGTCGCGCTCCACGGGTGGAGGAATGCCATCTGCCCGCCCCGCCGGGCGTGATGAGTACTCAGTGTCCCGTGGGGCGCGGCGGGGCCAAGAATGGAGTACTGAGTGTCCCGGCGTGTGGCGGGGGGGGGGGTGGTGCGGTGGCGGGGGGGCTCGTGTCGCGCCCCGCATCCTGCCCGAATAGGGTGCGAGGAGACGTCTGACCACGCGAGGAGCGGCCGTGCCCGAGACCATCCCGAACCCGATCGTCCTCCAGCGCGCGGACCCGTGCGTCCTGCGTCACGACGGCCAGTACTACTTCACCGGCTCGTACCCGCTCTACGACCGCATCGTCCTCCGCAGGGCCGAGCGCCTCGAGGACCTGCAGGCCGCGCCCGAGGTCACCATCTGGACCAAGCACGAGTCCGGACCGCAGTCCCACCTCATCTGGGCGCCCGAGATCCACCGCGTGAACGACGCGTGGTACCTCTACTACGCGGCCGCGCCCAACCCCGACGTCACCTTCGACGTCCCGCACGCGGACGACACCTTCAACCACCGCATCTTCTGCCTCGAGTGCACCGATGACGACCCGCTCACCGGCACCTGGACCGAGAAGGGCCAGGTCGACACCGGCTGGGAGACGTTCGCGCTCGACGCCACGAGCTTCGTGCAGGACGGCGACCAGTACCTCGTGTGGGCGCAGCAGGACTTCGACGTCAAGGGGCACTCGAACCTCTACATCGCGCGCATGGAGAACCCCTGGACGCTCGCGTCGCCGCCGGTGATGCTCACGCAGCCCGAGTACGACTGGGAGATCGTCACCTTCTGGGTCAACGAGGGCCCGAGCGTGCTGCAGAAGGACGGCAGGCTGTACCTCACCTACTCGGCGTCGGGCACGGGCATCGAGTACGCGATGGGGCTGCTCACCGCGGACGCGGGCGCGGACCTCCTCTCGCCCGCGAGCTGGACCAAGGGCCCGGACCCCGTCTTCACCTCCGCCCCCGAGAACGGCATCTACGGCCCGGGCCACAACTCGTTCACCGAGTCCCCTGAGGGCGAGACCGTCCTCGTCTACCACGCTCGCACCTACACGGAGCTGGTCGGCGACCCGCTGTGGGAGCCCAACCGCCAGGCCTGCGCGCAGGTCCTTCCCTTCGACGAGGCCGGCCGCCCGGTCTGGGGCAAGCCGGTGCCGCTGAGCCGTCCCGCCCCGACCGGCGTGGAGGTCCTGCCCCCCGACGGGACGATGCGCTGAGAACCCCGGGCAAAGAGGCCTCCCGCGCATCGGTCGGCGGAGAGTCTCAGCGAAATCCCAGCATGTAAGCGCCTGCATAGGCGGTACGTCCCATTGTTGCCTCCTGCCACCAATTACGATGTTTTCAACACCAGGTGACGTAGAGTGACCTTCTGTTAGCGGTGACAGCGTGCCTGCGCCCGTGGACCTCCACCCGCGCGCCGCATACCGTCCAGGCCACGGCGGCCTACCTCCACGAGATTCCCCGAAGGGATGTGCCATGAGCGCACCTACTGCAAGCACGCCTGCCACCGGCGGCGGGTCCATCCTGGCCTCCCTCAAGCGCGGGGTCTTCTGGAACTACGGCGGCCTGTACTTCTTCTACTTCGCCATCTGGCAGATCTTCTTCTCCTTCCACGGCCTGTGGCTGTCGGAGAAGGGCATGGGCGAGGGCAACATCGGCCTCATCAACACGGTGATGGCGATCACCGCGCTGTGCCTCCAGCCGCTGTACGGCTACCTCCAGGACCGCCTGGGTCTCAAGAAGAACCTGTTCGCCTTCGTGGTGCTGTGCGGCGCGATGGTCGGCCCGTTCTTCGCCTTCGTGTTCCCGCCGCTGATGGAGTGGAGCATGGTGGGCGCCGCGGTCGTGGGCGGCATGTTCATGGCGCTCGTGCTGCTCGCCGGCGTGTCCGTGGTCGAGGCCTTCAACGAGCGCGCGTCACGCGCCAACGAGTTCGAGTACGGCCACGCGCGCCTCTTCGGCTCGATCGCCGGTGGAACCATCACCCTGGTCGCCGGCTGGATGTGGGCGAACGTCAACCCCGACAGCATCTGGTGGGCCGCGTCGTTCTGCGCGATCGTGCTGGGCGCGCTGCTCTTCGTCGCCAAGGTCCCGGACCAGGCCAAGCAGAGCGCCGCCGCGGGCGAGTCGTCGACCACCAAGGTCAGCAAGGACACGATCAAGCGCCTGTTCACGGACCGCAGCTTCGTCGGCTTCGTCGTGCTGATGTTCGGCACGGCCGCGCTCTACGACGTCTTCGACCAGCAGTTCTCCATCTACTTCGCGCAGCACGTCAACCACGGCGACCCGGTGACCCTGTTCTCGCAGGTCGTCACCATCCAGATCTTCCTCGAGGCCGCGGTCATGCTGGTCGCGCCCTGGTTCGTCAACAAGATCGGCGCGAAGCGCGGCCTGCAGCTGTTCGCCGCGATCCTCGTGGTGCGCGTGCTCGGCTCGGCGCTGGTCACCACCACCGAGGCGCTCATCGCGTGGCGCCTGCTCGCCGCGATCGAGATGCCGCTGATGCTGGTGTCCGTCATGAAGTACATCACCAGGATGTTCGACGTCAGGATCTCCGCGACCGCGTACATGCTCGGCTTCGGCGTGGCCAAGTCGCTGGGAGTCGCGGCGTTCTCGCTGCCGTTCGGCCAGGCCTACGAGTCCATCGGCTTCGCCAACGCGTACCTCGTGATGTCCGTCGTGATCGTCGCGGTCACGGTGATCGCGAGCTTCCTCATGCGCTCCGACAAGGACCGCGACGCGTCCTCCGGCGAGCTCTCCGACGGCGGCGCGGACGAGCAGCGCGAGCCCGTGCTCGTCACCGCCTGACGCGCCAACCGCCCAGGTCCGAGGGCCGTCCCGTTCCCACGGGGCGGCCCGTTCCCACGGGGCGGCCCTCGGCGCATGTCGGGGACGCGGTGCTTCCGCGGGCACGATGCGCGTCGTAGGGTTGAGCAGCCGAGGGGTCTGAGGGAGGTCCGATGCGCCGCATCGTCGCGCTGCTCACCGTGGTGGGCGCGCTCGCGCTCGCCGCCTGCACGCCCGCGACCGAGCCGTCGCCCTCGCCCAGCGCATCGTCCGCCGTGGTGGCGGCGCAGCCGACGGAGACCGCCTCGCCGTCGCCGTCCGCGACCGCGTCGGAGGACACGACGCTGTCGTACATCGCGACCGCGCGCGGCACGAAGATCACCGTGCTGAAGAAGCCCGACGGTGCGGAGAAGACCGTCATCAGGGCGTCCGACGTGCTCACGGTGCCGGACGCGACGCCGCTGACGTTCCTGGTGAAGCAGATCCAGGGCTCGTGGCTCGAGGTGTACCTGCCGATCCGGCCGAACGGCTCGACCGGCTGGGTGGCGGCAGACGACGTGTCGCTCGCCGCGACGCACATGAGCATCGAGATCGACATGGCGGCCTACGAGCTCACCGTGTGGGACGGCGAGACCGCGGTGCTGACCACGGAGATCGGGCTCGGCACCGACGAGCTGCCCACGCCCGGCGGCGTCTACTACGTGCGCGAGCTGCTGCAGCCGCCGGACCCCGACGGGATCTACGGGCCGTACGCGTACGGGCTGTCGGGCTACTCGCCGGTGCTCGACGAGTTCGCCGGCGGCGACGCGGTGATCGGCCTGCACGGCACGAACGACCCGGACTCGTTCGGCCGCTCGGTGTCGCACGGCTGCATCCGCGTGCCGAACGGCATGATCACCGAGATGGTCGAGGCGATCGGCATCCCGCTCGGGACGCCCGTCTACATCGACGAGGCGTAGCGGCGCGCACAACGCCCACCCACCCCGAACAGCATCGATCCCGACCTCCGGTGAGATGATTCACCGGACGCCGGGATCGACGTCGTGGGTCCCGCCCCTCAGAGGGCCCCACGGTTGGCGGGTCTGAGCGCCCGCCCTGAGCGGGCCTCAGCGCCCCGCCCCCTCAGCATCCCCCCTCTGTTCCACTCCCCGAGGGGAGTGGCCCGGCGCGTGCGGCCCGCTGAGGTAGGCCGCACCGCGCCGGGCCCGTACACCGGGGATCAGCCGGTGTACGTGGCCACGCCCGTCACCGGGGTGGCAGCCGGAGCGTCGAGGACGCTCAGGATCTCGACGGCAGGCTCCGAGTTGCAGACCGGGGTGGCCGGCGGGTAGGAGACCTCGAAGGACTTGCTCGGGTTGACCGAGATGATGACCTCGGTGTCCTCCGCGCGGGTCCAGCCGTAGTTCTTGTTGCCGACGGACACCCACTCGTCCTTGGCGGCGTCGTACTTGTATCCGGGCCAGTTGTTCGCGACGCCGTTCTTGTCGACGCTCGCCCCGGGCCAGAGGACCTTGCCGGTGCCGATCTCCACCGTCGTGGTCCAGTTCTTCGCCGCGTTGGTCGGGTGGACGAAGGTGATCGTCGCCGTGCCGTCGTCCGTGGAGACGCCGTCAGGGTCCGTCAGCGTGATGTCGTACCCGAGGTACGGCGCGTCGGCGGTGCAGATCTCGCCCACGATGGTCCCGTCGATGGACGGCGGGGTCGGGGAGTCGGTCGCGCAGCCCTCGGTGAGCTGAGCCGCGATCGCGTACGACACCACCAGCTCGGTGTCACCGCCGGCGAAGGCGTGGCCCTCGTCCGCCGTGAACGTCGCGAGGTGGTCGCCCACGGTCTCGTCGAGCGAGCCCTCGAGCGTCGCGTACATGGTGGTCACCTCGTCGACCGCGCCGGGCGCGTCGCACGATGCGGGGATCACCGTGATCTCCGCGGTGGCGTCCTCGCAGGGCACGACCTCCTCGACCTTCACCGTCCGGTACAGGGTCTTGTAGGTGGTGTACGGCTCCCACGAGTAGCCCGCGCCGTCCTTGACCAGCAGGTAGCCGGTCGTGGTCTCGGTGGCCCACTCGGTGTAGGAGTCCATGCCGCACATCGGCTCGCCGCTCCAGTCGGAGACCTGGACCACGGGGGGCATGAGGCAGTCGTCGATGGTGGGCTCGTTGTTCTGCCCGTCACCCTGCTCCTCGTCCCAGGCGATCACCATCGACGGGCCCTGCGCGTCGGCGAACCACTTGGGGTTGTCCTCGATCGGCAGCGAGTCGTCCCAGCCCGGAATCGCGTGGGTGTCCACGGAGATCGGGTTCTGGCCGGTCTGCGCGATCTCGTAGCCGTCCGGGGTCTGCACGTACTTGCAGACGAACACCTTGTGCGGCTCGTCCGGCGGGCACAGCTCCGCGGCCTCGTCCTCGGTCATCGCCCGCTTCTGGGTCTCGGTGGTCTCGGAGGTCGAGCCCACCCAGGCGCCGGTCGCGGTGTCCCACGTGTAGGTCGTGGTCGACTTCGTGCGGGTCTCGGTGACCTTCTCGCTGGTGCACATGTAGTCGGAGACCGACCACTCCGTGTACTCCACCTTGGTCTCCGGCTTCGGGGTCCAGCAGTCGCCGTCCCCGTCACGCGTCATGCCCTCGGGCACGGTCGCCTGGTCGCCGTCGATGTTGAGGCACTTGTCGACCACCGGCGGGGGAGTGCACTCGCAGCAGCTGCCCTTGCCGTCGGTCGTGTAGCCCTCGGGCACCTCGGTCTGGACGCCCTCGATGTTGAGGCAGACGTCGACCGGCGGCTCCTCGCACTGCGCGGCCTTCTCCTGCTCGGTCATCGCGCGGGAGTCGGTCTCGGTCTCGGTGGACGCGGAGGCCTTCCAGCTCCACGAGCCCTCGTCCCACGAGTACGTGGTGGTCGTGACGCTGCGCGTGAGCGTGACGGTCTCGGACTCGCACAGGTAGTCCGACACCTCCCACTCGGTGGTCTCGACCTTGGTCTCGGGCTTGACCGGCTTCTCGGGCTCACCGCACGTCACGGAGCCGGACCAGTGGTAGTTCGAGCCGGCCACCTGGACCCACGTCACCGCGTAGTAGCCCCAGCCGGGCCACGCGTGGTGCGACGTGAAGTCGAACACCTGCGTGCCGGACCAGGTGCCGCCGCCGTTGTGGAAGTTGAGCGTCTTCTCCTCGCCGGTGGCGAGGTTCTTGAGCCGCACGTTGACGTCGTTGGCCTGGCCGGCGGGCAGCGCCGCCGGGTAGTCGACGGTGAGGGCGGTGCACGTGGGCGCCGCGTACTCCCAGTCGTAGTCGAACGAGCGGCCCTCGGGGCACGTCAGCGTGCCCTTGTAAGACTCGCCCTGCGCGGTGTTCTCGTCGGTCACGTCGTCGAGCACGTAGGACTGGCCCTGGCCGTCCTTGAAGTACGTGCCGACGGTCGCGCTGCCGTCCACCGCGATCGGGTTCTTGCCCGGCTTCAGCACCTCGTCGACGTAGGGCGTGCCCGAGTACTTGCACACCCACACCTTGTGGACGCCGTCGTTCCCGGGCTGCGTGTCGCCTGTCGTCGCCAGCGCTGGCGAGCTGGTCATCAACGTGAGCGCGGCGATGGCCGCGACCACGAGGGTCTTCCTCAGCATGATCTTTTCCCTCCGCTCCGGGAGGGTGATCCGACGCCCTCAGCAGCGCCCTGTCCTCCCGGTTGGCCCAATCGTCCGGCGGGGGTGAGGGAGCGTCAAAGGTGTGGCGAAGTCCACATATACCCATGGGGCTTAGATATACGGACGTGAAGGATGTGACAGAAGTGAGGCCGTTATCGGCTCAAGTGTGGCCCCGGACGTGACGATGCGCGCGCACCGCAGCCCCGCGTGTCGCCGTTCGCACGGGCCCCGTGAGCAGGGACGATGCGCCGTCTCGGGACCTTCGGCCCGCATCGGCGATATCTCAACGCAGGTTGAGATACTCTGATCCCGTGACCGACCGCCTCGCCGTCCTCGCGGCCCTCGCCGACGCGCATCGTCTCGCGCTCGTCGACGCGCTCGCGGACGGTGACCTGGCCCCCGGCGAGCTCGGCGTGCGCACCGGCATGGCCTCGAGCCTGCTCGCCCACCACCTCCGGGTGCTCGAGGAGGCGGGCGTCATCCTGCGCCGCCGCTCCGACGCCGACGGGCGCCGCTCGTACCTCGCGCTCGCGTGGTCGCCGCTGGTCGAGGCCGCGCTCGCCACGCAGGGGTCGCCGCGCCCCGCCCGCGTGGTCTTCACGTGCACCGCCAACTCCGCCCGCTCCCAGATGGCGGCCGCGATGCTGGCGGCGGCGCGCATCGTCCCCGTGGCGTCGGCCGGGACGGATCCCGCGCCGCGCATCCACCCGCTCGCCCTCGACGAGCTCGACCGGCGCGGCCTCGCGCCCGTCGCCCTCGCGCCCGCGGACCTCGCCGAGGTCCGGCAGGAGGGCGACCTCGTCGTCGCCGTCTGCGACCTCGCGTATGAGGACTGCGGCGGCGACCTCCACTGGTCCGTCCCCGACCCGGCCGCCGAGGGCACCACGCTTGCCTTCGCCGCGGCCTTCGACGCGCTCGAACCCCGGGTCCGCCGCCTCGCGGCGAGCCTCGCATCGTCCACCTGAAAGGAAACCCATGTCCGACAAGCCCGCCGTCCTGTTCCTCTGCGTGAAGAACGGGGGCAAGTCCCAGATGGCCCTCGGCCTGTTCGCCCACTACGCCGGCGACCGCGCGACCTCGTGGTCTGGCGGCTCGCAGCCGGGCGAGGCGCTCAGCTCGGGCGCGGTCGCCGCGATGGCCGCCGTGGGCATCGACATCACCCACGAGCACCCCAAGCACTGGACCGACTTGCAGCTCCAGGAGGCCGACGTCATCGTCACCATGGGCTGCGGCGACGCCTGCCCGTACATCCCCGGCAAGCGCTACGAGGACTGGGCCATCGAGCCCGGTCCGTCCGAGGACCAGCGCGACGAGATCGACCGGCGCGTGCGCGCGCTCATGGAGAGCATCGGGCTCGAGCCCGGCCCGTCGGTCGTCCCGGCCTGACGCGGGGACGATGCGAGGGCCGGGCGTGCATCGCGCCCACCCGGCCCCGCCTCCAGCCGCGGATCAGCCGGTGAAGCCGGCGTCAGAGAGGACCGCGGTGGCGGACTCGGCCTCGGGGGCCGTCTCCTCCTGGGTCTCGGTCGTGGTGGTCGCGGACTCGACCTCGACCTCGGTCTCCGTGGTCTCCTCCGGCTCCGGGGTGGTCGTCTCCTCGGGCTCCGGGGTCTCGGTCTCCTCGGGGACGGTGGTCTCCTGGGGCTCGGGCTCCGTGGTGGGGATCTCGCAGCCGTTCTCCCAGATCGCCTGGCCGAGCTCGGTCCAGTTGAGGCCCGGGAAGTCGGCGAACGCCGGGATGATGTCGCCCTCGTGGTCGCCGTGGCCGTTGAAGTCGATGTTGTAGCCGTTGTCGACGGCGTTCCACGACACCTCGTTCACGGTGAAGGGGTTCGTCTCCGACGCGGTCGCGTGGCAGATCAGGACCTTCTGGGTCTCCACGTGCGGGTCGTTCCTCGGGTTGTCCTCGCCCGCGATGGCGGCGGACGCGCCGGCGACGATGCCCAGCGCGAGCAGCCCGGTCGAGGCGAGGAGTGTGCGGGTGCGCATGACGCCCTCCTGCGCCGGGGGGACGTGGGGGCCCTCAGCAATGGCACCGCTACCCCCAGCTGCTTCGATCGTCTCGCCGGGGTTTCGGCACGGCGCGCGGGCCTGATTCTCGCCGTGGCGGGTGCGGCATGCTGATACGGGTGTGACGGATGGGGCTGGTGGGACTCGCGGCGGTGCGTGCGCCTGTGGCCGTGGGCGCGGTCGACGCCCCAGTTATCCGGTGTAGTCGGCGTCGCCCGGGACCGGCGAGGCGCCGGTGCTGTCGCCGAGCACGCCCGTGTCGGTGTCCGTGCCGTCCGTGGCCGTCTCGGTGGGCTCGGACGTGGTGGTGGGCGACGTGGTGCTTGTCGGCTCGGTGGTCGAGGTGGGCTCCGTCGTGGAGGTCGGCTCGGTCGTCGGCTCCGTGGTGTCGGTCTCCGACGGCGACGGCGTGGGGGTCTCCGTCGTGCAGATCACCGAGCCCGAGAACACCCCGAGGAACACCTCGTCGCCGTACTGCGCGTCGACGGTGAACGTGTAGTTCACGTCCGGCAGGTCGGCGGCGTCGATGACGGGGTGGAAGCCCATGAGGTCGGAGTCCATGTCCTCGAGCACGAAGACGTCGCCCTCCGAGGTCGTCACGGTGAACACCCAGTTGACGTCCACGATCTCGGGCGCCTCGTTGTAGGTGATGTCGAGGTTCATCTGCGAGCCGCACGACACGTTGACGTTGACGTTCGGCGTCGTCGCTCCGATCGCGATCGTGGTCACGACGGAGGCGGCGACCCCCGCGCCCCCCGCGGTGGCGGTGGCGAGGACGGTCGCGAAGGCGAGTGCGCGCAGCGGCTGCATGGGGCCTCCCTCGGGCTTGCTCCCATCGTGCGTCCTATTTGCCAGGTATGCAACAGAATTGCGGTTCGTGAGAGTTGTGCTCTCGCCTTCCGCGCTGGGCCCGACGTCCCTGGCAGGAGACGGGACCGCGGGTGGAAGAATGGCCGACGTGACGACGACGGCGCCCCAGACCCCCGCCCCGGCCGACGCCGCGGACCTCGCGGCCGCGCTCGAGCGCGCCATCGATGGCGAGGTCGACGCCTCGGCCCGCCGCCGCGCCGAGTACTCCACCGACGCCTCGAACTACCGCATCCCGCCCGCCGTGGTCGCGTACCCGCGCGACGCCGACGACCTGCTCGCGGCCCTCGCCGTCGCGCGCGAGGCCCGCGTCCCGGTGACGATGCGCGGGGGAGGCACCTCGGTCGCCGGCAACGCGATCGGCCCGGGCCTCGTGCTCGACACCAGCCGCCACATGACCCGCATCCTCGACGTCGACCTCGACGCCAAGACCGCGCGCGTCCAGCCCGGCGTGGTCCTGAGCGACCTGCAGGCCGCCGTCGCCGGCGCGCGCCTGCGCTTCGGCCCCGACCCCTCGACCTCCACGCGCGCGACGCTCGGCGGCATGATCGGCAACAACGCGTGCGGCCCGCACGCCGTCGCCTTCGGCCGCACCGCCGACAACGTCATCGCGCTCGACGCCGTCGACGGCCTCGGCCGCCGCTTCACCGCCGGACCGCGCGGGCTCGACGCGATCCCCGGCCTCGACGAGCTCGTCCAGGCGAACCTCGCTCTCATCCGCACCGAGTTCGGCCGCTTCTC
Organism: Demequina maris; assembly: GCF_000971155.1. Taxonomy (GTDB): domain Bacteria; phylum Actinomycetota; class Actinomycetes; order Actinomycetales; family Demequinaceae; genus Demequina; species Demequina maris. The sequence continues at coordinate 21,742 of NZ_BBLX01000010.1, read as the reverse complement.
GCGCCAGGTCAGCGGCTACTCGCTCGAGCACCTGCTGCCCGAGCTCGGCGCCGACCTCGCCACCTTCCTCGTCGGCTCCGAGGGCACCCTCGCGACCATCCTCGAGGCGACCGTCAGGCTCGTCGACGTCCCGGCCGTCCGCCTCACCGCCGCGTTCGGCTATGCCGACATGCCCGCGGCGGCCGATGCGGTGGTCCCCATGCTCGCGCATCGTCCCCAGGCGGTGGAGGGCCTCGACGCCCGCCTCGTCGCCCGCGTGGCCGGCGCCACCGGGCCCGTGCCGGACCTGCCGCACGGCGCGGGCTGGCTGTTCGTGGAGGTCGGCGGCGACACCGAGGAGGAGGCCCGCGCCACCCTTGCCGCGCTCGCGGCGGACTCCGGCACCGATGCGTGGCGCGAGGTCGCGGACCCCAAGGAGGCCGCCCGGCTGTGGGCCATCCGCGCGGACGGCGCCGGCCTGTCCGGCCGCACCCCCGACAACCAGGAGGCCTGGCCGGGTTGGGAGGACGCCGCCGTCCCGCCCGAGAGGCTGGGCGCGTACCTGCGCGACTTCGACGCGCTCATGGACCGCCACGGCGTGGTCGGTCAGCCGTTCGGCCACTTCGGCGACGGCTGCATCCACGTGCGGCTCGGCATCCCGATGCAGGAGGACGGCCGCTCGCTGCGCGCCTTCATGGAGGACGCCGCCGCCCTCGTCGCGTCGCACGGCGGCTCGCTGAGCGGGGAGCACGGCGACGGCCGCGCCCGCTCGGAGCTGCTGTCCACCATGTACTCGGAGGAGGCCGTGGCGCTGTTCCAGGGCGTCAAGCACCTCTTCGACCCCGAGAACCTCCTCAACCCCGGCGTCATCGTCGACCCCGACCCGCTCGACGCCCACCTGCGCCGCCCCGCCGCGCCGCGCACCCCGGCCCTCGGTCTCGCGCTCGAGCACGACCACGGCGACCTCGCCGAGGCCGTCCACCGCTGCACGGGCGTGGGCAAGTGCCGCGCGGACTCGATCGGCGCCGGTTCGGGCTTCATGTGCCCGAGCTACCAGGCCACCGGCGACGAGAAGGACGTCACCCGCGGCCGCGCCCGCGTGCTGCAGGATGCCCTCAACGGCACGCTGATCGGCGGGCTGACCTCGCCGGAGGTGCTCGAGAGCCTCGACCTGTGCCTGTCCTGCAAGGCCTGCTCCTCGGACTGCCCGTCCGGCGTCGACATGGCGGCCTACAAGTCCGAGGTGCTGCACCGCACCTACAAGAACAAGGTGCGGCCCATGACGCACTACTCGATCGGGTGGCTCCCGCGCTGGCTCAAGATCGTCGGCCTCGCGCCGCGGCTGATCTCCGCCGTGATGCGGCCGGCGTGGGTGCAGCGCCTCGTCGTGCCGATCGCCGGCATGGACAAGCGGCGTCGCCTGCCCGAGTTCAAGGTGCCGTTCCGGCGGTCCGAGGTGGCCCGCGCGCGCCGCGCCGACCCGACCCGCGCGACCCGCCTCGACAACCTCGTGGTGCTGTGGGCCGACTCGTTCACCGACGGCCTCGACCCCGAGATCCCCACGGCGATCGTCCAGGTCCTCGAGGACGCCGGCATCGACGTGGTCGTGGTCGCGGGCGACGCGTGCTGCGGCGTCACGTGGATCTCGACCGGCCAGCTCGACGGCGCCAAGAAGCACCTGTCGCACCTGCTGTCCGTGCTCGGCCCGTGGGCGGTCAACGGCGTGCCGATCGTCGGCGTCGAGCCGTCGTGCATGGGCGTCCTCCGCGGCGACCTCACCGAGCTCCTGCCGGACGACCCGCGCGCGGGTGCCGTCGCATCGTCCACCTACACGCTGGCCGAGGTGCTCACCGGTCGCGCGCCCGTCAAGCCGCGCGACGGCTGGCGCGTCCCGTCGCTCGACGACGTCACCGCGGTGGTGCAGCCGCACTGCCACCAGTACTCGGTGATGGGCTACACCGCGGACCGCGAGCTGCTCGCGCGCGCCGGCGCCACCGTGACCGAGACCGCGGGCTGCTGCGGCCTCGCCGGCAACTGGGGCACCGAGAAGGGGCACTACGAGACGTCCGTGAAGGTCGCGGAGAACTCGCTGCTGCCCGCGCTGCGGTCCGCGCCCCCCGGGAGCGTCTACCTCGCCGACGGCGTCAGCTGCCGCACCCAGGCCGACGACCTCGCCGACGTCCAGGGCCGCCACCTCGCGCAGCTGCTCGTGGAGCGCCTGTCATGACCCCGGTGCGCTTCGCGATCGTCGGCACGGGCTGGCGGACACGCTTCATGCTGCGCCTCGCGGCGATGGCGCCCGAGCTGCTCGAGCCGGTCGCGATCGTCGGGCGCACCCCCGCGCGGGCGCACGATGCGCTGGTCGAGGCAAGAGCGGCGGCCGCCCCGTTCGCGGCGCGCCTGCACGACCACCTGCCTGTCGGCGGGCTCGACCAGGCGCTGAGCCTGCGCCCCGACTTCGTGGTCGCGGCCGTGCCGTGGGACGCGAGCCCCGGCGTGATCCGCGACGTCGTGGAGGCCGGCGTGCCGGTGCTCGCGGAGACCCCGCCCGCGCCCGACCTGCCCGGGCTGCGGTCGCTGTGGGCGTCCGTGGGGGACACCGGGCTGGTCCAGGTCGCCGAGCAGTACACGCGCATGCCCGGCCACGCCGCGCGCATCGAGGTGATCCGCCGCGGCGTGATCGGGGCGCCGCACGCGGTCGAGCTGTCGTCGACGCACCTCTATCACGCGGTCTCGCTCATCCGGACGATGCTCGGGTCGGGCTCGCCCGCCGGCGTCACCGGTGCGCGGGTCACCGGGCGGACGTTCACCGCGCCGATGGTGGATCCGCTCACGCCCGATGGCTGGGTCGGCTCCGACGAGCCCCAGCCGCGCACGACCACGATCGCGACGCTCGACTTCGGCGACGGCCGCCACGGGCTTTACGACTTCGTCGACAACCAGTGGTGGAACCCGACGCTGCACCGCCGCATCGTGATCCGCGGCTCGCACGGCGAGATCGCCGACGACTCGGTGCTCCGCATGACGCCCGAGGGGCCGGTCGGGTCCCGCATCGAGCATCGGCGCACCGGGCTGGACCTCAACCTCGAGGGCAACGCGCTATGGCACTCGTCGTTCGACGGCGAGGTGGTCTATCGGAACGCCTGGCACGACAGCCGCATGTCGGAGGACGACCTCGCGGTCGCGCAGATCCTCCTCGACATGGGGATGTGGGCCCGCGGAGAGGGGCCGGAGCCGTACCCGCTCGCGCAGGGGCTGTGGGACCACGCGCTGTCGCTGGCGATCATCGACTCGGCGCGGACGGGCCAGGACGCGGTCGTCGGCGACGAGCCCTGGGGCTGAGCGCTCGCGGCCGACCCGGCCGCCGCATCGTCCCCGCGTACGGCGCTTCAGAACCGCCCATTCCGCCCGCGCGCGCCGCGGGCTACTGTCGCCGCATGGGCCGGGGGATGAAGATCGTGATCGCAATGCTGATCCCGATCACGGTGTTCGTGGTGGCGAGCCTCCTGCTGTACGTCTACCCCGCCCATGACGAGCCCGGGCCGGTCGACGCGGTGTTCGTGATCGGGCCACCGACCGACGGGCGCATCGCCCTCGCGCAGCAGATGATCGCGGAGGGTGACACCGACACCCTGGTCGTCTCGATCCACCCCGGCGACGTCGAGCGCGAGTACACGCCCATGGCCGACACCGTCTGCACCGAGCCGCAGCCGTACACCGTCATCTGCGGCGAGCCCGACCCGTTCACGACCGCCGGCGAGGCCGCCTGGATCCGCGACCTCGCGACGGAGAACGGCTGGGAGTCCGTCGGCGTGATCACCTTCACTCCTCATCTCTCCCGCACGCGCGTGATCATGGAGCGCTGCTGGGACGGCGACCTCCGGTACCTCGACTCGCAGGAGCACATCCCGGCCAGCTACATGCTCCAGCAGGCCTTCTATCAGACGGCCGGGTTCCTCAAGGTGGCGTTCCGGACCGGCTGCTGAGCGTCACCGGGGCGAAACCTACGCCCGGTAGGGTTCGCCGGGTGAGACGGCTGGTGGCGGTGGTGGTGGCGCTCGGCGCGGCGGCGGTGCTGGTCGCGCTCGTCGGCCTCCCGCTGTACGTGTTCCCGGCGCGCGACGAGCCCCGCGAGGTCGACGCCGTCTACGTCATCGGCCCGCCCACGGACCCGCGTATGGAGCTCGCGGAGTCGATGATCGACGACGGCCTCACCGACACCATGGTGGTCTCGCTCGCCGAGGCCGCCTACGACGCGGGCGAGCGCGCCAAGCGCCCCGAGGCGGTCCAGATCTGCGAGGAGCCCCAGGACTTCACGGTCTACTGCTCGCAGCCCGACCCCTTCACCACCCGCGGCGAGGCCCGCTGGATGCGCGAGCTCATCGACGAGAACGGGTGGGAGTCGGTCGCGGTCATCACCACGACGCCGCACCTCACGCGCACGCGGGTCATCATGGAGCGATGCTGGGACGGCGACATCGCCTACGTCTCCTCGGGCGAGCACCTGGACCCCTGGTACTGGGGCTATCACTACGCGTATCAGAGCGCGGCCTTCGTGAAGGTGTGGCTCGAGGACGGGTGTTGACGATGCGGGGACGCCCGGTTCGCCGCCTCGCCCTTGCCTGGGGCTCGGCCGTCCTCGCCGCATGGTCCCTCGCGGGCTGCTCCTCCACGGCGCCCCCGCCGGACGAACTCGCGCGCGAGATGTTCGACCTCGCGAACGAGCAGCGGGTGGAGAACGGGCTCGACCCGGTGCAGTGGAGCGACTGCCTCGCCGAGAAGGCTGCCACGCGTGCGGAGCCGTTCGTCGACGATCCGGACCTCGAGCACGACACCCTGGTCTCCACCTGCCACGAGGGTGCGATGGCGGGGGAGAACCTCTCGCGCACGGACCTCCCGGCGGCGGATGTGGTGGAGCTCTGGATGGGGTCGGCGGGTCACCGGGCGAACATCCTTGACGCGCAGTTCACGATCGGCGCGGTCGCATGCGTGGAGGCGGATCCGCTGCCCGATGGCGGCGACTCCGGCATGCGGGCGTGCTCGCAGCTATTCGAGGGCCCGGCGCCGGAGACTACGCCCACCCCGAGCGCCTCGTCCTAGCCCGGCGCGCCGCGATCATCGGGTGCGCATCTTGTGCCGGTAACGCGCACCGGATGATCGCGCGGACGACGGGTGCCGGCCGCGAGCGCCGATGAGGGCGTGCCTGCCTCCACGCCGTCGATCTCCACAGATCCCGGAAACCTGCCCCGCGCCACCAGGGCCGCAGTCACCATGCCTGCATGGGGCGGTCGAGGAAGGTGGAGAGCAGGGTCGTCGCGTTCCTCGACCGGCTGCGCGAAGCCGAGCCCGTCCTCTACCCTCGCGCGTTCACGCGGGCGACGGTCCTGAGCGCGATCGGGCGCGTGGGGCTGGAGGAGGCCGTTGCTCGCGGCGGGCTCGTCGCCCTGCTTCCGGGGGTGTACGTCGCGGCCGATCAGGCCGAGGCGCACGACGTCCGGTGCGAGGCGGTGATGGTGTGGTCGAAGAAGGCCGCTCTCATCGCCGGGGAGTCGGCCCTTCATCTCCGCAACCGCGCGTTCCCGGCGCCGGAGCGGGTCCGCGCCGTGGTCCCGCCCGGATGGAGCACGCGCCCTCCCGCCTGGATCCACCTGCCGAGGCTGCCGAGGCCGTCCGCGATCTCTTCGGCGCTCGGGTCGCGGTGCCTGCTGGCAGAGGACGCCCTGCTCGACGCGTGGGCATGCGCGTCGTCGGACCGGCGCAAGGACATCCTGTACCGGGCGCTCTGGCTCAAGATCGCCGGGCCGCGGCGGCTCGTCAACGCGGCGTCGCGCCGCGCGCGTCTGCCCGACCGCCGCACGTTTGACGCGATCATGGGCGACTTCCTCACGGGCGCCACCTCCCCGACCGAGGTGATGGCCCGTCGCGAGGTGTTCACGGGACCGGAGTTCGCGGAGCTCGAATGGCAGGTCCCTATGGTGGTCAACGGGCGGCGCCGCATCCCCGACGCCATCCACCGCGCCGCCAAGGTCGACCTCGAGTGTGACGGCGATGCCGACCACACCGGGCCCAGGGCGGTCGCGCGGGATCGCGAGCGCAACACCGAGTTCGCCGCGATCGGATGGCTGCCGGTGCGCTTCTCCTTCAAGGATCTGCGTGACAGGCCCGAGTGGTGCCGTCGGATGCTCGCGGACACCATCGCGGCGCGTCTCGAGCGGCCTCGCGCTTCCCCGTGATCGGGCAATGCGAGAAAGTGGCCGCGGATCCGCACCGGATGATCAATCCGGCGGATGGCTCCCGGCGGGTGGCTCCCCGCGGACGGCACTCGGCAGCTGACTCCCAGCACCCGCCGCCCAGCGCCCGCCGCCCAGCGCCCGGCGCCCCGGCCCCCGGCACCCTCAAGCCCCACAAAAACCCCTCGATCCGCACGATTCCTGCACCCCAAAAGGCGCGAACGGAAAAACAGCGGACAAACCGGACATGCGGTGCTACTGTCGAGAACGAGCCAGCCGGGGGGCCGCGCTTGTTTGAGGGGCATGAGGGGGAAGTGACGTGAACATCCGTCGCACCGTTGCAGTTGCAGTTCTTGCTGGGGGCATCGCATTCATGCCTGCCACCGCGTTCGCGTACATCGCGCCGAGCCCGCAGGGCGGCACAGTGCCGAGCGAGACGTCCACGCCGACGGACACCAAGACTCCGACGACGCAGAAGACGACCACGAAGGAGACGCCCAAGACCACCGGCGTCTACACGGAGACCTACACGGCCACCACCACCGGCACGCCGACGACCACCACCGAGACGCTCTCCGTCACGGGCTTCGGAGGCACGTCGATGGCGATCGGAGCCGGTGCGCTGCTCATCGCCGGCGCTGCCACGGTCATGGTCGCCGCGCGGCGCACTCCGTCGAAGGACGCCTCGTAACGCTCCGGTGAACGGGGCCGACGCGGCCCAGCGCAGAGGACGATTGGGGGATCTCCATGGCGCTCGCAGTGCACGCATCGACTTCCGCAGGGGCACCGCCTCGCGCGGCCGCATCGAAGGAATGGGCCAAGAGCCTCCAGCGCAAGCTCGTCGTCACCGACGCCTTCGTCATCGCGATGACGATGATCCTTGCGCACGGCGTGAGGTTCGCGTGGGAGCCCCTGGCCTCTCACTTCGGGCCGGCCGGCGTCGACTACTGGTGGATCACAGTGTCCGTCTCGGCGCTGTGGATGTTCGAGCTCGGGTGGCTGCACTCGCGTGACTCGCGCATCCTCGGCGCCGGCCCGCAGGAGTACCAGCGGGTGGTCTCGGCGGGCATGCGCACGGTCGCGATCGTCGCGATCGTCGGCTTCTTCACCCAGTGGGGCTTCAGCCGCGGCTACCTGCTTTTCGCGCTGCCGCTCGGCACGCTCGTGCTGCTCGGCTACCGGCGCGTGTGGCGCTCGTGGCTCAACAAGCAGCGCGATGCGGGCCTGTGCCGCACGGCCGTGATCGTCGCCGGGCCGCGCCGCACCACGGAGCAGCTGGTCCGCCGCCTGCAGCGCAACCACGAGTCCGCGTACTCGGTGGTCGGCGTGTGCCTGGCGGACCCGAGCAGCGCCGGCCTCGAGGAGGACCTCAAGGACGTGCCCGTGCTCGGCGCCATCGAGGACGCGGCCGACCTGGTCGCGCAGCACGATGCGGGCGCCCTGATCCTCTCCGCCAACGACTCGGTCTCCATGGCGGAGGCGCGCCGCCTCGGCTGGGCGCTCGAGGGCACCGGCGTCACGCTCATCGTCGCGCCTGGCATCGCTGACATCGCCGGCCCGCGCGTGCTCATGTCGCGCCACGAGGACGTCCCGCTCCTCTTCGTCGACTCCGCCGCCTTCACCGGCGCGCGCTACTCGCTCAAGGACGCGGTCGACCGCATCGGCGCCGGGCTGCTGCTCGCGCTCGCGGCCATCCCGATGCTCATCGTCGCGGCCCTGGTCAAGCTCACGAGCAAGGGCCCCGTCTTCTTCCGGCAGGAGCGCATCGGCAAGGACGGCGAGCCGTTCGCGATGCTGAAGTTCCGCTCGATGGAGGTGGGTGCGGAGAAGCGCCTCCAGGAGGTCGTCGGCGACAACGTGGGCATGTTCTACAAGCCGAAGAACGACCCCCGTGTCACGCGGTTCGGCGCCTTCATGCGGCGCTACTCGATCGACGAGCTCCCGCAGCTCATCAACGTCGTCAAGGGCGACATGTCGCTCGTCGGGCCGCGCCCGCAGATCGCCGCCGAGGTCGAGCAGTACGGCGACCTCGAGCAGCGCCGCCTGCTGGTCAAGCCCGGCATGACCGGCCTGTGGCAGGTGAGCGGCCGCTCGTCGCTGTCGCCCGAGGCCTCGATGGAGCTCGACGCGTACTACGCGGAGAACTGGTCGCTCGGCGGCGACGTCGTCATCATCCTCCGCACGTTCTGGGCTGTGGTGGGCAAGTCCGGCGCATACTGATCCGCGAAGCCGCTGAGGGGGGCGCATGCGCGAGGGGACCACGGGCGTGGACGTGTCGGTCGTCAGCGCCCACTACGCACCGGAGCCGAACGGCAACGCGCCGTACGCGACGTCGCTCGCGCGCGCGCTCGCCGCGCGCGGACGCTCCGTCGACGTCGCCGCGCCGCAGCCGTTCTACCCGGGCTGGCGCATCTACGAGGGCTATGGCGCCTGGACCTCCCGGGAGGACGATGCGGGGGTGCGGCTCACCCGCCGCCGCCACTTCGTGCCCCGCAGGCCGACCTCGCTGATGCGCCTGCTCTCCGAGAGCAGCTTCGGCCTCCGCGTCGTGCTGTCGCGATGGGAGCCCGCCGAGGTGCGCCTCCTCCTCTCGCCCGCGCTGTTCGCCACCGCCGTGGTGATGGCGCGCGCGACGCTGCTCGACCGGCGCACTCCCGTGGTCGTGTGGATCCAGGACCTCTACGGGCTCGGGCTCGCCGAGACCGGCGGCGGCGACGGCGCCTCGGTGAAGGTCGTCCGTGCCGTCGAGAGGTGGGTGCTGAGCCGCGCGACGCGCGTGGTCGCGATCCACGAGCGCTTCGCCGCGGCGATCGAGCGCGACTACGGCATCGACCCCGCGAAGATCGACATCGTGCGCAACTGGACGCACCTCGAGGAGGCCCCGCTCCCGGACCGGGCGGAGGCCCGCGCCCGCATGGGCTGGGAGGACGATGCGGTGATCGCCGTCCACGCCGGGAACATGGGCGTGAAGCAGGGCCTCGACACCGTGGTCGAGGCGGCGGCGAGGGCCGAGGCCACGCGCTCGAAGGTCCGCTTCGTCATGGTCGGCAATGGCTCCGACCGCGACCGTCTCATGGAGGCGGCCGGCAGCAACCCTGCGATCGAGTTCATCGGCACGCTCGACGACGACGCCTTCCGCGACGCGCTCGTCGCGGCGGACGTGCTGCTTGTGAACGAGCGGCCCGGCGTCGCGGAGATGTCGGTCCCCAGCAAGCTCACCTCGTACTTCACCTCGGGGCGGCCCGTGGTGGCCTCGGTGGATGCGACGGGCGCGAGCGCCGACGAGGTCCGCAGATCGGGTGCGGGCGTGGTCACCGAGTCGGGCGATGGCGCGGCTCTGCTCGCCGCGATCGAGGATCTCGCGGGCGACCCCGCCCTCGCCGACGCCCTGGGCGCGAGCGGTCAGCGCTACCGTCGCGAGCAGCTGTCGCGGGACGCCGCCGTCGACCGTTTCGAGGGCGTGCTCGCGCTCGCGGCCGGCGCCGAGAGCGCTCCGCTCGCCGCCCCGCCGCTCGGCTCGCCCGCGGCGTGAGCCGCACCGGAGAGGCCCGCGAGAATCGACCGCGCGCAAACACGGAAATACCGCCACAAAAGGGGCGCCCGGTGCTAGTGTCGAAGGCGTGCAGACAGGGGGCCTGCACCGCATGAGGGAGCGTGACGACATGATCCGTCGCACTGTTGCAGCAGCAGTCCTGGCTGGGGGATTGACACTGATCCCGGCCGCCGCCTTCGCGTACGTCCCGCCGAGCCCGCAGGGCGGCCCCGTGCCGAGCGAGACGTCCACGCCGACGGACACGAAGACGCCGACGACCCACAAGACGACCACCACCGAGACGCCCAAGACCACCACGGGCGTGCTCACCGAGACGTACACGGCCAAGACGACCACCGGCACCACCACCGAGACGCTCTCGGTCACGGGCTTCGACGGCGCGCTGATGGCCGGCGGCGCCGGGCTCCTCCTCATCGCGGGCGCCACGACCGTGGTCATCGCCTCCCGACGGACGTCGGGTGATCGTTCGCACTAGTCCACCGCAAACGCGGTCGGGCTCCGCTCCGCCGCGTCCTCGACGAGCTGAGGGAGTTCGAGAATGAGGATCCTGCACGTCGCCCCGGGGATCAGCCGGAGGCTTGGCGGGCCCACGTCGCTGCTGCGCGGGCTCGTGCCCGTCCAGCGCGAGCGCGGCCACACCGTCACGGTGGTCGCCACCGACCTGGGCGCCGAGACGGACGCCGACCGTGAGGTCGAGGGTGCCCGCGTCGTCGCCGTGCCGCTCGTAGGGCCGGGGCGCGTCGGCTACGGACGCGGCATGCGCCGCGTCATCCGCGATGAGGTCCAGCGCGCCGACGTCGTGCACATCCATGGCGTCTACGGGCTCCTCCTCATCGTCGCGATGCGTGAGGCGCGGCGTGCCGGCGTGCCGTACCTGGTCGCGCCCCACGGCGTCTGGACCCCGCACCACTCGCCGAACAACCCCGCGCTCAACGCAGCGTGGGACACGCTCCTGCTCCGCCCACAGATGAAGGGTGCGCACCGGGTGGTCGCGGACTCCGAGCGCGACGCCGGCTTCCTGCGCGAGAAGGGCTTCGAGCGCGTCACGTCGATGGCGCTCGGCGTGGACCCCGCGCTCCAGGCGATCGGCACCCCGTGGAAGGACCGCACCGGCGTGCTCTTCCTCAGCCGGGTGGCACGCAAGAAGCGCGTCGACCTCGCGATCGAGGCGTACGCCCGCTCCGGCCTCGCCGAGCAGGGCCACGACCTCGTGGTCGCGGGTCCCATCGAGGAGAGCCTGCCGTACGACCCCCGCGAGATGGTCGAGCGCCTCGGGATCGCGGGTCACGTCGACTTCCTCGGCGCGGTCGAGGAGCGGGAGAGGCGCGACCTGCTGCGCCGCATGCGCGTGTTCATCCTCGCGAGCGACGACGAGAGCTTCGGCATCGCCGTCGCCGAGGCCGCCTCCGCCGGCATGGCGGTGGTCGCGAGCGACCGGGTGGTCGCGATGCTCGAGGCCGAGCACGATGGCGTCGCGAGCACCTTCCCCCAGGACCCCGACGTCCTCGCCGAGGCTCTCACCGCGGCAGCGGGGGACGATGCGGAACCGGCCGCTGTGGCGCTGCGCGACTACGCGCGGGAGAGGTGGACGTGGGAGCACGCCGCGAAGCAGATCGAGGAGATGGTCGCGGAGCCGCGCACGGCATCGGCCTAGCGGCCGGGGACGGCGCCTCCCGACCGCCGGGAGGCGTCAGTCCCCGTGCACCCAGTCGGCGAGCTCGAGCACCGCGCCCCGGATGAGCGCGTACGACTCGTGGTAGACCGCCTGGCTGCGCTTGTAGGGGTCGGGAACGTCGTCGAGGTCGTAGCCGGCGAGCACGTGACGATGCGCGGCGATCGCGCGCGGGATGTCGGCGAGCCGCTCCTCGGGCGTCGAGCCCTCGAGTACCGCGCCGGTGCCGGCCGCCGCGGCCAGCTCGGCGAGCGTGAACGTGCGCTTGAGCGCGAACGGCCCGGTGCGGACGGCGAGCTGGCGGTGCTCGGCCGTCATGGTGATGACGAGGTCGGTGTCGCGCATGAGGCCCTCGGTGAGCAGCCGGCCCCGGTGCAGCGCGCCGTCGATGTCGTCCGCCGCGAGCTCCGCGATCATCGGCTCCGGGATGCCGCGGCCCACGAGCGCGTGCGTCCCCGCGCTCGACACCGCGGCGACGTCGCCGAGCACGCGGTCGAGCAGCAGCTCGGCCGCGGGGGAGCGGCAGATGTTGCCGGTGCACACCGTCAGGATGGCGGTCATCGCGTTCCTCACCTCGAATGCCGGGTCGAGCCTTGAGGATACCGGGACCGCCGCATCGTCCCCCAGGACGTTCCCCGGGGAGGCTCGTCGAAACCGACGGCCCTGTTCAGCGCGCGGGTACCGGGTCTAACCTGAGGCCGTTGAGGGTCTCCCGGCGCGGAGCGGCGTCGCGGGGACGCCGCTGGCATGCCGGAGGGGGGCCGCCGTGGGGTCTGGCGCTTGTCGTGACGCGAGGTGCGCATGAGCGCGCCCGCGGTGCACGACGCCGCCGCCACCCGCCGCAGCTCCAGGATCCGTCAGGCGCTGCGCCGCCTCCGTGGGCTCGGCGAGGCCGCCTTCAACGCGATCCCGCTCGCGTTCGCGATCCTCGCCATCAGCATTCCGGTGCTCCTGCTGCCGGTGACCCCCGAGCAGGCGGAGATCGAGCCGGGCCTGTACCCGCTCGCGCTCACGATGGTCGCACTGTCCGCGGTCCGCCTCGCGTTCCTCATCGCGGAGGACCGGCCCAAGATCGTCGCCGGCACGTTCTGGATGTTCCTCTACATCGCGGTGGGCGTGGTGCCGCTCGCGCAGCTCAACACGCAGAGCTTCGGCTTCTTCCTCGTCGAGCACGGCTACATGACCGCCGCCGAGGTGATCTTCCTGGTCGCCGCCATCGCGTTCGAGGTGGGCCACCGCCTCGGCCGCGTCAGCGAAGCCGCCGCCGACGCCCCGCGCCGCGCCAGCCGTGTCCTCACCCGGCCCCGTCTGGTGGGGCTGTCGATCTTCGCGACGCTCGCGACCATCGTCTACGTGCGCGGCATCGGCGGCCCCGCGGTCTTCTTCCAGAGCCGCAGCGCGCTCACCGCGGCCTACGAGTCCTCGGGCCTGCGCAGCGAGTCCTCCCAGGTGCTGTCGGGACTGCTGTCGTCCGCATCGGCCGGGCCCTCGCTCGTGGCGCTGATCGGCTGGCTCATCGTCATCCGCGTCCGCAAGGACCGCCGCCCCACCGACTTCCTATGGCTCGGCTGGGTGCTCGCGCTCAACATCGTGGTCAACAACCCGCTCATCAGCGCGCGCTACTGGGCGCTCACCGTGCTGGTGGGCCTCGCGTACGCCCTCCCCGGGATGGGACGCCGGCGCTTCACGTGGGTGATCATCTTCGGCATCCTCGGCGCGCTCGTGGTCTTCCCGTACACGGACGTGACGCGGTACTCGTCGCTCGGCGAGGGCACCGCGGTCGAGGTCGAGTCCGTGGCGGACAAGATCGCGACCAAGGACTACGACCAGGTGGTGATGACCGCCAACGGCGTCAACTACATCGAGAAGGAGGGCTTCGCCCTCGGGCATCAGACGGGCTCCGCGCTGCTGTTCTGGGTGCCCAGATCGATGTGGCCCGACAAGGGCAAGGACACCGGCGTGCTCCTGGGCGACTACTTCGACCTCTACATCAGCAACCTGTCCTCACCCCTGCCGGTGGAGGTGTGGATCGACTTCGGCTGGCTTGGCATGGGTCTGGCCTTCGTCGCGTTCGGATACGGCTCGAGACGTATGGAGGACCGGCTCCGTTTTGACGGCCCGATCGGCTTCGGGCACACCACGCTTCCCGCCCTGCTGCTGCCTCTGCTGGCGGGCTACGGCTTCATCCTCATGCGCGGGCCGCTGCTGCAGTCGATGAGCAGGCTCGCCGCGATGGTGGCCGCGTGCATCCTCGTGACCGCGATCGTCCGCGAGGGAGGGGACGATGCGCGGGGCCGCACCCGCCGCCGCGTCACGTTGCGCGACGGCCGCGTCCTCACCGTGAAGACGAAAGTGCCTCTTGCACGTGGAAACGCGAGGAATACACTGACCGGCAGGGCGTCGCGAAACGGGGGCAACGATGACGCTGACTGACTACATGCGCGTCTTCAGGGCGCGCTGGCTGGCGATCGCGGTCTTCGCCGTGCTCGGCGGCGCCGTCGCGCTCGGGTGGACCGCGTTCCAGGAGACCATCTACACGACGTACGCGTCGGCAGTCATCACCACCGACAGCTCCTCCGGCGACCGGTCGACCCTCGTGGGCAACGACGCCGAGTCCAACATCAAGAGCTACGTCGACATCGCCAAGTCGCAGACGGTCGCGGCCCGCGCCGGCGAGGCTGCAGGGATCGACGCGACCGCCGAGGACCTGCTCGACCTCGTGACCATCTCCAACCCCTCGGACACCGCGGTGATCCGCGTCTATGCCCAGGGCCCCACCCCCGAGGCGGCGCGCGACCTCGCGAACGCGTGGGTCAACGAGCTCACCGCGCTGGTCGCGGAGATCGAGGACTCCCAGGCCGCCGCTGCCGGGACCACGGTGTCGGCCTTCGGCGTCCTCCCCCTGGATTCCGCCGCCCTGCCCGAGGCGCCCAGCTCGCCGCGCGTGAAGCTCGCGATCGCCTTCGGCGTGATGCTCGGTCTGGTGGCCGGCATCGTCTTCGCGGTCATCCGCTCGACGCAGGACCGCCGCATCCGCAGCCAGTCTGACGTCGAGGACATCTTCGGTATCGCGGTCGTGGGCGCGCTGCCGTTCGACCCCGCGATCGCCAAGGCGGGCGTCGCGATCGCCGAGGGCGACTTCGCGATGAAGGAGGCGGTGCGCCAGCTGCGCACGAACCTCCAGTTCGTCGACGTGGACCACCCGCCGCGCGTGATCGTCGTGACGTCCGCGTCGCCGGGCGACGGCAAGTCGACCACCGTCACGAAGCTCGCGCAGGCGATCGCGGAGAGCGGCCGCGACGTGGTCGTCGTCGACGCCGACCTGCGCCGGCCCGCGATCGCGGCCAACCTGGGCCTGCCCGACGCGGTGGGCCTCACCGACGTGCTCGTGGGCAGTGTGAAGCTCGCCGACGCGCTCCACCCCTACGGCTCCACCGGCCACCTCGAGGTGCTGGCGGCGGGCTCGATCCCGCCCAACCCCTCGGAGCTGCTCGGCTCGGACGCGATGCGCGACCTGCTGTACTCGTTCCCGCCGGAGTCGATCGTGCTGGTCGACTCGCCGCCGCTGCTGCCGGTCACGGACGCCGCGATCCTCACCGCGCGCACCGACGGCGCGCTGGTCGTGGCGCGCGCGGGCCGCACCACCGTCGACGAGCTCGCCAAGGCCGTCGAGGACCTCGAGAAGGTCAACGGCCACGCGATCGGCGTGATCCTCGACGCGGTGCCGCGCCGGGGCGCGTACCGCAGCCGCTACGCGTACTCGTACGGCGAGTACGCGGCGCCGGCCAAGCACAAGAAGCACGAGGACGCCGCCTCGGACGAGGACGACCACGGGGACGCGGTCGAGGAGAAGGTCGACGGCCCTGCCGTGCCCGCGGACGATGCGGTCGCGGACGATGCGGCCGCCGAGGACGAGCCGGAGGCCGAGGCGGTCGAGGCCCCGGAGGTCGACGAGACCCCGGCCGCCGAGGTCGAGGAGCCCGAGCCCGCGAAGCCCAAGGCGGCGCCGCGCTCGCGCGCCAAGTCCGCGGCGAAGACCGCGAAGACTGAGGAGCACGAGGAGCCCGAGGACGAGCCGGAGGCGCACGAGACGACCGGCGAGCAGCACGCGGCCGAGGTCTCCGGGATGGCCGACGTCGACATCCCGCACCTCCAGGACGAGGACGGCGCCGAGGACGACGAGCCGGTCGAGCGCGACGCGGCGGACTTCGAGGACGCCGTGGCCGAGCTCGAGGACGAGGACCTCGAGGACGAGGACATCCCGCACCTCGCCGATGAGGAGGACGAGGAGCCTGCCGAGGGCGAGACGGATGTCGAGGTGGACGCCGAGGCCGAGGAGCAGGGCTCCTTCGACCTCGACGCGCGCGCGGACGCGGTCCTCGAGGACGAGATCGGCGACGAGCCCGTCCCGGACCTCGAGCCCGACGACGAGGTGCACGTCACCGACGAGGACATCCCCGAGGACGAGAAGCTCTCCGACGAGGATGCGCTCGACCCTGACGCCGAGCCCGCACGCCAGTCCTGACCGGGGCGGGCTACACGCGCAGTGCGCGCACCGCCAGCACCGAGCAGTAGAGGAACGCCGCGGTGCACAGGCCCGCGGCCGCTCCCGCGGCCCCCACGAGCGCCGCGCCCACGGCGACAAGCGACAGCAGCACGACCGCGTTGGTGGCGGCGGCGATCGCGACGAAGGTCGCGTGGCCACGTGCCTGCAGGAAGCCCGCGAAGGCCGTCGCCATGCCCACGAAGACGATGGCCGGCAGCGCCCACGCGAACACGCCCTCAGAGGCCTCGTAGCCCTCGCCCAGCACCTTCGCCACCAGCGGCGCGATGATCAGCGCCGCCGGCACCGACGCGACCGCGAGCCCCGCGGTTCCCACGGCGAGGCGACGAGCGAGGCGCCGTGACGTCTCGTGGTCCGCGCTCGACACGTGCGGTGTCAGCACGTTCGCGAGCGTGCCCGCGATGAGCGCGAACGGGTTCGCGAGGCGCACGCCGGCCGCGTACGCACCGGCCGCCGCCGGTCCGGCGACGGTCGCGACGATGAACGTGTCGAGCATGCGCGCCTGGCCCGACGCGAGCTCGACCATGAAGCGCAGGCTCGAGCGCAGCACCGTCCACGGCGCCTCGACCTCGCCCGGCGGGTACGGGCGCGCCACCGTGAGCCGCACGTGGACCTGCGCGATCGCGCACGTGAGCGCGTAGCCGGTGGCGTAGGCGAGCGCCGCGTCGACGCCGAGGAAGTACAGCAGGGGGGTCACCGCGAGGTTGCCCAGCCGGCGGATGAGGATCGACGCGGCGGGCACCACCTGGTTCTTGTTCGCGATGGCCAGGTAGGTGAGCGTGTCGGTGTTCTTCTCGAGGAACGCCGCGATCGCGAGCACCGCGAAGGCCGCCTCGAGCCCCGTGGGTGCCACGAACCACCCCACGGCGGCCATGAGGACGCCGCCGCCGACCGAGGTGGCCGTGTTGACCTTCAGCGCGCGCCGCACGTGCGTGTCGTGTCCCTTGGGCTGCTCGACGAGCACGTAGTTGCCGATGCCCACGTCCGCGATCGCGCACGCGACCAGCAGGATGCCGGCCCAGGCCATGAGCGCGCCGTAGTCGGCAACCTGCATCCACCGGGCGACCAGCACGAGCACCGCGGCCTGCGCGATGCCGGCGGCGCCGCGTGCGCCCAGAAGGGTGACGAACTGACGTTTCACCGACGCCCCCGCTCGTGGTGATCCGCAGCTTCCGCATGGCGCGCTGCGTCGCCCGGACGCTCACCGGACGCAAGCCGAGCCTACCCGCGGAAGCCGCGCCGGTCACGGGGCATCCCTGCAGGTAGGCCGCGGGGACGGTGCCAAACCCACCAGTGACGCGCATCGTCCGCCGTGCCTAGAATGTCCGTGATCGCGTAGATCTCGGCCGGGATGCCCGGCCGGCGCTGCTGGGGGTGAGCACGCATGGGGGACGAGGACGCGCCCACGCCGCCGCGACGGCGGCGCCGGTGGCCGTGGATCACGCTCGGCGTCCTGATGATGCTCGCCGGCGCCTTCCTCGCGTTCCTCACGTGGGACGCCTACCGGCTGGCGACCGCGGCGACCGCCGTCGACCAGCACGCCGAGGCGGCGCAGCAGGCGCTCGAGGACGCGGACCCGGAGGCGCTGCGAACCGAGGTCGCCGAGGTCGAGGACGCGGCGCGCACCTTCACCGCGGCGACGAGCGGCCCGCACTGGTGGATCGCCTCCCACCTGCCGTGGCTCAAGAACCAGGCCATCCCGCTCGTGACCGCCGGGGAGGCGGTGGGCGCGGTGGCGGACGATGCGCTGGCGCCGCTGGCAGGTCAGGACGACCTGGCCGCGTTCGAGGTCCCCAGCTTCGAGGGAGGCCGCGTGGATCCCTACGTGCTCGAGGAGTACCGCGAACCGCTCGCGACCGCCTCGGAGACGCTGCACGGCGAGGCGGACACGCTCGCCGGCGTCGACACCTCGGAGAGCTGGGCGCCCATCGCGGACCTGGTCTCCGGGCTGGAAAGCCAGCTGCGCACGCTCGGCGGGCTCGTCGACGGCGCGCACGCGACAGCGGAGCTGCTGCCGACGATGCTCGGCGGCGAGGGCGAGCGCCACTACCTCGTGATGGTGCAGAACAACGCGGAGCCGCGCGCCACCGGCGGGCTGCCGGGCGCGTTCTTCGAGCTCACCGTCGACGACGGCCGCATGGAGCTCGGACGCTTCGCCGCCGCGCGCGACCTGGTGGACGATGCGGGGCGCGCCGTGATCACCGAGGACGAGGAGCGCATCTTCGGGGACGTGATGAGCACGTACCCGCAGGACGCGAACCTCACGCCGGAGTTCCCGCGCACCGCGGAGATCGTCGCGGACTTCTGGGAGCTGAAGTACGGGGAGCGGCCCGAGGGGATCCTGTCGATCGACCCGGTGGCGCTCGGATGGATGCTCGAGGGCTCGCCGGCGCTCATGGCGGACGGGCTCGAGATCACGGGAGAGGACCTCGCCGAGGTCATGCTCAACCAGGCGTACTTCCTCTACGACGACCCGTACCAGCAGGACGAGTTCTTCGCGCGGACCGCGAAGCAGCTGTTCGGCAACATCGTCTCGGGGCAGGCGGCGACGCTGTCGGGGCTCGAGCGGGCGATCGACGCGCATCGGTTCCTCATCTGGTCCGACGACGAGGACGAGGAGGCGCTGCTCGCATCCACCGGTGTGGGCGGGGCGTTCCTCGAGGACACCAACCGGCTGGGCGTGTTCCTCAACGACGCATCGGGCTCCAAGATCGGCTACTACATCGGGTCCGACGTGTTCGTGACGGACTACATGTGCGAGGACGGGAACATCGCCTCCGCGACCGTCGAGGTGGAGCTGCGGCACGGCTTCGACGGCGACGTGAAGCAGCTGCCGCGCTACCTCACGGGCATCCCGCAGTACGTGCCGCGCGGCGAGTTCCACGTCAACGTGGTGGTCTACCCGCCCGCCGGGATGCAGCTGGTGGGCGCCACGCGCGACGGCGAGGACACCGAGGTGGTGCAGGACGTCCACGACGGCCGGGCGATGTCGCAGAAGCGCGTGGAGCTCAAGCCGGGGGAGCAGGTGAACCTGGTCTACGAGCTCAAGGCGACCGAGGACGGGCTGGGGATCCCGGGCCTGATCATGACCCCCGGGCCGCGGCCGAACCAGCCTCAGCTGGAGCTCCTCACCGCCGAGGGATGCTGAGCATCGCGTTACCGGTGTGACCAGAGTCACGCGTGATTTAACGCGGAGTTCACATCCGAACCCGAAACACCTGCTCAACAGTTGTTATGATGCATGGGTTGATTTGACGGCGCTGCTGAGGGCGTCGTGTGCTGGGAGGCTCCACCATGTTCGTACGTACCCTTGCCGTGACCGCGCTGGCAGGCGCCGCGGTTCTCGCCCCGTCCGCGGCCTTCGCCACCGACTACACCTCGGACGAGAGCACGCTCACGTGTGACGCCACCACCGTCGAGGTCAACGAGACCTTCGAGTGCACTATCGAGGGCCCCGACGGCTCGGACGCCGCGCTGCAGGCGACCACGTCGGGTGAGGATGCGGCGATCGCGGGCACCGTGACCTCCGCCACGAAGACCATCACGGACAGCGTCACGGACTACTCCGTCACTGCGCCCGGCACCGCAGGCACTATCGGGCTCACGGCGATCGTCGACGGCGAGGCCGTCGACACCGCTACCGTCCAGGTGGTCGCGTCCAGCGTCGCCGGCGCCGGCACGGACTCCGAGCTCTCGGGCACCGGCTTCGAGAACGCCGGCCTCGCCGCCGGCTCCGCCGTGCTGCTCGTCGCGGGCGCCGCGGGCGTGTTCATCGGCGCGCGCCGCCGCGCCGCGCAGAACGCGTAAGACTCTTCGGACGGCCCCGGGGAACCGCCGCGAGGCGGAACCTCGGGGCCGTTGCCGTACCCGCAGGCGGGTAACCTGAGCGCCGCACCCTCGAAGCAAGGACATCCATGAGCGAGACCACCCCCGCGCCTCTCGAAGGCGGTCGCGCGCGCCACGGAGCGCGCCCGCGACGCCGCGTCTGGCCGTGGGTCGTTGGCGGGGTGGGCGTGGTAATCGTGGCGGTGGGTGTCGTCGGCTTCCTCTTCGCCAAGGACGCCTCCACGATGCTGCGGTCGGCCGATGCGCTCACCAGCCACGCGAAGGCCGCCAAGGACGCCGTCGCGGACCGCGACGCCCCGGCGCTTGCGGCCGAGGTCGACGGGCTCGAGGCGTCCGCACGGGAGTTCGCGGACGCGACCTCGGGGTGGCACTGGCAGCTCGCGGCGCACACGCCCTGGGTAGCCGACCAGGCGCGGCCGCTCATGGCCGCTGGCGGGGCCGTGGACGCGATGGCGTCCGAGGCGCTCGCCCCGCTCGCGTCGATGGACAGCCTCGACGCCCTCGCGGTGCCCGGCTTCGAGGATGGCCGGATCGACCCGTACGTGCTCGAGCCCTACCGCGCGCCGCTCGCGCAGGCTTCGTCGGTTCTTGAGACTCAGGCGTCGGCGCTCGCGGACGTGAGCCTCGCGAACACGCTCGATCAGGTCGCGAAGCCGTTCCTGGACCTCCAGTCGCAACTGGACGAGCTCGCGGGCCTCGTGGGCGCGGCGCACGTGGCGGCGGAGCTGCTGCCCACGATGCTCGGCGGCGAGGGTGAGCGCACCTACCTGGTGATGGTGCAGAACAACGCGGAGCCCCGCGCCACGGGTGGTATTCCGAGCGCGATCATCGAGCTCACGGTAGACAGCGGCCGCATCGAGATGGGCGAGTACCGCACAGCCAAGGACCTGAAAGCGCCGAATGGTATTGGCGGGTTGACCGCGGACGAGGAGCGCATCTTCGGCGACCAGATGGAGATCTTCCCTCAGGACGTGAACTTCACGCCCGAGTTCCCGCGCTCGGCGGAGCTCATGACGCGGTTTTGGGCCGCGGGTGGCGGCGATGATGTTGATGGCGTGGTCTCCGTCGACCCGGTCGCGCTGGGCTGGATGCTCGAGGGCGCCGACCCGGTGCAGGTAGGCCCCTTCGAGATCAGCGGCGACAACCTCGCGCAGGTCATGCTCAACGAGACCTACATCGAGTTCCCCGAGGGCGACGCTCAGGACGCCTACTTCGCTCGCGCCGCCACGGTGCTCTTCGGCTCCATCGTTTCAGGCGAGGCAGCGGTGCTCGACGGCGTCGAGCGCGCCATCGACGCGCATCGCTTCATGGTGTGGTCCGCGGACGAGTCCGAGCAGGCGATGCTGGTGACGACGCAAATCTCGGGTGGCTTCCTCGAACGCGAGAACGCGGTCGGTGTATTCGTCAACGACGGCTCGGGCGACAAGATCGGCTACTACGTCGACAGTGAGGCGACGATCACCGACCTCATGTGCCCGGACGGCTCGATCGCGGGCCAGGAGGTCGAGGTGGCATTCACGCACACGCTAGACCGGCCCCTCCGCGAGCTACCCGAGGCGATCATCGGCGGCGTCTACGTCCCCGAAGGCGAGTTCCACGCGAACGTGGTTTTCTATCCCGCCCGGGGCACTGGGGTTGCGAAGGTCACTCTCGACGGGAAGAAGACCAAGGTGCGGCCTGAAAACGAATCTGGACGCTCGATGGCCACCGCCCGCATCGAGTTGAAGCCGGGCGAGACTGCCACGCTGGGCTACGAGATCACGGCAACCGAGAGCGGTGTGCTGCCGCCGCTGTACGTACAAACACCGGGCGCTTTGGAGCCCGGTGTCGCGCGAGTCGAGCGGACCGCTAGCGAAGGCTGCTAGGCCAATCCCGAGCGTGCGTCAGATGACGTAGCT
>NZ_BBLX01000011.1 GCF_000971155.1 Demequina maris | reverse complement strand
TCCTACGTCATCTGACCCCTCCGCGCCGTCCCGTGTGAGGGACACCACGGCCGGTCTCCGGGGCACGGCCCCGCCGCCGTGCGAGAGTGTCCCCTTGGAGGTGGTGGACGTGTCCCTGTGGTCCCTTCGCGCTCGGGCGGTGGTCGGCGCCGTCGGCGTGGCCGCGCTCCTGTCGGCATGCACCGGCGGGGACGAGCAGCCGTCGCCCTCCCCCAGCGCCTCCGCGTCCGTGACGCCATCGGCCGAGCCGACCCCGTCCGCATCAGCCACCGCGTCCGTGACCCCGTCGGCGGAGCCGACGCCGTCCGCGACGCCGAGCCCGTCCGCCACCGAGACGACCGACGTCTCCACCGGCGACGTGGCGGTCGTCGTCAGCCGCGCCGCCGTGTCCAAGGGCATGTTCGAGGTCGGCGGCTACGTCGACGGCGTGGTCGAGGACGGCGGCACGTGCACGGTGACGCTGACCTCCGGCGGGAACGTCGTCGAGTTCAGCGGGCCGGGCCTGATGAACGCCAGCACCACGAGCTGCGGCGCCGGGCTGGCGAAGCCGGCCAAGGACGTCGCGGGCACGTGGACGCTGACCCTGACGTACACGTCGGCCGACCACGAGGGGACCTCGGCCGCCATGAAGGTGGAGATCCCATGACCGCCGCAGCTCGCCCGATCCGACGCATCGTCCTCCTCGCGGGCGCCGCGCTCGCCGCCGCCGTCGGGGCCGTCGTCGCGTCGAGCGCCGATGCGCACGCCGCCGACGGTGCCGACTTCGACCCCGGCATGATCATCGCGGACTCGATCTTCTACGACGGCGACGCGATGACGATCAGCGACATCCAGGCCTTCCTCAACGGCAAGGTCGACTCCTGCGAGCCGGGCTACACCTGCCTCAAGGACTTCAAGCAGACCACCACGAACATCGCCAAGGACGCCTTCTGCGACGGCTACACGGGCCAGGCGAACCAGAGCGCGGCGACGATCATCCGCAAGGTCGGCAAGTCCTGCGGCATCTCGCAGAAGGCGCTCCTCGTGCTGATCCAGAAGGAGCAGGGGCTCGTCACGCACACGTGGCCCTCGGACTACCGCTACGACAAGCTCACGGGCTACGCGTGCCCCGACACGTCGTCGTGCAACCCCGCCTACGCGGGCTTCCTCAAGCAGCTCTACTACGGCGCGCGGCAGTACAAGGTCTACGCCGCCTACCCGAGCAGCTACAACTACCGGGCCGGCGAGACCAACCGCATCTACTACCACCCGCCCGTCTACCAGGACGGCTCGTGGGTCTACACGTGCGGCTCGTCGAACGTCTACATCGTCAACCAGGCGACCGCGGGCCTGTACAACTACACGCCCTACCAGCCCAACAAGGCGGCGCTCGACAACCTCTACGGCGAGGGCAACGGCTGCTCCGCGTACGGCAACCGCAACTTCTGGCGCCTCTACACCGACTGGTTCGGGTCCACGAAGGTCGACCCGAAGAAGGTCATCGCCAAGGAGCGCCGCGCGCAGGGCGGCGCGGACGGCTGGCTCGGCAAGCCCCTCACCGGCGTCCGGTACGTCGCCTCGACCGGCGCGTACTACCGCGAGTTCGAGGGCAGCGTCATCGCCTGGACGCCCGAGCACGGCGTGCACACCGTCGGCAAGCAGTTCGTCGCGAAGTACCGCGCGCTCGGCGGCGTCGACGGCGGGGCCGGGCTGCCCGTGAGCGACGGCGTCTGGGTCGGCAAGAACGGCGGCGGCCGGTACCAGGAGTTCACCAAGGGCACGATCTTCCGCACCTGGCGCGGCGCGGAGGAGGTCGACGGCGGCATGCTCGGCTACTACTGGTCGCTCGGCGGTCCCGCCTCCGACCTCGGCTGGCCCACCGGCGCCAAGACCAAGCACGACGGGCCGTACTGGACCCAGGACTACACGGGCGGACGCCTGTACTCCGACATCGAGACGCTGATCTACGTGGGCGACGAGTTCCTCGACCTCTACGAGGACTCGGGCGAGCTGACCGGCTCGCTGGGGTGGCCCACCGCCGAGGTGAGCCGGATCTCCGCCAACGGCGGCGGCACGATGCAGACGTTCTCGAGCGGCAACGCGTCGCTCTACTCGTCCGCCGCGGGCGTGTTCAAGGTCAGCAGCGGCATGCTCACCTACCTCGAGGGCCTGGGCGGCGCCGCCGGGGAGCTCGGCTGGCCCACCACCGACAAGGTCAAGAAGGCCGGGGTCTCGCTGTGGACCCAGGACTTCACGGGCGGCCGCGTCTACTCCGACGGCACCACGCTCCAGTACGTGGGCGACGAGTTCCTCGACCTCTACGAGGCCGCGGGCGAGCTCGACGGCGGCCTGGGCTGGCCCACGTCCGACGTGGTCGTCGTCAAGGCCAACGGAGGCGGCACGTACCAGGAGTTCGGCGACACCACCGTCTACGCCTCCTCGCACGGCGTCTTCGCCTTCACCGGGGACGCGCTCGCCGACTACCTCGCGTACGGCGGCCCGGAGGGACTGTACGGCTGGCCCACCGGAGAGCCGGAGAGCCACGACGTCGACGGCGGCGGGGTCGCCCTGCCGTTCTCCGGCGGCACCCTGTACGAGTCCTCCTACGGGACCGCCGGGGTGCGCGGCGCGATGCACGACTTCTACGAGGGCATCGGGGGGCCGGACTCGGCGCTCGGCTGGCCGCTGACGAACAAGGAGCGTCACGATGGGCCGTACTGGACGCAGGCCTTCTCGGGCGGCGTCCTGTACTCGAACCTCACGTACCTCGGCTACGTGCCGACCGCGGTCCAGGAGGACTACGACGCCTACGGCGGCCCGTCCGGGCGTCTCGGCTGGCCGACCGGCGAGCCGACGTCGTACGCGGCCGAGGGCGGCGGCATCGGCGTGCCGTTCTCGAAGGGCACGCTGTTCCAGTCGACGCACGGCACGCAGATCGTGCGCGGCGCCATGCTCGACCACTACCTGAAGCTGGGCGGACCGGACTCGGAGCTGGGCTGGCCGACGACGGACAAGGACAAGCACCCCGGGCCGTACTGGACCCAGGACTTCACGGGCGGACGCCTCTACTCCGACTCGCGCCACCTCGCCTCGGTGGGCTCCTCGCTGCTCGAGGGCTACGAGCGCTACGGCGCGGTCACCGGCTCGCTCGGCTGGCCCACCGGGGACGTCGTGCATCGCAAGTACGGCGACCAGCGTTCCTTCGAGGGCGGCGACCTGTTCGCCTCGGCGGCCGGCACCTACGCCGTCGACGGGCGCATGCTGACCTACTACCGGTCGATCGGCGGACCCGCCTCCAAGCTCGGCTGGCCCGCCGGCGAGCGCGTGAAGACGCCGGGCCCGCTGTGGTCGCAGCCGTTCACCGGCGGCACCCTGCAGTCCAACGGCAAGAAGATCTGGCACACCCTCGGGTGAGGCGCGTGACGGGCGGCTCCGCGCCGCCCGTCACCGCCGCGATCAGCGGTACTGGTCGCGTAGCCGGATCGCGGTGTCGGTGAAGCGCTCGCCCTCGTGCGCGTCGATCCACGCGTCGAGCAGCCGGACGGCCGCGGGCTTCGCCTTGAGGCGCGCGAGGTGGCGCGCGATCGCGATGGTGGCGCCGCCGTCGCGCGGCGTGACGGCCGCGGCCTGCAGCGCGAGGTCGCGCGCCTCGTCGAGGCGGAAGCGGTAGCGCGCGAGCCGCGACTCCGCGAGCAGGCGCCGCGCGCGCTCCTCGAGCAGCACGTCGCGCAGGCGGAAGTACGCCTCGCCGCCCAGCGTGACCATGTCCTCGCGGGTCACCTTGGTGGGGCGCTCGTCCTCGTCAGGCGCGCGGAACAGGACCTCGCGCTCCGGGAAGTACGCGGCGCGCAGCTCCTCGTTGTCGGCGTCGAACTGCTCCTGGAACGCGGCGGCCTTGCGTCCGTCCACGAGGAACCGGTCGGCGTCGTCACGTCGCAGGACGTCCATGAGCCACGGCTTGCGCGACGCCTCGCGGGGCTCGCCCACGGACGGGCGCTGGACGTTGTTGAGGAGCCGCGTGAACTCGAGCGCGCGGGCGCTGCGGATCGAGGCGTTGAGGGTCTTGATGAACGTGAAGCCCTCGGCGGGCAGGCCGGCGCGCGCGTGGAAGTCGCGGACCACGTCGCCCTCGGGGAAGGAGCGCGGGTCGAACACGACCGGCACCACCGAGCCCGGGCCGAAGGCCTCCTCGTAGCCGCGGATGAGGCCGAGGTAGTCGTAGTAGTGGCGGTTGCGGTCGGTGAGCTTCGGGAAGACGCGGTTGGGGATCGCGTTGCCGCGGCCGATCCGGTAGTTGTAGATGCTCTTCGCCAGGTCGTGCTGGGGCCGCAGGTACGCGATCACGGTGACCTCGTCCGCGTAGCGGTGCACGAAGTCGGCGAGCGCCTGCTTGGACTCCTGCGTGGCGAAGCGCGAGTGGAACTGCTCCGCGGTGAGCACGAGCGTGTGCGCGTCGGGGTACCGCGCGATCTCCTCCTCGAAGAGCGCGGGGACCTTGACCTTCGCCTCCTCGAGCGTGCATCCGAGGCCGCGCAGGGCGCCCTGCGCGAACGCGTCCGTCGCGGGGTCGACCGACTGGAGGATCACCGACAGCCGCGCGTGGATCTCACGGCCGAGGCTGCGGGGCACGAGCACGCCCTGCTCGCGCAGGCGGCGGCGGTTGTGCGCCAGCGCGCCCTGGATCGTCGTCGATCCGGTGCGCTCGGTGCCGATGTGGACGATCGCGCGCCGGAAGCGCCGCTGCTCGCCGCTCATGTGGTTCACACTCCTTCGGTGACTCGGAGGCGTCCGCCCTCGGGTGGCCTCGGCGGCCCCGCGAGCTGCGTCGCGCGTCCCCTCACTTGCCGCCCGCGGCGCGGGCGACCTTCTTCGCGCGGGCCTTCGCCACGGACGCTCCCTTGCGGAGGTCGCCCGCCGCATCGTGCCAACCCAGGTGGCGTGCCGCGCGGGAGATCTGCGTCGGGATCCCGGTGCCGCCCGGCAGGTCGAGGGCGCCGAGCCGGCCGCCGTCGAAGTAGCGCTCCCGCTCCTCCTCGTCGAGCGAACCGACGAGCTCCACCGCGTCCGCGCGGAGGTGCCCGGCGATCTGCGGCTGCATGCAGTAGCCGACCGCGTCGATGAGCCGCTGCAGCTGCTCGGTGCTCGCGTACGGGCTGTCCGGCCGCGTCATCGCGTCGACCACGGTGACGGGGATGCGGTTGCTGTTCTCGTACGGGCTGAGGCGCTTCGCGAGGCGCTTGTTGCCGATCGAGTCGACGGGCAGGCCGAACAGCGCGGCCGCCGACGGGATCGCGGTCGAGAAGCCCGCGACGACCGCGACGACGTTCGCGCGGGCCATGAACGCCTCGGCGGGGGTGGACGACTCGTACACGACGAAGTCGACGCCCTTCTTCTCCGCGGCGGCGGCCAGCTGCGCCGTGAGCATCGGCGGCGCGGAGGGGTGGGGCTTGAAGACGATGCGCTCGCCGCCCATCGCGACGGCCCGGTTCACCATGCGGATGAGCGTGTCCCGCTCCTCCTTGCGCGACATCAGGCCCAGCTCCGACAGGTACTGGCCGAGCACCAGGCCGGTGGGGCGGGTGTCGGCGACGAGCTCCGCGAACTGCGGGTCGTCGCACGCGTCGGCGATCTCCTCGAAGAGGCGCCGCACGGGCTCGGGCGTCACGGGGGCGAGCGCGATGTCGTGCTCGGAGAACAGCACCGGCCGGATGCCGGGCAGCACGTCCTGGTAGATCAGGGTCGTGAGGCGGCTCGTGAGGCTGTACGGGATCTTCATGCGGATCGGGCTGTAGCTCATGAGGCCGTCGCCGATCACGGTGATGGGCCCGCCGTCGAAGATCATCGCGAGGCTGGTCGACGGCGGCACCTGGAGGTTCTGCAGGTACAGCTCGACGTCGCCGTCGCCGAGGTCCCAGTACGAGCGCAGCAGGCGCCGCCACATCGGCATCTCGATCCAGCGCGGGCTCCACGCCTGCGGCAGGTACGGGGACGTGAGCGGGTTGAGCTCGATCACGCGGTCGAAGCGCGCGAGGACCGGCTTCATCTCCTCGAGCTCGTAGAACGGGGTGACGATCTCGGGCACCGGCGCGCCCACGTGCACCACGAGGATGCGCTCGCCGCGACCCTCGGGCACCAGGCCCGCGTCGATGGCGGCCGCGGCGGTCACCGCACCGTAGGCGGTGGCGATGGAGAACAGCTGGGGCATCAGGCGTCGGTCCTTCCGCGGGCACCCCGCACGTATCGGGCCAGCGTGATCCGGCGGCGCGCGGGACCGGACGTGTAGGCGTCCCACACGATGTCCTGGGGCAGCGCGGCGATGAGGTCCGCCACGCCCGCCTTGAGACGGTCGCGGTCCTCCGGCGTCATGCGCCGGCGGCGGCGCAGGTGGTGCGCCGCGACGGCCATCGTGGTGGCCGTCAGCTTCGCCATGAAGCGGTCAGCCTCGGGGTCCGCCTCGACCACCTGGCGGGTCTGGTCGAACGAGCGCAGGAAGTCGAGCTGACGCGAGTCGAGGATCTGCGTGAGCGACGTGCTCACCTCGCGCCGGTAGAGCAGCGAGGGCGCGTCCACCACGGCGAACGAGTCCGCGTTGAGGTGGAGGCTCCAGATCCACGGCCGGTCCTCGGCGGTGAACAGGCCCTCGGGGAAGGCCAGCAGGCCGCGCTCGTGGAGGCGGCGGTGGAAGATGCCGGCCCACGCGTAGGGGTAGTCGACCATCGTCGTCTCCCGCGCGGGCAGGATCGCGTCGCGCGGCACGGCCGCACGACCGCGCCACGGGAAGGGCGCTCGCACCAGCGAACGCACTCCCGCGGCGACGGTCGTGTGGTCCGTACGGATGAAGTCGACGTCGAGCCGGTCACCCTCGTCGACGAGCGTCTGGAGGCGCCACGGCTCCATCCAGTCGTCGCCGTCGATGAACGCGACGTAGTCGCCCTCGGCATGCTCGAGGCCCATGTTGCGGGCGCTCGCCAGGCCGACGGCCGTCTCGTTCTCGAGGAGCTCGAGATGAGCGAAGGCCCCGTCGAAGTGACGGATGACGTCGGCGGTGCCGTCCGTCGATCCGTCGCTGATCGCGACGACCTTCAGCTCGCCCGGCTCGCGCATCTGCCGCAGCAGGCTCTTGAGCGTCGTGCCGACGTACCCTTCGCCATCCTTGACCGGCAGGATGACGGTGATGCGCGGTTGTGCCACGTGTGCCTTTGCCCTCTCAGATGCGACGCGCGAGGCGTCGTTGTCGAACGTGCCGTCCGGCGTCAGCCGTCGACGCGACGCAGCTTGGACAGCGGCGCGAGCTCGCCCGGGAACACCTTCTTGACGCCGTCGCCCATGGCCTGCTCGATGATGCGGATGTCGCGGCACAGGTTGATGAAGCCCTTGGGCTCCAGCGACGCGGCGTGGTCCGAGCCCCACATGGTGCGGTCGAGCGTGATGTGACGCTCCACGGCCACGGCGCCGAGCGCGACGGCGGCGATCGAGATCTGCAGGCCCGGCTCGTGACCCGAGTAGCCCACCGGCACGCCGTAGCGGTCCTTGAGGGTCTGGATCATGCGGAGGTTGGCCTCCTCCGGGGGCAGCGGGTAGGTCGAGGTGGCGTGGAGGATGATGAGGTTCTCCTTGCCGAGGGTCTCGACCGCGGTGTCGATCTGCTCGATGGTCGACATGCCGGTCGACAGGATGACGGGCTTGCCCGTCGCCGCGATCTTGCGCAGCATGCCCAGGTCCGTGACCGAGGCCGAGGCGATCTTGTAGGCGACCGTGTCCATCGACTCGAGGAAGTCGACGCTCGGCTCGTCCCACGGCGAGGCGTACCAGACGACGCCCTTCTCCTTGCAGTAGGCGTCGATCTCGGAGTACTCGGCCTGCTCGAACTCGACCTTGTAGCGGTACTCGAGGTACGTCATCGTGCCCCAGGGCGTCTCGCGCGGGGTCGACTTCATGTGCTCCGGCGTGGCGATGTCCGGGGTGCGCTTCTGGAACTTCACCGCCTGGGCGCCGGCCTCGACAGCGACGTCGATGAGCTTCTTGGCGATCTCCACCGAACCGTTGTGGTTCAGGCCGATCTCGGCGATCACATAGGTCGGGTGACCGTCACCGACGAGAATGTCGCCGATCCGCACCGCATCCGTCATGACTGTTCCTCATTCCTGCGTCCGTCATGTCCGGACGCCGTAGCTTGGGCGCGTCAAATGCCGTCGCCAGCATCTCACATTCGCGGGCACGTCGTTCGCCTCGCGGGGTGCGTCGGCGCTCGGCCCGCGGGTGCGGAGGCGCCGACTGCTTCGCACCAGTTATACCATTCTGGGCCTTCGCGACCCGTGGCGGCGAGACCTCGCATGTCACCCGATCGGCGGCATCACCAGGTCGATCGTCCCCGCCTCGCGGCCGTGCGTCTCGCCCATCCAGCCGGCGTCCGCGCCCTCGTCGAAGGAGCGTCCCCGACCCATCGCGACCGACAACGCGCCCAGGCAGCCGGCGGCCGCCTGATCGACCGCGAGCCGCGTCGGCGCCTCGGCGGGCAGCGGCGCGGGGGATGCGTCAGCCTGTCGCGCCCAGGCCGCGGCGAGCTCCGCCGACGCGGGCGGGACGAGCCTCTCGATCCGTCGCACGGCGCCGCGCCGGGCCTTCTCGTAGCGGGCCAGCAGCCTCGACGGGACCACGGACGGCGACGCCTCGAACGGCCGCGCGGCGCGCAGCCCCGGCATCGCGCCCAGGAGGGTGACGGCCGCGATCCCATGCGTCTCCGCGCGGCGCCCCTGCCAGGCGCGGGCGGCCGCGGCGAGCGTCTCGAGCTCGAGTGCGGTCATGCGCCGCGTCGTGCGGGGGGCGGGCTGCAGGACGATGCGCTCGCGCCCGACGCGCGGATGGCTCGCGAGGACCTCGACGACGTCCGCGAGCGCCGCCGGATCCGGAAGCGCGCCCCAGGCGCCCCAGGCGGACGGCGACGTCGCCCACGCCGCCCACGCGTCGAGGCCGTGCGCGCCGCGGAACGCGACCGCGCGCTCCCACGCGGCGGAGATCGCGTCGGTGAGGTCCGGGAGCTCGAGCGTGACGACCGCGGGCCCCTCGAGCGCGTCGAGCGCGCGCCGCACCTCGTCGGGGGTCCAGGCGTCGAGCCAGCCCGCGGAGACCAGCGCGGCAGCGTCGCCGGACAGCGCCACCAGCGGGGGCGACTGCTCGGTGGCGGCGCTCCCCGCCTCGCGCGCGAGCCGGCGGTGCAGGAGGCGCTCGGCGAGGCCCTGGGCGACGCCCGGCTCGAGGCCGGCCGCGATCGCCGCCGCCGCATCGTCCGCGCCCGCGAGCACGCGGAGCGAGGCCGTGCCGCGCGCCGGCACCGCGAGCGCCGCGTCGAGCGCGTCCGAGGCGGGGGCCTGCGCGAGCAGCGTGGGGGTCTTCTCCTTCTTCACCCCGTGGAAGCCGACGCCGGCGGCGACGGCGCGCGACGCGAGGCCCGCGATCGCGGTGCCGAGCACCTCCGGCGACACCTCGCGGGTCGTGGTCGGGAGGTCGCCGCGCGGCGCGGGGCGCCGGGCGTACTCCTGCAGGTCGCCGATCACCTCGACGCCGGCCGCGAGGGCCTCGGCGACGCCCTTCTCGGCGACCGCGACGGCCGTGTCGAGCCACCGGTCCGGCAGCGCGAGCACGCCCTCGGCCTCGTCCGGCGTGTGGAGCCGCTGCAGGCCGCCCACGAGGCCGCCGCGCACGGCGGGCCGGTAGAGCGGCGCCGGCCAGTCCTCGTGCGAGAGCCGCAGGTTGACCCGTCGGAGCAGCTCGACCTCCTCGAGCGAGAGGCCGCGGTTGGCCTGGAAGGCGTTGATCCGCTGGGGCTGCAGCGTGCCCTCGGGCACGTCGAGCACGGTCTCGAAGGCGCGGTAGACCCGCTCGGGATGCGCGCGGTCGAGCACGACCACCGTGATCCGCTCGGGGCCGAGCACCGCCGCCCAGCGCTCGACGAGCTCGCCGAGATCGTGACGGGGCCAGAAGTTCGGGGTGGTGCGGCTGCCGGGCTCGGGCCCGAACACGTCCTCGAGCCACGCCTCGTACGCGACCGTGCGCCGCTCCTTGATGTACTGCTGCCAGATCGACGGCAGCATCGACACGAAGTTCCTGACGGTGAGGACCACGCGCACGTCGTCGCCGAGGTCGTCGGCGATGCGCCGGATCCGGTCGGGCTTCGCGGCGGCGAGGTGCTCGGCGCTGATGAACGCGCGGCTGCCGGTCGCGGCGACGTCCGCGACGAAGGCGGACCAGCGCCGCTCGGCCGCGGGGCTGTCCGCGACCGCGCGCTTCGCCGTCCACAGGTACGCGGTCTCGTCGCTGTGGTGGGAGCCCTCGCCCGGGTAGACCACGCCGCTGGCGGCGAGGCGCTCGCGCGCGGCGGCCGCGGCCACCTGGATCGCGGTGGTCGCGGACTTGTGCATCCCGATGTGGAGCACGTGCCCGGTGCCGGTGGGGCGCCCCTGGGCCTGCTCGGTCATGAGGTCTCCTTCGTCACTTCCGGCGCCGCCGCAGAACCCCCGTGAGCCACCGTACCAGCGGCCTCGCGAGCCGCATCAGGCGTCCCTCGACGCTCCCGTCCTCGTCGCCGAGCGCGACCGCGCGGCGGAACACGCGCCTGCGGAGCTGGCGCGGCGAGGCGAGCCGGTCGGGCATCCGGGCGGGGTCCCCGGGGCCGGCCGCGAGGGCCACGTCGACCCAGTCGTCCTGCCCGTGGAAGTAGTTCGCGGCGAGCCAACCGGCGTCGGGCGTGCGGAACCGCAGCGCCTCGAGATCGTCGAGGCCGCCGAAGAGGTCCGAGCCCTCGAAGACGGCGTTGATGACGTCCGCGCTCACGCCGAACTCGTCGAGCACGAGCGTGGGGACGTCCGCCGCGATCGCCTCGAGCGCGGCCGTCGAGCTGACCGTGACGAAGCCGGCACAGTCGCCGAGGTACTCGCGCAGCGGCCCCTGCGCGAACACGAGGTTGTCGGGCAGTTCGCGCCCCTCCGCGAGCTCCTCGTAGGACACGGCCTCCTTGTGGGTCTGCGCCTCGCCGGCGAGACCGCGGAGCTTGATCACCACGTCGAGCTCCGGATGGGCCGCGGCGGTGGCCACGAGCGAGTCGAGCAGGCGGCGGCGGTCCTCCGGGGCGGCGGGCACGAGCGCCTGCGGCGCGAAGACGATGCGCGGCCTTTCCGATCGCCCGAGCTCCTCCTCCTCGATGAGGGAGGCGAGCCCCACATGCCGCAGCCGGCCCGGGGGCAGCTGGGCCTCGACCGCCTCACGTTCGCGGATCGAGTGCACGATGATCAGGTCGCACGCGGCCCGCAGCAGGAGCCCGAGCTCCGTCGGCGGGAACCAGATGCCGGGGATGCCGGCCGCGACCACGTCCGCCGCACGCCGGCCCTGGAGCCGCTCGAGCAGCAGCAGCTCGATGAGCGGTCCGCGGCACGCGAGGAGCAGCAGCGCGGGGCGGTCGCGGCGCAGGCGCGCCACGAGCTGCTCCATCGTGACGAGCGGCGGGTCCGCGGGCAGGCGGCCGTCGACGGCGGCCGCGCGCTGCGCGGCGCTCGGTGTGACGGCGTTGCGCACCACCACGAGCTCGACGTCGTACGCCTCGCGCAGGTCCGCGGCGCGCCGCACGGCCCACTTGAGGTACGAGTCGGAGTCCGCGACGACGAGCGCGCGGGGACGGGCCGCGTCAGCCACGCGCGGCGAGGATGGCCTCGGCGAGCTCGCGGACCGCGCCGCGGCCCCCGGCACGGGTGAGGACGAGGCGTGCCGCGGCGGCGGCGCGGGGGTGCGCGTCGGCCGGGACCACGGCCCAGCCGACGGCCTCGAGGCACGGGATGTCGGGGATGTCGTTGCCGACGTACGCGACGCGGTCCATCGCGACGCCCTTCTCGGCGGCCCAGCGCTCGAGGTACGGCAGCTTGTCCTGGACGTCGTGCGAGACCTCGATGCCCAGCTTCCGCGCCCGGGCGGCGACCACGGGGTTCTCCTCGCGGGACAGGATCAGCATCGGCAGGCCCGCCTTGCGCAGCATCGAGATGCCCATGCCGTCCGAGCGGCTCACGGTGACGGACTCGACGCCGTTCTGGTCCACCGTGGCGGTGTCCTCGGTGTGGACGCCGTCGAAGTCCATGACGAGCGCGTCGACGTCGACCGGGGCGGGCGTGTCGAGGAGCGACGCGAGCGCGCGTGCGGACGCGAGCTCGTGCGCGTCGTCGATCTCGATGCCGGTGGCCGCGGACACCTCCGCGATGCCGACGCGGCCGAAGAAGCGGAACCCGGAGGCGCGGAAGCCCGCGACGTCCATGACGTAGAAGGCGCCGGTCTCCTGGAAGTGCGGCTCGCGGTCCTGGCGACGCGGGCGGAACGAGTGGTCGTGGTTGACGCCGGTCGCGCCGGTGCCGCCGCGCTGCCACAGGAACGCGTAGGTCTCGAAGGCCGAGAACATCGAGTCGTGCTCGCCGGCGAGCACCGAGGAGACGGCGCCGTCGAGCGCCGCGGGGTCGATGAAGGGCGAGGTCGCCTGGAGGAAGGCGAGGACCTGCGGCTCGATGCCGCGCTCCGCGAGCACGTCGAGGCCGTGCAGCAGCGCCGCCTCGGAGGTCGCGAGGTCGCCCGCGATGTCGGCCGGGCGGTCGATCACGTCGCCGCCGGCGGCGCGCGCCGCGGCGGCGATCTCCGCATCGTCCGTCGACACGAACACGCCGTCGATCGACGGCGCGGCCAGCGCGGCCCTGACGGCTCGCGCGACGAGCGGCACGCCGCCCACGCGGGCGACGTTCTTCCCGGGCACGCCCTTCGACCCGCCGCGGGCGGGGATGATGGCGACGGCACGCATGTCAGTCCTCCTCGGTTGTGGCCTCGTCCGCACTCGCAAGGTACGCGAGCGTGGCACGGAACGTCTCGTCGGCGCGGGTGGTCCACCAGTCGTGGCGGACGGCCGTCACCTTCATCACGGTGCCCACGGGCAGCACGCGCGCCAGCGTCGCCCCCGTGCTCGACGGCAGCGAGTGCACGTGCGCGACGCCGCGCGCGCTGCCGAGCACGATCTCGGCGGGCAGCCCCGGCTCGACGACGGCGAGGCCGGCGGCCCTGAGCCGCTCGAGCGCCGCGGGGTCCTCGCGCCGGTGCGGCAGGTAGGTCGCCTCGGCCCCGTGGGACGCGGCCCAGGCCTCGTAGCGCTCGGGGTCGACGTAGCCGTCGACGGCGAGCGCGGAGCCGAGCACGACCACGGACCGGAGCTCGACGGGCGGGGCCGCGTCGAGCGACCGCAGCCACGCGTACCGGTTGGGGACGATGCGGGCGCCGGGCACCGTGGGCATCGCCTCGTGGTCGGCGTAGGCGGTGACGAGCGTGACCCGGCCCGCGCGCGCCGCGGCGCGCAGCCGCGAGCCGGTGAGCGTGCCGAGCGTGCGCTGGACCGCGGACTCGCGCTGGCCCATGCGGGAGAAGCGCTCGATGCCGGCGAGCACCGCGGCGAGGTGCAGCGCGGCGGAGCCGTCGTCGACCACCACAAGGTCGCGGGCGCCGGTCGTGGTCACGACGGCGCGGAACTGGCCCGAGAACGCGTCGCCGACGAGGCGCCGCGCGGCGTCGCGGAAGCGCGGGTCGGTCGCGGTGGACGCCTCGGCGAAGCGGATCCCCTCCGGCAGGTGGG
The DNA here is from genome assembly GCF_000971155.1 of Demequina maris. Classification (GTDB taxonomy): domain Bacteria; phylum Actinomycetota; class Actinomycetes; order Actinomycetales; family Demequinaceae; genus Demequina; species Demequina maris. Next base: position 80,252 of record NZ_BBLX01000011.1, on the reverse strand, counting down.
GCTCGAGCCAGCGCGCGGTGTCCGCGAGCTGGGCGACGCCCCGGCGCAGGAGGATGAGGGTGGGCTCATCCAGGTCGGCCGCCGCCTCGACAGCGTTGATGAGCTGGAGGGGCGACTCGACCCACCCGACGCGGGGGTCGTCCGTGGTCACTTCGACTTCTTGTAGGCGCGGACGACCTCCTTGGGGTCGCCGTCCATCTTGAGCTCGCCGTGGTCGATCCACAGCACGCGGGTGCAGGTGTCCATGATCGAGCGCATCGAGTGGCTCACGAGGAAGACCGTGCCGGCCTGCTGGCGGAGCTCGCGGATGCGCTGCTCGCTCTTGGCGCGGAAGTCCTTGTCGCCCACCGCGAGCGCCTCGTCGACCAGCAGGATCTGGTGGTCGCGCGAGATCGCGATGGAGAAGCGCAGGCGCGCCGCCATGCCGGACGAGTAGGCCTTCATGGGCATGTCGATGAACTCGCGGATGCCGGAGAACTCGATGATGCCCTCGCGTCGGGACGCGACCTCGTCGGGCGTCATGCCGAGCGCGAGACCACCGAGCATGACGTTCTTCTCGCCGGTGAGGTCGTTGATGAGCGCGGCGTTGACGCCGAGCAGCGCGGGGCGCGACGCGGAGTACACGGCGCCCTTGACCGGCTGCTGCAGGCCAGCGATGGCGCGCATGAGCGTCGACTTGCCGGACCCGTTGTGGCCGATCACGCCGATCGACTCGCCCTCGTAGGCGGCGAAGGACACGCCCTTGATCGCCTTGACGATGCGCACGCCGCGCTGGCGCTGCATCAGCGAGCGGCGGTCCGAGGCTGCCTTGCCGGAGGCGAAGGTCTTGTACTGGACGTGGATGTCGTCCACGACGATGGTGGGCTTGCGCTGCTCATTCACGGCCGTAGCGCTCCTCGGCGGTCCAGAAGAAGAAGACGCCGACGATCAGCGTGACCACCGACGCGATCAGGGCGATGACCGCGAGCTGGGTCATGTCCGTGTCGCCGCCCATGAAGGCCCAGCGGACGAGCTCGACGAAGTCGTGCACGGGGTTGAGCCTCGCGAGCGTCAGCATCCATGCCGGCTTGTCCGCCAGCACCTGCTCGAGCGAGTAGAAGATGCCGGTCGTGTAGAAGATCAGGCGCGTGATGACGGGGATGATCTCGGTGACGTCGCGGACGTGCACCGTGAGGCGCGCGGCGATGAGGGCCACACCCATGTTGAACATCGTCATGAACGCGAGGATCACGGGCACGAGCAGCCAGGTCCACGTGGGGTACTCGCCGAAGCCGATGAGGATGACGGACAGCACCGCCATCATCGGCACGAGCTCGTAGATGTTGCGCAGCACCGCCGCCAGCGGCAGCAGCATGCGCGGGAAGCTCAGGCTCCTCACCAGGGACGTGTTGCCCGTGATCGCCCGGGCGCCCTGGGAGAACGACTTGCTGAAGAACGAGAAGATGAAGAATCCCGTCACGAGGAACGGGATGAAGTTGATGCCCTCGCGCGACGACTTCGGCATGATGACGCCGAAGATCAGGCCGTAGACGGCCGCCTGCAGCAGCGGGTTGAGGACGACCCAGGCGAGGCCCAGGCGGTTCTGGTTGAGGCTGCCCTCGATGCGGTAGCGCGCCAGCCGGATCGCGAAGTGACGGCGCTGCCACATCTCCTTGAGGTACGCCGGAAGGTCCTGTCGCGCACCCACGCGCGGCAGGCCCGCCTCCCGCGCGAGCGCGGCGTAGTCGATCTCGGTCACACGTCTCCTCGGGGTGAATGCCTCAACGTCCTGCGAAGGCGTTGTGCCCCCTGCTGGGAACGAGGATACCGAACAGGCATCCGGCGCCCCAAGACAGGTGCATGGTGGGGAGCACGCCGAGCAGGCGCAGCCTGACTCCCGGCGCGACGTCGGCCCGGAGCGCGGTGAGCAGCACCCACGCCGGGTAGACGAGGAACGGCAGCGCGCCCGCGAGCGCGACCACGTTGCCGACGACACCGCCGGCGATCGCGCCGGCGAGGACCATCACGGCGCCGAGCGCCAGCGCCACGAGCAGCGCGGGCGGGACGAAGTAGCGCAGCGGCACGCGTCCGCCCAGGCGGCGGATGATCTCGCCGCGCCACCGGCCCGAGGCGTGGAACTGCTTCCCGAGCGCGCGCACCGACGAGCGCGGGCGGTAGACGACGTCGAGCGCCGGCTCGAACCACACCAGCCCGCCGCGCGCCATGAGGCGGCGGTTGAGGTCCCAGTCCTCGCCGCGCGAGAGGGTCTCGTCGAAGCCGCCGATGGCGAGCACCGCGGCGCGGTCGAAGACCCCCAGGTAGGCGGACTCGGCCGGGCCGGCCTCGCCGCCCGTGTGATAGACGGCGCCACCGAGCCCGCCGGGCGAGTTGTAGCCCCACGCGACGGCCTGCTCGTACGGGGTGCGGCCCTCGGCGTGCATGCGGCCGCCGAGGTTGACGGCGCCCGCGGCGCGCAGCGACCGCACCGCGGTCACGGCGTAGCCGGCCGGCAGCACGGAGTGCGCGTCGACGCGCACGACGACGGGGAAGCGCGCATCGGCGATGCCGATGTTCATCGACTGCGAGATCGCGTTGCGCGGGTTGCGCAGCACCCGGATCTCGGGGTGGGCCTCGGCGAGGCCGGCGACGACCTCGTCGGTGCGGTCGGTCGAGGCGCCGAGGACGAGCAGGATCTCGCGCTCGTCGAGGCCGTCCTGGGCGAGGATGCTCTGGACGGCGGCGACGACGTAGTTCTCCTCGTTGAGGACGGGCATCACGAAGCTCACCCGGATCGCGTCGGCGTTCACGTCTTCCTTCCTAGGGGCAGCAGCAGGCGCAGGAGCGCAACCGTGCTCAGCGAGTCGAGGGTCGGGACCACGTGCGCCTCCCGCCGCCGCTCCCGCAGGAGAGGTGTGCCGTCGGGATCCTCGAACGCGAGGCCGTGACCGAGCAGCGCGGACACCGCGCCGGCGACCGCGGCCTGCGCGGTTGCGGCATCAAGCATCTCACCCTCGCGGCCGTCCCGCGTCTCCGCGGCCGCGTACAGCGCGTGCAGGACCGCGCCGCGGACCACCGCGAGGCGGACGTCGCGCGGCGTCGGGGTGCCGGCGAGCCCGCGGTCGATCGACTCGAGGAGGTCACGCTCGGCGGGCTCCAGCGCGTGCGGCTCCGCGACGGGCGCGCCGAGCGCGGCGCCCAGCTCCCCGGATCCGGGCCGGACGATGCGGGCGCCGGGTCCCGCGGCCCGCACCAGGCGGCGCGCGCGCACCCACGCGCGGAGCATGGCGGCGAGCACCGACGGGCGGCGGTCGCCGGCCGCGAGCGCGTCCTGACGGTCGAGCGCGGCCGCCAGCGCGAGGGGACGGAGCACCACGAGCCGCTCGCCCGCGGGCGCCTCGAAGCGGGCGGCCCGGAGCGCGCGCAGGTCCGCGCGGCACAGCGTCGCGACGGTGCCGCTCATCGCGCCACCGCCCTGCGGGCGCGGCGGCGCAGCGCGCCGAGCACGGCACGGCGTGAGGGACGGCCGGGGCCGGCGACCGGCTCGCCGCCCGGCAGGCGGGCGCCCGCGAAGTTGACGCCCTCGCCGAGCGCCGCGGAGGTCGCGCCGAGCACCGCGAGGGCGGCCAGCTCGGGGTCGACCGCCGCGCACGGGGCCGGGGCCTCGGCCGGCGGGTTGCCGGGCAGGGCGCCGAGCGCCTCGAGGTCGCCGACGACGTCGACGCCGAGCCCCGCGAGCGCGCGCGCCGCGGCGGCGCCCTCGTGGGCGAAGCGGGCGGCGAGCGGCGCGGACGCCGCGATCGAGCCCTCGTCCTGCGTCGGCTCGCGGTCGCGCAGCACGGCGCTGATCGCGCCGTTGCGCATGACCCGGTAGTAGACGCGGGGGTCGACGGGCGCGGCCGCGGCATGGGCGAGCGCGTTGACCCCCTGCGCGAGCTCGGCCTCCGCGCGGGACATCCCGCGGTTGCTCAGCAGCGCGTCGCGCGGTGCCGAGGCGAGCGTGCCCGGCTCGAGCGCGAGCAGCCCCTCGAAGGCGTCGAACAGCAGCGCGGGCCGGGACTTGTCGAGGATGACGACGTGGACGCGCTCGGGTCCGAGGAGGTCCGCCCAGACCCGGGCGATCGCGGGGAGGTCGTGCTGGCGCCAGAAGCCCGTGCCGGGGCCGCTGCCCTCGGTGCCGCCTTCGCGGTCCCGCACGTCGAGCACGCGGGCGATCCACGTCTCGAACGGGGCGTCGCCCGCGTCCTTGACCCACTGCTGCCAGGCGGACGGCAGCACCGACACGTACGCGCGTGCGGTGATGACGACGTGCAGGTCGGGTCCGAGCTCGTCGAGGAAGCGCCGCGCGACGGCGGGGGTCGCCTGCGCGATCTGCTCGTAGCTCAGCCAGCCGATCGCGTCGGGGTGGCTCCGCAGCTCGTCAGCGATGCGCTCCCACCGCGCGCGCGGACCGGCCTCGAAGACCGCCGTCGAGCGCCCCATCAGCGCGTTCGACGCGGTGCCGTGGTTGAGCGCGATCCCCGGGTAGCACACGCCCTGCTCGAGCAGCGGGCCGCGCAGCTGGGCGGCCGCGGCCTGGACCGCGGTGGTGCCGGTCTTGGGCAGCCCGATGTGCAGCAGGGTCGCGCCGGGGTTCAGCGGACGCACGCCGGCCACGCTCATGGTCTCCGCGCCGCCTTTCCTTCGGGTGCCCGTCCGGGGAACCCCTGCATGGTAAGCGACGGGTGGGGGCGCCCCGACCGGGCGCCGGGACCGTGCCATCGTGGGAGAATCGGGCGACCGTGAGCCCGATGGGGCGCACACGCGAGCTGGAGGGCTTATGACCGACGGATTCACCCGAGCCTGGCGCGCCGCGCGCCGCGTGACTCGAGCGGGGTCCCCGGAACCGACGCCGGCACCGGCCGCCACGCCGAAGCCCCCGGCCCCCATGGAGCCCGCCGCATCGTCCCCCACGCCCGCGCCGCAGCCCAAGCCGGCGCCCGCGCCGAAGGCGGCGCCCTTCAGCGCGATCGAGGTCGAGCGCGTGCGCGCCGCCGGTGGCCCGTTCCCCGGGTCGATCCGGCAGTCGGACAATCCCGAGGATCTCGAGGCGCTGCTCGCCGGCCGCTACGCGTACGCGCACCTCGCTGACGACTTCGACCCCGTGCCGCCGCCGGCGGACCTGGTGTTCGCGGCGGTGTGCAACGACAAGTACGCGCCGGGCCTCGAGGCGCTGCTGCTCAGCCTCCAGCGGCAGTACCCGGGCCTCGACAACCGCTTCCTGATCTTCCACGACCAGGGCCTGTCCGCCTTCACGCGCACACGCCTCGCGGCGCTCTACCCGAGGCTCGAGTTCCTCGACCGCGACCCCGAGGCGTACGACGTCGCGATGTCGGACCACTACAACCACCGCAAGATCGGCCACCTCGGCTACCTGACGCTCGAGGCGCTCACGCTCGAGGACCCGTCGTGGATCGTGGTGCTCGACACCGACCTGCTGATCCTCGGCGACATCTCCGCGCTGTGGCGCGGCACCCGCATCAAGGCGGTGCCGGACATCGGCCACCGCCCGTACGCGATCGACGCCGACGTCACCGGCCGGCCCGTCATCAACAGCGGCGTGCTGTCGCTGCCGCGCGCGGAGCGCGGCCCGGAGGCCCGCGAGCGCATGGAGCGGATCCTCGCGACCATCGACGCGACGACGGACCCGGCGCTGGACCGCTTCGCGGACCAGAAGTTCTGGAACCTCTACCTCGCCGAGCGCGACGTGGAGCTGCTGCCGCAGACGTACAACATGAACAAGATGCTGCTCGAGTGGGACTACCCGGAGGAGGTGGGCGCCGTGCGCATCCTCCACCTCACCGGGCCCAAGCCCTGGTACGGCTTCCTTTCGGACGACCTCCTGGAGGGCGAGGACCGCCAGCGCTACCGTCGCGGCCTCAACCGCTTCAAGATGTCGTTCTCGCTGTGGACCCAGTCCTACGTGTCCGCGATCATGGCGGCGCGCACGCGCCAGTTCCGCGCCGAGGAGGGGGCGGCCCTCGAGGCGCTCCGCGGGAGCGCGGCGGGGCGCCCGGTCGTGCTCATCGGCAACGGCCCGTCCCTGCGCGAGACGGACATGAGCGCCTTCGCGGGGTACGAGAGCGTCGTCTTCAACTGGTTCGTCAACCACGACGACTTCGACACGATCCGCCCCGACCACCTCGTGCTGCCCTCGCACATGCTGTTCGGCGGCTGGCACACGACCACGCCCGAGCTGCCGCGGGAGTTCCTCGACGCGCTCACCCGCCACACGCACCGCCCGACGCTGTGGACGTCCTTCTACTTCAAGCCGTACCTCGAGACCCTCGAAGAGCTGCGCGGCTACGAGATCCGCTACTTCCTGTTCGAGAAGCCCTTCAAGCGGCGCATCGCGAAGACCGGGTGGGCGCCGCTGGACCTCACGTCGGCGCTCGTGGACTCGAACACCGGCGTGCTCACCGCGGGCGTGCCGATGGCGCTCCACATGGGCGCGAGCGCCATCGTGCTCGTGGGCTGCGACTCGAACTACGAGAGCGCGGCGGGCAGCTACTTCTACGAGTCGGACCAGCACGCCTCGAAGACGACCCGGCCCGCGGACCTCATCGCGACGTGGCAGGAGGACGGCGCCGGCCCGTTCGGCTACTCCGTGGTGCGGCGCGAGCTCGACCGCCGCGGCGTGCCGTTCCTGGACGCGACCGTGGGCGGGCGGCTGGACATGCTCGACCGCATCTCGATCGACGAGGCCCGGGCGCTCGGCGGCGACGCCGGCCGCTGAGGCCGGGCCGCACGCCGGGGGCGGGGCGCCGCAAGCGTGCCGCCCCGCGTCGAGCGCCTCAGGTCAGCGCGGGCCGTCCCACGTCGCGAGGCGCGCGAGCAGCGCGTCGTTCTCCTCGGGAGCGCCGATGGTGACGCGCACGCCCTCGCCCACGAAGGGGCGCACGAGGATCGCGGGCTCGGCGGCGCCGAGGTGCGCGACCAGATCCGCCGTCGCGTCGCCGACGCCGAGCCACACGAAGTTGCCCTGCGACTCGGGCACCGACCAGCCGTCGGCGATCAGGGCCTCGCGCACGCGGCCGCGCTCCGCGACCACCTGGGCGGCACGCTCGAGCAGCTCGTCGCGGGCGTCGAGCGACGCGATCGCGGCGGCCTGGGCCGGCCCGGACACGGAGAACGGCGTCACGCACGCGCGCACCGGCGCGAGCAGCGCGGCGGGGCCGACGGCGTAGCCGACGCGCAGGCCCGCGAGGCCGTACGCCTTGGAGAACGTGCGCAGCAGCAGCAGGTTCGGGTACCGGTCGAGCGAGGCCGGGCCGTCCGCGACCTCGGGGTCGCGCACGTACTCGACGTAGGCCTCGTCCAGCACGACCAGCACGCGCGACGGCACCTGCGCCATGAAGGAGTCGAGCTCGGCCTGCGTGAGGATCGGGCCGGTCGGGTTGTTGGGCGAGCACAGCATCAGCACGCGGGTGCGGTCCGTGATCGCGGCGACCATCGCCGGCAGGTCGTGGCGCGACTCGGCCGTCAGCGGCACCATGACGGGCTCGGCGCCCGCGATGCGCGCGAGGATCGGGTACGCCTCGAAGCTGCGCCACGCGAACATGACCTCGTCGCCCGGGCCGGTGTACGCCTGGAGGATGTGCGCGAGCACGGCCACCGAGCCGCCGCCCACGACCACCTCGGACGGGTCGCGGCCCACCTCGCGCGCGATCCGCGCGGTCACCGCCGACGCCCCCATGTCGGGGTAGCGGTGGATGCCGGTCGCGGCGTCCTCGATCACGCCGACCACCGAGGGCAGCGGCCCGTGCGGGCTCTCGTTCGAGGAGAGCTTGACGGGCGGCGGCGCGTCGGCGGCGCCGCGGGCGCCGGGGACGTAGGCGGGCAGCGCAGCGACGTTCGGTCGTGGCTGGGGCAGGTGGGAGGCGGGCGCGTCGGGCATGGGAACCAGGATGTCACCCCGGGTGACGCCCGTGGAACAATGGCGGCCATGCGCTTCGTCCTCGTGTCCGCGATCACGGCTGTCGCGGTATGGCTCGTGACCCTGCTCCCCCTGGATGTGGCGGTCGAGGGAGGCGACGGCGGGACGTGGGCCCGCATCGGCGTCTTCCTCCTCGTCGGCGCCGTGATGGCGGGCGCGAACCTGCTCATCAAGCCCATCGTCGACGTCCTGTCGCTGCCGATCAAGATCCTCACGCTCGGCCTGTTCGCCCTGGTGACCGCCTGGTTCATGCTGTGGCTGACCGCATGGCTCACCACGCTCGTGCCGTGGGCGGAGCTCACGATCGGCGCGTTCTGGGAGACGCTGCTCGCCGCGCTGCTCATCAGCCTCATCACCGCGATCCTCACCGCGGTGGTGCCCGGCGCCTCCAAGAACTAGGCGTCAGTCCGTGACCGGCCGGTAGGCCGTGACGGTCGAGCGCGCCTCCGTCAGCAGCGGCCGCGCGCCGTCGAGCCACGCCTCCGTCGACGCGGAGACACCCTCGTCCACCAGCCTGGCGGTCGCGGCGTAGCCCGCGAACCCGTGCGCCTCGGCGATCGTGCGCGAGCCGTCCGGGGCATCCGCGCGCTCGGAGCGCCGGCGGTCGTGCGACACCGTCACCCGCGACGGGGTGTCCGGGTTGGCGCGCGCGTCGAGGCCCGGCACCAGGTCCCGCGTGTTCTCGAGGTGCAGCGCCGCGACCGTGGGCGGCAGCCGGATCCGCCCGGTCGGCGCGCCCGCGGTCACCACCCGCTCGACCCGGAAGCGGTCCGCGAGCGCGGCGGCGGCGATCATCGCGACCATGCCGCCCTGGCTGTGCCCCGCGAGCAGGAGCGGCTCGTCGGGGCCGATCCCGTGGGCTACGACCGCGTCGACCACCGCGCGCGCCGCGTCGGACATCGCCCCGAGCACCGACGCGAGGTCCGCCTCGAGGTCCGCCGGGTTGCCCGACGTCACCCACCAGTCCTCGGTCCCCGGCACGTAGACCAGGTGCCGCGCGCCGTGCGCGTCCCGGACGGTCTCGATCGCGATCGTCCCGTCGCCCTGGGTGTGGACCCATGCGAGGCGCCCGACGACGTCCTCGAGGCTGCCCGGCGCCTCGTCCTCGAGCACGGGGGCCGGGTCGACCGCCCGATACGGAGGCTCCCCCGCCTCCGCCTGGTGCACCACGAGCGCGACCATCGCGACGATGCGCGCGTAGTCGTCGCCCGCGAGCGCGAGCAGTCCGGCGGCCTCATCACGCCCCACGAGCCCGGTCGTGGGCGGCAGGCCGGGGCCTCCGAGCAGCAGCATCGCCGCCGGGCCGCCGGCCACGAGCGCGGCGGTCCGGTTCAGCCACGCGAGCGAGCCGAGCCAGTCCGCGCCGGCCTCGCCCAGCCGCCCCGCGAGGCCCACCGCGCGCCGCGCCTCGGCCTCCGCCTCGAGGTACGCGAGCGCGGTCGCGCGCAGCGTGGCGGCGAGATCACGGAGCCGGACGGCCTCGGTGGACGATGCGGCGGCCGCGTCGAGCAGCCCGGCGGCGGCGGGCGCCCGCGCCGGGGACCAGCCCGCCACCTGCGCGGCCACCCCGAGGGCCCGCGCGGCGTCGTCGAGCGCGTCGGCGGCGGCCGCGAGCGCCCCGGCCGCCGCGTCGAGGTCGTCGAGGACCGCCATCACGCCGCCCGCGCCGCCGGCGGACCAGATCGGCTCCGTCACGGTGCCGGCCAGGGCGGCACGGCCGGCACCGCCGCCGCCACCAGGCCGTCGAGCACCCGGACCCGCGCGGCCGCCTCCGCGAGCCGGTCCGCGTACGCGCGGCCATGGACCCCCTCCCAGCGCACGCGCCGCGCGGCCTCCAGGCGGGCGTGCGCCACATCGACCTCGAAGCGGGCCCGCTCGATCAGCGCCGTGATGTCGTCCATGCGGGGACGGTAGGCGCGCACCCGGCCCGGCGCGGAGCCCGCGCTGCCGCCCTGGGGACGGCGCGCATCGTCCCTCCGTCCGGGGACCGCGGCCCGCACGCGCCGTGCGTGGGAGAATGTCCGGCGTGACCGACTGGACCTCCCTCGCCTCCCTCGAGCCCGCGATCGCCCTCGGCCCCCTCGACGGCCGCTATCGCGGCGCCGTCGCCCCGCTCGTGGACCACCTGTCCGAGCCCGCGCTCAACCGCATGCGCCTCCACGTCGAGGTCGAGTGGTTCATCCACCTGTGCGAGACCGGCGCCGTGCCCGGCACCCGCGCGCTCGCCGCGGACGAGGTCGCGCTGCTGCGCGGCATCCCCGCGGGCTTCGACGCGGACGGCATCCGCGAGCACGCCGACTTCGAGAAGGTCACCGTCCACGACGTCAAGGCCGTCGAGTACGTCATCAAGGCCCGCATCAAGGGCACGTCCCTCGAGCCGCTGAGCGAGCTCGTGCACTTCGCGTGCACCTCCGAGGACATCAACAACCTCTCGTACGCGCTCATGGTCAAGGGCGCCGTCGAGGACGTGTGGCTGCCCGCCGCATCGTCCCTCGTGGAGCAGGTCGCGGACCTCGCGCGCGCCGCCAAGGCGACGCCGATGCTGTCCCGCACGCACGGCCAAACCGCGACGCCGACCACGCTCGGCAAGGAGTTCGCGGTGCTCGCGCACCGCCTCGGCCGTCAGCTGCGCCGCATCGAGGGCCAGGAGTACCTGGGCAAGATCAACGGCGCGACCGGCACGTACGGCGCGCACACCGCCGCGGTCCCCGCGACGGACTGGATCGAGGTGTCGCGCACCTTCGTCGAGGGGCTCGGGCTCACCTGGAACCCGCTCACCACGCAGATCGAGTCGCACGACTGGCAGGCCGAGCTGTACGCGGACGTCGCCCGCTTCGGCCGCATCCTGCACAACCTCGCGACCGACGTGTGGACGTACGTGTCGCTCGGCTACTTCGCGCAGGCCACCACCAAGGGCTCGATCGGGTCCTCGGCGATGCCGCACAAGATCAACCCCATCCGCTTCGAGAACGCCGAGGCGAACCTCGAGATCTCGGCGGCGCTGTTCGACGCGCTCGGCGCGACGCTCGTGACCTCGCGCCTGCAGCGCGACCTCACGGACTCGAGCTCGCAGCGCAACATCGGCGTCGCCTTCGGCCACTCGATGCTCGCGATCGACAACGTCAGCCGCGGCCTCAAGACCCTCTCGGTGAACGAGGCGGCGCTCGCCGCGGACCTCGACGCGTCGTGGGAGGTGCTCGCGGAGCCGATCCAGTCGGCGATGCGCGCGGCCGCCGTCGCGGGCGTGCCCGGCATGGACAACCCGTACGAGCGTCTCAAGGACCTCACGCGCGGCCAGCAGATCGACGCCGCCGCCATCCAGGCCTTCGTGGCCGGGCTGCCGCTGCCCGAGGAGACCGCCGCGCGCCTCGCGGCCCTCACCCCGGGCTCGTACGTGGGCCTCGCGGAGAAGCTGGTCGACGACTACCTCGCCTGACCCGGTCGCCCCTGCCGCTGACCGCTGATCCACACAAGCGGTCCCCGATCAGGCCCGATCGATGCATATCGCGTCGATTCGAACCCTCTTTGGTGGAGCAGCGTCTTTTCTGTGTGGAGGAGCACACGGGGGCTCGCACGGCGCGGGTGGTTGTCCGCTTCGTCCGATATTGCTAGGTTCGACGCCACCGCACCCGCCGACGACCTGAGAACCGCCGGTCGGGGGCGACCCGGTCGACGTCCGTGAGGGGGATCCGTGACCGACGTCCGTCCCGCCACCCCACGCCTCGGCCGCACGGCCGCGCTGGCGGCCATCGTCGCGCTCGCCTTCGCGGTGCTCGTCGCGGCGGGACCGCGCGCGGACGCCACCCGCAAGTCCTCGACCACCGTGACGATCGCCTCGATCCGGGCCGCGTCGGGCCCGCTGCTCGTGCACGGCGAGACCGCCGTCATCCGCGGCGCGGCCTCCGGCAACCTGACCGGCGCGCGGCTAGTGCTGCAGCGCAAGAAGGACGGCCGCTGGATCGACACCCCGACCACCGCGAAGGTGCGGGCCGATCGCACCTACCGCATGCGCTTCACGGTCCGCGGCATGGGCACCACCCGGTACCGGGTGAGGTTCGACGGGACCGCCACGAAGGCGGCGTCGCAGCGGACCACGACCGCGACCGTCTGGCGATGGATCTCCCTGGTCCCGCACCGGACGGACGGGAACCTCGTCGCCGGCCGGGCGGACCTGGACGGCTGGCACTACCCGTGGGTGCTGCGCGCCCGCGGCATCGACGGCGGCGCCGCCGACGGCGGCACGATCGCCCTGTCGCGGCGCTGCGACCGCGTCACCACGGTGATCGGCGTGGACGATGCGTCGGACCCGGGCTTCCTCGCGGACTTCTCGATGACGCTCGACGGCCGGGAGGTCCTCGGCGGCGTCCGCATGGGCACGGGCGCCTCGGCCGTGGTGTCGCTCAAGACCGCGCGCGTCGCCGAGCTCGGCCTCGCGGCCGCCTATCCGGCCGTCACCGGGACGCAGCGCGGCTGGTCGGTGTGGGCGCGCACGCAGGGGCTGTGCAAGGCGTACCCCGCCACCTAGGCGCGGCCCTCAGGCCGGCGCGACCGCGTCGCCGACCCGGATCTCACCCGGCTCGACCACCTCGCAGTAGACGGCGACGCACGCGTCGCGCCGCTCGCCCAGGGGCTTGAGGAAGCGCGCGCTCTCGGCCACGCCGTCCTGCGCGAGGTCGATGACGCGGCACCGCTCGTTGCGCTTGACCGCGCGCAGCCGCACCCCGCCGGCGGTGAGCTCCGACCCGATCCACGTCTCCTCGACGAACGGCTCCTCGGTCTCGACCACGACGTTGACCCGCAGGCGTCGCGGGTCCGCGTCGACGCCCAGCTCGTCGCGGCACCACGCGAGGGTGGCGGTGCCGACCACCGACACGGGGCGCGAGTCGAAGAAGGTCCGCTCCCCCGGCTCCTCGCCGCGGACGCGCATCGGCTCGCCCAGCGCGACGCTCAGCTCGGCGTCGAGCTCGGGCGACCCCGCGCGCCACTCGCCGCCGGGGCCGGCGACCACCACCGCATCGTCCGCCGTTCGCGCCGAGTAGGCCATGACCTCCTCCATCGCGCGCCACCGGCTGCCGCGCTTGCCGGCCGCGAACAGGCCGTCCGCGTCGAGGACCGCGAGCGCGCGGTCGCCCATGAGGCCCCGCGCGTCGACCTCGACGCTGGCGAGCGCCTCCCCGCCCATGGCCTTCACGGGGTAGCGGCGGAGCGAGACGATGCGCATCCCGCCAGCGTAGGCCGGGAACCCCCGGTCGTTAGAGTGGCGTGACGATGGACATCGCAGCCCCCGCGCCCGCCGCGCCCCCCGCAGAGGTCACCCTGCCGTCGAAGGCGCGCATGCGGGCCGAGGTGTGGATCGTGCTCGGGCTGTCGCTCGGGCAGACCGCCGTGTACGCGGCCATCCGCCTCATCGAGCGGTACATGGACACCACGCCCATCTCGGGTCAGACCACCACGCTCAACCCGAGCCGCTCCAGCATCGACTGGATCGACCTCATCCGCCAGGTGCTGGGCATCGGCTTCGCCCTGGTGCCCGTCGCCCTGGCGCTGTACCTGCTGAGCCAGCACGGCGCATCGTCCCGCGTGCGGCTCGGCCTGGTGGGACCCGCGCGGAAGTGGTGGGGCGACGTGGGCTGGGGCGCGATCCTCGCGGCGTCGATCGGGCTGCCGGGGCTTGCGCTGTACGCGATCTCGCGGGCGCTCGGGCAGACCGTCACCATCGACACGTCGGGGCTGCCGGACATGTGGTGGTCGGCGACCATCCTGCTGCTGTCCGCCGCGGCCGCGGGCGTGCTCGAGGAGTTCGTGGTGGTCGGCTTCGTGCTCACCCGGCTGCGCGACCTGGGGCGGTCGCCGTGGACCGCGATCATCCTCGCGGCGCTGCTGCGCGGCGCCTACCACCTGTACCAGGGCTGGCCCATGGCGCTCGGGAACGTGGTGATGGGCCTGGTGTTCGGCTGGGTCTACGTGCGGCGCGGGCGGCTCGCGCCGCTGGTACTCGCGCACTGGACGCTCGACGCGGTCGCGTTCATCGGCCCGGAGGTCGTGCCGCACGGGTGGCTCGAGTCGCTCGGCGTGGCGTGAGCCGCCCCTTCTCCCCGGGACACCAGGCGCTTCCCTTTAGACTCGCCGCATGGCCGCCGACGCATCCGTGACGCGCGAGGACGCGCCGGCCGTGCGCATCCTGGACGAGCCGGAGATCCGGGTGCGGCGCTTCACCGACGTGCTCGGCCTGCTGGGCACCGTCGTGGGCATCGTCGCCGTGCTGTTCATCGGCGAGTTCGCGCTCGGCACCACCGAGGGCATCACGCAGGACATCTCCTCGATCTCGCCGTTCCTGCAGCGTCTGCTCGTGGCGCCGGTCAACCTCTTCACCGCGATCCTCGCGATCATCATCCCGGCGCTGATGATCGTCGACATGCTCGTGCGCCGCGAGCCGCGCCGCATCATCGAGGCGCTGGGCGCCGCCATCCTCGGGGTGATCGTCATCCTGATCGCGGCCGCGATGCTGCTGTCCTGGGGCACCGAGGAGATCCAGACGAGCCTCACGCCGCGCGGCGCCGACACCATGCAGCTGCCCGCGTACGTGGCGGCGCTGTCCGCGCTGCTCACCGCCGCGGGGCGGCGCTCCACCAGGCGCAGCCTGTCGCTGTCGTGGAACATGCTGTGGTTCGGGCTGGCGATCGCCGTGATCTTCGGCGTCATCACGATCCCGTCCGCCCTGCTCACCGTGCTGCTCGGGCGCGCCGCCGGCCTGGCGCTGCGCTACTGGCTGGGCTCGACCGCCGACCGCGCGTACGGCAACGTCCTCGTCGAGGGCCTCAACCGCGCCGGCTTCCATCCGCGCTCGCTCATCAGGGCCGACATCGAGCACGATGCGGACCAGCCCGAGCTCGACGCCGTCACCGACGCGCTGGCACGGACCCGGCACGGCCGCGTCTATGCGATGACCACCGTCGAGGGTCATCACCTGCTCGTGGTCGCGCTCGACGGCGACCAGCAGGCCGCGGGCTTCGTGTCCAAGCTGTGGACCTCGCTGCGGCTGCGCGGCATCGACACCCGTCCCGACGTGTCGCTGCGCCAGAGCGCGGAGGCGACGGCGCTGGTCTCGCACGCGGCTCGCGTCGCGGGAGTCCGCACCGGCCGCGTCCTCGGGATGGGGCAGATCCGCGACACGATGCTGCTCGTCTACCAGCGCCCCCCGGTGTCACGCCCGCTCACGGACGTGCCCGTCTCCGAGATGACCGATGCGCTGATGGACGCCCTGTGGGCCGAGGTCGCGTCGGCGCACCGGGCGGGCATCTCGCATCGTCGCCTCGAGGCCGACACCATCCTGGTGGGCGACGACGTCGAGACCGACCCCGCCGTGTGGCTGACGTCCTGGGAGATGGGCGAGGCTGCGACGAGCGCGTTCGCGCAGCGCATCGACGTCGCGCAGGTGCTGGCCCTGACCGCCGCCCGCGTCGGCGCCGAGCGGGCCGTCGACTCGGCCTTCCGCTCGCTCGGGGCGCAGCAGGTCGAGCAGGCGGCGCCGCTGCTGCAGACCATCGCGCTGCCGCCTCACACGCGCGCGGCCGTCAAGGAGAGCGAGCACGAGAAGGTGCTCGAGCAGGTGCGCGAGGAGATCCTCGCGCGCTCGCCCGAGGCGGAGGTCGCGAGCGAGAACATCGTCCGCTTCGGCGGGCGCACCATCATCACGATCGCGCTCGGCCTCGTCGCCGCGGTGGTGATCCTCGCGAGCTTCAACACGCAGCAGTTCCTCGACGCGGTGCAGCAGGCCAACCCATGGTGGCTGGTCATCGGCTTCGCGTGGGCGCTGCTCACGTTCGTGGGCGCGGCGCTCGCGCTCGCCGCGTTCAGCCCCGTCAAGGTGCCGTTCAGCCGGGTGCTGCTCACGCAGGTGGCGGCCGCCTACATCTCCGTCGCGGTGCCCGCGGGCGTGGGCCCCGCGGCGCTCAACCTGCGGCTCCTCACCAAGCGCAAGGTGCCGACGCCTCTCGCCGTCGCGACGGTGGCGCTGGTGCAGGTGAGCTCCGTGGTGGTGACCGTGCTCGGCCTGGTCGGGCTGACGCTGGCATCCGGCTCGAAGGGCGCGCTCGCCGCGCTCCCGTCGACCGCCGTGGTGATCGCGTTCGCGGTCGTGGTCCTCGTGATCGCCGCCGCGATGCTGGTGCCACGGGTGCGGACGTGGGCGATGAAGCGCGTCCTGCCGACGCTGCGCCAGACGTGGCCGCGCCTCGCCCAGGTGCTCGGTCAGCCCTGGCGGCTCGCGCTGGGCCTCGCGGGCAACCTGCTGCTCACCATCGGCTTCGTGGGCGCCTTCCAGTCCTCGCTGCTCGCGTTCGGCGAGGACCTCGCCGTCATCGACGTCGCGGTGCTGTTCTTCGTCGGCAACGCCGTGGGTGCCGCGGTGCCGACCCCGGGTGGTCTGGGTGCGGTCGAGATCGCGCTCACCACCGGCCTCACCGGTGCCGGCCTGCCGTACGCCGTCGCGCTGTCGGCGGTGCTGGTGTACAGGTTGCTGACCTACTGGCTGCGCATCCCGCTGGGGTACGTCGCGATGAAGTACCTGGAGCGCAAGGGCGAGCTGTAGACATGTCAGTTGTCGCGCCACCTTGGCAATCTGACCCTAGTTCAGCAAAGTTGCCTTTCCAGTTTGGCAATTGCTGGATTGCGCGGCTGCCGAGTCGACTTCGCCGCGAGGCTCCGTCGGCGAGAACGGGGGGTGGCATATCGGTGCGAGCAGGCCCCGTACCGATGACGTAGCCGTCGGCGCTGGCACACGGCGCGGGGAGTCGTTGGCACTCCCCGTGGTAGCAGCCGCCGCAGGGACGAGAACGCCGGACCGTACCGCCGCCGCCCATCCCAGGATCAGGCCAACGAGCACCAGCAAGAACCGACGGATCATGGCCACTCTAGTTCCTCGAGCTCTCGCCACCCCGAAGTCAAGTCTCGGCGATCGAGCTCGTCCTCGAGGTTTGTGAATCCAGTGGGTGCTGGATCGACGCCGGGAAGCCAAACCGCCTCGCACTCGTCGCAGACCTGAAGCGTCTCGTCGGTCGCGAGCAATCGGTACGCACTCACACGGCCCTGGCCACACCGGGGGCACTCGATGTAGACGCTCATGGCGATGGGAACGCTGTGATGATCTGGCTAGTGCCAGGGCGGACGATGATGGTCACGCTTGTTTCGCCTCCAGTACCGGCGGTCCTTCCCATCCGAATCACGTCAACCTATCGCGCAGGCGCCGCGTCCCTGCGCGATGATGGAAGGAACGATACGGCGTCCATCGGACCCGGCCGGGCGCGCCGCGCGACCGCAAGGGAGAGCGCGATGACCACGCACGCAGAAGTCCGAACGAAAGCCCTGTCCGACCGCGCCACGGCGACCACGATCGGCATCCTCTACCTCGTCGGCACGGCGGGCGGGGCCGCCAGCCTGGTCGCCACGGGCGGCGGCCTCGAGGGCCCCGACTACCTTGCCGGCGCGGATGAGCTCGGCAGCGGGCTCGCCGCCGGCGCCCTGCTCGTGCTGCTGATGGGCCTGTCGCTCGCCTCCATCCCGATCGTCGCGTTCCCGGTGCTGCGCCGGGTCAGCGAGCGCCTCGCAGTGGGCTTCGTGGTCTTCCGCGGCGCCCTGGAGGGCACGTGGTACGTCGTCACGGCGATGACCTGGCTCACCCTGTTCCGCCTCGCGGGGGACGATGCGGTCGCGGGCGAGAACGGCACCGTCCTGTTCACGGCCGGGGAGACGGGCGGCATCCTGCAGAGCCTCGTCTTCGTGACCGGCGCCACGATGTTCTACGTGATCCTGCTCCGCGGGCGGCTGGTCCCGGCGTGGCTGACGTGGTGGGGCCTCGTCGCCATCGTCCCCTACGCCGTCGTCGCGGTCCTCGGGCTGCTCGACGTGCTCGACGTCCTGTCGAGCACCGCCGCGGGACTCCAGGCGCCGCTCGCGCTGCAGGAGATCGTGCTCGCGCTGTGGCTGATCGTGCGCGGGTTCTCGCGCCCGCCACAGACGGCGTGAGGCCGCCGGGCGTACCCGGCCGCCGCATCGTCCCCGCGTACACCGAAGGGCCCGGCCCGCGGCGCGTACCGCCGTGGACCGGGCCCCGTGCTCGGGCGAGCAGGGGCGTCAGCCGGTGACGCCCACGATCTCGTTGGTCGCGACGCCGACCTCGACCGACTTCCAGACCTCGCCGCCGACGTAGTCGACGATGTGGACGGTACCGGTGGCCGGCTCGGTCACGTACGCCATGCCGGCGAGCACGGTGAGGGCCGGGTGGGCGGTCTGCCACTCCTCGGGCGCCTCCCACGCGCCGACGACGTCGATCGAGCGCAGCACGTCGCCGGTCTCCTCGTCGATGACGCGCAGCGCGCCGTCGGTGCCGAGCACCAGCACCTCGCCGTCCGCGCCGCGGGCCAGGCCGCGCCACGTGTACTCGGCCTCATCGCCGGCGAACGGGTCGACGACCTCGATGGTCTCGGCCTCGGGGTCGATCAGGACGATCTCGGTGAGGTTGATGCCGCCCTCGGGGTCCGTCTTGCGGTCGCCCAGGACGATGTCGTTGCCGTCGACGGAGTGGAGGTTGCCGGTGCGGGCGTAGTCCAGGCCCGCGTCGAGCTTGTGGACGTGGTCGCCGTGGAACACCAGGGCGCCGTCCTCGCAGCCGACCATGAACAGCTCGTCGCCGTCGGACGTGGTGAAGGCGGTCTCGCCGTGGACGCCGGGGCACTGCTCGCTCGAGGCGAGCACGTCGCCGACCTCGTCGAGGAGCATCGCGCCGGTGCGGCCGTCCTCGTCGCCGATGGTGACGAGCAGCTCGCCGCCGTCGCTCGCGACCGCGACGCCGTGGTGGGCGTCGGCCGTGGTGTACTCGCGGACGAGGTCGAGGTGGCCCTCGTCGACCATGTGCTCCCACTCGTCGGCCTCGACGACGGTGACCTGGCCGGTGCCGTCGTCGAAGAACGCGGCGAGGCCGTCGTGGACGACCAGGTGGCCGGGCGTCTCCGCCTCGATCACGAGATCCTTCAGCGCCGGGGTGGTCGTGAAGTAGTGCGCGTGGTCGCCGTGCGCCTGGCTCCACGTGCCGGCGTCGAGGATCTGGAAGCCGCCGGTGGTCGAGACGCCCACGTGGCGGCCGTCGCCCGCGACGTTGAGGCGGTTGAAGCCGGCGAGCGCGATGTCGGCCTCGGTCTCGAGCGTGTTCGCGTCGAGCACCAGGATGCCGCCGTCGTAGGTGACGACGATGCGCGGGGTCTGGGCCGCCATCTCGGTCGAGGCGGCGGTGGACTCCTCGTGGTCGTGGTCGTCGTGCGCGTCGACCTCGACCGCGTCGGCCGAGGTGACGGCCTCCGTGTCGTCGGTAGCGCAGGCGGCGAGGCTGAGGACGAGGGCGGAGGCACCGGCGAGGGTGGCGGCGCGCTTCGCGAGGGGCGAGATGGACATCGTGTACCGAGGCCCCGAGGGGCCGACCTTTCGTTCTTTTCATCTGATCGGTTCGCGCCCGGCCGGGCGTCTGGCGTCACCTTAGACGATAACGAGAACGATTATCAAACTCGGAAAGGCGATGAGGGGCGATCGCGACCCGTCCGCGGGCCGCTAGGCTCCGAACGACGGGCCGAGGAGGCCATCCATGGATCTAGCCGACGCCGCATACGCCCTGCTTCTGGGCGCGGTCGCCGCCTTCAACCCCTGTGGGTTCGCGCTGCTGCCCGCATACCTGACGGTCATCGTGACCGGCAGCGCGGGCAGTGCGGGAGGTTCCGGGGGCGACGGTGCGTCGGTGCCGCGCGCGGTCGCGCTGCGGCGGGCGCTGGGCTTCGCCGCCGCGATGAGTCTGGGCTTCGTCGCGGTCTTCACGGCGCTCGGCCTGCTGTTCGGGGGAGTGAGCCTGGGGCTCCAGGCGACGGTGCTGCCGTACGTGTCGTACGTGACCGTGGTGCTCGGCGTGCTGGTGGCCATCCTCGGCGTCGTGATGGTGCGGCACGGCGAGCTGCGCGGGCCGGGGCTCGGCGCGCTGTCGCGCGCGTCCCACGCACCCGGCCGCACCTTCGCGTCCCAGCTGGCCTACGGCGCATCGTTCGCGGTCGCGTCGCTGAGCTGCACGATCGGCCTGTTCCTGGTCGTCGTGACGCAGGCGCTCGCCGCGTCCGGCCCGGTAGCGACCCTCGCGCCGTTCGTGGCCTACGCGATCGGCATGGGCGCCTCGGTGGTGCTCGTGTCCCTGGCCGCCGCGCTCGCCGGCACGGGTCTCGCGGCCGCGGTGCGCCGCCGCACCCCGCAGCTCATGCGCGCCGGCGGCGTGCTCATGGTGCTGGCCGGCGTGTACGTCACCGTGTTCGGGCTCGCGGAGATCCTGCCGCGCTTCGGCATCCACGCGCTCGACGGCGTCCTGCTCGCGACCGCGCGGTGGCAGTCGAGCATCTCGCTCGCGATCCAGTCATGGGGGACGCCGGTGCTCGTCGGGCTGGTGCTGGCGGCCGCCGTCGCGTCGGCCTGGGTGGTCATCGCGGCCCGCCGGGCGGAGCGCGTCGAAGCCTGACGGACGACGCCGGAGCCCCGGCTCGCCGTCGCATCGTCCGTCCAGGCCTATCAGGCCCGGCGCATCGTCCGTCCATCGGCCCCCGCGCATGGGAACGCCCGGCACCGCAGGCGCGGCGCCGGGCGTCACGGCGGGGTCAGGCCGCGGCGATCTTCTCCGCGTACTCGACCAGGTCGTCGGCGGTGGTGCCGGCGCCGAGCGTGTAGGCGTCGCCCGAGTCGTCGACCACCACGATCGTGGCCTGCGTCGAGACGTCGAAGCCGCGCCAGATGGTGCCGTCGAGGTCGGCCACGTGCGTGAACGTCTCCGTGCCGGTCATCTCGACGAACTCCTGCATGAACGACTGGTCGCCGGAGAGCCCCGCGATGCCGACGATCTCGACCCCGGCGGGCAGCCGGTCCGCCGCGTCGAGCAGCACGGGTGCCTCCGCGACGCAGGTGGGGCACCAGGGCGCCCAGAACCACAGGATAACGTCGGTGTCGTCGATGGTCAGGCCGTCGAAGGTGGCGTCGCCCATCACGGTCGGCGCGGTGAAGGCGAACGCGTTGTCGACCTCGGGCTCGGGCGACTGCGTCGTGAGCGTCACGTGAGGCTCCGGCGTCTCCATCGCGTCCATCGCCTCCGCGGTCGCGCCGCTCGTGGCGGCCTCGTCCGCGGCGGTCGATCCGCCCTCGGCCTCCCCGGCGGCGCAGCCCGCCAGGGCCAGCACCCCGATCGTCGCCCCCACCATCGTCGCTCGTCGCATCTGCCCATCCTCCCTCTCGTCCGGACCGTCGGCGCAAGGCGTTCGGAGCGTTCGAGGGGACGGATGGGTGACGCGGGAGCTACAGGTCGCGAGCCATGTCGGTGAAGTGGGCATAGTCCTTGCGGAAGGCGACCTCGATGGTGTCGGTCGGACCCGCGCGGTGCTTCGCGACGATGAAGTCCGCCTCGCCGGGACGGTTCTCCCGGTCGTAGACGTCCTCGCGGTGGAGCAGGATCACGATGTCGGCGTCCTGCTCGATCGCGCCGGACTCACGCATGTCCGACAGCATCGGCTTCTTGTCGCCGCGCTGCTCGGAGCCACGGTTCAGCTGCGAGATCGCGATGACCGGCGCCTCGACCTCCTTCGCGAGGAGCTTGAGCGCACGCGAGAACTCCGACACCTCCTGCTGACGCGACTCGACCTTGCGGCCGGACGTCATGAGCTGGAGGTAGTCGACCACGATGAGCTTGAGGTCGTGCTGCTGCTTGAGGCGGCGGCACTTCGCGCGGATCTCCATCAGCGACATGTTGGGGCTGTCGTCGATGAACAGCGGCGCCTTCGCGACGGACGCGGCCGTCTGCGCGAGCCGCTCCCAGTCGCTGGGCCCCATGGGTCCCTTGGTGAGGCTCGACAGCTTGACGCTCGCCTCCGCCGAGAGCATGCGCTTCGTGATCTCCTCACGGCTCATCTCGAGGGAGAAGATCACTGCGGTCTTGTTGTTCCTGATCGCGCACGAGCGGGCGATGTCGAGTCCCAGCGTCGACTTTCCGACCGCGGGACGGGCCGCGATGACGACCATCTGGCCCGGCTGGAGGCCGCCGGTGAGGTCGTCGAGGTCGCGGAAGCCCGTGGGCACGCCGAGCATCGTGCCGTCGCGGTTCGAGGCGGCGTCGACCTCCTCGAGCGTGCGCTCCATGATCTCGCCGATGGCGAGGTAGTCCTCGGAGTTGCGGCGCTCGGTGACCGCGAAGATCTCGGACGACGCGGCGTCGACGATCTGGTCGACCTCCGCGCCCTCGCCGTCGTAGCCGAGGTTCGCGATGCGCGTGCCGGCCTCGACCAGCTTGCGGAGGATGGCCTGCTCGCGGACGATGCGGGCGTAGTAGCCCGCGGACGCCGCCGACGGCACCATCGCGATCAGCGTGTGGAGGTACTCGGCGCCGCCGATGCGGGACAGCTCGCCCTGGCGCTGGAGCTCCGCGCTGACGGTGAGCGCGTCGACCGGGTCGCCCGCGTTGTAGAGCTTCACCGCGACGTCGAAAACGGTCTCGTGCGCCGGCTTGTAGAAGTCGTCGCCACGGACGGCCTCGATGACGTCCGCCATCGCGTCCTTCGAGAGCATCATGGAGCCCAGGACGCTCTGCTCGGCCTCGAGGTTCTGCGGGGGCAGACGGTCGAAGCTGTTGCGGGGTCCCGGATCCGAGCCGTATGCGGCCTCGAGCTCGTCGACGGACATGTAGCGCCTCTCCCTCCGGTCCCACCCAGTGTCGCGCCGACCTCAGACAGCCGGCTCAGACACGCGAATGTAGGGCCAGGCCGCGAGGCCGACAAATCGGCGCGAAGCCGTCCCGTGGATGAGCCGTGGACAACCTGGGGACAACCGTGGATGACCGGCGTCGACCCGTGGACAACCATGCGTGGCGAATGTGGACAAGGGTGTGGATGACTCGCGAGATTTCCACGTTGTGGGCGACATACCTGCCGATTTGAACGGGGCTTTGCTGTGGACAACTTTCGGCCGGAAGTCCCCGGCGTGTCGTGTCCCGGCGTGTCGCGCCGCTCCGTGCCGGAATGTCCGGGCGTGTCCGTTACGCGGCGGCGGGGCGGCGGTCGCGGCGGGCCACGACCCCGATGTCGGAGTGTTCTCGATGTGGTCCGACATGCGGGTCGGGACTAGCACGGCTGACGGATCGTCTCCGGATCGGTCCGCCATCGGGGTCGGAGATGCGACGAGGCCCGGGCCTCCCGAAGGGGAGACCCGGGCCTCGTGCGACCTGCCGGAGCAGGGTTACTTGGCGGCGACCACCTTGACGGTGACGTTCGCGGCCACGTCCTGGTGAAGGGAGACCTGCACCTGGTACTCGCCGAGCGCCTTAATGGGCTGGGCGACGTGGATGCGACGCTTGTCGACCGTGGCGCGGGCGCCGATCGCGTTCGCGATGTCGGCGGGCGACACGGCGCCGAAGAGACGACCGGACTCGCCGGCCTTCACCTCGACGACGACGGGGGCCGACTGCAGCGCGTCGCGCGCAGCCTGGGCACCCTCGATGGTCGCGATCTCCTTGGCGCGGCGCGCCTTGCGGAGACCCTCGATCTGCTTCTCGGCGCCGGCCGACCACGGGGTGGCGAGCTTGCGCGGAACCAGGTAGTTGCGGGCGTAACCGTCCTTGACGTCGACGACGTCGCCGGCGATGCCGAGGCCGGAGACCTCGTGGGTCAGGATGACCTTAGCCATGTGGATTCCCCCCGATCAGCGGCCGGAGCCGGAGTAGGGGAGGAGCGCCATCTCGCGCGCGACCTTGATCGCACGCGCGATCTCGCGCTGCTCCTGGACGGTGACACCGGTGACGCGGCGCGAACGGATCTTGCCGCGGTCGGAGATGAACTTGCGAAGCAGCGCGGTGTCCTTGTAGTCGATCCGCTCGACCTTGGCGGCCTTGAGCGGGTTGACCTTCTTGCGCGGCTTGCGGATGTCGTGCTTAGCCATGTTGAAGACTCCTGAGTGAAAAGTACCGATCAGAACGGCGGCTCGTCCGACGCCGGGGCGGTCGCCCACGGGTCGTTCGAGGAGCCGCCGGCCGGCGAGCTGCTGTAGCCACCGCCGGAGTTGCCGCCGCCGAAGCCGCCGCCACCACCGCCACCGCTGAAGCCGCCACCCTGGCCACCGCGCTGCGTGCGCGTGACCTTGGCGGTGGCGTAGCGGAGCGAGGGGCCGACCTCGTCGACCTGCATCTCCATGACGGAGCGCTTCTCGCCGTTCGCCTCCCACGAGCGGGACACGAGACGGCCGGTGACGATCACGCGCATGCCCTTGGTGAGGGACTCTGCGACGTTCTCGGCGGCCTCACGCCAGAGGGAGCAACGCATGAACAGGGTCTCGCCGTCCTTCCACTCGTTCGACTGACGGTCGAACGTGCGGGGGGTGGACGCCACCGTGAAGTTGACGACGGCCGCGCCGGAGGAGATGAAGCGAAGCTCCGGGTCTCCGGTGAGGTTGCCGACCACGGTGATCTGGGTGTCGCCTGCCATGTGTGTTCCCCTTGGTTTCGTGTATTCGCTGGTGAGAGTCGGGAGAGGCCCGGACCCTTAGTGGGCGTCCGGGCGGAGCAGCTTGGTGCGGAGGATGGTCTCGTTGAGACCCAGCTGGCGCTCCAGCTCCTTCGCGGTAGCGGACTCCGACGTGAAGTTCACGACGGCGTAGATGCCGTCGTTCTTCTTCTTGATCGGGTAGGCCAGGCGGCGACGGCCCCACACGTCGAGCTTGTCGACGGTGCCGGAGTCGCCGGTGATGACCTGAAGGTACTTGTCGAGCGACGGGGTGACCGTGCGCTCGTCGATCTCAGGGTCGAGGATGATCATCATCTCGTACTGACGCATCTATACCCACCTCCTCTGGACTCATGCGGCCACGGACGTTCCGTGGCAGGAGGGTGATGCAGTCGCGGACGTCCTCACCAGGTGGTCAGGGCTATCCGCGACATCACAGGATACCGTCCGCCAGGGACGATGCGCCAGTAGCAGGTCCCGGGGGTGGGGAGGGACGATGCGCGGGTCACCCGCGCGCGGCCCTGGACCGCGGCCCGGGGCGGGCCGGGCGAGGCGCCCTAGACTGGACCGGGCGAACCGGGAGGTATGTGTGGAGCAGGTGCTGGTCGTGGGCCTCGGCGGCGACATCGGGACGTACGCGTTCCAGCGGGCCGCGCACGAGCGGTTCGGCTGGGAGTCGATCGTGCTCGGGCCGCGGGTCACCACCTTCGGCCGCCACTCGACGCTCGCGCGCTGGATCGTCGAGCCCGACGTCTTCACCCCGGAGACGCTGCTGCGCCGCCTCGACGAGATCGCGGCCGCCCACCCGGACCACCAGCTCGTGCTCTTCACGAACCTCGACTTCCACGTGCGCCTGCTCGCCGAGCACCGCGACCGCCTGGACCCGCGCTGGCGCCTGCCGCTGCCGGACCTCGCGATGTTCGACGCGGTGTCGTCGAAGGTCGCGTTCGCCGAGGCGTGCGACGCGGTCGGGATCCGGACGCCGCTCACCATCGCGGTCGGCTTCACCCCCGAGGCGCTCGCCGCGGGCGCGGTCGCGCCGGCCGAGGCGATGGAGCGTCTACGCGGGTCGGGGCTCGACTACCCCGTGATCGGCAAGCCCGCCGACAGCGCCGACTGGTTCGAGGTGGACTTCCCGGGCAAGCAGAAGATCGACCACTTCACGTCCGAGGAGCAGATCGAGACCGTCCTCGGCCACCTCGCGGAGCGCGCGTACCCGAGCGAGTTCCTGCTGCAGGAGTTCGTGCCCGGCGACGAGACCTGCATGCGCTCGCTCACCGCGTACCGCGACTCGGACGGCTCCGTCACGCTGGTCGCCGGCGGCCAGGTGCTGCTCGAGGAGCACACCCCGGGCACGCTCGGCATCCCCGCCGCGATCCTCACGCACGTCGACCAGGAGGCCTTCGACGCCGCGGCCCGCCTGCTCGACCACGCCGGCTACTTCGGCTTCGCGAACTTCGACTACAAGGTGTCGAGCCGCACCGGGGAGAACGTCTTCTTCGAGGTCAACCCGCGCATCGGCCGCAACAACTTCTACGTCACCGCGGCCGGCGTCAACGTCGCCGAGATGGTGGCACGCGACCTGCTGCCCGGCCACGTGGACGGCGACGCGCCCGCCGCGCCCCAGGTGCCGCAGGACCAGGTGCTGTACTCGGTGGTGCCGTACCGCTTCCTGCTGCGCTACCTGCTGGACCCGGCGCTCAAGGCGAAGGTGAAGGCCGCGAAGCGCCGCCACGGCGTCCAGCACCCGCTGCGCTACCGGGGCGACGCGAGCCTCAAGCGCCGGCTATGGGTGCGGGCGCTCGACGTGCGCCTGGTGCAGAAGTACCGCCAGCACTACCCGCGGCCCACCGAGAGCGGGTTCTAGCCACGGCGCACGCGCCACGGTGATCATCGGGTGCGGAGGCGAGCCCGAGAAGTCGCACCAGGCGATCAACCGGGGCACGACGGACGAGCGCCGCGACCCCGCCGATAGGCTCGTGGCCATGACGATCCCCACGCCCCTCCGCGTCGAGGAGGTCTCCGACGAGCGGTTCCTCGAGCTCGCCCGCGGCGCCGACCACCCGGTCCCCATCGAGCAGGCCCCCGCGTGGGACGCCTACGACGCGGCCGTGCCCGGCCGCGAGCACCTGGTGCGCCTCGCCGTCCTGGGCGGGGACGATGCGCCGGTGGCCGTGGTCTCGCTGTCCCGCTACGAGGTGCGCGGCTTCCCGTACGTGTGGGCCAAGCACGGGCCCGTCCCGCTCGTGGAGCGCACCGCGGAGCACGAGAAGGCGATCCGGGACGCGCTCACGTCGGACATCAAGGAGCGCTTCCCGTGGGCGGTGTTCCTGCGGATGCACGCCCGCCACGCGGCGCCCGAGCTGCAGGAGCTCCTGCAGACCGTCACGTTCGACCACACGGTGTACATCGACCTGACGCCCGAGCCCGACGCGATCATGGCGACGTTCTCCAAGCGCGGCCGCTACAAGATCCGCAGAACCCTCAAGGACGAGGCGATGACGGTGACCGAGGAGACCGGCCTCAGCGCCGAGGCCTTCGGGGAGCTCTACGACATCTACCGCGAGACCGCCGAGGGCGCCGGCTTCGGGATCTTCCCCGCCGAGATGTACCTCACGATGCTCGAGGCGCTCGCGCCGCATGCCCGCGTCTGGGTCGCGCGCCGCCACGACACCGGCCCCGACGGCGACCTCGCGCCCGGCCGGGCCGTCGCCTGGGTCATCGCGGTGGTCCACGAGGACGGCGGCACCGACTACTACGCGGGCAACAACCTTGAGGCCCGCGACACCAACGCCGCGCTGCGCATCAAGTGGGAGATCCTCATGACGCTCAAGGAGGAGGGCGTGCGGGAGTACGACCTCTTCGGCGTGGGCTCGGACCGCGCCCCGCAGCTCATGGGCGTGCGGGAGTTCAAGCAGCAGTTCGGCGAGATCGTCGAGTGCGACGGCGCGTGGGACGTGCCGCTCAAGCCGCTGCGCTACCGCGCGCTGGTCACGGCGCTGCGGCTGAAGCGAGCCGTACGGGGCTGACACGCCGGCGTCGCACCGCCAGCACGACCACCGCGACCGCCGCCAGCACGGCCGCGCGGCACCCGGCCGCGAGCGCATCGTGCTCCGCTCGCCAGGCCCGCAGCGTGGCCCGCGCGGCCAGGCCGAGCGCGACCCCGACGGCCGCGAGTGCCACCGCCGTCAGCGCCGGGGTCGTGACCACGAACCACAGCGACGCGAGGGGCGCGTAGGGCGCGTAGGCGATCGGGCCGAGCGCGACCAGCGCGAGCGCGGCCGCCCACCAGGGCAGCGCGCGCCGCGAGCCCGCGACAGTCCCGAGCGCGAGGGCGGCCAGCGTCACGACAGCGGAGAGCGCCCCGACGCTCACCCGCCCGCGTTCCCGTTGCCGTTGCCCAGTCCGGCGCCGGGCAGCGGCGTCGCGGTGGGCTCCGGGGTGGGCTCAGCGGTCGCCGTCGGCGTGGGCTCCGGGGTGGGCGTGGTGACCGGCTCGGACGTCTCCGTCGGCTTGGGAGTGCTCGTCTTGGTCGGCTTGGGCTTGCTCGTCTCGGACGGCTCCGGCGACGGCGACGCGGTGGCCGTCGGCGACGGGCTCGAGTTCACGGCCTTGCCGACGTCCGCGCGCGGCGGGAAGTCCACCACGTCCATGCGGTCGAGGATCGGTCCCATCATGGACACCCAGATGTCGGTGGGCACGGTCGCGCCGGTGATCTCGGAGTAGCCGCCGAACGGGGTGATCGACTCGACCGAGCCGTCCTCGCCCACCTGGTACATCGACACGATGCCGACGATCTGCGGCGTGAAGCCCGCGAACCAGGCCGAGTTGTTGTCGTTCGAGGTACCGGTCTTGCCCGCGATCGGGCGCCCGAGGGCGCTCGCCTTGACGGCGGACCCGCGCTCGACCACCTGCTGCATCGCGTACGTGGTGTCCGCGATGACGTCCTTGGAGAACACGCGGTCCGCCTCGGTCTCGTGCTTGAAGGCGATCTCGCCGTCGGGGCCGACGATCTTCTGCACCATGTACGTGGGCTTCCGCAGGCCGCCGTCCGCGATGGTCGAGTACGCCTGCGCCATCTGCATCGCGGTGGGCGAGGCCGTGCCGAGCACGTTCGCGGCGTTCGCGTCGAGGCCCACCGTGTCCTCGGGCAGGCCCGCCTCGATCGCGGTCTCCATGGTCACGTCGGGGCCGACGGCCTCGTTGAGCTGCACGTAGTACGTGTTCACCGAGTTCGCGGTGGCCTCGACCATGTCGATCCAGCCGAAGTTCACGCCGGCGTAGTTGCGCACGGGGTTCTCGAAGCCCGGCAGGGTCATCGAGTCGTTGGACAGGTACTCGGTCTCGAGCGAGAAGCCGGTGGACAGGCCCGCGATCATCGCGAAGGGCTTGAACGTCGAGCCCGCCTGCGCGATGTCCTGCGTGACCGCGTTGCGCTGGATCTCGAGGTAGTCGGGACCGCCGTACATGCCGGTGACGGCGCCGGTCGCGGCGTCCACCGTGGTCGCCGCGACCTTGAGGTTGTCGGCGTGGTCCTTGGGCATCTGCTTGACGGCCTTGACGACGTTGGCCTGGTCCTTCTTCTTGAAGGTTGTGACCACCTGGTAGCCGCCCATCTCGAGCTCCTCCTGCGTGAGGTCGAGCGTGGCGATGGCCTCGTCGAGCGCCGCCCGGATGAGGTAGCCGTTGGTGCCGCCGAACGTGTCGGAGGTCGCGTACTCCACGGTCTCGGGGAGCTCCTGGGCGTCGCGCTCGGCCTGCGACAGGAACTCCGCCTCGACCATGCCGTCGAGCACGTAGTTCCAGCGCCGCTCGGCGTCCGACGGGCTGACCCGCGGGTCCCACGCGCTCGGCGCGGGGATGACGCCCGCGATCAGCGCGGCCTCGGACACCGTGAGCTCCTCGGCGGGCTTGCCGAAGTACGCCTGCGCGGCCGCCTCGATGCCGTACGCGCCGCGGCCGAGGTAGATGGTGTTCATGTAGTTGCAGAGGACCTCGTCCTTGGTCTGCTCCGAGTCGACCTTGAGCGCGAGCAGCGCCTCCTTGATCTTGCCCGGGATGTCCGTGGTGGTCTCGCCCACGTAGTAGCGCTCGACGTACTGCTGCGTGATGGTCGAGCCGCCCTGGGTCTTGCCCAGGACGATGGTGTTGTACAGCGCGCGGGCCGTGGCGGTGAAGTCGATGCCGGCGTTCGTGTAGAAGCTGCGGTCCTCCGCGGCGACGATCGCGTGCGGCACGTGGTCGGGCAGCGCCGAGCAGTCGATGATCTCGCGGTCGACCTCGCCCACCTTGGCCATCTCCTGCTTGCCGCCGGCCCAGTACACGGTCGAGGACTGCGCGAGCGCGACGTCGGACGCCGCGGGCACCTCGAGCCGCGAGTAGATGACCATGAGGCCGATCGCCCCGACGGCGACAGCCACCAGGAACGCGATCAGCGCGGTGATGCCGGTGATCTTGAGGATCCTCTTCCAGCGCGGCTGGTCGCCCTTGCCCTTGCCGTCCTTGCCCTTCGTGCCCTTGCCGCCGCCGTTCCCGCCGTTCCCGCCGCCCGTCGGCGCGGGGGACGATGCGGCGGTCGGCTGCACGCCCGTGCTCGCCCACGCTGCGCCGCCGTTCTGCGCGGTCCGGGTGCTGCGCCGGGTGGGCGCCTGGCCGGAGCGCGAGGGCTGGGCGGGGGTCGACGAGGTGCCGCGTGTGGAGACGCGCTGAGGGCTGCTGGGGCGTTCGGTCACGTGACCACCTTACGGATCGCTGGTTGGACGGCTGCGGACGCGGGCCGCGCCCGGGGGGCGTCGCCGCGACTGCGATCGCCGCATCGTCCAACGCGCGAACGTCGGCCGATGTCCCCGCGGCGCGGCGGATTCGCGCATCGGTGCGTCCTACTGTACGGTCTGCGATGTATCGGTGCGATACAACTGGTCGTGATATCGGCCCGCTGGTGCGGGCCCCGAGGAGAGAGGAGCCGCGCGTGGCCAAGACCGACGTCCTGACGCTCGCGATCCTCGGCATCCTCCAGGACCAGCCGCTGCACGGCTACCAGATCCGCAAGCGTCTGGGTGCCGAGCTGGGCCCGTTCCGGGCCCTCAGCTACGGGTCGCTGTACCCGTGCCTGCGCCGCATGGTCGAGGCGGACCTCATCGTGGCCACGGGCGAGGAGCCCGCGGTCGCGTCGCCCGCATCGTCCCGCCGCGCGCGCATCGCGTACAGCCTCACCGACGCGGGTCGCGCCCGCCTGGCGGAGGAGCTGGCCAGCGCCGGCGCGTCGTCGTGGGACGACGACGCGTTCGACGTGCGCTTCTCTCTCTTCGCCCACACCGACGCCGCCACGCGGCTGCGGATCCTCGAGGGGCGGCGCAGCCGCCTCTCCGAGCGGCTCGAGGAGGTCGCCGAGGGGCTCAAGCGGATGCATGAGCGCCACGACGCCTACACGGCCGAGCTCCAGCGCCACGGCCTCGAGCAGGTCGAGCGCGAGGTCGAGTGGCTCGACCGGCTCATCGAGAATGAACGATCCGCCCCCGGCGGTGACAACCCAGGCCCCACCCCCACGGGCCACTAGTCAAGGAGACAACAACCATGGCCAAGCTTCGTGCCGCCATCGTCGGCGTCGGCAACTGCGCCACGTCGCTCATCCAGGGTGTGGAGTTCTACAAGAACGCCAAGGCCGAGGAGACCGTGCCGGGCCTCATGCACGTGCAGTTCGGCGAGTACCACGTCTCGGACATCGAGTTCGTGGCCGCGTTCGACGTCGACTCGCTCAAGGTGGGCAAGGAGCTCGTCGAGGCGACCCAGTCGTCCGAGAACAACACCATCAAGATCTGCGACGTCCCCAAGACCGACGTCCAGGTCCAGCGCGGCGTGACGCTCGACGGCCTCGGCAAGTACTACCGCCAGACCATCGTCGAGTCCGACGAGACCCCCGTCGACGTGGTCCAGATCCTCAAGGACCGCGAGGTCGACGTCCTCGTCTGCTACCTCCCCGTGGGCTCGGAGCAGGCCGCGAAGTTCTACGCGCAGTGCGCGATCGACGCTGGTGTCGCGTTCGTCAACGCCCTCCCCGTGTTCATCGCGTCCGACCCGGAGTGGGCCGCGAAGTTCCAGGAGGCCGGCGTGCCGATCGTCGGCGACGACATCAAGTCGCAGGTCGGCGCGACCATCACCCACCGCGTGATGGCGAAGCTGTTCGAGGACCGCGGCGTGCGCCTCGACCGCACGTACCAGCTCAACGTCGGCGGCAACATGGACTTCAAGAACATGCTCGAGCGCGAGCGTCTCGAGTCCAAGAAGATCTCGAAGACCCAGGCCGTGACGTCGAACCTCACCGGCCCGCTCTCCGGCATCAAGGACGGCCGCGACGTGCACATCGGCCCGTCGGACTACGTGGCGTGGCTCGACGACCGCAAGTGGGCGTACGTCCGCCTCGAGGGCTCGGCCTTCGGCGAGGTCCCCCTCAACCTCGAGTACAAGCTCGAGGTCTGGGACTCCCCGAACTCGGCCGGCATCATCATCGACGCCATGCGCGCGGCGAAGATCGCCAAGGACCGCGGCATCGGCGGCCCGATCCTCTCGGCCTCGACCTACTTCATGAAGTCGCCGCCGGTCCAGATGGAGGACACGAAGGGCCGCGCCCAGCTCGAGTCGTTCATCGTCGGCGAGGTCGACCGCTGAACCGTCTCGACTGAGACCCGCTGAGGCACAAGGAAGCCCGGGCCCCCGCTGAGGGGGGCCCGGGCTTCCGGCGTTCTCGGCCGCGACGGGTCAGGCGCGCGCGGCGTCCCTGGTCAGCGCGTCGAGGATCGTGCCGATGGGCTCGGGGCCCGTCACGATCTCCCACTGGTGACCGGCGGTCCGGGGCCGGGAGATGCACGAGGCGATGGTCTGGGCGACGTCGACCCGCGGGATCGAGTACGGCTGGACCTTGTCGCCGATCGTGATGCACCCGGTGCCGGGGCCGTCGGTCAGGGCCCCGGGCCGGAGGATCGTCCACTGCAGCCCGGAGTGCCGCAGCGCGACGTCCGCCTCGCGCTTGGCGTACACGTACGCGGTCCACACGTCGCCGCGCTCGGGATCCGGATCCGTGTCCACGCCCATCGCGGAGACCTGCACGAAGCGCTTGATCCCGCGCAGCTTGGCGCCGGCCTGCGCCTTGAGGGAGCCCTCGAGGTCCACGGTGCGCTTGCGGGACGCGTTCCCGTCCGGGCCGCCGCCCGCGGCGAAGACCACCGCGTCGCAGCCGCCGAACGCGGTCGCGAAGTCGTGCTCCTCGGCGGCCTCGATGTCGAGGTGGCGAGCGATCGCCCCGAGGTCCGACAGGGCGCCGAGCTGTTCCTCCCGTCGCGCGAGCGCGATCACCTCGTGATCGCGGTGCAGGAGGATGGGGATGAGCCGACGGGCCACCTTGCCGGCCCCGCCCACGATCGCCACGCGTGCCGGGATGCTCATACGTCCAGCCTGGCCCGAGGCCTGCACCCCTGCAACCGGAGGCCCGCGACCTGCGCGCGCGATGGCCGGATCAGGCCTTGGGGTCCGGCCCGTACTTGTTGGGACCCTCGTTGCCCGGGATGCACGCCACGATGAAGGTGAGCAGCGGGAGGAACCAGCCGACGATCGACACGGCGCCCGGCCAGCCGATGTCCTGGTAGCGGCGGAACTGGATCGCGATGCCCGGCACGAGGAGCACCAGGCCGTAGAAGGACAGGGCGATCACCAGCACCCAGCCGAGGGTCGTGTAGGTGCCCGCGTCGGCGTCGCGGCCGACGGTCAGGGCGAGCGCGGAGACCACGCCGAAGATCACCACGTTGACGAGGACGAAGCCCCAGTACTCGCGGCGTCGCGAGCGCCCGGCGAAGTCCGTGTACCTGCGGAACGCAGTCACGAAGCCGTCCATGGTGGCCCTCCCCCTGCTAGCGGATGCTCCCACGGTAGCCACGTCGCGCGCGGCGCGCGCGGCGTGGCCGCGGAGGTCAGGCCTTGGGGTCGGGCCCGTACTGGTTGGGGCCGTCGTTGCCGGGGATGAAGGCGACGATGAGCGTGAGGAGGCTGACGAACCAGCCGATGATCGACACGGCACCCGGCCAGCCGATGTCCTGGTAGCGGCGCCACTGCAGCGCGATCGACGGGATGAGCATCGCGAGCGCGTAGATGCCGAGCACCACGAGGACGACGATCGAGAAGCCGCTCGGCTCCATCGTCTCGTAGTCGTAGCCCGAGACCAGCAGCAGGATGCTGAGGAGGATCGAGATGAGCACGTTGACGAGCACGAAGCCCCAGTACTCGCTCCGGCGCGACCGCCCGCTGAACTCCGCGTAGCGCCGCAGCGCCGTCATGTAACCGCCCATGTCCGCTCCCCTTCTCGTTGCGCCGGCGCTCGCCGGCGCGCCCACCCTAGCGGGACATGACAGCGTTGTCGCTGGTGCGCGCCGAGATCGGATCAGGCGGGTGCGGGCACGCCGCGCACGATGCGGGGGTCCGGTCCGAAGCGGTTGGCGCCGCGCTGGCCCTCGACCACGGCGAGCGCGAGGAGCACGATGCCGAGGCCCAGCGCGAGCAGGCCGAGCCACCAGGCGCCCATGCCGACGTCGTGCAGCCGACGCGAGGTCACGGCGAGCAGCGGCACCCCGATCACGAGCGTGTAGAGCAGGAGCACGCCGACGGCGCCGGTGAGCGGCCCCCACGACACCGAGTCGGGGTTGATCGCGGGGTCCTCGGTGGGACGGGCCGCGCCCTCGAAGGCGGCGAGCCACAGCGCGGAGGCGACCACCACGGTCACGACCCACGCGAGCGAGCCGAAGAGCTGGAACCACCAGAACTCGCTGCGGCTCGCGCGGCCGCGGAACGTCGCGTAGCGGCGGAAGCACGTCGCGACGGACTCGCCGAAGCCCATGCGGCCTCCCCTCTTCCTCCGTCACTCTACTGATGCCTCCCCCGGCATCCGGACCTCTACGCTGGGCACGTGACCCTGGCCAGCGACCTCGCACGGCTCTGGCGGGCCCGTGGCTTCCGCCGGCTCACGCTCTCGCGCCTGCTCTCGCAGGGCGGCGACGGGATGTTCCAGGTGGGCATCGCCACCGCGTTCTTCTTCGACCCGACCCAGGCGGCCACGCCCGCGGAGATCGCCATCGGCTTCGCGGTGCTCCTCACACCGTTCACCCTGGTGGGCCCGTTCGTCGGCCCGCTCATCGACCGCTGGCCGCGTCAGCGGATCCTCCTGGTCGGCAACCTGGTCCGGGTGGGGCTCGCCGGTGTCATCCTGGGCGTGCTCGCTCTCGACGGGCCGCTCTGGTCGCTCTACGCGCTCGCGCTGCTCACGCTCTCCGTCAACCGCTTCCTGCTCGCGGCCATGTCCGCCGGCCTCGCGAACGTGGTGCCGCCGCACGAGCTGCTCGCCGCGAACGCGATCATGCCGACCCTCGGCACCATCGCCGCGGCCGCCGGCGCCGCGATCGGCGGCGTCGTGACGTTCGTCGCGCCCACCGCGTCCGACGCCTCGCTCGCCTTCGCCGCGCTGGTGTCGGCCGCCGTCGCGTTCGCCGCATCGTCCTGGGCGGCGACCCTGCTCGGGCGCGACGAGCTCGGCCCCGAGAACCCCCTCGAGTCGTTGCGGCTCGGCGCGCAGGTGCGGGCGCTCGGCACCGAGCTCGCGTCCGGCGTCGCATACCTGTGGCGGCGCGTCACGCCGTTCCAGGCGCTGTCCGTGATGGCGGCGCAGCGGCTCCTCTACGGGATCATGTTCGTCGCGTCGATCCTGATGTCGCGGCACCTGCTCGGCGATCCGGACCACCCGGAGGAGTCGCTGGGCAGCTTCAGCCTGGTGCTCGGCTTCGCCGCGGTCGGATTCGGCCTCGCGGCGGTGGTCACGCCGTGGCTCGGGCCGAAGGTCGGGCGCCACCGCTGGATCGTCGGCTGCCTGGTGCTCGGCGCGGGCGGGCAGCTGCTGCTGGCCGCCTCGTCCGCCCGCTGGGCCCTGCTGAGCGCCGCGGTGATCATCAGCCTCGCGGTGCAGGGCGGCAAGATCGCGGTCGACACGATCGTGCAGCGCGACACCGCCGACGAGTACCGCGGGCGCGCCTTCACGCTCTACGACATGGCCTACAACGTCGCGTTCGTGTCGAGCGCGGCGGTCGCCGCGACGGTGCTGCCGACGACCGGCTACTCCCCGTGGGTGATGGCCGGGGTCGCCGCGGCGTACCTGCTGGTCGCGCTCGTCTACGCGCGGGCGCCCCGCGTGCCGGCACCGGTCGGGTGAGCCCGACGCCGCATCGTCCCTAGCGGATGGGGCCGCGCAGGGCCGCGAGGCCGCCGCTGCCCAGGTGCTCCTGGCCGATGAGGTGGTCGAAGACGATGTTCGTCTCGGTCGACGCGACGGCGGGGTCCATGCTCAGCTCGCTCGCGACGAAGTCGCGCAGCTGCGCGGTCGAGGTGCACGCGACGTGGATGAGGAAGTCGATGGTGCCGCCCACGAAGAACACCGAGAGCACGTTGGGCAGCTGGATGACCTTCGCGGCGTAGCTCTTGATCTGCGGGCGCGCCTGCGCGCGGAGGCGGACGGAGACGATGCCCTGGACCTCGAGGCCGAGCGCCGCGTAGTCGACCTCGATGTGGCTCGAGCGGATCACGCCGGCCTCGCGCAGCGCCTTGACGCGGCCGTGCGTGGTCGACGGGGCGACGTGGAGCCGGGCGGCGAGCGCAGCGTTGGGGATGCGCGCGTCCCGCATGAGCTCCCACAGGATGCGCTCGTCGAGCTCGTCGAGCCGAAGACCCTTCGGGCCGGGGCCGCCTCGGAGACTCTGCTCCATCGATCCTTCTCCCTTTTCCTCGAAATCGGCGTCTGCATTCACGATTGCTTGCCTGAACCGAAGTTCCTCCAAGAATTGTAGGGGTCGGGCGAAGAAGGTACGAGGTGCCCGGCCAGGAGCGGCGCCCCGGCGCCAGGGAGAGGAGCAGAGATGCGCATCGGCATCCCCGCAGAGGTCAAGGACAACGAGCGCCGCGTGGGCGCGACCCCCGCCGGCGTGCGCGAGCTCGTCACCGCGGGCCACTCGGTCGTGGTGCAGGCCGGCGCCGGCCTGGGATCCGCCTTCGCCGACGAGGACTACGTGCTCGCGGGTGCGTCCCTCGGGACCGTCGACGAGGCCTGGGCCGCCGAGATGGTGATCAAGGTCAAGGAGCCGATCGCCTCGGAGTACGGCTTCCTCCGTCCCGGGCTGCTGCTCTTCACCTACCTCCACCTGGCCGCCGACGAGCCCCTTACGCGCGCGCTGGTCGAGTCCGGCACCACCGCGATCGCGTACGAGACCGTCGCGCTCGAGGACGGCGCGCTGCCGCTGCTCGCCCCGATGAGCGAGGTCGCGGGCCGCATGGCGACGATGGTGGGCGCCTTCGCGCTTCAGTCGAGCCAGGGCGGCCGCGGCGTGCTGCTCGGCGGCGTGCCCGGCGTGCGTCCGGCCAAGGTGACGGTGCTCGGCGCCGGCATGTCCGGTCAGAACGCGATCGCGCAGGCGGTCGGGATGGGCGCGGACGTCACCGTGCTCGACCTGTCGGTGCCGCGCCTGCGCCAGCTGGACGCGCTCTACGCCGGTCGCGTCAAGACCGTCGTCTCCTCCGCGTACGAGGTCGAGAACGCGTGTCTCGAGGCCGACCTGGTCATCGGCGCCGTGCTCGTCGCGGGTGCCAAGGCCCCCAAGCTCGTGTCGCACGACCTGGTCGCGCGGATGAAGGCCGGCTCGGTGCTGGTCGACATCGCGATCGACCAGGGCGGCTGCTTCGAGGACTCGCACGCGACCACGCACGCCGAGCCCACCTACACGGTCGAGGGGTCGACCTTCTACTGCGTGGCGAACATGCCGGGCGCCGTGGGCAACACCTCGACGCTCGCGCTCACCAACGCGACCCTCCCGTACGCGGTGCGCCTCGCGAACGACGGCTGGGAGGTCGCCACCGCCAAGGACCCGGCGCTCGCCCGCGGTCTCGCGACGGTCGACGGCCGCATCGTCCACGGCCCGGTCGCGGAGATCTTCCCGCACCTGGCCGCGAAGGTCCCCGCCTGACCCAGGTGCCAACAGGCCCGGCGCCGAGGCTCGAGCCGCCGCGACGCGGGTCCCCGTCCCGACGGGGGTCCGCGTCGTCGCGTCGGGCAGGGCGGCCATGGTCGCTCTCACGCATGTCAGCGAGAGTTGAAATGCGGCGTCTCGCGCGCGGCCGGCCCCGTGCGACGGGCGGTCCGAAGCGGAGCTGTTTCAGCCTGAGCTGACACACGCGCGAGGGTCCACGGCCACGCACGCCCATCCGCACGCCCATCCGCGGGCGCGGCCATGGACGCAGGCACGGACCCGGACCCGACCCGCTCAGCCCTCGCGGGACTCCCACCAGGCCTTCAGCTCCGCCTCCGCGCGCTCCTCGCCCAGCGGCCCGTGCTCCATGCGCAGCTCGAGCAGGTGCTTGTAGGCCGCGCCCACCTCGCGCCCCGGCGTGAGCCCCAGGATCGCCATGATCTGGGTGCCGTCGAGGTCGGGACGGATCGCGTCGACCTCCTCCTGCTCGCGCAGCTCGGCGATCCTCGCCTCGAGGTCGTCGTACGCGAAGGACAGGCGGTCGGCCTTGCGGCGGTTGCGCGTGGTGACGTCCGCACGGGTCAGACGATGCAGCCGCTCCAGCTCGGCGCCGGCGTCGACGACGTAGCGACGCACCGCGGAGTCGGACCAGCGCGCGTCGGCGTAGCCGTGGAAGCGCAGGTGCAGGAACACGAGGTGCTCGACCGCCTTGATGGTGTCCTTGTCGAAGCGCAGCGCCTTGAGCCTCTTCGCCGCCATCTTCGCGCCCACCACCTCGTGGTGGTGGAACGAGACCCCGCCGCCGGGCTCGAGGCGACGCGTGGGCGGCTTGCCGATGTCATGCAGCAGCGACGCGAGGCGCAGCACCAGGTCGGGCCCGGGCACGGCGCCGTCGGCACCGGTCTCGAGGTCGATCGCCTGCTCGACGACGGTGAGGGTGTGGTCGTAGACGTCCTTGTGGTGGTGGTGCTCGTCCACCTCGAGCTTGAGCGCCGGCAGCTCCGGCAGCACCCGGTCCGCCAGGCCCGAGTCGACCAGCGCGGCGAGGCCCTCGCGCACGTGCGTGCCGAGCAGCAGCTTCACGAGCTCGTCGCGGACGCGCTCGGCGGACACGATCCCGATGCGTTCGGCCATGGCGGCCATGGCCGCGAACGTCCCGGGCTCGATCTCGAAGCCCAGCTGCGAGGCGAAGCGCGCGGCCCGCATCATGCGCAGCGGGTCGTCGCCGAACGACACCTCCGGGTCGATGGGCGTGCGCAGCAGCCCGCCGGCGAGATCCGTGAGGCCGTCGAACGGGTCCACGAACTCCATCGACGGCAGCCGCACCGCCATCGCGTTGACGGTGAAGTCGCGCCGCGCGAGGTCGCCGTGCAGCGAGGAGCCGAAGGCCACGACCGGCTTGCGCGTCTCGCCGTCGTACTCGTCCGCCCGGTAGGTGGTGATCTCGACCACCAGGTCGCCGCGGCGCCCGCCGATCGTGCCGAACTCGCGCCCCATGTCCCACGTCGCGCGCGTCCATCCCTTGAGCAGCCGCTCGATCTCGTCGGGACGCGCATCGGTCGCGAAGTCGAGGTCCGCGCTCGAGCGCCCGAGGAACGCGTCCCGCACGGGTCCGCCGACGAGCGCGAGCTCGTGCCCGGCCGCCTCGAAGGCGGCGGCGAGCTGCGCGATCTCCGGCGGCAGCGCCGCCCACAGTCCGGCGGCGCGGCGGCGCAGCACGTCGAGCGAGGGGGGTGCGGAAGGGCGGCTGGTCACCCGACAAGTGTCCCAGACGGGGCCGCGGCTCCCCCCGCGCAGGCCGCCTCCCGCCGGGCATGGCTCCCGGCGGGCCCCCGTCGGGTCGTTAGAGTTGGGCCATGCCCACGCCGCCCGTCCCGCGCCCCGGCCCCGTGCCGATGCCTCCGCAGGGAGCGGCGCTGAGGCGGCGCGAGAGCGTCGCGCACCGCGCGCCGCACCTGCCGGTGAGCAACGAGACCTCCGCTGGCGGCATTGCCGTGCGCGTCGAGGACGGCATCGCCTACGCCGCGTGCATCGGCCGCCGCAACCGGGCCGGCCGCCTCGAGTGGTGCCTGCCCAAGGGCCACATCGAGGAGGGCGAGACCCCCGAGATCGCCGCGGTCCGCGAGGTCGCCGAGGAGACCGGCATCGACGCGGACATCATCCAGCCGCTCGGGATCATCGACTACTGGTTCACCGGCGACGACCGACGCGTCCACA
This sequence comes from Demequina maris, assembly GCF_000971155.1. Classification (GTDB taxonomy): domain Bacteria; phylum Actinomycetota; class Actinomycetes; order Actinomycetales; family Demequinaceae; genus Demequina; species Demequina maris. The sequence goes on along the minus strand of NZ_BBLX01000011.1, from coordinate 40,485 downwards.
AGGTGGTGCACCACTACCTCCTCGAGGCCAAGGGCGGCATCATCACCACGGAGAACGACCCCGACCACGAGGCCGAGGTGGCCCGCTGGATCGCCGTCGCGGAGCTCTCGCGCGAGCTCGCCTACCCGAACGAGCGGAAGATGGCCCAGGCCGCGGCACGCCTGCTCGCCATCGCCCCGTGAGCGGCGGCACGATGCGCGGGTCCCGACGGCACGTGGCGCTGCGTCGCGCTCTGGCCGGCACCGCCGTGCTCGTCGCGACCGCCGCGCTCGCGCCCGCCGCCGCGATCGACGTGGTGCCGACGGGCGCCTCGACGCTCGCCGTCGGCACCATCGAGTCCGCGCCGACCCCCATGCTCCGTCCCGGCCAGTCGATGACCACCGTCGTCACCGTCGAGAACGACGAGATGGTCCCCCTCGACGACGCCCGCGTCCTGCTGCGCGTCACGCGCGAGCCGCTCGAGGACCGCGAGTCCCTGGTGGCGTACCTCGACGGCGAGGACGCGTCCATGGTCACCGTGGGCTCCGCGGACGTCGGCACGTCGACCGTCACGTCGACCGACGGCGGCCAGCCGACCCCGGTCACCCGGCTCGGCTCGGGCGCGTCCACCACGGTCTCGGTCACGTCGCAGGACAAGCGCCTGCCCTTCATCGAGGACACGTGGGCCGTCCACGGCGTCGAGGTGCTGCTGCGCACGGATACCGGCGACTCCACGATCCTCACGGGCGCGGTCACCTACGTCGACGCGCCGATGCCGGAGCTCCAGCTGAGCACCGTGGCCACGGCGTCCGGGCTGAGCGCCCGCGTGCGGTCGATCGCGGCGGCGACCGACATCGACGGCGTCACCCTCGCGATCGACGAGTCCGCCCTGGCCGGCCTGGGGACCGGCACCCTCGACCTCAGCGACCGCGACGTCATGCGTCTCCCCACCCAGGACCCCGACCTGGTGTCGCTCGCCCACGCGGACAACTCGGCGCTGCTCGAGTTCGCGCTCCGCACGTCCCTCACCACCGGAGTGAGCACCGCCGACGACACCCCGTGGCTCGCCGTGGTCGACCGCGCCGACCGGTCCACCGCGCGCCTCGTCGCGCGCGAGGGGGCTGAGGCGATCCTCATGACGAGCACGCGCGGAGCGTCCGCCGCCGAGGTCACGCCGGCCGTCTCGGTCACGCGCGCCGGCGGCGAGGACATCCCTCTGCTCACCCCTGACGCGACGCTCTCCTCGTACCTCGGCGCCGGCGCGACCACGGACGCGGGCGGCGTGGGCGCCGCGATCGCGGTGGGCGCCCTCACGGCGGCCGAGTCCGCCTCCCCTGTGCTGGCGTGGACCGGCGACGAGTGGTCGCCCACCGGGACCAGCGAGGCCTCGGTGCTGTCGGCGCTCATGAATGCGCCGTTCGTCGACGCGGTCGACCTCGCCGAGCTCGTCGCCGAGCCCGCGGGCACCACCGTCGATCTGCGGTGGAAGGTCGGCGCGGCCGACGACCTGGATGCCGCCACCATCGCGGGGCTGTCGAACCAGCTCGCCGACCTCACCGACCTCAGCACCGTCGCGGACGACCCCGACGCCTTCCTCGGCGAGCACGGCACGGCGCTGCTGCCGCCCGTCGCACGATCGGTCCGGGAGGATGCGCAGACCCGCCAGCTGCGGGTGGTGCAGGCGACCGCCGACGCCGACGAGACCCTCGAGGCGCTCCACGTCGCGATCGGCTCGGACGTGAACTTCATCGCCGACAAGGGCAGCCTGCCGGTGACGGTGGTGAACGGCCTCGACGTCGACGCCACCGTCGTGGTCGACATGACGTCCTTCTCGCCCAACCTGCAGATCCGCGAGACCCCGAGGGTCACGATCCCCGCGAACTCGAGCAAGACCGTCCCGGTCGAGGTCGAGGCCGTCTCGTCCGCGGACGTCAGCGCCATCACGGTCCTGCGCAACACCGACGGCATCTCGATCGCGACGCCCGTGTCGATGAGCGTGCGCGTGCGCGCCGACTGGGGCACCGCGGTCACCGCCGTGTTCACCGCCGGCCTCGTGGTGCTGCTCGTCATGGGCGTGATCCGCACCGTGCGCCGCGGCCGCAAGGAGACGCGGACCACGCGGGTGTCCGACAAGCCGGACCCCGAGGAGTGACGTGACCGAGGACAACGCGATGCCTCCCGGGGTCGAGGACCCGCCGCAGCCGCGCGTGCGCTCGCTCGGCCGCAACACGCTGGTGATGGCGTCGGGGACGCTCGTGTCCCGCGGCCTGGGCTTCATCCGCAACGCGATGCTGGTCGCGGCCATCGGCGCGACGGGCATCGCCGCGGACGCGTACGACGTCGCCAACAAGATCCCCAACACGCTCTACGCGATCGTGGCCGCGGGCGTGCTCAACGCCGTCCTGGTGCCGCAGATCGTGCGCGCGTTCGGGCGCCCCGGCGGCAAGCGCACGGTCGACCGCATCGTCACCCTCGGCGTCTTCGGCTCGCTCGGGCTCACCGTCCTCTTCACGCTCGCCGCGCCGGTCTTCGTCAACATCTACACGCAGGGCTGGGACGCCCCGCAACGGGACCTGGCGATCGCCTTCGCGTTCTGGTGCATCCCGCAGCTGTTCTTCTACAGCACGTACACGATCCTCGGACAGGTGCTCAACGCGCGCGAGCAGTTCGGTCCGTACATGTGGGCGCCGGTGCTCAACAACGTGGTGTCGATCGCGGGTCTCACCGTGTTCCTCGCGATGTACGGCGGCTACGCGACCCATGCCGGCCAGTTCGACGACTCGACCTGGTGGACCGCCCTCCCGACGTGGCTCATCGCCGGCACCGCCACGCTGGGCATCGCCGCGCAGGCGCTCATCCTGATCTGGCCGCTCGCCCGTGGGGGCTACCGCTGGAGCTTCGTCTGGAGGGGGCCCAAGGGGGAGCTGTCCGGCGTCACGAACGTCGCCGGGTGGGCGCTCGGCGCCGTGCTGCTGGACCAGGTGGGAGTGGTGGTCGCCACGCGCATCGCGAGCGAGGCGGGAGCCGTGGGCAGCGCGGCCGGCGACACCGCGGTGGCCGGCAACGCCGCGTACTTCAACGCGATGATGCTCTACCTGCTCCCGCACTCGCTCATCATCGTGTCGCTCATCACGGCCCTCGCGACCACCATGTCGCGGCACGCGGCGGCGAAGGACACCGAGAGCCTCCGGCTCACCGTGGTGCGCGGCATGCGCGTCGTGACCGTGTTCGGCCTGTGGTCGACCGCGGTGCTGATCGCGCTCGCGCCGGCCATCGTCCGCATCGCGCTGCCGACCGTCAGCGACGACGTCGTCCGCTCCGTCTCCTACGTGCTCATCGCGCTCGCGCAGGGCGGCGTCTTCCTCGCGCTTCTCGGTGTCTTCAAGAACGTCTTCTTCGCACTCGAGGACGCCAAGGCCGTCTTCTACATCCAGATCCCCGTCACCATCGCGTGGGTGGGCCTGATGCTGCTCCTGCAGCAGGCGCTCGACCCCTACTGGTGGACCGCGGGGGCCGCCTTCGCGTTGAGCCTCTCGAACGTCGTCGGCGTGGTGATGCGCGGCGCCGCCGTGAGTCGCCGCGTGGGCAGGCTCGAGCTGGGTGCGTACGCGTGGCTCGGCACGCGGGCGCTCGTCGCCGCGGGCGTCTCCGGAGGGGTGGGATGGTCCCTGCTGCGGTTCATCCCGGAGATCGACCTGGACGACAGGATGCACACGCTCCTCGTCTCGTTCGGCGCGCTCGCCGTGCTCATCCCGCTCATGGGCGTCCTCTACTGGGCGCTGCTGCGCGTGCTCCGCGTGCCGGAGGCCAGCGAGCTCGTGGCACCGCTGACGCGGCGTCTGCGGCGCACCGTACGATAGAGGCCGGACGAGACCCGGGGGTGCGGAACAGGTGAGATCGGGCACGATGCTGGGTGCGCGATTCACCCTGCTCGACGAGGTCGACCACGACATCCCGGGCATCGAGCGGCACCTCGCGGAGGACACGCGCCTCGGCAGGCGGACGGTGGTGGACATCGTCCACGGCTCCGCGGCGGGCGAGGTCCGCAAGGAGGCCATGCGCGCGTCGCGCCTGCGCGACCCGCGCCTCGCGCGCATCGTCGCGACGGGCCGCGAGACCGTCGACGGCGCCGCGGTCACCTACGTCGCGATCGAGCACGTGCCGGGCGCGGTGCTGGCGGACGTGCTCGCCCGCCACCGCATCGACGCGCGCCGGGCGATCGCGATCATCGGCGGCGCCGCGCGCGCCCTGGCGGCGGGACGCGCCGCCGGCCTGTCCCACGGCTTCGTGCGGCCCGGGTGCATCACGGTGACGTCCCGCGGACGCGTCGTCGTCGCCGGCCTCGGCGTCGACGGCGAGGCGGCGGCGCAGGCCGGGCTCGTGAGCGCGCCGTCCGAGGCGGACGATGCGCGGGCCCTGGCGCTGCTGCTGGTGCGGGCGCTCACGGGCATGGACCCCGAGGAGTGCACCCCCGACGATCTTCCGGACGGCCTCGCGCCGCCCGCCCGCGACCTCGCGGTCCGCGCGCTGCGGGGCGCGGCGCCCACCACCATCGCCGCGGTGGTCGACGCGCTCGTGTCCGCGGACTCCCGGGCGCTCATCGGCTTCGACAGCGCCGTCGACGGGCTGGCGCTCACCCCGCGGCTCGAGCGCGAGGCGGCCGAGCGCGCGGAGCGTGAGGCGGCGGAGGAGGAGCGGCGACGCGAGGAGGAGCGCGCGGCCGCGCGGGCCCTCGTGGAGGCGGAGACGCTCGCGGCGGCACGGACCGCGGTCGACGAGGCGCGCGCCTCGGAGCTCGCGGACAACGACATCCACGACAGCGTGCGCGAGGCGCTCGACGAGATCGCGGCCGAGGAGGCCGCGACCCAGGAGCTGGCGATGGCGGCCGCGCTCGCCGCCGAGCAGGAGCGCGCCGTGGCGGAGGGCCGGGCGGTGGCGCCACCGCCCGAGGCCGCGGATCGCCACGAGGCGGCCTTCGACACCCTCGAGATCATGGTCGCCGAGCAGAACCTCGTGCGCGAGCAGGGCACGTGGGAGCTCGTGCTGGCGGCGCTGCACCGGCGGTGGCCGCGGTCGGAGGGCATCGCCCGAAGCCTTCGCCGGGCCGAGGAGCGCGCCAACCGCGGCGGTCCCCTCAACGGCAGCCGCGTGGTGCTGACCGTCGCGATCGCGGGTCTCGTGCTCGCGGTCATGGTGGCGCTCACCTGGCTCGCGTCGCCCCTCGCGCCGGACATCGTGATCGAGGAGGACCCCTCCGGCATCCCGAACCCGGCGGTGACGGCGACCCTGTCGCCCGCGCCCGATCCGAGCTCCTGACCGCACCGAACAGGAGACGGGTGCCCCGGGGAACATCGTCCCCCTACCATCTGTTCATAGAACGCCGTCCCGGCTTGCCGGGAGCGACCCATCGATCGACTGAGGAACAACCGTGAGCGAGACCCGCAACGTCATCATCGTCGGTTCCGGCCCTGCCGGGTACACCGCCGCCATCTACGCCGCGCGTGCGGGCTTCCATCCGCTGGTGATCGCGGGGTCGATCACCGCCGGTGGCGCCCTGATGAACACCACCGAGGTGGAGAACTTCCCCGGTTTCGTGGAGGGCATCCAGGGTCCGGAGCTGATGGAGACGCTGCAGGCGCAGGCCGAGCGCTTCGGCGCCGAGGTGATCTTCGACGACGCGACCGCGCTGGACCTCGAGGGGCCGGTGAAGAAGGTCGTGACGGGCATGTCGGGCGAGTTCACCGCGAAGGCGGTCATCCTGGCCACCGGGTCGGCGTACCGCGAGCTCGGTCTGGACGATGAGAAGCGTCTGTCGGGCAAGGGCGTGTCGTGGTGCGCCACCTGTGACGGGTTCTTCTTCCGCGACCAGACGGTCGTGGTCGTCGGCGGTGGCGACTCCGCGGTCGAGGAGGCGACGTTCCTGACGCGCTTCGCTTCCAAGGTGTACCTGGTGCACCGCCGCGACGAGCTGCGCGCGTCGAAGATCATGGCCGACCGTGCCGCCGCGGACCCGAAGATCGAGTTCGTGTGGAACTCCGAGGTGCTCGGCCTGGACGGCGACGCGAAGCTCGAGGGCGTGCGCGTGCGCAACCGCGTCACCGGTGAGGAGTCCACGCTGGCCGCGACGGGCCTGTTCGTCGCGATCGGTCACGAGCCCCGCTCGGAGCTGGTCAAGGGTGTCATCGACCTCGACGAGGGCGGCTACGTGCAGGTCGTCGGCCGCACCACCGCCACGAACGTGGAGGGCGTGTTCGCGTGCGGCGACCTCGTCGACAACCGCTACCGCCAGGCCATCACCGCCGCCGGCTCCGGCTGCGCCGCCGCCCTCGACGCCCAGCACTACGTCGACTCGCTCGCGGACGTCGTCGAGGAGGTCGTCGCGGAGGAGGCCCCGGCCGCCGAGGAGGCCGCACCCGAGCTCCCGACCGCGCCGGTGCCCGCGACGGTCGACACGTTCCAGGCCGAGGTCATCCAGTCCGACGTCCCCGTGGTCGTCGACTTCTGGGCCACCTGGTGCGGCCCGTGCCGCGCGGTGGCCCCGCTGCTGGACGAGCTCGCCGAGGAGTACGCCGGCCGCCTCAAGGTGGTCAAGGTCGACACCGACGCGAACCCGCAGCTGGCGATGGCCTACGGCGTGACCTCGATCCCGACCATGAGCTTCTTCAAGGGCGGCGAGGTCGTGAAGTCCGTCGTGGGCGCGCGCCCCAAGCCCGCGCTCGCCGCGCTGTTCGACGAGGTCATCGCCTGACGCGCATCGTCCCTCTCTCTCCGGACGGGGGTCCAGCCGCATGACGGCTGGACCCCCGTCCGTCTGAGAGACTTGCCGCATGAGCGACGGCACGCCCACCCCTCGCGAGGGGACCCGCCTCGACCCCTGGTTCGGGTCGTACGCGCAGCGCGCGCATCAGATGCGCGCCTCCGAGATCCGCGCGCTCTTCGCCGTCGCCAGCCGCCCCGAGGTGGTGTCGCTCGCCGGCGGCATGCCCTTCATCGGCGGCCTCCCGCTCGAGGAGCTCGGCGAGATGACGCGCCGCATCATCGTCGAGCACGGCGAGGTGGCGCTCCAGTACGGCTCCGGGCAGGGCGACGTCACCCTCCGCGAGAAGATCCTCGAGGTCATGGCGCTCGAGGGCATCTCGGCACATCCGGACGATGTGGTGGTCACCACCGGCTCGCAGCAGGCGCTCGACCTGGTCACCACGATCTTCATCGATCCGGGCGACGTGATCGTCGCCGAGGCGCCGTCGTACGTGGGCGCGCTCGGCGTCTTCCGCGCGCACGAGGCCGAGGTCGTCCACGTCCCGATGGACGCGCACGGCCTCATCCCCGAGGCACTGGAGCAGACGCTCGGACGCCTCGCCGCGGCCGGTAAGCGCGTGAAGTTCCTCTACACCGTGCCCAACTTCCACAACCCGGGCGGCGTCACGCTGTCGCTCGAGCGCCGGCCCCAGGTGCTCGAGATCTGCCAGCGCTACGGCGTCCTGGTGCTCGAGGACAACCCCTACGGGCTGCTCGGCTTCGACAGCGAGCCGCTGCCCGCGATGCGCTCCATGAGCCCCGAAGGTGTCATCTACCTGGGGTCATTCTCCAAGACCTTCGCACCCGGATACCGCGTCGGCTGGGCGGTCGCGCCGCACGCCGTGCGCGAGAAGCTGGTGCTCGCCTCCGAGGCCGCGATCCTGAGCCCGTCCAACGCGTCGCAGATGGCGATCGCGACGTACCTCGAGCACTTCGACTGGCAGGGCCAGATCAAGAAGTTCCGCGAGCAGTACCGGGAGCGCCGCGACGCGACGGTGTCGGCGCTCGCCGAGCACATCCCCGAGGCCTCCTGGAACGTGCCCGACGGCGGCTTCTACGTGTGGGTCAAGCTCCCCGACGGGCTCGACGCGAAGGAGATGCTGCCGCGCGCCGTGACGGCCCGGGTCGCCTACGTGGCGGGCAGCGCCTTCTACATGGACGGCTCCGGGACGGACCACATGCGCCTCTCGTACTGCTTCCCCACGCCGGAGCGCATCCGCGAGGGCGTGAGGCGCCTGTCGACCGTGGTCGACGCCGAACTCGAGACCGTCCGCATCTTCGGCACCTCGGGAGGCGGCCGCGGCGATGCGGTCGACTTCCCCTCGCCCGACCTGTACTGACGAAGGGAACGTCATGCACGCACTCATCCTCGCCGGCGGCCTGTCGCACGAGCGTGATGTCTCGATCCGCAGCGGTCGCCGCGTCCAGGAGGCGCTGCGTGGCAAGGTCGAGAAGGTTTCTTTGCTCGATGTTGATACAGAATTGATGCCGACCTTGCGTGCCGGCCACATCGACGTCGTCTGGCCCCTTCTGCATGGTGCCACCGGCGAGGACGGCTCGCTGCAGGCGCTGCTCGAGCTCGTCGGCGTGCCGTTCGTCGGCACCGCCTCGGGCCCGGCCCGTGTCGCATGGAACAAGGCCGTGTCGAAGACCGTGATGGGGCGCGCCGGCATGGCCACCCCGGACCACGTCACGCTCCCGCAGTCGCTCTTCCGCGAGGTGGGCGCCGAGCAGGTGCTCGACACCATCGTGTCGCGCTTCGGGCTGCCCGTGGTCGTCAAGCCCGCCCGCGGCGGTTCCGCGCTCGGCGTCTCCGTGGTCCGCGACCGCACCGACCTCGCGCGCGCGATGGTCCACTGCTTCGCGTACGGGGACGTCGCGCTGGTCGAGCGCTTCATCGAGGGCACCGAGGTCGCGATGAGCGTCCTCGGCAGCGGGGACGATGCGCGGGTGCTGCCCGCCGTCGAGACCGTCACCGAGGGCGCGTACGACTACGACGCCCGGTACAACCCCGGCCGCGTCGAGTACTTCGCGCCGGCCCGCCTCACCGAGGCGCAGGCGCAGCAGGCGGCCGCCACCGCGCTGGCCGTGCACCGGTCCATGGACCTCCGCGACCTCTCGCGCGTCGACATCATCCTCGACCCCGATGGCCGCGCGCAGGTCATCGATATCAACATCGCCCCTGGTATGACCGAGACCTCGCTCTTCCCGCAGGCCGCCGAGGCGGCCGGCCTGGATCTGGGCGAGGTCTACGGCGACCTGGTCGTGGGCGCGGCTTCACGGGCCGCCACCGTCTGACGCGCCCCGGCGCGCCGGGCCCGCGAACGCGACCGGCCCACCCGGCCGGCGCATCGTCCCGCCGCAGGCCTCAGTCCTCGGGGGTGAAGACCCCGGGATCCTTCGGGTCGATCATCGCGACGATGCGGTTGAGGTCGTCGACGGTCGCGAAGTCGATGGTGATCGACCCCTTCGTACGCCCGAGCTTGACCTTGACGCGCGTGTCGAAGCGGTCGCCCAGGCGCCCGCCGAGATCGTCGAGGGCGGGCGTCCGCGCACCGGCGCGCACCGCTCCCCTCCGCGGCTTCGGCGTCTCGACGCCGAGAGCCACCGCCTCCTCGGTCGCGCGCACGGAGAGACCCTCCGCGACGATGCGCGTGGCGAGGTGCTCCATCGCCTCCGGGCTGTCGAGGCCCAGGAGCGCACGCGCGTGGCCCGCGCTCAGCACTCCGGCGGCCACGCGGCGCTGGACGGTGGCCGGCAGGCGCAGGAGGCGCAGGGTGTTGGAGATCTGCGGACGGGAGCGGGAGATGCGCGCCGCGAGCTCCTCGTGCGTGATCGAGAAGTCGTCGAGGAGCTGCTGGTAGGCGGCCGCCTCCTCCAGCGGGTTGAGCTGGCTGCGGTGGAGGTTCTCCACGAGCGCGTCGCGGAGCAGGTCCGTGTCGTCGGTCTCGCGGATGATCGCGGGGATCTCCGTGAGCCCGGCCTCCTTCGACGCGCGGAGGCGGCGCTCGCCCATGATGAGCTCGTAGCCGTCACCGGCGGGGCTGACGCGCACCACGATCGGCTGGAGGACGCCGATCTCCTTGATCGAGCCCACCAGCTCCGCGAGCTCGTCCTCGTCGAAGACCGTGCGCGGCTGGCGCGGGTTCGGCACCACCGCGTACGGGTCGATGTGCGCGAACGTCGCCCCGGGAACGGGGACCAGCTCGCCGTCCTCCGACACCTCGGTGATCGTGGGGATCGCCCCGGTGGTGTCGGAGAAGAACATGTCGTGCGGGCGCTCCGGCCCCGGCGTCTCGGGTTCGGTGGGGATCAGCGCACCCAGGCCGCGACCCAGGCCCCTCTTCGCCGGCTTGCTCACTTGCTCTCCGATCCCGCGGCGCCGCGCACCGCGATGTCACGGGCGATCGCCGTGTAGGCGACCGCTCCCGAGGAATGGGGGTCGTGCGTGATGACGGTCTGGCCGAAGCCGGGCGCCTCGGACACCCTCACCGAGCGCGGCACGGTCTGCTCGAGCGTCTGCGTCGGGAAGTGCGCGCGCACCTCCGTCGCCACCTCGCGCGCGAGGTTCGTGCGGCCGTCGTACATCGTCAGCACGATCGTCGAGACGTGGATGCCGGGATTGAGGTGCTTGCGGACCATCTCCACCGTCTTGATCAGCTGGGTCAGCCCCTCGAGCGCGTAGTACTCGCACTGAATCGGGATCAGCACCTCGCTGGCGACGACCATCGCGTTGAGCGTGAGGAGACCCAGGCTCGGCGGGCAGTCGATGAAGACGTAGTCCAGGTTCTTGCCGGGGCCGTCGAGCAGGCTCTTGAGCGCATCGTGCAGCCGGAACTCGCGTCGCACGACAGAGACGAGCTCGATGTCGGCGCCGGCGAGGTCGATGGTGGCCGGCACGCACCAGAGGGTGTCGACGTCTGGGCACCGCTGCGCCACCGTGTGCATGGAGACGTCGTCGAGCAGGACGTCGTAGATCGACGGCGTGCCCGAACGGTGCTCGACGCCGAGCGCGGTGGAGGCGTTGCCCTGAGGGTCGGCGTCGATCACGAGCACGTTGGCGCCCCGCTTGGCCAGCGCCGCGGCCACGTTCACCGACGTGGTGGTCTTCCCCACGCCGCCCTTCTGGTTCGAGACCGCGATCACGCGCGTGCGCGGGGGCTTCGGGAAGGTGGCCTCCTCGAGCGCGCGCCGGTGGCGCTCGGTCGCCATCATCTGCGCGGCAAGGGGGCTGCCGTGGTCCTCGTCCAGCCCGTCGAACGGATCCGATGTTTCACGTGAAACAGCGGCCTCACCGGCGGACTGCAGCTTCTCGGAGATGGTCGAGTGGTGCGACTGCTCGGTGGACACGCAGTTCCCTTCTTCTCCCGCGGACGAGGCCCGGGGCCTCCGTACGCTCGCCATGTTTCACGTGAAACATGGGCTCTGACACACATGCTCCCGCCATCGGCATCGAGGCGGGAGACCCTTCCCAGAGGTCACGACTCTACCCCAGCGAGGGCCCGATCCGACAGGCCGTCCGGGCCGTCTCGCGACCGGCCCGCGCTGTTTCTCCACCGGCCGCGAACTGTGGAGAAACGCCCCTTTCGACCCCGTTCCCCGCACGAATCGCTGTGGAGAACCCTGTGGAGGTCAGCTGTGGGAAAGCACCACGACGGTCGTGGGCTCGACCCCCGCGATGGTGCCGGCGGTGTGCACCTCTCCGCTCAGGCGGTGCTTGCGGAGCGTGTACTTGGCGCGCTCGAGCTCGTCGCCGGCGCTCCTGCCCTTGAGGAGGACGAAGCGGCCGTCGGGTGCGAGCAGCGGGCTGCACCACTTCACGAGCTTGTCGATCGCCGCTACGGCTCGCGCGGTGACGACGTCCGCCTCGACCGACTCGACGACCTCCTCCGCGCGCCCGCGCAGGATCCGCACGTTGTCGATCCCGCAGTCGCGGGCGGCCTCGAAGAGCCACTGGGTGCGGCGTTCCATCGGCTCGATGAGGACGTAGTCGCGGTCCGGGTCCATCGCGGCCAGGACCATGCCGGGGAGGCCGGCGCCCGAGCCGACGTCCGCGACCCTGCCCTCCCCCAGGAACGGTGCGAGCGCGGCCGAGTTGAGGATGTGACGCTCCCACAGGCGTCCCACCTCGCGGGGACCGATCAAACCCCGCTCGACGCCCTGGTCGCCGAGCAGCTCCGCGAAGGCGCGCACCCGCGGGTAGACGTCGCCGAAGTACTCGCGGACCTCGGCGGAGTCGTGCAGCGGGTCGTCGCTCAGGAGCTGATCGGTCATCGTTGTTTCACGTGAAACGTCAGGCCGGGAGGACCACGACGTAGCGCTGCGGGTCCTCGCCCTCGGACTCCGAGGCCAGGCCGGCCTCGAGCACGACGTCGTGGACGACCTTGCGCTCGAACGCGTTCATGGCCGGGAGGGAGACACGGGCACCGGACTCGCGCACCTTCGCGACCGCCTCGCGGGCCTGCTCCGCCAGACGCTCACGGCGACCCGAGCGGAAGTCGGCGATGTCGAGCATGAGGCGGCTCACCTCGCCGGTGTCAGACTGCACCGCCAGACGCGTGAGGTCCTGCAGCGCCTCGAGCACCTCGCCGTCCGGTCCGACCAGACGCTTGAGGTCCTGGCTCGGGCCGTCGGCGACGATCGCGACCTTGGCGCGGCCGGCCTCGACGGAGATGTCGATGTCGCCATCCATGTCGAGGATGTCGAGGAACTCCTCGAGGAAGTCCGCGGCGACGTCGCCCTCGGCCTCGAGCTTCTTGATGTTGTCGGTCATGACTCGTCCTTGGTGTCGTCGGCCGGCAGGGCCTGCGGCTTGCTGCCGCCACGATTCTTGCGCTTGGGCTGCTGGCGCTGGCCGGAGCGCTTGGTCTCCTCCTCCACCACGGCCTCCGCCTCGATCACGGCGGTGGGGTCCTCACCGCGGCGCTCGGCGCGCTTCGCCGCCTTGGCCGCGAGGCGCTCCTTGTGGATGCGCTCGGCCTCGGAGCCCGGCGTCGGGTTGTTGCGGATCACGTACCACTGCTGGCCCAGCGTCCACAGGTTCGTGGTGGTCCAGTAGATGAGGACGCCGACCGGGAAGTTCGGGCCGGTGATCACGAAGATGAACGGCAGCGCGTACATGAGGATCTTCTGCTGCTGCGCCATCGGGCCCTCGAGGGCGGAGGCGGGCAGGTTCTTCCGCGTGAGCTGGTGCTGCGTGATGAAGGTGGTCGCCACCATGGCGACGATCAGCAGCGCCGAGACGATCTTCGCGGACATGCCCTCGGAGTTGAAGAACGTCTCGCTGAGGTGCGCACCGAGCAGCGTCGCGTCGCGCGCCTGGTCGATCAGCTCCTGCGAGAGCAGGCCGATCGGGCCGTTGTCGCCGCCCAGGTTGTAGTTGAGGACGCGGAACAGCGCGAAGAAGATCGGCGCCTGGACCAGCATCGGCAGGCACGAGGCGAACGGGTTCGTCTTGTGCTTGGCGTACAGCTCCATCGTCTCGCGGCTCATCGCCTCGCGGGACGCCTGGTCCTTCTTGCCCTTGTACTTGTCCTGGACCTTCTTGAGGTCCGGCGCGATCATCTGCATCGCGCGCGACGCCTTGATCTGCTTGACGAAGAGCGGGATCAGCGCCGCACGGATGGTGACCACGAGGCCGACGATCGCCAGGGCCCACGTGACGCCGGACGCCGGATCCAGGCCGATGAAGCTCCAGATCTGGTGCCAGATCACCACGATGTTGGCGACCACCCACTCGAGCGGGTAGAGCAGAGTGTCCACTGTTGTCCTTAGATCGGCCGGGCAGAGGTCGGTTCGGTCAGCATCGCGGCATTATTCCTCGTAAGACGAAATAGCCGCTCCCCCTTCGCCGGGACGTCGTCGACGCCACCGTTGCTCCAGGGGTTGCAGCGCAGCAGCCGCCACGTCGCGAGACCGGATCCCACGACGGCGCCGTGCACCTCGATCGCCTCAAGGGCGAAGTGCGAGCAGGTGGGATGGTACTTGCAGCGCGCGCCGGTCAACGGGGAGATGGTCCGCTGGTATCCGCGGATCAGCCCGGACAGGGCGCTGCCGGCGACGGTCATCGTGCCGCCTTGGCGACGGCCTGGCGCAGCGCGCCGTCGACGTCGGTCTCGAGCTCGGCGAAGGTCGCGGTCGCGGCGGCGGGAAGCGCGCGGATCACGACGGACGTGCCCGCGGGCAGGTCGTCGAGACGCGACGCGGTGATCGCGCGCAGGCGTCGCTTGACGCGATTGCGGATCACGGCACCTCCTACCGCCTTAGAAACAGCGAAACCGGCCATGCGTCGAGCATCGCCGGTTAGCGCCACGTGCACCACGACGGTGCGCCGACCGCTACGGACCCCCGATCGCATCGCGGACCGGAAGTCCGCGGACGATCGCAGGCGCGCGTCGGCCGGCAGCAACCTCAGGCCGAGAGCTTGCCGCGGCCCTTGCGACGGCGCGTGGCCAGGATCGAGCGGCCGGCACGCGTGCGCATGCGCAGACGGAAGCCGTGCGTCTTGGCACGCTTGCGGTTGTTCGGCTGGAAAGTCCGCTTGCTCACGGGTCACTCCACAGGTTTTAGGGCATGGTCAAATCAGCGCACTAACGTTACGCGTAACCCATGACAAGGGTCAAATCGCGCCCCGGTCTTGGGGCGTGCGACCCGAACAGGATAGGCTCCACCATCACGGCCGGACGCCAGGTGACCGACACGCGGATACGCGGTAACGAACCGGTGTCCAGCCATGCACCGACTGTGAGAAACGCTGTGGAAAGTACTTGGGGGTGACGGCCAGTGGCGGCAGAGCCTGCCTCGGAGTCGATCGACGCAGTGTGGCGAGGAGCCCTCGACGTCCTGGCTGACGACGGCGCGCTGAGCGCGCAGAATCGATCGTTCCTCCGGCTCGTCAAGCCGCTCGCGGTCGTGGAGGACAACGTCTTCCTCGCCGTGGCCGAGGACTTCACCAAGAACTATGTCGAGACGACGCTGCGCGGTTCCGTGACGGAGGCCCTGAGCGACGTGCTCGGGCGCGACGTCCGCATCGCGGTGACGGTCGACGCCTCGGTGTCGCCGCCGGAGCCCAGCGAGGACGAGGCGGACGAGGCGCCGCGCCCGCAGATGCGCCGCCCGCAGCCGGAGCCCAAGCCGGTGGTCGAGGACCCGCACCTCAACCCGCGCTACACGTTCGACACGTTCGTCATCGGGCCGTCCAACCGGTTCGCGCACGCGGCGGCCCTCGCGGTCGCCGAGTCGCCGGGCAAGACGTACAACCCGCTGTTCATCTACGGCGGCTCCGGTCTGGGCAAGACCCACCTGCTGCACGCGATCGGCCACTACACCAGGCATCTCAAGCCGCAGACCCGCGTGCGCTACGTGAACTCCGAAGAGTTCACCAACGACTTCATCAACTCGATCCGCGACGACCGCTCGCTGAGCTTCAAGCGCACGTACCGCGAGGTCGACGTCCTCCTCATCGACGACATCCAGTTCCTGCAGGGCAAGGAGCAGACGCTCGAGGAGTTCTTCCACACCTTCAACGCGCTGCACAACGCCGGCAAGCATGTGGTCATCACCTCGGACGTGAGCCCGCGCAACCTCGACGGCATCGAGGA
Source organism: Demequina maris (assembly GCF_000971155.1). GTDB lineage: Bacteria > Actinomycetota > Actinomycetes > Actinomycetales > Demequinaceae > Demequina > Demequina maris. The sequence continues at coordinate 25,108 of NZ_BBLX01000011.1, read as the reverse complement.
GCGCATGCGGACCCGCTTCGAGTGGGGCCTCATGACCGACGTCCAGCCGCCGGACCTCGAGACGCGTATCGCGATCCTCCGGAAGAAGGCGGCCGCGGACGCGGTGCAGGCGCCGTCCGACGTGCTCGAGTACATCGCGTCGAACATCACGAGCAACATCCGCGAGCTCGAGGGCGCGCTGATCCGCGTCACGGCCTTCGCGGCGCTGAACCGTCAGCCCGTCGACCTCTCGCTCGCGCAGGTGGTGCTCAAGGACCTCATCTCCGACGACGACTCGGAGATCACGGCCGCCGCGATCATCGGCAAGACGGCCGAGTACTTCGGCATCTCGATCGAGGACCTCACCGGCACCAGCCGCTCGCGCGTCTTCGTGACGGCCCGCCAGATCGCCATGTACCTGTGCCGGCAGCTCACCGACCTGTCGCTCCCCAAGATCGGCGAGCACTTCGGCGGCAAGGACCACACCACGGTGATGTACGCGGTCAAGAAGGTCGAGGACCAGATCGCCCAGCGCCGTCAGATGTACAACCAGGTCAACGAGATCCACGCGCGCATCAAGCAGTCGCGCGCCTGATCGGCTCCTGACGAACGATTCGGCCCCTCCCGCGTCCGCCACGACGCCGGAGGGGCCGAATCGTGCCCTGGGCGGCATCCTCGCGCGACGGGACGATGCGCGCGCCACCACGGGCCGCGGCCGCACCGGCCGGTCCGCACGCGTCGCCGTGGCGGGGCAGCCGTCCTGAGCCCTCCTGGACAACGATTCCGGGGCATCGGGACGATGCGCCGGCGCCCGGGCCGCGGAAGCCCGGAATCGTGCGTCAGGAGCCGTCGTGCCGGACCCATGGCCGTCGACGGCCTCCGCGGCCCTCACAGCCCGTCTCCGGGCCCATCCGGCGGCCTCCCCGGCCCCTCCCCGTCTCGTGCCGCCCTGACGCACGATTCGGGCCTCGGATCCGGGCGCCGCCACCGCCGGCCCGCCGACGGGCCGATTCGTTCGTCAGGAAGCGTCCTCGCGGGCCGTGGCGCCGCATCGTGCGCGCGCCTCCCGTCCCCGCGGACGGAGCTGCCCTGCCACGTCGCGGCGGCGTCGCCCGACGCCCGGCTCACGACGCGTCCTGACGCACGATTCCGGCCCTCCAGGCGGCTCGGGGCCCGCAACGACCTCGCGCCGGCCCGAAGCTCCGCCCCCGAATCCAGCGCGAAGGGGCCGATTCGTTCGTCAGGAACGCTCCTCCCGCGCATCGTCCCCGGGGTCATCCACGACTTCGCCGTGGCGGCGGCACGCCACCCGAGCCCGCCCGGGCGTGCCCCTCATCGGCCGTCATGGCCGTTCTGCGGCCTTTGCGGCCCCGTTCCCTCACAATTGTGGAAAAGTCTGTGGATGCCCGTGGATGACGTGCTCCGTCCACAGGGGACGCATTGTGAAGAACTACAGGGATCCTGTGGCCGGTCGACGGCTCGTCCCCGGGCCGTTCCGGCCATCCCCAGGTTCCGCCCTCAGGAATCACACATCCGGATTCCTGTGATTTCCAGCGCTGATGATCGGATTCCACAGAATCCACGGGCCCTAATACGACTACGAGCCCCTCTCTGATCCATTGTCCACATGACCTTCATCGAGGTCCGCGCCCCGCGGCCCGTCCGCCGCCCGGAGGCGCCTACCGGCAACGTCCGACCCGTGGCATAGTCTGTGCTCAAACCTGAGGAGCAAGCATGAAGTTCACCGTCGAGCGCGACGTCCTGGCGGACGCCGTCGCATGGACGTCGCGTGCCGTGCCGGCACGCCCCCCGGTCCCCGTTCTCGCCGGCGTCCGCATCACCGCGGACTCCGAGGGACTCGTGCGTCTGGCGAGCTTCGACTACGAGGTGTCCGCGCGTGGTGAGTTCCCCGCCGACGTCGAGGAGGCCGGCGAGGTGCTCGTCAGCGGCCGCCTGCTCCGCGAGATCGCGAACGCGCTTCCTCACAAGCCCGTGCAGCTGTCGCTCGAGGGCACCAAGGTCTCGGTGACCTGCGGCGCCTCGCGCTTCACGCTCGCCACGATGCCCGTGGACCAGTACCCGTCGCTGCCCGAGCTCCCCGAGCACTCGGGCACCATCGACGGCTCGACGCTGCAGCAGGCGGTCGCCCAGGTGACCTCCGCCGCGTCGCGCGACGAGACCCTGCCGATCCTCACGGGCGTCCGCGTCGAGATCGAGGGCTCGCACATCTCGCTGCTCGCGACCGACCGCTACCGTCTCGCGCTGCGCGAGCTCGAGTGGACGCCGTCGAAGCCCGACATCAGCGCCATCGCGCTCGTGCGCGCCAAGACGCTCGCCGACACGGCGAAGTCCCTGGGTTCCGGCGACGTCACGGTCGCGCTCAGCTCGGGTCAGGGCATGGACCTCATCGGCTTCGAGGCCGGCGGCCTCGTCACCACCTCCCTGCTGATGGACGGCGACTACCCCCAGGTGCGCCGCCTCTTCCCGGAGTCCAGCCCCATCACGGCGACCGTCCGCACCCAGGACCTCATCGACGCCACCCGTCGCGTCGCGCTCGTCGCCGAGCGCAACTCGTCGGTCCGGCTCGCCTTCGCGGAGGGCGAGGTCACGCTCGACGCCGGCCAGTCCGACGACGCCCAGGCATCCGAGGCCCTCACCGCGCACCTGCACGGCGACGCGATCACCGTCGCGTTCAACCCGCAGTACCTGCTCGACGGCCTGACCGCGCTCGGCACCGACTTCGTCCAGTTCGGCTTCACGCAGGAGACCAAGCCGGTCGAGTTCGTGGGCCTGTCCGAGCCCGGCGGCGAGGTCGCGGCGGACTTCCGCTACCTGCTGGTGCCCATCCGCATCGCCTCCTAGTGCGCGTCACCCACGTCCAGCTCGCCGACTTCCGCTCGTACCCCGAGGCAGACGTCGAGCTCGGACCGGGCGTCACCACGTTCGTCGGCCGCAACGGCCAGGGCAAGACCAACCTCGTCGAGGCGGTCCGGTACTTGTCCGTCCTTGGCTCGCATCGCGTCGCGAGCGACGGTCCGCTGATCCGCTTCGGCGCCGAGCGCGCCATCGTGCGCGCGAAGGTCGAGAAGGCCGGGCGGTCGCTGGGGCTCGAGGTCACGCTGAACCAGGGGCGGGCGAACACCGCGCGGCTCAACCGTGGCGCGGCACGGCCGCGGGACCTCATCGGGATCCTGCGGACCGTGCTGTTCGCACCCGAGGACCTGGCGCTCGTCAAGGGCGATCCGTCGGGCCGGCGGGCGTTCCTCGACGAGCTGTGCGTCGCGCTGCAGCCGGCCCTCGCCGGCGACCTCTCCGACTACGAGCGGGTCCTGCGCCAGCGCACCTCGATGCTGAAGTCGGCCCGCCACGCCCGCGGCGACCTCACCATGCTCGACATCTGGGACGAAAAGCTCGCGGAGCTCGGCGGACGCATCGTGGCGGCGCGGCTGCGCGCGGTCGCGGCGCTCGCGCCGCACGTCTGGGCCGCCTACCAGGATGTCGCTCCCGACGGCGGCGACTGTGCCATCTCCTATGCGACGTCCCTGGCAGATGACCTGCCGGAGGCGTCGGCCGAGATCGGCGAGCTGCTCCTCGAGCGCCTGCGGGAGGTCCGTCCCAAGGAGCTCGACCGTGGCGTCACCCTCGCGGGACCCCATCGCGACGACCTCGAGATCCGGCTCGCCGGCATGCCCGCCAAGGGCTACGCGAGCCACGGCGAGTCCTGGTCCTGCGCCCTGGCGCTGCGCGTCGGCACGTACGACCTGCTCACGTCGGACACCGGGCCCGACTCCGACGACGACGGCGAGCCGGTCCTCATCCTCGATGACGTGTTCGCCGAGCTCGACGCCGGCCGTCGCGCCGCGCTGGCCGCGAGGCTCGAGCGCGCGAGCCAGGTGCTCATCACCGCGGCCGTCGCGGAGGACGTCCCTGAGGCCCTCGCGGGCCGGGTCATCCCGGTGACGAAGGGCCGGGTGGGCGATGAGTGACGAGCGGCCGGACGATGCGGCGGCCGAGGCCGGCGAGGACGTCACCCCTGGCAGCACCCAGGATGCCGAGGATCCGCTGGTGCCCGGCGACGCGTCACGGCTCGCCCGCGAGGCGATGGAGCGCGCGCGTCAGGCCGCACGCCAGCGTGGCGCGCGCCGCACGAGCGCCAAGCGCGGCCGGGTCCAGCGTGAGGAGGCGCGACGCTCGACCCAGCCGTACACGAACGGCCGGGACCCGCAGCCGATGAGCGATGCGGTGGCATCGCTGCTGCGGCGCATGGGGTGGACGGAGCAGATCGAGGTGTCGTCGGTGACCGGCCGCTGGCGCGACGTCATCGGCGACCGGATCGCCGACCACTGCGAGCCGCTCGGCTTCGACGAGGGCGTGCTGACGGTGAAGGCCACGTCGACGGCCTGGGCGACGCAGCTGCAAATGATGTCGGGGCAGATCCGCCACCGGATCAACGAGGAGTTCGGGCGGGAAATCGTCAAGGAGCTCAAGGTGCTCGGCCCCACGGCCCGGTCATGGACCAAGGGCCCGCGCACCGTGAAGGGCCGCGGTCCGCGCGATACCTACGGGTGAGAACTCCCGCATCGTCCCCTCGCCCCGAATCGGACATTGTGTGACAGAACGCACATCGGATCTGGTGACACTAAGTGTCAGAACCCATCTACCCTTGATGAGGCCTCGGGGCCGGAGGCGAGCTGGGGGCGCCTCCGGGTCCCGAGCACCGCACCCGCCGGGGCGACGAGGGGGCGCTCCGGGGGTGCGACTCCGCCGAACGCCTTTCTGGCGGACCGACGACATGGGCTGAACGGCCTGTGAAACGCGCCAGATCGCCCCTCAGAGCCACTAGAATGGGCCGAGATAGGACGGGACTTGTGCAAAGTCCCGTCAGCGGCTTGAAAGGCGAATCTGTGGCGAATAGCGAGGAGCGGGCGAACGAGCCTGCCTACGGCGCCGAGAACATCACCGTCCTGGAGGGCCTCGAGGCCGTCCGCAAGCGCCCGGGCATGTACATCGGGTCGACGGGCGAGCGCGGTCTCCACCACCTGGTCTACGAGGTCGTCGACAACTCCGTCGACGAGGCGCTCGCCGGCTACTGCGACACCATCACCGTCACGCTCCAGGCGGACGGCGGCGTCAAGGTGCAGGACAACGGTCGAGGCATCCCGGTCGACATGCACCCCACCGAGGGCAAGCCCACGGTCGAGGTCGTCATGACGATCCTGCACGCGGGCGGCAAGTTCGGCGGCGGCGGCTACGCCGTCTCCGGCGGTCTCCACGGCGTCGGCATCTCGGTCGTCAACGCGCTCTCCTACAAGGTCGAGACCGAGGTCAAGCGCCAGGGCTTCGTGTGGCGCCAGCGCTTCGCCGAGGGCGGCAAGCCGCAGGGCACGCTCGTCAAGGGCGAGGCCACCGACGAGACCGGCACGCAGCAGACGTTCTACGCGGACCCGCTGATCTTCGAGACCACCGACTACGACTACGAGACGCTGCGCGCGCGCTTCCAGCAGATGGCCTTCCTCAACAAGGGCCTCAGCATCACGCTCATCGACGAGCGTCCGGAGCACATCGCGGCGGAGGACGATGCGGAGGCCGAGGAGCAGCCGACGTCCCGCACCGTCACGTACAAGTACGACGGCGGGCTCGTCGACTACGTCGCGCACCTCAACGCCACCAAGAAGGCCGAGCTGGTCCATCCCGAGGTCGTGTCCCTCGAGTCCGAGGACACCGAGAAGAAGATCTCGCTCGAGATGGCCATGCAGTGGACCAACGCCTACTCGGAGTCCGTGTTCACCTACGCGAACACGATCTCGACCACCGAGGGCGGCACCCACGAGGAGGGCTTCCGCGCCGCGCTCACCACGCTGGTGAACAAGTACGCGCGCGAGAAGGCGATCCTCAAGGACAAGGACGACAACCTCACGGGCGACGACGTCCGCGAGGGCCTCACCGCCGTCATCTCGGTCAAGCTCGGCGAGCCGCAGTTCGAGGGCCAGACCAAGACCAAGCTGGGCAACACCGAGGCGAAGACCTTCGTGCAGCGCGTGGTCAACGAGCAGCTCACGGACTGGTTCGACGCCCACCCGAACGAGGCGAAGGACATCATCCGCAAGGCGATCCAGGCCTCGCAGGCCCGCATCGCCGCGCGCAAGGCGCGCGAGGCGACCCGCCGCAAGGGCCTGCTCGAGTCCGGCGGCATGCCGGGCAAGCTGTCGGACTGCCAGAGCCGCAACCCCTCCGAGTGCGAGATCTTCATCGTCGAGGGCGACTCGGCCGGCGGCTCCGCCAAGGCCGGCCGCGAGCCCTACAACCAGGCGATCATGCCCATCCGCGGCAAGATCCTCAACGTCGAGCGCGTGCGCCTCGACCGCGCTCTGTCGAACCAGGAGGTCCAGGGCCTCATCACCGCGTTCGGCGCGGGCATGGGCGAGGACTTCGACATCTCGAAGGCGCGCTATCACAAGATCGTGCTGATGGCCGATGCCGACGTCGACGGCCAGCACATCCGCACGCTGCTGCTCACGCTGCTGTTCCGCTACATGCGTCCGCTCATCGAGGCCGGGTACGTCTACCTCGCGCAGCCGCCGCTGTTCAAGCTCAAGTGGTCGAACGCGGACCACGAGTACGTGTACTCGGACCGCGAGCGTGACGCGCTCCTCAAGGACGGCCTTGCCGGCGGCAAGAAGATCCCCAAGGACAACGGCGTGCAGCGCTACAAGGGTCTGGGCGAGATGAACCACGAGGAGCTCCGCGTCACGACGATGGACCCCGCCACCCGCACCCTGCTCCAGGTCACCATGGACGATGCCGCGCAGGCCGACGAGATCTTCTCGGTCCTCATGGGTGAGGACGTCGAGTCCCGCCGCAGCTTCATCCAGCGCAACGCGAAGGACGTGAGGTTCCTTGACATCTGAGACCCCCGAGATGGATCACGGACGGATCGAGGCGGTCGACCTCAACACCGAGATGCAGCGGTCCTACCTGGACTACGCGATGTCGGTCATCGTCGGCCGTGCCCTGCCCGAGGTGCGCGACGGCCTCAAGCCCGTGCATCGTCGCGTGCTCTACGCGATGTTCGACGGCGGGTACCGCCCCGACCGCGCGTTCTCCAAGTGCTCGCGCGTCGTCGGCGACGTCATGGGCAAGTACCACCCGCACGGTGACAGCGCGATCTACGACACGATCGTGCGCATGGTGCAGCCGTGGTCGCTGCGCTACCCGCTGATCTCCGGCCAGGGCAACTTCGGCTCCGCCGGCAACGACGGCGCCGCGGCCTCGCGGTACACCGAGTGCAAGATGGCGCCGCTGGCCATGGAGATGGTCCGCGACATCGACAAGGACACCGTCGAGTTCGAGGACAACTACGACGGCCGCGAGCAGGAGCCCACCATCCTGCCCTCGCGGTTCCCGAACCTCCTGGTCAACGGCTCGGCCGGCATCGCGGTCGGCATGGCGACCAACATCCCGCCGCACAACCTCACCGAGGTCGCGGACGGCGTGCAGTGGCACCTCGACCACCCGGACGCGACCCGCGAGGAGCTCCTCGAGGCGCTCATCGAGCGCATCCCGGGACCCGACTTCCCCACCGGCGCGACCATCCTCGGCCGCAAGGGCATCGACGACGCGTACCGCACCGGCCGCGGCCTCATCACGATGCGCGCCGTGGTGAACATCGAGGAGATCCAGGGCCGCATGTGCCTGGTGATCACCGAGCTGCCGTACCAGGTGAACCCCGACAACCTCGCGATCAAGATCGCGGAGCTCGTCAAGGACGGCAAGGTCTCCGGCATCGCGGACATCCGCGACCAGACGTCGGGCCGCACCGGCCAGCGCCTCGAGATCGTGCTCAAGCGCGACGCGGTCGCGAAGGTCGTGCTCAACAACCTGTACAAGCACACGCAGCTGCAGGAGACGTTCGGCGCGAACATGCTCGCGATCGTCGACGGCGTGCCCCGCACGCTGTCGCTCGACGGCTTCATCCGCCACTGGACGGCCCACCAGCTCGAGGTCATCCAGCGTCGCACCGCGTACCGCCTCCGCGAGGCCGAGCGCGAGGCCCACATCCTGCAGGGCTACCTCAAGGCGCTCGACGCGCTCGACGAGGTCATCGCCCTCATCCGCCGCTCGCCCACCGTGGACGAGGCGCGCACGGGCCTGATGGCGCTGCTCGACGTCGACGAGGTCCAGGCGACCGCGATCCTCAACCTCCAGCTGCGCCGCCTCGCGGCCCTGGAGCGCCAGAAGATCACGGACGACTACAACGCCCTCATGACGGAGATCGCGGACCTCCGCGACATCCTCGCGAACGAGGCGCGCCAGCGCACGATCATCTCCGACGAGCTCGCCGAGATCGTCCGCAAGTACGGCGACGAGCGTCGCACGGTCATCCACCCGTACGACGGCGACGTGTCGATCGAGGACCTCATCGCCGAGGAGGAGATGGTCGTCACCATCACCCGCGGCGGCTACGTCAAGCGCACGCGCTCGGACCAGTACCGCGCCCAGAAGCGCGGCGGCAAGGGTGTGCGCGGCGCGACCCTGCGCAACGACGACGTGGTCGAGCACTTCTTCGTCACCACGACGCACCACTGGCTGCTGTTCTTCACGAACCTCGGTCGCGTGTACCGCGCCAAGGCGTACGAGCTGCCCGAGGGCGGCCGCGACTCCAAGGGCCAGCACGTCGCGAACATGCTCGCGTTCCAGCCGGGCGAGGAGATCGCCCAGGTGCTGGACCTGCGCAGCTACGAGGACGCGGACTACCTGGTCCTCGCGACCAAGCGCGGCCTGGTGAAGAAGACCGAGCTCAAGGCCTACGACTCGAACCGCACAGGCGGCCTCATCGCGATCAACCTGCGCGAGGTCGAGTCCGAGGACGGCGAGCTCAAGTCGGACGAGCTCGTCTCGGCGCGGCTCGTGTCCGCCGAGGACGACCTCATGCTGGTGTCGCGTCAGGGACAGTCGCTGCGCTTCAACGCCAAGGACGAGGAGCTCCGCCCGATGGGCCGCGCCACCTCCGGTGTCAAGGGCATGAGCTTCCGCGGCGAGGACGAGCTGCTCGCGATGGACGTCATCCTCGCCGGCACGGCCGAGGCGACGGACGATGCGGAGGTCGAGACGGACGACGAGGAGACCCCCGAGGTCTCGGACGGCCCGTTCTCCTTCGTGGTCACGCGTCACGGCTACGCGAAGCGCACGAGCGCATCGGCCTGGAACCCCAAGCACCGCGGCGGTCTCGGCGTGAAGGTCGCGACCCTCACCGAGGAGCGCGGCGACCTGGTGGGCGCGATGCTCGTCGAGGACACCGACGAGGTGCTCGTCATCATGGAGTCCGGCAAGGTCGTGCGCTCCGCGGTGTCGGAGGTCCCCGTCAAGGGCAAGAACTCGATGGGCGTGATCTTCGCCAAGCCGGCCAAGGGCGACCGCATCATCGGCATCGCCCGCAACGTCGAGCGCAACCTCGAGGTCGACGAGGCCGAGGAGGGTGCCGAGGCGTCGGCCGAGGCCGAGGTCGTCGACGCGGCCCCCGAGGCGGATGCGCCGGAGGCTCCCGCCGCGGAGTGATCCCGAGCTGATCAGAAGGGGCCGGTCGCGTAAGCGGCCGGCCCCTTCCGCGTCTCGGCCGCCATCCGCCGCCTATCCTCGGGTGATGGACACGATGTGGTGGGTCCCGGACATCCTCGCGGGCTACGAGTCGGCGGACCTGGGTGCCCCGTCCACGGCGCCTGCGGGGAGGCCTGACGGCGCGCTCACCCGCACGCTCGTGCGCCGCGTCGCGGTCCCCGAGTCGCCGCGCGCCGTGGCGTTGATCGTCCACGGCTACAACGACTACTTCTTCGCCACGCACCTCGCGGACGCGCTCGTCGAGTCCGGGTGTGTGACGTACGCGGTCGACATGCGTCGCGCCGGCCGCTCGCTGCGGCCGGGCAACCAGCCGCACCACATCGCCCACATCGACGAGCTGGCCGACGACATCGCCGACGCCGCGACGGCGGCGTGTGACGATGCGGCGGCGCGGGGCCTCGGCACGCTGCCGCTGGTCGTGCACGCGCACTCGACCGGAGGCCTCGCAGCCACGGTCTGGGCGAGCGACCGACCGCACCCCGCCCTCGCCGGCCTGATCCTGGACGGTCCGTTCTACGGGCTCGTGCTGTCGGCGTCCCAGCGCGCACTGCTGGCCTGCATGCCTGCGGTCGCGCGCGTCCTTCCTCGGATGGTCGTGGATCCGGCGCGCTCGCCGTACACCGCCGGACTCCTCGCACGGGGCTGGACGTTCGACACCGCGTGGAAGGACCCCGAGGGCGTCGGCGCGACCGCGGGATGGCTGGCCGCGACCCACGCCGCGCAGAGGCGCGCCGCGCGGGGCCTGCCGATCGGCGTCCCGGTGCTCGTCGCATCGTCCGACTCCTCCGGCCCGGATCGACTCGACAACTCTCGGCTCGGGAGCCAGGACACGGTGGTGGAGGTGAAGGCGATCGAGCCCATGCTGTCCGGCCTCGGGGCCCGCGCGAGGCGGCTCGTGATCGCCGGGGCCGTCCACGACCTCGCCCTCAGCACGGCCGTCCCCCGCGCGCTACCTGGCGGCAGTCGGGAGCTTCGTCGACTCAGCGCTTCGCCCGCACCGCCGCGACGCACCCGCGATCTGACCCGGCGTCCCCGCCCGCGCGCACCTGAGAAGCCGCTGGTAGCGTGCGAATCGGGGGTGATCATGGGCGCCGGATTCGTGCTGACGGGGCTGCTGCTCGCGATCACGCTGGCAGGAGCCTCGGTGCTGCGGTGGCAGGCCAGGCCCGCCCACGCCGCCGGCCTCGCCGTGGCCTCCGTCGCCGCCATGTCGGGCGTCCTCGCGGCGAGCGTCGCGACGCTGCCCACGTCCGGTGCCGGCGAGCCGGGGGCGGCGCCCTCGGTCGCCGTCCTCGTGGCGGTCGACGACGACCCGCCCGCCGTCGCCGAGACGGCTGACGCGGTCGCCGATCCGCTGGAGTGGCTCGTCGTCCAGGGCCCCGAGGTCGTCGCCGCGATCCCCTGGCCGTTCGACGGCCAGGTCGAGGCGGTGCGTGAGGGCGTGGCGACGGCGGTCGACGTCAGCGAGTCCGAGCTCGAGGCCTACTACGCGGAGCACGGGCTGCTGGTGCGCGAGGGCAGCACCTTCGTGGTGCAGACCCGCGCGGGATGGCCCGCTCGCGTGAACCTCGCCGACGGCTACGTCACGGTGACGTTCGGCTGATCCGCCGGGGCACCGGGGCGTCCGTCACGCGGCCGGGGCGCCCGTGCTCTCGCGCGCGATCACCCGCTGCGACGGCGCGTCGGCCGTGAGCTGGTGGGTACCCGTGCCGTGGAGGAGGTCGCCGAGCGCGCCCGTCGGGATCAGGGCCGCGGAGCTGTAGGCGACCGTGGCGAGGGCGGGCACGGCGAACTGGGACTGCGGGGTGTCGTCCACCCCGATGATCGACAGGTCGGCGGGGACCCGGAGGCCGGCACGGTGCGCGCCCGAGAGCATCGCGAGGGCCACCTCGTCGTTGTAGGCGGCGATCGCGGTGGCGCCATCCGCCCGCGCGCGCTCGACCGCGGCGACCGCCGCCGCGACGTCGGTCGCCGCCTCCAGCCGTGACGCCTCGACGCCGAGCCGGCCCGCGGCATCCGCGACGCCCCGCCAGCGCTCCTGGTCCAGGGCCTCGAGCCCGGGTGTCGGCGGCGGCGCGTAGGCGAGCCGCGTGTGGCCGAGGGATGCCAGGTGCTCGACCTGCACCACCGCGGCGTCGTGCATGATCCGCGCGATGTCGTACGACTCGGGCATGACGCTGAGCAGGAGCGGCACGCCCAGCGAGGTGAGCTCCTCCGCCACGGGCGGCTCGAGCATCGCCATCGTGACGACGGCGCGCGGACGGGTCGCGCGCGCGAGGGCGAGCAGGTTGGCGTGACCGTCGCTCGACCGGCCGCCGAGCTCCACGATGGGCACGAGGCCCGCCTCCTGCACGGCGTCCGAGAGCTCCGCCGCCATGGCGCCGACGAGCGCGCCGAACGGCACCTCGGAGAAGTCGATGACCACGATCCCGGAGGACCCGCGCGCCAGCGCCGCGGCGGCCGCGTGCGGCACATAGCCGAGGCTGCGCGCCGCCTCGAGCACCCGCGCCCGGGTCGACTCGGTGATTGTCTGGCCGGGGGTGTCGTTGAGCACGTAGCTGACGGTCGCGGCGGACACGCCGGCGGCGGCGGCGACGTCGCTCGCCTTGACGCGGGTGGCCCCTGGCATACCCGCACCCTATCTTGCGCGCGCCACGCGAAACGTTTAGAGTGGCGCCCACAACTTAAGCGCATCAGCGATCCGGTCGGCGAGGACGCCGCCGGGAAGATGCGCCCCGAAGCTCGGACGGCCGCACCCCGGTCGCGCACCAGGGCCCGAGGCGCGCCCCACCCCCACCGGCGTCACACAAGGAGACATCGATGTCAGACATCAGCACCCTCACCCTCGAGGAGAAGGCGCGCCTCGTGTTCGGGGCCGACTTCTGGACGACGGTGGGGATCCCCGACAAGGGCATCCCCGCGGCGCTGCTCACGGACGGGCCGCACGGCCTGCGCAAGCAGGCGGAGGGCGCGGACCACCTCGGCATCAACCAGTCGGTGCCCGCGACCGCGTTCCCGACCGCGGCCGCGACGGGCTCGTCCTGGAACCGTGCGCTGCTGTCGCGCATGGGCGCCGCGCTCGCCGCGGAGTGCCGCCGCGAGGAGGTGGATGTCCTCCTCGGGCCGGGCGTCAACATGAAGCGCTCGCCCCTGGGCGGCCGCAACTTCGAGTACTTCTCCGAGGACCCGCTGCTCGCGGGCGAGCTCGGCGCGGCGTGGATCTCGGGACTCCAGGCGCTCGGCGTGGGCGCGTCCGTCAAGCACTTCGCGGCGAACAGCCAGGAGACCGACCGCATGCGCGTCAGCGCCGAGGTCGACGAGCGCACGCTGCGCGAGATCTACCTGCCGGCGTTCGAGCGCGTGGTCAAGCAGGCGCAGCCCGCGACCGTGATGTGCTCGTACAACCGCATCAACGGCGTCCGGGCGTCCGAGCACCGCTGGCTGCTCACCGACGTCCTGCGCGACGAGTGGGGGTACGAGGGCTACGTCGTCTCGGACTGGGGCGCCACGTGGGACCCGGTCGCGGCGCTCAAGGCGGGCCTCGACCTGACCATGCCGAGCACCGGCGAGGCGGGGCCCGCGACCGTCGTCGCGGCTGTCCGCGACGGCAGCCTCGACGAGGCCGTTCTCGACCAGGCCGTCCAGCGCATCGTCGACGTGCACGCGCGCCTGCGCGCCGCCCGCACCGCCGAGGCCCCGTTCGACGTCGACGCGCACCACGCGCTCGCCCGAGAGATCGCCGCGGACTCCGCGGTGCTCCTCGCCAACGAGGGCGACCTCCTCCCCCTCGCGCACGCGGGCGGCGAGATCGCCGTGCTCGGCCCCTTCGCGACCGCGCCGCGCTACCAGGGCGCGGGTTCGTCGCACGTGAACCCGACCCGCCTCGACGAGCCTCTCGCGGCGATCGCGGCGGCGACCGGGCGCGACGTCACGTATGCGCCCGCGTTCAGGCTCGACGGGGAGGGCGACGGGACGATGCTGGCCGCGGCGGTCGACGCGGCCGCGCGGGCCGAGGTCGTGGTGCTGATGCTCGGCCTGCCGGACGCCGTCGAGTCCGAGGGCTGGGACCGCGAGCACATGGACCTGCCGCAGGTGCAGCTCGACACCCTCGCGGCCGTCGCGGCGGCCAACCCGCGGGTCGTCGTCGTCCTGTCCCACGGCTCCGTGGTGTCGCTCGAGGACGTCGTCGGCAAGGCGCCCGCGATCCTCGACATGTGGCTCGCGGGGCAGGCGGGTGGATCCGCGCTCGCGCAGATCCTCTTCGGCGACGCCGAGCCGGGCGGGCGCCTGACCGAGACCGTCCCGTGGCGCCTGCAGCACACCCCCGCGTACGTGAACTGGCCCGGCGGCGACAAGGTGGTCCGCCACGGCGAGCGCGTCTACATCGGCTACCGCTGGTACGACGCGACCGACCGCGATGTGGCCTTCCCGTTCGGTCACGGCCTGTCCTACACGACCTTCGCGCACGAGCTGCTCGCGGTGGACGTGCCCGACGCCGGGGTCGCCGCCGCGACCGTCCGCGTCTCGGTCACCAACACCGGCGCGCGCCGCGGCTCGGACGTCGTCCAGGTGTACGTCGGCGACCCGGTGGCGGGCGTCGACCGCCCGGTGCGCGAGCTCCGCGCCTTCGAGAAGGTGACGCTCGACCCGGGCGAGTCCACGGTCGTCACGCTCGAGCTCGACGAGCGCGCCTTCGCGTACTGGGGCGCCGCGGGCTGGACCGTCGAGCCGGGCGACTACGTCATCGAGGTGGGCCGCTCGTCGCGCGACATCGTCGCCGCCCGCACCATCGCGCTCGACGTGCCTCCCGTGACCCCGGCCCTCGACATCGACTCCAACTACGGCGACTGGCTGGCGCACCCCGAGGGCGCCCAGGTGCTCGCCGAGGTCGCGTCCGCGGGCGCGTCCGAAGGCGGCGCCTCGCTGTTCGAGGACGAGGCGATGGCGGGGATGATGCTGCAGATGCCGATGGTCAAGATCGCCGACTTCACGGCGCCCGGGCGCGGCCGCGAGACGGTCGAGCGCATGCTCGAGGCGCTTCAGCGCGTCTCGGTCTGACCCGCCCGCGCCCACGCATGCGGAAGGCCCCGGGGATCTCCCCGGGGCCTTCGTGCTGTCGGCTGCGGTCGCCGGATCAGATGAACAGCGTGGTGCCGGACTCGTTCGCCTCTCCGAGGAAGGTCGCGACGCCGGCCAGCTCGACGCCGTCGAGCAGGTCGGACTGCGTCATGCCCAGCAGGTCCATCGTCATCGTGCAGCCGAGCAGGCGGGCGCCGTTGTCCTGCGCCGACTTGATGAGCTCGGGCAGCGACGGGACGTCGTTCTGCTTCATGACGTTCTTGATCATCGCGGTGCCCGCGCCGGCCATGTGCATCTGCGACAGGGTCAGCTTCTCCGCGCCGCGCGGCATCATGGCGCCGAACATCTTGTCCATCGCCTTCTTCTCGCGCTTCGGCGGGTCCGTCTTGCGCAGGGCGTTGAGGCCCCAGAAGGTGAAGAACATCGACACCTCGTCGCCCATGGCGACCGCGCCGTTGGCGATGATGAAGGCCGCGAGGACCTTGTCGAGGTCGCCCGAGAACACGACCATCGAGGTCTTGTTGCGGCCGCCGGCGGCCTTGCCCGTCTGGACCGGCTCGACGCCGCCCTTGCGGAACGTGCCGACGAAGCCGGGGCCCTTGGGGTCGAGGCTGACCAGCGTGTGGCCGTTCTTGGCGGCCCACGCGGGCCCGTCGAGCGCGAAGCCCGGGTCGGACACGGTGACGCGCACCTCGTCGCCCGCGTCGGCCTTCTTCATGGCGTCCGCGAGGCGCATGATCGGGCCGGGGCACGCGAGGCCGGTGCAGTCGAGCTCGGTCAGCTGGCCGGTCGCGGCGGCGACGGCCGAGGCGACCGACACCTTCTCCGCGTAGTTCTCCATCGGCGGCTGCGCCGAGTACTGGTCGGCCGGGTTGTCGTGGACGTGGCCGTACGTGGTCGATCCGCCGGACAGCGTCTTGACGTCCGTGAAGCCGTTCTGGACGAGGATCCGGTGCGCGAGGTACGAGCGGAAGCCCACCGCGCAGTAGAGGCGGATCGGCTGGTCCTTGTCGGTCCACGACTTGACGGCCTCGCGGAACGTGGCCAACGGCACGGACTCAGCGCCCGGCAGGTGGTGGATGCCGTACTCCTCCGGCGTGCGCACGTCGACGAGGCGCGCGCCGTCCTCGAGCGGCCACTCCTCCGCGTACCAGAGGGTGAAGTCGCCGCGGATGGTGTTGGCGGCGACGAAGCCGGCCATGTTCACCGGGTCCTTGGCGGAGCCGAACGGCGGGGCGTACGCGAGCTCCTGCTCCTCGAGGTCGAAGACCGTGAGGCCGGCGCGGATCGCCATCGCGAGCACGTCGAGGCGCTTGTCGACGCCGTCGAAGCCGCAGGCCTGGGCGCCGAGCACGGTGCCGTCGGTGGGCGAGAAGAGCAGCTTGATGTGCATCATCGCGGTGCCGGGGTAGTAGCCGGCGTGGCCCGACGGGTGGACGTGCACCACGCGGTAGTCGACGCCCGCGGCGTCGAGCTGGCGCTTGGTGGCGCCGGTGCCGCCCGCGACCATGTCGAAGACCTTGACGATGCTGGTGCCCTGCGTGCTCTTGTACTCGGTGTCGCGGCCGCAGATGTTCTCGGCGGCGACGCGGGCCTGGCGGTTCGCGGGGCCCGCGAGCGGGGCGAGGTACTGGCCGGGCAGCACGGGGTGCGGCGTCTCGACGGCGTCGCCCGCGGCGTAGATGTCCTTGTCGGACGTCTGCATGTGGGTGTCGACCTTGATGCCGCCGCGCTCGCCGAGCTCGATGCCCGCCGCCTTGACGAGCTCCACGGCGGGCTTGACGCCCGCCGCGAGGATGACGAGGTCGGCCTTCAGCACGGTGCCGGAGTTGAGCTCGACGCTCACCCGGTCCTCGCCGTCGTTGTCGGACAGCGCCTGGAAGGCGGCCGCGGCGGTCGACAGGTGCAGCCCGATACCGCGCATGCGGAGGTGCTGCTCGACCGGGGTGGCGATCTCGTGGTCGACGGGCGGGAGGATCTGGTCGGACAGCTCGACCACGTCGACGCGCACGCCGCGGTGGTGGAGGTTCTCCGCCATCTCGAGGCCGATGTAGCCGGCGCCGACGACGACCGCGGTCACCGTGCCGCGCTTGCCGGCCTTCTGGGCGGCGAGCGCCGCGTCGAGGCGGGCCTTGATGCGGTCCATGTCGCCGATGCGGCGCAGCACCTCCACGGCGGGGTGGTCGATGCCGGGCAGCGGCGGGCGCACGGCCTCGGCGCCCATGCACAGCGCGAGCTTGTCGTAGGACTCGGTGTACTCCTTGCCGGTGTCGACCTCGCGCGCGGTGACCGTCTTCTTCTTGCGGTCGATCGCGACGATCTCCGTGGCGATGCGGACGTCGATGTTGAGGGACTCGCGCAGGCTCTCGGGCGTCTGCAGCAGCAGGCGGGAGCGCTCGGAGATCACCTCGCCCACGTGGTACGGGAGGCCGCAGTTCGCGAACGAGACGTGGTGCCCGCGCTCGAAGACGACGATCTCCGCCGACTCGTCGAGGCGCCGCGCCCGCGCGGCGGTGGATGCTCCGGCGGCGACACCGCCGACGACGACCAGCTTCATGTTCCCTCCAGGGGGTCTCGAACCTGCCTACGACGATATCCCCCGGGGTATGCACACCTGGGGGTATCTGGTCCCGGTTGGACGATGCGGCGCGCGGGGGAGCGCGAGGCTCGCGGCGCGCGTTGGTACGGGTGGCGACCATGCCGGCCCACGCTGGTCCGCAGCGTCCATGCGTTCCAGCGTGGCACGCGGGGATCGGGCGCGCAGGGCGGGCCGGATCGGCCTCCCCGGCGAGTCGTCATTTGAAGTATTCAAAAGAAGGACGTACGCTGACCGTCATGACACAGCTCGACACGCACGGGATGCTCCGCGGAGCCGGCCTGCGCGTCACCGAGCCCCGGCGCGCGGTGATCGAGGCCCTCGAGGGCCTGCCGCACGCCTCGGCGGACGCCGTGCACGCGAGGGTCGCGCAGACCCTCCCGGACGTCTCCCTCCAGACGGTCTACAACGTCCTCCACGACCTCACCGGTCGCGGGCTCGCGCGTTCGATCGAGCCCGGCGACCACCCCGCCCGCTACGAGCTGCGGGTGGGCGACAACCACCACCACCTCGTCTGCACGCACTGCGGTGCGATCGCCGACGTGGACTGCGTGGTGGGCCAGGCCCCGTGCCTGACCCCCGACGACGACCACGGGTACGCGGTCGCCGAGGCGGAGGTCACGTTCTGGGGTCTCTGCGGCGACTGCAAGCACGCGGTCGCCGCGCCGTCCCCGGTCTCCATCCACCTCTGAACGCCGCAACCACGAAGGAGCGCTCCCATGTCGGAGAAGTTCACCACCACCAACTCCGGGGCACCGGTCGCCTCGGACCAGCACTCGCTGACCGTCGGCAACAACGGCGTCACCTCGCTGACCGACCACTACCTGGTCGAGAAGCTCGCGCAGTTCAACCGTGAGCGCGTGCCGGAGCGCGTGGTCCACGCGAAGGGCGGTGGCGCGTTCGGCACGTTCACCACCACGAACCCCGAGATCGCGAAGTACACGCGCGCCGCGCTGTTCCAGGACGGCGTCCAGACCGAGATGCTCGCGCGCTTCTCCTCGGTCGCCGGTGAGCACGGCTCGCCCGACACGTGGCGCGACCCCCGCGGCTTCGCGCTGAAGTTCTACACGACCGAGGGCAACTACGACCTCGTCGGCAACAACACCCCGGTGTTCTTCATCCGCGACGGCATCAAGTTCCCCGACTTCATCCGCTCGCAGAAGCGCCTCCCCGGCTCGCACATGCGCGACAACGACATGCAGTGGGACTTTTGGACCCTGCAGCCGGAGTCGGCGCACCAGGTCACCTGGCTCATGGGCGAGCGCGGCCTCCCCCGCTCGTGGCGCGAGATGCAGGGCTACGGCTCGCACACCTACCAGTGGATCAACGCCGAGGGTGAGCGCTTCTGGGTGAAGTACCACTTCAAGAGCCAGCAGGGCGTGCACGGCCTCACGATCGAGGAGGCGGGCCAGCTCGCGGGCTCGGACGGCGACCACCACATCCGCGACCTCTACGAGCACATCGAGGCCGGCGACTTCCCGCGCTGGGACCTCTACGTGCAGGTCATGCCGTACGAGGACGCCAAGACCTACCGCTTCAACCCGTTCGACCTCACCAAGGTGTGGCCGCACGGCGACTACCCGCTCATCCCCGTGGGCGTCATGGAGCTCAACAAGAACCCGGAGAACTACTTCGCGCAGATCGAGCAGGCGACCTTCGCCCCCTCGAACTTCGTCCCGGGCATCGGAGCGTCGCCGGACAAGATGCTGATGGCGCGCATCTTCTCCTACGCGGACGCGCACCGCTACCGCGTGGGCACCAACCACGCCGACCTCCCGGTCAACGCGCCGCACGCCGCCGACGCGAACGGCCACTCGTACGCCAAGGACGGCGCGATGCGCTACTCGTTCGCCTCGGCCGACACCCCGGTCTACGCGCCGAACAGCAAGGGCGGCGCGCACGCCGATGCCGCCCGTGCCGGTGGCGCGGGCAACTGGGAGTCGGACGGCGAGATGGTCCGCGCCGCCGCGACCCTGCACGCCGAGGACGACGACTTCGGTCAGGCCGGCACGATGTACCGCGAGGTCTTCGACGACGCGGGCAAGGCCCACATCCTCGAGCAGATCACCGGCCACGTCGGCGCGGTGAAGTCGGACGAGATCCGCGAGCGTGCGATCCAGTACTGGACGAACGTGGACGCCGACCTCGGTGCGAAGCTCCGCGCGAACCTCTCCGGCGAGGCGCCGGTCGAGGCCGGCGAGCCCGGCACCGGCGTGGAGCCCGTCTCCGTCTAAGCGGTCGAGCGAAGGCCCGGTTCCCCCGCGCGGGGAGCCGGGCCTTCGCCGTGCCCGCCGCCCTGGTCGTCCCTGATGTCGCATCCCACGCGGATCGGTGCGACGTCCGGGACCGCGCGCGCCCGGAGGTCGTATCGATCGGCGCATCGGCCGACATCCGGGCGCACGGGACGTCGCGCGACCCGCCCAGGTACCATGGCGGCGGCCGATGCCGGCCTCCCCCCATCCGACGTGCGCGTCCGCGCGCGCTCACGCCTGCCTTGGACGGAGTCCCCCATGCCCACCGCCGACCGCACCGCGACCGGAGTCCCCGAGGCGACCGGCTGGCGCTCGCTGCGCCGCTACGCGTCGCCGCGCCTGCTGCGCACCGAGCTGGTCTCGGGCCTCATGGTGGCCCTTGCGCTGATCCCCGAGGCCATCTCGTTCTCGATCATCGCGGGCGTCGACCCGCGGGTGGGCCTGTTCGCGTCGTTCACCATGGCGGTGTCGATCGCGTTCCTCGGCGGCCGCCCCGCGATGATCTCGGCCGCGACCGCGGCCGTGGCCCTCGTGGTCGCGCCCCTCGCGCGCGACTATGGGCTCGACTACCTCATCGTGGCGGTGGTGCTCGGCGGCGTCATCCAGGTGGTCCTCGGCCTGCTCGGCATCGCCAAGCTCATGCGCTTCATCCCGCGCTCGGTGATGGTCGGCTTCGTGAACTCGCTCGCGATCCTCATCTTCATGGCCCAGCTCCCCCACCTCGTCGACGTGCCGTGGGTGGTCTACGTGCTCGTGGCGGCGGGCCTCGCGATCATCGCGTTCCTGCCGCGCCTGACGAAGGTGGTGCCGGCCCCGCTGGTCGCGATCGTGCTGCTCACGATCGTCACCGTGTCCGCCGCGATCGCGGTCCCGACCGTCGGCGACGAGGGCGCGCTGCCCGAGGGCCTGCCCGGCCTCTTCATCCCGGACGTGCCGGTCAGCCTCGAGACGCTGCGCATCGTCTTCCCGTACGCGCTCGGCCTCGCGCTCGTCGGCCTCCTCGAGTCGCTCATGACCGCGAAGCTCGTCGACGACATCACGGACACCCACTCGGACAAGACCCGCGAGGCGTGGGGCCAGGGCGCCGCGAACGTCATCACGGGCCTGTTCGGCGGCATGGGCGGCTGCGCGATGATCGGCCAGACGATGATCAACGTGAAGGCCGGCGGCGCGCGCACGCGCCTGTCGACCCTCTCGGCGGGCATCTTCCTGCTCATCCTCGTGCTCGCGCTCGGCGACGTCGTCGCGATGATCCCCATGGCGGCGCTCGTCGCGGTGATGATCTACGTGTCGTGGGCCACGTTCGACTGGCACTCGATCCGCATCTCCACGCTGCGCCGCATGCCGCGCTCCGAGACCGCGGTGATGCTGGTCACCGTCGGGGTCGTCGTCGCGACCCACAACCTCGCGTACGGCGTCGTCGCGGGCGTGCTGCTCGCCTCGGTGCTGTTCGCGCGCCGCGTGGCGCACCTCGCGGAGGTCGCCGGCGGTCCCGTCGAGGACGGCGTGCGCCGCTACACCGTCACCGGCGCGCTGTTCTTCGCCAGCTCGAACGACCTCTACAGCCAGTTCGACTACGGCAACGACCCGGAGAAGGTCGTCATCGACATGACCGACTCGCACGTCTGGGACGCCTCGACCGTCGCGGCACTGGACGCGGTCGAGCACAAGTACGCGACGCACGGCATCGACGTGGAGATCGTCGGCCTCAACGAGGCGTCGCGCGACTTCCACGGCCGCATCAGCGGCCACCTCGGCGCCGGCCACTAGCGGGGACGATGCGGCGGGGGCCTACTCGGGTCGCGTCACCGCGGCCTTGACGAGGTCGCCCGCCGTCGCGTCCGGCAGGTATGCGCGCAGGATCGCGAGCGTGAGCGCCGGCAGCTGGGCCTCGTCCGGGTACATGAGGAACAACGGCCGGTGCTCGGGCTTGAACTTCGCCTTGAAGCGCTCGAGGCTCGTGAAGCCGTAGTACGGCTCCATCTTGTCCGCGAGGATGTCGAGGAGGCGCTCGACCGTGCCCTCGACCTCGCCCGAGTAGCTGAGCGGGGCCGCTGACAGCGAGATGAACTCGTAGCCGGCCTCCTTGAAGGCCACCGCCGACTCCGCGATGAGGAACTCCATGACGCCGCTCATGACGCCGTCGTCGAGCCGGCGCTTCATGATGTCGATGGTCCACCCGACCACGTCGCCCTCGCGGTAGACGGGCAGCCAGCTGGTCATGCCGTGGACGGTGCCGTCCTCGTCGACCGCCACGTGCATCTCGACGTTGGGGTCGGCCGCCTCGCGCAGGTCGCCCAGCGTGAAGCCCATCTCCGGCAGCGACTTGTCCCCCGCCCACTGCGCGGAGATCGCCTCGAGCTGGTCCTTGATGCCGCGGGGCGCGTCGGCGAAGCGGAACGTCCGCATCGTGACGCCCTCGCGCTTCGCGCGGTTGATCGCGGAGCGCACGTCCTGCCACGCCTTGCCGGTGAAGGCGAGCTCGGGCAGGCGCACCACCGTGTCCTCGGCCACCTGGATCGCCTTCCAGCCGGCCTCCTCGAAGCGCCGGCGCGCGTCGTCGCTGACCGCGAAGTACGCGAGGCGCCAGCCGCGCGAGCGGCAGAAGTCCGCGAACTCGGCGTGCGCCGCGGCCAGGTCCGCGGTGCGGCCCACGGGATCGGACAGGACGATCGCGGTGCTGCCCACCTGCTTGAAGCCGAGGCCGACGGTCCCCTCCTCGGACACCCAGTGGTCGATCCCGTCCCAGCGCGTCATGTAGCCGATGCTCGTCATCGCCTCGGTGTCCCGCTGGATCGCGACGAAGCGGTCGCTCACCGCCTCCTCGGTGGTGTGGCGGCGCGACGCCAGCAGCAGGGCGATGAGGAAGATCACGAAGGCGAGGAACCACACGACGCCGATCGCGCTGAGCAGGGTGCGGGACAGCGTGGTGGTGCCCTCGAGCCCCGAGGTGAGACCGAACACGCGCAGGATCGCCTCGCCGATCGCGGTGCCGAGCGTGGGCTCGGGGTCGATCTGCGAGCCGAGGGCCATGATCGCGACCACCGTGAACGTCATGAGGCCTGCGACGGTGAGGAGGCCGCGCCGCCAGATAGTGCGTCGGCTCGCGCGGTCCGCCTTGACCGCGAAGTGGCGCCGCCAGCCGAGCAGCAGCACCAGCAGCACCGCGTCGAGGACGAGGTCCATGACGATCGACGGGGTGCCCTCGCCGACGGCCACCACGATCACGCTCGCGAGCACCGTGAGCACGGTCATCACGACCACGAGCCACCACGCCCCGCGGCGCCCGCGGTGGAGCGCATAGGCGAACGCGAGCGAGATGACCGCGGTGCCGACGAGGCCGAGCGTGGTGAGGCCCGCATCGTCCGTGGCGCCTCCGAACTCGAGGATGCCGCCCTCGCCCGGCCAGATGCGGGTGAGCAGCTGGTGGAGGCCGCCGAAGGCGAGGATCACCGCGGCGGTGTCGCGCACCTCCTGCGGTCCGAAGCGCCAGTCGAAGGGCTCGCGCGCCCGCCCGACCACCCAGGGGCCGATGAGGATTCCGGCCCAGAACGCGATCGCGTGCGTGAAATCCCAGATCTCGGCCGCGTACAGGATCATCGCGATGCAGTACAGCGAGCCCACGAGCCGCACGCGGCGGCGCCACAGCAGGGGCATGCCCGCGGTCGCGGCGCCCAGCGCGCCGAAGCCGCCGTTGCTCAGGCCCACGTCCGGCACGTGGGCGAGGGTCTCGGCCCAGCCCACGCCGAGCGCGCCCAGCCCGAGCAGCAGCAGCGCGGTGCCGAGCACGGCGATGATGTGGGTGCCGAGCACCGCGAGCAGCATCCGCACGGTGCCGTAGCGCAGCTCGAGGAAGCCGCCGCCCACGCAGAAGGTGCCGAGGATGAGCGCGTACATCCACGGCTCGGGTGCGATCGCGGCGCCGGCGAGCAGGTTGATCCAGTGGCCGTCGGCGAACGCGTCGACGCCCCAGCCCCACCGGTCGACGAGGCCGGACTCCTCGGCGGGGTTCCACAGCGCGCCGGTGAGCGCGCCGACCACCAGGACGATGAGCGTGACGGCGATGGTGCCGGGCACGCGGCGGGCGAGATCGAGGGCACGCGAGAGCACCGACGGCTCCTCGGGGACGGGCGCATCGGAGGCCATGCGTTCACGCTAGTCCCGGGTTCGGGCTCCGGCGAGGCAGAATCGCGGCGCGTAAGCAGGGGGAATGACCTGCGGACGTGCCTCGGTTACCCTTGGGTAGATGCCCGCGCACCCACGCGTGGATGACTGGAACGCCATGCGCGCGTCAGATGACAGGGAGCAAGATGAACGCGGACGACCGCACCACCACGTCGACCCGCGGCCTGTACGCGCCGCGCACGGCCGAGCCGACCACCGGCCAGGTGCCCGCGCGACGCGCGTTCATGCCGGTCGGCGACAACGGTGAGGAGAAGGCCCCCGTGAGCGGCCAGGCCCCCACCCGGACCCCCGTCACCGGTCAGACGCCCACCGCATCGTCCGCCGCGCCCTCGACCGGCTCGATCCCGCAGCGCACCGCGCTGCGCCCGCAGTCGACCCCGGGCGGCATCCCCACGACGGCGCAGCCGGCCCCCGAGGCGGCGCAGCCGCAGGCGTTCAACCCGACCGGTGCGCCGGCGGCCGCCCCCACCACGGAGCCCACGCGCCGCGACGGCGCCGTCGGCGCCGGCACCGCCGCGATCGGCGCGGGCGCGGCCAAGGTCAAGGGCCTCGCGGGCCGCGCGGCCGAGAGCTTCAAGGCGGGCGACGACCTCGCCACCCCCACGAGCAAGGGCGGCCCGCGCAAGGCGCGCGTCCTGCTGTCGCGCATCGACCCGTGGTCGGTGCTCAAGCTCGGCTTCCTGCTGTCGATCGCCGCGGGCATCATGCTCGTCGTCGGCGTCTTCGTGCTGTGGAACGTCCTCAACGGCATGGGCATCTTCGCGCTCGTCAACGAGTGGGTCGTCAAGCTGTTCGCGCAGGACTCCGAGATCGACATCATGCAGTTCTTCGACCGCAACAAGGTCATGAGCGCGGCGATCCTCATCTCGGTCGTCAACGTGGTCCTGCTGACCGCGCTCGCGACCATCGGCGCCTTCCTCTACAACGTCGTCTCGTCGGTCGTCGGCGGCGTCTACGTCACCCTGACGGACGACTGAGCGGACCCCTGCCGCCGCGATTTTGTCTCGCGGCGGCGGTGCGGTATCGTTTAACGCCGCGGCGCTGACGTCGCAAAGGGGCCCATAGCTCAGGCGGTTAGAGCGCTTCGCTGATAACGAAGAGGTCGGAGGTTCAAGTCCTCCTGGGCCCACCACGGTGATTCGATGGCAGACACACGTCGCCTCATCGCCTTCAGATCGACTCCCGACCTGTGGGATGATGTCCATCTCCCACCTCGGGGCCTTGGCGCAATTGGTAGCGCACCTGCTTTGCAAGCAGGGGGTTATGGGTTCGAGTCCCATAGGCTCCACCACTCGAGGAAGGCCCCCGCCGATCAGGCGGGGGCCTTCTCGCGTCTCCGGGCTCCTGCGTGCGGTTCGGCGCGAGCCCGGCGTTCCATTGATGCACACGCGCTCGCACCGCG
>NZ_BBLX01000012.1 GCF_000971155.1 Demequina maris | reverse complement strand
TGGCAGTCCGAGACCTCGCGAAACCGTCGCTCAGCTCCCCGCAGCGGGCGCAGCGGGGACCGGCGGGTGGCGCGAGGCGGGGCGGAGGCGGGGTAGGTCAGCCGAGCTTGAGGTCGCGGCGCAGCTTCGCCACGTGGCCCGTCGCCTTGACGTTGTACTGCGCGAGGGCGACCTTGCCGTCCTCGTCGACCACGACGGTGGAGCGGATCGAGCCCTCGACCTCCTTGCCGTAGAGCTTCTTCATGCCCCACGCGGCGTAGAGGTTCTGGATCGCGAGGTCCTCGTCCGACACGAGCGTGAACGTGAGGCCCTCCTTCTCGCGGAACTGCGCAAGCTTGGCGGGCGAGTCCTTGGAGATGCCGACGACGTCGTACCCGGCGGCGTTCAGCGCGTCGAGCGAGTCGCGGAAGTCGCACGCCTCGGTGGTGCAGCCGGGCGTCATCGCGGCGGGGTAGAAGTAGAGGATGACCTTCCTGCCGCGGAGGTCGGCGAGGCTGAAGGTGCCGGTGTCGGTGGGGGCGGTGAAGTCCGGGGCGGTGTCGCCCACGCTCAGACGGTTGTCGCTCATGGGGTCCACCGTAACGGTGGCCGCGAACGCCCGGCCGCCCCCCGGTGCCGATTTCACTTTGCGCGGCAAGTCCTGTATCGTTATTTCTCGCGCCGCGATGGTGTGCGATGCGCCTCTAGCTCAACTGGCAGAGCAGCTGACTCTTAATCAGCGGGTTCAGGGTTCGAGTCCCTGGGGGCGTACGGAGTGCGAAGGCCCGGTCCATGAGGACCGGGCCTTTCGCGTTTCCAGGGGAGTCCCGGGCCTACTCCGCGCCGATCTCGACGATCGACCCGTTCACCTCGGCCCCCGCGTCCCACAGCCCCACGAACGCCTCGGCGACGGCCTCCTCGCGCCCCGCGAGGCTTGCCACGCGGAAGACGACCGCCGCCGCCGTGGGAGCCGCGCCCGCGTCGCGCGCACCTTTGTCGAAGCCGTGCGCGACCGCCCGGACCCACGCCTCGCTGGCCGCCTTGACGGCGGCGTAGCTCGCCCCGCCCGCGAGCGGACGGGCGACCGCCGTCGACGAGACGATCGCGAGCCGGCCCGCGGGGGAGCGGGTGAGGTCGTCGAAGAACGCCCGCGACACGTGGCGGAGCGCGGTGAAGGAGGCCTCGAGGACCCGGTAGTCCGCCTCGGACTGCCCCGCGAGCCCTCCGCCGCCGCGCCACCCGCCCACGAGGTGCAGCACGCCGTCGACGCGCACGTCGTCCGCGTGGAGCCTTCCGGCGAGCGCGAGCACCGCGGCCTCGTCGGCGAGGTCGGCCACCTCGCATCGGGCCCCGAGCGTCGCCAGCGGGGCGAGCCGCTCGGGGGAGCGCCCCACGGCCACGACGCGCGCGCCCGCGGTGACGAGCGCGCGGGTCGCCGCGATGCCGACGGCGCTGGTCGCGCCCGCGACCAGCACCGTCCGCCCGGCCAGACTCGGAGCGGTCACGCAGCCGTGCCCCCGATGCCCGCGGTCGACTCGATGACGGGACCCATCTTCTTGTCGAGCGCCTCGTAGAACATCGACAGCGGGAACTCGTCGTCCATCACGAGGTCGGTGTAGCCCTTCGGCGGCCCGGCGAGCACCTCGCGCGGCAGGCCCGCCGCCCAGGCGGATGCCGGGTTCGGCGCGAGGACGCCCGAGATCAGCTCGTACGCCTTGAGCCAGTGCACGGGCTTGGGCCGGTCGATGGACTCCCAGTACAGGTCGTTGATGCGGTCGCTGAGCTCGACGACCGCGTCCGCGACCCGGGCCCAGTCGACGCTGAGCTCCACGTCGCGCCACTCGAGCACGTGCTGCTGGTGCAGCCACGCGAACAGCAGCTGCCCGCCGAGCCCGTCGTAGTTGCGCACCCGCGACCCGGTGATCGGGAACCGGAAGATGCGGTCGAAGAGCACCGCGTACTGGACGAGCGTCGCGTGACGGCGCGTGTCCTCCTCGGTCGCCGTGAGCTCCTCGCCCGCCGCCGCGCGGGCGTCCAGCGTCCGCTGGATCCGGACGGCCTCGCGGAACGCCGTGAGGTCGCAGCGCAGCTCCTCCAGCGTGTAGAGGAAGAACGGCATGCGCTGCTTGATCATGAACGGGTCGAACGGCAGGTCGCCGCGCATGTGGGTCCGGTCGTGGATGAGGTCCCACATCACGAACGTCCGCTCGGCGAGCGCCTGGTCCTCGAGCAGCGCGGCCGCGCCCTCGGGCAGCGCCAGCTTGGTGACGTCGGCGGCGGCCGCGACGACGCGGCGGTAGCGCGCGGCCTCGCGGTCCTGGAAGATCGCGCCCCAGGTGAAGCGCGGGATCTCCCGCATCGCGACGGTCTCGGGGAACAGCACGGCCGAGTTGGTGTCGTAGCCCGGCGTGAAGTCGAGGAGCCTCAGCGACACGAACAGCGCGTTGCCGTAGTCGCCCGCCTCGAGGTCCGCGATGAAGTCGGGCCAGATCGCCTCGGCCAGCAGGGCCTCGACGTGACGCTCGGACGACCCGTTCTGCGTGTACATCGGGAACACGACCAGGTGGCGCGTGCCGTCCACGCGATGGCGCTGCGGCTGGAACTCCACCAGGGAGTCGAGGAAGTCGGGCTCGCCGAAGCCGCCGTCGACCCACCGCGCGAAGTCGCGGGGGAGCGCGTCGAGGTACGCGGCGTCGTGCGGGAACAGCGGGGCGAGCGCCCGGATCGCGCCGACGATCGTGTCGACATGGCCGCGGGCGGCCTCGTGCTGCGCGGAGTCGGGGATCGCGCCGTTCTTGACCTGCATCGGCTGCAGCGCGGTCGCGGCGGCCTTCAGGCGCCGCCAGGCCCCGCTCGACTCGACGAGGCGCACGTCCTCGACCACCTCGGGCTCGCCGATGACGGGCTGCGTGGTGCCAGCTGACAGGGACATGGGGACCTCCCTCGACGCTTTGATGGAACTTTTCCTGCGCAACGTACGCATTACAGGAAGCATTTCATCGGACGATGCGTGGGTCAAGGATTCTGCCTGTCCCGGGCGGCGTCGCGCGCACGCCTCAGAGGGTGCATGCGGTAGCGTCCCTGTCATGCAGGATCCGGTCGACGCGCGGCTCGTGGCGGAGGTCTCGCGCGATGCCCGCGCGACCCTCGCGCAACTCGCCGCGCATGTCGGGCTGTCGACGTCCGCCGTCCAGGCGCGGCTGCGCCGGCTCGAGGCGAGCGGCGTCATCACGGGGTACATGGCGCTCGTCGACCCGGGATCCGTCGGGCGCCCGCTCTCCGCCTTCATCGAGATCACGCCGTTGGATCCGGCGCAGGTCGACGAGGTCCCGCGGCTCATCGAGCATCTCACCGCGGTCGAGGCGTGCCACTCGATCGCCGGCGACGCGAGCTACATGCTGTTCGTGCGTGTCGGCACGCCCCCCGATCTGGAGACGCTGATCCGCGACATCCGCCAGGCCGTGAACGTCACCACGCGCACGACCGTGGTGCTCCAGACCTTCTTCGAGAACCGCCCGCTGGTCCCCGCCGACCAGGACTGATCCGCGCGCCGCGCCGCGCGGAACGTGCAGCGAAGCCGCCGCATCGGCCCCCTCGCGCGCTCCGAATCGTCGCGCAAGAACCGTGCGAATCGCGCAAACCGCCGGAATCAGCACTGGCGAATCGCCCATCCGTGCGCTAAAAGTAAGAACGTGGGCAAAAGGGACAAAGCCGGACGGAAGTGTCCGGTGGAGGACCTCGAACCCGCCGGGTGAGGGCAACGACCTCCTAGGCCGAGGGGCTGGGGGAGCGGGGTCGCGATCCGTCCAGGGGGGATCACAACATGGGGGAAGTGATGGACATGGCTGAGCGGGCTGAGGGCATGCCGGATTTCACTGGCAGGACCGTGCTTGTCACGGGGCACAGCGGCTTCATCGGCGCGTGGCTGACGACGGTGCTCGAGCACCTCGGAGCCAACGTGATCGGGTACTCGATCAACGACGATCCCTCCGCGGCCGCGCGCGCGGAATGGCTCGGAGACGTCTGCGCGCGGCAGTACGAGGCGGACATCCGCGACCGGGACACGCTGTTCTCGGTCATCGAGGAGCACCGTCCCGACCTCGTCTACCACCTGGCGGCGCAGGCGCTCCTGTGTCGCGGCTTCGACGACCCGCACCTCACCTTCGAGGTGAACCTGCGCGGCTCGCTCAACGTGCTCGAGGCGGCGCGCCTCGGCATGATCCCGGCGCTCGTGCACGTCACGTCGGACAAGTGCTATGTGCCCATGAAGCCGGGCGACAGCAAGCTCACCGAGGACAGCCCGCTGGGCGGCGTCAGCCCGTACTCGGCGTCGAAGACCATCGCGGAGATCCTGTTCCGCGAGTTCACCGACCTCGCGCGCCTCGACGGCGCGCCGTACCGCGCCACCTCGGTGCGGCTCGGCAACGTGATCGGCGGCGGTGACGACGCCGACCGGCTCGTGCCCAACTGTATCCGTGCCTTCGAGGACGAGCGTGTCTTCGCGGTCCGCGACCCGCTGGCCGTCCGCCCGTTCCAGCACGTCCTCGACGTCGTCGCGGGCTTCGTGCTCGCCGGGACCCGGCTGCTCGGCGCCGACGAGCGCGCCGTCGACGCGCTCAACTTCGCGCCGCCGAGCTCGGGCTACACCGCAGGCGAGATGGTGTTCGAGCTCGCCCGCGCCTGGGGCGAGCCGTCGCTCATCAGCCCCGCGTGCGAGGCCTGCGCGTTCCCGGAGGACAAGCTCCTCTGGCTCGACGGCTCCAAGGCCTCCGAGATGCTCGGCTGGCAGCACGCGTTCGACCTGCGCGGCTCCGCCGAGCGCATCGTCGACTGGGTGCGCTGGGTCGACGCGGGCATGTCGCCGGCCGACGCCACGCGTCGCCAGGCGGCCGAGTACTTCGTCCGACCCGTGGTGCACCACCTGCACGCCGCGGCCTGACGACCCTCAGACGAAGGCCCGGCCCCCACGGGGGACCGGGCCTTCGTAGCGCGCGGGTGCGGGACGGCTAGCCGAGCTCGCCGTCGGAGCTGAAGACCAGTCCCACCATGACCTCGCCCTGGCGCAGCGCGGCCTTGGTGAGCGGGCCGCCCGGGTCGAGCGAGGAGAACTGCGACACCTCGAGGCCGTACTCCTCCTCGAGCCCGATCTGGCAGAACGGGCGCTCCGGGCACTCCGGGGGCCCGCCGAGCGAGATCGTGCCGCAGGTCTCGGCGAGCTCGGTGAGCGACGTGACGCCGTACTCGTCGGCGAAGGCCTGCGTGACGGCGAAGGCGTTCTGGTCCTGCGCCGCGGCCGGGGCGCCGAAGACGAGGCCCGCGGTCTCGGCGAGCGGCTCGAGCGCGGCGACCGTCGCGTCGACGTCGCCCGAGGCGACCGCGGCGGCGTCCGCGCCGTTCTGGTCGACGTTGAGGAACTCCGTCACGGTGGCGGCGTACTCCGGCACCACCTGGATGTCGCCCTTCTCGAGCGCGGGCAGGTACGTCTCGCGGCTGCCGATCGTGCGCACCTCGGTGTCGAAGCCCGCCGATGCCAGCACGGCCGAGTAGATCTCGGCCACGGTGATGTTCTCGGAGAAGTTCGCCGCGCCGATCACGACGCTCCCGGACCCCTGCTCGGGCGACTCGATGGAGTTGTCGGCCACGTACTGCGTCGCGGCCTCCTTCGAGGTCTGGCGGTCGATGTCGACGGCCTTGTTCAGCTGGATGAGGTCGTCCGTGGTGAGCACCGCGGACACGGCGTCGAGGCCGGCGAGCAGCTCGGGCGTCGCGGCGTCCGCGTTGACGGCCGGGATGAGGTTGTCGGCGTTCTGCAGCATCAGGTCGTCGGCGAGCACGGTGAGCGCGTCGCCCGGGACGGGCAGGCACTCCTGCGCCATCGCGCCGCCCTCGGAGGCGGATCCGGACGACTCGGCCTCGGAACCTCCCGACGCGCATCCGGCCAGCAGCAGCGTGCCGGCGGCGGCCGCGACGATCAGTGGGTTTCTCGTTCGCATGTCACTCCTCGGGTAGGGGACTCACAGGGCCGCAACCTCCGACGCGGGCGCGTTGTTCCCGTGCGGCCCGGTTTCCAGGGTATTCATCGTTCGGCGCCCGCGCACGGGCGGACGGGTGGACGATGCGTCGGCTCAGGTCGCGACGGCGGCGGTGAGGCGCAGCGGGGCCGGGGTGACGGCCCGCTGCACGCGGCCGAGCACCCAGTCGATGCCGAGGCACACCGCGGCGACGAGGATGCCGCCGGCGAGCACCTGCCCGTAGCGCTGCGTGGCGAGCCCGGTGTTGATGATCACGCCGAGGCCGCCGCCCGCGACGAGCGCGGCGAGCGGCACGGTCGCGACCGTCTGGGTCGCCGAGGTGCGCAGCCCGGCGGCGATGAGCGGCAGCGCGAGCGGCAGCTCGACCCGGAGCGCGACCTGGAGCCGCGTCATGCCCTGCCCGAAGGCCGCCTCGCGGACGTCGGCGTCGACGCCCGACATGCCGGTGAACGTGTTGGTGAGGATCGGCGGGAACGCGAAGATCGCTGCTGCGATGATGACGGCGCGGTTGCCGAAGCCGATCGCCGACGCCGCGAACAGCGTGAGCAGCGCGAGGGTGGGCATCGCGCGCGACACGTTGGAGATCACCGTCGTGACGCCCCCGCCCCGGCGCACGTGGCCCAGCCAGAGGCCGAGCGGCAGCGCGACGGCCGCCGCGATGCCGACCGCCGCGAACGACATGTAGATGTGCTCGATCGTGAGCGCGATGATCGAGTCCTGCTGGAAGCGCAGCGACCCGTCGAAGCTCGTGCCGAACATGCCGTTGGCCCCCACCCAGCTCTCGGGGGTCGTGAGGTAGTCCCACGCGTCGCCGATCGTGCTCACGCGGAGGCCTCCGCGGTGCGGGCGGCGGCGCGTGCGCGGCGCGACCGCCGCCGCGTGCCCCGCTGCCACGGCATCAGCCACCACCCGAGCAGCACGAGCGCGAGGTCGAGCACGAGCGCGAGCGCCAGGCACAGCAGGGAGCTCGTCGCGATCTGGGCACGGTAGTTGGACTGCATCCCGCGGAACATCAGCTGGCCCAGCCCGCCGTAGCCGACGACGACCCCGACCGTGACGAGCGCGACCGTGGACACGGTCGCGATCCGCAGGCCGGCGAGGATGCTCGGCAGCGCGTTGGGCAGCTCGACGGCGAACAGCATCCGGTTGCGCGTGTACCCCTGCCCGCGGGCCGCGTCGACGATGTCCGGGTCGACCCCCTGCAGGCCGACCACGGTGTTGCGCACGAGCACGAGCAGCGCGTACGCGACCAGCCCGATCAGCACCGTGGTGCGCCCGATCCCCGTGAACGGCGCGAGCAGCGCGAACAGCGCGAACGACGGCACCGTGTAGAGCACGCCGGTGACGCCGAGGATGGGCCCGGACAGGCGCGGCGAGCGGCGCACGAGCACGGCGAGCGGCAGCGCGATCGCCGCCGCGATCGCGACCGCCTCGAGCGTCAGCGTCGCGTGGATGACGAACTGCTCCCAGACCTCGTCGCCGCTGCGCTGCAGGTAGTCGAGCGACAGCCAGGGATTGTCCACCCCTCGACCGTACACGGCGCTCCGGCGGGTCCCGCGGGGTCGCGCGCTACGGTGGACCGATGGACACCAGCGGGATCGTGCTCGAGGCCGTGCGCAAGGTCTACCCCGACGGGACCGTCGCGGTCGACTCTCTCGACCTCGAGGCGCGCCCCGGTGAGGTGCTCGCGCTCGTGGGTCCCTCGGGCTGCGGCAAGTCGACCACGCTGCGCATGATCAACCGGCTGGTCGAGCCCAGCTCGGGCCGCATCCTCGTCGGCGGGACCGATGTGATGGGCCAGGACCCCGTCGAGCTGCGGCGCGGCATCGGGTACGTCATCCAGCACGTGGGCCTGTTCCCGCACCGCACGGTCGCGCAGAACGTCGCGACGGTGCCCGGCCTGCTCAAGTGGGACAAGGCGCGCACCGCGGAGCGGGTCGCGGAGCTGCTCGACCTGGTGGGGCTGCACGCGGACACGTACGGGCCGCGCTACCCGCACGAGCTGTCGGGAGGCGAGCGTCAGCGCGTGGGCGTGGCCCGCGCGCTCGCGGCCAGGCCGCCGGTGATGCTCATGGACGAGCCGTTCGGCGCGGTCGACCCGCAGGGCCGGCGCCGGCTGCAGCGCGAGTTCCAGGCGCTCCAGCGCGAGCTGGGCCTCACGGTGGTGATGGTGACGCACGACATGCGCGAGGCCGTGCTGCTCGCGGACCGCATCGCGGTGCTGTCGCGCGGCGGCGTCCTCGAGCAGCTGGGCACCCCCGACGAGGTCACCGGTCAGCCGGCGAACGACTTCGTCGCGGACTTCCTCGCGGACTTCGGCGAGGCGCCCGCGGCGTGACGCGCGCATCGTCCGGCGGGACGATGCACCGGTCGGGAGGGTCTCAGCGCCAGCGGCCGCGCCACCACGGCGTCTTGATGCCGGCGGCGGCGCGCTCCTCGCGCTCGGCGCGCTCCTCGGCCTCGAGCTGCGCGCGCCGGCGGCGGCGCCTGCGGCCGGTGGTGACCACGCGGTAGAAGACCGCGCCCATGGCGATGAGCACGACGACCACGAGGATCGGCACGAAGATCGCGATGAGGCTGAGCGCGACCGCGGTCGCGTCCTCCGCGAACGACGCGACCGGCGCGCCGGTGCCGGCCGTGGCGGCGTTGACCGACGGGCGCGACGCGGACTTCGCGGTGTGGACGCCGGCCGCGATGATCGCGCCGACGATGCCCGCGATGAGCGGGTTGTCCTGCCAGAAGTTGCTCTGGTCGATCACCTGCGCGGCGGCGGTGGCGGCGAAGATCACGCCGCCGACCAGCGGGCGCACGAGCGACTGCAGGAGGTCGTTGATGTGGTCGACGCCGGGGATCTTGTCGAGGACGAGCTCGGCGGCGAGCAGGAGGAGGCCGATGATGATCGCGGGCCACGACTGCAGCCAGTCGAGCTGCTCGGGCAGGACGATGAAGTCCGTGAAGCGCGCGAACAGCCCGACCATGACGAGCGGGATGAACGCGTTGAGTCCCGCGGCGGCGGACAGGCCGGCGCCGGTCAGGGCTGCGAACATGGGACCTCCTCAGATGCGCGCCGCGGGGCGGCGCCCCCGCAAGGATAGACCGCGCGGGAACGTCGAAGCCCCCGGCGTCCCAGACGCCGGGGGCTTCGTGATGGGGTGGCTAACGGGACTTGAACCCGCGGCCCCCGCGACCACAACGCGGTGCTCTACCAGCTGAGCTATAGCCACCATCGGCCCTCACGAAGAGGGCCACGGAAGAGTATACCGGGTCTACGGCGCGGCGGTTGACGCGTCCGGCGTGACGCTCGCCGCCGCCGCCTTGGCGGCGTCCGAGTCCGGGCCGGGCAGCGGCACGAGGATGGTCTCGCGGTAGTAGCGCAGCTCCGTGATCGAGTCGCGGATGTCGCCGAGCGCGCGGTGGCCGCCCGTCTTCGCGGGGGCCTGGAAGAACACGCGCGGGTACCAGCGGCGCACGAGCTCCTTGAAGGAGCTCACGTCGACCACGCGGTAGTGCAGGTGCTCGATCACCTGCGGCATGTCGCGCTCGAGGAACATGCGGTCCATGCCCACGGTGTTGCCGGCGAGCGGCGACTTGCCGGCGACCGGCACGTGCGCGCGGATGTACGCGAGCACCTGCTCCTGCGCGTCCTCCATGGTGGTGCCGTGCTCGAGCTCGGGCAGCAGGCCCGACTCGACGTGCATGTTGCGCACGAAGTCGCCCATGCCGGCGAGCGCCTCGTCCGACGGCTTGATCACGACGGACACGCCGTCGCCCAGGATGTTGAGGTCCGAGTCCGTCACGAGGCACGCGACCTCGACGAGGGCGTCGGCGCCCACGTCGAGTCCCGTCATCTCGCAGTCGATCCAGACGAGAGGGGTGTCGGTCATGGCCCTCACCTTACCGAGCGGCGGGGACACGGGCGCGGCCCGTCCGTCCCAGGGACGATGCGCGCCCCCTTGACAGCGTCCGGCACGCATGGTTGGTTAGTTAGTGAAGTAACTAACCAGTAGACCGGGAGGGCACGTGGACGACGGCAGGCCGATCTTCCAGCAGATCGCGGAGCGGCTCGAGGCGAGGATCCTCGACGGCTCGCTGCCGGAGGAGTCCCAGGTGCCGTCCATCAACGAGCTCGCCGTGTTCCACCGCATCAACCCGGCCACCGCCCTCAAGGGCGTGAACCGGCTGGTGGACGAGGGGACGCTCTACAAGCGACGGGGGATCGGGATGTTCGTGGCGGAGGGCGCACGGGCGCGGCTGCTGGCCGCGCGGCGCGACACGTTCCGGGAGGAGCACATCCGGCCCCTCGTCGAGAGGGCCGCGACGCTCGGGCTGAGCCCGGCGCAGCTCGCGGACATGATCAGGAAGGAGGCGGGGGAGTGACCGCCATCATCGAGGCCACGGGCCTCAGTCGCCGCTTCGGCGCCGTCCGCGCCGTCGACGACGTGACGTTCGCCGTCGAGGAGGGGTCGATCTGCGGACTGCTCGGGCGCAACGGCGCCGGCAAGACCACGCTCATGAACCTCGTGACGGGGCAGGACTTCGCGAGCGCCGGCACGGTCCGCGTGTTCGGCGAGGACCCCGTCGAGAACGCCCGCGCGCTCACGCGCCTGTGCTTCATCAAGGAGTCGCAGAGCTACCCCGACGCCTACCGCGGCCGCCACGTGCT
Source organism: Demequina maris (assembly GCF_000971155.1). Lineage (GTDB taxonomy): Bacteria > Actinomycetota > Actinomycetes > Actinomycetales > Demequinaceae > Demequina > Demequina maris. Next base: position 82,418 of record NZ_BBLX01000012.1, on the reverse strand, counting down.
CGCGATGGCGCCGCACTTCTTCCCGCACTTCGACGCGGCGCTCGCGGAGCGGCTCGTCGCGGACTTCGGCGTCCCGGTCGACCGCATGGTGAAGAAGATGTCCCGCGGCCAGCGCTCGGCGATCGGCGCGATCGTCGGCATCGCGTCGCGCGCCGAGCTGACGCTGCTCGACGAGCCCTACGCGGGCCTCGACGCGGTGGCACGGCACATCTTCTACGACCGCCTGCTCGAGGACTACGCGGCGCACCCGCGCACCATCGTGCTGTCGACGCACCTCATCGACGAGGCGGCCGACCTGCTCGACCACGTCCTCGTCATCCACGAGGGCCGCCTCGAGATCGACGCGGACACCGAGGAGCTGCGCGGCACGGCCTCGACCCTCGTGGGTCGCGCCTCGGACGTCGAGGCGTTCGTCGCCGGTCGCGAGGTGCTCGCCCGCGAGCACATCGGCGGGATCTCCTCGGCGACCGTCGCGGGGCTGGGCGCCGACGACAAGGCGCGCGCCGCATCGTCCGGCCTCGAGGTGACGCCGGTCTCGCTCCAGCAGCTCATCGTGCGCCGCACCGGCGGCGCGACCCGCACCGAGGAGGCGGCATCATGACCGCGATCGCCGACACCGCGCGCCCCGGGGCCCTCGTGCCCGCCGGCCGCCGCGTCTGGAACGTCGTGCGCCTGCACGTCGCGAACCCCTGGCCCGCGCTGATCCTGCCGTGGATCGTGCTCGTGTCGATCCACGCGCTGACGTGGTCCATCTGGGCCATCATCAGCCACTACGCCGGGCCGGGCATCGAGGAGGACGCGTTCCGCTACGCCGGCGGCGTGAGCTGGCTCGTCATCTACATGATGATCATCGCGATCCAGGCGATGAACGCCGGCTTCCGCTTCGCGCTCGGCTTCTCGTCGACGCGGCGCGACTACTACCTGGGCACCGTGACGTTCTTCGCCATCATGGCGGTGGTCTTCGGCATCGGCCTCGGGCTGCTCGCGCTCCTCGAGCGCGCCACCGACGGCTGGGGGCTCGACGGCTCGTTCTACGCCCCGGCGTACCTCTACGACGCGCCCTTCGCGGTCGTCGCGTTCCACTACTTCGCGCTCTACCTGCTGTTCACCACGATGGGAGCGATGATCGGCGCGCTGTTCGTGCGGTGGCGCGCGAACGGGCTCTACCTGTACTTCGGGGCGCTCGCGCTCGCGGTCGTGGCGCTCGTGTGGTGGCTGCTGGACGCGGGTTGGGGGCCCACGGCCGACTTCTTCACCACCAACCCGCTGGCGGTGGTGATGGCGTGGACGCTCCCGGTGAGCGTCTCCTTCGCCGCCGTCGGCTGGGTGGTGCTGCGCCGGGCGCCCGCGCGCGGCTGACGCGCACGGCGCCGACCGGGCCCGCGCATCGTCCCTCCGGACGATGCGCGGGCCTCGTCGTCCCGGAAAAGAGTGAGCATTCACATTCGCGGGCACGCGTCCCCGGGCTGAGAGCGCGACCATGCGCGTGCCGCTGTTACAGAAACGTGACCGTTGCGCACTTGTGAGGGTTCACATTGTGAGCGCTAATATCCAAAGCACGGGGTCCTTCGCGGGGCTCCGGGGGCAACGCGCTCGACCACCGGCAAGGACGCCGGACCAGAACAGGGAGGTTCTGAGAATGAAGAAGCGTTTTCTTTCGACGATCGCGATCGCGGGTGCCGCAGCCATGGCGCTCACGGCGTGCTCGTCCGACTCCGACCCCGCCGCGAGCGGCTCGTCGGGTGACGGCGGCGGCGGCGGTGGCGATGTCATCACCGTCGGCTTCGCGCAGACCGGTTCCGAGTCGGGCTGGCGCTCGGCCAACACCGAGTCGATGAAGACCGCGTTCTCCTCGGAGAACGGCTTCGAGCTCGTCTTCAACGCCGCGGACAACGACACGGCCGCGCAGATCGCCGCCGTGCGCTCGTTCATCAACCAGGGCGTCGACGCGATCGTCATCGCGCCGATCGTCGAGGACGGCTGGGACGACGTGCTGCAGGAGGCCGCAGACGCCGGCATCCCCGTGATCCTCGAGGACCGCACGGTCTCCGCCTCGGACGACCTCTACGCGGCCTGGATCGGCCTCGACTTCGAGCAGGAGGGCGTCACCGCGGGCGAGTGGGCCGCCGCCGAGTTCGGCGACACCGAGACCAACATGGTGGTGCTCGAGGGCACCACGGGCTCGGCTCCCGCCAACGACCGCGCGACGGGCTTCGACGCCGCGATCGAGGGCACGATGATCACCAAGATCGACTCGCAGACCGGCGACTTCACCCGTGATGGCGGCAAGTCCGTGATGGAGGGCTTCATCCAGAACTACGGCGTCGACGGCATCGACCTGGTCTACGCGCACAACGACGACATGGCGCTCGGCGCCATCGAGGCGATCGAGGCGGCCGGCGCGGTGCCGGGCGAGGACATCAAGATCATCTCGATCGACGCGGTCCACGACGGCATGCAGGCGCTCGTCGACGGCAAGATCAACTACATCGTCGAGTGCAACCCGCTGCTCGGCGACCTCGTGGCCGCGGCGGTGACCGGCGTGGTCAACGGCGACTCCGTGGAGGCGGTGCAGTACGTCGAGGACCTCGCCTTCGACCAGGCCGCGGCCGAGGCGGCGCTGCCGGACCGCAAGTACTGATCCTCGCGATCACGACCTTGCAGGGCAGGGACACCGTTCGGGGGGCCGGCGCCAGCCGGCTCCCCGGACGGGCCCCCGCGACAACCCGAGCCAGAAAGCTGCACACCATGCCTGCGGACAACGAGGTCCCCCCGATCGTCGAGATGCGCGGAATCACCATCCGCTTCCCCGGCGTGCTCGCCCTCGACAACGTCGACTTCACCCTCCGGCCCGGCGAGGTCCACTCCCTCATGGGGGAGAACGGCGCCGGCAAGTCCACCCTCATCAAGGCGCTCACCGGCGTCTACGCGATCGACTCCGGCACCATCACGGTGGCCGGGGAGCAGCGCACCTTCCACACCGCGGCCGACGCCCAGGAGGCGGGCATCTCGACGGTGTACCAGGAGGTCAACCTCTGCGCGAACCTCACGGTGGGCGAGAACGTCATGCTCGGCCACGAGCCCCGCAGGGCGGGCGGCATCGACTGGCGCGCCACCCAGCGGGAGGCCGCGCGCCACATGGAGAGCCTCGGCCTCGCCATCGACCCGCGCTCGATGCTCGCGAGCCACTCGATCGCGATCCAGCAGCTGGTCGCGATCATCCGCGCGATGGTCCTCGAGGCCAAGGTGCTGATCCTCGACGAGCCGACGTCCAGCCTGGACCGCGGCGAGGTCGACCAGCTCTTCGCCGTGATCCGGGACCTGCGCGCCAAGGGCGTCGCGATCCTGTTCGTGTCGCACTTCCTCGACCAGGTCTACGAGATCTCGGATCGCATCACGGTGCTGCGCAACGGCGCGCTCGTGGGCGAGCACCCCATCGAGGAGCTGCCGCGCGACGCGCTGGTCACCAAGATGATCGGCCGCGAGCTCGAGGACCTCGCCACGCTGGAGAAGTCCTCGCACCGCGCGATCGACCGCACCGGCACCCCGGTCGTCAAGGCCGAGGGCCTGGGCAAGCGCGGCGTGCTCGAGCCCGCCGACCTCGAGATCTACGAGGGCGAGGTCGTCGGCATCGCCGGACTGCTCGGCTCCGGGCGAACCGAGCTGGTGCGGCTCCTCTACGGCGCCGACCGCCCCGACGCGGGTCAGGTCGAGGTCCAGGGCGCGCCCGCGAAGGTGCACTCGCCCCGCCACGCGATCGACCACCGCATCTCGTTCTCGTCGGAGAACCGCCGCGAGGAGGGCGTGGTCGCGGACCTCACGGTCGCGGAGAACATCGTGCTCGGCATGCAGGCCCGGCAGGGCTGGATGCGCAAGGTGCCCAAGAAGGACCAGGACGCGGTGGTCGCCGAGTACATCGAGGCGCTCGGCGTCCGGCCGGCGAACCCGAACGCGCTCGTGGGCAACCTCTCCGGCGGCAACCAGCAGAAGGTGCTCCTCGCGCGATGGCTCGCGACGGCGCCCGAGCTGCTGATCCTCGACGAGCCCACGCGCGGCATCGACGTCGGTGCCAAGGCCGACATCCAGAAGAAGGTCTCCGAGCTGTCGTCTCAGGGACTCTCCGTCATCTTCATCTCCTCCGAGCTGGAGGAGGTGCTTCGATTGGCACAGCGGGTCGCGGTGATGCGTGACCGCAGGAAGATCGGCGAGCTCGACGCGACCCAGGTCGATCTCGACGGGCTCATCGACTACATCGCCAACGCCGGCGAAGGGAGCGCGGCATGAGGTCCATCTGGAGGCACCGGCTCTTCTGGCCGGTCGTGGCGCTGCTGACGCTCATCGCGGTCAACTCGATCGCGCGCCCCAACTTCATCAAGCTCAGGGTCCGCGACGGCGAGCTCTTCGGCGCGATCATCACGATCCTGCGCGACAGCGCGCCGCTCATGCTCGTGGCGCTCGGCATGACCATCGTCATCGCGACGCGCGGCATCGACCTGTCGGTGGGCGCGATCATGGCGGTCTCGGGCGCGGTCGCGCTGACGATCATCGACGGCTCCGACGACCCGGGCAACCTCGCGACGGTGCTCATCGCCGTGGTCGTGGCGATCCTCGTGTCGATGGTGCTCGGCGTGTGGAACGGCTTCCTGGTCTCGGTGCTCGGGATACAACCGATCATCGCGACGCTCGTGCTCATGCTCGCCGGCCGCGGCGTCGCGCTCCTCATCACCGGCGGGTTCATCACCACGGTCAACTCCGAGCCGTTCTCGTACATCGCGACCGGCTACCTGTTCGTGCTGCCGTTCGCGTTCTTCATCTCGGTGGCCGCGATCACGGTGATCGGCCTCGTCGAGCGCCGCACCGCGCTGGGCGTGCTCACCGAGGCCGTGGGCATCAACCCCGAGGCGAGCCGGCTCGCGGGCGTGCGGTCGCGCGGCATCATCTGGGGCGCGTACATCGTCAGCGGCACGCTCGCGGGCCTCGCGGGCATCCTCTACGCCTCGAACATCCGCGCCGCGGACGCGAACGCGGCAGGCGTCTTCATCGAGCTCTACGCGATCCTCGCGGTGGTGCTCGGCGGCACGTCGCTCAACGGCGGCAAGTTCTCCATCGCGGGCACCGTGATCGGCGTGCTCATCATCCAGACGCTCGACTCGACCATCCTCTTCCTGGGCGTCCCGTCCGCGCAGAGCCCCGTGTTCTTCGCGGTCGTCGTGGTCGTCGTGGTGGTGGTGCAGTCGCCGCGCATCAGGAACGCGTTGGGGAGGATGTCCCGCTCACGGAAGCCGAAGGCGGCCGTGGCCGCGGCCGTGGTCGAGGACAAGCAGAAGGCTGAGGTGGGGCGATGACCGCGATGGCGACCCGGACCGAGTCCCGGGAGTCGGGCCCCTCGTTCCTCCAGACGTTCGTGAGCCGGCACGGCAGCATGATGCCGACGTTCGCGGCGGTGGCGATCCTGCTGGTGCTGTTCGTCGGGGCGGAGATCTTCCTGCGTGGCGACTTCATCACCCCGCGCAACATCTCGGCGCTGCTGCTCGACAACGCCTACCTCCTGGTGCTCGCGGTCGGCATGACGTTCGTGATCCTCACGGGCGGCATCGACCTCTCCGTCGGCTCGGTGATGGCGTTCTCCGGCATCCTCGGCGCGAAGCTGCTCGCGGAGGGCGTGCCCGCGTTCGTCGCGGTGCCCGCGATGCTGCTCGGCGGCGCCGCGATCGGCCTCATGATCGGCATCCTCGTCCAGTACTTCAACGTGCAGCCGTTCATCGCATCGCTCGCGGGCCTGTTCCTGGGACGCGGCCTCGCGTACGTGGTGAGCCTGTCCTCGATCAAGGTGGAGGAGCCCGGGATCCTGTGGCTCCAGTCCACCCGCATCCGGCTGGGCGACTGGTACATCACGCCCACGGGCCTCATCGCGCTGGGCGCGGTCGCGGTCGCCGCGTTCGTGCTCCACCTCACGCGGTTCGGGCGCACCATCTACGCGATCGGCGGCAGCGAGCAGTCGGCGCGCCTGATGGGCCTCAAGGTGGCCCGGGCGAAGGTGATGGCCTACGTCATCAGCGGCCTGTGCGGCGGCCTCGCCGGCCTGGTGCTCACCGCCTACTCGGGCGCCGGCTATCCGCGCAACGGCATCGGCACCGAGCTCGACGCGATCGCCGCCGTCGTCATCGGCGGCACGATCCTCACCGGCGGCCGCGGCTACGTCATCGGATCGATGATCGGCGTGTTCGTGTACGGCACCATCAAGACGATCATCTCGTTCATGGGCGCCGAGCAGTCCTGGATGCAGATCATCGTCGGCGCGCTGCTGCTGCTCTTCATCGTGGTGCAGAGGGCCATCGTGGCCCGATCGGAGGGTCGACGTTAGCGGTCTGCCAGCCGCGTCGACCGTCGCACCTCGTCCCTGCCCTGATAATGGGGCGGTGGACGAGGTGCGGCCGTTGCTGGAGCTCACCGGCGCGACGGTGCGCTTCGGTGCCGATGCCGCGCTGGACCGCGTCGACTTCCGGCTGTTCCCCGGCGAGGTGCACTCGCTCATGGGCGAGAACGGCGCCGGCAAGTCGACGCTGATCAAGGCGATCACCGGCGCGCTGCCGCTCGACGAGGGGGAGCTGCGCCTCGAGGGCGACCACGTGGCCTTCGCGAGCCCCCACGAGGCGCAGGCGGCGGGCATCAGCACCGTCTACCAGGAGATCGAGGTGCTGCCCAACCTGTCCGTGGCGGAGAACATCTGCCTCGGGCGCGAGCCGCGCCGCGGCGGGGTCATCAGCACGCGGCTCATGCAGGCGCGGGCGCGCGAGATCCTGCTCGACCTGGGGCTCGACATCGACCCGGCGTCGATGCTCGGCCAGCACTCGGTCGCCGTCCAGCAGCTCGTCGCCATCGCGCGCGCGATCTCCACCGACGTGCGGATCCTGGTCCTCGACGAGCCGACCTCGAGCCTCGACCTGGACGAGGTCGGCGAGCTGTTCCGCGTCATCCGTGACCTCAAGTCCCGCGGCGTCGCGATCCTGTTCGTGTCGCACTTCCTCGACCAGGTCTACGAGATCTGCGACCGCGTCACGGTGCTGCGCGACGGCGCGTTCGTGGGGGAGTACCTCACGACCGAGCTGCTGCGCATCGACCTCGTGCAGAAGATGCTCGGCCGCGACGTGGCCGACCTCAAGGAGCGCGACCACCCGGACGATGCGGGGCCCGAGGCCGCGGTCGTCCTGCGGGCGCGCGGCGTCACCGCGCGGCACGGCATCGCCGACGCCGACGTCGACCTGGGCGAGGGCGAGGTGCTCGGCGTCGCGGGCCTGCTCGGCTCCGGTCGCACCTCCCTCGCGCGCGCCCTCACCGGCGTCACGCGCACCGACGCGGGCACCATCAGCGTCGAGGGCGAGGACGTCCACCTGGACTCGCCGCGCCGCGGGATGGCGCTGGGCATCGTCTACTCGTCCGAGGACCGCCGCCGCGACGGCATCGTCGCGGAGCTGAGCGTGCTCGACAACATCACGCTCGCGCTGCAGTCCGAGCGCGGCGTGCTCCGGCAGATCCCCGCCGCGCGGCGCCGCGAGCTCGCGGCGAGCTGGGTCGAGGCGCTCGACATCCGCCCGCCGGACCTCGACCGGCCCGCGGGCACGCTCTCCGGCGGCAACCAGCAGAAGGTGCTGCTCGCGCGGCTGCTCGCGCTGTCCCCGCGCGTGCTCGTGCTCGACGAGCCCACGCGCGGCATCGACGTCGGCGCGAAGGTCGAGATCCAGAACCTCGTGGGCGAGCTCGCCGACAACGGCATGTCGGTGATCTTCATCTCCGCCGAGCTGGAGGAGGTGCTGCGCGTCGGCGACCGCGTCGCCGTGGTCCGCGACGGCCGCATCGTCCGCACGGCGCCGGCCGGGCTCCTCACCGCCGACTCGCTGCTCGCGCTCGTCGCGCAGCCCGACGAGGACGGCGAGTAGGCATGCCGGAGGACAAGGGCGCGAAAGCCGCGAACATCTTCGACGTCGCGCGGCTCGCGGGCGTCTCGCACCAGACCGTGTCGCGCGTGCTCAACGGCATGCCGAACGTGCGGCCCGCGACCAAGGAGCGGGTCGAGAAGGCGATCGCGCAGCTGCACTACAGCCCGTCGCCCGCGGCGCGCGCGCTGGTGACGCGGCGCACCCGCACCATCGGCCTCCTCACCCCGACGGTCACCGACCACGGCCCCGCGGCCGTGGCGATGCACATCAACATCGCGGCGCGGGAGGCGCGCTACAGCGTCGACGCGGTGAGCGCCCCCGAGGACGACCCCGCGGTGGTGCGCGCGAGCATCGAGGGGCTGCTGCGGCAGCGCGTCGACGCGATCGTCGTGGTGGTCGCGCAGGCGGCCGCCCTCGAGGTCGTGCGGGGCCTCGACCTCGGCATCCCCGTGGTCGCCGCGGCGTCGACGCCGCATCGTGACCCGCGCATCGTCTCCATCGACCAGTACCGGGGCGCGCGCGCCGCGGTGCGCCACCTCGCCGAGCTCGGCCACACGCGGATCCTCCACCTCGCGGGCCCGAGCGACGCGCCGGATGCGGCGGAGCGGGAGCGCGGCTGGCGCGACGAGCTCGCCGCGCGACGCCTCGAGGTGGTCGAGCCGGCGGTCGGCGACTGGTCCGCCGCGAGCGGCTACCGGCTCGGCGCGGAGCTGGACGTCGAGCCCGGCCAGGCGATCTTCGTGGCGAACGACCAGATGTCGATCGGGCTGCTGTCGGCCCTGCGCGGGCGCGGGCTGCGGGTGCCGGAGGACGTGAGCGTCGTGGGCTTCGACGACATCCCGGAGGCGGGCTACCTCTACCCGCCGCTCACCACGATGCGTCAGGACTTCGAGGCGCTCGGGCGGCTCGTCATGCACAAGGTGCTGGTCGCGCTCGAGGAGCACACCGCGGACACCGCGGACACGCCGATCCCGACGCAGCTCGTGGTGCGGGGATCGACGCGCGCGGTCGACGCGTAGCGGCTCAGGCCTCCGCGGCGACGAGCTCCGGGCGGCCCGTGAAGGATGCGCGGCGGTACTGCGGCGGCCAGTAGTCGATCTCGGCGCCCAGCTCGTGCGCCGCGCGCAGCGGCAGGTGCGGGTCGCGCATGAACTCGCGGCCCACGAACACGGCGTCGGCCTGGCCGGAGGAGACGATGGCCTCGGCCTGGCGTGCGTCCACGATCTGGCCCACCGCGGTGGCGGCGATGCCCGAGCGCTCGCGGATCGCGGTCGCGTGCGGCACCTGGTAGCCCGGGGCGACCGGGATGCGGGCGTCGGGGACGAGGCCGCCGGTGGACGTGTCGACGAGGTCCGCGCCGGCCTCGCGCAGCCACTGCGCGACGGTCACGGTGTCGTCGAGCGTCCAGCCCTCGGGCTCGCGCCAGTCGGTCGCGGAGACACGGACGAAGACGGGGACGTCGGGGCCCGCCACCTCGCGGACGCGCCGCACCACGTGGAGCAGCAGCCGCGCGCGGCCGACGAGGCTGCCGCCCCAGCGGTCCTCGCGGGTGTTCGACAGGGGGGAGAGGAACTGGTGGAGGAGGTAGCCGTGCGCGGCGTGCACCTCGAGCACGTCGAAGCCGGCCTCGAGCGAGCGGCGTGCCGCCTCGGCGAACGCGTCGACCACGGCGGCGATGCCGTCCTCGTCGAGGGCGACGGGCTCGGCGTAGCCGCCGAAGGCGATCGCGGACGGCGCCACCGTGGTCCAGCCGCCCTCGCTCGCGGGGACGGTGCCCGAGCCGGTCCACTCGCGGTACGTCGAGGCCTTGCGGCCGGCGTGCGCGAGCTGGACCGCGGCGAGCGCGCCCTGGCCGTGGATGAAGCGGACGATGCGCGCCCACGCGTCACGCTGCGCGTCGTCCCAGATGCCCGTGTCCCACGGGGAGATGCGGCCCTCGGGGAGCACCGCCGTCGCCTCGGCCATCACGAGCCCGGCGCCGCCGCGCGCGAACGAGCCCAGGTGCACGAGGTGCCAGTCGCCGGGCACGCCGTCCTGCTCCTCGCACGAGTACTGGCACAGCGGGCTCACCCACAGGCGGTTGCGCGCCTCGACGGCGCGGAGGGGCAGGGGCGAGAACAGTGCTGACGTCATGCGCTTCCTTCGACGGGGGGACCGGTCCCATGATGACGGGTGCCGGTGAGGGGAGGAACACCCGGAGGTCCCGGGGGATTCCTGCACGCGGTGCGGTACGGGCGGCTCAGGCGCGCGCGACCGCGAACCACATCGGCGGGATGAGCGACAGGAGCGCGTCCACCGCCTCCGCGGGATCGTGCGGAGGCGCGGAGTTGAGCCACGCGCGCAGGGCGCCCGCGGTGCCCTGGCCCACGAACGCGGCGGCCATCGCGACCCGCGTCGCCTCCGGCCCCACCTCGGGCGCGCCGTGCGACCGCGCGAGCGCGCCGAGGCTCACCTCGACGTGGTTGGCGAGCAGCGTCGCGAGCACCGAGCCGCGCGGGTCGTCCGCGGCGGTGAGGCCCTGCCGGTAGACCGCCTGGTGCGCGAGCACGTGGTCGACGAGCGTGAGCTCGGACGAGCGCCAGATCTGCTCGACGTCGACCGGGCCGTTCGCGACCCGGCCGAGGAAGTCGCCGCGGATCTCGTCGAGCTCCCGCTCGAGCACCTGCGCGAGCAGCGCGGCGGGCGAGGTCGCGTGGTTGTAGAACGTCGCCCGGGTGACGCCGGCGAGGCGCGCCACCTCCGTCACGGACACCCGCTCGATCGGGCGGTCCGCGGCCAGCGCGAGGACCGCGTCGGCCAGCGCGTCGGCGCTCCGAGCGAACCGCGGATCGGTGGTCACGGGCCCAGCCTAGCCCTCCGCACCTGCGGCGACGCCCTCCCACGGCGTCCAGCCGCGTGCGTCCAGCGCCTCGGTCCCGTCCAGGATGAGGTCGAGCGCGAACGCGAACTCGAAGTCGTCGTCGCAACCGGCGCCCACGGTGGTGTCCGGGTCGTGGCCCGCGCTCATCGCGGACTCGAGCACCGCGGGCCACCGCGCCGCCATCGCGGCCATCACGGCGGCGATCTCGTCGGGGTCGGTGGGCGGCGGCCCGGAGGCGCCGACCTCCTGGGTGAAGCCCCAGATGCGGCTGCCGAGCGCGTGCATCGCGTGGTGCGTGAGCTGCGGCGAGACGCCGCCGCCGCGCAGGATGCGCAGCATCGCCTCCATGTGGTCGAGCATCGCCGGCGTGGGGGCGGGCCGGGTCTCGAGCGCGCGCCACGCCCACGGGTGGCGCTGGAGCGCGCGCCGGGTGTCGAGCACGCGGGTGCGGGCGGCGGCCTTCCACCCGGCGCCCGGCTCATCCGGCGGGGGCGGGACCTCGGCGAGCACCGTCTCGACCATCCCGTCGAGCAGCGCCTCCTTGTCGCGGACGTGCTTGTACAGCGCCATCGGCACCACGCCGAGCCGGTCCGCGAGGGTCCGCATGCTCAGCCCGTCGAACCCGGCCTCGTCGGCGAGCGCCACGGCCTCCTCGAGCACGCGCTCGCGGGTGAGCCGCGGACGTCGGCCTGCGGGGTGCTCGGGCTCGGGCATCGGATCTCCTCGTCGTGATCTCTTGACGGTGTACGTCATACACCTTACTGTGAACGCGTTATAGGTGTACGCCGTACACCTCGCGTTCACCGCAGCTTCGAAGGGGGAGCCCCATGCACACCGATCGCCGCCTCGCCGCCCTCGCCGGCGCCCTGTACCTCGTCACCCACGTCACGTCCGTCGGCGCCGTGATCCTCTACGGCCCGATGGTCACCGACGACGCTTGGCTCGCCGGCACCGACCCCGGCACGCCGCAGCTCGTCGGCGCGCTGCTCGACGTCGCACTCGCCGTCGCCGCGCTCGGCACGGGGCTGTTCCTGTTCCCGCTGCTGCGACGCCACGCGCGGGTGGGCTCGCTGTCCTACGTGACCCTGCGCGGGCTCGAGGCCGGCGTCATCCTCATCGGCGCGACCGCCGTGGTCGCCCTGGTCGCGCTGCGTGACGCGGGGGAGGCGGCCGGCGCCGCCGGGCTCGCGCTGCGCGAGCTGTACTCGGGCACGTTCCTCGTGGGCGCGGGCCTCGTGGTCGGCGTCCACACCGTGGTGCTCGCGTCGGTGCTGTGGCGCCTGCGCGCGGTGCCGCGCTGGATCCCGGCGGTCGGCATCGCGGGCGCGGTGCTCGTGACCGCGTCCAACCTCACCGTGATGTTCGGCCTCCAGGGCGAGGTCACGACCGCGCGCTCGGTCGCCGCCATCCCGATCTTCGTCTGGGAGATCAGCCTCGCGATCACCCTGCTGGCGCGCGGGCTGCGCCTGCCGGCCGAGGCGCCCGCCGCATCGTCCTCCCGCGAGGCCGTCGCGGCCTGAACGCGCACGAGGGCCCGATTCCCGTACTACGGGAATCGGGCCCTCGCGGTGTAGGAGCTAGACCGCGGCGCCGTCGCGCGAGCGCAGCTCCGTGAGGATCGCCTCGACCTGCGTCTTCGCGTCGCCGAACAACATCGCCGAGTTGTCGCGGAAGAACAGCGGGTTCTGGACGCCCGCGTAGCCCGTGGCCATCGAGCGCTTGAAGACGATGCACTGGCCCGCCTTCCACACCTCGAGCACCGGCATGCCGGCGAGCGGCGAGCCCGGGTCCTCGAGCGCGGACGGGTTGACCACGTCGTTGGCGCCGATGACGAGGACCACGTCGGTCTCGGGGAAGTCCTCGTTGATCTCGTCCATCTCGAGCACGATGTCGTACGGCACCTTCGCCTCGGCGAGCAGCACGTTCATGTGGCCGGGCAGGCGGCCGGCGACCGGGTGGACGCCGAAGCGCACCGTGACGCCCTGGTGGCGCAGCGTCGAGACGAGGTCCGCGACGGGGTACTGCGCCTTTGCGACGGCCATGCCGTAGCCGGGCACGATGACCACGGACGATGCGCCGGCGAGGAGCGAGGCGACCTCGGGGGCCTTGACCTCGCGGTGCTCGCCCTGCGGGCCCTCGGACGCGGTGGTGCCGCCCTCGGTGCCGAAGCCGCCGAGGATCACGGACAGGAACGCGCGGTTCATGGCCTTGCACATGAGGTAGGAGAGGATCGCACCGGACGAGCCGACGAGCGCGCCGGTGACGATGAGCAGGTCGTTGCTCAGCATGAGGCCCGCCGCGGCGGCCGCCCAGCCGGAGTACGAGTTGAGCATCGACACCACGACGGGCATGTCGCCGCCGCCGATCGCCGCCACCAGGTGGAAGCCCAGCAGCAGCGCGATCGCGGTCATGATCGCGAGCGGCACGATGCTGTCGCTGGCGAGGTACCAGGCGAGGAGCCCCGCGCTCGCGACGAGCGCGCCCAGGTTGAGCCAGTTGCGGCCGGGCAGCGTGAGCGGGCGGGACTTCATGCGCGCCGACAGCTTGAGGTACGCGACGATCGACCCGGTGAGCGTGACCGCGCCGATGAGGATGCCGAGGAAGACCTCGATCTGGTGGACCGGGTCGGCCTCCTCGGTGAGGTGCGAGTTGAAGCCCACGAGCACCGCGGCGGCGCCGACGAAGCTGTGCAGCATCGCGATGAGCTCGGGCATCTGCGTCATCTCGACGGTGCGGGCGCGCCACGTGCCGATCGAGGCGCCGATCGCGAAGACCATCGCGATGAGCAGGGCCGTGACGAGCACGGGGCGCTCGGACTGGTCGAGCGAGAGGACCACGGTCGCGGCGAGCGCGAGGCCCATGCCGACCATGCCGAGGATGTTGCCGCGGCGTGCGGTCTCCTCCTTGGCCAGGCCCGCGAGGGACAGGACGAACAGCACGGCGGCGACGACGTAGGTCGCCTGGGCGAGCGAGGTGAGGGTCATCATGCGTCCTTCCGGAACATGCCGAGCATCCTGTAGGTCACCAGGAAGCCACCGAAGATGTTGATGCTGGCCACGGCCGCGGCGATGAACGCGAGCGTCGACACCACCGCGTCGTCCGAGCCGATCTGCAGGAGCGCGCCGACGAGGATGATGCCGGAGATCGCGTTCGTCTGGGACATCAGCGGCGTGTGCAGCGAGTGCTTGACGTTCGAGATCACGTAGAAGCCGACGATGACCGCGAGGGCGAAGACGGTGAGGTGCTGCACCGTCGCGGAGTCCGCGAAGGAGAGCAGCACGAGCGCGGCGACCGCGCCGGCGCCGTAGAGCCAGTTGCGGCGCCTGGCCTTGCGCGCGGCGGCCTCGGCCTCGGCGCGCGCCTTCTCCGCGAGCTCCTCCTCGGTGGGGCCCTGCGCCGCGGCGGGCGCGGGCGCCGCGGAGACCGACACGGGCGGCGGCGGCCACATGATCTCGCCGGCGTGCGCGACGGTCATGCCGCGCTGGACCGGGTCCTCGAGGTCGAGGACCAGGACGCCGTCCTTGCCCGGCGTCAGCAGCTCCATGAGGTGCACGATGTTGGTGCCGAACAGCGTCGACGTGTGGCGCGGCATGCGGCTCGTGAGGTCGGTGTAGCCCACGATCGTCACGCCGTTGTCCGAGACGACGGTCTCGCCCGGGACGGTGAGCTCGCAGTTGCCGCCGCCCGAGGCGGCGAGGTCGACGATGACCGAGCCAGGCCGCATGCCCGCGACCACGTGCGCCGTGATCGTCGTGGGGGCGGTGCCGCGCACGAGCGCGGTGGTGATGACGACGTCGGCCTTGGCGGCCTCCGCTGCGTACACCCGCATCGCGGCGGCCTGCTGCTCCTCGGTGAGGGGCTTCGCGTAGCCGTCCGCGCTGATCTCCTGCTGCGCCTCGGGCGCGTGGACGAACGTGCCGCCCATCGACTCGATCTGCTCGGCGACCTCGGGGCGGACGTCGAAGGCCCGGACCTGGGCGCCGAGCGAGCTGGCGGCGCCGATCGCGGCGAGGCCCGCGACGCCGGCGCCGATGATGAACACGGTGGCGGGGGCGGTCTTGCCGGCGGCGGTCACCTGGCCGGTGAACATGCCGCCGTACTGCTCGGCGGCCTCGATCACGGCCCGGTAGCCGGCGACGTTCGAGAGGGTGGAGAGGACGTCGATGGCCTGCGCGCGGGAGACGCGGGGGACGGCGTCGAGGGCCAGGGCGGTGGCGTCGCGCTCGTTGAGGGCCGCGAGCAGCTCGGGGTTCGACTGCGGCGACATCATCGACACGACGGTCGTGTTCTCGCGCAGGCCCCACACCTGCTCCTGCGTGGGCGCGTTGACGCACGTGACGACGTCCGCGCTCCACGCGGCCTCGGTGTCGACGAGCGTCGCGCCCGAGGCCTCGTACTGCTCGTCGAGGAAGCTCGCGGAGGTGCCCGCACCCTTCTCGACGTCGACCTGGTAGCCCAGCTTGATGAGCTGGGCCACGGAGGCGGGGCTCGCGGCGACCAGCCGCTCGCCCGCTCGCGTCTCCGCGGGGACTCCTATGCGCATCGTCCATCCCGTCCCGCGCATCCCGGCGGCGGCCGCGACGCACGTGTCTCGGTCGACCCGCGGAAGGACTGTCGCCGACACGGGCTGCGGGTCGAGCTCGTGATTGCCTCCTCGCAGGCTAGTGGACGGCATCGGTCCTGATCTGGGACCTGTGCACGGTTATGGTCCCGGATTCCTGCGCAGCGACGATGCGGTGGCGGCGGCGCGGGAGCATGATGAGCGGGAGGGCAGGGGGTCGCCGTGGGGGCTGGAGGTCGTCGAGGGTCGCGTCCGCCCGGCGTCGGCATCGTGCCGGCGCTCGAGGGCGCCGGGCTCATCGCGCTGCACCTCGCCGCCACGCCGCTCGCCGGTGACGGGCGGCTGCACTGGGGCACGGTCGGCACCGAGGCGGCCGATGCGCTGCCGGGCGACGACCTCGTGCCGGACCCGAGGTGGGCGTACACCCTGGGCGTCGACGTCGCCGCCCCGCCAGCGGCGGTGTGGCCGTGGATCGCGCAGATCGGTCAGGGCCGCGGCGGCTTCTACTCCTACCAGTCACTCGAGAACCTGCTCGGGTGCCGCATCGTCAACACGACGGAGGTGCTGCCCGAGCATCAGCACCCGGTCGTCGGCGACGAGATCCGCCTGCATCCGGAGGCGCCGCCGATGCGGGTCGCGGTCGTCGACCCGCCTCGCGCGCTCGTGCTCGTCGGTGCGCCGGCCGACGTCGGCGGCGAGCAGGGCGGGGGAGCGGCGACCTGGCAGTTCGTCGTCCGGGAGGCCCCGGGCGGCGGGAGCCGGCTGCTCACCCGCGGCCGGTACGACTACTCGGACGACTGGGGGAGCCGGCTCGCGTTCGGGCGCTTCCCGCTCGAGGCGATCGCGTTCGTGATGAGCCGCCGGATGATGCGCGAGATCGCGAGGCTCGCGGAGGGCGGGGCCTGAGGGCGCCCCCGGCTGGATTCGAACCAGCGACCTGCGGATTAGAAGTGCCCAGCAATAGACCCGGCCCATTCCGGGCGCTGCGAATGGCTCGTCACGCCTCGTCCTGTCCGTTCCGGAGCACGATTCCCGAGCAGCCCCGTCGGTTCCGGTGACATGTGAGGGCTGTCTCGTCCTAGTCGCGTGCACACAGCGTGCACACAGCCGTGTTCCTCAGGCGGTCAGCATGCCAGGAGTCTCTCAAGCGCTGCGACGCTGGCTGCGTCCCATGGCCAGAAAGCCATCACTCGGGCGTCTCGGCTGCCTGATCGGAGTCGGAGCGTGCGCAACCAAGCGCCGGGGAGAAGGTGTATGTCGCGAGCTTCCTCCCAGATGACTTCTACAGGAAGCTCAAGTTCTTCGCGACGAACTCGGGCGAATGGCACCCAACTACTGCATTCAACGATTAGGCGACCTTCGTCGACTTCTATAGTCGCCCACGGCCGACGACCGCTCGCCATTCCGAGCAGCCGGACGACCATGCCGATTCCGTAGATGCCAACCAGTATGAAAGCCACGTTTCGGACCCTCGTCGCCGTATCGTCTACGAAGATCCAACCGTAGTTTGGATCCGCCATGGAGAAACCAGACCACGCGATGATTCCCGTGAGCACGAGGAATGCGCCAGCGAATCCCAGCCTCGGGCGCAAACCGCCCCCAAATGTCGTCCGCAACTCGACCGCGGCACAGGAAGAACCCACGTCCACCATTTCCATCTGATGAATCACCGGCGCCCCCGGCTGGATTCGAACCAGCGACCTGCGGATTAGAAGTCCGATGCTCTATCCACTGAGCTACGGGGGCCGGCGGCCGGAGCCGCGCACCTAGGTTACCGGCGGCGGCACGCGCGCCCCGCGCATCGTCCCGTTGCCGGCCGGGCGCGTGAGCGGGGCGACGCGTGCCCGTGCCGCCTGGTAAGTGACCTCCGCGCTAACCTGTTCGCATGTTGAGGATCGGGTGCGTCGTCGCATGAGCATGCGACCCATCAAGACGTGGTCGTATCCCGGCAACCTTCTGGATGCCCTGGTCGACACCCGGCGCGTGGTCGCCGGCGTGCAGCTGCCCCTCCCCGTCGCCGGCGTCGAGGACGCGCGCGCGACCATCCAGCGGATGCTCGACCAGCTCGACCACCACCTCATCCCGCGCGTGCGCGAGGAGGCCTCGCCCGCGATCGTGGTGGTCGCCGGCTCGACCGGCGCCGGCAAGTCGACCGTGGTGAACGCGCTGGTAGGCGAGCAGCTGACCCCGTCGGGCGTGCTGCGTCCCACCACGCGCGTGCCGCACCTCTTCCACCACCCGCTGGACACCCCGGTGCTGTCCGACGTCGCCAAGCGCGCCAAGGTCATCGCGACCGAGGCGGTGCCGCGCGGGCTCGCGCTCGTCGACTCTCCCGACCTCGACTCCATCAGCGGCGAGAACCGCGAGATCGCCCATCTGATGATGGAGGCCGCGGACCTGTGGATCTTCGTCACGACCGCCGCCCGCTACGGCGACGCGGTGCCTTGGGAGGCGCTGCGCGCCGGCGCGGATCGTGGCGCGTCCATCGCAGTCGTGCTCAACCGCGTCACGGTCGACGTGGCCGCTCAGGTGCGCCGCGAGCTGGTCGACCGGCTCGCCGAGGAGCACCTCGAGACCCTCCCGCTGTTCGTCATCCCCGAGGCGCCCAACCGCCAGTCGATCGTCCCGCGCGACGTCGTCGGCGGCCTCGGCCGCTGGCTGGACTCCGTCGCCGCCGCGTCCGCCACCACCATCGTCGAACGCACGCTCCACGGCGCCGCCGAGTCGCTCAAGGAGTGGCTCGAGACGCTCGCCGAGGCGATGGACGACCAGTCCGCCGCCGCGAAGGACGTCCGCGGCGAGGTGCGGCGCGCCGCGGCCCAGGTGTCGCACGAGGGCGGCGAGCGCTGGTGGGAGACCATCGCCACCGGCGCGCTCACCGCCCGCTGGCAGCAGGCCACGGCGGACGGCGGAGCGCTGTTCAAGCTGCGCAACAGCATGTGGGTGCGCCGCGGCGCCGCCCGGGAGCAGCGCGACGAGGTGTTGCACGCGATCTACCGCGACCTGCTCGAGGCGGTCGAGTCGCGCCTGGTCTTCGCCGCATCGTCCGTCGCCGAGGCGATGGAGGACGCGCTGCGGCGCGCCGACACCGGCGTGGGGCCGTGGCTCGCGGAGCGGCGCGACCCGCGCGACGCGCGGCAGGCGCGGGAGCGTCAGGCCGCGGACGCGTCGCGGCGGTGGGTGCACCGCTGCCAGGAGATCGTGCTCGAGCTGCCCGGCGTCGACAACGGCATCCAGGTGATCGGCGAGCCGGGCCTCACGACGGCCCTCGCGAGCGCCGCGCTCGGCATCGAGGAGGCGCGCACGGTGCTGATGATCCTCACGTCGCCGCAGGCCGTCGGCGCGGCGGTCGACGCGGCGCGCGAGGAGCTCGACGGCGCGCGCCGTCACTGCGTGAACCGCGAGTCGCTCGACATGATGCGGCCCACCGACATCCCGTCCCTCATGCCGGACTCGTCCGCGAAGATCCGCCTGCGCCGCGCGGAGCTGAGGGGGCTGCTGTGAGCGTGAGCTTCGAGGACCTGCCCCCGCACGACGAGACCACGGTGCTGCGCGAGCGCGTCGAGCGGCTCCGCTCGTCGCTCGACTGGGCGCGCGAGGCCATCCCCACGCCCATCCGCGACGAGCTGCACGCGGCCGTCGACCGCTGCGACGAGCGCCTCCACCTGGGAATCGACTGGACGGTCGTGGCGCTCGCGGGCGGCACCGGCTCCGGCAAGTCGACCCTCTTCAACGCCATCACGGGCGTGGACTTCGCGGTGCCGGGCGTCGCCCGCCCGACGACCTCCGACGTGAGCGCCGCCGTGTGGGGCCCCGAGCGCGCCGATGCGCTGCTCGACTGGCTCGGCGTGGCGCGCGACCGCCGGCTGCGGCGCTTCGACGCCATGGGCACCATGCCGGATCCCGCGCTCGCGGGCCTCGTGCTGCTCGACCTGCCCGACCATGACTCGGTGAACCCGCACAACCGTGAGGTGGTCGACCGCATCGTGCCGCAGGTCGACCTGCTGCTGTGGGTGGTCGACCCGCAGAAGTACGCGGACAACGCGATCCACGAGGGCTACCTCCGACAGACGTCCGTGACGGGCCAGCCGTCGCTGATGGTGCTCAACCATGTCGACCGGCTCACCACCGAGGAGGGCTGGGAGGTCGCGCGCGACCTCCAGCGCCTGCTCGCTCTCGACGGCATGCACTCGGTGCCCGTCATGCCGGTGAGCGCCCGCACGGGCCAGGGAGTCGACGTGCTGCGCGCCGAGCTCGAGGGCGCCGTGCAGGCGCGATCGGTCGCGGCCGAGGCGGTCGCCGCGGACCTGGTCGCCGCCGGCCGCACGCTGGAGCGCGCGCTCGCGCGCGACGCCGAGCCGGTGCTGCCCGACGTGTCCGAGCTGGTCGCCGCGCTCGCGGCCGCCGCCGGCGTCGATGCGCGCGCCGAGGCCGCCGCGGCCGTCGTCGCGGGCCGCTCGTCCTCGGTGCCGGCGCAGGAGCCGATGCGCCTCGAGGTGGTCGACCGCGAGCGGCTGGACTGGATCGACGCGGCCTCCGAGGGCCTGCCGGTGCAGTGGCGGATCGTCATCGGCGAGGCCGTCGCGCCCGCGGACGAGCTCACCGCTGCCGTCGACGAGGCGCTCGCCGCCGTCACCTGGCCGGAGGCGCGCCACGCGTCCTTCGGGCGCCGCCGGTCCGGGGCGAGCGCGATGGAGAAGGAGATGCTGCGGCTGGGCCGGGAGGCCGTGCACGCGGCGATCGAGCCCGGCATCGTGCGGCCGACCCAGCTCATCCACCAGGCGTACCGCAACCTCGACGAGCTCACGGTGATCGCGCGCGCATCCGCGCCCGAGGGCGCGGGCGAGCCCGTGGAGCCGGACGTCGAGCCGGAGACCGTGGTGCCCGAGGTGGTCGAGGTCGAGGACGAGCCCCTGCCCGCCGACATCTGGGCGCCGGTCCACCAGGACCGCCACGAGCGGCACGACCGCCACCTGCACGACGGCTGAGCGCGCCGCGCGGCCGATGTCCCCGGCCGCGTCGCCGCGTGCCGGCGTCCCCTGATCCACGCAGGACCGCGCGACGTCCACCCGACCGCTCGCACCCTGGACCCAGCCGCACCGTGCGGCGCCAGGGAGGAAGCATGAACGAGCTGACCATCACCGTGACGGGGTGGGCCGCGTCGGACGCCAAACTGTTCGTGGGGCAGGGTGACCTCGCCCTCACGTCGTTCCGGCTCGCGTCGACGCCCCGCTACTTCGATCGCGAGAAGAGCGCGTGGGTCGACGGCGTGACCGAGTGGTTCACCGTGCGGACGTTCCGCTCCGCGGCCATCACCGTCGAGAAGTCCATCAAGAAGGGCATGCCGGTGGTGGTGACCGGACGCCTGCGGACCAGCACGTGGGAGGCCAAGGACGGGCCGCGGGTGGACCACATCATCGACGCCACCGCCGTGGGCCCCGACTGCACGCGCGGACTCGTCAACGCGTTCTCGCGTGCCGTCGGCGACGCGTCCATGACCACGGCCGATGTCAGCGCCGCCGCGGGCGCCATCGAGGCGTCGCACGAGGGCACCTCGGGCGACGGATCGGCGGACGATGCGGTCGACGCCTCCGCGTTCGAGACCGAACCGCCGGACGTCGACGAGGACGAGCTCGCCGCGACGGAGGCGGAGGACGCGCCCCAGCCGGCGTACTGAGCGGGTGCGCGGGCCGCCCGACCACGGCGGCGCATCGTCCTCCCGTAGGCTAGGGGGCGGCATCCGGGCGCCCGCGCGCCCGCTCAGGACAACCGACGGAGCAGCAGTGGCAGAGTTCATCTACACCATGCAGAAGGCGCGCAAGGCGCACGGCGACAAGGTCATCCTCGACGACGTGACGATGGCCTTCTACCCGGGCGCGAAGATCGGCGTGGTGGGACCCAACGGCGCAGGTAAGTCGACGATCCTCAAGATCATGGCGGGCATCGAGCAGCCCTCCAACGGCGAGGCGCGCCTCACCCCCGGCTACACGGTCGGCATCCTCTTGCAGGAGCCGCCGCTGAACGAGGACAAGGACGTCATCGGCAACGTCCGCGAGGGTGTCGGCGAGATCTACGAGAAGCTCGAGCGCTTCAACGCGATCTCCGAGGAGATGGCGAACCCCGACGCCGACTACGACAAGCTGCTCTCCGAGATGGGCACGCTCCAGGAGGAGCTCGACCACGCGAACGCGTGGGATCTCGACGCTCAGCTCGAGCAGGCGATGGACGCGCTGCGCTGCCCGCCGCCGGACGCCGACGTCAAGGTGCTCTCCGGTGGTGAGCGCCGTCGCGTCGCGCTGTGCAAGCTGCTCCTCGAGAAGCCCGACCTGCTGCTCCTCGACGAGCCCACCAACCACCTCGACGCCGAGTCCGTGCTGTGGCTCGAGCAGCACCTCGCCAAGTACCCCGGCGCCGTGCTCGCCGTCACCCACGACCGCTACTTCCTCGACCACGTCGCGGAGTGGATCTGCGAGGTCGACCGCGGCCGCCTCTACCCGTACGAGGGTAACTACTCGACCTACCTCGAGAAGAAGCAGGAGCGCCTGCAGGTCCAGGGCAAGAAGGACGCGAAGCTCGCCAAGCGCCTCAAGGAGGAGCTCGAGTGGGTGCGGTCCAACGCCAAGGGCCGCCAGACCAAGTCGAAGGCGCGCCTCGCGCGCTACGAGGAGATGGCCGCCGAGGCGGAGCGCACCAGGAAGCTCGACTTCGAGGAGATCCAGATCCCGCCGGGCCCGCGCCTGGGCTCGACCGTGATCGAGGCGAAGAACCTCAAGAAGGGCTTCGGCGACCGCACCCTCATCGACGGGCTGTCGTTCTCGCTGCCGCGCAACGGCATCGTCGGCGTCATCGGCCCCAACGGCGTCGGCAAGACCACGCTGTTCAAGACCATCGTGGGCCTCGAGCCGCTCGACGACGGCGAGCTCAAGGTCGGCGAGACGGTCCAGGTGTCGTACGTGGACCAGAGCCGCGGCGGCATCGACCCCAAGAAGTCGCTGTGGGAGGTCGTGTCCGACGGCCTCGACTACATCAACGTCGGCAAGGTCGAGATGCCCTCGCGCGCGTACGTCAGCGCGTTCGGGTTCAAGGGCCCGGACCAGCAGAAGGCCGCCGGCGTGCTGTCCGGTGGTGAGCGCAACCGCCTCAACCTGGCCCTCACGCTCAAGGAGGGCGGCAACGTGCTGCTCCTCGACGAGCCGACCAACGACCTCGACGTCGAGACGCTCGGCTCGCTCGAGAACGCGCTTCTCGAGTTCCCCGGCTGCGCCGTGGTCGTCTCGCACGACCGCTGGTTCCTCGATCGCGTCGCGACGCACATCCTCGCGTACGAGGGCACCGAGGAGGACCCGGCCAAGTGGTTCTGGTTCGAGGGCAACTTCGAGTCCTACGAGGCCAACAAGGTGGAGCGCCTGGGCGCCGAGGCAGCCCGTCCGCACCGCGTGACCTACCGCAAGCTCACCCGCGACTGACCTCGCGACCGATTCCATGACGCCCCTCGCCTGGCATCAGGCGGGGGGTGTCGTCGGTTCTGGCGCTAGCGTGGCCTCCATGACACGCATCCACGTGCCGATCACGCTGCGGTGGTCGGACCTCGACGCCTACGGCCATGTCAACAACGCGGAGATGCTCCGCTTGCTCGAGGAGGCGCGCATCCGCGTCTTCTGGGCGGACCGCTCGGCCGCGGAGGAGCACGAGGTGCCGCACACCGCGCTCATCGCGGGCGGGCCCGACGCGGAGACGATCACGCTCATCGCCGCGCAGCAGATCGAGTACCTCGAGCCGATCCCGTACATGCGCCGCCCGCTCGACGTGCAGCTGTGGATCGGCCGGCTCGGCGGAGCGAGCATCGAGATCTGCTACGAGGTGTGGTCGCCGTCCGACGCGCAGGAGCCCGTGCTCTACGCGAAGGCCGCGACCACGTTGGTGCTGGTCGACTCCGCGACGCAGCGGCCCCGCCGCCTCACCGACGCGGAGCGCGAGGCATGGAGCCCGCACCTCGACGAGCCGGTCGGGTTCCGGAAGCGCTGAGCGGTGGGGTGCCGATGGCGGAGCGTTGCGGTGGGCGGCGGCATACATCCGTTCGCGCATATCACCGTGACGTGAAACAGCGGTGCGTCGGGCGTGGTGTTGAACGGGAGCCCGGCCCGTTCGCGGCTGCCATTTCACCCCACGCTGACATACGTGAACGAGAGTGGCGCCGCGCCCGCGGGACGGGGACCGCGCCGCCGGGGCGGGCACGCGAAGGCGCCGGCCGCCCCGGAGGGACGACCGGCGCCTGCGATCCGTGCTGAGTCTTACGCGGTGAGCGAGTCGACCCACTCCTGGTTCGCGGCGACCCACTCGGACACGATGTCCGCGTAGTCGGCCGTGTCCGCGCCGTTGAGGGCGTTCTCGAGGTCGTACAGGTGGTCGGCGTCCATGGTGAACGCGCCCATCCACTCGGCGACCTCGGGGAAGTCCTCGCCGAGGCCCGAGCGGCCGTAGGTCACGATGTTCTCGGCCTCGCCGAGCGTGCCCTCGGGGTCCTCGAGGTTCTTGAGGTCGTACGCGCCGTAGGCCCAGTGCGGCTCCCACAGCGTGACGATGATGTTCTCGCCGTTCGAGGTGGCGGTGTCGAGCTCCGACAGCATCGCCGGGGTCGACGAGGTCAGGAACTCCATGTCCTCGAGGCCGTAGGTCGGGATGACCGCGTCCTGGACGGTGGCGGTGAGGCCCGCGCCGGGCTCGATGCCGACGATGCGGTTGCCGAACTCGTCGGCGTGCTCGGCGAGGTCCGCGAGCGAGTCGACGGGCGCGTCGGCGTTGACCGCGACGGTGAGGGCGGCGGAGTCGAACCAGGCGCCGAGCTCCTCCATGTCGTCGCCGAACTCCTCGATGTACGAGGCGTGGGTGAGCGGCAGCCACACGTCGGTCACGACGTCGTAGTCGCCGTCCGCGACGCCCTGGAAGACGACGGCCGGGTCGGCGTACTCGAGCTCGACGTTGTAGCCCTGGGCCTCGAGGACGTTCTCCCACAGGAGCGAGGTCGCGAGCGACTCGTCCCAGCCGTTGAACACGGCGAAGGTGAGGTCGCCGCCGGCGGCCTCACCGGAGGCGGCGGTGTCGGAGTCGGCCTCGGAGGACGAGCAGCCGGCGAGCACGAGACCGCCGGCGGCGGCCATGGCGAAGGGCGCGAAGGCGCGAAGCTTCATGATCTTTTTCCTTTCGCAGCGAGGGGTGTCTCCCCTCGGAGTGAGCACCGGCCGCCCCTTTCCGGGCAGGGCGGGGTGCACGCGGCTCCCTCAGAAGCCGCGAGGTCTGGGGCATCGTCCGGCGGGACGATGCGGGGGTGGGGTCAGTGCGAGGCGACCGGGCGGCGTCCGCCGCGGGCGACCTCCTCCTCGGCGTCGAAGCGGGCCTGCTGGTCCGCCTCCTTCTTGGCGACGTACGACCGCCGCCACCGCGAGTACAGGCCGAGGCCCTTGCCGAACGACGCGGTGAACCGGTCGAGCAGGATCGCGAGCACGACGACGGACAGGCCGGCCTCGAAGCCGAGGCTGACGTTGAGCGCGGAGATCGCCTGGGCGACGTCGCCGCCGAGGCCGCCCGCGCCGACCAGGCCGGCGATGACCACCATCGACAGCGACAGCATGATGATCTGGTTGATGCCGGCCATGATCGACGGCATCGCGAGCGGGATCTGGATCTGACGCAGGATGCGGCGCGGGTGGGCGCCGAACGCCTGGCCGGCCTCGACGACCTCCTTGTCCACGCCGCGGATGCCGAGCTCGGTGAGGCGCACGCCGGGCGCCATCGCGAAGATCAGCGTGGCGATGATGCCGGGGGCCACGCCGATGCGGAACAGGCCGAGCGCGGGCACGAGGTAGACGAACGCCGGGAGCGTCTGCAGGAAGTCCATGACGGGCTTGAGGATCTTCGACACGGTGTCGTTGCGCGCCGCCCAGATGCCGAGCGGGAGCGAGATCACGACGGCCAGGAACGCGGCGACGAGGACCAGCGCGAGCGAGTCGATCGCGTTGTCCCACTGGTTGACTCCCATGATGAACAGCAGGCCGAACGTCGCGCCGACTGCGAACTTCCATCCGCGGGCGAGGAGCGCCGCGACGGCGACGAGCGCGATCACCACGAGCGCCGGGGGCGTCGCGAAGACCCAGTCGACGGCGTCGAACATCCAGATGAACAGCTGGCGCAGGGCCTCGAACAGCCACGAGAAGCTGTCCTCGAGCCAGTCGAAGAAGCCGTCGATCCAGGTGCCGACGGGGATGCGGAACTCCATCAGATGGCCTCCTTGGCGTGGGCGGCGCGGGATCCGACGGCGGACTCCAGCACCTGGTCGACCACCTCGGCGGGCAGCGGGTCGGGACGCGGGGTCGCGGTCGCGGCGGCCTCGGGCTCGCCGCCGAGCGCCGCGAGCAGCGTCACGCGCGGGATCACGCCGACGAGGCGGTCGCGGGAGTCGAGCACACCGAGGGGGAGCGCGGCCTCGAGGGACGGGATGAACAGGTCGGCCAGCGCGGTGTCGGTCGCGACGGCGCCGTGGTCCGAGCGGATCACGGGCGCGAGGTCCTTCTCGCCCCGTCGGACGAGGTCGAAGACGTCGCGGTCGCGCACCCAGCCGACGATGGTGCGGTCCTTGTTGACCACGTAGGCGCCGGCGAGCTGCTCGTCGCGCATGATCGTGAGCGCGGCGCGGGGGCCGGCGCCGATGTGGACGACCGCGCGCGGCTTGCGCATCACGGACTCCGCCGTGAGCACCTTGGTGCGGTCGACGTCCTGCACGAACTGCTCGACGTAGTCGTTCGCGGGGTTGGTGAGGATGTCCTCGGGCGAGCCGATCTGGACGATGCGGCCGTCCCGCATGACGGCGATGCGGTCGCCGATGTACATGGCCTCGTTGAGGTCGTGCGTGATGAAGATGATGGTCTTGCCGAGCTCGGCCTGCAGCTCGAGCAGCTGGTCCTGCATCTCGCGGCGGATCAGCGGGTCGAGCGCGGAGAAGGCCTCGTCCATGAGGAGCACGTCGGTGTCGGCCGCGAGGGCGCGGGCGAGTCCCACGCGCTGCTGCATGCCGCCGGAGAGCTCCGAGGGGTGCTTCTCCTCCCACCCCTTGAGGCCCACGATCTCGGTGACCTTGCGGGCGCGGGCGATGCGCTCGTCGAGCGCGACGCCCTGGATCTCGAGGCCGTACGCGACGTTGTCGAGCACGGTGCGGTGGGGGAGCAGCGCGAAGTGCTGGAAGACCATCGAGATGCGCTTCTGGCGGATCTCCCGCAGGCGCTTGGCCGGGATGTCGGTGATGCGCTCGCCCGCGACCTCGACGGTGCCGGCGGTCGCGTCGTGCAGCCCGTTGAGCATGCGGATCAGGGTCGACTTGCCCGAGCCGGACAGCCCCATCACCACGAAGATCTCGCCACGGCGCACCTCGAACGAGGCGTCGATCACGGCGGCCGTCGTGCCGGCGCCGAGCTCGTCGCGCGGCGTGCCGCGGTGCAGCTGGATCACCGCCTCGTCGGCGTGGCGGCCGAAGACCTTGTACAGGCCTTCGGCGCGCAGGGCGATCGTGTCGTCGTTCATTCGGTCCTTCAGCTCCTGGGTGTCTCAGGTGCGCAAGGGCCTCGGCTAGCGAGAGGACTCGCAGCCGTCGGACGGCAATCACGGGCCCGCCGGGCAGCGCCGGTCGGCGCCGCTACTAGCGCTCCGGCGCGTCATCCGGGGAGGGGCGCGCCAGGAGGCCTTTGGCTGGTCATTGACGTTCTCATGACTGGCTCTTGCCAGTGGGAACGGCCCTGCGACCGTAACAACCGGGACCCGCCCCGTGTCCAACCAGATCACGCTTCGTTACAGAAATGAAACATTCCAGAAAGCACGAAAGGTTGCCCGAGGCCGAGGATGAAGGACCTGCTAGATCGCTGGTCAGGGCAGGCGGATCATGCCCTCCTGGGCGGCCGAGGCGACGAGCCTGCCGTCCTCGGAGAAGATCCACGTGCCGGTCAGACCGCGCCCGCCCTGGGCGGTCGGCGAGTCCTGGACGAACAGCAGCCACTCGTCGGCGCGCGCCGGGCGGTGCCACCACATGGCGTGGTCGAGGCTCGCGAAGGAGATGTCCGGGGTCACCCAGGACGCGCCGTGGCGGCGCAGCAGCGGCTCGAGCATCACCTGGTCGGAGCCGAAGGCCAGGAGCGCGCGGTGCATGAGGTCGCCGCCGTCGATCGGCCCGCGCAACCTCATCCAGGCCGTCTGGTACTGCTTGGGGCGCTTGTCCGGGCCCAGGAACAGCGAGCCCTCGACGTGTCGCACGTCGAACGGCGCCTTGGTCAGCCAGAAGTCGGCCGAGGGGTGGCCCGCGAAAGGAGCCAGCACGTCGATGCCCGACCGGACGGTCTCGGGACCGGGCACCTCGGGCATCGTCACCGCGTGCTCGGGTCCCTCCTGCTCGACCTGGAACGAGGTGATCATCGACAGGATCGGCCGGCCGTTCTGCAGCGCGTGCGTGCGCCGCGCGGAGAACGACCGCCCGTCGCGCAGCACCTCGACCTCGAACTGGATGGGGTGCGCGGCGTCGCCCGCCCGCAGGAAGTAGCCGTGCAGCGAGTGCGCGAAGCGGTCCTCGGGCACCGTCGCGCCGGCCGCGAGGAGGGCCTGCGCGAGCACCTGGCCGCCGAACACGCGACCGCCCGGCATGGGCAACGAGTCGCCCTCGAAGCTCGTGTCGCCGAAGCGGCGCAGGTCGAGGACGGCCATCCCGGCGGCGACGGCGGATTCCGCCCAGGTGTCCTCGATCGCGGTCATCAGCTCTCCTCCGTCGGCTCGAACGTGTTCACCATCGAATGCGCGGCGCGCTCGAGGTAGTCCATCAGCGTGACCGCGTTCAGCGGCGCGAGGTTCTGCCGCGCCACCGCCTCGCGCATGTGCGCGATCCAGCGGTCGCGTGCGTCGGGGTTGACCTTGAACGGCATGTGCCGCATCCGCAGGCGCGGGTGGCCGCGGGTCTCCGAGTAGGTGGTGGGGCCGCCCCAATACTGCTCGAGGAACAGCGTGAGGCGCTCGACCGCGCCCTCCATGTCGTCCTCGGGGTACATGGGCCGCAGCACGGGGTCGGACGCGACGCCCTCGTAGAAGGCGCGCACGATCGCGTCGAAGGTCGCGTGGCCGCCCACCGCGTCGAAGAACGACTGGCCGTGCTCCTGCGCGGGTCCGGCGCCCACGCTCATGCCGGGGGTGCTCACTCGTCGTCCGCGTCGTTCGCCGGAGGCAGGGGCCGTCCGTCCTGGTCGACGGGCTGCTCGTCGCCCGCGGGACGCGCCGAGTCGTGCAGCAGGCGCTTGGGTCCGTGCGAGTCGACCACCATGGCCTCGCCCGGCACGGCGAGCTCGATGCCGCGCTCGGCGAAGATGCGGCGCATCTCGTGGCGCACCTCGCGCTGCACGTCCCATTGCGTGGCGGGGTTGGTCTGGACCAGCAGGCGCAGCATCACCGCGTTGTACTCGAGCGACTCGATGCCGGCGACCTCGGGCTCGCCCAGGATGGACGCCGCGACCTTCTTGTGGCCCTGCTGCGCCGCCTTGACGGCGTCGATCATGGCCTCCCGGGCCGCCTCGATGTCCGTGTCGTACG
The DNA here is from genome assembly GCF_000971155.1 of Demequina maris. GTDB lineage: Bacteria > Actinomycetota > Actinomycetes > Actinomycetales > Demequinaceae > Demequina > Demequina maris. Next base: position 53,449 of record NZ_BBLX01000012.1, on the reverse strand, counting down.
CGAAGCGCACCTCGACGAGCGCGCGCGACCACATGCGGGTCATGTTGCCGACGCGGGTGATCTCGCCGTTCGGGACGTACCAGACGGTGCCGTCGAGCGACCGCAGCCGTGTGCACCGCAGACCCACCTCCTCGACCGAGCCGGTGGCCTCGCCCAGGTTGACCACGTCGCCCACGCCGTACTGGTCCTCGAGAAGCATGAACACGCCGCTGAGCACGTCCTTGACGAGCGACTGCGCACCGAAGCCGAGCGCGACGCCGACCACACCGGCGGAGGCCATGAGCGGACCGACCGGCACGCCGACCATCGACAGCACCGTGGTGACGCCGATCGTCACGAGCACGACCGCGAGGGTCGAGTTGAGGACGCGGCCGATGGTGTTCGCGCGCTGGCGGCGCCGCTCGCCCTCGAGCCGCAGCTCCATGGTGTCGGGCTCGGCGACCTTGATCTTCGCCTTGCGCATCGCGCGGCGGGCCCGGCCGTCGAGAGGCGTGCCCTTCTCGATGCCCATGACGACGCCGCGGATGACGGCCCGACCGACGAACCACACGATGACGAGCAGCAGGATCGCGAGCCCGAGCCCGATGAACTGGCCCGACGTGTCGCTGGTGAGATCCTCCCAGAGGTTCTGCACGTCGCTGGCGGCGCCTTCGAGGGTGGGGGACGGCGAGGGCTCTGGCGAGGTCGAGAGAGTCAGCACCCCAACAGAGTAGCGAGCGCGCGCCGCCGCCCCTATACACCCTCGCATCTGGCAGGATTGACACGTGATCGATGCGCCCGAGGTCGAGCGTGAGGCTCCGTCGGAGGCCCTCGTCGCGCTTGCGCGCGCCTGCGGCGTCTCCGTCGAGTACTTCGCGATCGACGGAACCCAGGTCCAGTGCTCCGCCGCGGCGATCCGTGCCGCCCTCACCTCGATGGGGCTCGACGCCTCGTCGGACCTCGCGTGCGAACGCGCGCTCGAGGCCCTCGAGGACCAGGAATGGTCGAGGCTCGTGCCGCCCGTCACGGTGCTGCGCGCCGGTGAGAGCCGCGAGATCCCCGTCCACGTCGTCGACGGCGACCCCGCCTCGGTGAGCCTGCGGCTCGAGTCCGGCGAGAGCCGCGACCTCGCGCAGCTCGACCGCTGGGTCCCGCCGCGGAAGGTGGGCCTGCAGACCCTCGGCCGCGCGACCTTCGAGGTGCCCGGCGACCTGCCGCTCGGCTGGCACGTGATCGAGGCCGAGACGACGGGCCGCCGCGGCCGCGGCTACGTGGTGGTGACGCCGGCCCGCGTGACGATGCGCGACGACGTCCGCGCGCATCGTCCCTGGGGGCTCACGGTGCAGCTGTACTCGCTGCGCTCCGAGCGCTCGTGGGGCATCGGCGACCTCGCCGACCTCGCCGACCTGTGCGCGCTCGGGAAGTCGCGCGCGGAGGCCGACTTCGTGCTCATCAACCCGCTGCACGCGACCGAGCCGGTGTCCCCGATCTCGAACTCGCCGTACCTGCCGACCTCGAAGCGCTACATGTCGCCGCTGTACATCCGCGTCGAGGACATCCCCGAGGTCGCGTACCTGCCGTCGCAGCAGCGCGCGCTGCTCGCGTGGGAGGCGGAGCGCCCGCAGCGCACCAACGACACCGACGAGCTGCTCGACCGCAACTCGATCTGGCGCCTCAAGTCGGCCGCGCTCGAGGAGGTGTTCCTCGCACCGCGCTCGGCCGGCCGCGAGGCGCTGTTCGAGGCGTTCTGCCTGCGCGAGGGCGCGGCGCTCGAGGACTTCGCGACCTGGTGCGCGATCGCCGAGGCGCACAAGGGCCTGCCGTGGCCCGACGAGTTCGACTCGCCCGCCTCGCCCGCCGTGGCGCGCTGGCGCGACGAGCACGCCGACCGCGTCCTCTACTACGCGTGGCTCCAGTGGATCTGCGAGGAGCAGCTCGCGAACGCGCAGGCGACCGCGAAGCGCGCCGGCATGAGCATCGGCGTGATGATCGACCTCGCGGTGGGCGTCCACCCCGAGGGCGCGGACGCCTGGTCGTACCAGCGCGTGCTCGCGCAGGGCCAGAGCATGGGCGCGCCGCCGGACTTCTACAACGCGCTCGGCCAGAACTGGTCGATCCCGCCGTGGCAGCCGCGCGCGCTCGAGGCGGCCGCCTACCTTCCGTTCCGCGACATGGTCCGAGCCGCGATCCGCAACGCGGGCGCGCTGCGGATCGACCACGTGCTCGGCATGTTCCGCCAGTGGTGGGTGCCGGAGGGGCACATCCCGGTCGACGGCGTCTACGTGTACGTCGACCACGAGGCGCTCATCGGCATCATCGCGCTCGAGGCCGAGCGTGCCGGGGCGATCGTGATCGGCGAGGACCTCGGCACCGTCGAGCCGTGGGTGCGCGAGTACCTGCACGAGCGCGGGCTCCTCGGCACGTCCATCACGTGGTTCGAGCGGCACGACGACGGAGCCCCGCGCCTGCCCGAGCACTACCGCGCGGACACCCTCGCGGCCGTCACCACGCACGACCTCCCGCCCACCGGCGCGTACCTCGCCGGCGAGCACGTGCGCCTGCGCGCGGAGCTCGGGATGCTCGGCGGCGGCAGCATCGAGGACGCGCAGGCGGAGGCCGAGCGCGAGCGCCAGGCGTTCATCGACATCATGCTCGAGCGCGGCTGGATCCTCGGGGACTACAACGAGGAGGACCTCATCGCGGGCCTCCACCGGTGGATCCTCGACAGCCCCGCGGTGCTGTCGGGCATCGCGGTCACCGACGCGGTGGGCGACAGGCGCGCCCAGAACATGCCCGGCACGGACACGGAGTACCCCAACTGGTGCGTGCCCGTGACGGACGGCAACGGGGTCCCCGTGCTGCTCGACGACCTGTTCGAGCACCCGCGCGTGCGGCGCCTCTTCCGGGCCGTCAAGCAGGCCCGGGGCTAGCGCCCCGTCACGTGGGACGATGCGGCGGTCGCCGCATCGTCCCTGCGCACGTCAGCGGGGGATCGCCATCCGGCTCACGGTCTGCGCCACCTGCGCGCGGCGCACGTGGTCGAGCGCCTCGACGACGGCCTTGCGCAGCACGCTGGGCGCGTCCGCGTGGTCCGTGAGCCAGTGCTCGAGGCGGTCGGCGAGGCCGTCGACGCGTCCCGTCAGCTGGATGGGCAGCGTCAGGCGGGCGACGCGGACGCCCACGAAGCCGGCGTTCGCGTCGTAGTAGCGGCGCAGCGAGCCGAGCAGGTCGTCGAGCAGCGGCGCGAGCAGGCCCGGGTCGACCGCGCGGGCGAGGCCCGCGGCGAGCTCGAACTGCACGGCGTTGATCGCCGGGCCGTCCGCCGGGCGCACGAGCGCGTCCCATGCGGCCTGCTTGGCCTCGACGGTCGCGACGGAGGCGCGCACGCCCGCGGCGCGGCGCTGGCCGGCGGCGGAGACGTCCATCGACGCGTAGTGGTCGATCTCCTCGACGCCGATCCCGCCCGCGGCCGCGAGGCCGGCGAGCAGGTCCCACGTGAGGTCGGAGTCGATCTCGACGCCCGGGATCTCCGCGGTGTCCTCGACGAGCGCGCGCAGCCGCAGCGCCTGCTCCGTGGTCGACGCGAGCTGCGCGTATCCCTTGAGGAGCTGCAGCTGGATGTCGGAGCCGTGCTCCGCCGCCGCGAGGGCGGTCCACAGCCGCTCCGCCGCCGCCTCGGTGATCTCAGCGACGAGCTCGGGGGCCAGGTAGCGGCGCAGCGCCACGATCATGACGGCGACGTGCGACTCGGCGGTCGCGGAGTTGTGCACGTGCGGCAGCAGCGTGAGCACCGCGTCGATGTAGCGCTGGGCGGGCAGCGAGCCGTCGCGCGTCATGTGCCACAGCGCGTCCAGCACGGTCGCCTGCACCATCGGGTCGGCGATCGCGTCGATGTGCGCCTCGAGGGTCGCGAGCGACACGTCGTCGAGGTGCAGCTTCGCGTAGGTGAGGTCGCGGTCGTTGACGAGCAGGAGGTCGGGGCGCGGGCGGCCCACGGCCTCCGGGATCTCGATGAGCTCGCCGCCCACCGTCGCCGCCACGGACCACTCGCGGTCGAGCGTGCCGTCGCGCAGCACGTAGCCCGCGATCTCCACGCCGTGCGGGCGGGGCACCGGGTGCTCCGCGGGGACGTCCTCGTCGACGGCGAGGCGGGTGAGGTTGCCGTCGTCGTCGGTCGCGAGCACGGCCCGCAGGGTGGTGACGCCGGGCGTCTCGAGCCACACGCGCGCCCACTCGTCGAGCGGGCGGTCGGCGGCCTCCTCGACCTCGGCGAGGAACTCCGCGAGGGTCGCGTTGCCGTGGTGGTAGCGCTGGAGGTACGAGGCGACGCCGCCGAAGAACGCGTCCTCGCCCACGTACTGCGCGAGCTGGCGCAGCGCGGAGGCGCCCTTGGCGTACGTGATCATGTCGAAGGCCGAGACCGTGGCCTCGGTGTCGGCCACCTCGGTGACGATCGCGTGCGTGGTGGGCAGCTGGTCCTGGACGTACGCGACGGACTTGCGGTTGGCCGCGAAGGTCACCCACGCGTCCTTCCACTCCGAGATCTCCGCGGCGGCCCACGTGCCCACGAACTCCGCGAACGACTCGTTGAGCCACAGGTCGTCCCACCACTTCATCGTGACGAGGTTGCCGAACCACATGTGCGCGAGCTCGTGCAGCACCACCACGGTGCGGAACTCCTGCTCGGCGGCGGTGGGGCGGCCGCGGAACAGCAGGCGGTCCTCGGAGATGGTGACGCAGCCGACGTTCTCCATCGCGCCCAGGTTGTACTGGGGCACGTAGACCTGGTCGTACTTCTCGTAGGGGTACTCGGTGCGGAACACGCGCTCGTACAGCTCGAGGCCGGCCTGCGTGTCCGCGAGGACGCGGTCGCCGTCGAAGTGCTGCTCGAGCGACGGGCGGCCGTAGACGCGGGCGGGCAGGTCGCCCTTCGCGCTGTGGAGCACGCCCTCGTGGTACGCGTACGGGCCGGCGACGATCGCGGCGACGTACGAGGGGATCGGCACGGTGCGGCCGAAGGTCCAGCGCGCGAGGCCGTGCTCGGACCCGCCGACGGTGGTGGCGCCCTCGACGTAGGCCGGCTCGGGGGTGGGGGAGTTGGAGACGACCATCCAGTGGTCGGGCACGACGACCGAGAACGAGAACTCGCCCTTGATGTCGGGCTGGTCGAAGCACGCGAAGGCCGCGCGGGTGTCGTTCGCGGCGAACTGGCTGTAGAGGTACACCTCGCCGTCGGCGGGGTCGACGAAGCGGTGGATGCCCTGGCCGTCGTTGCGGTAGCCGAAGTCGCCCGCGATCCGCACGACGTTGTGCTCCGCGAGGTCCGTCAGCTCGATGCGGCCGTCCACGTGGGCGGCGGGGTCGAGCGTCTCGCCGTTGAGCTCGATCAGGTCGATGCGCGGCGCGACGGCCTCGATGAACGTGGACTCGCCCGGGACGGCGGCGAACTCGACCGTGGTGTCGGAGCGGAAGGTGTCGCCCTCGGCGGTGAAGTCGAGCGAGACGGAGTAGCGGGCGCGCTGCACGATCGCGTAGCGCTCCGCGGCCTCCTGCTTGGTGAGGTTCAGACCTGGCATGCCTTAAGTCTGGCAGTGCCGGGGCCCTGTCCGCGCCTCGGGGGACCTCGCCGCAGCCCTCGCCCCGCCGCGGGGAGCTCAGCGACGGTTATGGGAGGTCTCGGACTTCTGCGGGGAACTGGGCGACGGCATGCGCGTGGCCGGGACGCACCGACGGCCGCACCCCAGAGAGGGATGCGGCCGTCGGTGAGCTCCCCGCAGGAGTCACGGATGTCCGGAAACCGTCCGTCGTCTCCCCGCAGGAGGGAGGCGGGGGCTAGTAGGCCAGGTCCGCCGCCTGCGCCTTGAGCGCGCGGCGCACGCCGTCCTTGCCCTCGCTGATGAGGCGCTTGAGCGCGTCGTGCGCATCCGCGTTCGCCTCGAGCCACGCGAACGCCTTGTCCTGGAGGTCCGGGACGCGGCCCGCGAGCTCGACGGGGTACAGGCCCTCGATGAGGTTCGCGGCGATCTCGTTCGTCTTGGTCGAGTAGATCCGGCGCAGCGCGTCGAAGTACTCGTCGACGAACGGGACCAGCAGGTCGAGGTCGTGGACGTGGTTGAAGCCCGCGATGGTCTCGTACTGCAGCGCGTTCGGCAGGTCCTTCTCCGCGTTGATGAGCGCGTCGAACGCGGCCCGCTTGGCCTCGGGCGTCGCGATCGCGGCTCGGGCGTGCGCGGCGCGGCGCTGGCCCGACGCCGTCGCGTCCTTCGACAGCTGGAGCTCGATCGCGACCTCGCCCGCGCGGCCGCCCGCGACCAGCGCGATGAGCAGGTCCCAGGTGAGGTCCGTGTCGATGGTGAGGCCGTCGATCTGGATCTTCCCGTCGATCAGCGCCTGCACCGTGTCGTACATCGAGTCGACGCACGCGAGCGACGCGAACGCCTTCACGAACTGGAGCTGGCTGTCCGAGCCGGGCTCGCACGCGACCATGAGGCGCCAGATCTCGCGCGCGGTCGCCGCCTGCACCTCGTCGGTGTGCGACGGGTGGACGTACAGCGAGATCGTGGTCGCGAGCTGGCGCAGCAGCACCAGCACGGTGGTCGACTCGGTCTCGCCGCCGATGTTCTTCAGCACCAGGTCGATGTACTGGCGGGCCGGCATCTCGGCGTCGCGGGTCATGTCCCACGCCGCCGCGAGCACCATCGAGCGGGCCAGCGGGTCCGTGAACTTCGAGACGTGCTCGACCGCCGCCGCGAGCGAGTCCTCGTCGAGGCGGACCTTGGCATACGCGAGGTCGCCGTCGTTGACCAGGATCAGCGCGGGACGCTGCTTGCCGATGAGCTCGTCGATCGGCGAGAGCTCGCCGTCGATGTCGGTCTCGACGTGCAGGACGCGCTCGAGGACCTCGTCGCCGTCCTCGTTCACCACGACGTCGTAGCCGCCGATCGCGAGACGATGCGGGCGCTGGGTCGGCCACTGGGCCGGGACCTCCTGGCGGACGGCGAACGACGTGATGACCCCCGCATCGTCCGTCTCGATGACGGGGCGCAGCGTGGTGACGCCGGCCTTCTGCAGCCACACGTCGGACCAGCCGGACAGGTCGCGGCCGGACGCCTTCTCGAGCTCGACGAGCAGGTCGTCGAGCGTCGCGTTGGCGTGGTGGTGCTTGCGCATGTACTCGGCGACGCCGGCGAAGAACTCGTCCTGGCCCACCCACGCGACCAGCTGGCGCAGCACGGACGCGCCCTTGGCGTAGGTGATGCCGTCGAAGTTGACCTCGACGTCCTCGAGGTCCTTGATGTCGGCCATGATCGGGTGCGTCGAGGGCAGCTGGTCCTGGCGGTACGCCCACGACTTCTCGAGCGCGTTGAACGTCACCCACGAGTTGCGGTACTTGGTGACCTCGGCGGTGGCGAGCGTCGACGCGAACTCCGCGAACGACTCGTTGAGCCACAGGTCGTTCCACCACCTCATGGTGACGAGGTCGCCGAACCACATGTGCGCGAGCTCGTGCAGCACGGTCACGGTGCGGCGCTCGACGCGCGCCTGCGCGGTCTTGGAGCGGAACACGTAGTCCTCGAGGAACGTGACGCAGCCCGCGTTCTCCATCGCGCCCGCGTTGAACTCGGGGACGAAGATCTGGTCGTACTTCTCGAACGGGTAGTCCGTCTCGAACTTCTCCTCGTAGAAGGCGAAGCCCTTCTGGGTGTCGTCGAGGATGACGTCCGCGTCGAGGTACGGCGCGAGGCCCTTGCGGCAGTACACGTTGGCGCTCAGCGTGCCCTTGCGGCTCTCCACGGTGCCCTCGACCTCGTGGTACGGGCCCGCGACGATCGCGGTGACGTAGCAGGGGATGCGGGTCGTGGGGGAGAAGCTCCAGGTCGCGATGCCGCGCGCGGTGCCGGCGATGTCGATCGAGCCCTCGGCGGCCTCCTTGGCGGAGGGCGAGTTCGACAGCACGTGCCAGTGCTCGGGCGCCGTCACGGTGAACGTGAACGACGCCTTGAGGTCGGGCTGCTCGAAGACGGCGTACACGCGGCGCGTGTCGGCGACCTCGAACTGCGAGTAGAGGTACACCTCGCCGTCCTCGGGGTCGACGAAGCGGTGCAGGCCCTCGCCGGTGTTCATGTAGGCGCAGTCGGCGACGACGGTCAGCTCGTTCTCGGCCGCTAGCGCCGGCAGCGCGATGCGCGAGTCCTCGAAGTGCGTCGCCGGGTCGAGCTCCTCGCCGTTGAGGGTGATGCTCAGCACCTGCGGTGCGATGAGGTCGATGAAGGTGCTCTCGCCCGGGGTTGCGGTGAAGCGCACGGTGGAGGTCGAACGGAAGGTGGTGTCCGACGTGGTGAGGTCGAGGGCGACGGTGTAGGTGTCGACCGCGACGATGGCGGCGCGGGCCTCGGCCTCGGCGCGCGTGAGGTTGGTACCTGGCATGGCGCGATTGTGTCATGACGCTGTCACGTGCGCGTGCGGTGGTGCATCCGGTGGACGATGCGCGTGTCGGTTAGCGTCGAACCATGGCCGATGCGGCGCTCAGCATCCGGGCGGCGACCTTCAAGGACGCCCCCGTCGTCGCGGGCTTCGCCGCCGATCTGGCGCTCTCCTCGCCCCCCGACGCCGACGGGGTCGCGGGGGCGCTCGCGGCTCTCGTGGGCCAGTTCGGCGTGGGCGTGCTCATCGCCGAGCACGAGCTCGAGCCGGTGGGCTACGTGGTGGTGCACCGGCTGCCCGCGCTGTTCGCCGGGGGCGTCGTGGCGGTGGTGGAGGAGCTGTACGTGGTCCCGGAACGTCGCGGCGAGGGGATCGGCGCCGCGCTCATGGAGCGTGCCGAGGGGGTCGCGCACGACTGGGGCGCGGCGTACGTCTGCGTGGCGACGTCGCGTGCCGTCGACTTCTACAAGGCGCTCGGCTACGAGCCGACCGCGCGCTTCCTCAAGAAGGGCCTCGACTGACGGTGTCCGCGCCCGGCCCTAGAATCCTTCGGTGACCCAGGACCCCGCCGGCGCCGCGCCCGAGACCGACACCCCCGCATCGTCCCGCCGCGGTCTGTCCCGCCACCTGGTCGACATCGCGCCGCTCAAGGCGAGCCCCGCGTTCGCGCGGTTGTGGATCGGCGGCGCGATCTCCGGGATCGGCGCGTTCATGACGCAGGTCGCGGTGGGACTGCAGATCTACGAGATCACGGAGTCGACGTTCATGGTCGGCCTGGTGGGCGGCATCGCGCTGCTGCCGATGGTCGTCGCCGGCCTGTGGGGCGGCATGATCGCGGACGTCTTCGACCGCCGGAAGGTCCTCATCGCCTCGTCGCTGGTGGCGTGGGCGTCGACGATCGCGCTCGCGGTCCTGTCCTTCTGGGACCAGCACCTGCAGGCGGACGGCACGCACGCCGCGGTGTGGCCCTTCTTCGTGGTGACGACCCTCAGCGCGGTCGCGTCGACCATCTCGAACGCCACCCGCGGCTCCGTGGTGGGACGCATCCTGCCGCCGGAGATGATCAGCCGGGCGACCGCGCTCAACGGCATCTCGTTCGGCGCGATGCTCACCATCGGCCCCGCGCTCGCGGGCGTGCTCGCCGCCGGCGTGGGCCTGCCGTGGACCTTCACGATCGACGCGGTGCTCTTCACCGCGGGCTTCCTCGGCATCTGGATGCTGCCGTCGCTGCCGCGCCTGGGCGAGCAGGTCGAGGCGGGCTGGCCCGTGCTCAAGGAGGGGCTCTCGTTCCTCAAGCGCAGCCCGAACATACGCATGAGCTTCGTCGTCGACATCATCGCGATGACGTTCGGCCGCCCGTACGTGCTGTTCCCGGCGCTCGGCGCGACCGTGGTCGGCGGCGGCTCGCTGACCGTCGGCGCGCTGACGGCGGCCGGCGCGGTGGGCACGATGCTCACGAGCCTGTTCTCCGGCCCGGTCGCCCGCGTCCACCGCCACGGCGTCGCGATCTCGCGCGCGATCCAGGTGTTCGGCCTGTTCGCGGCGCTGTTCGGGGTGGCGGCGCTGCTCGCGACCACGCTCGGCCACGAGCCTGCCGAGGGCTGGGGCGGCGTCCACTGGGCCACGCTCATCGTGCTGGCGCTGTGCATGGCGGGCATGGGCGCCTCGGACGAGGTCAGCGCGATCTTCCGCCAGACGATGATCATCCAGGCCGCGCCCGACGAGATGCGCGGCCGCCTCCAGGGCGTGTTCATCGTCGTCGTCACGGGCGGGCCCCGCATCGGCGACCTCTACGCCGGCATCCTCGCGACCGCCGTGGCGCTGTGGTTCCCGCCGCTGCTCGGCGGCGTCGTGATCATCGCGCTGATCGCGATCCTCACCCACGCGCAGCGGGCCTGGCGCGAGTACGACGCGCAGGCGCCCACGCCGTAGCGCCCGCGGGGACGATGCGGCAGGGGCCTCGCGTCGCCGTGGCGGCTACGGCACTACGACGACGCTGGTGACGGAGTCGACGATGTCGATGCCCCCCGACGGGAACGGGACGAGCTCGGTCCATTCGCCGGTGTCGAGATCGGCCGCCACGAGGACGCGCGGGCTCGAGTCGCCGCCGCAGCCGGCGGTCACCTCGGTGTAGAGCACCGGACCGGACGAGCCGGCGAAGCGCCAGATGCTCGGGCCCGGGTGGACCTCGTCGCCCGTGCCGGGCACCTCCGTGAGGGTCCCGCCGTCGAGCTCGTAGAGACCGGTGGGGCACCAGTCGTAGCCGGCCTGCCCGGCCTCGACGACGAGGTGGCCGCCGACCACGGTCGCCGCGCCGGTGGCTCCCAGGCTCTCGTTGTAGGAGCCCGAATGCAGCACGGTCGTGCCACCGTCGGCGTCGAGCCGCAGCAGGCTGGTGTGGTCGCCGTCCGCACAGTCGAACGCTCGCGACCCGTCCGGGAACGAGGTGCGGAGGAGGCACCAGTCGCCGTCGCTCTGGACCTGCGACAGCGCGACCGGGAGGTCCGCGGCGGGCGGCCATGCGGCGGTGGTGCCGCCGTCGAGGGTGAAGTACATGGAAGGCGAGTCGAAGCCGAGCGAGCCGGCCCGGAACACGGGGGCGCCTGCCTCGTCGAGCGTGAGCCTGCTCCACCACCCCAGGCCCTCCGGGATGTCCTCCGTGCCGTCGGAGTACGCGCCCGTCACCAGGTCGAGCGTCCCGAAGGTCGAGAAGGCCTCGGGCGCGAGACCCTCTCCCGAGGTCCGCACGGCGGTCGCGGCGGTCGCGCCCGGCTCCCAGCCGTAGACCTCGTAGGCGACGTCGCCGGGCAGCTCGATCAGCTGGTAGCGGTCGCCGTGGGGCGAGATCAGGTAGACGACCTGAGGGCCGGTCGGCCAGTCCTCGCCGTCGTACCAGCGCTCCTGGTACGTGACGAGGCTCCAGCCGGATCCGGCGGAGGCCCACACCTCGGGGGTGATCGCCTCGGCCGAGGGCAGGTGCTCGGACTCGGTGACCGTGCCCGCGAAGCCGGGGTCGTCGAAGGTCGGCTCCGGGCTGGGCGTCGCCGTCGGCGACGTGGAGATCGAGGGGGTCGGCGTCGGCGTCGCGGAGGCGGACGGCGTCACCGCGACGGGGGCGGGCGCACGGTCAGGGGCCAGCGCGTACGCGCCGGCGCCGACCGCGGCGACCACGAGGACGGACGCCACCGACGTGACCGCGGCGCGGACCCGCCGGCGTCGCTTGACCACGGTGCGGGTGCCGGGGACGTCGAACTCGTCGGCGTCGCGCAGCGAGGCCGCCAGGCGCGCGTCGCGCTCGTGGAACATGTCGCGCAGCTCGCTCATCGCGCACCTCCGTTCGCGGTCACGGGGGCCGCCTCGACCTCGCCCAGCGCCTCCCGGGTGCCGAGCGTCGTGTTGAGCGCCTTGAGCCCGTCCGAGACGTAGCGCTTGACCGCGCCCTCCGACAGGCCCAGCACGTGAGCGGTCTCGCGGATCGACATGTCCTCGACGAACCTCAGCACCACGCAGGCCCGCACCCGGGGCGCCAGGGTGGCCAGCGCATCGTCCAGCGCCTCGCCGGTGGCGACGCGCTCCGCGTGGTCGGCGACCGCCTCGGGCACGGCCGTGCGGCGCATCCGCTCACGCTCGGCCGCACGCTTGCGCGTCCCGTCGATGAAGCGCGTCGCGATCGCGCGGCGTACGTACTGCTCGGCCTGCGCGACGGACTCGAATCCGCGGTGCTTGGAGAACACCGCGATCACGGCGTCCTGCACCAGGTCGTCGGCCTCGGACGGGCCCGCGAGCATCGTCGCGAACGACAGCAGCCGTCCGCGGCGCTGCGACCCCAGCTCGAGGAGCATCGGCTCCCAACGCGTCATCGTCACCCCCAGATCGCCCCTAGGACGCGACAGGATGCCGAAAAGGTTGGGGGCCCGTCCCGCCGAGTGTTGCCGGGACCCTAGCGGACGATGCGGCGGAGGCCGAAATCAGCCCTCGGCGGCCTCCGGGTTGAGGCTCGCGGCGACCTCGCGCGCGATCGCGAGGGTCATCGCCTTGCCCTCCTTGCGCCCGGGCTGGATGTAGGAGACCTTCACGAAGTACTCGTCGACGCCCATGCCGATGGTGCGGCGGCTCGGCAGCGCGTACGCGTCCGTGGCGCCCTTGATCTCCTTCTGCACCGTGAAGGTCTTGCCGAAGACCGCCTCGGCGAGCTCGCGGTGACGCGCCGCGTCCGGGTACTCCCAGTTGATCTCGACCTGGACGCGCGGCTCGGAGCGCTCCTCGTTGTGCGGGCGCCACTCGCAGATGTTGCGACCCTCGTAGGACAGGCTCGAGTTGAACTCGCCGTCCGCCATCTTGAGCCCGACGATCTTGTTGAGCGTCTTGAGGGTCATGACGTCGCACGGGTCGGGGGTGCCCGCGGGCGCGGTCGCGACCGCGGACACGGTCGGGTCCGTCAGCGACGACGCGTCCGCGCTGGGCTCGGCGTCCGAGGCCAGCGGCGTGCAGCCGGCGAGCACCACCGCGGCGCCGACGGCGGCGGCGGTCCAGGCGGGCAGGAGGCGAAGCGTCATGCGGGGGTCCCTTCGATCACGACGAGGGTAGCAACCGCCCGGGCCGGCGCCGACGTCCCGCGCTCACGTCACACGGCCGCGGACGCGAGGCGGCGCAGCACCGCGTCCTGCTGCAGCCACCCGACGAGCGTGCCGTCCTCGACGACCGCGAGGCCGTCCGCGCCCTCGTCGTCGAGCAGGCCCTCGAGCACGTCGTCCAGCGCGTCGGTGGGGGCGACGCCGGGGCGGCGCTCGAGCAGCTGGCCCACGATGACCTCGGCGGCGTCGTCGTCCCCCGTGACGGCGCCGGCGGCCGCCGAGGACGTGACGACCCCGAGATAGGCGCCGTCGCGGTCGACCACGGGGAGCGTGTGGCGGCGGGCGGCGACGAGCGCTCCGACCGCGTCCGCGGCGGGCAGTCCGCGGCGCAGGGTCGGGGGAGCGGCGGACATGAGGTCGCTCACCGTCGATCCGGCGAGCACGCGGGTGTCCGCGCGGCGCGTGATGTCGATGCCGCGGCGGCGCAGCTTCAGCGTGTAGATCGAGTCGTGCGAGAGCCGGCCCGAGAGTAGGGTCGACACGGCGACGGCGAGCATGAGCGGCAGGATGATCGTGTACTCGCCGGAGAGCTCGAAGATGATCAGCACGGCCGTGATGGGCGCGCGTGAGGCGCCGGCGAAGACCGCGGCCATGCCCACCACGGCGTACGCGCCTGGGTCCAGGTCGAGGCCCGGCATCAGCGCATCGGCCCCCTGTCCGAAGGCTGCGCCGAGCATCGCGCCCAGGAACAGCGACGGCGCGAACACGCCGCCCGAGCCGCCGATGCCGATGGTGAGCGAGGTGGCGACGATCTTGCCCACGAGCAGGATCACGAGGAAGCCGATCGCATACCGGCCCATGACCGCGCCTTCGAGCACGGGGTAGCCGACGCCGTACATCTGCGGCAGCGCGAGCAGCAGCAGGCCGAGCAGCAGGCCGCCCACCGCGGGGCGCGCCCACTCGGGGCCGCGCCACGCGGCGTCGCACAGGTCCTCGATCTTGTAGAGCACCCGGGTGAAGGTCACGCCGACGAGCGCCGCGAGCACGCCGAGGACGACGTAGAGCCCGTACTCGCCCAGGTGGCCGACGCTGAACTCGGGCAGCACCAGGAACGGCTCGTCGCCCAGGAACACGCGCCCGATGACCGATGCGGTGACGGCGGAGATGACGATCGCGCCGATCGAGCGCGCGGCGAGCGTGCCGAGCAGCAGCTCGAAGGCGAAGAACACGCCCGCGATCGGCGCGTTGAACGTCGCCGCGATGCCGCCCGCGGCGCCGCAGGCCACGAGCATGCGCACGCCGTTCTCGTCGAGCCGGGCGGCGCGGGCGAGCGACGAGCCCAGCGCGGAGCCGATCTGGACGATGGGCCCCTCGCGTCCCACCGAGCCGCCCGACCCGATGGTGACGGCCGAGGCGAGCGCCTTGACGAACGCGACGCGCGCGGGGATCCGGCCGCCGCGGCGGTGGATCGCGTACATCACCTCGGGAACGCCGTGGCCGCGCGCCTCGCGGGCGAAGCGCTGCACCAGCGGGCCGTAGATGAGGCCGCCGACGACCGGGGTGAGCACCACGAAGAACCCGCCGAGCCACGGCAGCCACGGGTGGGCGGGGTGGCCGGTGGTGCCGGCGTAGTCCGCGTGCCCGGTGAAGATCCAGGTCGCGGTCTCGACGAGCCAGCGGAAGGCGATCGCGCCGAAGCCGCCGAGGATGCCCACGACGAGGGCCAGGGCGATGAGCACGGTGTTCTCGGAGCGGCGGAACCGGGCGAACGACCACGCGCGGTCGGGCCGGGTGGCGGCATGCGCGGACAACGGGAGATCCTCACGTTTGTACGGAAGCAACCTTTGGACCCTAGCAGACGTGTGACGCTACGGTGGAGCCGTGCACCCCGACGCCACCGCCGCGACCCTGGTCGCCTCCCGTGCCCTGCTCGGCATCGTCGCGCGCTCGCTCGCGCCGGCACTCGCCGAGGTCACCGTCCCCCAGTTCCGCGTGCTCGTCGTGCTCTCGACCTCGGGGCCGCAGCGGATGGGCGACCTGGCCGAGCGCATCGGCATCCACCCGTCGACGCTCACGCGCACGGTCGAGCGCCTCCGCACGGGCGGCTGGATCACGCGGTCCGAGGCGCCGGACAACCGTCGCGAGGTGCACGTCGACCTCTCCGAGGCCGGCGCCGAGCTGGTCGCGACCGTGACGGAGACGCGCCGGGAGATGCTGCGCGAGATCCTCGCCTCGGCCTCGCCCGAGGATCAGGAGGCGGTGCGCGTGGGCATGGAGGCCTTCGCGCGTGCGGCGGGGGAGCCCGAGGTCACCGAGCTGCGCGAGCTGGGGATCTGAGCCCGCTCACTCCATGTCGCCGAAGCCGAGTTGGCGCGCGGCCTCGTAGATGACGATCGACGCGCAGTTCGCGAGGTTGAGCGAGCGCCGGCTCGCGAGCATCGGGATGCGCACCCGCGACGTCACGCGCGGGTGGTCCATGACGTCCTCGGGCAGCCCCGTGGGCTCGGGCCCGAACATCAGGATGTCGCCCGGCTCGTACGCGATGTCCGTGTAGACGGTGCCGGCGCGGGCGGTGAAGGCGAACACACGCGCCTCGGGCAGCGCGTCGAGCATCGCGTCGAGGTCGGCATGCACGGTGACGTTCGCGAGGTCGTGGTAGTCCAGCCCGGCGCGGCGGAGCTTCGAGTCCTCGAGCTCGAAGCCGAGCGGTTCGACCAGGCGCAGCGGCGCGCCGGTGACCGCCGACAGGCGGATCGCGTTGCCCGTGTTCTCGGGGATGCGGGGCTCGAAGAAGGCGATCGACGGCAGGGCGGGGGGCATGGCGCCAGTCTGGCACGGGCCGGCGGCCGCCCCCGCGTCGGGGACGGCCGCCGGACGATGCGGGGGTCAGCCGAGCGTGGCGGGCTCGACCCCGTACTCGGCGAGGAAGTCCGCCGCCTCGTCGATGTCGACGCGCTGGAGGCCGTCGAGGTACCGGCAGTTCGACGTGTAGCCGTAGCTGGTCACCGCGACGAGGTAGCCGTCCTTGAAGGTCGGACCGCCGGAGTCGCCGAAGCACGTGCCGCCGGTGCCGCGGTTGTCGTTGCCGTTGCCGTTGACCTGCAGGATCTGCGGCGTGAGCTTCTGGCCCGGCTCCTGCGCGACGCGGCGGATGATCGGGTACGACATCGGCGTGGGCTTCTGCGGGCCGCTCTCGGCCTTGCGGACCTCGGTGCCGTAGCCCACCGTCGTGAAGATCGTCTTGTTGAGCTTCGGCTGCTTGAACGTGTCGAGGTAGCCGGTCGGGGCGATCGTCGCGGGCTCGATGTCCGTGATCGGGTCGTCGAGGACCACGACGCCGTAGTCGTTCCAGTTCTTGAGGTCGGTGAAGTCCGAGTAGCCGGGCGCGGTGTGCGCGGTGCCGGACTCCCACGTGCGGCCCTGCGCGTCGATCTGGTCGCCGTTGTAGCCGGTCTTGGGGTCGGCCTCGGGCAGGCCGCTCGGCGGCTCCTCGGCGATCACGGGGTCGAAGCTCACGATGGTGTCGCCCACCGTGCCGTCGGTGCAGTGCGCGGCGGTGAGCAGCACGGTCGGGGAGACGAGCGTTGCGCTGCAGCGGTAGCGGTAGACGTCTCCGGCGGAGTCGGGCGCGTAGAACGCGATCATCCCGACGTTGGGGTGGCCGTTCCCGTCGAAGTCGCCATCGGTCACGGCGGCGGCGGGGGTGGCGACCGCTGCTGCCAGGGTGGCGGCGGCGACGGTGCCCAGGGTAAGGATCCTGCGGGTCATTGCGTTCCTTCCTTGAGTCGGACCCCGGGGTGGGTCCGGAACGCCACGTTAGGGGCAAAACATCTCGGAACGCGCAATTGTCATCAAAGCCCTAGACTTCGGCGTCTGCCAGGGGACCTAGGCTGTCGACATGAGCCATCCCGCGCCCGCCGGCAGCCGCCGCGCCGCCATGGGCGGCATGCCCGGCCGCGGCATCGCGAGCCGCGACGAGGACGCCCAGCGCGCCCTCAACGCCGAGGCGCCCGACATCCCCGACCTGTGGCCGCGCGTCGTCGCGCTGTTCCGGCCCTACCGTGGCGCGCTCGTCACCACCGCGGTCCTCGTGGTCGCGGCCGCGGGCGCGACGGTGATCCCGCCGCTCATCGTCGAGCGCATCTTCGACAACGCGCTGTTCCCCGCCTCGGGCGACGTCCAGCTGGGCCTGCTCGCCGAGCTCGTCGGCGTGATGATCGCGATCTACCTCGTCGCGGCGGGCCTGCAGATCTGGCAGACGTATCTCACGTCGTCCGTGGGCAACCGCGTCACGGGAGACCTGCGGGAGCAGCTGTTCGCGCGCCTGCAGTCGATGGAGCTCGCGTTCTTCACGCGCACCAAGACGGGCGTGATCCAGTCGCGCCTGCAGAACGACGTGGGCGGCGTCTCCGGGGTGCTCACCACGTTCGTGTCGAGCATCGTCGGCAACACCGTCACCGTGCTGGCGAGCCTCGTCGCGATGGTGCTGCTCGACTGGCGGCTCACGATCCTCGCGGTGATCCTCATGCCCGCGCTCGTCGTGGTGCAGCGGCGCGTCGGCCGCGTGCGCGCCCGCATCGCCGGCCGCACGCAGGAGTCGCTCTCGGAGCTCACGGCCATCACCCAGGAGACCCTGTCGGTCAGCGGCATCATGCTGTCGAAGGTCTACAACCGGCAGCGCCTCGAGACCGACCGCTTCCGCAAGGAGAACGCGACCCAGATCCGCCTCCAGGTCCAGCAGGCCATGACCGGCCAGTGGTTCTTCGGGCTCGTGTCCGTGGTGATGTCGTCGGTCCCGGCGGTCATCTACCTCGCGGCGGGCGCGCTCATGGACCGCGGCTCCACCGCGGTCACGGCCGGCACCATCGTCGCCTTCACGGCGGTGCAGGCACGCCTGCTGTTCCCGCTCATGGCGCTCATGCGCGTCGCGCTCGAGGTGCAGACGTCGCGCGCGCTCTTCGCCCGCATCTTCGAGTACCTCGACCTCGAGCCCGCCATCCGCGACGCCGAGGACGCGGTCCCGGTCGAGGACGCGCCCGGTCCCATCGGCGCGGTCGAGTTCCGCGAGGTCGTCTTCCGCTACCCGGGCACGCGGGACGATGCGCCGCCCACCCTGGACGGCGTGTCCTTCCGGGTCGAGCCCGGCACCACGCACGCCTTCGTGGGGCCGTCGGGCGCGGGCAAGACCACCGTCGTATACCTGGCGGCGCGCCTGCACGAGGCGAGCGGCGGCGAGGTGCGCTTCGCGGGCGAGGACGTGCGCCGGCTGCGGCACGAGTCCGTCGTCGAGCACGTGGGCGTCGTGAGCCAGGAGACCTACCTCTTCCACGCCACCATCGCGGAGAACCTCCGCTACGCCCGGCCCGACGCGACCGACGCCGAGCTCGAGGACGCGTGCCGCCGGGCCGACATCCACGACGCGATCCTGGGCTTCGAGGACGGCTACGACACGATCGTGGGGGAGCGCGGCTACCGGCTGTCGGGCGGCGAGAAGCAGCGCGTCGCGATCGCGCGCGTGCTGCTCAAGGACCCGCCGGTGCTGCTGCTCGACGAGGCCACGAGCGCGCTCGACACCGTCTCCGAGCGCGTGGTGCAGGCCGCCCTCGACCGTGCGGCGGTGGGCCGCACGACCCTGGTGGTCGCGCATCGTCTCTCCACGATCAGGGGCGCGGACGTCATCCACGTCGTCGAGCGCGGCCGGATCGTCGAGTCCGGCTCGCACGCCGAGCTGGTCGCGGCGGAGGGGCTCTACGCCCGGCTCGCGGCCCAGCAGGCGGACTAGGGTGGATCGAGCGACGATGCGAGAGGAGCGCCCGTGAGCGACGACTGGTGGAAGTCCGCGGTGGTGTACCAGGTGTACCCCAGGAGCTTCCAGGACTCGGACGGCGACGGCATCGGCGACCTCAACGGGATCCGCTCGCGCCTCGACCACCTGGCGTGGCTCGGCGTCGACGTCATCTGGCTGTCGCCCATCTACGCGTCGCCGCAGGCCGACAACGGCTACGACATCGCCGACTACCAGGCCATCGACCCGACCTTCGGCGACCTTGAGGACTTCGACGCGCTGCTGACGGCGGCGCACGCCCGCGGGATGAAGATCGTCATGGACCTCGTGGTCAACCACACGTCGGACGAGCACCCCTGGTTCCTCGAGTCCCGCTCGTCGAAGCGCAGCCCCAAGCGCGACTGGTACTGGTGGCGACCGCCGCGCGAGGGCTTCGAGCCCGGCGCCACCGGCGCCGAGCCCACCAACTGGCGGGCGTTCTTCTCGGGCCCGTCGTGGGCCTTCGACGAGGAGTCGGGCGAGTACTACCTCCACCTGTTCCACCAGAAGCAGCCGGACCTCAACTGGGAGAACCCCGAGGTCCGCGAGGCCGTCTACGCGATGATGAACTGGTGGCTCGACCGCGGGGTCGACGGCTTCCGCATGGACGTCATCAACCTCATCTCGAAGACCCTGCCGCTGCGCGACGGCGAGCCGCTGCCGGGCGGGCTCGGCAACGGCTTCCCGCTCTACGCGTGCGGGCCCCGCAACCACGAGTTCCTCCAGGAGATGCACCGCGAGGTGTTCGCCGGGCGCGAGGGACGGTTCCTCACCGTGGGCGAGACGCCCGGAGCGACGGTGGACGATGCGGTGCTGTTCACCGACGCCGAGCGGGCCGAGGTCGACATGATCTTCCAGTTCGAGCACGTCGACGTCGACCACGGGCCGCTGGGCAAGTTCGACCCGCAGCCGCTCGACCTCGTGCGCCTCAAGTCGATCTTCGCGCGCTGGCAGCACGCGCTCGCGGAGCGGGGCTGGAACTCGCTGTACTGGGACAACCACGACCAGCCGCGCGTGGTGTCGCGCTTCGGCGACGACCGTGACCACTGGGCCGCGTCCGCGAAGGCGCTCGCGGCCGTGCTGCACCTCATGCGCGGCACGCCGTACATCTACCAGGGCGAGGAGATCGGCATGACGAACGCCGGCTTCACGTCCATCGACGAGTACCACGACGTCGAGTCGCTGGGCGCGTACGACGAGCTCCGCGAGCTCGACGTTCCCATCGAGCGGATCATGGACGGGCTCGCGGCGCAGAGCCGCGACAACGCGCGCACCCCCGTGCAGTGGGACGCCTCGCCGCACGCCGGCTTCACCACCGGCACGCCGTGGCTTCCGGTGACGCGCAACCACACGTGGCTCAACGCGGAGGCGCAGCGCGAGGACCCGGACTCGGTCGCATCGTTCTACCGCGCGCTCATCGCGCTCCGGCACTCCGAGGACGTGGTCGCGCACGGCTCGTTCGAGATGCTGCTTCACGAGGACCCGCAGGTGTTCGCGTACCGCCGCGTGCTCGACGGCACGGTGCTGACCGTGGTGGTGAACGTCTCGGGCGCGGACGCGACCGCGCGCGTGGACGTCGCGCACGGCGGGCTCATCCTGCACAACCTCGGCTCGGAGGCGACGCCCTACCCGGCCGGCGCGGGCGAGATCCCGCTCGGCCCGTGGGAGGCCCGGGTCTACCTGCACCGGTAGCGCGCATCGTGCCTGGTCGGCCGCGCCCCCTCACCGCAAGTCACACATCTGGCGATCGGTATCCGGCGGCCGAACGGGGATCCGCGTGTACCCGGCGTCAGATGTGTGACTTCTGGGGCTGCGGCGGGGCTGAAGTGGGGGCCGAGGTGCTGACGGCTAGAGGTTCCCCGCCACGACCTCGGCGATGTCGGCCGTGATGGCGGTGAGGTCGCCCTCGTCGCCGCTCATGTAGGACACCTCGACGAACACGTCGTCCACCTGCATGCCGAGGATCGTGCCCTCGCCGACGGCGTAGGCGTCGGTCGCGCCCGCCACGTCGACGTCGGCGGACGCCCCCATCCACTCCTCGGTGGACTCTCGCTGCGACGCCGCCAGGTCCGCTCCCGCCACCACGAGCACCTGCACGATGGGGAGGGGGCCGTCGATCGCGTTCCACACGCACGACGCCTGCGTCTCGGTGGCGATGTCCTCGGCGAGCACGCCGCCCCCGAAGCCGACGCCCGACGCCGCCTCGAGGTCCGCGGCCGACAGCAGGTCGCACGGGTCCGGCAAGCCTGTCGCTGCGGCGGCGTCCACCGTCGCGGGCTCGGTGGCGGAGGCGCTCGCGGCAGCATCGAGGGGACCGCACGTGGACGACGGCGTGATGCACTCCGGCTCCGGTTCGCGGTCCGTCCAGCAGCCGCCGACCCCCAGGGCGACCGCCAGCATCGTCGCGGCCAGGCCCGCCACGGTCCTCGCGCTCATCCCGAATCCCCTGTCCGCGCCGAGCTCCCCCCACCTGGTCTAGCACCGGGTGCCACCGGGCGCGCGGCGAGACCCCGCGCGGCCCGCACACAGGACGTCCCGGGCCCCTCGGGGGCCCGGGACGTCGCGGCTCAGAGAGCGATCACCAGATGGAGACGCGCTC
Organism: Demequina maris; assembly: GCF_000971155.1. Lineage (GTDB taxonomy): Bacteria > Actinomycetota > Actinomycetes > Actinomycetales > Demequinaceae > Demequina > Demequina maris. The sequence goes on along the minus strand of NZ_BBLX01000012.1, from coordinate 32,049 downwards.
CTCGGGGGCGAGCCACAGCTCGTCCTCGGCCGACACCTCGAACGCCTCGTACCAGGCGTCCATGTTGCGCACGATGCCGTTGACGCGGAACTCGCTGGGCGAGTGCGGGTCCGTGGCGAGACGCGTGACGAGCGCCTCGGAGCGGACCTTCATGCGCTCGGTCAGCGCGTAGCCGATGAAGAAGCGCTGCACCGCGGTGAGGCCGTCCACCTCGGGCGCCTCCGCGATCGGGTGGCCGAGAGCGATCTCGTAGGCCTTGAGCGAGATCTCGACGCCCGCGAGGTCGCCGATGTTCTCACCCACCGTGAGCGCGCCGTTGACGTGGTGCGAGCCGGCGAGCTGCGCGGGGGAGTAGCCGTTGTACTGCTCGATGAGGCGCTTGGCGCGCTCCATGAACGCGCTGCGGTCGTCCTCGGTCCACCAGTCCTCGAGCGCGCCGGTGCCCGAGTACTTCGAGCCCTGGTCGTCGAAGCCGTGGCCGATCTCGTGGCCGATCACCGAGCCGATGCCGCCGTAGTTGACCGCGTCGTCCGCGTCGGGGTGGAAGAACGGCGGCTGCAGGATCGCCGCGGGGAACACGATCTCGTTCGCGACGGGCAGGTAGTAGGCGTTGACCGTCTGCGGCGTCATGAGCCACTCGGAGCGGTCGACGGGCTTGCCGATCTTCGCCCACTCCCAGTCCTCCTCGAACGCGCTCGCGGCGCGCACGTTGCCCACGAGGTCGTCGGGCGACACCTCGAGGCCCGTGTAGTCGCGCCACTTGTCGGGGTAGCCGATCTTGGGCGTGAACTGGCGCAGCTTCTCGAGCGCCTTGTCCTTCGTCGCCGGCGTCATCCAGTCGAGGTCCTCGATCGAGACGCGGTACGCCTCGATGAGGTTCGCGACCAGCGCGTCCATCTGCTCCTTGTACGCCGGCGGGAAGTGGCGCGAGACGTACTCCTGGCCCACCAGTTCGCCCGCGACGCCCTCGACCAGGCTGACCGCGCGCTTCCACCGCTCGCGCTGCTCGGTCGCGCCCGACAGCACGGTGCCGTAGAAGTCGAAGTTCGCCTTGGAGAGGTCCTCGGTGAGGTACGCGGCGCGAGAGTTCACGATGCGCCAGCGCAGGTACGCCTTCCAGGTTTCGAGGTCCGTCTCGGCCCAGATCTTCGCGAAGGCCGTGAAGTACGACGGCTCGCCCACCACGAGGAGCGCGTGCGCGGCCTCCGGCATGCGGATCGCCTCCGCCCACACGGACCACTCGAAGCCGGGCGCGTCGGCGGCGAGGCCGTCGAGCGTGGTCGGGTTGTGCGTGAGCTCCGCCTCGCGGGTCTTCACCACATCCCAGTGCTCGCGCGCGATCGCGGTCTCGAGGCCCACCACGGTGGACGAGTCGAAGGCGAGACCCGTGAGGCCCGCCATGCGGTCGACGTGGGCGACGTACTTCTCGCGCGTCTCGGCGTGCGCGTCGTCGCGGTAGTACGCCTCGTCGGGCAGGCCGATGCCGGACTGGCCCAGGTAGACCACGTTGCGGTCGGGGTCGAGGCGGTCCGCGAAGACGTAGTAGCCGGCGGTGCCGGAGATGCCGTCGCGCTGCAGCTCGCCCATCGCGCGGGCGAGCTCCTCGTGCGTGGTCGCGGCCTCGACCTTCGCAAGGTCCGGCTCGAGCGGGCTCACGCCCAGCGAGTTGACACGGTCGACGTCCATGAACGACGCGTACAGCGCGCCGATCTGGCTCTCGCGGTCCGCCTCCTCGATGATCACCCGCACGTGCTTCTCGGCCTCGTCACGGAGCGTGTAGAACGAGCCGTCCGCCGACCGGTCGCCGGGGATCTCGTGCGTCGCCTCCCACGGCCCGGAGACGTACCGGAAGAAGTCGTCCTGCGCACGGACGGTCGGGGAGAACTCGGACTGGTCGATGCCGGAGTGGAGCGTCATGCCTCTCACCCTAGGGGTGGACGATGCGCGGGACGCGGCGGTTTCGCTCACGGCGAGGCCGCGGTCGGGTGATTGCCAATGACAGATGTGACCGGTGTGGCCCGAGGGACTCGTGCGTGGAGGCACAGCGCTCCTTCCCGCATCGTCCGTCACCACTGTCATTGGCAGCCCACGTCGCGCGCGCTGGCAGAATGGGCTCATGCGCATCCACATCGCCGCCGATCATGCAGGCTTCGAGCTCAAGCAGCACCTCGTCTCCCACCTCACCGGTGCCGGCCAGGAGGTCGTCGACCACGGCGCGTACGAGTACGACGCGCTCGACGACTACCCGCCGATGTGCATCGCCGCGGCCGAGGCCGTCGCCGCGAGCGACGGCGCCGACCTCGGCATCGTCATCGGCGGCTCGGGCAACGGCGAGCAGCTCGCCGCCAACCGCGTCACCGGCATCCGCGCCGCGCTGATCTGGTCGGTCGAGACCGCGAAGCTCGCGCGCCAGCACAACGACGCGCAGATCGGCTCGATCGGCGCCCGCATGCACTCGCTCGAGGAGGCCACCGCGATCGCGGACGCGTTCATCGCCGAGCCGTTCTCGGGCGACGAGCGCCACCAGCGCCGCATCGACCTCATGAAGGACTTCGAGGCGCAGCGCTAGGCGCCGCGCTCAGAAGTCCCAGTTCGCCAGCGGCGCGACGGGGGACAGCATCGCGATCGCGAGCTCGCGTGCCTGACCCGGCGTGTGCTCGCGCACCAGCCCGGCCCGCACCAGCGCCTCGAGCGAGGTGGCGCCTAGGTAGCACTGCGACAGGTGACGGATGTCCATGGTGAGGTCCGGCGCATCGTCCGTCCGCGTCACCTCGGCCTCGCCGCCCGCGACGCGCAGTCGCCACGTGCCGGTGTTGCCGGGGACGTGCTTGTCGGCGAGCTCGATCGCGACGTCGCAGTCGTGGAAGTACTCGCGCGCCGCGAGCGCGGTGGGCACGTCGAGCAGGCGCACCCACAGGTTGTCGATGACCTTCGAGCGGACCCCGCGGGGATCCTTGAGCTGGTGCAGCAGCGGGTCGTCGGTGGCGAGGTTCTCGGTCATCGTGGTCTCGACCAGGTCGAAGTCGGTCAGCGTCTCCCACAGGCGCTGCGCGGCGGCCGGCGTCAGGGCGCCGTGCTCGCGCACCTGGCACACGCCGTCGTGGATGCCCACGGACGAGCGGGCATGGCGGCGGAAGAACGCGTACGCGACCGGCTCGCCGGCGTCCTCGACGATCGCGAGGCGCCACCGCTCCATCCCGCGCCGGTTGCCCACGGGGTCCGTGAAGCGCGCGTTGCGGCCCGAGCCGACGGCGTTGATCACCGTGCCCGGGCGGTCGAGCCGGGCCTGCAGCCCCGCGACGAGCACGTCGTGCTCGTCGAACGAGGCGCGCTCGAGACGCACCGTGAGGTCGTCGGACCCGTCGATGTCCCACATCTTCGCGCCGCGCGGGATCTCCGCCTTCACCGTCTGCGAGCCCATCCCGTAGCCGAAGCGCGCGTAGATGGGCGCCTCCATCGCGTAGAGCACCGAGACCGCCTCGCCGCGCGCGAGCGAGCGCTCGAAGTGGTCGTGGATCATGCGCGTCATCAGCCCGCGGCGACGATGCGCGGGGTGCACGCCCAGCCACGACAGCCCCGCGGTGGGCACCCTGCGGCCGCCCGGCACCACCATCTCGGTGCCGAAGCTCGCGTGCACCGCGGCGACCTCGCCGGTGCGGCCGTGCCGCGCATCGGTCACCTCGAGCGCGCGGGCGCGCTCGACGGGGAGCGCGCCCACGTAGTCCTGCCGGTCCTCCCTCAGCCATTCGCCGACGAAGGCCCACTGGACCACGTCGAAGAACTCGTCGAGACGGTCCTCCGGGATGGAGATCGGTCGGTATCCCTCTGCCTTCTTCATCCCTCCACCGTGTCACGACGCGCGGCGGTCTCCCAATCCTGTGGGGTTGCTCACCCGCGGGAATGCGGCCTGGCAGAGGGGACGATGCGCGCCGCCGTGGCCGTCAGAAGAACAGGTTGCAGACCGGCGCGGAGGTGGACTCGAAGGCCGCGGCGAGCGCGTGCACGGCGCCCGGGGTGCGCTCCTCGATCAGCCCTGCCGAGGCGAGCGCGCCGAGGCTGACACCGCCCAGGTAGGCGGCCGACAGCTCCTGCACGCCGATCACGAGGTCCGGCTCCTGGCCGGGCGCGGCCTCGACGTGGCCCTCGCCGTCGCGCGACGTGACTCGCCACGGCCCCGCGTTGTCGTGGAACAGGGGGTCCGTGACCTCGATGACGGCGTCGACGGGGCACAGGTACTCGCGCGCGGTGAGCGCGGCGGGCACGTCGACGATGCGCAGCCAGATGTTGTCGTGGATGCGTGCGCGAGCGCTGCGCGGGTCCTTGAGCAGCCACAGCAGCGCGTCGTCGGTCGCGAGCGGGGACGCCTTGACCGTGCCGATGAGGTCGAGGTCGAGCAGCACGGACCAGAGGCGGTGCGTGGCGGCGGCGCCGTCGGCGCCGAACGACCACGTGTGCAGCGTGCCGCCGGGGATCGCGTCGTCGTCCCACTTGCCCTCCCGCCGGAACAGGGCGTAGGCCACGGGGGTGCCGTCGGGCTCCTCGACCAGCAGGATCCGCATGCGCTCGCTGTCGCGCCGGTGCGCGCCGGGGTCGGCGAAGCGCGCGCGCAGCGCATCGGCGTGATCGAGCGTGGGCGTGCCGGGGCGCTCCATGCGCCGCTGGATGCGGGCGAGCGCCGCGCCGTGGCGCTCGAGGCTCGCGTCCTCGATCCGCACGCGCAGCTCGGCCGCGCCCGGGATCTCACGAAGCCCCGCGCCGCGGGGGAGCCGCACGTCGATCTGGCGCGCCGCCAGCCCGTAGCCGAAGCGCTGGTAGATCTCCGTCTCGGCGGCGTAGAGCGCGGACGCGACCTCGCCGCGGGCGCGCGCATCGGCGAGATGGTCGCCCATCATCGCGCGCAGCAGGCCGCGCCGACGGTGGCCGGGGTGGACGCCCACCCAGGTCAGCCCCGCGACGGGCACGAGCGAGCCGCCGGGCACCCGCAGCCGGAAGGTGTAGGAGGCCGCGACGCCCGCGAGCCGGCCGACCTCGCCGTGCGCGGGGTCCTGGATCTCCATCGCGCGGGTCCGCGAGAACGGGATCTCGGAGGCGTACGCGTCCAGGTCCTCGGCGCGCATCTCGCCCGTGAAGGCCCACGTGTTGACGTCGAGCATCTCGCTCGCGCGATCAGGGGCGAGCGAGATCAGGCGATACCCGGGCGTGACGGACATATCGCCATGGTGGCATCGGGGACGATGCGCGGCCCGGCACGTGCGCGGCGCGTCGTCGCGTGGATGTCGCGGGCCGGGACGCCCGGTTCAGAGCGCGCGGAAGGACTCGATGCGATCCGCGAGGCGGCGGTACTCGACCTTGATGCAGCGGTTCTGGACCGCGACCATGCCGGCACCGCGCGCGGTGGCCATGGCGTCAGGGTGCGTGATGCCGAGCTGGAGCCACAGCGCCTTGGCGTGGACGTCCACGGCCGAGGCGGCGATCGCGGGGGTGAACTCCGCGCGACGGAAGACGTCGACGAGGTCGACGGCGACGGGCAGCTCGGCGAGCGAGTCGTAGAAGCCGTGCCCGCGGATCTCCTCGCCGTTCGCCGCGGGATTCACGAGGTACAGCTCGTACGGGGTGTTCTCCATGAGCCACACGGCGATCTGGTAGCTCGTGCGGGACGGGTTGGGGGAGCAGCCCACGACCGCGACGCGCTGGGTGCGCGCGAGCGCGAGGGCGAGCTCGTCGTCGCCCGGCGCGTCGGCGAGGACGGGGGCGGGGCAGTGCTCGGCGGACGCCTTGCGGTGGTGGTCGAGACGCATGTGCTCCATGCCCCCGGAACGTATCAGGGCGGGGTCTCATTCCGTCAGGTGCGGAGGTCACGGGTGGCCGTGCGGGCGGCGGGCGGGGCGGGAATGACCGAGCGCCGAGTCCGGTTGGCCTCAGAGGACGGCGCCGTGATCCTGCGGTGCCGCAGACCGGATAGAGGAGGACCCATGGCTGCCACGACGCCCGTGAAGACGACCGAGTCGACCCCGAGGATCGGGATCAAGGCGGAGGACCTCAAGGCGATCAACGCGGGGCTCGCGCAGGTCCTGTCGGACACGTTCACGCTCTATGTGAAGACCCACGGCTACCACTGGAACGTCACCGGCCCGCACTTCCGCTCGCTGCACCTGATGTTCGAGGAGCAGTACCAGGAGCTGTGGGAGGCGGCCGACGTGCTGGCCGAGCGCATGCGCGCGCTCGGCTCCGGCGCTCCCGGCTCGTTCGCAGAGTTCCTCGAGCACGCCTCGATCACCGACAACGAGCGCACCACGGACGCGATGACGATGGTGGAGAACCTCGCGCGCGACCACGAGACGCTCGCGCGCCTCGTCCGCCCGCTCGTGGAGGTCGCGGAGGACGCCGGCGACGGGGCCACCGCGGACCTGTTCAACGCGCGCCTCGCGGTGCACGAGCAGGCGGCGTGGATGCTGCGGTCGTTCGCCGCGTAACCCGCGCATCGTCCGCGGGGAGGTCCCCGAACGCCGCCCCGCACCGCACGAAGGCCCCCTCTCCCTGACTGGGAGAGGGGGCCTTCGCATGCGGCCCGCGGGTCAGGGCACCGTGTGGCCCGCGGCGCGGAACATCTCGTACCACTCGGAGCGCGCGAGGTGCACGTCGGCGCCCTTGGCCGCCGCCTCGACGCGCGACGGGGTGGTGGTGCCCAGCACCACCTGCATCTGCGCCGGGTGGCGCGTGAGCCATGCGACGGCGATCGCCTCGGCCGGCACCTCGTACTTCCACGCGAGGCGGTCGATGACCTTGTTGAGCTCCTCGTAGTGCGGGTTGCCCAGGAACGGGCCGGTGAAGAAGCGCGACTGGAACGGCGACCACGCCTGGAGCGTGATGTCGTTGAGGCGGCAGTAGTCGACGATCCCGTTGTCGCGGTCGATCGACTGGTCGAGGTCGCCCATGTTCATCGCGATGCCGCTCGCGATCGACGGTGCGTGGGTCACGGACAGCTGGATCTGGTTGGCGACGAGCGGCTGGCGCACGCTGCGCTTGAGCAGCTCGATCTGGCCCGGCGTGTGGTTGGAGACGCCGAAGTGGCGCACCTTCCCGGCCGCGTGCAGCTCGTCGAAGGCGCGCGCGACCTCGTCGGGCTCGACGAGCGCGTCGGGGCGGTGCAGCAGCAGGATGTCGAGGTAGTCCGTGGCGAGCGCCTCGAGCGAGCCGTGCACGGACTCGATGATGTGCTCGTACGAGAAGTCGAAGTACGGGCCGGGCTGACGGATGCCGCACTTCGTCTGGATCGTGAGCGCCTCGCGCTGCGACGGCGTGAGCTGGAGGGCCTCCGCGAAGCGGCGCTCGCAGCCGTGGTACGGCGGGCCGTAGAGGTCCGCGTGGTCGACGAAGTCGATGCCCGCGTCGAGGGCGGTCTGCACGAGGGTGCGGACCTCCTCATCGGACTTCTCGACGATGCGCATGAGGCCGAGCACGACGGCGGGGGCCGTGATCTCGGTTCCGGGCAGGGTGAACGTCTTCATCGACTGGTCTCCTTCGAGGTGGGATGACTCCAGTCTAGGGACGCGGAGAGGCCCCCCGCCCACGGGCGAGGGGCCTCTCCGGGACCCGCTAGATGTAGTACATCGCCGGCTCGCGGATGGGCTCCGGGGGAGCGTCCGGGTCCGGGTGGCGGTGCGAGTCGCCCGAGTCCACGGCCGAGGCGGCGGTCGACGCCTCCGTGGGTCCGGGGTGGTTGCGGATGACGGCGGGGATGCCCACCGCGGTCGCGCCGTCCGGCACGTCCTTGACCACCACCGCGTTGGCGCCGATGCGGGCGTCCGGTCCCACCCGCAGCGGGCCGAGGACCTTCGCGCCCGCGCCGATGACGACGCGGTCGCCGATCGTGGGGTGGCGCTTGCCCGGGCTCATCGTGGTGCCGCCCAGGTTGATGCCGTTGAACATCAGCACGTCGTCGCCCACGACGGCGGTCTCGCCGATGACGACGCCCATGCCGTGGTCGATGAACACGCGCCGTCCCAGCTGCGCGCCGGGGTGGATCTCGATGCCGGTGGCACGGCGCGCGTACTGGGAGACGAGACGTGCGTACGAGCGCATGTTCCGCTTCCACAGCCAGTGCGCCAGCCGGTGGTACCAGACGGCGTGGACGCCCTGGTAGGAGCCCGCGATGACCCACCACGCCGGTGCGGCGGGGTCGCGCTGCCTCGCGGTGCGGATGTCCTCGAGCGCTCGGGCGAGCGCTCCGATCTCGGCTGCCATCTGGATACCTCCGGGTGGGGACTGCTGGGTGGTGCGTGGAGGGCGGGGATCAGTCCATGAGGTCCGAGTAGAGGACCGAGGACAGGTAGCGCTCACCGAACGACGGGATGATCGCGACGATGGTCTTGCCGGCGTTCTCCGGGCGCTTCGCGACCTCGATGGCGGCGTGGATGGCCGCACCCGAGGAGATGCCCACGAGCAGGCCCTCCTTGCGGGCGGCCGCACGGGCCGTCGCGACCGCCGTCTCGGCGTCGACGTCGAAGATCTCGTCGTAGATCTCGGTGTTGAGGATCTCGGGCACGAAGTTCGCGCCGATGCCCTGGATCTTGTGCGGGCCGGGCTGGCCGCCGTTGAGGATGGGCGACTCGGCCGGCTCGACACCGATGATCTGGACGCTCGGCTTGCGCTCCTTGAGCACCTCGCCGACGCCGGTGATGGTGCCGCCGGTGCCGATGCCCGCGATGACGATGTCGACCTCGCCGTCGGTGTCGGCCCAGATCTCCTCCGCCGTGGTGCGGCGGTGGATCGCGGGGTTCGCCTCGTTCGCGAACTGGCGGGCGAGGATCGAGCCGGGACGCTCCTCGGCGATCTTGTTGGCGGCCTCGACCGCACCGCGCATGCCCTCCGGGCCCGGCGTGAGGACCAGCTCCGCGCCGAAGGCCCGCAGCAGCGCGCGGCGCTCCTTCGACATCGTCTCCGGCATGGTGAGGACCACGTTGTAGCCGCGGGCCGCGCCGACCATGGCGAGCGCGATGCCGGTGTTGCCCGACGTCGCCTCGATGATCGTGCCGCCCTCCTTGAGCGAGCCGTCCGCCTCGGCGGCGTCGACGATGGCGACGCCCAGGCGGTCCTTGACGGAGTTCGCGGGGTTGTAGAACTCGAGCTTGCCGAGCACCGTCGCGTCGACTCCCTCGGTCAGCTGGTTGATCTTGACGAGGGGGGTGTTGCCGATGAGGGCGGTGACGTCCTCGTAGATGCGTGCCATGGGCTTCTTTCCTCTTTTCCCTTGAGAGGTGGGTGTTCCGGGGTGCACAACGCAGGAGCATCAGGATCGATGCCCGGGGCGAGCGCTGGGTGCGGACGAGGCTCGGCCGGTGGCCGGGCGAGGCGCTTCCAGCGCTCTACAGACAGCAGCAGCCGCAGCAGCGGCCACAGGTGTCATCGAGAGCGCACGCGAGGAGGGCAGAGCCAAGTGCGGTGACCGCACGGCGCTCGATGCTCATCTCCCCGACCTTTCGTGGGCTTCGGGGTCAGGCTAGCGCCGCGCCCACGACGCCCGCAACCCTCCGGGCGGGACGCCCTTCCTGCTATTACGGTGGGAGGAGGGGCGCGCCCCGAACGCCCCGAGGAGGAGGCGTCATGCCCGGGCCGCTGGATGTGTCGGTCGAGAGGGAGGGCCTCGTGCCTGCGTCCGCCAAGGACGTGTGGCATGCGCTCACGGACCCGGAGCTGCGCGTCGAGGTGTTCACGATGGTCAGCCAGGCGGTGACCGAGGCCGGGATCCCCGGCGAGGTCGGGCACGTCATGCAGTTCACGGAGAAGGACGCCGGCAGCGAGCCCGTGGTGGTGCGGCTCACGACCGTCGCGACGGACCCGTACCACCGGCTCGTGCAGGAGCGCGTGGGTCCCGACGGCGTGTTCACGTCGACCACGTTCCTGTCGGAGTCGGAGGACGGCACGCTCGTGCGCAGGGTCTTCCACGTGTACCACTCGAACCCGTCGATCGCGGAGCGCGCGATGCGCCGGGCCATCTCGACCTTCTTCTCGCTGGGCGGCACCGTCCGGCTCAAGGCCGACATCGGCGACCTCATCAGGCACTTCTCCTGACCGGCGCATCGGTCGGGGAGGGTTAGCCTGAGCGGAGCCGGCAGAGGGGACGGGTCATGGTGGGGCACAGCGTGCGCGCCGAGAAGGAGATCGCGGCGGCGGTCGAGCGGGTCTGGGACGTCATCACGGACCTGGACTACGCGTCGGAGGTCATCCCCGCGATCGTGAGCCTCGAGCGGCTCGAGGGCGAGGGCTACGCGGTCGGCGTCCGGTGGCGCGAGACCCGCAAGATGTGGGGCCGCGAGGAGACCGAGGAGATGGAGGTCGTCGAGGTCGACGCGCCTCGGTCCACGGCGATCCATGCCGAGTCCCGCGGCACCGAGTACCGGACGGTCTACTCGCTCGAGGAGGTCGACGGCGGCACGCGCCTCGTCTGCGACTTCTCAGCCGAGACCCCGAGCCCGGGTCCGGCGCAGCGCATCGGCTGGCTGCTGTTCGGCAAGGCCGGCATGAAGGCGACCCAGAAGGCGCTCGCGCAGGACCTCGAGCACATCGCCGCGGCGGCGGAGGGCCGCGAGCCCGCCTGAGCCGCGCATCGTCCCGCCGCCCGCCCGCCTTCCTGACGCAACCGGCGTACAGGATCGATCCCGCCATGCGGCACCAGGGACGATGCGCGTGAGGGCGGTCTCGTACGCCGGTTGCGTCGGTGGCACGGGCGTCGGTGCCAGGGGATACGCTCGCGGTGAGGGGCCGCAGCGGCGACCCGTGGACCCGGGGAGGGGTCATGGACTGGTTCACGTTCGACGGGATCGACTGGATCGGGGTGCTCGTGGCGTTCGTCGTGAGCTTCGCGATCGGCTGGTGGTGGTACTCGCCGGCGGGCTTCTGGAAGGTATGGCGCGACAAGGCCGGGGTCACCGACGACCTCATGAAGGACGCCAACATGGGGGCGGCCTTCGGCGGCACCATCGCGTTCAACATCCTCGGCGTGATCCTGCTGGCGATGCTGATGAACGGCCTGGGCGTCGAGGACTGGACGGGCGGGCTGCTGCTCGGCGCGCTCATCGGCCTTGTGTTCCGTGGCGGCGCCCACGCGATCCACAACGGCTTCGCGGTGCGCAGCCCAGCGGTCACGGCGATCGACACCGCGCACGACACGGTGGCGCTCGCGGTCGCGGGCGTGATCCTCGGGCTGTTCTAGGTCCTCGGTCCGGGAATCTCGCGCGGCGTCGATCGTTGACATCTGCATGACAGCAGAGATCACCGCCACCGCACTCGGAACCCTCGACCTGTCGCGCGCCTCCCTGGCGCTCGGCGGCAACGTCTTCGGCTGGACCGCCGGCCGCGACGCCTCGTACGCGATCCTCGACGCCTTCGTCGGGGGCGGCGGCGTCATGATCGATACCGCGGACGTCTACTCGGCATGGGCCGAGGGCAACGGCGGCGGCGAGTCCGAGACCGTCATCGGCGAGTGGGCCGCGAGCCGCGGGCGCCGCGACGAGATCCTCGTCGCCACGAAGGTGAGCCAGCATCCGCAGTACGCGGGCCTGTCGGCGGAGAACGTCGCCGCGGCCGCGCGCGCCAGCCTCGCGCGCCTCCAGACCGACCGCATCGACCTCTACTACGCGCACTTCGACGACGCCTCCACCCCGCTCGACGAGACCGTCGCCGCCTTCTCGCGCCTGGTGGACGAGGGCCTCGTGCGGGAGATCGGCATCTCCAACTACAGCGCCGACCGCATCGACGAGTGGTTCGCGATCGCCGAGCGCGACGGCCTCCACCGTCCGGTCGCGCTCCAGCCTCACTACAACCTCATGGAGCGCGACTTCGAGGGCGAGCTGCGCTCCGCCGCGGAGCGCCACGGCCTCGGCGTGCTGCCCTACTGGGCGCTCGCGAAGGGCTTCCTCACCGGCAAGTACCGCGACGGCGAGGACGTCGACAGCCAGCGTGCCGCGCAGGCCGGCGAGTACCTCGACGACCGTGGCCGCCGCGTGCTCGCGGCGCTCGACGCGGCGGCCGAGGCCAACGACGTGCCCGTCGCCGCCGTGGCCCTCGCATGGCTGCGCGACCAGCCCACCGTGGTCGCGCCGATCGCGTCCGCACGTACCGTCGAGCAGCTCGAGCCGCTGCTCGCCGCCATGACGCTCGAGCTGACCTCCGAGGAGCTCGCGGCGCTGACGGAGGCCTCCGCCTAGCGAGATCTCGCTCGGCCCGCGGCGTCGCGCGCGTCGCGGGCCGAGCGCCGCCGGTCGTGCGACGATGCGCTCATCATGAGCGCCGACCACGACCTGGCCTCCCTGCGTGCGCTCGCCGCGCGGGACTGGGGCCTCGACCTCGCCGAGGCCCGCGACCTCGGCAGCAACGAGGACCGCAACGTCCTCCTCACGCTTGCCGACGGCACGCGCCGGCTCCTCAAGGTCTCGCATGCGGGCGTGCCCCGCGACTCGCTCGAGGCGCAGGACGCGGCGCTCGCGCACCTCGCGGCGGACCCGGGTGTGGCCGCCGCCGTGCCACGCGTGCATCCGGCCCTGGACGGCGCGCGCATCGTCCCGCTCGGGGACGGGACCCACGCTCGGCTGCTCGACTTCCTCGACGGCGAGCCGCCCGTCGGCGCCGCCCGGCTGCCGGAGGGCCTGCCCGCCGCGCTCGGCGCGACCGCCGGGGCTGTGACGCGCTCGCTCGAGGGCCTCGACCACCCCGGCCTGGCGTCCGGGGCGTGGGACCTGCGCCGCGCGCGGGAGGTCCTCGACGATGCCGCGCCCGTCCTCGAGACCGACGAGCACGCCCGGCTCGCGGCCCTGCTCGAGGCCGCCGGTGCGCGCCTCGCGGAGGTGGCCGGCCGCCTGCGCGTCCAGGCCGTCCACGGCGACCTCACCGCGGACAACGTGCTGGTCGACGGCGACGGTGCGGTTGCCGGGATCATCGACCTCGGCGACGTCGGGCTCGGCTGGACGGTCGGGGAGGCCGCCATCCTCGCGTGCGCGCTCCTGCAGCACGACGGCGCCGCCGTGCGGGACTCGCTCGACGCGGTCGCCGCCTTCGACCGCGAGTCGCCGCTCGCTGAGGAGGACGTCGTCGCGCTGTGGCCTCTCGTGGTCGCGCGCGCGGTGGTGCTGGCGGCGGCGGGGGAGCGGGTGCTGGCCGAGGACCCCGCGAACGACTACGCCCGAGCGCGACGGCCGCTGGAGGCGCGCATGCTCGAGCGCGCGCTCTCGCTCGGACTCGACGAGGCCGAGCTGCTCGTGCGGCACGCGCTCGGGCGGGTGCCCGAGCCGGCCTCGCGCACCTTCACGCCGATGATCGCCGGGCTGGTCGACGCGCCTGAGGCCGACCTGTCGGTGACGTCCCCCGCGTACGACGCCGGCGCGTGGCTCGAGCCCGGCGCTCTGCGGGCCGCGCTGGCCCAGGCGCGCGGCGACGGCGCTGGCGCGCTCAGCCGCTACGACGAGCACCTCCTCCTCCCCGACGCGGGACGCGCGGGCACGCCTCGCTCGCGGCTCGCGGGGCGAGCGATCGCCGTCGCGCCGGGCACCCCGGTGGTCAGCCCGAACGGCGGCGTCGTGGCGGCGGTCGACGGCGACGCGCTCGCCGTCCGTGTCGACTACGGCCCGGCGGTCCACCTGCGCGGCGTCGCGCCGGCGGTCGCCGCGGGCACGCGCGTCGTCGCGGGCGAGACGCTCGCGCACGCCGCGGCGGCCGGCGACGGCGCGGCCGTGGTGCTGCTGTGGCAGTCGGTGCTGCCCGGCCTCACCCCGCCCGCGCGCATGGCGCCTGGCAACGACGAGGCGTGGGCGGCGCTCTGCCCGGACCCCGCCCCGCTGCTCGGCCGAGTCCCGGCGAACCTCGCGTCGTCCCCCACGCCCGAGGCGCTGCTCGCCGCCCGCGACGCGTCCTTCGCCCGCGTCCAGGAGCACTACTACGATGCGCCGCCGCGCATCGAGCGCGGCTGGCGCCACCACCTGCTCGACACCCGCGGCCGCGGCTACCTCGACATGGTCAACAACGTGGCGATCCTGGGCCACGGCGAGCCCCGGGTCGCGGACGCCGTCGACCGCCAGCTGCGGCTGCTCAACACCAACTCGCGCTTCCACTACGAGGCGGTGGTCGCCTTCTCGGAGGAGCTCGCCGCCCGCGCGCCCGAGGGCCTCGACTCCGTGCTGCTGGTCAACAGCGGCTCGGAGGCGGTCGACCTCGCGATCCGCGTCGCGCGCGCCGCCACCGGCCGCACCGACATCCTCGCGCTCACCGAGGCGTATCACGGCTGGACCGTGGGGGCCGATGCGATCTCGACGTCGCTCGGGGACAACCCGGGCGCGCTCGAGTCGAGGCCTGAGTGGGTCCGCCTGCTCGACGCGCCCAACACCTACCGCGGCCGGCATCGCGGCGCCGACGCGGGCCGCTATCTCGAGGACGCGCTCGCGCGGCTCGCGGAGCTGGACGATGCGGGGGTCGCCCTGGCGGGCCTCGTGGCGGAGCCGATCTTCGGCAACGGCGGCGGCATCCTGCTGCCCGACGGCTACCTCGCGGGACTCGCGGAGGCGGTGCGGGCGCGCGGCGGCATCGTCGTATCGGACGAGGTGCAGGTGAGCTACGGCAGGCTCGGCGCGCACTTCTGGGGCTTCGAGCAGCAGGGCGTGGTGCCGGACGTGATCGCGGTCGCGAAGGCCATGGGCAACGGCCACCCGCTCGGCGCGGTCATCACGACGCGGGAGATCGCCGAGGCGTTCGCCGTCGAGGGCTCGTTCTTCTCCTCGGCGGGCGGGAGCCCCGTGAGCTGCGTGGTCGGGTCGACGGTCCTGCGCGTGCTCGACGAGGACGGCCTGCAGGAGAACGCGCGGGTGGTGGGGGAGCGGCTGCGCGGCGGGCTGCTCGGCCTGTGCGATCGGTTCCCCGCGCTCGGCGCCGTCCACGGGATGGGGCTCTACCTGGGCGTCGAGGTGGTGCACGGCGGGCCGGACGAGCCGGATCCGGCCGGCGCGCTCGCGATCTGCGAGGCGCTCCTCGACGAGGGCGTCATCGTGCAGCCCACCGGGGACCACAAGAACGTGCTGAAGATCAAGCCGCCGCTCACGATCGACGACGATGCCGTTGCGCGGTTCCTGCGGGCGCTCGACCGCGTGATGGTGCGCCGCGAGGCGTGGGCGGCGTTGTAACGCGCCGACCGCATCGTCCGCCGCGCATCCTCGTGGCGCATCGGTGCCGCCCCGGAACGACGAAGGCCCGCTCCTGACGGAGCGGGCCCTCGTGCGACGCGAGCGGGTGACGGGAATCGAACCCGCGTGATCAGTTTGGAAGACTGAGGCTCTACCATTGAGCTACACCCGCGAAGCCGACCGGCGCTGACGCGCGCTCGGCGCGTACTAGAGTAGCGGAGCCTCGCGCGAGCGAGGGACAACGCGCCCCGATCGGGCGCGACGGGGTGTAGCGCAGCTTGGTAGCGCATCTGCTTTGGGAGCAGAGGGTCGCAGGTTCAAATCCTGTCACCCCGACGGTGAAAGTCCTGGTCACTCGTGAGTTCCCAGGACTTTCCTGGTTGGTGAGGCACGGCCACGTCATCAAGAACTCATCACTTCGGCCTCTCTCGGGCCCTTGCTCAAGGCTGCCGTTCCGGCAAGCGGACGATCGTGCCGGCGGGTCCCGGACGTCGTGGGCGCCCACTCCGAACCTCCGGGGTGGGGCCGCCTCGGTGACGAGCAGGCAAGACGTGCCGCGAGGCCGCGGACAGTCCCTGTCGTGGCGGCAGTCGGGCCAGGCGCTACCTGCCGGACAGAGAAGTGGGCGGGGCCGAGGGCCAGGCTGATCCAGTGGGACCAAGGGCCTAGCCCGGTCCCGATGCCGGTGGCAACGTGGAACTGGGCCAGTTCGGCTTCGAGTCGGTGGATTCGCCCCCGTGCTCCGCCATCGTTCTGGTTGCGTGAGCGCACGTGAGGTCGGTGAGTCGTGGTCGGGCTGACCGTGTGGTCGCGAGCAGCAAGTCTCAAAGAGGAGGCCGTGACATGTCACAGCACAACGACCTGGGTGGTCTGGTCCGCAGCACGGATCCGGAGATCTTCACGAACCCCGAGGTGCTGAAGCACCTCGCGAAGGTGGTGTGGGCCGATCCGGGCGGCAATCTGGCGTTCACGGAGGAGTCGTCCAAGGTGGCTCCGGCGCAGACGGCGTGGGCTCGGCAGATGGACCCGACGATCTTCGAGGTCGTCGAGGGGCGCATCTACCACGCGTCGGGGTTCCAGCTGTGTTCCACGATGATCATCGTGGGCGATGAAGGACTGATCATCGTCGACCCGGGAGAGAACGACGGCCGTGCCGCGGCGACCCGTGCGGCATTCGCGCAGTTCAGCGATCTGCCCGTGAAGGCGGTCGTCTATTCGCACCGGCATCCGGACCACGCGTTCGGTGCGAAGGGCTGGGGGGTCACCGATGAGCAGGTCGCGTCGGGCGAGGTCGCGATCATCGCATCGGAGAACTTCGTCACCAACCTGATCAATGACACCGGCGTGGTCGGCAACATCCTCTCGCAGCGCACCGCCTACTCCGGCCCCTACCTGGGACGCGGGGAGGAGGGGTTCGTCAACATCGGTCTGGGCCCCAGCTTCACCGCCGGTCAGCTGTCTCTGTTCCTGCCGACTGTCGAGGTGCCCGAGTTCGATCCGTTGACGATCACGATCGCGGGTGTCGAGGTCGTGTTCTTCGGGGCGTACGGGGATGCCGATACCGATGAGATCTGCCTGTACGTGCCCGAGTACCGCCACGTCCATGGGTCGGAGACGATACAGGGCGAGACGTTCCCGAACCTGTACACGCTGCGTGGCACCGGGTTCCGGGACCCGAGCAAGTGGGCCGGCGGCATCGACCGGCTGCTGCCCTATGCGGAGAAGTCCGACACCTACTCCGGGTCGCACATGCGTGCGTGGGTTGGCAACGAGTTCATCGTGGAGCGGATCACGAACTACCGTGACGCGATCCAGTTCGTGTTCGACCAGTCGGTGTACTGGATGAACCTCGGTTACAAGATGGAGCAGCTCGCCGAGAAGGTGATCCTGCCCGACAACCTGGCCCGCGATCCGTGGCTCATGGAGTACTACGGCACGGTCGCGCACTCGGTCCGCAACGTCTACACCGGCCTGCTGGGCTGGTACCAGGCTGACGCGACCGAGCTCGCCCGCCCCGGCTTCTCCGACCTCGCGCGGCGGTACGTCGACGCGATCGGCGGGCGCGACGCGGTCGTGGCGCAGGCGTCGACGGCGTTGGATGCCGGCGACTACGGGTGGGCGGCCGAGCTGCTCACGCATGTGACCCGCGTGGACCCGGACGACACCGAGGCGCGAGGGCTGAAGGCGAAGGCGCTGCGTGAGTGGGGGTACCTGCAGACCAATATCTACTGGCGGTGCATGGCGCTCTCGGCCGCCGGCGAACTCGACGGCACCCTGGACCGCTCGATCGTGTGGAACTTCGCCGACCCGGCCATCGTCGCGGTGCTGCCGACGACGAAGATCCTCAAGACCTTCCGCGTCCGTCTCAACGCCGAGCGCGCCCAGGGCGTCGGGCTGGTCGTCGGGATCGACGTGACCGACACGGGCGAGAAGGGGACGTTCCGGGTCCGCAACCAGGTCGCCGCGTTCCGCGAGGACGTCATCGATGACGATGCCGACGTGGTCCTCGCCGGGACGAAGCAGCAGGTGCTGGGTGCGTTCATCGCCGGGTCCGCCGGCGACACCACCGTCACCGGGGATGCCGCGGCACTGGCCTCCTTCTTCGGACTGCTGGATCAGATCACCCCCAACGGGGTCAACCTGGTGCTGCCGAACTAGCGGCGAGCCGTGACCTGACAAGCACTGGATGGAGAACAATCTGATGACCATTTCCGTTTCGGAACGCAGCACCGGCAGCGCCCTCGGCTTCGTCGTCTCCGGCGATGTCACGAAGGCCGACTATGACGAGGTCCTCGTTCCCGCGGTGGCATCCGCGCTCGAGCAGCACGACACCGTGAAGGTGATGCTCGACCTCACCGACTTCCGCTGGGAGAAGGCGGGGGCGTGGGGTGCGGACCTCCACTTCGGGCACGAATACCACGAGAGGATCGCGCGCATGGCGATCGTCGGCCACAAGAAGTGGGAAGAGCGCCTCGCTCATCTCGCGGCGCCCTTCTGCGCGAAGGAAGCCGCATACTTCGACGATCAGGATGCGGCCTGGGCCTGGCTCCGCGGCTGATCGCCGACGGCAGCACGGGCTGGTTCTCGGCCAGTCCTCGTGGGCATCGGGTTGCGAAGGCGCGCTGATCGTTGGAATGCCGAAATCGCCCGCGACGACCAGGCAGTGCGCCGCACCTGGCCAAGGACCGCCGTGCTGAGGATCGCGCGCCCCTCACCAACCCATCAGATTCGGCCGTGACCGACCGGAAGCGACCGGGTGCAGCCGGAATGAGCGAAACGCCCGGCTCCCTCACCACACCAGGGAGCTTGCGAGATTCCGAGACGTGCGCGACGGTCCGGAAGGTGGCCGGATCCTCCAGAGGGTCGCAGGTTCGATCCTGTCACCCCGACCACCGCGATCCGCGGTAGGCGACCCGCTCGCACGCGCGAAGGGGCGGGCCGATCGGCCCGCCCCTTCGGCATCGCCGGTGCCGCTCAGGCGATGGTGATGAGCGGCTCGGTGATGGTGAGCCCCGCGGCCGCGCCCTGGCTCGCGAAGAGCAGGAACAGCGCCAGTGCGCCGCCGATCAGGCCCAGGTTCTTGTTGAACGAGATCTGCTCGGTCTGGCGCGCCTGGGGGTCGGACTCCTTCCAGAACGCGTGCATGAAGAAGGTGATCGGGATCAGCGTGGCGGCGATCAGCAGCGCGCCGATCTCGCCGTACACGCCGAGCAGGATCATGAGGCCGCCGACGCCCATGGCGATGCCCGACGCGATCACGCCGGCCTTGCCGCCGGGGGCGCCCTTGTAGTCGGCGTACTGCGCCATCGCGTTCGCGTTCGCGACGTGCCCGACGGCGGACAGCAGGAAGATGACCGCGAGCAGGACGCGGGCGATAAGGAAGACGGTGTCCATGAGGGAGATCCTTTGAATGCTTGTAGGTTGAAGTAAATGTAGGGCCGGAGTGTTGACGTGTCAACTACCGTCTCCGCGCGCGCGTCGCGCGGCGGTGCTTCACTGAGGAGAGCGCGACACCAGGGGGGCGCCATGGCGACGGAGGACGGACCGCGGCCGGACGATGCGGAGGGCGGCACCGATCGCCACACAACGCGGACGCGCCGCACGGTCGGCGCATTCGTGGTCGCCGTGTCGACCATCATCTGGTGGCCGGCGTTCACCCTCGGCGCGTGGGGCCGCGTGTTCTTCGAGCAGATCCTCATGGTGTGGGCGGCCGCGACCGCGGCCCTGATCGTCGTGCTGCTCCGCCAGAGCGGTCCGCCGGTCAGCCGGTGGGTGCTGGCCAGCCTGCTGCTGCCCACCGTGTGGATCGTCGCCGAGTTCGCCCCCACGGGCCAGCATCCCCTCCTGGCCGAGCTGGTGCGGTGGTTCGGCGTGGTCGTCACGGTGCTCGGCCTGCCGGCGATGGTGTGGGTCCTGCTCCGGACCGTCCGACCTGACCTGATCGAGTCGGTCCCGGCACGCGGTTGGGTCGCGGCCGCCGGCGCCCTCGTCACGATCGCCGCGCTCAGCGCGCTGCTGGGCTGGCTCCACCCGTACTACCTGCAGTGCGAGGACTTCACGATCAGCGGCAACTCGGCGCCGCCGCGGTGCGCGCCGGGCAGCGGCTGAGCGGCGCCGAGCACGCGGGCACGCCTGGCATCCTGGGCGCATGGCTCGCCTCGACCCGCTCCGCCGCGCCGTGCTCGCGGTCGCCCTCATCAACCTCGCCTACGCGGTGGTCGAGTTCACGGTGTCGCAGCTCATCGGTTCGGTCGCGCTCGTCGCGGACTCGATCGACTTCCTCGAGGACGGCATCCTCAACCTGCTGATCTTCTTCGCCGCGGCATGGCCGCTGCACCGGCGCTCGCGCGTGGGTCACGCGCTCGCGATCGTGATCCTCGTGCCCGCCCTCGTCACGCTCGTCACCGCCGTGGCGAAGATCCTCGACCCCACGCGCCCCGAGACGGTCCCGCTCACCGTCACCGCCCTCGGCGCGCTCGCGGCCAACCTGACGGCGGCCGCGATCCTCGCCCGCCACCGCCACGCGGGCGGCTCGCTCGCCCGCGCGGCGTGGCTGTCCGCACGGAACGATGCGCTGGCCAACGTCGCGATCATCGCGTCCGCCGCGATCGCGCTCGCGTGGGTGTCGGGCTGGCCCGACATCGTCGTCGGCGTGGGGATCGCGCTGCTCAACGCCGACGCCGGGGTCAAGGTGTGGCGCGCGGCCTCGAAGGAGCGGCTCGAGGCCAAGCAGGCGGAGGCCTGACGAGCGGAGTCCTCGCACCGATACCCTCCCGGGTATAGCCTCGAAGGCGAGAGGAGACCCTCATGTCATTCGTCCGCTTCATGAGCTCACCCGCCGGCCGCTGGACCCGGTCGCTCGCGGGAATCGCCCTCGGCATCGTCGCGGTGGTGCTGGGAGGCGCGTGGATGTGGCTGCTCGCACCCGCCGTCGTCTTCATGGCGGTCGGCGCGCTCGACGTCTGCCTGCTCGCGCCGCTCGCCGGGCTGCCGATGTCCGGCCCCAAGGTGCGTGAGATCGCGCGCTGAACCGCGCGTCTCAGACGAGCGCGATGGTGAGCGCCACCACCGCGAGCAGCGGCAGAGTCCCTTGGATCGCCGCCGCCCGCGCATAGGCCCTCGACCCCGAGATCAGCACGAGCGCCGCCGCGACCATGGACCCGCAGCCGGCGTAGACCAGCGCCGCCCCGGCCGCCGTCGCGCCGGTCGCCAGGAGCACGATGCCCACGACCGTCACCACCGCGAGGAACAGGTTGTAGAAGCCCTGGTTGTAGGCGAGCGCCCGCGTGACCCGCGCATCGTCCTCCGACGCGATCCCGAACACGCGCCGCGTCGACGGCCGCATCCATGCGACCGACTCGAGCCAGAAGATGTACGCGTGCACGAGCGCCGCCAGGCCCGCGAGCACCATGGCCGCCGCGAGCATCACAGCTCCACGCGCATGACGGCGCGGCCCGGGGTGGGGCGGGAGACCTCGGTCATCCCGGCGGCGGCGAACACGGACAGGGACCCCACGAACAGGTCGGACGCCGTCCCGGCCTCGGCCCGCGGATAGCCCTCCACCGCCGTCGCGCCCCGCGCGCGGGCATGCGCGACGGCGGCCACGGCCAGCTCCTTCGCGAGCCCCCGCCCACGGAAGCCCTTGCGGACCACGAAGCACGTGACCGCCCACACGCCCGCATCGTCCTTGTCCTCGTCGCGGCCGGTCCACGGGATGCGCGCGGTCCTCAGCCGCGGGTACGCGAGCCGCGGCTCGACGGCGACCCAGCCGGCGGGCTCCTCGCCCACGTAGGCGACGAGGCCGGACGTGGCGGCCGCGTCCGGCCGGCCGCACGCGGCCTGCTCGGCCAGCGCATCGTCCCGCGCCTCGCGCCCGGTGGACTGCCACCGCGACTGCGCCAGCTTGAACCACTGGCAGCGGCACGAGTTGGCGTCGCCACCCTCGCTCATGATCAGGTCGAGGTCGTCGCGGGAGGCCTGGTTGGCAGGGACGATGCGCGGATCGCTCATGCGGTCAGGCTAAGCCAGCGTAGGCTCGCGGCATGGCTCACAAGCGCGTCACCTACGTCCTCGTGGACGGCGAGAACATCGATGCCACCCTCGGCACCTCCATCCTGGGCCGCCGGCCGCGGCCCGAGGAGCGTCCGCGTTGGGAGCGCGTGCTGCGCCACGTCGAGGAGCGGTGGGGTCAGCAGGCGCAGGGCCTGTTCTTCCTCGCGGCCAACAACGAGCTGCCCATGACGTTCGTGCAGGCGCTGCTCGCGATCGGCTTCCGGCCGGTGCCGCTGTCCGGCTCGGCGGGGGAGAAGGTCGTCGACATCGCCATCCAGCGCACCATGGAGGCGCTGCGCGAGCGCGACGCCGATGTGGTGCTGGTGAGCAACGACGGCGACTTCGTCGACGGCGTCGAGGACCTTCTCGACGGCCGCCGGGTGGGGCTCGCGGGCTTCGTCGAGTTCCGCAACAGCGGCTTCATCGAGCTGCAGGAGCAGGGCCTCGAGTTCTTCGACCTCGAGTACGACGTGCACGCGTTCAACGAGACGCTGCCGCGCGTGCGCATCATCCCGATCGCGGAGTTCGACCCGGCGCAGTTCCTGTAGGCGGGATCCCCGGCTCAGACGGGACGCGGCCCTTGGGGCGCGGGCGGCTCGGGGTCGAGCGCGTCCCCGTCGAACGACGCGATGCGCGCGGCCGCCCCGGCGATCACCGCCCAGTCCTCGTCGGTGAGGTGCGCGAGCCCCGGCAGGATCATCGCGGACAGCTGCGCGTGCCACGCCTCCGCCTCGTCGCTGCCCGCGTCCGTCAGCGCGACCATGTCGGAGCGGCTGCCGCCGGCGTCGAGATGCCGCGCCACCAGGCCGCGGTCCTCGAGCATCGCGACGCTGTGGGCGAGGGCGGGGGCCGCGATGCGCAGGGCCGCAGAGAGGTCGCGCATCGACATCGCGCCCTCGGAGTGCAGCGTCGCGAGGAGCTGGCGCGTGGACGATGCGGTGCGGTCCCCGTGCGCCGCCACCGTCACCCGGATCATCCGGTGCACGGCGGTGACCAGCTCCGAGAGCGCGGCCTGACGATCATCGTCCATGGCGCCTATGGGTACGCCCACCCGGCGCGGTCGTCAAGAGGAGCGGGGGCCGCCGTTCCGCATCGTCCCGAATGTCTTCCGCATCGCGAGGTATGTCCGTCGAATTGGCCGTTGCCCGTGCGGCGCGTACGATTGCAGGGTTGCCCGAACAGCGGGAGCCACCGGAGCCTCCGCGGGCCCCACACAACCGACGCCAGGAGTACGTAGTGACCAGCGCCCTCGAGAAGATCGACGCCACGACCGTCAAGCTCACGGTCAACCTCACCGAGGCGGACCTCGCCGACAGCATGAAGCACGCCTACGAGCACGTGGGCAAGCAGGTCCAGATCCCCGGCTTCCGCAAGGGCAAGGTCCCCGCGAAGGTCCTCGAGCAGCGCGTGGGCAAGGGCGCGATCATCGAGCACGCCGTCAACGACGGCCTGCCCGGCTGGTACTCGGAGGCCGTCCGCGAGACCGGCATCCGCCCCTTCGGCCAGCCCGAGGTCGAGGTCACCAAGGTTCCCGGCATCGTCGAGGGTGACGAGGGCCTGGAGTTCACCGCGGTCGTCGAGGTGCGCCCCGAGGTGACCCTCCCCGCCGCCGCCGACCTCACCATCGAGGTCGAGCCGATCGCCGTCTCCGACGAGGACGTCGCCGAGCGCCTCGACGCGCTCCGCGAGCGCTTCGGCACCCTGGTGGGCGTCGACCGTCCCGCCGCCGAGGGCGACTTCGTCACCATCGACCTCACCGCCGTCATCGGCGACGAGACCATCGACACCGTGCAGGGCACCTCCTACCAGGTGGGCGCCGGCAACATGCTCGAGGGCATCGACGAGGCCATCACCGGCCTCTCGGCCGACGAGGAGACCACCTTCGAGGGCCCGCTCGCGGCCGGCGACCACGCCGGTGAGACCGCGCAGATCACCGTCAAGGTGACCGCCGTCAAGACCCGCGAGCTCCCCGAGGCGGACGACGACTTCGCGCAGCTCGCCTCCGAGTTCGACACCATCGACGAGCTCCGCGACGACCTCAAGTCGCAGGCCGCGCGCATCAAGACCAACAACCAGGCCATGGAGGCCCGCGAGAAGCTCCTCGAGAAGCTGACCGAGGCCACCGAGTTCGAGCTCCCCAAGAAGGTCATCGAGAACGAGGTGCACAACCACCTCGAGAACGAGAACCGCCTCGAGGACGACGAGCACCGCGCCGAGGTCACCGAGGAGGCCACCAAGGCCCTCCGCACCCAGATCCTCCTCGACCAGCTCGCGGACGACCTGGACATCGACGTCGAGCAGCCCGAGCTCCTCGACTACCTGATCAACTCGTCGCGCCAGTACGGCATGGACCCGGGCACCTTCATCCAGCAGGTGGAGCAGGCCGGCCAGATCCCCGCCATGGTCGCCGAGGTCGCCCGCTCGAAGGCCACCGCCTTCGCTCTGCGCCGCGCCACCGTGGTCGACACCGCGGGCGCCGCGGTGGACCTCTCCGAGGTCATCGGCTCGATCGAGGACGAGAAGGCCGAGGAGGCCGCGGCCGCCGACGCCGCCGCCGAGTAATCCTCGCGACCCGCTCGCAGACGCGACGAGGCCCCGGTCACCGCAAGGTGGCCGGGGCCTCGTGCCGTCTGCCGGGGATTTGCCGGGTTGGCCGCTCAGGCGGCCATCGCGTTGTCGAGCTCGTTCTGGATGCTTGTCCACCAGTCGACGCACTCGGGGTCGGAGGCGCAGCTCGCGATCCCGACGATCACCGCGATGAGCACGATGATCCCGATCACGATCTGCACGTAGCCCAGGATGAGGCCCGCGATGCCGAGGCCCTTGAGGTCGGCCTCGCCCTTGTTCGACGCGGACACGCCCAGGTGGCCGAAGATCACGCCGACCAGGCCCAGGCCCAGGATGCTCGTGACGAAGGACGTGATGTTCATCCACGTCTTGGCGCCGGACTGACCCGGCGGGCGCTGCGGCTGCTGCGCGTACCCGGGCTGCGCGGGTCCCGGCTGGGCGTAGCCGGGCTGCGGCTGCTGATACGGGGGCGCGGGCTGCTGGTACGGCGGTGCGGCCGGGGGGACCGATGCGGCGGCGGGCTGCGCGGGTGCGCTCGGCTGAGCCGTCGGCTCGGGCGCGGCCGCCGGCTCGGGCGCGGCGGGCGTCGGCTCGGTCGACGGCGCGGGCTCGTAGGCGGTGGGCTCCGCCGGGGTGGGCTCCGGCGGCTTCTCGTTCTCGTCTGGCGTGGACATCGTCCCTCCTTAGGGCGCGACTACGGGACCTTCCCTCAGGCTAGCGGCGGCGGGCCGCGGAGGCGCGGGGAGGCGGCGCTACGCCGTCTCGGTGCACCAGTCGGCGGGGTTGTCCCCGCCGCACTCGCTCGCGATCCATCCGATCGCGACGAAGAGCACGATCATCGCGACGATGCCGAGGATCGTGATGACGTACCCGATGATGAGGCCCGCGAGGCCGGTGCCGCGGTTGTCCGCCTCGCCGCGCTTGGCCGCGCTCAGGCTGAGGTGGCCGAAGACGATGCCCGCGATCGCGGTGAACCACGTGAACAGGCCCACGAGCGACAGGATGAGCGACGTGGTGCCCATCCAGTTCTTCTCGCGGGACGATGCGGGGGCGTAGCCGCCGTCGGGCGGCTGGGCCTGCGGCGCGGGCTGCTGCGCGTAGGCCGGGGGCTGCTGCGCGTACATCGGCTGCTGCGGCTGGACGCCGCCCTGGTCGGGGGTGGGACCGTACGGGTCCTGCGGTGCGTTGGTCATGGCGTCCTCCTCGCCGCCCCGGTGGCGGCTCCTCCTCGACGCTAGCGAGCGGGGCCGTGCCCGCGCATCGTCCGCGCGCCGGATCCGGCCCTGATCCCGCCTCGGGGTGGCGCTACTGGACCGTGACCGTCGAGCTCGACGCGACGAGCGCGATCGCGATGACGAAGTACGCGATGCCGGCGAGCAGGCCCAGGTAGCCGATGACGAGGCCGGCGATGCCGATGCCCTTGTAGTCCGCGTCGCCGCGCTTGGACGCCGCGACGCCGAGGTGGCCGAAGATGATCGCGAGCAGCGAGCCGACCACCGGCACGAGCAGCGCGCAGACCAGGGACGTGACGTTCATCCAGGTCTTCGTGGGTCGCGCCGCGTACCCGCCGTAGTACGGCTGCTGCGCCGCGGGCGCGGCGTAGCCGGTGGGCGCGTAGGCCGGGGGCGGGGTCGGCGAGGTCGCGTCGTCGAGCACGGGGATGCTCCCCGTGGAGACCGGCGCGGGCGGCGCCACGGTCATCTCGGAGACGGGCTCGGGCTCCCAGCTGTCCGGACCCGGCGCGCTCGGCTGGACCGGGCGCATCGTCCCCTCGCTCTGGGCCTGCAGGAACGGGTCGTCGTGCGTCGGCATGCGTGTCCCCTCATCGCGGGCGTCCCTCGCGCCCGCGTCGACCGTAGCGGTTCACCCCGTAGCGAAACCAGGGGGGTAACGGCATCGTGACGTCGGTCGTGCGCGTTACTGTCGACCAGGACGCTCGACAGGAGGAGACACGTGAACGAGATCACGGCCCGAGGCGAGGGGCCCAGCATGGGGCTCAACGACTCGATCTTCAACCGGCTGCTGCGCGAGCGCATCATCTGGCTGGGCGACGAGGTGCGCGACGACAACGCGAACGCCATCTGCGCCCAGATGATGCTGCTCGCGGCCGAGGACCCGGACCAGGACATCTACCTGTACATCAACAGCCCCGGCGGCTCGATCACCGCGGGCATGGCGATCTACGACACGATGCAGTACATCAAGCCCGACGTCGCCACCGTCGCGATGGGCATGGCGGCCTCGATGGGCCAGTTCCTGCTCTCGTCCGGCGCGCCGGGCAAGCGCTTCGCGACGCCCCACGCCCGCGTGATGATGCACCAGCCCTCGGGCGGCATCTACGGCACCGCGACGGACATCCGCATCAACGCGGAGCTCATCATGCACATGAAGAA
This sequence comes from Demequina maris, assembly GCF_000971155.1. Classification (GTDB taxonomy): domain Bacteria; phylum Actinomycetota; class Actinomycetes; order Actinomycetales; family Demequinaceae; genus Demequina; species Demequina maris. The sequence continues at coordinate 5,372 of NZ_BBLX01000012.1, read as the reverse complement.
GGTGCTCGCCGACCTCACCGCCGCGCAGACCGGCAAGACGATCGAGCAGATCACCAAGGACGCCGACCGCGACCGCTGGTTCACGGCGGACGAGGCCCTCGAGTACGGCTTCGTCGACAAGGTCATCAAGCACGCGGCCGAGGCCGGCGACAAGTCCCAGGGAGGCAAGGCGTGAGCGAGATCCAGCGAGCGTTCCAGGCGGCCGGTCGCACGGCCGGCGAGTTCGGCGGCGGGGCCTACGACGCCCCCACGTCGCGCTACATCCTTCCCCAGTTCGAGGAGCGCACGGCCTACGGCTTCAAGCGCCAGGACCCGTACGCGAAGCTGTTCGAGGACCGCATCATCTTCCTCGGCGTGCAGATCGACGACGCCTCGGCGGACGACGTGATGGCGCAGCTCCTCGTCCTCGAGTCGCAGGACCCGGACCGCCTCATCACCCTGTACATCAACTCGCCCGGCGGCTCGCAGACCGCGCTCACCGCGATCTACGACACGATGCAGTACATCAAGCCGGAGATCCAGACGGTGTGCCTGGGCCAGGCGGCCTCGGCCGCGGCGGTGCTGCTCGCCGCGGGCACCCCGGGCAAGCGCCTGGCGCTGCCCAACGCCCGCGTCATGATCCACCAGCCGCGCATCGAGGGCGGCGCGCGTGCGCAGGCCTCGGACATCGAGATCTACGCGGAGGAGATGCTCCGCATGCGCGAGTGGCTCGAGAACACGCTCGCCTTCCACTCGGGTCAGACCGCGGAGAAGGTGCGCGAGGACATCGAGCGCGACACGTTCCTCTCGGCCGAGCAGGCCAAGGAGTACGGCCTCGTGGACCAGGTCCTCGAGTCCCGCAAGGGCACGCAGATCATCCATTCGTAGGGATCTGCCGGCCGTCCACGAGGGGCGCCGCGCGCGGAGCGATCCGCGGCGGCGCCCCTCGTGCGTTTCGGGCGCGTGTCGGGAAGGTCACGATTCCCCGGAGCGTTCCATCGTTGTGCCTGCTAGCGAGGATCGGGCCTGACGGGCTCGGCGCGCCGTCTCCCGCATGTCGGAGGGCGTGGGTAGCCTGGAGTGGCACGACGGCGTTCGTGAGAGGAGCCCCCACATGAACCGACCCGCCGACAGCGGCGACCTGCTCAAGTGCTCGTTCTGCGGCAAGACGCAGAAGCAGGTGCGCAAGCTCATCGCGGGCGGGGGCGTGTACATCTGCGACGAGTGCATCGAGCTGTGCAACGAGATCATCGAGGAGGAGTTCGCGGAGCAGGTCGAGGCCGAGCTCACCGAGCTTCCCAAGCCCCGCGAGATCTTCGACTTCCTCGGGCAGTACATCGTGGGCCAGGACAGCGCCAAGCGGGCGTTGTCCGTCGCCGTGTACAACCACTACAAGCGCGTGCGTGCGGGGGAGACCCGCCTCAAGGGCGACGAGGACCAGGTGGACATCGCCAAGTCCAACGTCCTCTTCATCGGCCCCACCGGCACCGGCAAGACGTACCTGGCGCAGACCCTCGCGAAGATGCTCAACGTGCCCTTCGCGATCGCGGACGCCACGGCCCTCACCGAGGCGGGCTACGTGGGCGAGGACGTCGAGAACATCCTCCTCAAGCTGCTGCAGGCCGCCGACTACGACGTCGACAAGGCCCAGCGCGGCATCATCTACATCGACGAGATCGACAAGGTCGCCCGCAAGGCCGAGAACCCGTCGATCACGCGCGACGTGTCCGGCGAGGGCGTGCAGCAGGCGCTGCTGAAGATCCTCGAGGGCTCGGTGGCCTCGGTGCCGCCGCAGGGCGGGCGCAAGCACCCGCACCAGGAGTTCATCCAGATCGACACTACCAACGTGCTGTTCATCCTCGGCGGCGCCTTCGCCGGCCTCGAGGAGATCATCAGCTCGCGGGTGGGGCGCAAGGGCATCGGCTTCGGCGCGACGCTCAAGGAGCAGGACAACACGGACCTGTTCTCCGAGGTCACGCCCACGGACCTGCACAAGTTCGGCCTGATCCCCGAGTTCATCGGCCGCATGCCGGTCATCGCGACCGTCAACCCGCTCGACGTCGACGCAATGGTCAGCATCCTCACGCAGCCCAAGAATGCGCTGGTGAAGCAGTACCAGCGCATGTTCGAGCTGGACAACGTCGAGCTCGAGTTCGACGACGAGGCCGTCCGCGCGATCGCGGAGCAGGCGCTCGAGCGCGGCACCGGCGCCCGCGGCCTGCGCGCGATCATGGAGGAGGTCCTCCAGGAGACCATGTTCGAGGTCCCCGGCCGCGACGACATCGCCCGCGTGATCGTCACCCGCGAGACGGTCCTCGACCGCGCCCGCCCGGCCTTCGAGGGCCCGCTGGAGGAGCAAGGCGCGGCCTAGCCTCCCGCCTGCCCCCTCTGCTGTACCCCGCCCCACCCTCGCGCCGCCCGCCTCCATTGCGGCACCATCCCCGCCGCGCTGCGGGGAACTCAGCGACGCTTTTCAGAGGTTTCCGACTCCTGCGGGGAACTGAGCGACGCTCGCCCCGTCCAGGCGCACCGATGTCCCCAGCCCGCGGTGGTGCCCTCCGCCGTCCCGAGCGCGCCGTGAAGCGCCCGCCGCGCGCGCGGCCCCGCCTACAACGGAGCCATGACTCACCTCAGGTCGCTCCCGACCGCCGACGCCACCGGCTCCCTCGCCGAGACGCTGCGGCGGTATCCCCGGGCCTTCACCTTCGAGGAGCTCGTAGGGCTGTCCTCCGAGCGCAAGGCGCGGACCTCCGTGGCACGAGGCGAGGCGGTGCGACTCCTCCCGAACGTCTACGTCGGCGCCGTGCACGCCGACTCCTTCACCGCGAGGGTCGATGCCGCTCTGCTGTGGGCAGGACCGAACGCCGCGCTGTCGGGAGTCGCCGCGATGTTCCTGTGGGGCTTCGTCACCGATCCGCCCGCCCAGATCGAGATCGCCATCCCGCATGCGGAGCGGCCCTACCCGCCGTCCTGGATCCGGCTCCGCCGGCTCACATACACGCCACCCACCGTGCGGCTCGGACGGGCGACCGTCGTGGGCCCCGACCTAGCGGTGATCTTCGGCTACGGGATGCTGCCGCGCGACCGTCGGGCGACCGCGGTCCACCGGGCGTTCAGCACCGGCTTCACTACCCCGCGCGGGCTGCAGGCGGCGCTCGAGCGGGTGCCGAGATGTCTCGCACGCAAGGAGCTCACCCGGCGTATCGACTCCGCGGCACGTGGAGCCGAGAGCTACCTCGAGGAGAAGGGCCTGCGGAACGTCTTCAACACCAAGGAGTTCGCCCGTCTGCTCCGCCAGCACCTCGTGCGCGCTGCGGGGGAGACGTACCGCCTCGACATGTACGACCCCGCCACGATGACCGCGATCGAGCTCGACGGCGCCGCCTTCCACACCGACCCGCTGAGCAGGCAACGCGATCTGCGGCGCGACGCCAACCTGGCGCGGGTCGGCATCCAGACCGTGCGGCTGACCTATCGCGACATCACCGAGCGACCCGAGTGGTGTCGGGCGCTGGTGCGGGGCGTGCTCGAGGCGCGCAGCGCGCGGTGAGCGACCGCCGGTCTCGAGCTGCCGGCGAGCAGCCTGAGGATCCGTCAGCCCGCCCCCGGCACGAGAGCGCGCGCGGGAGCGAGCGCCGCCACCACGCTGGCCGCGTCCTCGCCCACGCCGCCTAGCAGCGGAGAGGCCAACCGAGTCTGGAACGGCATCCCCACGAAGCTGAGCCCCGGCGCCTCGGGCACGAGGCCGAAGGGCGCCACCGGGAATCCGTGTGCGTCGCGCTCGAGTGCGGGGATGTCGATCCACGACAGGTTCCCGCGGTAGCCGGTGCACCACAGCACGGCATCGACGTCGAGCGGCGCGCCATCGGCGACGGGGAGGCCCCTGTCGACGCCGTCGATCCTGCCCGCCCGGCGGACGCCCGCGGCCGCGACGTCACGTGCGGAGATGCGGATCAGCGGTGCGCCGTGCGCCAGCGCCCGCGGCGCGACCCTGCGGCCGAGGGGTGTGCGACGATTCAGCACCTTCGTGATCATGACCCACCATGCACCGCCCGCGACGGCGAGCAGCGCGTCGGGCGGGTGGGGTGTGGGGCGACCCGCGATGGTCACCTGGCGGCCGGCCCGTGCGAGGTCGACCGCGAGCTCGGCGCCCGACGTCCCGAAACCCACGACCAGGACGCGCCGCCCGGGCACGTCAGCAGGGGAGCGGTAGCTGTCGGAGTGCAACTGGGTGATGCTCGGGTCGAGTCCGGCGCCGACGTCCGGCACGTGCGGGAGCGAGGTCGCGCCGGTCGCCACCACCACCGAGCGCGCCGCCAGGGCCCCGGTCGACGTCTCGAGCGCGAAACCGCCCGCGTCGCGCGAGAGCCGGGTCACCCTCGCGCCGTGCCGCACGGCGATCCCGTGCACCTCCCGGTAGCGTGCCAGGTAGTCCGCGACCTCGTCCTTCGTCGGGAAGTACCCGCGCGGCTTCTCCCAGGGAAGGCCTGGCATGGTCGAGTGCTGGACGGGCGTGAACAGGCGGAGCGAGTCCCAGCGTCTGCGCCACTGGTCGCCGGGGGAGGCGCCCGCGTCGAGCACGACGTGGTCGACTCCCGCCCGGCTGAGGTGGTACGCGGCGGCGAGTCCCGCCTGGCCGCCTCCGATGACCACGACATCGTGCTGATCGTCCATCGCGCACCTCCGGACACGCGCTTGATGGAACCATGTTCCATTCACTAGAACGCTATTCTAGTTCCGTGGATGACGTCAAGACCTCTCGCGGATCCCGTGCCCATCGCCGGCACGCCGAGGCCACGCGCTCGCGCATCGTCGAGGCGGCACATCGGCTCATGGTTCAGAAGGGGTACGGCCGGACGTCGATCAGCGACATCGCGCGAGCGGCGGACGTGGCCGTGCAGACCGTCTACAACGCGGTCGGAAGCAAGCGTGAGGTCCTCGATGCCGTGCTGGACGCCGTAGCCGCGGGTCCGGGGGCGCCGCGGCGCGTACCCGAGTTCATGGCGGAGAGGGCAGGAGCGACCTCCACGGCTCGCGAGATGGTCGCGGTGCTCGCGACGTGGTTTGCGGAGTCCCAGCCGCGCGTCGCGCCCGTGATCCGGCTCATCCGCGAAGCCGCCGCGCACGACGATTCGATCGCCGAGCTGGAGCGGCGTCGAGCCTCCCAGCGGCTCGCGAACTACGGGCGCGCCGCCGAACAGCTCCGCGAGCGCCCGGGCGCCCGGGAGCTGCCGCGCGAGGACGTCGCCGCGATCATCTGGAGCATCGGGCATCCGCAGACCTACGCCCAGCTCGTCGAGGTCGAGGGATGGTCGATCGACGCGTACGCGGGCTGGGTCGAGCGCTCCCTCGCGGTGGCGTTGCTCGAGGGCTGAGCGGGCCGAGGCGTCGCT
>NZ_BBLX01000013.1 GCF_000971155.1 Demequina maris | reverse complement strand
CCGTCGGGGCTACCACGGAAACCCCCTCGTCCAGCCGGACGAGGGGGTTTCGTCGTTCCCAGCCGGATGCCCGTCTGGTCCCCGTTGTCCGATGTGCGGGGAAGGCCCCGCTTCGTGCTAGCGTCGCCCACCATGCCCAGACCTCGAGAGCACGCGCAGCTGGCCGCGCGAGCCGCCGCATGAGCCTCGGCCCCGCCTTCGATTCCGTCCTTGCCGCCGCCCGTGTGGGCGAGGACTGGGCCTGGTCCGAGATCTACCGCGACCTCGCCGGCCCGGTGCGCGGCTACCTCGCCGGCAAGGGCTCGCCGTCGCCCGAGGACGAGGCGGCGGACACGTTCCTCCACGTCGCGCGCGGCCTGTCCGGCTTCACGGGCGACGAGGGCGACTTCCGCTCGTGGGTGTTCTCGATCGCGCATCGGCGCATGGTCGACGCGCACCGCCGCTCCGGCCGACGACCCGAGGCCGCCGCTCCCGACGAGACGCTCGCCGCGCTCGTCCGCGAGGCCGCACCCAGCGCCGAGCATCATGCCCTGCTGCGCGGCCAGACGGAGGCGGTCGACCACCTCCTGCGGCGCCTCAACGCCCGACAGCGGGAGATCCTCCTGCTCCGCGTGGTCGCCGGGCTGTCGGTGAAGGAGACCGCCGCGGTGCTCGGCGCCTCCGAGTCGGCCGTGAAGGTCGCTCAGCACCGCGCGATCGCGACGCTCCGGCGCGACCTCGATCGGGAGATCCTGGATCCCGCGTAGATCCGATGTAACCGATCCGTCGGCCCCGACGATGACAGGGGCATGACGAACCGCGACTTCGACGACCGCGACATCGAGCGCCTGCTCTCCGGCAAGCCCTCCGAGGGCCTCGCCGACACGGCCGAGGCGATCGCGCAGCTGCGCGGCCTCGACGTGGCGCCCGCGCAGGTCGAGGCGGAGCGCGCCGGCGCGATGCTCGCGAGCGTCGCCGCCGCAGCGGCCGAGGCCGCCGAGGCCCCGCAGGCCGCTCCCGTCCGTCGTTCGAAGACCCGCGTCCGCGCCGCCGTCGCCGGCGGCGCCGCGCTCCTCATCGCCGGCCTGGTCGGCGGCACCGCGGCCGCGGACTCCGCGGCTCCCGGCGACGCGCTGTACGGCCTCGACCGTGCGATCGAGCGCATCGGCCTGGGCGACGGCGGCGTGCCGGAGCGCATCGCCGAGGCGCGCAAGGCCGAGGAGGACGGCGACACCGAGACCGCGATCGAGCTCGTGGACGAGGCCGTCGCCGAGGTCCTCGGCGACGAGGCCGTCGAGGACGAGCAGGCGGAGGGCACCGAGGAGACCACCGACGAGACCGCGGAGGACTCGGCGGACGAGACCACCGAGGACGCCGGCACCGGCTCCGAGGTCTCCGAGAAGGTCCACGAGTGCCTGCGCGAGATCTTCGCCTGGATGGAGTCCACCGACCTCGAGGGCCGCGACTTCGGCCAGGGCGTCGCCGAGCGTCACCGCAACCTCCACGTCGCGTGGCAGGCGGACAGTGAGAAGTGGCAGGAGCGCCACGGCGACAAGGTCAAGAAGGACAAGACCGCCGAGGACGAGGCGCTCGTCGAGGACGAGTCCGCCGACGACGAGGCGGCCACGGAGTCCGAGACGTCGGAGCCCGGCACCACCGCCAAGCCGCGCCGCACCTCGCCCCAGGGCGACGACGCCACCACGGGCCGCGGCGACGCGGGCACCGAGCGTGAGCAGGGCAACGGCTGGAAGGACCGCGGCTCCGACCGCGACGCCGATGACCGCGGCTCCTCGCAGCGCGGCTCCTCGCAGCGCGGCTCATCGCAGCCGGGCTCGTCGTGGACCGGCGGCTCGCACGGCTTCGGATACGGGGCCCGCTAGCCCCCAGCACGTCGACGGCTCCCCATCCCCTCAGCAGGGGTGCCGTCGAACCGCTCGTCGATGCCTACCCCCCAGCCGGCACCGAGCGTGACACCAGCGCCCCGCACACCCCCTCAGGTGCGGGGCGCTGGCGTGTCCCCGGCGAGCGCGGTGACGTCGGCCGCGGTCGCGAGCCTCGACCGCCACAGCGCGACCATGTCCGCGGGCGGGATGCCGCACGCCGGATCGTCCGCGACGCGGCGCGGACGCCGACGCGCGACCTGGTCGTAGACGGCGTCCCGGAGCGCGCGCGGGACGATGCGCATCGTCCCGGCCGCCCGCCACGGCCACGGCAGGTCCCGCGCGATCCGGACGAGCGCGTCGGTGCGCACCCGGCCCGCGCCGCCGTCCCACACGACGATGCTCGACGCGGCGATCCCGGTGCCCAGCCCGGACGCCTCCAGCGCGGCACGGCCGACCTCGCCCGCGGAGCCCGCGATGAGGAAACGGCCGGCGCGGTCGTGGCGCAGCAGCCACGCGACGAAGCCGTTGCACAGGCCGCAGTCGCCGTCGAAGATCACGATCGCCCGCATCGTCCCAGGCTAGCGGGGCGGTCACACGAGGCTCGCGGCGCGCTCCCTCAGGTGCCGACCCCACTCGCGCGCGAGGTCCAGCTGGCCGCGCGCGAGGAGCGCGGCGGGCTCGGAGGCCGAGGTGTGCATGTGCACCGTGAACCCCTGGGGGCCGTCAAGGAGGGTGAAGCCGTCCGCCTCGAGCGTGTGCGCGATCGCCTTGGAGGCGCCGTGCCCGAGCGGCCCGCGCACGCGCGTGTCGAACGCGGCGCCCAGGCGGGGCCCGCGGGGGAGCGCGGTGAGCCACGCGCGCATCGACGTGTGGCCGAGGTCCGCGGGCATGTGGTCGGCGCCCTGCGGCTTGGCGCGTGCGGACTCGCGGCTCGCGTCCGTGGGCAGGCTCATCGCGTGCACGGGCGCGCCCGCGACGACGATGCGCGCCTGCGCGACCAGCTCCGGCGTCGCCTCCGAGGTCGTGAGCGCGCGGGCGCCGTCGCCGAGGCCCTCCGCGATGGCGGCGGCGACGGCGGCGGTGTTGCCGTACAGCGACTCGAAGACCACGATGTCCATGCTCCCCAGGGTGCGCGCGTGCGCGGGGTGCCGCCAGGGACCTATGTCACCTGTTCAGGGGGACGATGCGCGGGTGGCCGGGGCTCAGGCGATCACGGTGCGCTGGAGCACCTCGGTGAGCTGGCGCGCGGCGTCGATGACCGCGCCCGAGTGGACGGCGCCGGGGGTGGAGGTGAGGCGCTCGACCGGCCCCGAGATCGACACGGCCGCGATCACGGTGCCCGCGGCGCCCCACACGGGCGCGGAGACCGAGGCGACGCCGGGTTCGCGCTCGCTGGCGCTCTCGGCGAAGCCCTGGGCGCGCACGCGGTCGAGGTCCGCGGCGGTGTAGCGCGCGTCGGCGAGGCCGCGGTGCATGCGCTCGGGCTCGGTCCAGGCGAGCAGCACCTTGGCGGCCGAGCCGGCCTTCATCGTCATGGTGGTGCCCACCGGGATCGAGTCGCGCAGGCCCACGGGGCGGTCCGCGGACGCGATGCAGATGCGCTCGTCGCCGTGGGGGCGGTACAGCTGGGAGGATTCCCCGGTGCGGTCGCGCAGGACCGTGAGCACCGGCTGCGCGGCGGACACGAGGCGGTCCTCGTTCACGGACGCGGCGAGCTGCGCGAAGCGTCGTCCCAGGACGAACGCGCCGGAGGCGTCGCGGCCCACCAGGTGGTGGTGCTCGAGGGCGAGCGCGAGGCGGTGCACCGTGGGGCGGGCGAGATGGGTGGAGGCCACGAGCTCGGCGAGCGTCGCGGGGCCCTGCTCGAGGGCCCCCAGGATCGCCGCCGCCTTGTCAATGACTCCAACACCGCTATGATTGTCCACGGAGCGATACTAACGTCTCAAATCATGAGATGTCGACCTGTGAAGGAGTTCGCGATGGGAACCACCCTCGCCGAGAAGCTGTGGACCAGCCACCTGGTCCGTAAGGGTGAGGACGGCGCGCCCGACCTCATCTACATCGACCTGCACATGTGCCACGAGGTGACCTCGCCGCAGGCCTTCGAGGGCCTCCGGCTCGCCGGCCGCCAGGTCCGCCGCCCGGACCTCACGATCGCGACCGAGGACCACAACACCCCCACGCTCGACATCGACCTGCCGATCGCGGACGAGACCTCGCGCAAGCAGGTCAACAAGCTGCGCGAGAACGCCGCCGAGTTCGGCATCCGCATCCACTCGCTCGGCGACGCCGACCAGGGCATCGTCCACGTGGTGGGCCCGCAGCTCGGCCTCACCATGCCGGGCATGACCGTGGTGTGCGGCGACTCGCACACGTCGACCCACGGCGCGTTCGGCGCGCTGGCCTTCGGCATCGGCACGTCGGAGGTCGAGCACGTGCTCGCCACCCAGACGCTGCCGCTCAAGCCGTTCAAGACCATGGCGATCAACGTCAACGGCACCCTGCCCAAGGGCAGCACCGCGAAGGACATCATCCTCGCGATCATCGCGAAGATCGGCACCGGCGGCGGCCAGGGCTACGTGCTCGAGTACCGCGGCGACGCGATCCGCGCGCTCTCCATGGAGGCGCGCATGACGATCTGCAACATGTCGATCGAGGCGGGTGCCCGCGCGGGCATCATCGCCCCCGACGACACCACGTTCGAGTACGTCAAGGGCCGTCCGCACGCCCCCGAGGGCGAGGACTGGGACGCCGCCGTCGAGTACTGGCGCACGCTCACGACCGACGACGACGCCGTGTTCGACACCGAGGTGGACCTGAACGCCGCCGACCTCGAGCCGTTCATCACGTGGGGCACGAACCCCGGCCAGGGCCTGCCGTTGTCGGCCAACGTGCCCAGCCCCGAGGACTTCGCCGAGGAGGCCGACCGCGAGGCCGCCGCCAACGCCCTCGAGTACATGGGCCTCACCCCGGGCACGCCGTTCCGCGACATCCCGATCGACACCGTGTTCCTCGGCTCGTGCACCAACGGCCGCATCGAGGACCTGCGCGCCGCCGCGGCGATCATCCAGGGCCGCGAGAAGGCCCCGCACACCCGCATGCTCGTGGTGCCCGGCTCCGCCCGCGTGCGCCTCCAGGCCGAGGCCGAGGGGCTCGACAAGGTCTTCCTGGACTTCGGCGCCGAGTGGCGCAACGCCGGCTGCTCGATGTGCCTGGGCATGAACCCCGACCAGCTGAAGCCGCAGGAGCGCTCGGCGTCCACCTCGAACCGCAACTTCGAGGGCCGTCAGGGCAAGGGCGGCCGCACCCACCTGGTGTCGCCGCTGGTCGCCGCCGCCACCGCGGTCCGCGGCACCCTGTCCAGCCCCGACGACCTGGTCGACGCCCCCGCGGCGCTGGTCTGAGAAGGAGAACCGACATGGAGAAGTTCACCACCCACACCGGCGTCGGCGTCCCGCTGCGCCGCTCGAACGTCGACACCGACCAGATCATCCCCGCGGTCTACCTCAAGCGCATCACGCGCACGGGCTTCGAGGACGCGCTGTTCGCCGCCTGGCGCGGTGACGCCGACTTCATCCTGAACAAGGACGAGTACAAGGCGGGCTCCGTGCTCGTCGCCGGCCCGGACTTCGGCACCGGCTCGTCCCGCGAGCACGCCGTGTGGGCGCTCAAGGACTACGGCTTCAAGGTCGTCATCGCCTCGCGCTTCGCGGACATCTTCCGCGGCAACTCCGGCAAGCAGGGCCTCCTCGCGGCGGTCGTGAGCCAGGAGAACATCGAGCTGCTGTGGAAGCTGCTCGAGGCCGAGCCGGGCAAGGAGATCACCGTCTCGCTCGAGGACCGCACCGTCACGTGCGGCGAGCTGACCGTCCCCTTCGAGATCGACGACTACGTCCGCTGGCGCCTCATGGAGGGCCTGGACGACATCGGCCTCACCCTCCAGCACGAGGACGAGATCACCGAGTTCGAGAAGACCCGCGCCTCCTGGCGCCCGCAGACGCTGCCGGCGAAGCACCTGCCGAGCGTCCACATCGAGGCCGCGCGTCCCGTCGACGCGTAACCCGCGCATCGTCCGTCGAGGGCCGTACCCGTCATCAGCGGGTGCGGCCCTCGCGGCGTTCCCGGGTCTGGCATAGTCGCGCACATGACCGCCGCCGCCCCGGAGGTGCCCGCGCTGCGCGCCGACGCGCGCACGGCCGCGCGCATCGTCGCCGCGGCGCTCGTGTGCGGCGCCGCGATCCTCCTCTTCGCGGTCCACGTGCGCCCGTGGGGGTACGTGCCGCTCGTCCTGGGCGTGCTGCTCGGCCTCGCCGTTGATCGCCGGCTCGGACGCGACCTCGGGCTCATCGCGCTGGGCCAGATCATCATCTCGACCATCTCGCTCAAGGCCGACCTCTCCGACGGCGGCATGCTGCGGTTCACCGTCGCGCTCGGCCTCGCGGTGCTCGTGCCGACGCTGATCTCGCGGCTCGCGTTCCGCGACGATGCGATCACGTTCCCGATCGGCACCGGGCAGCGGTGGAGCCGCACCCAGTGGGTCTACCTGGCCGTCGTCGTGGCGGTCGGCTACCTCGTGCTGCCGTTCTACTTCATCGGCTCGGGCGCGTACCGCAACTGGCCGGACCTCGAGGGCGGGGGAGAGGTCGCGCGCCTGTTCGTGGGCGTCAACGCGGTGGGCCTGTGGGACGAGCTGTTCTTCATCTGCGTGGTCTTCGCCCTGCTGCGCGTCCACTTCCCGATGGCGCTCGCCAACATCCTCCAGTCCGTCGTGTTCGTGAGCTTCCTGTGGGAGCTGGGGTACCGCGAGTGGGGGCCGCTGCTCACGATCCCGTTCGCCCTGGTGCAGGGGTGGATCTTCGCGCGCACGAAGTCGCTGCCGTACGTGGTGACGGTGCACCTGCTGTTCGACGCGATCGTCTTCGGCGTCCTCGTCCACGCCCACCATCCCGAGCTGCTCGACGTGTTCGTGACGGCGCCGTGAGCGCGGACCTGGTCGCGCGGGCGGCGGGGCTCGCGGCGGACGGCCGCGCGATCGTCGGCATCGCGGGCATCCCCGGCGCGGGGAAGTCGACGCTCGCACGCTCGCTGGTCGAGGGCCTCGCGGCCGCGGGCGTGCCCGCCGCGTACCTCCCGATGGACGGCTTCCACCTCGCCGCGACGGAGCTGGTGCGCCGCGGCCTCGCCGACCGCAAGGGCGCGCCCGAGACCTTCGACGTCGGGGCCTACGTCGCGCTGCTGCGGCGCGTCCGCGGCGCCCGCGAGGATGTCCCCGCGCCCGACTACGACCGCGGGATCCACGACGTCGTCCCCGACCGCATCGTGGTCCCGGCGGGCGCGCGCGTCGTCGTGACCGAGGGCAACTACCTGGGCCTCGCGCAGCCGCCGTGGGAGGCGGTCCGCCCCGCGCTCGACGCGCTGTGGTGCGTCGACGTGCCGTGGGAGGTGGCGCGCGAGCGGCTCGTCGAGCGCCGGGTCGCCACCGGGCGGCGGCGGGACGATGCGGTGGTGTGGGTGGACGCGGTCGACGCGGCCAACGCGCGGCTCGTCGAGGGCACGCGGGGGAGCGCGGACCTCGTCATCCCCGGCTGAACGCGGTCCGGCACCCTCCACCCCTCACGCAACCGGCGTACCGATGGCCCCCTGCCGAGCATCGTCCCTGGTGCGCGGCGAGCGAGGGCGATCCGTACGCCGGTTGCGTGCCGGGGCGGGGCGGGGCGTGCCGGGGCGTGCCGGGGGTGGCGCGCCGGGGGGGGGTCGGGGGGATCAGCCGAGCCAGGCGCGCGTCCCGAAGGACCCGAGCGACTCGGCGACCACGGACGCCGCGAACGCGATGTCCTCGGGCAGCCGCGCATCGTCCCGTCCGAGGGACGCGATGCGCCACGTGAGGGCGCCGTGGAAGAAGTCGCCCGCGCCGAGCGTGTCGACGACGGAGGCGACCGGCGGCACCTCGACGGCGCCCGACCCCGCGGGCGACCGATAGAGCACCGGCGCGGCGCCGCGCGTGATGACCGCGGTCTCCGCGCCGAGCCCGGCGAGGCGGTCGAAGACGGCGTCGGGCGCGCCGCCGGTGCCGGGCGGCGTGTAGTCGTCGGACACGACGGCGATGTCGCACGCCTGCACCATGAGGTCGGTGTGCGGCTTGTGGCTGCCGGCGTCGAGGATGACCGGGATGCCGGCATCGCGGGCGCGCGCGGCGAGCGGCACCGAGATCTCCGGGAAGTAGCCGTCGAGCAGCACCGCGCCGGCGCCGTCGAGGGACGGCTCCACGGCGGGCGCCAGCCCTCCCGCGGTCGCGACCCCCGAGGGCGAGACCACCGCGCGGTCCCCGGTCGAGACCGTCACCATGATCGACGCGGTCACCGGCGGCCCGTCGTACCCCGCCGCCTCGACGACGGCGACGCCGCACCGCGACAGGTCGTCCGCGATGAGGGCGGTGAGCTCGTGCGCCGGCAGGGCCGTGACGAGGGTGGGGGAGCCGCCGCATCGTGCGAAGGCGACGGCCGCGTTCGTCGCGGGGCCGCCCGCGCAGACGGAGAACTCGAGCGCGGCGATCTTCTCGTTCGGGGCGGGCAGCCGGTCGACCAGCTGGACGATGTCGAGCGTGGCGAGCCCGGCGAAGAGGGCGGCGGCGGTCACGCCGTCAGCGTAGCGAGCGCCGCGGATGCGGGCGAGACGGCGCCGATGGGGGAAGATGGTCGGCATGACCGACTCCATCCGGGTCACCGGCGGCCGCCCGCTCACGGGAGAGATCACCGTCCGCGGCGCGAAGAACTTCGTCTCCAAGGCGATGGTCGCGGCGCTGCTGGGCTCCACCCCGTCGACCCTGCGCAACGTTCCCGACATCCGCGACGTCTCCGTCGTATCGTCCCTGCTCCGCCTGCACGGCACGGACGTGGACTACGGCGTCGAGTCGGGTGTCCTCACCATGGACACCTCGACGCTCGTGCGCGCGGACGCGGCCCAGATCGCGGCACACGCCGGCTCGTCCCGCATCCCGATCCTGCTGTGCGGACCGCTGCTGCACCGCCTCGGCGAGGCCGTCATCCCCGACCTCGGCGGGTGCCGCATCGGCGACCGTCCCATCGACTTCCACCTCGAGATCCTCCAGAAGTTCGGGGCCGAGGTGGAGCAGATGGAGGACGGCCTCTACCTGACCGCGCCGAACGGCCTCAAGGGCATCAAGCACAAGCTCACGTACCCCTCCGTGGGCGCGACCGAGCAGCTGCTCCTCACCGCCGTGATGGCCGAGGGCATCACGCACCTCGAGGGCGCGGCCGTCGAGCCCGAGATCAAGGACCTCATCGACACGCTCCAGAAGATGGGCGCGATCATCTCGGTGTCGACCGACCGGTCCATCACCATCGAGGGCGTCGACCGCCTCCACGGCTACGACCACGTCGCGCTCACCGACCGCATCGAGGTCGGCTCGTGGGCGTCTGCGGCGCTCGCGACCAAGGGCGACATCTTCGTCCACGGCGCGCAGCAGCGCACGATGGGCATGTTCCTCAACGTCTTCCGCAAGGTCGGCGGCGAGTTCGAGGTGGTGCGCGACGGCATCCGCTTCTACCACCCGGGCGGCGACCTCAAGTCGATCGCGCTGCAGACGGACGTGCACCCCGGCTTCATGACCGACTGGCAGCAGCCGCTCGTGGTCGCGCTCACGCAGGCCAAGGGCCTCAGCATCGTCCACGAGACGGTGTACGAGAACCGCTTCGGCTTCACCGATGCGCTCAACCAGATGGGCGCGCATGTCCAGCTGTTCCGCGAGTGCCTGGGCGACGTCGCGTGCCGCTTCGGCGCGCGCAACTTCAAGCACTCCGCGGTCATCTCCGGACCGACGCCGCTGCAGGCGGCCGAGATCGAGGTCCCGGACCTGCGCGGCGGCTTCTCGCACCTCATCGCGGCCCTGACCGCCGACGGCACCTCCACGGTGCACGGCATCGGGATCATCGACCGCGGCTACGAGAACTTCCGCGCGAAGCTCAAGGCGCTCGGGGCCGAGGTCGAGTAGAACGTGCCCACCCCCGCCTCCCGCTTCTACCGCAACGCCGCGCGTCCGCTGCAGGCGCTCATGACGTCCGTCACCAAGAAGGACTGGCACGGCGCCGAGCACCTGCCGGCCGACCAGGGCTTCATCGCGGTGTCCAACCATGTGTCGTACGCGGACCCGATCACGCTCGCGCACTTCCTGTACAACAACGGCCACCCGCCTCGCATCCTCGCGAAGGAGAGCCTGTTCCGGGCGCCCTTCATCGGCTGGCTGCTGCGCGGCTTCGACCAGATCCCGGTCCACCGCGGCACGTCCCGCGCGGCCGAGGCCGTCGACGCGGCCGTCGACGTGCTCGAGCGCGGCGACATGATCGCGATGTTCCCCGAGGGCACCCTGACGCGTGACCCCGACCTGTGGCCCATGGTCGGCCGCACGGGCGTGGCCCGCATGGCCCTGTCCACCGGCGTGCCCGTGATCCCCGTGGCCCAGTGGGGCGCGCATCGTCTCCTGCCGCGCTACGGCAAGATGGTCCACCCGATCCCGCGCAAGACGATCACCGTGGTCGCCGGACCGGCGATCGACCTGGACGACCTTCGCGGCGGCGACCTCGACACCGCCACCCTGCGCGCCGCCACGGACCGCATCATGGCTACGCTGACGACCATGGTCGCCGACATCCGTGGGGAGACGCCGCCCGAGAAGCCGTACGACGTGCGCAAGCAGGGCGACGGCGGGAGGCCCGTCCGATGACGCGAGCCGCGGTCCTCGGCGCGGGGGCGTGGGGCACCACCTACGCCGCCGTCATGGCGGACGCGGGCACGGACGTCACCCTCTGGGGCAGGGACGATGCGGTGATCCGGTCGATCCGCGAGGACCGCCGCCACGACGGGGCGATCCCGGGCGTCGAGCTGCCCGCCGGCATCCGTGCGACCACCGACATCGAGGAGGCGCTCGCGGGCGCCGACGTCGTCGCCGTGGCCGTCCCGGCGCAGCGTGCGCGGGAGATCATCGCGCCGTTCGCGGGCCTCGTGCCCTCCGGCGCCGTCGCGGTGTCGCTCATGAAGGGCATCGAGCTGGGCACGCACGCCCGCATGTCGGAGGTGCTCGCGGAGGTCTGGGACCTGCCCGCCGAGCGCGTCGCCGCGGTGTCCGGCCCGAACCTCGCCAAGGAGATCGCGCAGCGGCAGCCGACCGCGACCGTCGTCGCCTCCACCGACGATGAGGCGGCCGAGCTGGTCGCCGCCGCGACCGCATCGTCCTACTTCCGGCCCTACACGAACGACGACCTCGTGGGCGTCGAGCTGTGCGGCGCGTACAAGAACGTCGTCGCGGTGGGCGTGGGCATCACGGACGGGCTCGGCTTCGGCAACAACACCACCGCGACCGTCATCACGCGCGGCCTCGCGGAGATCACGCGCCTGGGCCTCGCGCTCGGGTCGCGGCCCGAGACGTTCTCCGGGCTCGCCGGCATGGGCGACCTCATCGCGACGTGCGCGTCGCCGTTGTCGCGCAACCACACGCTGGGCTCGCACCTCGGCCAGGGCCGGTCGCTCGACGAGGCGATCGCGCTGACGCGCGGCACCGCCGAGGGTGTCAAGACCGCGACCGCGGTGCAGGAGCTCGCGCGCGGCGCGGGCGTCGACGTGCCCATCTGCGACGGCGTCGTGACGATGCTCGCGGGCGAGGCCCCGGTCGAGTCCGTCATCGGCGCGCTGCTGTCCCGCCCGCGCAAGTCGGAGGTCGATTGATGGGCAGACCCACCGTCGCCGTCGTGTTCGGCGGCCGTTCCACCGAGCATGGCGTCTCGTGCGTGACCGCGGGCGGCGTGCTCGGCGCGATCGACCGGGAGCGCTGGGACGTCGTCGCGATCGGCATCACCCGGGAGGGCCGCTGGACGCTCGCGTCGTCGGAGCCCGCGGACTGGGCGATCGTCGACGGCGAGATGCCGACGGTGCCGGCCTCCGACGAGGTCGTGCTGCCGCCGTTCGAGGCCGGCTCGCGCGCGTGGCGCGTCGCGGGGCCCGACGGGCTGCGCGAGCTCGGCGAGATCGACGTGGTGTTCCCCCTGCTCCACGGCCCGTTCGGCGAGGACGGCACGATCCAGGGCGCGCTCGAGCTGGTCGACGTGCGCTACGTCGGGTCGGGCGTGCTCGCGTCCGCCGCGGGCATGGACAAGCAGTTCATGAAGACCGCGTTCCGCAACGCCGGCCTGCCGGTCGCGCGCGACGTCACCATCACCGCGCACCGTGGGCTCGAGGAGCAGCGGCTCGAGGTCGAGGCGCTGGGCCTGCCCGTCTTCGTCAAGCCCGCGCGCGCGGGCTCGTCCATGGGCATCTCGAAGGTGAGCGACTGGGCCGCGCTGGACGCGGCCGTCGCCGACGCGCAGAAGCATGACCCGAAGGTGTTGATCGAGGCCGCCGTCGTCGGCCGCGAGATCGAGACCGCGGTGCTCGCCACCGCGGGCGGGCTGCTGACGTCGCCCGCCGGCGAGATCATCACGGGCGGCGACCACGACTTCTACGACTTCGACGCCAAGTACCTCGACGAGGCGTCGGTGACCCTGCTGTGCCCCACCTCGCTCGAGGGTGCCGTAGCCGCGACCGTCGCGGACTACGCCAAGCGCGCGTTCCTCGCGGTGGGCGCCGAGTCGCTCGCGCGGGTCGACGTGTTCGTCACGGACTCCGGCGACGTGGTGGTCAACGAGATCAACACGATGCCGGGCTTCACGCCCACCTCGATGTACCCGCGCATGGCCGCGGCCGCCGGGATCTCGTACGGCGAGCTGGTCGAGACGCTGCTCACGGTCGCGCTCGAGCGTCCGGTGGGCCTGCGCTGACGGCCTGACCCGGGCAGCCAGCACCTACACGGCGCATCGGGGCGTGCAGTCCGCACCTACGCGCTGGCCCGCGCGCCTCTGAACCGTGTCCCAGGGGCCTCGGCATCCCCATCCGTCACGCGTGTAGGTGCTCGGTGCGCGGCGGCCGGCGGCGTGTAGGTGCTCAGTGCGCGGCGGCGGACGGCGGCGAGGCGTCAGCGGCACTCGAGGCCGTTGGACGGCGCCTTCGCGACCGCGCGCGACACCTCCGCGAGGATGTCGCCCACCGCGTCCTGCGCGCGCACCTTCGGCACGATCAGCTCGACGGCGGGGGAGCGGCCGAACGACACCGTCCGCCACGCGTCGTCCTCGTCGAGGATGAGCCAGTCGACGGTGGTGCCGCCGGACTCGATCGCCAGGCACTCGTCCGTGGTGGGGCCCGGCGGCTCGACGCCGCAGCGCATCACGAACGGGTACTCGTCGCCCCACGCGGCCGTCGCCTGCGACGTGGTCTCGCGGTAGTCGAGCCCGCCCAGCACGTCCGGCACCGCGAGCATCACGCGCGCGCAGTCCGGGTCGGCCGCGTACGGCGCCGCGTCGACGGGGTACTGGCTCGCGCAGCCCGCCAGCGGCGCCGCGAGCAGGGCGAGCGCGAGCAGCGGGAGCGGGCGGGGCATGCGCCAAGCCTACGGCGGCGGGGAGGGGCTCCCGGACGGCTCGAGGCGCTCGAGGCGACCCGGCGGCGCCGTCCGCGGCGCGGTGTAGCGTTGCCCGGTGACCGCGCTCGCCCAGCTCCCGCATCGGCGCGCGTTCTCCCTGGCCTGGCCCGCGATCGTGGGCAACGTCACCGTCCCGCTGGTGGGCCTGGTCGACACCGCGATGCTCGGCCACTACTCCGACGCGACCAACATCGGCGCCGTCGCGCTCGGCGCCACGGTGCTCAGCGCGATCATGTGGCTGACGGGCTTCCTGCGGACCGGGACCACGTCGCTCGTGGGTCGGGCGCTCGGCGCGGGCAGGGACGATGCGGCGGTCTCCCACGCGCAGCGCGCGGCGATGCTCGCCGTCGCGATCGGCGGGGGCGCGCTGATCCTGCAGTGGGTCGCGATCCCCGCGATCATGTCGATCCTCGCGCCGGCGGGCGAGGTGCGCGAGCTCGCGATCCAGTACGCGTGGATCCGCATGGCGTCGGTGCCGGCGGCGTTGCTCACGATGGTCGTGTCGGGATGGTTCGTCGGTGCGGGGGACACGCGCCGGCCCCTGGCGATCGTGGCCACCGTCAACGTCGTCAACCTCGGGCTCGACGTGGCCTTCGTGGGTGGGCTCGGCTGGGGCGCGGCGGGTGCCGCGTCGGCGACCGCGATCGCCGAGTGGCTCGGGCTCGCGCTCGCCCTCGCGCTGTGGTGGCGCGCCGCATCGTCCCCGGTCCGTGCCGCGGTGCGGCGCTGGCGGGGGCGCGGGCTGCGCTCCGGGTGGCGGCGCCTCGCCGCGATGAACACGGACCTCTTCGTGCGCACCGCGATCCTGTACGCGGTGCTCACGTTCGTCACCGCGTACGGCGCGCGCCTCGGTCCAGAGATCCTCGCCGCGAACGCGATCCTCATGCAGCTGATGCTGCTCGCGAGCTACGGGCAGGACGGCTACGCGCACGCCGCCGAGGCGATGGTCTCGCGCGAGATCGGCCGTCGCGACGTGCCCGCCTTCCACCGTGCCGTCGCGGCATCGGCGCTGCCCGCCGTCGCGATCGGCGCGGTCTTCAGCCTGCTGTACCTCGTCGCGTCGGGGCCGTTCATCGCCGTGCTCACCTCGCTGCCGGAGGTCACCGAGGCCGCGGACGAGTACATCGGGTGGGTCGTCTGGCTGCCGCTTGCCTCGTCGCTCGCGTACCTCTTCGACGGCGTGTTCCTCGGCTCGGGGCGGACGCGCGCGATGGCGGTTACGATGGCGGAGTCGGCGCTGCTGGTGTTCGTGCCCGCGTTGCTGATCGGGCTGGAGTGGATCGGCGACGCCCCCAACCACGATCTCTGGCGGGCGTTCCTCCTGTTCAACGTCGCCCGCGGCGTCTTCCTCGGCCTCGCGTACGTGCGCCTCACCCGCCGCGGCGCGTGGCTCGAGGGCGCCCACGCCTGAGCCCGCGCGGCGCCCCCAGGCCTGGGGGCACCAGAAGTAGGGCTGCCCGCAATGTCAAACACTCTTGACATCATGTCAAGCGCGGCTTACCTTCGAGATGTCAAGAACCTTTGACATCGGGGGATGCCATGACCATGACCGAACGCACCGTGTGGGCCACGCTCGTCGTGTTCCCGCTCGTGGGGATCGTCTACTTCACGGTCATCCTCACGCAGGCCGCGGACCGCTCCGTCGCGGAGATCTCGTGGGTCACGCCCATGCTCTGGGCGTGGGGCTCGCTGATCGTGTTCATCATCCTCGGCACCATCGCCTCCGCGATCGCGACCGCGATCCAGGCGGAGGTCGCGGGGGAGAAGGCGGAGTTCGAGGACGGGGACGAGCGCGACAAGCAGATCGAGCGCCTCGGCAACGCCCGGGCCTACGGGATGTCGTCGTTCGGCGGCCTCGTCGCGACCGTCCTGCTGATGCTCGACGTCGACCGCTTCTGGGCGGCGAACACGCTGTTCCTCGCCGGCCTGATCGCGGGCCTGATCGCGGCGGGCAGTCGTGCCTACGCTTACCGGAAGGGCCTGTGATGGGCCGTTCCACCAAGGTCACCAACGCGATCCGCGCGCTGCGGTTCGCGCACGGGGAGATGACCCAGGCCGAGCTGGCGGAGCGCATCGGCGTCACCCGCCAGACGGTCATCGCCATCGAGCAGGGGCGCTACTCGCCGTCGCTCGAGATGGCCTTCCAGATCGCGCGGGCCCTCGAGGTCCCGCTCGACGCGGTCTTCCGGTATCCCGACGAGGCGGCGTAGCCCCCGTCCCTGGAGGACCCTTCCCGCGAGCCTCGCACATCGGCTCGCGGATGCCGGAGAGAGCGCTCTCACACCTGGGGAGTCACGATGTCCCTCACCCGCACCACCGACCCTCGCACGCGCGCGCCGCGGACGGCGCCCGACCGGGCGGCGCGACCATGACCGCCGCGCTCCCGGCCACGATGCGCGCGGTGGTCCAGCACGCCTACGGCGGCGTCGAGCAGCTCGCGCTCGCCGACGTCCCGGTCCCGCGCCCCGGTGCCGAGGACGCCCTGGTCCGCGTCGAGGCCGCGGCCCTCAACCCGGCCGACGCCTTCCTCATGCAGGGGACCCCGCGCGTCCTCCGGCTGTCCTCGGGGCTGCGCCGCCCGCGCCGCCCCATCCGCGGCAACGACCTCGCCGGCACGGTGGTCGCGGTCGGGGAGCGGGTCGCCGATCTCCGGCCCGGCGACCGGGTGTTCGGGGAGTCGCGCGGCTCGCTCGCGGAGCTCGCGGTCTCACCCGCCGCGGGCCTCGCACCGCTGCCGGCCGAGGTGCACGCCGAGGCCGGTGCGGCCGCGGTCATGACCGGGCTCGCGGCGTTGCACGGGCTGCGCAAGGCTCGTCTCGCGGCCGGGCAGACGCTCCTGGTGAACGGGGCCTCCGGAGGCATCGGCCACATGGCGGTCCAGCTCGCCGCCGCTCAGGGCGCGACCGTCACGGCCGTGTGCTCCACGCGCAACGTGGGCTGGGTGCGCGACCTCGGCGCGGCCCGGGTCGTGGACTACACGCGCGGCTCGATCCTCGAGCTGGACGAGCGCTTCGACGTGGTGTTCGACAACGTCGGCAACCACGCCCTGCGCGACCTTCTGGGGCTGGTGCGGGAGGGCGGCGTGCTGCTGCCCAACTCGGGCGAGCCCGGACCCGACGGGGGACCGTTGCGCCGCGTCCTGCGAGCCAGGTGGCTCGACCTCGTGACCCGCCACCGGGTGGTCACCTACTACTCGACGGCCAACAGGGCCGACCTGGAGCACCTCGCGACCATGCTCGTCGCGGGCACGCTCCGTCCTCATCTCGACTCCGTCCAGCCGCTCGACGCGGCGGCGGACGCCATGGCGCGGGTGCTGTCCCGCCATGCCTCAGGAAAGGTGGTGGTCGCGCCATGAAGGCCGTGACCTACGACAGGTACGCGGGACCCGAGACGCACGAGCTGCGCGAGATCCCGACCCCCGAGCCAGGCGAGGGCCAGGTGCGCATCCGCGTGACGGCCGCCGGCCTCAACCCGTGGGACTGGCACCTCTACCGCGGCGACCCGTGGCTCGCCCGCTTCTCCAGCGGGCTGTTCTCGCCCGGCGAGCGGGTGGTGGGCGCCGACGTGGCGGGCACCGTCGACGCCGTGGGCGAGGGCGTCCACGGCTTCCAGGTGGACGACCGGGTCTTCGGCTTCGTCGGCTACGGCGCGGTCGCGGACTACGTGATCGCCGACGCGGGGAAGATCGCCCACACGCCGCTCACCGCGACCGACGAGGAGGCGGCGGCGGTGCCGATCGGCGGGATCACCGCGCTCGGCGGCTTCGAGGACGGCGGCGGCTGTGCGGGGAAGCGCGTGCTCGTGATCGGCGCCTCGGGCGGCGTGGGCCACATGGCGGTCCAGGTCGCCAAGGTGCTCGGGGCGAGCCGCGTGGTCGCCGTGTGCTCGGGCCCGAACGCCGCGATGGTCGAGGAGCTCGGCGCGGACCGGGTCATCGACTACACGCGGGAGGACGTGCTCGACTGCGGCGAGACCTTCGACGTCGTCTACGACACCGTGGGCACGACGCGCCTCACCCGGCTCAAGCGGATCATCGCGCCGGACGGCGTGTACCTCGCCGCCGGCGGCCTGGGCGGCGGCCCGCTGCTCGGACCCGCGTGGGCGATCTTCTCGTCGAAGGCGATCAGCCCGATCGCCCGCCGGCGCGTCGTGGTGGTGGGCACCGAGCCGTCGCACGAGAACCTCACGCGCATGGCCGACATGATCGAGGAGGGCAGGGTCCGCCCCGTCATCGAGCGCACCTACCCGCTCGAGCGCACCGCCGAGGCGCTCGCCCGCCTCGAGGCGCAGCACGTCGCCGGCAAGCTCGTGGTGCAGGTGGCCTGAGCGGGCGCCCTCAGCGCCCCGGCTTCGGCGGCAGGGTCGACACGTAGGCGAGAGCCTGCTCGACCAGGTCGTCGAGGCCGGGGGCGCCGAGCGGCAGCGCGACGTACTCGCGCATCGTCCGCCCGCCCGGAGCGAAGGGCTCCGCGTCCTCCCGGGCGCGGGCCGCCTCGAGGTCCGCCGCGGCGAGCTTGAACGTCGCCTGGCCTCCGTACAGCGCCATGAACATGTTCCCGTGCACGAAGGCGGCCAGCTGGCCGAACATCGGGCGCACCTCGACGCCGGGCGCGTCGGGCACGAGCGCGCGGAACGCGTCCCGGTGGGCGTCCGTGGGCCGTGGCATCTCCATGGCACGATGCTCGCGCAACCTGCGCGCGACCGCGACCCGGGCGCGTGGCCCGGTCCCGCATCGTCCCGCCCTACGCTTGACGCCATGACGACGATCGGCGAGATGGGGGAGGACGCGCTCATCGCGGCCTTCGCCCCGCGGCTTCCCGTGACCGACTCCGAGATCCTGGGCCCCGGCGACGACGCGGCGGTGCTCGCGGTCGACGGCGACCTCGTGGTGTCCTCGGACATCCTCATGGAGGACCGCCACTTCCGCATGGACTGGTCCAGCCCCGAGGACGTGGGCTGGCGCGCGGCCATGCAGAACCTGGCCGACATCGACGCGATGGGCGCCGTCCCCACCGCCCTGCAGGTCACGCTCGCCGCGCCCCCGTCGCTCGACGCCGACTGGGTGCTGCGCTTCGCCGACGGGCTGCGCGAGGCGTGCGAGCCGCACGGCGTCGGCGTGATCGGCGGCGACCTCTCCGGCGCGCGCGAGGTGTCGGTGTGCGTGACCGTCCTGGGGGAGACCCACGGCACCGAGCCCGTGACGCGGGACGATGCGCTGCCCGGCCAGGTCGTGGCCGTGTCCGCGCCGCTCGGGGCGGCCGCCGCGGGCTACGTGCAGCTCACGGAGGGGCGCCGGATCGACGACGAGACGATCGGGCTGTTCCTGCGCCCGCGTCCGCGCATCGGCGCGGGCCTCGAGGCGGCGCTGCACGGCGCGACGGCGCTCATGGACATCTCCGACGGGCTGCTGCGCGACGCGGGACGCATCGCGCGCCGCTCGGAGGTCGGCATCGACATCCGTGCCGAGGACGTGCCGGTGCACGAGGGCGCGCGCTTCGCGGCGATCGAGCTGCAGATCGACCCGCGGCCCTGGGCGCTCACCGGCGGGGAGGACCACCACATGCTCGCGGTGTTCCCGCGCGAGGGCGCGGTGCCGGCGGGCTGGACGATCATCGGGGAGACGACGGACGCGTTCTCCGGCGTGCGGGTCGACGGCGAGGTGCCGGACCTGCTCGGCTGGGACCACTTCGGCGGCTGAGGGGGCCCGGCGCATCGTCCGGGCATGCGAAAACGGACGCCCTCCGAGGGAGGACGTCCGTCTCTGGGTGGGTCGGCTGTCAGCCGCGCCGATGCGCGCGTGAGCGCGCATCCATCAGATGGCGCGCTGGACCTTGCCGGCCTTGAGGCACGAGGTGCACACGTTGAGGCGCTTCGGGGTGCCCGCGACCACGGCACGGACGCGCTGGATGTTCGGGTTCCAGCGGCGCTTCGTGCGGCGGTGCGAGTGCGAGATGTTGTGACCGAAGGACGGTCCCTTGGCGCAGACGTCGCAGGTGGCAGCCACGATAGTTCTCCTAGTTTCTGGCGCGGACCGACGTCATCGATCCGCAAAGTATGAGGGCCCGGGTGCTCGGGCAACCGCACTAGGGTAACCGAGAAACCGCGGATGCGGCAAACCGACGGGCAGCCGGACACCGCTGGGCGGGGTGCCCGCGCTGTCGGCGGGCCGTGACACGATAGTACGCGAGCGGCCGCCCCGTGCCGCTCCGAGGCCGGAGGTGACCCGTGAGCGAAGCGCATGCGCTGCGCCGCTGGCTCGGGTCCGGGCTCGACGCCGTGCACCGCTCGCGCGGCCACCTCGACGCCATCAACGTGTTCCCGGTCGCGGACTCCGACACGGGCACCAACGTCTTCCTCACGCTGCAGGAGGGCAACCGCGCGATCGCGCGCCTGCCCGCCGACGCCTCGCATCGCGACGTCGCCGCGGCGTTCGCCCGCGGCGCCCTCATGGGGGCGCGCGGCAACTCCGGCGTGATCGTCAGCCAGTACCTCAGCGCGCTGCTGCGGGTCGTCGACGCCAAGGGCGGGCTCGAGAGCGTCGACGCCCGCGGGCTGTCGCTCGCGCTGGGCCGCGCCGCCGAGGCCGCCTACGCGGCGGTCGGCGCGCCGGTCGAGGGCACCATCCTCACCGTCGCGCGCACCGCGGCGCGGTCCGCCAACACGGTCGCGAACGACGGCGGCACCCGCGAGGCGGTGATCGTCGCGGCCGTCGACGGCGCCCGCCAGGGGCTCGCGCGCACCACCGAGCAGCTGCCGAGCGCCCGCGCGGCCGGCGTGGTCGACGCCGGCGCCGCCGCGCTCGTGCTGCAGCTCGAGATGCTGGCCGAGACCATCGCCGGCAAGGACGCGCTCGCGGACCATCCCGCCGTCGCGTGGGAGCTGCCCGGGCGCCACCACCACGTGGTGCAGCCGGGGCATGCCGGCCACGGCGACGAGGACGGCGGCGCGTACGAGGTGATGTTCGTCGCCGAGCGCGAGGAGGAGGAGCGCGCGGGCGTGGTCGAGCGGCTCGGCGCGATCGGCGACTCCGTCACCGTCACCAGCGCGCACGGGCTCATGCACGCCCACGTCCACACCGACCACCCCGCCCTCGCGGTCACCATCGCCGAGGAGCTCGACGCCCACCAGATCGTGGTGCGCTCGATCACGCTGAGCATGGTGCACGACCGCGCCGCCACCGGCGTGGTCGCGCTGACCACCTGCCCGGGCCTCGCCGAGCCCCTCGCGGACGCCGGCGCCGTGGTGCTGGTGGTCCCGGAGCCCTCCTCGCTGCGTAAGCGCGACCTCAACCGCGCGGTGCGCGACGCCTCCGGTGCCGAGGCGATCGCGGTCGCGGGCAACCCGTCGCTGCTCGCCGCCGCCCGCGCGCTCGCGGACAAGCGCGGCAAGCCGCGGCTCATCGTCATCGAGGCATCGCACGAGGCCCACGTCATCGCCGCCGTCGCGGCCTCCGCGCTCGCCACCCCGGGCGAGGACGTCGCGGCGCTCATGCGCGACGCGGTCGCGGCGACCGCGGTGGGCCAGAGCACCGGCGACGCGCTGGACGAGGACCTCGACGACCTCGTCGGCGCGGGCACCGAGGTCGTGACGCTGGTGCTCGCGCGCGGCATCGACGACTCCGTCGGCGACGAGGCCCGCGCGTCGATCGAGGCGCGCTCGCCCGGCGCCGACGTCGCCGTCTACCCCGGGGGTCAGGAGTGGCCGCCCATCCTCATCGGCGTGGAGTCCTCGCCCGCATGACCGGCCGCCTCGAGGAGCCGCTGACGAAGGTGCTCGGCGCCCGCACGGCGGGCTCGCTCGGCAAGCTCGGGCTCGAGACGGTCGGCGACCTGCTGCGTCACTACCCGCGGCGCTACGGTGCGCCGGGCGAGTTCACTCCGCTCGCGGAGCTGCGCGTGGGGGAGCACGTCACGGTGATGGCGGAGGTGCGCACCGCCACCGTCCGCCAGATGCGCTCGCGCGGCGGCGCGATGCTCGAGGCGGTCGTCACGGACGGCCGCGACAGCCTCCAGCTCACCTTCTTCGCCAAGCGCGCCGGCGTGCTGCGCATGCACGAGGACAAGCTGCGGCCCGGACGCCGCGGCCTCTTCACCGGCACCGTGGGGGACTACCGCGGGCGCCGTCAGCTCACGCATCCCGACTACCTGATCGTCGGCGTCGACGCTGCCGACGAGGACGAGGCGCTCGCCGAGGCCTCGCGCCCGATCCCGATCTACCCGGCCGCCGCATCGGTCCCCACGTGGCGCATCGGTCGCGCGGTCCGCGCCGTGCTGGATCCGCTCACCGAGGCGGACGTGCCGGACCCGATCCCCGTGGAGATCCGCGAAAGGCGCGGCCTGCCGACGCTGCTCGAGGCGCTGCGGCTCGTGCACGTGCCCGACGCCGACGCGGACCACCGCCGCGGCCGCGCGCGCCTGCGCTTCGAGGAGGCGCTGGTCCTGCAGACCGCGCTCGCACGCCGCCGCGCGGACCACGATGCTCTCGCCGCCACCCCGCGGCCCGCCCGGACGGGAGGGCTGGTCGAGGCGCTCGACGCCCGGCTGCCGTACGAGCTCACCGCGGGCCAGCGGTCGGTGGGGGAGACGGTCGCGGCCGACCTCGCGCGCGACACCCCGATGCTGCGGCTGCTGCAGGGCGACGTGGGCGCCGGCAAGACCGTCGTCGCGCTACGGGCGATGCTCCAGGTGGTCGACGCCGGGGGACAGGCGGCACTCCTCGCGCCCACCGAGGTGCTCGCGGCGCAGCACGCGCGGTCGCTGCGCGCGCTCCTCGGCCCGCTCGCCGACGGCGGGATGCTCACCGCCGCGGATCAGGCGACGCGCGTCACGCTCCTCACCGGCTCGCAGGGCTCCCGCGAGCGGCGCGCCGCGCTCGCCGAGGCCGCCTCGGGCGCCGCGGGCATCGTCGTCGGCACGCACGCGCTGCTCGGCGACACCGTCCAGTTCGCGGACCTGGGCCTCGTCGTCGTGGACGAGCAGCACCGCTTCGGCGTCGAGCAGCGCGACGCCCTGCGGGCCCGCGGCTCGCGCGTGCCCCACACGCTCGTGATGACCGCGACGCCCATCCCCCGCACCGTGGCGATGACGGTCTTCGGCGACCTCGAGACATCGGTACTCAGCGACCGGCCCGCAGGACGCCAGGAGACCGCGACGCACCTGGTCCCCGCCGGCAACGCCGCGTGGGTCGAGCGCATCTGGGCCCGCGTGCGCGAGGAGGTCGACCGCGGCGGCCGTGCGTACGTCGTGTGCCCGCGCATCGACGGCGACACCGAGGAGGAGGCCGAGGAGGTCCCGCTCGACGCGCTCGAGGGGGACGATGCGGCGGACGAGGGCGGCGCATCGTCCCGGCCGCCGCTCGCGGCGGTGCTCGAGGTGGCCGAGCAGCTGCGGGCCGTCCCCGCGCTCGCGGGCGTCGGTGTCGGCGTGATGCACGGGCGTCTCGCGCCGGACGAGAAGGACGCGGCCATGAGCCGCTTCGCCTCGGGAGAGGTCCCCGTCCTGGTCGCGACCACCGTCATCGAGGTCGGCGTCGACGTGCCCGAGGCGACCGCGATGGTGATCCTCGACGCGCAGCACTTCGGCATCTCGCAGCTCCACCAGCTGCGCGGCCGCGTGGGGCGCGGCGACCGCGCGAGCGTCTGCCTGCTCGTGTCGCACGCCGAGGACGGGACCGTCGCGCACGAGCGGCTCGCCGCGCTCGCGGCCACGGCGGACGGCTTCGAGCTCGCCGAGAAGGACCTCGAGCTGCGGCGCGAGGGCGACGTGCTGGGCGCCGCGCAGTCCGGCGGGCGCAACTCGCTGCGGCTGCTGCGGGTGGTGCGGGACGCCGGGCTGATCGAGGAGGCGCGGGCCGAGGCGGCGGCGCTGGTCGCGGACGACCCCTCGCTCGGCGCGCACCCCGCCCTCGCGGATACGATCGCGGACATGCTGGACGAAGAGCGCGAGGACTTCCTATCGCGATCGTGACGCGTCGCCTCGACGCCTCGCGCGGCCTCCGGATCGTGTCCGGCGGCCAGAGCGGCGTGGACCGCGCGGCCCTCGAGGTCGCGGTCGAGCTGGGCCTCGAGTACGGCGGCTGGTGCCCGGCCGGCGGCTGGGCCGAGGACATGCCGACCGCCCCCGGCGTGCGCGGGACCTATCCGCTGCTGCGCGAGACGCTGTCGGCCGACCCGGCGGAGCGCACGTCGCTCAACGTGCGCGAGGCGGGCGCCGTGCTCGTCGTGCTGACCGAGGGGTCGACGTCGCCCGGGACGGGCATCACGCTGCGCGCCGCCGAGCGGCTCGATCGCCCGACCGCGATCGTGCCGATCGATCCGCGCCGGCCGCTCGAGGGGGCGAAGGCCGCGCGCGACACGCTCGCCGAGCTTCTCGCGGGCGTGCCCGGCACGCCGCCGAGCCTCGACATCGCGGGGCCGCGCGAGTCCGAGGCGCCCGGGATCCGCGTAGCCGCGCGCGCCCTGCTGCTCGAGGTGCTCGCGCCCTTCGAGCGGTTCGACGAGGCCTGAGGCGTCGGTCCTGGCACGGGCGTGATCGGGCGCCCGGCGGGTCGCGGCGCCCCTGTCGAGGCCGTGGCACCGTGTGCCGAGGTCCCGTATGAGAGCGTTTACAGTTCTGCGTATGACGGAAGCCATCAGCGCCGATCGTCAGCTGTCGGTCCTCCGCGACCTCGCCGAGCGCGAGCTGTCCCGCGGGATCCTGCCCTTCTGGGAGGCGCACGCCTTCGCGGACGACGGGACCCTGCGTGGAGGCGTCAGCGACGATCTCGACTACCTCGACGACCTGCCGCGCCACGCGGTGCTCGCCGCCCGCATCCTGTGGACCTTCTCGGCCGCGGCCGAGGCCCTGCCCGCCCAGCGCGAGCGTCACCTCGCGACCGCGCGCCGCGCGCTCGACGTGCTCGTCGGGCCGATGTGGGACCCGCAGCACGGCGGCGTGTTCTGGTCGCTCGGGCCCGACGGCTCGGTGCTCGACGACCGCAAGCAGGTCTACGCCCAGGCCTTCGCCGTCTACGGACTCGCCCGCTGGGCGCGGGTGGCGGACGACGACGCCGCGCTCGAGAGGGCGCTGTGGCTGGCCGGCGCGCTCGACGCCTCGGCCCGGGACCTCGAGTTCGGCGGCTACGTCGAGGCGCTCGCCCGCGACTGGTCGCCCACGACCCGGCTCGCGCTGTCGGAGCTCGACCCCGACGTGCCGAAGTCGATGAACACCAACCTCCACGTGCTCGAGGCGCTCACCGAGCTGTTGCGCGCATCCGCCGACCTCGCCGTCCGCGAGTCGCTGGAGACGCTGCTGCGCACCACCCTCGACTGCATCGTCGCGGACGCGCCCTTCGCGCACTGCAAGCTGTACTTCGACGAGTCCTGGGACCCCCGCTCCGACGGCGTGTCCTACGGCCACGACATCGAGACCTCGTGGCTCCTGTGGGACGCGTGGGAGACGCTCGCGCGGCACGGCCTCGCCGACGCCGACCTCGAGTGGCGCACCCGCGAGGCGTCGCTCGGCCTCGCCGAGGCGGTGCGCGCCCGCGGCGTCGACGCCGACGGCGCCGTGCTCTACGCCGGCACCCCGGACGGCCCCACCGACCGCGACCGCCACTGGTGGCCGCAGGCCGAGGGCGTCGTGGGCTGGCTCAACGCCTTCCAGCTCGGCGGCCGCGCCGAGGACCGTCACGCCGTGATCCGCACCTGGGACTTCATCGAGACCCACGTGAAGGACCACGAGCACGGCGAGTGGTTCGCGCGGCTCGGGCCCGACAACCGGCCCCTGTCGGGCGGCACCGGGGACCTCAAGATGGGGCCCTGGAAGTGCCCTTACCACAACGCCCGCGCCTGCCTGGAGGTCCTCCGCCGCATCGAGGCGTGACCCCTAGGCTGGGGGCGTGACCAGGATCATCGCGGGCCGCTGGGGCGGTCGTCGCCTCGCGGTGCCGCCCCGCGGCACCCGTCCCACGACCGACCGCGTGCGCGAGGCCGTGTTCAGCCGCCTCGACCACGGCGACCACCTGCGCGGCGCGCGCGTGCTCGACCTGTTCGCGGGCTCGGGCGCGCTCGGCTTCGAGGCCCTCAGCCGCGGCGCGGCTCACGCGACCCTGGTCGAGGCGGACGCGCGCGCCGTCGGTGTGCTGCGCTCGAACGCCCGCGACCTCTCCGCCGGGGCGGACGCGCGCGTGGTCAAGGAGCGCGTGCGCCCGTTCCTGTCGCACGACGCCGAGCCCTGGGACGTCATCCTGCTCGACCCGCCCTACGACATCGTTCCCGGCGAGCTCGCGGCGGTGCTCGAGTCGGTGGGGGAGCGCCTCGCGCCGGGCGGCGTCGTCGTGCTCGAGTGGGCGTCGCGCGCCGGCGCCGCGCCGTGGCCGGCCTCGCTCGCGCCGGTCGCGTCGAAGGCCTACGGCGAGACCGCGATCCACTACGCGACGCACGCGGCGCCGGAGTTGGACGCCGATGCCGACGGCGGTAGCGTCGAGGCATGACAACGGCAGTCTTCCCTGGCACGTTCGACCCGATGACGTGGGGGCATGTCGACATCGCGACGAGGGCGCGGTCGATGTTCTCCAAGGTCGTGATCGCGGTCGCCCACAACTCGACCAAGACGCCGCTGCTCGACCTCGACACGCGCGTCGCGCTCGCCCGCCGGGCCACCGAGCCGCTGGACGGCGTCGAGGTGGTGCCCGTCGAGGGCCTGCTCGTCGACTTCTGCAAGGGCATCGGCGCGGGAGTGATCGTCAAGGGCCTGCGCGGCGGCGCCGACTACGACTACGAGCGCCCGATGGCGCTCATGAACCGCTCGCTCACCGGCATCGAGACGGTCTTCATCACGGGGGACAACGCGCTCAGCCACGTCGCCTCGTCGCTCGTGAGGGACGTGGCGCGCCACGGCGGCTCGATCGGCCGCTACGTGCCGGACGGCGTGGTCGACGCGGTGGCGGCGGCGCTGGCGGCCGAGCGCGCGAGCTGAGAAAGGCCGCGCCCTGGACGGACGCTGGCCGCTGTTCCTTCGGGGAGCTCAGCGACGGTTCTGAGCAGTTCTCGACTCCCACGGGGAGCTCACCGACGGCGCCGTCAATCAGCTCCCCGCAGGAGTCCGAGACTGCCTGAAACCGTCGCTCACTTCCCCGGAGGCGGCCCGTGATGGTGGGACAAGGCGCCGCCCGTCCTCACGCGCGTGCGAGGATGGAGCCTCGGCCGGCTCGATGAGTTGGCCGAATCCGCCCGCATCGCGTACAGTTGTGGGCTGGCCCTGCCGACAGGTGCGGGCCGAGGTCCCCGCGGACCGGAACGACCAGGAGGCGCGTGTGGCTCACACTTCACGCCCTGCTCCCTCGCCGTACACCTTCTCAGTTCGAGACATCGTGCGGCGCCCGGGTGCGCAGAGGCTTGTCTCCGAGGCCTTCCCGGCCCCCGCGGTCCTCGGCACCGATCTGATCGCAGTGCCCGAAGGCGCGGAGGTGCGGCTCGACCTGAGCCTCGAATCCGTGCAGGAGGGCATCTGGGTCTCCGGAACCGTCCACGGGACGGCGATCGGGGAGTGCGGACGGTGCCTGGACGAGGTGCGGCGAGAGATCGCCGCCCCGGTCCAAGGACTGTTCGAGTACCCCGACTCGCGTACCGCAGGCGACGAGGAGGGCTCGGAGGACGTGTTCGAGTTCGACGGTGAGAACCTCGAGCTCGAAGAGGTGGTGCGAGACGCGGTGGTGACGAGCCTCCCGTTCACACCGCTGTGTGACCCGGACTGCCCGGGGCTGTGCGACCAGTGCGGTGCGCGGCTCGCGGACGACCCGGATCACGCGCATGAGGTGCTGGACCCGAGGTGGGCCGCCCTGAAGAGTTTGACCGACGAGAAAGAGAGTTAGCCGTGGCTGTTCCGAAGCGCAAGATGTCGCGCAGCAACACGCGTGCACGTCGCTCGCAGTGGAAGACGACCGCTGCCAACCTTTCGACGTGCCCCCAGTGCAAGGCCGACAAGCTGCAGCACACCGCGTGCCCGTCGTGCGGTGCCTACAACGGGCGCCAGTACGTCGAGGCGCTGCGCACCGAGCACGCTGGCTGAGGCACCACGCCTCACGGCGTGAATGACGAGCATGAGCATTCCAGGGCAGCAGGCAGCTGACGCCCTGATCAGCAGGTTGGGTGTCCACGTGGACCCCGACCTGCTGGTGCTCGCGCTCACCCACCGCTCGTTCGCCTACGAGGCCGGAGGCCTCCCGACGAACGAGCGTTTGGAGTTTCTGGGCGACTCCGTCCTCGGCATCGTCGTGACGGACCGCCTGTACCACGCGCACCCCGACCTCCCCGAGGGCGAGCTCGCGAAGATGCGCGCCGCCTGCGTCTCGCAGCGGGCCCTCGCAGTCGTCGCGCGCGAGATCGGCCTGGGCCCCTGCATCCTGCTGGGCAAGGGCGAGAAGGCCACGGGCGGCAACGACAAGGACTCGATCCTGTGCGACGCCTTCGAGGCGATCCTCGGCGCCGTCTACCTCACGCACGGCATCGACACCGCGCGCGACGTGGTGCTGCGCCTGGTCGGCCCCAGCCTCGAGGCCGCCGCCACCTCCGGCGTCGCGCTCGACTGGAAGACGTCGCTCCAGGAGGCCTGCGCCGAGCGCGGCCTCGGCAGCCCCGTCTACGAGGTCACCGGCGAGGGCCCGGACCACGCGCGCCGCTTCACCGCCACCGTCCTCATCGCCGGCGACCCGAAGGGCTCCGGCACCGGCACCGCGAAGAAGCACGCCGAGCAGGACGCCGCAGCGGAGGCGTACGCCGCCCTCACCGAGGGCTGATGCCCGAGCTCCCCGAGGTGGAGACGGTCCGCCGCGGCCTCGCCTCCCTCGTCACCGGCGCCCGCATCGTGCGCGCCGACGTCCTCCGCGACTCGTGCGTCCGCCTGCTCCCGGGCGGTCCCGCGGAGTTCTCCGCGGAGGTCACCGGCCTCGTGCTGTCCCGGTGGGTCCGCCGCGGCAAGTTCCTGTGGGCCGAGCTCGCGCCCGAGCCCGGGGACGATGCGCCCCTCCTCGCGCTCTCCGCCCACCTGGGCATGTCGGGCCAGTTCCGCGTCCACACCGACGCCCCGGAGCCGCACCGCCACTGCCGCGCGCGCCTCACGCTCGCCGCGCCGGACCTCACGCTCGACTTCCTCGACCAGCGCACGTTCGGCTACCTGCACGTCGAGCCGCTCGTCCCCACGCCCGACGGCGGGCCCGGGGGAGAGAGCACGCCGCTGCCGCTGCTGCCGTCGTCCGTCGCGCACATCGGCCGCGACGCCCTCGACCCCGCGCTGGACGATGCGGCGGCCGCCCGGGCGCTGCGGCGCGGCAGCCGCGGCATCAAGCAGGTGCTGCTCGACCAGACCGTCGTGAGCGGGCTGGGCAACATCTACGCCGACGAGGCGCTGTGGCTCGCCCGCGTCCACCCCGAGCGTCCCGCCCACGCCGTCACCGCATCGTCCGCCCGCACGCTGCTGGACGCCGGCCGCGAGGTGATGGGCCGCGCGCTCGCGCAGGGCGGCACGTCCTTCGACGCGCTCTACGTCAACGTCAACGGCGAGTCCGGCTACTTCTCGCGCTCCCTCGAGGCCTACGGGCGCGCGGGCGAGCCGTGCGCCCGCTGCGGGTCGCTGCTGCGCCGCGAGACGATCGGGGGCCGCTCGACCCATTGGTGCCCGCGGTGCCAGCGCCGATGGAGCGCGCGTCGCAAGGGTCCCGGGTCCTAGGACCGGGGTAGCATTCTCCTTATGTCTGACATCACCGTGCTGGTCCTCGACGACCACGAGGTCGTCCGCCGTGGCATCTGCGACATCCTCGAGCGGGCCGACGGCATCGCCGTCGTCGCCGAGGCCTCGACGGTCGCGCAGGCGGTCCGCCGCGCCGAGGCCGTGCGCCCCCAGGTGATCCTGTCCGACCTGCGCCTGCCGGACGGCACGGGCCTCGACGTGATCAACCACGTGCGCGCCAAGCTGCCCGAGACGCACATCGTCGTGCTCACCAGCTACGACGACGACGAGGCGCGTGCCGCCGCCCGCAACGCCGGCGCCGACGTGTTCCTCGCCAAGACCGCGGACTCGCACGAGGTCCTCAAGGCCGTCCGCGACGCCGCGAGCGGCCGCGAGCACGGCCAGCACATCTCCGTGCACGAGGACGACGTGGTCGCACGCCTCACGCCGATGGAGCGCCGCGTGCTCGACCTCGTCGGCGCGGGCCTCGCGAACCGCGAGATCGCGGAGAAGCTCGGCATCGCCGAGAAGACCGTGAAGAACCACGTGACGAGCGTGCTGGCCAAGATGGGCCTGCAGCGCCGCACCCAGGTGGTCGCGTGGGCGACCGCCAAGCGCGCGCACTCCTTCCGCGGCTAGCCTGCGGCGGCGCACAGCAGCCCCGGGCCGTGCACCCCTCCACACAGGGATGACGCTGCTCCACACGGGACCCCCGATGTGAACGAGAACATGCCCGGATCGCTGCGGATCCGGGCATGTCTGTGTCGAGAGGCGCCCGCGGGGCGAGGGGCGGAAGTCGCTACCCCTGACCCTCGACGTTCCACTCGGCGTACGTGCCGGGGCGCGACGAGCCCGGGCGCGACGGCGCGAGCGTGAACGTGCCGTTGCGGCGCAGCGCGCGGTTCGCGAGGTTGGACGTGCCCGAGTGGCGGTTGGTCGCGCCGCCGGGGCCGATGCCGTCGTCCACCACGGACACCACGAGCCGCCCCTCGGCGCCCGAGATCTCCATGTAGACCGACGTCGCCTCCGCGTGGCGCGCGACGTTGGAGAGCATCTCGCGCACCACCGCGACGACGTCGTCCGACAGCGACGGCTCGCCCGCGATCGCGTGCGATACCTCCGCCCAGTCGACCTTGACGCGCGGCGCGAAGCCCATCGAGTCCGTCGCCATCACGATCTCGCGGCGGATGCGCTCCGAGATCGGCTCGGACGTGCGCTGCCCGGCCAGCGAGCTCATGACGCCGCGCACCTCGTGCTGCGCGCGCTTGACGTGGTCGAGCGTGCGCATGAGCCGGGTCGCGATGCGGGGCTCGACGTCGTGCGCGACGGACTCGAGCTGCATCGCGGTCGCGAACAGCTCCTGCGAGACGAAGTCGTGGAGGTCGTCCGCGAGACGCTGGCGCTCCTCGAGGAGCGTGGTCTTGCTCTTCACGTGCGACAGCTCGGCCACGGACAGCGCCATGGCGGCCTGCGTCGCGAACCGCTGCGCGATCTCGAGGTCCTCCGCGGTGAACGACGCCATGCCGCGGTCGCGCCACAGCATGAGCAGGCCCACGGGGCGGTGCTCGGCGCTCAGCGGCGCGTACATGGTGGGGCCGAAGGACTGGACGGCGTCGAGCACGATCGATCCGGGCGGCTCGGTCGACGTCACGCCCTGGCCGGAGCGGATCACCTCGATGGCGCGGCCCTCGGCCGGCAGCTCGAGGCCCAGCAGCTCGCCCGAGCGGGGCCCCGAGGTGATCTCCATGGTCCAGCTGCCGTCGACGCCGGGCAGCACTAGCGCCGCGTTGACCGCGCCCGCGAGGTCCTTCGCCGACTCGACGATGGTCTCGAAGACCTCCTCGTCGCCCGGGTCCGCGAGCAGCGCCGTGGTGATGTCCTGCGAGGCCGTCAGCCAGCGTTCGCGCGCAAGCGCCTTCTCGTACAGCTGCGCGTTGTCGATCGCGACCGAGGCGGCGGCGGCGAGCGCCTCGACGGAGGCCTCGTCGTCGGCGGTGAACTCGCCGGGCTTGCTCGCGAGGTACAGGTAGCCGAACACGCTCCCGCGCACCTTGAGCGCGGTGCCGAGGAACGAGCCCATCGGCGGGTGGTGCTTGGGCATGCCCTGGAACGCGGGGTGCTGCGTGAGGTCGGCGAGCACGAGCGTGCCCTCGTCGGGGATCTGGCCGAGCACGCCGACAGCGTTCGGCGCGCGCTGGATGTGCTCCCACACGCCGGACGGGATGCCCTTGTAGTGGAACTCGACGCTGATGCCCTCCTCGTCGAGGACGTTGATCGCCGCGTACCTCGCGCCGGTCTGGTCGATCAGCGCCGTGAGGAACATGTCGAGCGTGTGCGCGAGGTCGAGCTCGAGGTTGAGCGAGACGATCGCGTCGGTCATCGCGTCCGACAAGCGCGACTCCTTCCGAGGGGCAGGTTCAGTCATCGAGGCTCACCACCGCGTCCGCAAGGTCCAGGATCGAGAGGTCGTGGGTGACGAGGACAACCGTACGGCCCTCCGCGCGCATCCGTGACACGAACGCCCGCAGGGCGTCCGCGCCGGCATCGTCGAGGTGCTCCGCCGGCTCGTCGACCAGCGCGACCGGCGCGGGTGCCAGGCCGGCGCGCGCGAGCAGCAGCCGCCGCCGCTCGCCGCCCGACACGGACCTCCCGCCGGCGCCCAGCTCGGTGTCGAGGCCCTCGGGCAGCCCGCGCACCCAGCCGTCGAGGCCGACCAGCGCGAGCGCCTCCCACGCCTGCTCCTCCGAGACGTCGCCGCGGGCCACGCGCAGGTTCTCCAGCACCGTGGTGCCGAAGATGTGCGCGTCCTCGGCCGTCATCGCGACGACCGTGCCGGTGTCCGCGGGGGAGGACGGCTCGCCGTCGAGCGTGACGGCGCCCGCGGCGGGCGGCAGCGCGCCCGCGATCGTGGTGAGCAGCGTCGTCTTGCCCACCCCGGAGCGGCCGACGACCGCGAGCACCTGGCCCGGCTCGACCCGCGCGCTCACCGGCGGCGTGGGCGTCATGCCCGGCCAGGCGACGCTCAGCGCGTCGAGGGCGAGGGACGATGCGGCGGGCGCCTCCCGCGGCACGGTCGCGTCGCCCGCGCCGGGCCCGTCGACGAGCTCGGCGAGGCGGCGCGCCGCCGCGGCCGAGCGGAAGTACTGCATGATCGCGGCCGGCACCGCGCCCACCGCCTCGAAGGCCGCGAGCGGGAGCAGCGCCACGACCGCGGCGGACGGCCCGTCGAGGTCCCCCGAGCGCACCGCGAGCACGCCGAGCGCGACCAGCGCGACGAGCGCGACGCCCGAGAACAGCGCCTGGAAGCCGGCCGCCCATGCGGCGGGGCGGGCCGCGAGCTCGTGCGCGTGCTCGGCGTCGCGGTCGGCGCCGCGCAGCGCCTCGGCGGCGTCGTCGAGCGTGCCCCACACGCGGTGCTCGGTCGCGCCGTCCATCGCGGACAGCGCGGCGGCGGACACCTCGGCGTGGGCCTTGGCCCCGGCCACGGCGGCGATGCGCGCTGCGCGGGCGGTGAGGACCGCGGGCACGACGCCCGCGAGCACGAGGCAGACCCCGAGCGCGAGGCCCGCGACCGGCAGCAGGAGCGCGACGATCCCGACGGAGATCGCGGAGACGGTCGCGGCGACGCCGAGCGGGATGATCGCGCGCACCACGGCATCGCCGATCGCGTCGAGGTCCGCGCCCATGCGCGCCACGATGTCGCCGCGGCGCAGGCCGAGCACGGTGCCGGCGCCCGAGCGCGCGAGGCGGTCGTACGCGCGCTCCCGGAGCGTCACCACGCCCCGCAGCGCCGCATCGTGCGACGCGAGCCGCTCGAGGTAGCGGAACAGGCCGCGCGAGATGCCGAAGAAGCGCACCACGGTGGCCGCGAGGGCGACGTCGGCGGGCGAGGGCATCTGCGCGGCCTTGGCGATGAGCCAGGCGGCGACGGCGGCGAGGCCCACCGCCGAGCCGAGCGCCATCGTGCCCGCGAGGATCGCGCGCGTGATCGCCCAGCGGCTCACGCCGGTGTCGCGGATCGCCTCGCGCAGGAGGGCGAGGTCGGAGGCGTCGCGGCGGCTCACGAGGCCACCTCCACGCGGGCCGCGGTGACCTCGACGACCGCGTCGGCGGCCTCGAGCACCTCGGCCTCGTGCGTCGCGACGACGACGGTCGCGCCCGCGGCGGCGAGGTCGCGCATGCGCGCGATCACCTCGCCGCGCGAGGCGCGGTCGAGGTGCGAGGTCGGCTCGTCGAGCAGCACGAGCGGCCGCCCGGACTCGAACGCCCGCGCCAGGGCCCGCCGCTGCCGCTGGCCCAGCGACAGCGTGCGGCCGGCGGGGCCGAGGTCCGGGCGCTGCGGCACCCACGCGACCTGGGCGAGCCAGGACGGCTCGTCCACCGCCGCATCGTCCCGCAGCACGGGCGCGCCGCCCACGGCGACCGTGCCGGCGTCCGGCGCGAGCAGGCCGGTGAGCGCGAGCAGGGCCGTCGACTTGCCCTCGCCGTTCGGGCCGCGCAGCGCGGTGATCGCGCCGGGCGCGGCGGTGAAGGTGAGGGGGCCGGGCGCGAGGCGGGTGCCGTCGGGGGTCGCGACCGCGAGGCCCGTCACGGTGAGCGGGGCGCCGCGCAGGTCGGGCGCCTGCCCGAGCGGCGTGCGGGCGCGGGCCGGGTCCTCCTCGTCGAGCAGCGTGAACGCCGCGTCGGCGGCGGCGAGGCCGTCCGCGGAGGCGTGGAAGTGCGTGCCGACGTTGCGCAGCGGCAGGTAGACCTCGGGCGCGAGCACGAGCACCGCCAGCGCGGTCTCGATGCCGATCTCCCCGGCGATCAGCCGGAAGCCCATGGTGACGGCCACGATCGCGACGGACAGCGTCGTGAGGAGCTCGAGCACCATGCCCGACAGGAACGCCACGCGCAACGAGCCCATGGTGGCGCGGCGCTGCGCGTCGCCGAGCTCGCGCACGCGCGCCGCGGGGCCCCGCTCGCGGCCCAGCGCCTTGAGCGTCGGGAGGCCCTCGATGAGGTCGAGCGTGCGCGCGCCGAGGCGCTGCATCGCCTCGAGGTGCCTCGCGGAGCGCTCCTGCGTCACCAGCCCGACGAGGATCATGAACACCGGCACCAGCGGCAGGGTCACGATCACGATGACCGCCGACAGCCAGTCGAGGCCGAGCACCACGACGAGCATCACGGGCGTCACGGTGACCGCGAGGGCCAGCTGCGGGAGGTAGCGCACGAAGTAGGGGAGCAGGTCGTCGAGCCCGCGGGTGACGAGCGTCGCGACCTCGGCGGTGCGGCCGCCGGCCGCCCAGCGCGGGCCGCGGGTGGCGACGTGGTCGACCACCATCTCGCGAAGCTGCGAGATGACGCGGACGCCCGCGCGGTGCGCGAGGCGCTCCTGCAGCCAGGCGACGGCGGTGCGGGCGAGCACCACGGCCGCCAGCACGGCGAGGCCGGTCGCGGGCGTGCGGGCGCCCTCGGGGACGATGCGGCCCCACCAGTGGAGGCCGTCGTCGGCGAGCGGGGCGGGGGACAGGATCGGCGCGAGGAGGCGGGCGATGACGAGGGCCTGCACGAGGATGAGCAGGGCCGTGACAAAGCCCAGGCCCGCCGTCACGAGGATGTGGCGGCGGGCCGGGCCGATCCGGCGGACGAGCCGCGGATCGAGAGGCTTCATCGAGCCGGTCAGCCCTTCATGAAGGTCAGCTCGTTGTGCTCCGGGATGTGCTCCATCGACAGGCGCTTGCGGAACACCCAGTACGTCCATGCCTGGTAGGCGAGCACGACCGGCGTCATGATCACGGCGACCCAGGTCATGACGGTGAGCGTGTAGTCGGTGGAGGAGGCGTTGTCGATCGTGAGCGAGTTCGCCTCGTCGATCGCCGGCATGACGTTCGGGTACATCGCGCCGAAGATCAGGATGACGGCGCCGACGACGGCGACGCCGTTGGCGATGAACGCCCACCCGAAGCGGCCCCGGAGCGTCGAGAACCACGCGCCGACCAGCGCGACCGCGGCGAGGACGACGGCGCCCCAGGTCCACGTGTTGCGCGAGTACGCGAGCTGCGCCCACACGGCCCACACGCCGGCGACCACGATCGTGACGAGCGACGCCTTGCGGGCGAAGGCCTCGGCACGCTCACGGATCTCGCCGTCGGTCTTGAGCGACAGGAAGATCGCGCCGTGCGACAGGAACAGCGTGAGCGTCACGGCGCCGCCCAGGAGGGCGAACGGGCTGAGCAGGTCGAAGAAGTTGCCGACGTACTGGTGCTCGGCGTCGAGGTTGACGCCGCGGACCAGGTTGGCGAAGGCGACGCCCCACAGGATCGCGGGGACCCAGGCCGAGCCGATGATGACCCAGTCCCAGCGGCCGCGCCACGTCTCGTCGTTGATCTTGCCGCGGTACTCGATCGCGACCGCGCGGACGATGAGCGCGAGCAGGATGAGCAGCAGCGGCAGGTAGAAGCCGGAGAACATGGTGGCGTACCACTCGGGGAAGGCGGCGAAGGTCGCGCCGCCCGCGGTGAGCAGCCACACCTCGTTGCCGTCCCACACGGGGCCGATGGTGTTGAGCACCACGCGGCGCCCCTTGTTGGACTTGCCGATGATCGGCATGAGCATGCCGACGCCGAAGTCGAAGCCCTCGAGCACCAGGTAGCCGGTCCACAGGACCGCGATGAGGATGAACCAGACGAGTGCGAGATCCATGAGCGGGGACTCCTTAGTACGCGAAGGACAGCGGCGTGGACTGGTCGTCGTCCTTGCGGACCACGGGCTCCTCGACCTCGGGCGCGCCCTCGACGGCGTACCGCTGGATGAGCCTGAACCAGAAGACGCCGAGGACGGCGTACACCACGGTGAACGTGATCATCGAGGTGAGGACCTCGCCCATGGAGACCGACGTCGAGTAGCCGAACATCGTCATGAGGAAGATCTGGTCGGAGCCTGTCGGGTTGGGCGCCACCACGAAGGGCTGGCGGCCCATCTCCGTGAAGATCCAGCCGAAGCTCGCCGCGAGGTACGGCATCGGCAGGGACACGATCGCGAGGGTCTTCATCCAGCCCGGCATCGCGGTGCGCTTCTTGCGGGTGAACCACAGGATGCCCAGCGCGAGCGCCGCGGAGAAGGCCGCGAGCCCGATCATCAGGCGGAACGACCAGTAGGTCACCGCGAGGTTGGGCTGGTAGTGGATCTCCTCGCCGTCGGGCGTGGTCGCGCCGTAGCGCTCGGAGTAGGTCTCCTGGAGCTCGTCGAGGCCGGTGACCTCGCCGTCCCACGAGCTGGTCGCGAGGAACGACAGCAGGCCCGGGATCTCGATGATGTTGTTGACCTCGGTGCAGTCCGTGGTGCCGAGCTCGCCGATCGCGAGCACCGAGAACGCCGCGGAGTCTTCCGTGTGGCACAGCGCCTCGGCGGCGGCCATCTTGATGGGCTGCTGCTCGAACATGAGCTTCGCCTGGAGGTCGCCCGTGATGATGAGGCCGACGCCGGAGATGATCATGACCCACGCGCCGAAGCGGGCGGCCGTGCGGTACATGCCGAGGTCCTTGTGCTCCGCGTCCTCGCGGTGCTTGCGGACCATCCAGTAGACGGCGATGCCGGAGATGAACGTGCCGGCCACCAGGAACGCCGTCGAGATGACGTGGGGGAACGCGACGAGCGTGGTGTTGTTCGTCAGCACCGCACCGATGTCGGTCATCTCCGCGCGGCCGGTCTCGGGGTTGTACTCGGCGCCCACCGGGTGCTGCATCCACGAGTTCGCCGCGATGATGAAGTACGCGGACAGCACGGTGCCGATCGAGAAGCACCACACCGTGAGCAGGTGCAGCTTCTTGGGCAGGCGGTCCCAGCCGAAGATCCACAGGCCTAGGAACGTCGACTCGAGGAAGAACGCGAGCAGCGCCTCCATCGCGAGCGGGGCGCCGAAGACGTCGCCGACGAAGCGCGAGTACTCGGACCAGTTCATGCCGAACTGGAACTCCTGCACGATGCCGGTCGCGACGCCGAGCGCGAAGTTGATGAGCAGCAGCTTGCCGTAGAACTTCGTGAGGCGCAGCCACTTCTCGTTGCCGGTGCGCACCCACGCGGTCTGCATGATCGCGACGAGGACCGACAGGCCGATCGTGAGGGGGACGAGGACGAAGTGGTAGACGGTCGTGATGCCGAACTGCCACCGTGCAAGCTCTAGAGCTTCCATGGGACGGGGACCTCCTAGGTGTTCTAAGCGCAAAACCTACTCGGGAGGGCGTTTTCGCGCACCAGGACCAAGGTCCCTCACGAGGTCACGACTCCGTATCGGACCAGCGCCGTTGCCGGGGCCCGGGGCGGCGGTGCGACGCGCGCCGCGCGGGGGCGGTTTCCCGGTTTCCGAGGTCCCTGTGACACAATGGCCCATAGGTCAGGCACCCAGCCACACCGGGTGCCCACCGCGCGACAGACGCAGCGAGGACGCAGCTGCCAGTCCCGACAGATCCCGCAGGCCTACAGGCCGCACGCGGAGAAAACGGGGATGGGCGCTCGAGATCGCCGCTGTCCGCCGCGACCAGCAGACTTCCGTGGCCACGAAGAGTGAGCCGCGAACGACGATGAGGTCGGGACCGCGTGTGGGCGGTCCCGATTCGAGGTACCCGCCTTGAGCGAGGAAAGCACCGCAGCACCCGAGAGCACCGTCTCCGCACCGATCTTCCAGGCGCCCGAGCCCACCCGCTCGCGCCGCGCCTCCGCCCCCGCCGGCCCGCCGGCGTCGGCGACCCCGCCGCCCGCCTCCCCCTTCTCGGCTCCCGAGGCGCCCGCGGCTCCCGCCGAGGACACGTCCGCCGACGAGGCCCCCAAGGCCAAGCGCTCCGGCGGCAAGGGCTCGGGCGGCAAGGCGTCCGGCGGCAAGTCCGCCGGCGCGAAGAAGAAGGCCAAGAAGCCGCAGGACGGCGAGGCGGAGGCCGAGGCCCCCGCCGAGAAGAAGCAGGACGCGGAGCAGAAGGACGCCGAGGGCACCCGTCCCGCGCCCCGCCAGCGCCGCCGCGCGACCTCCGACGGCACCGCCGAGCAGCCCGCGGACGCCGAGCAGGCGACCGCGGCCGACGACCAGTCCGGCGAGCCCGAGGGCGACGACTCCGAGGGCGGCTCGCCGCGCCGGCGCCGTCGCCGCGGCGGCCGTGGTCGCGGCAAGAAGAAGCCCACCGACGGCGGCGAGGCCGCCGAGGGCGCCGAGGGCGACGCATCGTCCGACGACGCGCCCGCCAAGGCCGAGGGCGACGACTCCGCCGACGCCGCGGCGTCGGAGGGCGACGACTCGTCGGACGACGCCGAGGGTGAGGGCGGCTCGCGCCGTCGTCGCCGCCGCAGCCGCGGCTCGCGCTCGTCTTCGTCGTCCGGTTCGTCCTCGTCCGGCGACGACCAGCTGCAGGGCTCCACGCGCCTGCAGGCCAAGCGTCAGCGCCGCCGCGACTCCCGCGACGGCCAGCGCCGCCGCCCCGTGATCTCCGAGGCCGAGTTCCTCGCCCGCCGCGAGTCCGTCAAGCGCTCGATGGTCGTCCGCGAGAAGGACAGCCGCGTGCAGATCGCCGTGCTCGAGGACGATGTGCTGGTCGAGCACTACGTGTCCCACCAGGCGCAGCAGTCGATGGCGGGCAACGTCTACCTGGGCCGCGTCCAGAACGTGCTGCCCGGCATGGAGGCCGCGTTCGTCGACATCGGCCGCGGCCGCAACGCCGTGCTCTACGCCGGCGAGGTCAACTGGGACGCCGCGGGCCTCGAGGGCAAGGCCAAGCGCATCGAGCTCGCGCTCAAGCCGGGCGACACCGTCATGGTGCAGGTCACCAAGGACCCGATCGGCCACAAGGGCGCCCGCGTCACCTCGCAGATCTCGCTCGCGGGCCGCTTCCTCGTCTACGTGCCGGCCGGCGGCGTCACCGGCATCAGCCGCAAGCTCCCCGACACCGAGCGCAACCGCCTCAAGAAGCTGCTGCGCGAGGTCATCCCCTCCGACGCGGGCGTCATCGTGCGCACCGCGGCCGAGGGCGCCTCGGAGGACGAGCTGCGCGCCGACGTCGAGCGCCTCAAGCGCCAGTGGCAGACCATCCTCGACGAGTCGAAGCCCGGCACCAAGGCGCCGAAGCTGCTGCGCGGCGAGCCCGACATGGCCATCCGCGTGGTCCGCGACATCTTCAACGAGGACTTCGACTCGCTCACGATCCAGGGCGACGACACGTGGAACTCGCTCTCCATGTACGTGGGCCAGGTCGCACCCGACCTCATGCCGCGCCTGCACAAGTTCGCGGGCGACCGCGACGTGTTCGCGGAGTCCCGCATCGACGAGCAGCTCGCGAAG
The DNA here is from genome assembly GCF_000971155.1 of Demequina maris. Taxonomy (GTDB): domain Bacteria; phylum Actinomycetota; class Actinomycetes; order Actinomycetales; family Demequinaceae; genus Demequina; species Demequina maris. The sequence goes on along the minus strand of NZ_BBLX01000013.1, from coordinate 34,338 downwards.
GGCATGGACCGCAAGGTCTGGCTGCCCTCGGGCGGCTCGCTCGTCATCGACCGCACCGAGGCGATGACGGTCATCGACGTCAACACGGGCAAGTTCGTCGGCAAGGGCGGCACGCTCGAGGAGACGATGACCCTCAACAACCTCGAGGCCGCCGAGGAGATCGTCCGCCAGCTCCGCCTGCGCGACATCGGCGGCATCATCGTCATCGACTTCGTCGACATGCTGCTCGAGGCCAACCGCGACCGCGTGCTGCGCCGCCTCATCGAGTGCCTGGGCCGCGACCGCACCAAGCACCAGGTGGCCGAGGTCACGTCGCTCGGGCTCGTGCAGATGACCCGCAAGCGCGTGGGCCAGGGCCTGGTCGAGGCGTTCTCCGAGACCTGCGACCACTGCAAGGGCCGCGGCTTCCTGGTCCACGGCGAGCCCGTGGCCGAGGCGAGCGAGAAGCAGCCCGAGCAGCGCCGATCGCGCGGCTCGCGCGGCGGCCAGCAGCAGGGCAAGGGCCAGAACCAGCAGAACCAGCAGCAGCAGAAGCCGCAGCAGGAGAAGCAGGACAAGCCCGAGCCGGAGAAGGACGCGCACGCGCACGCCCCGGTCCACGGCGAGACGCACGCGCTCGACGACCGCGAGGAGGCCCGGGCCGCCGTCAAGGCGACGCTCGCCTCGATCGCCGCGGCCGCCGAGAAGGCGCACCACCACGAGGACCACGACGAGGTCGTGACCGACGCGGGTGACGCCGAGCGCCACATCGACGTCCCGATCGTGCTGCCCGAGTCGGGTCAGGACGAGAAGCCGGCCGCCGACGAGGCGCCGAGCGAGGGCTCCTCGCAGGAGTGACGCGACAGCAGTTCGTGTTCGAGGCGCGCCATGCGGCGCGCCTCGACGCGTCTCCGGGGGCGATCCGTGCCGCCGCGCTCGACGTCGCGTGGTCCGGTACCGCGGTGGGCTACGCGGTCCGCGACGTCGTCGAGTCCGTGCCGGGCGTGCCGTACCGGTGGACGACCGTCGCGCGGTCGGGGATCGTGCGGCAGCGCAACGCGACGTCGCTCGTGTCGGCCGATCCGGTCGTGATGCGCAGCGAGGCCAGCGGCGGCGCGCTCGTGCAGACCTCGACGCTGCACGTCGAGCCCGCGCGCGGGACGGACGGGCGCACCGCCGTCGAGTGGCGCCTGCGCGTCGAGCTGTCGCTGCGCGACCCGCTCAGCCGGCTGCTCCAGCGCGCGCTCGCGCCCAGCACCACCCGGTCGCTCGAGCGCGAGCTCGCGCGCCAGGTGACCCGCTGGGCGGCGGCCGTCGAGGCGCGCGCGGCGCACGCGCCCGCCTGACCCGGCCCGCGCATCGTCCCCCCGGCCCCACCGGGACAGTGGCATCGGAATCCGTCCCGACGCGCCGGGTAGAATGGCCCCGGTACCCCGTTCCCTCGGCGTGTCGCGGTGAAGTCCGTCCGCAGTGTCGGGAGGGGAGGGGTGCGCGACACTCCCGGTTTGACCCGAGACGGGTCGAGCGGGTACATTTGTACGTCGGCGCGCCAAGCGCTGAGGCCCTGCCTGCGCCCTCATCGGGAGCGGCTGCGGCAGGAATCTGACCCCCTCACGGGGTACAACAACGAGTTTCACGAGGAATAGATCATGGTGTACGCGATTGTGAAGGCCGGTGGCCGCCAGGAGAAGGTCTCCGTTGGCGACATCGTCGTGGTCGACCGTCTGAAGGCTGACGCCGGGTCGACCGTCGAGCTCGCTCCGGTGCTGCTCGTCGATGGTGACAAGGTGACCGCCGACGCGAAGGCGCTGTCCAAGGTCAAGGTGACCGCCGAGGTCGTGCGCGACGAGCGCGGCCCGAAGATCACCATCCTCAAGTACAAGAACAAGACTGGCTACCGGAAGCGCATTGGTCACCGTCAGGACCTCACGCGCCTCAAGGTCACCGGTATCAAGTAAGCGAGGAGACACTCATGGCACACAAGAAGGGCGCGAGCTCCTCGCGCAACGGTCGTGACTCGAACGCCCAGTACCTGGGCGTGAAGCGCTTCGGTGGCGAGGTCGTCAACGCGGGCGAGATCATCGTCCGCCAGCGTGGCACCCACTTCCACCCGGGCAACAACGTCGGCCGCGGCAAGGATGACACCCTGTTCGCGCTGGCCGCCGGTTCGGTCCAGTTCGCTCAGCGTCGTGGCCGCAAGGTCGTCGACATCGTCGAGGCGTAAGCACTCGACACCCACACTTCGGTCAGGGGCGCGCCGCGAGGCAGCGCCCCTGACTTGTTTCTAGGCTGGTTCACGATGCGGGTCATCGGGGCCGCCGCATCGTCCAGGAGGAAGCCATGGCATCGTTCGTCGACCGCGTGACGCTCCACGTCACTGCGGGCAACGGCGGCCACGGCGTCGCCTCCGTCCACCGCGAGAAGTTCAAGCCGCTCGGCGGCCCCGACGGCGGCAACGGCGGCCGCGGCGGCTCCGTCGTCCTCGTGGTCGACCCGCAGGTGACCACCCTGCTCGACTACCACCACGCGCCGCACCGCACCGCGGAGAACGGCAAGCAGGGCGCCGGCGACATGCGCCACGGCGCGAACGCGGCGGACCTGCGCCTCGGCGTGCCGAACGGCACCATCGTCAAGACGCGCGAGGGCGAGTTCCTCGTGGACCTCGTGGGCGACGGCGCCGAGTACGTGATCGCCGCCGGCGGTCGCGGCGGGCTGGGCAACGCGGCGCTCGCGACGCAGAAGCGCAAGGCCCCCGGCTTCGCGCTCCTCGGCGAGCCCGGCGAGGAGGCCTCGGTCGTCCTCGAGCTCAAGTCCATCGCGGACGTCGCGCTCGTGGGCTTCCCCAGCGCGGGCAAGTCCTCGATCATCGCCGCGATGAGCCGCGTGCGCCCCAAGATCGCGGACTACCCCTTCACCACGCTCGTGCCGAACCTCGGCGTCGTCGAGGCCGGCGGCACCAAGTTCACCATCGCGGACGTGCCGGGCCTCATCGAGGGCGCCTCGGAGGGCAGGGGCCTGGGCCACGACTTCCTGCGCCACATCGAGCGCTGCTCGGTGATCGCGCACGTGCTCGACACCGCCACCCTCGAGAGCGACCGCGACCCGCTGCGCGACCTCGACATCATCTCCAAGGAGCTGCGCGCCTACTCGGGCGACGAGGCGATCAGCGGCGTCCCGCTCGCGGAGCGCCCGCAGATCGTCATCCTCAACAAGATCGACGTGCCCGACGGCCGCGACCTCGCGGAGATCGTGCGCCCCGAGCTCGAGGAGCGCGGCATGCCGATCTTCGAGGTCAGCGCCGTGAGCCACGAGGGCCTGCGCGAGCTCGGCTTCGCGCTCGCCAAGATGGTCGACGAGGAGCGCGCCAAGGTGCCGGTCCTCGAGAAGGCGCCCATCGTCATCCGCCCCAAGGCCGTCGACGACTCGGGCTTCACCGTCACGCACGTCCGCGACGGCGCGGAGGACTACTACCAGGTGCGCGGCACCAAGGTGGAGCGCTGGGTCAAGCAGACCAACTTCGCCAACGACGAGGCCGTGGGCTACCTCGCCGACCGGCTCGCCAAGGCGGGCGTCGAGGAGAGGCTGTTCAAGGCCGGCGCGACGCCGGGCTGCGAGGTCGTCATCGGCCCGCGCCAGGGCGGCATCATCTTCGACTGGGAGCCGACCATGATGGCGGGCGCCGAGCTGCTCGGCCAGCGCGGCTCCGACCTGCGCATCGAGCAGCACGAGCGTCACCACCGCGCGACGCGTGCCGAGAAGCGCCAGGAGCACAAGGAGACGATGGACGCGCGCGCGGCCGCCCGTGAGGAGCTCTGGACCGAGCGCGACGCCGGCCACTGGACCGACCCGAGCAAGGACGACGAGTAGCCTTCTGGCAGGTATCCATCCCCCAGGAGGTCACGTGAGCGAGGCGCGCGCGGTCGTCGCACAGGCACGACGCATCGTCGTCAAGGTCGGGTCGTCGTCGCTCACCGGTCCGGACGGGCAGCTCGACGAGGGCCGCCTGGGTGCGCTCGTCGACGTGCTCGGCGCGGCCCGCACCGCCGGCCGCGAGGTCCTCCTGGTCACCTCCGGGTCGATCGCGGCGGGCATCGGCCCGCTGCGCCTCGTCGCGCGCCCCACCAACCTCGAGCTGCAGCAGGCCGCCGCCTCGGTGGGCCAGGGCAAGCTCATCCACGCCTACACCGTCGCGTTCGCGCGCTACGGGCTCACCGTCGGCCAGGTGCTGCTGACGGCGGACGACATGGTCCGTCGCGCGCACTACGGCAACGCGCGCCGCGCGCTCGAGTCGCTGCTCGCGCTCGGCGTGGTGCCCATCATCAACGAGAACGACACGGTCGCGACGGACGAGATCCGCTTCGGCGACAACGACCGGCTCGCGGCGCTCGTCGCGACCGCCGTCCGCGCCGACGCGCTCGTGCTGCTCACCGACGTCGACGCGCTCTACACGGCCGCCCCCGACACCCCGGGAGCGCGCCGCATCGGCGAGGTGCACGGGCCCGACGACCTCCACGGCATCGACATCTCGCGCCGCGGCTCAGCCGTGGGCACCGGCGGCATGATCACCAAGATCGAGGCGGCGTCGCTCGCCACCAACTCCGGCGTCCACGTGGTCCTCGCGTCCGCGGACGATGCGGCGCGCGCCGTCGCCGGCGAGGACGTCGGGACGCTGTTCCGGCCCACGGGCAAGCCCGAGACGACGCGCCTGCAGTGGCTCGCCGACGCCGCCAAGACGCGCGGCGGCATCGTGCTCGACGACGGCGCGGTGCGAGCGCTGCGCGGGCGCCAGGCCTCGCTGCTCGCCGCCGGCGTGGTCGAGATCCGCGGCGACTTCGAAGCGGGGGAGCCGGTCGACCTGGTGTCGCGGGACGGCGCGCTCGTCGCGCGCGGCTTCGCGGGCTTCTCGTCCGAGGAGGCCGACCGCATGAAGGGGCTGTCCACGGAGGCGCTCGGCGAGGTGCTCGGCGAGGCGTACGCGCGCGAGCTCATCCACATCGACCACCTCGTCGTCCTCTAGCCTCCTCGCTCCTGGCTCCCCGCGCTCGCGCCGCCGCACTTCGCTCCGCACGGTTCCGCGCGCGACTCGCCGCACGGGACGCGCGCATCGTCCCCGGCGGACGGCGTGTCGGATCCGAGACCGTGCGGAGCGAACCCGGGACGAGTGTCCCCGCGCGCCGCCCCTTCCACCTCCCTAGACTCGGAACGTCGAGGCAGGGGGCCTGGTATGAGCACGGAATCGACCGCACGGACCACGACCGCGTGGTGGTCCATGGAACCTACGGATGCGGCCGCGGAGCTGGGTGTCGGGCTCGACGGCCTGACCGCGGTGGAGGCGAGCGAGCGCTACGCGAGCTACGGCCCGAACGAGCTGACCGCCGCCCAGGCGGCGACGATGTGGCAGCTCGCGCTGCGCCAGCTCGCGGACCCCATGAACCTCATGCTCATCGCGGTGACCGCGATCTCGGCGGCGATCGGCGAGGTGTCGACGGCGATCATGGTGGGGCTGCTCGTCGTGTTCAACGTGTGGTCCGGCGCGAGCCAGGAGCGCAAGGCGCAGGCCAGCGTCGACGCCCTCGCGACGATGCAGGTGCCTCAGGTCCGGGTCCGCCGCGACGGTGGCGTGATCGCGATCCCCGCGCCCGAGCTCGTGCCCGGCGACGTCATCGAGCTCGAGGCGGGGGACATCGTGCCCGCCGACGCGCGCATCGTCCGCGCGACCACGCTGGAGACGCAGGAGTCGGCGCTCACCGGCGAGAGCGCGCCGATCGAGAAGGGCGCGGCCGCGTTGCCGGACCCCGCGACCGCGCTCGGCGACCGCGCGTGCATGCTGTTCCAGAACACGTCCGTGACCCGCGGCACCGCGACCGCCCTCGTGGTCGCCACCGGCATGGCCACGGAGATGGGCGCGATCGCGACGATGCTGTCCACGGTCGAGCGCGTCCAGTCGCCGCTGCAGCGGGAGCTGTCGGCGCTCACGCGCATCATCGGTGCCGTCGCGTGGGGCGCGGTGGTGCTGATCGTCGGGCTCGGCATCACCCGCGGCCAGTCGTTCAGCGACCTCATGTTCCTCGGCACCGCGGTCGCGATCTCGGCGATCCCCACCGGCCTGCCCACGTTCGTGCAGGGGATGCTCTCGTGGGGCGCGTCGCGGCTCACGGAGGCCAAGGCCGTGGTCGCGTCGCTCAACGACGTCGAGACGCTCGGCGCGACCAGCGCGATCTGCTCCGACAAGACCGGCACGCTGACGATGAACCAGATGATGGCGCGCAGCGTGTGGGTGGGCGGCGAGACCTTCACGGTGGACGGCTCGGGCTACTCGTTCGAGGGCCGGGTGCGCCGCACGCAGGGCGACGAGATCCCGCTCGGCGCGCCCGTCGCGTACGCGCTCGCGCTGCCCAACGACGCGACCGTGAGCGCGGACGGCGTCGTCGTGGGCGACCCGACCGAGGCGGCCTTCGTGGTGCTCGCCCAGAAGCTCGGGGTGGACGTCCCCGAGGCGCAACGACGCTTCCCGCGCGAGGCCGAGGTGCCGTTCGACTCGGACTACAAGTTCATGGCGACCTTCCACCACGTCGAGTGGCAGGGGGAGCGGCGGCTCGTGGGCGTCGTCAAGGGCGCCCCGGACGTGCTGCTGTCGCGCTCGTCGCGCGCCTACCTGCCGACGCGGGACACCGTGCCGGTCGCCGAGCTCGCGGACGCCGTCACCGAGGAGATCGAGTACCGCTCGTCGCAGGGCCTGCGCACGCTGGCGCTCGCGCTCCGGGTGTACGAGGAGGCGGAGGAGGCGGAGGTGCTCGCCGACCCGATGGCGGCGGTGAGCGAGCTCGGCTTCGTCGCCGTCGTCGGCATCGTGGACCCGCTGCGGCCCGAGGCGAAGGTGGCCGTCGACGAGGCGCACGCCGCCGGCATCGACGTGCGCATGATCACCGGCGACCACGTGGTCACCGCCGCCGCCATCGGTCGCGAGCTCGACCTGCCGGGCGAGGGGCTGTCGGGCGCCCAGTTCGCGGCCCTTACCGACGATGAGGTCGACGCGCGGCTCGACGACCTCTCCGTCTTCGGCCGCGTCACCCCGCAGGACAAGCTGCGCCTGGTGCAGCGGCTCCAGGCGCGCGGCGAGGTGGTCGCCATGACCGGCGACGCGGTGAACGATGCGGCGGCGATCAAGCAGGCCGACATCGGGGTGGCCATGGGGTCGGGCTCCGAGGTGACCAAGCAGGCGGCGAAGCTGGTGCTGACCGACGACAACTTCGCGACCCTCGTGCACGCGGTCAAGCTGGGCCGGGTGGTCTACGCGAAGATCACGTCCTACCTGACCTTCCAGCTGTCCCAGCTCATCGCGCTGCTGCTGCTCTTCGTGGTCGCGAGCGTGATCGACCTCAACGAGGGCGTCGCGCTCACGCCGGTCATGGTGCTGGTCCTCAACTTCGCGGTCGCGATCTTCGCGGTGCTCGTCATCCTGTTCGAGCCCGAGCCGCCGGGACTGATGCAGCGCCCGCCGCGCGACCCGTCCGCCGGCATCGCGTCGCCGCGCAACGTCGTGCGGTGGCTGATCTACGGCGGCGCGCTGTTCGTCGCGGCGCTGGTGCCGCTGCTCTGGGGCCGGGACGAGCTGTCGCCCGACGAGGCGTCGCAGCCCATGACGATGGCCTTCGTGATCGTGGCGCTCGGCACGCTCACCACCGGCCTGCAGCTCAGGCGCGACCCCGAGACCGGCCTCACCGCGCCGTGGGGACGCGGGACCCGGATGCTGCTGTGGCCGCTCGCGTTCATCGTGCTCGCGACCGAGCTCGACTTCATGCAGGGGTGGCTGTACACGTCGTCGCTGACCGGCTGGGAGTGGCTCGGATGCCTCGGGCTCACGCTCGCGGTGATGGCGGTGGTCGAGATCGACAAGGCGCTGCGCCGGCACCGGCAGGCGGCGATCGCGCCCACCGTCGCCGAGGCGGTGGCGCCCGCACGCGGCCGCTGACCGGGTCCCCGCGGCGCGGACGGGGGAGAAGGTGCCAGCCACCCCTGGGCAGGCACCCTCGCGGCTCCTAGAATCGAGTGCCATGACCGAGACCGCGATCCCCACCGATGTCGAGTCCGCCGTCCTCGAGGCGTGCCGCCGCGCCAAGCTCGCCTCCCGCGCGCTCGCGACCGCCACGACGACCGTCAAGAACGATGCGCTCCACGCCATGGCCGACGCGCTCGTCGCCCAGGCGGCGCGCATCGTCGAGGCCAACGCGAAGGACCTCGAGCGCGGCCGCGCCAACGGCATGAGCCCGGGTCTGCTCGACCGCCTCGCGCTCGACGAGGGCCGCATCGCCAAGATCGCGGAGGCGCTGCTCTACGTCGCGACGCTGCCCGACCCGGTGGGCGAGGTCAAGCGCGGCTCGACGCTCCCCAACGGCATCCGCCTCATCCAGAAGGCCGTGCCGATGGGCGTGGTCGGCATGATCTACGAGGCACGACCCAACGTCACGGTCGACGCTGCAGGCCTGTCGCTGAAGTCCGGCAACGCCGCGGTGCTGCGCGGCGGCTCGGCCGCGGCGAGCTCGAACGAGGTGATCGTCGAGGTGCTGCAGGACGCGCTCGAGGGCGTGGGCCTGCCGCGCGACGCGGTGCAGTCCATCGACGCGTACGGGCGCGAGGGCGCCCGCGTGCTCATGAACGCCCGCGGCCTCGTCGACGTGCTGGTGCCGCGCGGCGGCCGCGACCTCATCCAGACGGTCGTGCGCGAGTCGACCGTGCCCGCGATCGAGACGGGCGAGGGCAACTGCCACGTCTACCTCGACGCCTCGGCGCCGCTCGAGCGCTCCGCTGCGATCGTGCTCAACTCCAAGACGCACCGGGTGGGCGTGTGCAACGCCGCGGAGACGCTGCTGGTCCACAAGGACGCGGCCGACAACCTGCCGGTCATCCTCGAGCAGCTGCACGAGGCGGGCGTCACCATCCACGCGGACGATGCGGCGGCCGACCTCGCGCCCGCCAACGTCCCCACGGTCGCGGCCACCGAGGAGGACTGGGCGACGGAGTACCTGTCGCTGGACCTCGCCGTGAAGGTCGTCGACTCGATGGACGAGGCGATCGCGCACATCGCCCGCTACTCGACCGGCCACACCGAGGCGATCGTCACGAACGACATCGACGCGGCCCAGCACTTCGTCGCGCACATCGACTCCGCCGCGGTCATGGTGAACGCGTCGACCCGGTTCACCGACGGCGGCGAGTTCGGGCTCGGAGCGGAGATCGGCATCTCCACGCAGAAGCTGCACGCACGTGGCCCGATGGGCCTCGGCGAGCTCACCACCACGACGTGGGTCGCGTACGGCGAGGGTCACATCCGCGGCTGAGCCGTCCCCGCATCGTCCCCAGCGGTGCCATAATCGCGGGAGACAACATCAGGAGGAGTCCCCCCATGATCACCGAGGCCGTCGAGACCACGTCGCACGTCGTCAACGAGCTGCCCATCCCCGCGCCCGCGATCGGGCTGCTGGCCTTCACCGGCCTGATGGCGCTGCTGTTCGTGACGTTCGCGTTCCGGAGCGTCGGCACGCGCCACTGACGTGCGCGCGCCCCTCGCACGAGTGGGCGTGCTCGGCGGCACGTTCGATCCGATCCACCACGGCCACCTGGCCGCAGCCTCCGAGGTCTGCGCGCGCCTGGGCCTCGATCAGATCCTGCTGACGCCGGCGTACTCGCAGCCGTTCAAGCAGGGGATCGACGCCGCGTCGCCCGAGCACCGGCTCGCGATGTGCGAGCTCGCCGCGGCCGAGGACGAGCGCTTCGCCGTCTCGCCGGTGGACATCGAGCGCGGGGGCGTCACCTACACGGTCGACACGCTCGCGGACCTGCGCGAGCAGCGTCCCGACGCGGAGCTGTTCTTCATCACGGGGGCCGATGCGCTGGCCCGGCTCGACGAGTGGAAGGACGCGGACCGGCTGCCCGGCCTCGCGACCTTCGTGGGAGTGACACGGCCGGGTCATTCGTTGGATGAGTCGGAATGGCCACATATCCTGGTGGAGACCCCTTCACTGGCGATATCGTCGACCGATGTGCGTCGCCGGATGAGGGCCGGGTTGCCGATCCGCTACCTTGTACCCCGATCCGTGGCCGATTACATCGCCAAGAACGGGCTCTACTACGGAGGACTTGATGACTGACCAGGGAAGGCCCTTGTCGCGCCGAGAGCGCCGGGAGGCCGAGGTCAGGAAGTCCGCGCCGGACCAGCCCACCACCCCGATCCCCGCCACCGTCGCGGGGCCGGCCACGCACCCCGACGGCACCCCGCTCACGCGCAAGGAGCGTCGCGCGCTCGAGCGCGGCGAGCAGGGAATCGAGACGTGGACCCAGGAGGAGGAGCTCATCGCGACGGGCCAGCTGCCCGCGATGACGCCCGACCTCCTCGAGGCGCAGGAGATGGTCGCGCGGCGCCGCGCTGAGCGTGACGCCGAGGTCGAGCCGGAGCCGGAGGCCGAGGAGCCCGTGGTCGAGGAGCCGGTCGCCGAGGCTGAGCTCGAGCCCGAGCCCGAGCCCGAGCCCGAGCCCGAGGCCGAGCCGGAGCCGGAGCCGGAGGCCGGGGCCCCCGTCGACGAGCCGGTCGAGGAGCCCGCAGCCGCTGAGGCGTGGGAGCCCGAGGCCGCCGAGCAGGTCGAGCAGGCCGACACCCGGGCCATGGCCGAGCCCGTCGTCGACGAGCCCGCCACCGAGGTGTGGGAGCCCGAGGCCGAGCCCGAGGAGGAGCCGCTGGCCGAGGAGCCCCTCGAGGAGCCGGCCGAGCAGCCCGTCGCCGAGGACCCCACCCCGTCGGGCGCGATCGACACCATCCCCGAGGAGTACCGCCACCTCTTCCCGCCGGGCTCGCTGCAGGCCCGCCGCCTCGAGGAGCGCGCCGCGCGCGGAGAGACCTCCACCCCGCCCGCCGGCACCGCCGCGACGCCTGAGGCGCCCGAGGCCGCCGCCGCACCCGAGGCGACCCCCGCGCAGGACGATGCGGACGACCCCGCCGCCGAGATCCGCCGGCTCACCGCCGAGGCCATGGCCGGGATCACCCGCGCCCAGCAGGCCCGTCGTGCCCCCGCGCCGGAGCCGGAGACTGTCGAGCCCGAGGCGCAGCCCGAGCCCGCCGCGGACGGCCCCGAGCCCGGGGTCGTCGAGGAGGACGTCGAGACCGAGGTGCTCGACCCCGCCGAGGTCTACGCCCAGGCCGAGTCCGGCAGCGCCCCTGCCGACGAGGCCATCGAGGACGACGAGGAGGAGGCGTACGCCCCCGCCCTCGCCGCCGAGGCCGCGATGCAGGGCCTTCCCCAGCGCGGCACCGCGGTGACCGAGGCGCCCGCCCCCGCGGAGGTCGAGACGGCCACGTCCGCGACGCCGTCGGGCGGCTCGGCGATCGTGCCCGCCGGCATGCGGCACGTGGCGCAGTCGAGTGCGTCGGCGCCGTCGCGCTGGGACTCGCACCCGCTCGCGCAGGTCCAGCCCCGCGAGGTCGCGGACTACGCGCCGTCCGAGGACATCCCGATCCCGGACTTCACCAAGATCATGCACGGCTACGCGTCGACGTCGTCGTCCGCGGGCACGGCGCCCGCCGGCGAGGTGGGCGACGAGCCCACGGGCACCGACCTCCCGGGCCTCGCGGGCGACGAGTATCCGCGCCGCCCCCAGCCCGACGCCCCCGACGAGGGCGCGCACCACTTCGCGTGGGCGCACCTGGCCGTCATCGGCGCCGTGGCCTTCCTGCTCGGCGTGCTCGTGTGGCACCTCACGGGGAACGCCTGATGAGCGCCACCGAGCGGGCCCTCGAGCTGGTCCAGGCCGCCGCGCACGCCGCCGACGCCAAGAAGGCGGAGGACATCGTCGCCCTCGACGTGTCGGCGCACCTGCCGCTGTCCGACGCCTTCGTCATCGCATCGGCGTCGAACGAGCGCCAGGTCGCGGCGATCGCCGAGGCCGTCGAGGAGGAGCTGCACCAGCACGGCGCGAAGGCCGTCCGCCGCGAGGGCGTCCGCGAGGGCCGCTGGGCGCTGCTCGACTTCAACGACGTGATCGTCCATGTCATGCACGACGAGGAGCGCGGCTACTACGAGCTCGAGCGTCTGTGGAAGGACTGCCCGGTCATCGACCTGCAGCTCGGCGAGTGACACGCGTCTTCCTGGTCCGGCACGGACAGACGGACTGGAACCGCGAGGGCCGGCTCCAGGGGTCGACCGACATCCCGCTCAACGCGACGGGTCGCGCGCAGGCCCGTGCCGCCGCATCGTCCCTGTGGCCCGCGCTCGAGGGCGAGCCCGTCGTCGTGTCCTCGGTGCTCGGCCGCGCCGTCGAGACCGCGCGCATCCTCGTGGGCGACCGGCCCGCGTCGTTGCACCAGGACGCGCGCCTCGGCGAGCGCCGCTACGGCCCGTGGGAGGGCCTCGACGCGCACGAGCGCGCCTCGCGCTTCCCCGACGACCACGCCGCGTGGAAGGCGGGCTACGAGCCCGACTTCGACGGCTACGAGACGCACGCCGAGGTCGCCGCGCGCACCGTGGCCGCCGTCGACGAGTGGGTCGCGCGCGTGCCGGGCGACCTCGTGCTCGTCGCGCACGGCTCGTCGGGCCGCATGCTGCTGCTCGCGATGCTCGGCCTCCCGCTCGAGGGGCGCACGCTCGGCAGCCTCCACAACGCCGCGTGGTCGCGCCTCGTGCCGTCCGCCGCGGGCGGCTGGTCGCTCGAGAGCCACAACGTGGGCGCGCCGGCCGTCGAGGTGGCGTCGTGACCGTCCTCGTCCTCATGCGCCACGGGCGCACGGGCTACAACGCGGAGGGCCGCCTGCAGGGCTCGCTCGACGTGCCGCTGGGGGAGGAGGGGCGGCTCCAGGCGCGCGAAGCCGCCGCGGTGCTCCACGCGACGTACGGGGCGCCGGACCGCATCGTCTGCTCGCCGCTCCTGCGGGCCGCCGACACGGCCGCGGAGCTGTCCGCCGTCACCGGCGTGCCCGCGCGTCCCGATGCGCGCCTCACGCAGCGCTCGTACGGCGAGTGGGAGGGGCTCACGCTCGAGGAGGTGCGCGAGCGGTGGCCGCGCGAGTACGACCGCCGCCACCAGGGCCTCGATCCCCGCATCGAGGGCTGGGGCAAGGCGGCCGACGTCTCCGCCCGCGTCGCCGAGGGTCTCGCCGAGGCGTGCGAGGGCGCGCGCCTCGTGGTGGCCGTCAGCCACGGCTCCGCGATCATGCTCGGCTCGCTCGGGCTGCTCGGGCTCGACGTCCACTCGACCGTGCTGGGCAAGCTCCCGCACGCCCATTGGAACGTCCTCGAGTCCTCCGCGGGCCGCTGGTCGGTGGCGCGGTACGGATTGTCGATCGCGTCGTCGCTGGTAGACGAGTCGGCCGACGCCGATTAACACCTCATGAAGAATCTGGGCTAGTATCTATCTCGCTCTCAGGAGCACGGAATCCGCAAGGATGACGGGGCTGTGGCGCAGCTGGTAGCGCACCTGCATGGCATGCAGGGGGTCAGGGGTTCGAGTCCCCTCAGCTCCACGAAGTGTTGAGACAGCACTTGGCGAGAGGCCGCTCTTCGGAGCGGCCTTTCGTGTTTCCCGGGCGCAACGCGGCGTCGCGTGGGACGATGCGCCGGTACAGGGGGTGGGCGATGAGCGGTCCCGAGTCCATGCGCCGGACCGACGACGACGTCGACGCGTTCCTGGCCGCCGGCCCTCGGGCCGAGCTGCTGATCGCGGTCGACGCGGCGCTCCGTGCGGGGATGCCCGACGCGCCGCGCACGCTGTGGCGGGGAGTGTTCTGGGGTGGGACCGAGCAGGCGATCGTCGGGTACGGCGACATCTCGCAGCCGCGGCCCCGGGGCGACGACGTCGACTGGTTCCTCATCGGCCTCGCGGAGCAGAAGAACCACGTGAGCCTGTACGTCAACGCCGTCGCGGACGGCGCCTACCTCGCGCACCGGTACGCCGACCGGCTGGGCCGCGTGAGGGTCGGGGCGGCCGCCGTCACCTTCAGGCGCCTGGAGGACCTCGACCTCGACGCGGTCGCCGAGATGGCGCGCGCGGCGGTCGCGCTGTCGTGAGGCGCCGCGACGGAGCCGACGCCCTGTAGCCTTCGACGCACAGGAGGCCTCGATGACGACCACCGCACCCCCGCACGCCGACCGGCTGGCCCCGGCCCGCGCATCGTCCCTCGTAGCGCTCGCGCGCGGCGGCGGGGAGCCCCTCGAGGTGAGGTGCCCGTGGGACGGCTCGGTGCTCGCCGAGGTGCCCACGTCGCGCCCCGTCGACGTCGCCGCGGCGGTGGCCGATGCGCGGGTCGCCCAGCGCGCCTGGGCCGACACGCCCATCCGCGAGCGGGCGGCCGTCATGCGCCGCGTCGCGAGCCTCCTGTGGGGGCGCGCCGACGATCTCCTCGATATCGTCCAGCTCGAGTCCGGCAAGAGCCGCGTCAGCGCCTTCGACGAGCTCGCGGACGTCGCCCTCAACGCCGCGCACTACGCGCGGCACGGCGCGCGCGTGCTGCGCGACCGGCGCCGTCCCGGCGCGCTGCCCGTCGTCACGCGCACCACCGAGCACCATCGTCCCCGCGGCGTCGTCGGCATCATCGCGCCGTGGAACTACCCGTTCACGCTCGCGGTCTCGGACGCCATCCCCGCGCTGATCGCGGGCAACGCGGTCGTGCTCAAGCCCGACTCCCAGACGCCGCTGTCCGCGCTCGCGGGCCTCGAGCTGCTGCGCGACGCGGGGCTGCCCGCCGGCGTGATGCAGGTGGTCGCGGGCGACGGCCCCACGGTCGGCGGCGCGCTCGTCGACGCGGTCGACTTCGTGATGTTCACCGGCTCGACAGCGACCGGCAGGAAGGTCGCCGCGCGGTGCGGCGAGCGGCTCATCGGGTGCGCGATGGAGCTCGGGGGCAAGAACCCCATGCTCGTGCTCTCCGACGCGGATCCCGAGCGGGCCGCCGCCGGCGCGATCCCGGCGTGCTTCTCCAACTCGGGCCAGCTGTGCGTGTCGATCGAGCGGATCTACGTCGCGGACGAGGTCCACGACGCGTTCGTCGACGCGTTCGTGCGGCGCACCCGCGCCATGAGCCTGGGCGTGGGGACGGCCTGGGAGATCGACATGGCGTCGCTCGCGTCCGAGGAGCACCTCGCCGAGGTGCGCGCGCACGTGGACGATGCGGTGGCGAAGGGCGCGACCGTGCTCGCCGGCGGCCGCGCGCGGCCCGACCTCGGCCCCACCGTCTACGAGCCGACGATCCTCGCGGGCGTGACGGACGACATGCGCTGCGCGCGCGAGGAGACCTTCGGGCCGGTGGTGGCGGTGCATCGCGTCAGCTCGGACGAGGAGGCGGTCGCGCGCGCCAACGACAGCGCGTACGGGCTCAACGCCGCCGTCTGGTCCCGCAGGCGCGGCACCGCGGTCGCCGCGCGCGTCGAGGCGGGCACGGTCAACGTCAACGAGGGCTACTCCGCCGCGTGGGGCTCGGTCGGCGCACCTATGGGCGGGTGGAAGGACTCCGGGCTGGGCCGCCGCCACGGCACCGCCGGCATCCTCAAGTACACGCAGGCGCAGACCATCGCCGACCATCGCGGGCCCGTGATCGCGCCGTTCGACGGCATGGCGAACGAGGTGTACGCGCGGGCGATGACCGCGGCGGTGCGGCTGCTGACCCGGATCCGGCCGTAGGGGGACACGATGACGCGAGGGACGGACCTGCGCGGCGCGCGGATGCTCATCACCGGCGGCGGCTCGGGCCTCGGCCGGCTCATGGCGCACGAGGCCGCGCGGCGCGGCGCGACGGTCGTGATCTGGGATCGCGACGCGGCCGCGGCATCGGAGGTGGTGGCCGAGCTCCACGCGCTCGGCGCGGACGCGATCTCGGCGCGCGTCGACGTGACCGACCGTGCGGCCGTCGATGCCGCGGCCGCCGCGGCGGGCGCCGTCGACATCGTCGTCAACAACGCGGGCGTCGTCACCGGCGCGCCCCTGCTCGAGGCCTCCGACGAGGCGATCGAGCGCACGTTCCAGGTCAACACCCTCGCGCTGTACTGGGTGACGCGCGCGTTCCTGCCCGCGATGCTGGCACGCGACAGGGGAGCGGTGGTGACGATCGCGTCCGCCGCCGGGCTCGTCGGCGTCGCGCGCCAGACCGACTACGCCGCCTCGAAGTGGGCCGCGATCGGCTTCACGGAGTCGCTGCGCGCCGAGCTGAGGATCGCCGGGTCCTCGGTGCGCACCCTCGTGGCGTGCCCGTACTACATCGACACCGGCATGTTCGCGGGGGTCAGCACGCGCTTCCCGCGGCTGCTGCCGATCCTGAAGCCCGAGGACGTGGCGCGGCGCGTGATCGACGGGCTCGAGCGCGGCCGCGAGCAGATCGTCATGCCGCCTCTGGTGCGCGTGGTGCCGGTGGTGCGCGCGCTGCCCGCGCGCGGCTTCGACGCCGTCGTGGACCTCTTCGGGATCAACCGCGCGATGGAGGGCTTCCGCGGCCGCGAGGGCGCGCCGCGCTGACCTCCCTCGTCGCAGGCCTCGTGTCCGGCCTCTCCACGCCGACCTCCCCGCGCCGAGTGTTATAGTTCATCTATAACAACTGCCGAGGAGTGGGTGACGTGGACAAGTCCTTCAGGAGGGCGCTCGGCGCGGGCGTCGTGACGCCCGTGGTGGCGGCGCTGGCCGCCGTCGCGGTCGAGCTCGCGGTGATGGGCGACCTGCCCGACCCGGTCGCGACCCACTGGGGGGTCGACGGCCCCGACGGGTTCTCGGCTCCCTGGACCGTGCCGGTGATGACCGCGCTCACCGCGGGCGTGCTGCCGCTCGTGCTCGGCGCCTCGGCGGCGCGCGCCATCCGCAAGGGCGAGCGCGGCTTCACGCTCCGCCTGCTGCCGGCGGTGGCGGCGGGCCTGTCGGTGTTCCTCGGCGGGCTGCTCGCGGGCACGCTCGTGATCCAGCGCGGCCTCGACGCGGCCGAGGGCGCGCCCGACGTCCTCCCCGTCCTCCTCGTCGCGCTGCCGGCCGGCGCGATCGTGGGCACCGTCGCGTGGTTCGGGCAGCCGCGCGAGACGGCCGCCCGGATCGACGCCGCGGTCGCCGCCGCGCCCCTGCCGCTCGCGCCCGGCGAGCGAGCCGTGTGGCTCGGCCGGGCCGAGATGACGCCCTGGGCGCTCGCCTTCATCGTCCTCGCGACGCTCGCCGCTTGGACCGGCTCGGCCCTCATGTGGCTCGCCGGCGACACGGCGGCCGCCGCGATCATCACCGGCGTCGCGGTCCTGCTGAGCGTCCTCGCCGCGACGTTCACCGTCGCCCACGTGCGCATCGACGCCACCGGCCTCACCGTGACGTCGGGCGCGAGGCTGGTGCGGATGCGCGTGCCCGCCGAGGACATCGTCTCCGTCGCCGCGATCGAGGTCCATGGGCTCGCCCAGTACGGCGGCTACGGGATCCGGCAGATCCCCGGGGCGACCGCGGTGGTGCTGCGCCCCGGCCTCGCGATCGAGGTGACGCGCCGCTCCGGGCGTCGGTTCGTGGTCACGGTGGACGATGCGGACACCGCCGCGTCGCTGCTCGCTGCCGCAGGGGAGGCCGCCCATGCTGCTCAGGATTGACCCGGGCTCGGCGCAGCCGCTCTACGACCAGATCGCCGGCGACGTGCGCCGCCAGGCCTCCGCCGGCACGCTCCGCGCGGGGGACAGGCTGCCGCCGGCTCGCGAGGTCGCGGAGGCGCTCGACGTCAACCTCCACACGGTGCTCAAGGCCTACCAGCTGCTGCGCGACGAGGGCCTGGTCGAGATGCGGCGCGGACGCGGGGCCGTGGTGTCCGCGCACGCCGCCGCGCTCGCCGCGTTGCGGGACGATGCGCTCGCGCTGGCCGCGCGCGCCCACGAGCTGGGCGTGGGAGCGGACGCCGTCGCGGCGCTCGTGCGGGCCGCCGCCGAGGAGGCCGACGAGGCCTGAGCGGCCCCGCGCCGGACGCCTGCGGGCTCAGGCGCGGGTTCAGCCGTCGAGCAGGCCGAGCTCCGCGAAGGCCGCCGCCACGCCGCCGGCATCCGGCGTCGCCGCGACGTGGTCGGCGAGGTCGAGCAGCGCGGGGTCCGAGCCCTCGATGGCGACGCTCACGCCCGCGTAGGCGAGCATCTCGAGGTCGTTCGGGCCGTCGCCGAACGCGACCACCTGCTCGCGCGCGAGACCCAGCCGCTCGACCACGGCCGCGATGCCCACGGCCTTGTGCACGTCCGCGAGGAACATCTCGCCGGCGCCCGGCCCCAGGTCCGGGATCGAGCTGGGGATCACCGCGACCTCGGGGCCCACGAGCGCGGCGATCTCCGGCAGCGGCGCCTCGGCGTGGAAGCTCGTGATCTTGCCGAAGGCCACCGAGCCGAGGTCCTCGGTGGGCCGGAGCGCGTCGGTCACGTCGCGTCGTCCCTGCTCCTCGGCCTGCGAGTGGACGCTACGGCGCGGCAGGTACGCCGACATCGCCTCGATGGTCGCCGGGCGCGCGTGGGTCGCGTCGGGCGCCTCGAGGAAGTACATCGCGCCGTGCGCGTCGAGGATCTCGATCGCACGGGCCGCGAGGCCGGCGGGGAAGCGGGTGTCGAGGAGCACCTCGTCGCCGAGGACCGCGTAGGCGCCGGCGCCGGCGATGAAGCCGTCGAAGCCTGCCGCGGTGATGTGGTCGGGCAGGAGCGACACCGGCCGTCCCGTGCACAGCAGCACGAGGTGGCCGGCGCGTCGGGCCGCGCGGACGGCCTCCGCGTGCGCCTCCGGCACCCGGCCATGGTGGGCGTAGGTGCCGTCCACGTCGAGGAAGATCGCGCGGCGGGACGATGCGCTGGTGGTCTCCGTCACGCGGACCAGCCTACGGGTGGCGCGGCGGCGCCCGAGCCGTCCTCGTCGTCGCCGAGGAGCCACGGAGGGACATCACGATTCGGTCACGGGCAGGATTGCCGGTTGCGTTGTCGAACCGGTTCGCTATATCGTCGTCGACGTTGAATCGAACCGGTTCGACAGTCTCGTTCGACGAAGAAGGAGCACAGCCTCGATGGTGACCATCGGCGATGTCGCGAAGGCCGCGGGAGTCTCCCGCAGCACCGCCTCGTACGCGCTCAGCGGCAAGCGGACCATCTCCCCGGCGGTGGTCCAGCGCGTCCTCGACGCGGTCGACGAGCTCGGCTACATCCCGAACGCGGGGGCACGCGCGCTCGCCACGTCGCACACCAAGGTGATCGGGCTCCTCGGACGCTTCCTCGACGACGAGTTCGCCCCCGCGATGCTCCAGTACATCCTCGGCGTCACCAACCGGGCGCGCGAGCTCGGCTACGACACGCTGCTCGTGTCCGAGGAGGACGGCGTGCACGCGCTCCAGCGCCTGTCGTCGTCGCGCATGGTGGACGGGTTCGTCCTCCTCAACGTCGCCGAGCGCGACAGCCGCCTCGAGATCCTGCGCCACGCGATGCAGCCTGGCGCCACCGTGGGTCTTCCCGCCGAGTGCGACGGCGTCGACGTGTTCGACCTCGACTTCATCGAGAGCGGCCGGCTCATGGTCCAGACCATGCACGACGCCGGCCACCGCGAGCTCATCCTCGTCTCGCAGCCGGTCCACGTGGTCGAGCGAGGCGGCGCCTACGTGTGGCGCCTCGCCGACGGCGCCCGGGAGCGGGCGGCCGAGCTCGGGATGACCCTGCACCACCACCACGGCGACTCGAGCCAGCCGGGCATCGGCACGGACCTCCACGCGGTCCTCGACCAGCACCCCGGCGCCACCGGCCTGCTGCTCAACAACGAGGCGGCCGCCGCCGCGCTGCCGTCGGTGCTCGCCGCGCGGGGCCTCGCCGCCCCGCGCGACATCTCGGTGATCGGCCGCTACTCGGACGACTTCGCCCGCACCTTCTCGCTTCCGTTCACGGCGATCGACAGCGCCGCGGACGAGCTGGGGCGACGCGCTGTGCAGCAGCTCGTCGCCCGAATCGAGGACGGCCCCGACGGGACCGCGCCTCACCTTGTCGACCTGATCCCACCCACCGTCAACGACCGCGGATCCATCGCCGCACCACCATCCCTACGGGGCTGACTCACCCGACCCTTCCCCGGGGGTCACCGTTCAAGGAGGAACGCATGAGGAACACCAGCACCAAGGCCGCCGTCGCGTTCGCGACCGCGGCGCTCGCGGCGGGCGCGCTCGCCGGCTGCTCGTCGGACGCCGGCAGCGACGACGCATCGTCCGGCGGCGGCGACGCCGCGACCGGCGGCACCTACACCTGGTGGGACCCGTACCCCCAGCACGAGGACGGCTCGGACTGGGCCAACCGCGTGCAGGCGTGCGGCGACGAGGCCGGCGTGACCATCGAGCGCACCGCTTACGACACCACCGCGCTCACCAACCAGCTGCTGCTCTCGGCGCAGGAGGGCACCGCGCCCGACGTCGTGCTCCTCGACAACCCGGCGGTGTCGACGCTGGCGGACACGGGCGCGATCATCACCATGGACGAGCTCGGCTTCGACACCAGCGCCATCGACGAGAACCTGCTCGCCGCCGGCGTCGTCGACGGCGTGGCGTACGGCATCCCGATCGGCGCCAACACCCTCGCGCTGTACTACAACGCGGAGATCCTCGACGCGGCCGGCGTCGACCCGTCGACGATCACCGACTGGGACTCGCTGAACGCCGCGCTCGAGGCCATCGACGGCGCGGGCAGCCGCGCGATCACCTTCGCGGGCATCGGCACCGAGGAGGGCTCGTTCCAGTTCCTCCCGTGGTTCTGGGGCGCGGGCGCGGACCTCACCGAGCTCAACTCGGCCGCGGGCGTCGAGGCCGTGCAGCTGTGGGTCGACTGGCTCGACAAGGGCTGGGCGCCGCAGTCGGCGATCCAGAACTCGCAGAACACCGCCTGGGAGGAGTTCCTCGACGGCAAGACCGGCTTCGTCGAGAACGGCACGTGGCAGGTGAACTCCGCCGCGGAGGCCGGCTTCGAGACGGGCTACATCACCATCCCGGCCAAGGACGGCGGCGCGGCCCCGGCCCCGACCGGCGGCGAGTTCGTGATGGCGCCCGCGCAGAGCGACACGGCGCGCTACGAGGTGACCACGAAGATCGTCGAGTGCATGACGACGCCCGAGGGCTTCGTCGAGACCGCCGACACCTTCGCGTACTACATCCCGCCGACCGCCGACGGCCAGGCCGCGTTCCTCGAGGAGCACCCCGACCTGTCCGTCTGGGTGGACGCGGTCAAGGCCGCCAAGGGTCGCACGAGCGACAACCTGGGCACCGACTACCCGCTGATCTCCGAGCAGCTGTGGACCGCGGTCCAGGCCGCGATGTCCGGCGCCTCGAGCGCGCAGGACGCGATGGACGCGGCGCAGGACGCCGCTGCCGCCGCGACCGGCGAGTAGCAGCACCCGCACACGGGCGTGGGGCGGGCAGCCGCCCGCCCCACGCCCCGACCCCCCGAGGACCCGCATGACCACCACCATCGGCCGCAGCGCCACCGGCAACGGTTCGCCCGCGCCGAGCGCCGACCGCGCGGGCGCGCACGCCCGCAGGATCCACGGCTCGCCGTGGATCGCCGTCGGCTTCGCCGCCCCGCTCGTGATCTACCTGATCGCCTTCTACGCCTACCCGCTGATCCGCAGCATCGACCTGTCGGTCCACGACTACAACATCCGCGCGTTCGTCCAGGGCGACGCCGAGTTCGTCGGCCTCGAGAACTATGTCGACGTGATCCAGTCGGACCTGTTCCCGACCGCGCTGTGGAACACGTTCGTGTTCGTGGGCGTCTCGATCCTCTTCCAGTACGCGATCGGGCTCGCGCTGGCCGTGTTCTTCCGCAACAGCTTCCGGCTCTCGGGCTTCCTGCGGGCGCTGTTCCTGGTCCCGTGGCTCCTCCCGCTGATCGTGTCCGCGTCCACGTGGGCGTGGATGATGAACTCCGACTCGGGCATCATCAACTCGTTCCTCGGCGCGTTCGGCGTCGAGCCGATCAACTGGATCACGTCGCCCGACACCGCGCTGCTCGCCGTGATCATCGCCAACATCTGGCTGGGCATCCCGTTCAACCTGGTGATCCTGTACTCGGGGCTGCAGAACATCCCCGGCGAGGTCTACGAGGCCGCGTCCCTCGACGGCGCGGGCGCCTGGAAGATCTTCTGGCGCATCACGTTCCCGCTCCTGCGCCCGGTCTCCGCCATCACGATCCTGCTGGGCCTGGTGTACACGCTCAAGGTCGTCGACATCGTCTGGATCATGACCAAGGGCGGGCCGGCGAACAGCTCGCTCACCCTCGCCGTGTGGTCGTACCGCGAGGCGTTCGGCACGGGCCAGCCCGCGTTCTCGCCCGCGTCGGCGATCGGCAACCTGCTCATCGTGATCGCGCTGGTGTTCGGCCTGTTCTACGTCCGTCTGCAGCGTCGAGAGGAGCACTGACATGGCGCTCAACGCCCCTGGCGCCCCGCGCCGCACCTGGTGGAAGACCGCGCTCGGCATCCTCTTCACCGTCCTGATGCTGTTCCCCGTCTACTGGATGGTGAACGTCTCGCTGACGCAGCGCGGCGACCTGCGTAACAACCCGCCGAACCTCCTGCCCCTCGATCCCACCTTCGAGGGCTACCAGGCCGTGTTCGACCAGCAGCTGCCCGCGCTGGGCATCAGCCTCCTCATCGGCTTCGGATGCGTGGTGCTCACGGTGGCGCTCGCGGCGCCCGCCGGCTACGCGATCGCGCTGCTGCGGCTGCGCGGCGGCCGCACGCTGAACTTCATCCTGCTCGTCGCGCAGATGATCCCCGCCGTGGTGATGGCGATGGGCTTCTACGCGATCTACGTCCGGCTCGGGCTGCTCAACTCGATCCCCGGCCTGATCCTCGCGGACTCGACGATCGCCGTGCCGTTCGGCGTGCTGCTGTTCACGGCCTTCATGAGCGGCATCCCGCGCGAGCTGCTGCAGGCGGCCCGCATGGACGGGGCGAGCGCGTGGCGCACGTTCGTGTCCGTGGTGATGCCGATCAGCCGCAACTCCGTGCTCACGGTGTCGCTCTTCGCGTTCCTGTGGGCGTGGTCGGACTTCGTGTTCGCGTCGACGCTGGCGCGCAACGCCGACTTCGTGCCGATCACGCTGAGCATCTACGCCTACATCGGCAACAACACGACGCAGTGGAACGCGATCATGGCGACCGCCGTGGTCGCCTCGATCCCGGCCGCCGTGCTGCTCGTGTTCGCCCAGAGATACGTCGCCGCGGGTGTCACCGCCGGCGCGGTGAAGGACTGAGACGTGACGACGACGACCGTGGGCGGCGCCGCCGCCCCCGTACGACCGACGGCGGGAACCCGGCGCGGCGCCGGCCTCACCGAGGTGGCGTGGGATCCCGACGGCTTCTGGGGCGCCCGGCAGCGCGTCAACGCCGAGCACACCTTCGCCCACTGCATCGCGTGGATGGAGCGCCTCGGGTGGCTCGAGAACTTCGACCGCGTCGGCCGGGGCGAGACGACCGTCGAGCGCGCCGGCTGGCAGTTCGCGGACTCCGAGGTGTACAAGCTGCTCGAGGGCCTCGCGTGGGAGCTCGGGCGGCGGGACGATGCGAGGCTCGCCGAGGCGTACGACGCCCTGGTCGCGCGGATCGCGCCCGCCCAGGACCCCGACGGATATGTCGGCACGGCGTTCGGCCATCCCGGCCTGCCGCCGCGCTACTCCGACATGTCGATGGGGCACGAGCTCTACAACATGGGCCACCTGATGCAGGCGGCGGTCGCGCGCCTGCGCACCAAGGGGGAGGACCCGCTCGTCGCGATGGCGCGTCGGGCCGCCGACCACATCTGCCGCGAGTTCGGCGAGGGCGCGCGCGAGACGCTGTGCGGCCACCCCGAGGTCGAGGTAGCGCTCGCCGAGCTCGGGCGGGCCACCGGCGAGCGTCGCTACGTCGACCAGGCGCGGCTGTTCCTCGAGCGTCGGGGTCACGGCACGCTGGCGGTGCGTCCGCTGCTGTCCGCCGAGTACTTCCAGGACGACACGCCGATCCTCGAGGCCGAGGCGCTCCGCGGGCACGCCGTGCGCGCGCTGTACCTGTCGGCCGGGGCGGTCGACGTCGCCGTCGAGACGGACGACGTCGCGCTGCTTGCCGTCCTCGAGCGCCAGTGGGCGCACACCGTCGAGCGCCGCACCTACATCACCGGGGGCATGGGCTCCCGGCACCAGGACGAGGGCTTCGGCGAGGACTGGGAGCTCCCGCCCGACCGCGCCTACTGCGAGACGTGCGCGGGCGTCGCGTCCGTGATGTTCTCGTGGCGGCTCTACCTGGCCACCGGCGAGGTCCGCTATGTCGACCTCATGGAGCGCACGCTCCACAACGTGGTCGCCACGGCGCCCGACGCGACGGGGACGGCGTTCTTCTACGCGAACCCGCTCCACGAGCGCGTCGCCGGCGCCGAGTATGCGGGCGAGGGCGTGAACATGCGCGCGGAGGGTGGGGTCCGCGCGCCCTGGTTCGACGTGTCGTGCTGCCCCACGAACGTCGCCCGCACCCTCGCCTCCCTGCACTCGTACGCGGCATCGGTCGAGGAACGGACCGTCTCGTTGCTGCTGTACGCGCCGGGCATCGTCGACGTCGCGGTCGACGGCGAGCGGCTGCGGCTGCGCGTCGAGACCGCGTACCCGGACGCGGGCACGGTCGCCGTGACGGTCGAGGAGGCACCCGCGGCCGCCGTCGTGCTGCGGCTGCGCGTGCCCGGATGGTCGCGTGAGGCGACGGTCACCGGGCCCGACGGCGGCGCCGTCGGCGTCGCGCCGGGGTGGTTCGAGGACGGGCGGGTGCTCGCCGCGGGCGACAGGTACGTGCTCGAGCTCGGGGACGAGCCGCGCCTCGTCTGGCCGGACCCGCGCATCGACGCGGTGCGCGGGACCGTCGCGGTCGAGCGTGGGCCGCTCGTGCTGTGCGTGGAGTCGACCGACCTTCCCGCGGGCGTGCGCCTCGAGGACGTGCGGATCGACCCGGATGCCGTGCCGCGCGCGTCGGGTGACGGCGCGGTCGTGTCCGCGACGGTGCGGCCGGCGCTCCCCGACGCGGCAGGGGCGCCGCCGTACCAGGCGACGCGTCCCGTCGACCCGGGCTCCGCATCGTCCGACGTCACCCTGGTGCCCTATCACCGCTGGGGCGAGCGCGCGCCGTCCGAGATGCGCGTCTTCATCCCCGTCGCGGGACGGTGAACGACGGCGGAGGCCGGGCACGGGGATCCGTGCCCGGCCTCCGGCCTGCCGTCGGTGCTAGGCGTCCACGGCCTGCCGGCCCCACAGCGGCACGCCGCCGTCGGACACCACCGTCAGGCCCCAGGTCCACGCGGCCGCGGTCGGGTCCCACACCGGCGCGACGACGCCGGAGTAGGTCGCGTCGACGGTCGTCAGCGTGACCGCCGCATCGTCGCCCAGCTCCCACGTGCCCTCGACGCCGCCGGACACGGTGCCGTCGGCCTCGAGCGTGGCCTCGACCGAGGTGGGCACGAGCGGCGAGATGATCTTGTCGAACAGCACGACCTGGTAGGTGCCCGCCGCCTCGTCCTCGGAGACCGCGGTGAGGCTCTCGCCGGCGTAGCGCGCGGGGGACAGGACGGGCCAGCCGTCGGCGTTCATGTACATCTGGTGCACGCGCACCTCGTGGATCTCCTCGGTGCTCGCGAAGCGCGAGTGGAAGATCAGGAAGGACTCGCCGGTCTCGGGGTCGTCGTACCAGGTGTTGTGGCCGGGGGAGACGTAGCCCTGGTCGCCGCCGATGCCGGGGCCGTCGGCCCACTCGTAGCCGCCGATGACCTTGACGCCGTACGGCTCGATCGACGCGTCGTCGAAGACGGTGCCCGGGGCGCCCATGACGGCGGACATGTCGTTGCCCGCGGCGTCGACGTACGGGCCGTCCGGGTCCTCCGAACGGGCCACGCGGACCTCGTAGCCGCCGGAGGCGTCAAGCCCGCCGAACGACAGGAAGAGGTAGTAGTAGCCGGTCTCCTCGTCGAAGCGGATGTTCGGCGCCTCGATGCGCGAGTGGTTCCCGCCGACCAGGTGCTCGCCGTAGCCCTGGTCCTCCACGGGCAGGCCCGTCTCCTCGTCCATCTCGAGGATGAAGATGCCGCCGGAGTACGAGCCGTAGACCATCCACAGGTCGCCGTCGGCGTCGTAGAAGGCGTCGGGGTCGACCGTGTTGGGATGGATCGTGGCGTCGTAGATCTCGCCGGGGTTCTCCGACTCCTCGTCCCACATCCCGGACCGGAGCAGGATCTCCTGGTTCACGTACGGGCCGGCGACGTCGTCCGCGATCGCGAGCCCGAGCGCCGACCGGGCGGACGAGCCCTCGCATGCGTTGTAGTACATCGCGTAGCGGCCGTCGGGCAGCTCGATCACGTCCGCGGCCCACAGGGTGTCGGACTGCGCCCAGGCGAAGGTCTCCGCGAGCTCGGCGCGGATGTCGTCGAACAGGCCGGCGGCGTCCGCGTCGGAGACGCTCATGGTGTTCTGCGTCCAGCTCATGAGGTCGGTGGTGTGCGCGGAGGCGGCGTGCGAGCCGAACACCCAGACGTCCTCGCCGGAGGTGACCACCGAGGGGTCGTGGACGGTGACCTCGTCGAAGGTGGGGGCGGGGAGGTCCGGCAGCCCGCCGGACGATGCGCTGCACGCGCTGAGCGCGAGGGTGGCGGTCGCGAGGGTGGCGGCGGCCGCGGCGGCCCGGGTGCGGTTCACGAGGGGTACTCCTGTGCGTCGTTGGACAGAGCGGGCGGCGCGAGCGCCGACGTGGACGCGACAGTACAACGTTGTAAATCTGTGGGTCAAACCGGTGGCCGCCCGCGTCTCGTGGCCGCGCATCGTCCCCGGACGCGACGGAGCGGGGGCGCATCGGGGTGGCGCCCCCGCTCCTGGGGTGGGAGAGGATCAGCCGGCGGCGAGCGCGGCGACCTCCTCGGGGGTCAGCGCGGACGTCCACATCGCGAGCTCGTCGATGTCACCCTGGAACGGGGTGTCCCAGTAGTTGACGCCGAGCGCGAAGATGGCGGACGGGCTGGTGAGCACGTCGGTGAACGCGGGGTTCGCGCCCACGTCGGTGCCGTTCACGTAGAGCGTGACCTGGCCCGCGTCGACCGAGAACGCGAGGTGCGTCCACTCGTCGACCGGGATCAGCTGCGACGTGACGCCGTCGTACCAGGCAGCGCCATCGTTCGACCACAGCATCGTCTCGCCGTTCCAGCCCTGCGGGACCACGCTGAGCCACTGGTTTGAGGCGCTCGCCGCGAAGAACGCGGAGGTGTACGACGTGAGCGCCTCGGGGCGCAGCCACATCGAGACCGCGTACGTGTCGCCCTGGACCAGGCCGTCCGGCAGGCGCACGCCCGCGGTGCCGTCGAGGTGGAGCGCCGAGCCGGACACGCCGTCGGCCACGTAGGAGACCGCGCCGCCCGTGTTGTCCGCACGGTTGCCCGTCACGGTCGGGGTGGCGAGGGCGCCCGCGTTGTCCGCGAGGGTGTCCTCGAACGACCACGCGCCCACCTGCTGGGCCTCGGGGCGGGCCTTCACGATGACGGTGAACGAGACTTTCTTGACCGCGGTGCCGTTGCGCACGGCCGCCGTCAGGGTGACCTGCGCATCGGCCTCGCCGGCGGCCGGGCGGGTGACCTCGCCGGTGGTCGAGACGACCGCCGGGTTCGAGGACCGCCACGTGATGGTGGTGTCGCCGGTGCCGTCCGTCGGCAGCTCGAGGTCCGAGACCACCGCGGAGGTGTCGCCGAGGTCGAGGTCCGCGACGACGGCGTCGACCGCCGCCTTGCCGGTGAGCACCTCGACCTGACGGCCCCACATCGACAGACCGCGCTTGGACTGCACGGTGAGGCCCACGGTCCACTCCTCGGTGGCGGGGTCCCACACGCGGGCGAACACGCCCGTGAACGTGCCCTTCGGCGTGTACAACGTCGCCCGCTTCTCGCCCGCGCGCTCCCAGCGTCCCTTGAGGTCGCCGGTGATGCGGCCGTTGGCGTTGAGGGTGATGCTCAGCGGCGCGGTGGTGTCCGCGGTGATGGCGTCGGTGAACTTGACGACCTCCCACGTGCCCACGATCTCGCGGGCCTTGACCCAGCTGTTCCTCTCACCCGCGTAGCGCTGCGGGGCGACCACGGGCCAGCCGTCTGCGTTCATGTACATGCGGTTGACGCGGACGTTGTGCATCTCGCCCGTCCCGGGGAAGCGCGAGTGGAGGACGATGTAGGACGCACCGGTGTCGGGGTCGTCGTACCAGGACGTGTGGCCGGGCGAGACGTACCCGGTGCCCAGGCCGGTGCCGGGGTCGCCGACCTCGCGCGGGAACAGGTAGCCGTCCATGATCTTCACGCCGGAGGACTGGATCGACACGTCGTCGAACAGCGTGCCCTCGGCGCCCTTCACCGTCGACATGTCGGTGCCCTTGGCGTCGACGTAGGGGCCGTCGGGGCTGGTCGAGCGCGCGACGCGGACCTCGTAGCCGCCGGTGGCGTCGAGCCCGCCGTACGACAGGAAGAGGTAGTAGTAGCCGGTCTTCCTGTCATAGCGGATCGTGGGCGCCTCGATGCGGGCGTGGTTTCCGCCGACGAGGTGCTTGCCATAGCCCTGGTCGGGAAGCGGCAGGCCGGTCGCGGGGTCCATCTGCAGGATGAAGATGCCGCCGGAGTACGAGCCGTAGACCATCCACAGGTTGCCCTCGGCGTCGTAGAAGGCGTCGGGGTCGACGGTGTTGGGGTGGATCGTCGCGTCGTAGATCTCACCGGGGTTCTCCGACTCCTCGTCCCACATGCCGGACTTGAGGATGATCCCGAGGTCCTCGTAGGGGCCGTCGACGTCGTCGGACACCGCGACGCCCAGCGCCGAGCGCGGGGAGTCGCCCTTGCAGGCGTTGTAGTAGAGGTAGTACTTGCCGTCGGCCAGCTGGATGACATCCGAGGCCCACAGGGTGCTGGTCTGGGCCCACTCGAAGGCCTCGGCGAGCTCCTCGTGCACGTCGTCGAACAGCGGGTTGTCGGCATCCTGGCTGAGGTCGACCGAGTTCTGGGTCCAGTGCATGAGGTCCGTCGTGTACGCGGACGCTCCGTGCGAGCCGAAGACCCAGATGTCGTCGCCCGAGGTGACGATCGAGGGGTCGTGGACGGTGACGTCGTCGAAGGACGGCGTCGGGGTGGTGGTGCCGCCCCAGGCCGGGGCGGCGGCTGCCGTGGTCGCCGTGATTGCGGCGGTAGCGGCGATCGCCCCGAGGGTGAGGCGGGTGGTGCGGCTGCGGGCCACATCATCTCCTGTTCATCGTTGGACAGAGACTGCTGCGAGGTCGTCCGTGACCTCGCCGCCGTGACTCTACAACGATGTACATGCGCGCGCAATCGCGACCCTGGCGCGGGCCTGGGGGGCGTCCCGCCTGGTGTGCGGGCGTCCACGGCGGGGCGCCGCGCGCGGTGCTTCACTGGTGGGGGAGGTGGCGATGGACGCCTGGAAGGTGCGTGACGGGACGCTGCGCCAGGAGTCCGTGCCGGACCCCGTCCCCGCCGCCGACGAGCTGCTCGTGCGCGTCGACGCGTGCGGGGTGTGCCGCACCGACCTGCACGTCGTCGACGGCGACCTGCCCGTGCATCGTCCCGCCGTGGTCCCGGGTCACCAGGTGGTCGGCACGGTGGTGGGAGCGGGCGAGGCCGTGCGGTCCATCGACGAGGGTGAGCGCGTGGGCGTCGCGTGGCTGAACCGGACCTGCGGGACGTGCCGGTGGTGCCGCGCGGGGCGCGAGAACCTCTGCCCGGAGGCGTCGTTCACCGGCTGGGACCACGATGGCGGCTACGCGGAGCTCCTGACCGTCCCGGCGGCCTACGCGTACCCGCTGCCGCGCGACGAGGAGGCGCTCGACCTCGCGCCGCTCCTGTGCGCGGGCATCATCGGCTACCGGGCGCTGCGGCGCGCCAACCTGCCGCCCGGCGGCGTGCTCGGCATCTACGGCTTCGGCTCGAGCGCCTCGATCACGGCGCAGCTGGCCAAGGCCGCCGGCGCGACCGTCGTCGCGATCACGCGCGGCGAGCGCAACCAGGCGCTCGCGCGGGAGCTCGAGGTCGACTTCGTGGGCGGGGAGGACGCCGTGCCGCCCGCGCCTCTCGACTCGGCGATCGTGTTCGCCCCCGTGGGCGCGATCCTCGCCCGGGCGCTCGACGCGACGACGCGCGGCGGCACCGTGGTCTCCGCGGGCATCCACATGTCGCCCATCCCGGAGATCGACTACGACCGCTCGCTGTTCTACGAGCGCGACCTGCGCTCGGTCACGGCGAATACCAGGGCCGACGGCGCCGAGTTCCTCGCCCTCGCGCGCAACCTGCGCCTCGCGCCGGCCGTCACCACGTACGGGTTCGACGGGGTGGACGATGCCTTGAGGGACCTGCGCGCGGGCCGCGCCCGGGGCTCGCTCGTGGTCCGCATGGGCTGACGCGCCGCGTGCCCCGCCGGGCCCGCGTGCGCCCCCTTCAACCGGACATGCCTGTCCGGTAGAGTCGGGTGACGGAACCGGACAACGATGTCCGGTCGTGACCCGAAGGGGAGACGCATGACCGAGTGGGACGAGGAGGTCGACCTCCTGGTGGCCGGCACGGGTGCGGCGGCGATGTCCGCCGCGATCGCGGCGGCGGACGACGGGCTCGAGGTGCTGGTCGTGGAGGGCTCCGACAAGTGGGGCGGATCGACCGCGATGAGCGGCGGCGGCTGCTGGCTGCCCACGCATCCGGGGATGAAGGAGATCGGGGTCGGCGACTCCGAGGAGAAGGTGCTCGCGTACCTCGACGCGTGCGTCGGCACGCCCGAGGAGGTGGGGCCCGCATCGTCCCTCGAGCGGCGCCAGGCATTCGTCCGCACGGCGCCCGTGGTGCACGGGTGGCTCGAGGACCATGGCCTCGTGTGGAAGACCGCGAAGCGGTACCCGGACTACTACCCGGACCTGCCCGGAGGCATCGCGGGCGGCCGGACGGTGGAGCCGGCGCCCTTCAACGTCAAGGACCTGGGCGACTGGTACGGGAGCGCGCGCGAGACGCTGCCGCCGGGGCTGCCGCTGTTCGCGGGCGACACCTACCTGCTCGCCCGCGCATGGTCGACGCCCAGCGGGTTCGTGGGCGGGGCCAACCTCGTGTTCCGCGCGCTCGGCGGACTCGTCACCG
Source organism: Demequina maris (assembly GCF_000971155.1). Classification (GTDB taxonomy): domain Bacteria; phylum Actinomycetota; class Actinomycetes; order Actinomycetales; family Demequinaceae; genus Demequina; species Demequina maris. The sequence goes on along the minus strand of NZ_BBLX01000013.1, from coordinate 3,227 downwards.
GCAGGCGGCTGACGGGGCTCGGCATGTCCCTCGCGGCGCGGCTCATGTACATCGCGAAGGTCCAGCAGCGCACCGAGGTGCGCCTGAAGACGCCGGTCGTGGACCTGGTCGTCGAGGACGGCGTGTGCGTCGGCGCGGTCGTCGCCGGCCCGGGCGGCGAGCGTCGCATCCGCGCGCGCGTGGGCGTCCACCTGGGCGCGGGCGGCTTCGACCACAACGCCGAGTGGCGCGCGACGTACCAGGGCCTCGACTCGGAGGCGTCGTCGGGCAACCCCGCGAACCTGGGCGGCGCGATCGAGGTCGCGATGCGCCACGGCGCGGACGTGGCGCTCATGGACGACGCGTGGTGGGGGCCCTCGGTGGCGCCCACGAGCAAGGGCGGGCCCACGTTCATCGTGTCCGAGCGGTCCATGCCGTTCTCGATGGTCGTGGACCAGGAGGGCAGCCGCTACGTCAACGAGTCCACGTCGTACGTCGACTTCGGCCACGCGATGCTCGAGCGGGGCCTCGAGCGCACGAACCACAGCTGGATGGTCCTCGACGTCCGTCACCGTCGTCGCTACCTCAACAACGCATTCCTGCAGGGGAAGAAGACGTTCTTCGAGGAGGGCGTCGCGGTCGAGGCGGACACGCTCGAGGAGCTGGCCGAGAAGATGGGCGTCGACAAGGCGACGTTCAAGCGGACGGTGCAGCGCTTCAACGCGTTCGCGCGCAACGGCGTCGACGAGGACTTCGGGCGCGGCCACGACGCGTACGACAACTACTACGGTGACCCGACCCACGGACCCAACCCGAACCTCGGGGAGATCGCCAAGGGGCCGTTCGTCGCGCTCAAGATCGTCCTCGGCGACCTGGGCACGAAGGGCGGCCTCCTCACGGACGAGCACTCCCGCGTGCTCGACACGGACGGCGCCGTCATCGACGGCCTGTACGCGGCGGGCAACTGCTCGGCGTCCGTGGTGGGGCGCACGTATCCGGGAGCCGGCTCGACCCTGGGCCCGGCGCTCGTGTTCGGGTACCTCGCGGGCCGTCACGCGGTCGCGCGGGCCGCCGAGCTGGCGGTCGAGAGCGCGGTGGACCGCGCCGTGGGCGAGCCCGCGGAGCACGCGTCCGGCGCATGAGCGGCGGGGTGGGGCCGCGGCGGGCGCCGGGGCCCCACCCCTCGTCGCGGGCCCCGCACCTCGCGGGAGCCCCGTGCCACCGGCGCGCGCGGCCGCCCGGTCCGAAGGGTCTAGGGTCGATGGACGTGAGATATGCAGCGATCGGCGACAGCTTCACGGAGGGGGTCGGGGACCCGCAGCCCGACGGGGGAGTGCGGGGATGGGCGGACCTGGTCGCGCTCGGCCTCGCCGAGGCGCACGGGTCCGTCGAGTACGCGAACCTCGCGATCCGCGGACGCCTCATCGAGCCCATCGCGACCGTCCAGTGCGACGCGGCCCTCGCGCTCGAGCCGCGGCCCGACGTGATGACCTTCAACGGCAGCGGCAACGACATGATGCGGCCCGGCTGGGACATGGCGCGGATCGAGGCGCTGACCCGCCGCGTGGTCGACCGCACCGCCGAGGCCGGGGTCTCCCTCGTGATCCTGTCGGGCCCCGACCCGACCGAGCGCCTGCCGCGCGGCCGCTCCTTCGCGGACCGCGCCGACGAGCTCATGACGACCGTCGACCGGCTCGAGGCCGAGTACGACCACGTCACGTTCGTCGACAACTACCGCGACCCCGAGATGCGCCGCGCCGCCTACTGGGACGCCGACCGGCTCCACCTCAACCCGCTCGGCCACGCCCGCGTCGCGGCGCGCGTGCTCGCGGCGATGGGCGTCGAGACGGACCTCCCGGTCGCGCCCGCGGGCGACCCGGGCCGCCCCGGCGTGCTCGCCGAGGCGGCGTACGTGGGGCGCTACGTGCTGCCGTGGATCGGGCGGCGCCTCACCGGGCGCTCCTCGGGCGACGGCCGCGTGCCGAAGCACCCCACCTGGACCACGGTGGAGGCGCCCGCCGCCTGAGCCTCGCCCCTCGGACGGGGCGGGAGGCGCATCGGCCGCACGGTAGCGTGGCGCCATGGCGACCCCCGAGTTCATCCTCGACCTGCGGTCCAAGATCGGCACGGACCTCCTGTGGCTCCCCGGGGTGACGGCGGTCGTGCTGCGCCCCTCGCCCGAGCGTCCGGACGTGCGCCAGGTGCTCATGGTCCGCCGCGCGGACAACGGCGCGTGGACACCGGTCACCGGGATCGTGGACCCCGGCGAGGAGCCGGCCGTGGCGGGCGCGCGGGAGTGCCTCGAGGAGGCCGACGTCGTCGCCGAGCCCGAGGCCCTCGTGTGGGTGCACTCGCTGCCCGAGATGCGCTACGAGAACGGCGACCGGTCGCAGTACCTCGACCTCACCTTCCGCTTCCGCTACGTCAGCGGCGAGCCGTTCCCCGCCGACGGAGAGAACCTCGAGGCCCGCTGGTTCGAGGAGGACGCGCTGCCCGAGATGTCCGACGAGATGGCCAACCGCGTCGCCGCAGGCCTCGCGCCGGGGGACGTCTGCCGCTGGACCTTCTAGCGGCCGGGTCGCGCGCATCGGCCCTGGTGGGCCCCGCGCGGCGCGGGTAGCGTGGCCGCATGGCGACGCCCGACTACATCCTCGAGCTGCGGGCGAAGGTGGGGCACGACCCGCTGTGGCTCATGAGCGCGACCGCGGTCGTGGTGCGCCCGTCGGCCGCGCGTCCGGGCGTCCGCGAGGTGCTGCTCGCGCACCGGTCCGACTTCCTCACCTGGGCGGCCGTGGGCGGCATCATCGACCCGGGGGAGCAGCCCGCGATCGCCGCGGCGCGCGAGCTGCTCGAGGAGACCGGCGTCGTCGCGGAGCCCGAGACCCTGGCGTGGGTCCACGTGCAGGATCCGGCCGTGTATCCCAACGGCGACCACGTGCAGTTCCTCGATCTCACGTTCCGCTTCCGGTGGGTCAGCGGCGAGCCCTACCCGGCCGACGGCGAGAACCTCGAGGCCCGCTGGTTCGACGAGGACCGCCTGCCGCCGCTGAGCGACGAGATGACCGGTCGCGTGGGCCACGCGCTCGCGGCAGGCGAGGTCACGCGCTTCGAGGCCTGAGCCGGCCCGCACCCACCCCATGCTGACCCCGACCTGCTGCGGGGAAGTGGCGGACGGTTTCGCGAGGTTCTCGACTCCTGCGACGCTTCTATGTCTGTCAAGCGGTGGGGTTGGTGAGGAGTCGGTAGAC
>NZ_BBLX01000014.1 GCF_000971155.1 Demequina maris | reverse complement strand
GGTCGACCGCCACGGTCACCGTCACCCATCCGTCGGCACGCGACACGTCGACCGTCGCCTCGCCGCCGGCCGCCCGGTGCGCGGCCTCCACCGCGGCCTCGTCGCCCGCGACCGCGCCCGCCCGTGCGCCGGCGAGGGCCGCCGCCGGGACCGCCACGCCCGCCGCGGCGGCCTGCACCGAGGACAGCGCCGCCGCGAGCACGGCGACCGCGGCCGGCAGCGCGAGCGCGAGCTCCACCGTCGCCGAGCCGCGGTCGCCGCGCGCGCTCACGTGCCGAGCGCCCCGCGCAGGATGCCCAGCAGCAGCCCGCGCGCCTCGTCGGACTTGAGGATGACGACCAGCAGGCCCGCGAAGCCCGCCGCCGCCACCGTGACGAGCGCGTACTCGACGGTCGCCATCCCCTCGTCGCCGCGGTTGTCCGTATCCATCCGTGCTCCCTTCGTCGGTGCTCCCAGCGTTCGTCGACGGACGGGTGCGCGCACCCTCGGCGCGGGGATCCGTGGGCATGGCGCCGCCGCGCATGCCTGGGGACATCGCCGCGGCCTAGAGTGACGATTGGGGCCCGCGCGGGCCGCCCGACGGGACCGAGGGGGACCATGACCGACGCCGCGACCAGCCCGAGCCCCGCCCTCCTCGCGAAGGCGGCCGTGCCGGCGACGATCGTCGGGATCGGCGCGGCGGTGCTGCTGTTCGGCGTGGACGCGATCGCGCACGCCCTGCACGGCGTGTGGTGGGAGGACCTGCCGGAGCTGCTCGGGATCGACGGCGAGGCCCGCTGGTGGGCCGCGGTCATCCTGATCGTGACCGGCGCGCTCGTGGGCCTCACGCTGTGGAAGGCGCCGGGCCACGGCGGCCACGACACCGCGACGGTGGACCTCGTCTCGCCGCCGCTGCCCCTGCGCACGCTGCCCGGCGTCGCGATCGCGCTCATCCTGGGCCTCGCGGGCGGCGTCAGCCTCGGCCCCGAGGGACCGATCATCATGATCGCCACTGGGCTGACGGTGCTCGCGTACCGGCGCTTCCTGCCCGCGGTGCCGATCCCGGCGGTGCTGATGATCTCCACGTCCGCGATGCTCGGCGCGATGCTCGGCACGCCCGTCGCGGCCGCGCTCGTGCTCACGGGCGTGCTCGGCGGCGGGGCGGCGGGCCAGCTGTGGGACCGCCTCTTCACGCCGCTCGTCGCGGCCGGCGCGGCCTCCGTGGTCTACCACCTGCTCGGCGGAGCGTCCTGGGACATGGGCCTCCCCGACTACAGCGCGCAGTGGGTGGACCTGCTGTCGGCCTCCGTGATCGCGACGGTCGGCGCGGCGCTCGGCGTCGCGGCGGCCGCCACGTTCGCGCCGGCGCACCGCGCGTTCCGCAGGCTGCGCCACCCGATGCTCTACGTGACGGCGGGCGGCGTGGTGCTCGCCGGCCTCGCGCTCATCGGCGGCCAGATCACGATGTTCAAGGGCGCCGAGGAGACGGCCGAGCTGCTGGAGAACGTCGACTCGTACGCGGTCGGCACCCTCGCGCTCATCGTCGTGGTGAAGCTCGCCGCGATCGTGATCTCCGGCGCCTCCGGGTTCCGCGGCGGACGCATCTTCCCGGCCATGTTCACCGGCGTCGCGCTCGGGGCGTTCGCCCATGCGCTGATCCCGAGCATCCCGCTCACCCTCGCGGTCGCGTCGGGCGTCCTCGGCGTCGTGTTCGCGGTGGGGCGCGAGGGCTGGCTCGCGCTGTTCGGCGGCGTCCTCATCTGCGGCTCCGTGGGAGTGCTGCCGGTGCTCTGCGTCGCCGCGCTGCCGGTCTGGCTCGTCCTCACGCGCGCGCCGCACATGCTCGTGCACGTGGAGCCCGAGGAGGCCGCCGAGCCGCCCGCCGTCCCGGCACGCTAGCCGCCGAGCGTCCCGCCCACGACCGCGACGAGGAGCGGCAGCAGGCCGACCGCCACGAACGCGGGCAGCAGGCACAGCGCGAGCGGCAGCGTCACGCGCACCCCCAGCTCCCCGGCCGCGATCGCCGCGTCCGTGCGCGATCGCCGGGCTGCGGACCTCGCCACCGCCTCAAGCGAGGCGACCGGGCTCGCCCCCGCCGCCACCGCGGGCAGGACCGCGCGCGCCACCGGCTCCCACCTCTCGGGAGGCGGGTCGCGCGGCGTCCCGGCCTGCACGCCCACCACGTCCGCGAGCGCCGCGAGGTCCGGCTCCTCCAGCGCCGCCGCCACCGACCGCAGCGCCCCCGGCACCGACGCCCCGGCGGCCAGCGCGGCGGCGACCAGCGCCGACGCGACGACCACCGCATCGGCCTCCCCGCCGGCGGCGCCCGCGCGCGCGACCAGGCGCCCGGTCCACGCCCGCCCGGCCCACGTGAGCGCCACGCCGACCGCGAGCAGCGCCCACCCGAGCGGCGTGAGCGCGAGCACGCGCACGGTGCGCGCGTCGACGAGGGCTCCGAGCGCCAGGCCCGCGAGGGGCAGCCACAGCAGGATGCGCGCGCTCAGCCGGGGCCCGGCCAGCGCGGCGCGACGCAGCGCGTCGGCCTCGCGGGCATCCGCCGCGGCCCCCGCGATGGCGAGCAGCATCGATGCGAGCGGCGCCCCGGTGCGCGCGGCGAGGAGGTCGGCCCCCGCGACGGCGCGGTCGAGCGTGCCGGCCTGATGGCCGGGCACGGCGACCCCGGCGCGCGCCCACGCCTCCGGGGCCGGCAGGCCCGCGCGCAGCAGCCCGACCACGCGCGGGAGGGACTCGTCCCAGCCGCCGCCTCCCGCATCGGCACCCCGCCCGCTCACGCCGCGACCCCGTCGGCCAGCGCGCGCAGGCCCGGCCACCCGGGGCCGTGGCGCTCGCCCGTCCCGTCCCGCTCGTACGCGGTGACGATCGCGAGGCCGCCGCCGTCGACGCGGATCCGCGCGACCTCCGCCACGCGCCTGCCGGTCGGGTCCCGCTCGACGTGCACCACAACCGCGAACGCGGCGGCGGCCTGCGCGGCGAGCTGGCCGGACGTCAGCCCGGCGAGCAGCGCGAGCGCCTCGAGCCGCGCCGGCACGTCGCTGGCCGAGTTCGCGTGCACCGTGGTCAGCGCGCCCCGATGGCCCGTGTTGGCGGCCGCGAGGACCTCGCGGAGCTCCGCGCCGCGGCATTCGCCCAGGACGATGCGGTCCGGCCTCATGCGCAGCGCCTCCCGCACCAGCCGGGCGAGCGGCACGCCGCCGGCGCCCTCGACGTTGGGGCGCCGCTCGACGAGCCGCACCACGTGAGGATGCCCGAGCGCGAGCTCGCCGGCCTCCTCGATCAGGACGATGCGCTCGCCCGGGTCCGCGAGCGCGAGGAGGGTCGCGAGCAGGGTCGTCTTGCCCGCACCCGTGCCCCCCGACACCAGGACGGGCACGCGCGCCCGGACGAGCGCGGCGAGCAGCGCGGCGACCTCGCGGGTCAGCATCCCGCCCGCGATCAGGTCCTCGGGCGTGAAGGGCTCCGCGCGGATCCGGCGCAGCGAGATCGCCGTGCAGCCGTCCGCCACCGGGGGCAGGACCGCGTGCAGGCGGGTGCCGTCGGCGAGCCGGGCGTCGACGGTGGGCTCCGCATCGTCCAGCCGCCGGCCGGCGGAGGCGGCGAGCGCGACCGCGAGCGCGCGCACCCCGTCGACGCCGCCGCAGTCGACGGCGATGCGCTCGAGCCCGCGCCCCCGGTCGACCCATGCGGCGTCGGGCGCCTGCACGAGGACGTCGGTGACGCCCGGCAGGGCGAGCAGGGGCGCGAGCGGTCCCGCGGGGATCTCCGTCACCGCGCCAGGATGTGCCGCGCGGACCACGTCGCGGGCACCCCGCATCGTCCGTCGTGGAGGGGCCGCAGGGGCGGTTGGCACGGGGACATCGGCCGGCGGTCGTCGCCTGCCCGGACGTGTCGGGGGCGGCGGTTAGGCTGACGCCATGACGGAGCCCGGACCGCGGCGCAGCGCGGCCTTCTTCGACCTGGACAAGACCATCATCGCGAGGTCCTCGTCCATGGCCTTCTCGCGCTCGTTCTACGAGGGCGGCCTCATCACGCGCACCAAGGCGCTGCGGACCGCGTTCGCGCAGTTCCTGTTCGAGATCGGCGGCGCGGACGAGCGGCAGACCACCCGCCTGCGCGACGCGCTGAGCGAGCTCATCACCGGCTGGGACGTCGCGCACGTCGACGGGATCGTGGCGGAGACGCTGCACGAGCACATCGACCCGATCGTCTACCAGGAGGCGCTCGACCTCATCCGCCGTCACCAGGCCAACGGCCGGGACGTCGTGATCGTCAGCGCGTCCGCGTTCCAGGTGGTCGAGCCCATCGCGCGCCTGCTGGGCGCGGACGGCGTGGTCGCGTCCCGCATGGAGGTCGAGGACGGCCGCTTCACGGGCGAGATCTCGTTCTACGCGTACGGCCCGGCCAAGGCCGAGGCGATCCGCGAGCTCGCCGAGGAGCGGGGCTACGACCTGGGGATCTGCTACGCGTACTCGGACTCCATCACCGACACCCCCATGCTCGACGAGGTGGGCCACGGCTTCGCGGTCAACCCCGACCGCGCGATGCGCCGCGCCGCACGCCGCCACGGCTGGGGTGTGCTGACGTTCCGCCGCCCGGTGGGCCTGCGCTCGCCCTCGGCGGTGCGGCCCGCCGTGGTCGCGACCGTCGCGCTCGCCGCCGTCGCGGCCGTCTGGCTGCTCGCCGTCGCCGCGCGACGCGACCACGACGCCGACGACGCCTGAGCCCCGCCGCCGCGAAGGCGCGCTAGGGTGACGGAGCCGCCTCGCGCGGCACGCGGAGTCTGAGGGGATCACGCAATGAACAAGGCACTTCTTGCTGCACTCGTGGGGGTGCTGGGACTGGGGCTCGGCATCGGGGTCGGGTGGATGTGGGACAGCGTCCGCGGGGACGGCTCGGGGGTGCCCGCGAGCACCCCCGACACGACCGCCTCGCCCACCGCCGCATCGTCCTGACGCACCCGTCCGCAGATCGGACTTTCCGGGCGCCGTAGCCGGGCGAGCCGGGTAGGGAACGACCCCCGGATGACGTATCCTCGCCACAGCCCCCTCGCGTCGCCGGTGGGCTTTGGCCACCCCTTCTCGAGGACGTCACTTGCGCAAGATCCTTCTCGCCCTCGCCGCGATCGTCGTCGCGCTCGCCTCCGCCGCCGCAGGATGGTTCGGGGTGAAGGCCTGGAAGGCGTCGCAGAGCACCGAGGCCCCCGTGCCGACGCCCGGCGCGACCGTCGAGACGAGCGGCGAGACGATCCCCCTGACCTTCCGCCTGTCCGAGGTCGAGGCGGCCGGCGACGACCTGTTCGACCCGCCCTCGTGCGGCGAGACGTGGACGCCCGAGTCCGGCGAGGCCAACGGCGTGCTGCCCAAGGTCGACGCGTCGCTGCGCCAGGTGCAGGGGGTCGACACGGTCACCGTGGTGCCCGGCTACACGACGTCCACAGCCGGGCTGGGCTTCCTGGCCTCCGAGGGCAGCATCATCGTGACCAGGGACGATGTGGTGGTCACCCCGGACTGGGGCGGCGAGTTCGTGCCCGAGTACTTCGTCGCGATGCCCGACGAGACCACGCTGACGCAGAACAACCTCGAGATCACCGGCGCGCTGCTGTGCGACGTGTCCGCGGGGCTCAACGAGATCTGGCAGGGCTTCGACTGGTCGACGGCGAGCGAGGACGAGATCGCCGCGAAGCAGGCCGAGGCGGCCGCCTTCTACTCCGCGCACGAGAAGCTGCCGGCGGGCACCTACCGCGTCTACCAGTGGTCGCCGATCATCCTGGGCGAGCCCGCCGCGATCGCGCGCGTGCTGTCCGAGGAGGGCATCACGGGGCTGGCGGGGCTGCAGTACAACGCGGGCTACACCGCGCTCGTCGACGACCCCGAGGTCGCGGCGCACTGCACCGACCACGTGGACGCCGACGGCAACCTGCTCAACCGCAGCTGCGACGTGCCCGAGGACGTGCTCGCGGATGCGCTCGAGCGCGAGGTTCCCGTCGAGTACATCGCGGACGTGCCGCCCGCCGTCGCGTTCTCGGTCGCGGCCGAGTTCACCGTCGACTAGCCCCGGACGCCCATCCACACAGGTGTGTCACTGGTCCACACAAGGGCCCGGATGTGCGCGTCAACATGCACACATGACGCGCTCTCCCGCTGCTCGTGTGTGGAGAGGCGTTCGCAGACGGGCGGTCAGCCGGACTTGCGGCGGAACTCCCCGTGCGGGTGAGCCGTGCCATTGCCGTGGAGGTGCGTGCCGGGGCCCTGCGCGGACCCGCGCACTCCCCCGCCCTGGCCGTCGTTGCCGACCGCCGCCGCCATGACCTCCTGCGCGTCGCCTTCCTTGACGGACGCGAGGAAGTCCTGGGCGGGCTCGTCCTTGAGCATCCGCGCGAGCTTCCCGTGATGGAAGATGTGGACCTCGCCGTTGGTGCGGGTCCGGTAGTCGAAACCCTCTGATCCAGTCATCACCCCAGGCTCGCACGGGCGGGCCGGAAGCGCGCGCGGAAACCGCGCATCGTCCGCCACGACACGGCCAACCGATCGAATACCAGGCCGTCTAACAAAGCCTTCCCAGCGTCGGGACCTTGGTCCTAGGGTGGCGCGCATGGACAACGTCGCCCATACCCTCGAGAACCTGCACACCGAGACGCGGTCGTTCCGGCCGCATGCCGCCTTCGCCGCGCACGCGAACGCGACCGCCTACGAGTACAAGAAGGCCGGCGTGGACCGGCTGCAGTACTGGCGCGAGGCGGCGCTGCGCCTGGCCTGGCACGAGCCCTTCACCGAGATCCTCGACTGGTCCGACGCGCCCGTCGCGCGCTGGTTCCACGACGGCACGCTCAACGCGTGCGACAACGCGGTCGACCGGCACGTGCGCGAGGGCCGCGGCGATCGCGTCGCGTTCCACTTCGTCGGCGAGCCCGGCGACACCGAGACCCTCACGTACGCCGACATCCACGAGCGCGTGCAGAAGGCGGCGAACGGGCTCGCGTCGCTCGGCGTCGGCAAGGGCGACAGGGTCGCGATCTACCTCCCGCAGATCCCCGAGGCCGTGGTCGCGATGCTCGCGTGCGCGCGGGTGGGCGCGATCCACTCGGTCGTGTTCGGCGGCTTCTCCGCGGACAGCCTGCGCCAGCGGATCGACGACGCCGAGGCCAAGCTGGTCATCACTGCCGACGGCGGCAACCGGCGCGGCGCCCACCTCGCGCTCAAGCCGCTGGTCGACGAGGCGATCGCGGGCCACCCCGAGCAGGGGCCCGCGCCGTCCGTCGAGCACGTGCTCGTGGTCAAGCGGACCGGCCAGGACACCGCCTGGACCGAGGGGCGCGACGTCTGGTGGCACGATGCGGTGGACCCGCAGCCCGCGTCGCACGAGCCCGTATGGGTCGAGGCCGAGCACCCGCTGTTCATCCTCTACACCTCGGGCACCACGGGCACGCCCAAGGGCCTGTTCCACACGACCGGCGGCTACCTCACGGGCGCGGCGCACACGCACCGCATCGTCTTCGACCTCAAGGACGACGACGTCTACTGGTGCACCGCCGACGTCGGCTGGATCACCGGGCACTCGTACATCGTCTACGGGCCGATGATCAACGGCGCGACGCAGGTGCTCTACGAGGGCACCCCGAACACGCCGCACGAGGGCCGCTGGTGGGAGATCGTCGAGCAGTTCAAGGTGACGATCCTCTACACGGCGCCCACCGCGATCCGCACCTTCATGAAGTGGGGCGAGGCGATCCCGCAGCAGTTCGACCTCAGCTCGCTGCGGCTGCTCGGGTCGGTAGGCGAGCCCATCAACCCCGAGGCATGGATGTGGTACCGCCGGGTGATCGGCGGCGACCGCTGCCCCATCGTCGACACGTGGTGGCAGACCGAGACCGGCGCGATCATGATCTCGCCGCTGCCGGGCGTGACGGCCACCAAGCCGGGGTCGGCGATGACGCCGATGCCCGGGGTGTCGATCGACGTGGTGGACGATGCGGGCCGCCCGGTCGCGAACGGCGAGGGCGGCTACCTGGTCATCACCGAGCCGTGGCCGTCGATGCTGCGCGGGATCTGGGGCAACCGCCACCGCTACGTGTCGACCTACTGGAACCACTTCGACGGCATGTACTTCGCGGGCGACGGCGCCAAGAAGGACGTGGACGGCGACCTGTGGCTGCTCGGCCGCGTCGACGACGTCATGAACGTGTCCGGCCACCGCCTCACCACGACCGAGATCGAGCACTCGCTGGTCGCGCACCCGTGGGTCGCGGAGGCCGCGGTGGTCGGCGCGAGCGACGAGGTCACCGGGCAGGCGGTCGTGGCGTTCGTCATCGTGCGCGGCGACGCGCACGGGGTGCCGGAGGAGGGCGAGGAGGTCGCGGCGGCGCTGCGCGAGCATGTGCGCCGGCAGATCGGCGCGCTGGCCAAGCCGCGCACCATCCTCGTGGTGTCGGAGGTGCCCAAGACGCGGTCCGGCAAGATCATGCGCCGGCTCCTCCGGGACGTGGCCGAGGACCGGCCGACCGGCGACGTCACCACGCTCGCGGACCCGTCCGTCATGGACGCGATCCGCGGCGGGCTGGAGGCCGGCCGGGCGGAGTGAGGGGGGCGGCGCGGGCGTTCCCCGGCGGCGTGTTCGCGCGCGGCACGGCACTCTCTCCCCTGTGTTTCACGTATGCGTGAAACAGCCAGGCGGCGCCGAGTAAGACCCCAGGTAGATGGCGTGCGCCCCGCCGAGGATCGGCTCTGTTCCAGTACGGGCTGAAACACGCGAACGAGACCATGGCCGCCCACGCCCCGGCGTGCCCCGCGACAGCCGACGCCGGCGGGGGACGATGCCCGCGCATCGTCCCCCGCCGGCCCCAAGCCAGGTGGCAGGCGACTAGGAGGTTGCCGCCTGCCACTGCGCGCGGCGCTCGGCCTGCTCGACCGGGTCCGGCACGGGGAGGGAGGCGAGCAGCCTCCGGGTGTAGGGGTCCTTCGGGTCGCCGAGCACCTCGGCGCCCGTCCCCTCCTCGACGAGGCGACCGCGGTGCAGCACCGCGATACGGTCCGCGAGCATGTCGACCACGGCGAGGTCATGGCTGATGAACAGCGCCGCGAAGCCGAGCTCGCGGTGCAGCTCGTCGAACAGGTCGAGCACGCGCGCCTGGACCGAGACGTCGAGGGCGGAGGTGGGCTCGTCGGCGATGAGCAGCTCGGGGTCGAGCGCGAGCGCGCGGGCGAGCGAGGCGCGCTGGCGCTGGCCGCCCGACAGCTCGTGCGGGAAGCGGTCGCCGTACGAGCGCGGCAGCTGGACCGCCTCGAGCAGCTCGTCGACCCGGGCCCGCGCGTCGTCCGAGGACTCCGCGCGGCCGTGGACCACGAGCGGCTCGGCCACGCACTGGGCGATGGTGAGCAGCGGGTTGAAGCTGGTCGCCGGGTCCTGGAAGACGAAGCCGACGCGGCTGCGGATCGGCCGGATGTGCCGCTCGCGCGCGCCGTTCATCTCGACGCCGAGCACCGACAGCGAGCCGCCGCTCACGCGGGTGAGGCCCGCCATCGCGCGCCCGATCGTCGTCTTGCCCGAGCCCGACTCGCCCACCAGGCCCAGCACCTCGCCCGGCTTGATCGCGAACGACACCCCGTCGACGGCCACGAAGTCGGGCTGGCGGAAGCGGCCCGGGTAGACGATGCGCAGGTCCGTGGCGGACACGAGCGGCTCCTGGTCGTCCCAGCCCTCGGGCCGACGCTCGGCGCGGGCCTCGGCGCGGGCGAGCCCCTCGCCGATGCGCGGCACCGAGGCGAGCAGCTGCTGCGTGTACGGCTCCCGGGGCGACTCGAACAGCTCGCGCACCGGCGCCTGCTCGACCAGCTCGCCCTGGTACATGACGGCAACACGGTCGGCCAGGTCCGCGACCACGCCCATGTTGTGGGTGATGAGGACGACGGCGGCGCCGAACTCGTCGCGGCAGCGGCGCAGCAGGTCGAGGATCTCGGCCTGCACGGTCACGTCGAGCGCGGTGGTGGGCTCGTCCGCGACGATGACGCCGGGGTCGAGCGCGAGCGCCTGCGCGATCACGATGCGCTGCTTCTGGCCGCCCGAGAACTGGTGCGGGTAGTGGTCGACGCGCGTCTCCGGGTCGGGGATGCCGACGCGGCGGAGGATGTCGATCGCCTGCGCGCGTGCCTCCTTCTTGGAGAGCCTGCCGTGGGCGCGCAGCCCCTCGGCGATCTGCCAGCCCACCGTGAAGACCGGGTTGAGGGCGGTCGACGGCTCCTGGAACACCATCGCCGCGTCGCGGCCGCGCACCTGGCGCAGGCGCGAGCCGGACAGCTGCGCGACGTCCGCCTCGCCGCCGTCCTTGTTGCGCAGCACCACGGCGCCGCGCACGGTGGCGGTCTCGGGCAGCAGCCCGAGGATCGACTTCGCGGTGACGGTCTTGCCCGAGCCGGACTCGCCGACGATGGCGAGCACCTCTCCGGGGTGCACGGCGAGCGAGACCCCGTCGACGGCGCGGACCGGGCCCGCGTCGGTGGCGAAGGTCACCGCGAGGTCGCGGATCTCGACGAGGTCGCTCATCGCACGCCCTCCTTCGTGGTCTCGGGGGTGGTGGCCATGGCCGGGTCCGCGGCGGGGCCGGGGTCGACGCCGAGGTCCTCGACGGGCTCGGCGCCGGCGGCCCGCTTGCGCAGGCGCGGGTCGGCGAGGTCGTTGAGGCTCTCGCCCACGAGCGTGAGGCCCAGGACGACGAGCACGATGGCGGTGCCCGGGAAGACCGACGTCCACCAGATGCCCGAGGTCACGTCGGACATCGCCTTGTTGAGGTCGTAGCCCCACTCCGCGGCGGCGCTCGGCTCGATGCCGAAGCCGAGGAAGCCCAGGCCCGCGAGCGTGAGGATCGCCTCGGACGCGTTGAGCGTAAGGATGAGCGGCAGGGTGCGCGTCGAGTTGCGCAGCACGTGGCGCGTCATGATCCGCACGTGCCCCGCGCCGATCACGCGCGCCGACTCGACGAACGCCTCGGACTTGATGCGGATCACCTCGGCGCGCGTGACACGCAGGTACTGCGGGATGAAGATCACCGTGATCGACAGCGCCGCGGCGAGGATGCCGCCCCACAGGCTGGACTGGCCGCCGCTGATGACGATCGCGAGCACGATCGCGAGCAGCAGCGACGGGAAGGCGTAGATCGCGTCGGCGACGACCACGAGCACGCGGTCGAGCCAGCCGCCGAAGTAGCCGGCGATGAGGCCGAGCGCGACGCCGACGAGCAGCGACGCGATGACCGCGACGATGATGACGAGCAGCGCGGTGCGCGAGCCCCAGATGAGGCGCGACAGCACGTCGTAGCCGCCCTGGGTGGTGCCGAGCCAGTGCTCGGCGGACGGCGGCTGCTGCGCGCCGAACGGGCCGTCTGGCCCGCGCAGCTGCGCGAAGCCGTACGGCGCGAGCAGCGGCGCGAACACGGCGGTGAGGACGAAGATCGCGGTCAGCACGAGACCGGTGACGAGCATGCCGCGCTGGAGGCCGACGCTCTGGCGGAGCTGGGCGATCACGGGCAGCCGCGACCAGAGCGGACGGCGGGACGATGCGGGGGCGGCCATGTCAGTACCTCACCCTCGGGTCGATGAGCGCCGCGATGATGTCGACGATGAAGTTGGTGACGGCGACGACGACGGCGAGCACCACGACGATGCCCTGCACGGCGACGAAGTCGCGGGCCTGGAGGTACTGCGACAGCTGGAAGCCCAGGCCCTTCCACTCGAACGTGGTCTCCGTGAGGACCGCGCCGCCGAGCAGCAGCGCGATCTGGAGCCCCACGACGGTGACGATCGGGATGAGCGCGGGTCGGTACGCGTGCTTGCGCAGCAGGCGGCGCTCGGCGACGCCGCGCGAACGGGCCGCGTCGACGTAGCCCGCGCCGAACGTCGAGATGACGTTGGTGCGGACCACGCGGAGGAACACGCCCGCGGTGAGCAGGCCGAGCGCGACCGCCGGCAGGATCGCGTGCCGGAGCACGTCGCCGAGGATCGCCGGGTCGCCGGTCTTGAACGCGTCGATGAGGTAGATGCCGGTCGCGCCGTCGACGCGGCCGAGGGTGAGCTCGGATCTCGTGTCGGCTCGGCCCGCCACGGGCAGCACGTCGAGCCAGACGGAGAACACGAGCTTGAGGAGCAGGCCGAGGAAGAACACGGGGGTGGCGTAGGCGAGGATGCCGCCGACGCGGAACACGGCGTCGGGCCAGCGGTCGCGGTGGAAGGCCGCGAGGCGCCCGAGCGGGATGCCGACCAGGAACGCGACGATCAGCGCGTAGAACGCGAGCTCGAGCGTCGCGGTGCCGAACGTGACGATGACGTCGGTGACGGCGCGCTTGTCCGACAGCGTGGTGCCGAAGTCGCCGGTGAAGACGGCGCCGAGGTAGTCGAGGTACTGCACGAGGATCGGCCGGTCGTAGCCGGCCTCGTGGATGCGCTCGGCGAGCTGGTCCGCGGGGAGGCGGCCGCCCTGCGCGGCGGTGATGGGGTCACCGGTGAGGCGCATCAGCACGAACACCGTCGTGACGAGGATGAAGACGGTGGGGATGATGAGGAGGGCGCGGACGGCGATGTAGCGTCCCAGCGACCCCCCGGGCTTCTTCGCCCAGGCGCGGGGTGCCCCGGCCCTGGCCGCGGGAGCGTCCGTGGTGGTGGTCATGCGAGGTCCAGACTGGCCGCGAGCGGCCCGGTGACACGCTCAGGGGCGTGGGAGGGACCCGGAGGCCCCTCCCACGCCCGTGAGGATCAGCCCTTGGCGAGGGCCGCGTAGCGGAACTTGAACGAGGCGTCGAGGGTGTCCTCGGCGCCGGTGACCGTGGTGCCGGTCACCGCGACCTGCGCGCCCTGCAGCAGCGGCAGGGTGGAGAGGTCGGCGGCCACGGTGTCCTGGATCTCCTCGATGATGCCGGCGCGCGCGGCGGGGTCCGCCTCGGTCGCCTGCGCGAGGATCAGCTCGTCCACCGTCGGGTTCGAGTAGTGGTTGCCGAGGAAGTTCTCCGTGAGGAAGAACGGCGTGAGGTAGTTGTCCGCGTCCGAGTAGTCCGGGAACCAGCCGAGCTGGTAGGCCGGGTACACGTCCGAGGTGCGGTCCTTGGCGTACTGGACCCACTCGGTCGACTGGAGGTCGACCGTGAACAGGCCGCTCGCCTCGAGCTGGTCCTTGACGAGCGCGTACTCGTCGGCCGAGCCCGAGCCGTAGTGATCGGGGTTGTACTGGAGGCTGAGCTGGACCGGGGTCTCGACGCCGGCGTCCTCGAGGGTCGCGGCCGCCTTGTCGACGTCCGGGGCGCCCGCGCCGTCGCCGTAGAGCTCCATGAGCGACTCGGTGGCGCCGGTCAGGCCCGCCGGGACGTAGGAGTACAGCGGGGTGAAGGTGCCCTTGTAGACCTGGTCCGCGATCTCGGCGCGGTCGACGATGTCGGCGACGGCCTGACGCACGGCCAGCGACTTCGCCTCGTCCGCCTCGGGCGTGGTGGCGCCGTAGGGCATCGTGTCGAAGTTGAACACGATGTAGCGGATCTCGCCGCCGGGGCCGTCGATGACGTTGACGTTCTCGTCCTCGCGGAGGTCCGCGATGTCGGTGGCCGACAGCGAGCGGAACGCGACGTCGATGTTGCCCTGCTGGATGTCGAGCTTGAGGTTCGACTCCTCCGCGTAGTACTTGACGTCGACGATCGGCGTCTTCGCGGCGCCCAGGAGGCCCTGGTAGTCGGCGTTGGCCTCGTAGCTGACGAGGTTGTTCATGTCGTAGTCGGTGATGACGTACTGACCGGCGAAGGCGTTGCCCGCGACGATGTCGGCGTCCGGGGTCAGCGCGTCGGCCGCGAAGACCTCCTCGTCGACGATCGGGCCGGCCGGCGACGACAGGATCTGCGGGAAGACCTGGTCGTTGGCGGACTTGAGGTGGAACACCACGGTCACGTCGTCGACGGCCTCGACCGAGTCGAGGTTGTACAGCAGCGAGCCGGGGCCGTTGCCGTCGTCCGCGCCGGACTCGAAGATCGCGAGCATGCGGTCGAAGGTGAACTTCACGTCCGAGGAGGTGAGGTCGTGGCCGTTGGCGAAGGTGAGGCCCGGCTTGAGGACGACCGTGTACTCGGTGTCGCCGGTGAACTCGGCCGACTCGGCGATGTCGGGCTCGACGTCGGGGCTGCCGTAGGGCGTGTTGACGAGGAACGGGAAGACCTGGTTCATCACCGCGAACGAGCCGTTGTCGTACGAGCCGGCCGGGTCGATCGTCGTGATCTTGTCGGTGGTGCCGACGATGATCGAGTCGCTCATCGACGAGCCGCCGTCGGCGCTCGCGGAGGAGTCGGACTCGGTGTCGCCGCCCGAGCACGCGGCCAGCGTGAGCGCGGAGGCCGCGATGCCGGCCACGAGGGCCGTGCGACGGAGGTTGGACGGGTACGGCATAGGTACTTCCTTCCTGAGGTCCATCGGCGCCGCGGTTGGGCGCGGCCGCCGTGGGATGAATTCCTAGCACGCGGTGCCACGCCCGGAGCCGGCGAACCGGCTTTATTTACACCCCTGCAACATTTGGCCCGAGCCATCCCGTCTGGCGTGACCGAATCGTTACGGTCACGGGCGCGCCCTATCCGCATCGTGAGACGGTCGCGCGCACGACCCCCCAGGAAGCCCGACGAGCCGGGACAAGTCACCCAGAACCGCGCGCCGAGATGTCCGCGAGCTGAGACGGTCGGGAGGCGCGCGGAGGGCTGATCTGGGACCGCTCCCAAACGATGTACGGCCTGCGAAGTGAGGGTCGCGCTCCCAATTCGCCAAAAGATGCCGAAGTCCGCGAAAAAGCGCACAGAATCTCGTTGCCGCGCCCCGTCCGTACCCCTACACTGTTGATCGGCGAGGGGCCGGGAGACCGCCCTGGATCGCCGAAGACGTCCCCGGGAGCGGACGGCCGCGGTGCCCCCCAGCGCAGCCGTCCCCCCGGGGCACCTTCGTCTTCAGGCCGTGTCGTCGTCCGGCCGCTTCTCCCCCTCCGGCGCGTCCGGCCCGGCACCCTCCGCGACGCCGGCCGTCGCATCGTCCACCGCCGCGCGCGCCCACGCGAGGTCCGCCTCGTCCGCCTCCGCGAGCGGCCGCGGGCGCTCGGGCGGGTCGCGCCGCTCGAGCCACAGGTCGTGCCAGCGTTCGAGGCCGACCACCACGCCGAGCACACCGACCGCGACGCACGCGCCCGCGAGGACGTCGGTGAGGAAGTGGTAGCCCAGGTAGAGGCGGCTCGCGCCGACGAGCACGATCAGCGCGAGCGAGGCGAGCGTCCAGCCTGCCAGGGCCCACGACGCCTCGGCGTCCTCGTGCCACAGCAGGTAGCCGACCACCAGGATGAGGGTGGTGGCGCCGATCGTGTGGCCGGACGGGAACGAGCCTGACGTCTCGCCGCCCGGGATGCTCATGAGGTCCGCCGCAGGGCGCGTGCGCCCCACCGCGAGCTTGAGCACGACCGACAGGCCGGTCGACAGCAGCATCGCACCGACGAGCAGCGCGGGCTCCCACCACGACCGCGTGATGCGCCACCAGAGCAGCGCGATCACCGCGACGACGATCGGCAGGAACACCGGCCCGAAGAGGTTCGTCACACCCGTGAGGAAGGTGGTGAGGCCGTCGCTGCGGTTCGCCGCGAGCCATTCGAGGAGCGGCTCGTCGAGCCGCCACAGGTCCTCGCGCTCCGTCACCCAGTCGAGCAGGACCGAGAAGCCGACGACGCCCAGGCCGATGAGGACGACCGCCGGCCACAGGGCCAGCGCGACGTCGCGCGCACGCATCCGCTGAGTCATGCGGACCACCCTAGGCATGCCCGTGCCCGGGGACGATGCGGCGCGCGCCGCCCGCGCGGAAGGGGTCGCGAGCCTCGGACGATGCGTCAGCCGGCGGTGCGCTCGCGCGCGACCATCGCCTCCTCGAGCGTGGGGGTGACGGGCTCGAGCGTCGCCGCGAGGCCGCCGAGCGCGGCGCGGACGCGCTCCTCGTCGGCGTCGACCGCGCGCACGTGGGTGCCCGACAGCATGACGAGCACGCCCGCGTCGTCGAGCGCCGCGAAGGCGTCCTGCCACCGGTCGGTACGGACCGCGAGCGCCGTGGTGCCGCCGGTGATGTCGCCGAGCTGGCCCTCGGCGACCGCGACGCCCTGGGACATCAGCACGAGGCGGTCGCACTGCTCGGCCTCCTGCATGTAGTGGGTCGTCACCAGGACGCCCACGCCCGCGTCCGCGCTGTCGTGGACCGTGTCCCACAGCCGGGCGCGCGACAGCGGGTCCACGCCCGAGGTGGGCTCGTCGAGCACGAGCAGCTCGGGCCCGTGGCCGAGCGCGGCCGCGAACGCGAGCTGGCGCTGACGACCGAGGCCGATGCCGCCCACGAGGCGGTCGCGCGAGTCCGCGAGCGCGTCGGGGACCGCGGTCGCGCGGGACCGGAACGCCTCGTCGACGAAGGCGAGGTTCTCCGCGACGGTGAGGTCGTCCCACAGCCCGAGCCCCTGCGGCACGTAGCCGAGACGCGCCCGACCCTCGCGGGACGGCGGCTCCCCGAACAGCGCGAGCGCGCCCTCCGTGGGGGGCAGCAGCCCGAGGATCATGCGGATGAGCGTGGTCTTGCCGGCGCCGTTCGCGCCGAGCAGGCCCACGATCTCCCCGGGACCGACGGTCAACGAGACGTCGTCGACCGCGGTGAAGTCGCCGAAGCGGCGGGTGACGCCGGTGGCGCGGATGAGCGGCTCGGTCACGTCAGTCCCCCTTCGCGATGGCCGCGGCGACGACGGCGTCCTCGATGTCGGCGACGCGGGCGACGCCGGCGGGCGGGTCGTCGGGCGACCACACGCGGTACCGACGTCCCCGCCGCCACGTGCGCGCGGGCTCGCCCGGCGCATCGGCCGCCACGACGTGGCCCGGGACGCCGTCGAGCACCTCGGCGGGCGTGCCGTCGAGCAGCACCGCTCCCCCGTTGAGCACGAGCACGCGGTGCGCGCGCTCCGCCTCGTCGAGGTAGGTGGTGGCCATGACGACCGCGGCGCCCTGCGAGGCGGCGAGCGAGACCATGCGCCACAGGTCGACGCGGCTCACCGGGTCGACGCCCGTCGACGGCTCGTCGAGGATGAGCAGCTCGGGGCGGTGGAGCATCGCGAGCGAGAACGCGAGCTTCTGCCGCATGCCGCCCGAGAGGTTGCGCGCGAGCCGCGTGGTCGCGCCCTCGAGGCCCGCGCCCCGGAGGAGGGCGGCGCGGCGCTCCTCGAGCACGCTCCCGGACAGCCCGTGGGCCGCGGCGACGAACGCGATGTTCTCGTCGACGGACAGGTCCCGCCACACGCCCGCGGCGGTGGGCATGAAGCCGATGCGCTCGAGCGACGGCGCGCTCACCTCGCCCTCCGTCGGGCGGATCGCGCCGGCGAGCGTCCGCAGGAGCGTGGTCTTGCCCGCCCCGTCACCGCCGACGACGGCCACGATCTCCCCCGGGTCGACCGACACCGAGACGTCGGCGAGCGAGACATGCCCGCCGCGCTCGACGGTGAGGCCGGTCACCCCCCAGGCGGTCATCACGCCGCCTTCGCCTTCGCCCGGTGGTGGGCGCTGGGGGCGAGGTCGCGGCGGAAACGCAGGACCGCCGCGGTGAACACGAACAGCGCCATGCCGGTGAGCACGACGTACGGCAGCCACAGCGCCTCGATCCCCGCGCCGCGCAGGAAGATGCCCTGCGCGATCTCGACGAAGTAGGTGAGCGGCAGGCAGCGGCCGATCGCGGCGATCGCGGTGGGCATCGCGTCGAGCGGGAAGATGAAGCCCGACAGCAGGATCTGCGGCAGCAGCATCATGATCGCGAGCTGGATCGCCTGCGCCTGGGTCTGCGACGCGGTCGAGATCAGCACGCCGAGCCCGAGCACGACGAACAGGAAGATGCCCGCGCCCAGCGCGAACAACCACGGGTTGCCGTTGAACGGCACGTCGAAGATCCAGACGCCCAGCAAGGTGACCACGAGCATGTCGAAGGACGCCAGCAGGAAGTACGGCGCGATCTTGCCGACGATGACGTCGGCGGGCTTGAGGGGCATCACCGCGAGCTGCTCGAGCGTGCCGGTCTGGCGCTCCTTGACCAGCCCGATCGACGTGATGATCGTGCCGATGAACGTGAGGATGAGGCCGATCAGCGCCGGCACCATCACCCACGAGGTGTCGAGGTCGGGGTTGTAGAGGATGTCGACCTGCACCTGGTCGCCCATGCGGCCGAAGGCCGCGGAGGCGCTCTGCGCGGTGAAGAGGCTCGCGCCGTCGATGTAGGCGGTCGGCGGCTGCGTCGTGGTGTCGATCACGACCTCGGTGTCGTTGTCCTGCATCCAGGTCAGCGCATCGTCCGTCGTCGCGTCCGTGTCGACCTCGCCGATGTCGAAGAGGTCGGGCGCGTTGGCCGCGACCTGCTCGGCGCCGGGCCCGATCACGCGCGTGGGGATCGAGTCGACCGTGAAGTTGGCCGCGTAACCGAAGATCGTGAGCAGCACGATCGGCAGGATGATCAGCATCGCCATCGTGCGCCGGTCGCGGCGGAGCTCGCGGAACTCCTTGAGGATCATCGCCTTCATCGGGGTCACCCTTCTCGATGGATGCTTATTCTCCACCTAGGGAAAAACTAGCGCATCGTGCGCGCCCTCGCGTCACCCCAGGTCCCACACCTGTCAGCATGGCGCGGGCGGTCCCCCGTGTCGACGGCAGCGCGCCGGGTGGCACGATGCGTCCATGCAGATCTCCGTGGCCGACCCGGCCGTCCCCGACGTGGTCGCGCTCCTGGCCGAGCACCTGGCCGACATGCACGCGACGTCCCCGGCCGAGTCCGTGCACGCCCTGGACGTCGAGCGCCTGCGCGCGCCGCACGTCACGTTCCTCACCGCACGCACCGCCGACGGCGAGCTCATGGGCGTGGGCGCGCTGGCCGAGCTCGGCGACGGGCACGCGGAGGTCAAGTCGATGCGGACGGCGCACGGGTACCGCGGCGCCGGCGTCGCGGCGGCGGTGCTCGACGCGCTAGTCGACGCCGCCCGCGCGCAGGGCTGCACCCGGGTGAGCCTCGAGACCGGGACCGAGGCGTACTTCGCGGCCGCGCATCGTCTCTACGCGCGCGCGGGATTCGTCGATTGCGCGCCGTTCGCCGACTACGTCGAGGACCCCCACTCGCGGTTCTTCACGCTCACGCTCAGCCCCTGAGGTCGCGCGCGCGGTAGCCCGCCACGCCGAGCGCGAGGAGCACCGCGGTCGCTCCGAACAGCACCACCGGCTGGTACCAGTACAGGCCGTTGTCGAGCGGGAACCCCCACGTCACGTAGTAGTACGGCGACACGTGGGCGATCGGCTCGAGCGCATCGTTCACGGCGGCGAAGGCCGTGAGCGCCCAGCCGATGATCGCGACGCCCGTGCCCGTGCCGATCGCGATGCGTGGGACGCCCGTGAACGCGCCCGCCGCGAAGGACGCGGCGCCGAGCACGGTGCCGAGCCCCGCGATCAGCAGCCCGGTCGCGGCGATGTTCGCGTAGGACATGCCGAGCGAGCCGATCCAGTTTCCGAGCGCGATGCCGGCGGCGATCATCGCGGCCACGGCGAACGACACGAGCACCATGGCCGTCGCGCGGCGCCACGCCACCGTCGCGCGCGACACCTGCGAGGTCAGCAGCACGGAGATGGTGCGGCGCTGCTCCTCGCGGGCGAGCGCGGCACCGGCGGCGATGGCGGGCACGGCGATCGCGACGGGCGCCAGGATCGACAGCCCCTCGCCGTGGTACCAGCCCTCGGGGCGCGAGTAGTCGGCGAAGCCGACCATCGCCATGATCGAGTCGGGGAAGGCCTCCGCGAACTGCCCCACGAAGTCCGAGACCGCGTTGAACAGCGGGCCCATGACGGCCATCATGAAGAACATCCCGCCGCCCGCGATGGTGACGAGCGCGCGCGAGTCGCTGAGCGCCATGCCGACCATGCCGCGCGTGCTGGAGCCGCCCTGCAGCATCGCGAGGACCGGCGCGAGCCGCTCGTCCTCCTGCAGGCGCGCGACCAGCGGCAGCCGCCCCTCGCCCGAGCGCAGGTCGCGGCGCACCAGCGCCGCCCAGCCGACGAGCACGAGCGCCGCGGTGATCGCGAGGAGCACGCCCATCTGGCCCCAGTCGACGCCGTTGGTGAGCGGCGCGGAGGCGTTGATGTAGTGCCAGGGGAAGATCTTCGCCCAGTCCTCCCACCCCTGGAACATCGGCAGCAGGCCCGAGGCGAGGAACGACACCACCAGGAAGGCGGTGGCGATGCCCGAGGCGAGCTGCTGCTGGCCGGTGGCGGCGCCTATCGCGAGCGCGACCGCGCCGTAGAGCATCGACACGACGAGGACGTGGAGCGTCGCGGCGCCGATGTCCACGCCAGCGGTCGGCTCGCCGAACATCACCGTGATGCCGAAGTAGCCCAGCCACGCCAGCACGTTGACCGCGAGCGCGATCGTGAGGATCGCGAGCGACTTCGAGGCGAACAGCCGCGAGCGCGAGCGGGGCGCGGTGGTGAGCACGTTCATCGTGCCGTCCCGCTCCTCGCCGGCGATCGCCGCGGCGCCCATCGAGATCGCGATGCCGGCGACCACGAACGGTCCGAGGAAGTTGAACATCATCGACATCATCAGGCCGGTGACGCCCGCGTCCCCGCTGATGCCGATGAGGGTCGAGTAGAACTCGGGCATCTCGTCGAAGAATGCCACCGCATCGTCCCCGATGCCGGCGTACGCCCACATGCCGAAGACCGCGACGAGCCACAGCGAGCCGACGCCGATGAGGGCGCCGAGCCAGCGGTCGCGGACCGTCTTGAGGTACAGGGTCTGGAGCATCACGCACGCTCCGCGGCGGACGATGCGGCGGCGGGCGCGGGCGCCTCGTCGCCCTCGGCCTCGGTCACCTCGTCGCGGTAGAACTCGAGGAAGATCTCGTCGAGGTCGACGCTCGCCGAGCTGAGCGAGATCACCTCGTGCGCGGTGGCGACCTTGAGCAGCGGCGCCATCGAGCCCTCGTACTGCGCCGTGACGGTGTCGCCCTCGGCCGACACGGTGTGGACGCCCTCGACGCCCTCGAAGGCGGAGGCGGGCACCGGGCGGTCGAACTCGAGGGTGACACGGCGCAGGGCCTTGTCCTTGAGCTCGTCCATCCGCTCGACGGCGATGAGGTGGCCGCGGCGGATGAAGCCGACGCGGTCCGCGACGCGCTCGACCTCGGACAGCGTGTGGCTCGACAGGAACACGGTGTTGCCCTCGTCGACGTGCTCGCGCATGAGGGTGTGGAACTCGAGCTGGACGAGCGGGTCGAGGCCGGTGATCGGCTCGTCAAGGATGACCACCTCGGGACGGTTCATGAAGGCCTGGATGAGCCCGACCTTCTGGCGGTTGCCCGAGGACAGCTCGCCGACCTTCTTTCCGAGGTCCGCGTCGAAGCGCTCGGACAGCGCGTCCACCCACGCCCAGTCGACACCGCCGCGCAGGTTGGCGAGGAACTGCAGCGTCTCGCGCCCGGTGAGGTTCGGGTAGAGGGCGAGGTCCGACGGCAGGAAGCCGAGGTGGCGACGGATCTCGACCGCGTCCTTGCGGGCGTCGAGGCCGGCGATCCGGCACTCCCCCGCGGTGGGGCGGATGAGGTCGAGGAGGCAGCGGATGGTGGTCGACTTGCCGGCGCCGTTGGGGCCGAGGAAGCCGAAGATCTCGCCGGGGCCGATCTGGAGCGAGACGTCCTGCACCGCGGCGACGTCGCCGAAGTGCTTGGTCAGGCCGATCGTCTCGATGGCGGGGGTGGTGGTCATGCTGATCCCTTCTCAAGCTCTGCCGTCATGCGCTCCATCAGCGGAGGCCATTCACGTGCGAAGAAGTCGGCGAGGTCGCCGAGCTCCGTGACCCGTTCGGGCCGGTCCCGGGGAAGAACTGTCTCGCCCGCGCGCGCGAGGTCGCCGAGGGCGCGGATGCGCTCGAGCTCGGAGGCCATGACGCCGTACCAGGCGCCGGGACGGAGGCGGTAGCGCTGTGTGCGGTCGCCACGCACGCGCACCTGCTCGACCATGCCCAGCTGGACGTGGGAGCGCAGCTGCGTGGAGACGGTGCCGGCGCTGAGCCCGAGGTCCTCGGCGATCTGCGCCTGCGTCTGCTCCGCGGGCTCGCAGATCATCAGCCAGCCCAGGATCTCGGCCCACGCGCGCGCCGAGCCGAGCATCGCGAAGAAGGTGGCGACCTTGTCCACGTACTCGTGCTGCGCATCGTCCAGCGGCATGATTTCAGTATGACCTGAAACAACTGAAACATACAAGCCGGCCTGGCCCCGCGGGGGGTGGCGGGGGCCAGCGGCGCGTGGAAGCATGGCCCCATGCCTGAGAGCCTCGACATCAACGACGCGACCCCCGCCCCCGCACCCGCCGAGGGCGCGGCCCTCGTGACGGAGTCCGAGGAGACCTATCCGGTGCCGACGGTCGAGTTCGAGGAGGACGAGGCGCCCTCGCCGCTTCCCGACGACCGCTTCCTCGACCGCGAGCTGTCGTGGCTCGCGTTCAACGAGCGCGTCCTCGAGCTGGCCGAGGACCCGCAGACGCCGCTGCTCGAGCGCGCGCGCTTCCTCGCGATCTTCGCGTCGAACCTCGACGAGTTCTTCATGGTCCGCGTCGCCGGCCTCAAGCGCCGCATCGCGGCCGGCTTCGCGGTGCCGTCCGCGACCGGCATGAGCGCGACCCGCCAGATCGAGGCGATCACCGAGCGCGCCCATGAGCTCATGGACCGCCACGCCGAGACCTTCGAGGACCAGGTGCGGCCCGCCCTGGCCAACGAGGGCATCCAGCTGGTGCGCTACTCCGACCTCGAGGACCCCGAGCAGGAGCGCCTGCGCAAGCTGTTCCGCTCCGACATCTTCCCGGTGCTCACGCCGCTCGCGGTCGACCCGGCGCACCCGTTCCCGTACATCTCGGGCCTGTCCCTCAACCTCGCGATCGAGATCCGCGACCCCGACACCGGCAAGGACTACTTCGCCAGGGTCAAGGTGCCGGAGACGCTGCCGCGCTTCCTGTCCGTCGACGCCGCGGGCCATGTCGGCCAGGTGACCGACGCCTCGGCCCTCTCGGACGAGCCGCGCAGCTTCGTGCCGCTCGAGGACGTCATCGGCGCGCACCTCGACTACCTGTTCCCCGGCATGGAGGTCGTCGACCACTACACGTTCCGCGTCACGCGCAACGAGGACGTCGAGGTCGAGGAGGACGACGCGGAGAACCTGCTCAAGGCGATGGAGAAGGAGCTGCTGCGGCGGCGCTTCGGCCCCGCCGTGCGGCTCGAGGTGGCGGACGACCTGCCGCCCAAGATCCGCGAGCTGCTGGTGCGCGAGCTGGGCATCACCGACAACGACGTGTTCCACCTGCCCGCGCCGCTGGACCTCACGGGCCTCAACGTGATCGCCGACCTCGACCGGCCGTCGATCCAGTTCGCGCCGTTCCGCCCCACGACGCACCACAAGCTCGCGCCCGTCGAGACCGCGGACGAGCAGAACATCTTCGAGGCGATCTCGCGCGGCGACGTGCTGCTGCACCACCCGTACGACTCGTTCTCGACGTCCGTGCAGGCCTTCCTCGCGCAGGCGGCCGCCGACCCCAGGGTGCTCGCGATCAAGCAGACGCTGTACCGCACCTCGGGCGACTCCCCCATCGTCGACGCCCTCATCGAGGCGGCGCATGCGGGCAAGCAGGTGCTGGCGCTCGTGGAGATCAAGGCGCGCTTCGACGAGAAGCGGAACATCTCGTGGGCCCGCAAGCTCGAGCAGGCCGGCGTGCACGTGGTCTACGGCCTCGTGGGTCTCAAGACGCACTGCAAGCTGTCGCTCGTGGTCCGCCAGGAGGAGGACGGGCTCCAGCGCTACAGCCACATCGGCACGGGCAACTACCACCCGAAGACCGCGCGCCTGTACGAGGACTACGGGCTGCTCACCAAGAACCCCGACGTGGGCGCGGACCTCACCAAGCTCTTCAACCAGCTGTCGGGCTACGCGCCCAAGGCGAAGTTCCGCCGCCTGCTGGTCGCGCCCAACAGCGTCCGCTCGGGCCTCATCGAGCGGATCCAGAACGAGGCCCGCCACGCCGCCGCCGGCAAGGAGGCGTGGGTCAAGATCAAGGTCAACTCGATCGTCGACGAGAAGGTGATCGACGCGCTGTACGAGGCCTCGCGCGCGGGCGTCAAGGTCGACGTCAACGTCCGCGGCATCTGCGCGCTGCGCCCCGGTGTGCCGGGCTTCTCCGAGAACATCCGGGTGCGGTCGATCCTGGGACGCTTCCTCGAGCACTCGCGCATCTACGGCTTCGCGAACGACGGCACGCCCGAGGTGTACATCGGCTCGGCGGACCTCATGCACCGCAACCTGGACCGCCGCATCGAGGCGCTCATCACGGTGCCCGACGAGCAGCAGGCCGCGAACCTCATCGAGAACATCGACATGGCGATGAGCGACCGCGTGGCCGGCTGGGAGCTGCACGAGGACGGGTCGTGGAGCCACGTCGTCACGGACGGCGAGGGGGCCCGGCTCAAGGATCTCCAGGAGACCTACATCCGCCGCCAGCCGAAGCGGAGGGCCAAGGGCAAGTGAGCCACCACCCCGCGGGCACCGTCGTGGCCGCCGGTGCCCTGGTGTGGCGCGTCCGTGAGGGCGAGCTCCAGGTGCTGGCGGTCCATCGTCCGCGCTACAACGACTGGTCGTGGCCCAAGGGCAAGCTCGACCCGGGCGAGTCCCTGGCCGAGTGCGCGGTGCGCGAGGTCGCCGAGGAGACCGGCAAGCAGGTGGTGCTCGGCCAGCCGCTCCCGACGCTGCGCTACCCCATCGGGGAGAAGCAGAAGGTCGTGAAGTACTGGGCGGCCGAGGTGATGTCGCCGACGTCCCGCGCGGTGCGCGCCCGGCCCACGTTCAAGAGCGCGTCGAAGAACGAGATCGACCGGCTCCGGTGGCTGTCGGTGCCCGAGGCGCACAAGCTCATCACGTTCCCCGACGACCTGCGCCCGCTCGACGCGCTGGTCGACGCGTACGCCGCGGACCGCCTCGACACGCGGCCGTTCGTGATCGTGCGGCACGCGCGGGCCAAGCGCCGCGCCGCCTGGCACCGCTCCGACCTGCTGCGCCCGCTGACCAAGAACGGCCAGCGACGCGCCGCCGAGCTGGTGCCGCTGCTCGCGGCGTTCGGCGTCGCCAAGGTCGAGTCCTCCCCCGCACGGCGCTGCGCCGACACCGTGGGTCCCTACGCGGCGGCGCTCGATGTGAAGGTGCGGACCCACGAGAGCCTCACCGAGCCGGGGCACGCCGCGAAGCCGCTGGACACGGCCAAGACGTTCAACGCGCTGCTGCGCAAGAAGACGGCGCGCGCGGTGTGCGTGCACCGGCCGACGCTGCCCACCATCGTCGAGATGCTGCGCGCGGCCGTGCGCCCGTACACGCGCGGCGCGCTGCCGCGGAAGAACCCGTACCTGCCCGCCGGCGGCGTGCTGGTCGCGCACGTCGCCGACTGGGAGTCGGGTCCCGTGGTGATCGCGGTCGAGACGCACCTGCTGCGCGTCCACGTCTGACCCCCTCCGACACTACGAACGGAGTGGGTCCCGGATCGCCAGCGCGTCGCGGCCTGCAGGGAACTCGAACCGGCGTGTCGCGGCGAGATCCGTTCGGACTGTCCGGCGGGCGGGAGAGGTGAAGACGTCGGACCGGGAGCGCCAGTCGGCGCGAAGGCCGCTCGAGGCGGCTGATGTTGGAGCCCGGGGCTACCGCGGTCCGACGTCATGACCACCATACGCCCGATGAAGGGGCCCGCAACGTGCCTTTCGCCCCTTCTCGCGGAGCGCGAACAGGTCCTCTCGGCGCCGCGCCGAGCCCCGCTGTCGATCCGCGCGGCGCCGACGCACGCTCACACCGCGATGAGCTCGATCAGCACGCCCTGACCCGGGTCGAGCTGGGGCAACGGCACGCCCGCCGACGCGAGGACCGCGCCGGACATGACAGGCAGCGGACCATCGATCCACGCGGGGTCCGCGACCGAATGCCGCGAGGCGCCGCCGAGGTCGTCGCGAACCCGTACGCGGTACCGCAGCGCCGGCTCCAGTCCTGGGATGGGCGTTCGCGGCGTCGACGCGGCGCCCGACGTCGCGATCCGGACGTACGCGAAGAGCGCCCCGCGGCCGTCCGCCGCCACGACGCCGTGGAGAAGCAGCCCGGGATCCGCGAGATCGGCACGCACGGTCTCGCCCGAGTGCAGCAGCGCGCGCTGCTCGCGGTGCATCGCGATCCATCGCGCGAGCGCCTCGAGCTCGTCGGCACCGCATTCGTCGATGGCCCACTCGATGCCCGCGTGCCCGAAGTGCGCCGTCAGCATCCGCATCGACAGGTCCGCGGTCCGGTGGGTCGTGTGGGCGCGGCCGGGACCGACGTGCGAGCCGACAAGCTCCGGGGGCACGAGCAACCCCGTCCAGCGCTGGATCGCCTGCCGCTCGACGGGATCGTTGGTGTCGGACGCCCACACGCGCTGGACGCGCGCGAGCATCCCGAGATCGACCCGCGCGCCGCCGGAGGCGCAGGACTCGATCTCCAGCCGCGGGTGGCGGGCACGGAGCTCGTCGATGAGCGCGTACACGGCGGTCGTCTGGGCGTGGACCGCGGCGCGGCCGCTCGCTCGCGAGACGGCACCGTGGAGCTCGCGGTTGTGGTCCCACTTGAGGTAGTCCACGCCCAGCTCGGAGACGAGCGCGTCGAGCCTCGCGAGCATGTGCGCGCGCGCGTCGTCGCGGGTGAGGTCGAGGACCAGCTGGTGGCGCCATTCGGCGGGCTCGTCCCGCACGCCGAGGATCCAGTCCGGGTGGCGCCGTGCCAGGTCGGAGTCCCGGTTGACCATCTCGGGCTCGACCCAGAGGCCGAGCTCCATGCCCAGGCCGTGGACATGGCGCGCGAGCGGGCCGAGGCCCTCGGGCCACTTCGCGCGGTCCACCTCCCAGTCGCCGAGACCCGCGTCGTCCCCGTGGCGACCCCGGAACCAGCCGTCGTCGAGCACGAACCGCTCGACGCCGATGCGTGCGGCCGTGGACGCGAGTGAGGCCAGCCGCGCGGGATCGTGGTCGAAGTAGACCGCCTCCCAGGTGTTGAGGGTGACGGGACGCGGCCGCTCCGGGTGCGACGGCAGCGCGCGGACGTGGCGGTGCAGCGCCCGGCTGACCCCGTCGAGGCCGGCGTCCGACCAGGCGCAGACCACGGTCGGGGCGACGTATGTCGCTCCGGGTGCGAGCCGGATCTCGCCGGGGGCCAGCAGCTCGCCCGCGGCGATCACCGCGCCGTGCACGCCCGCTCCCTCGGGCAGCCGCTCCACGACGACCTCCTGGTTGCCCGACCATGCCACGTGCGCGGCCCACACCTCGCCGGTGCGGAACGCGAGTCCCGGGGTGCCGACCATCGTGAGGATCGGCGCATCGTGCCCGGGACGGCCGCGCCGCGTCGCCCGCACGTGGGCGCCGTCCACCACCGGGAGGCGCTGGGGCGCCCGCTCGCGCGTCCACCTCCCGGTCATGTCGAGGATCTCCGTCGCGCGCGTCGGCAGCGGGAGGACCGCACGGGCCGCACCGAGGTCGAGCACCGCCGTCTCCGCCAGGTTCGTGACGGACAGCGTCGTTGCGAGCACCCCGTGGACGTCGAGCACCAGGGTCACGGCGACGGAGGCCTGCGCCACCTCGTCCCGCAGGTCGACGCGCACGCCCGAGCCGCCGCGCTCGGGACGCACGTCGGTGAGGCCCACGGCCACGAGCTGCGCGTCCGCGGCGGACCCGTCGCGATGCCACGCGACCCCCGGATGACCGGACCATCCGTCCCCGTCCACCGGGACGAGCGGGAGCACGCGCGGCGCGTCGAACGAGCTGAACGCGACGGACGGGAGGTCCGTCGCCGCGAGCGCGTCGACGTCGTCGTCGGCGAGCGCCGCGCCCCAGTGGAGCAGGCGGACGCCGCGGTCGTCGGCGACCAGGGCGACGCTGACGCCCCCCTCGCGGAGGTGGACGATGCGCGGGCCGTTCGTCAAGGTGTCTCCTCAGGACGGAGGGGCGGGCGCCGCGCGGCGCCCGCCCCCAGTCTGGCGGTCAACGAGCGATGATCACTCGGCGACCGGGATCGACTGCGCCTCGAGCGCGTCGATGGTCTTCTGCTGGCCGGACTCGAGCGCCTCGGCCAGGGTGCCCGCGCCGGTCGCGGCGGACTTGAAGCCGTCGGCCACGTCGGAGTAGGTCTGCGTCATGGTCGGACCCCAGGTGAAGTCCGGCACGACCTGCTGGGCGGCGTCGGCGAAGACGTCGTAGATCGCCTGGCCACCATAGAAGTCGACGCCCTCCTTGAGCGCGGGCAGCTCGAGACCGGCCTTCGTCGCCGGGTACAGGTTCGCCGCCGCGTTGAGCGCGGTCAGCGCCTCCTCCGAGGTGTTGAGCCACAGCGCGAACTTGGCCGCCTCGTAGGGGTGGTCGCTGCCCGTGAGCACCGCGGTCGAGGAGCCGCCCCAGTTGCCGGCAGCCTCATCGCCCTCGTTCCACTGCGGGGCGGGCGCGACGGCCCAGCTGCCCGCGGTGTCCGGTGCGCCGGACGCGATCGAGTTGGCGCCCCACACGGCGGAGACCCAGGTCCACACCTCACCGGAGTTGTACGCGTTGTTCCACTCGTCGGTCCACGCGGGGTGCGTCGCGACCAGGTCGTCATCGAGGAGGCCCTGCCAGTAGTCGGCGACGTCCACGGAGGTGTCGGACGCGAGCTCGACCGACCACGCGTCGCCGTCGTTGCCGAACCACTGACCGCCCGCCTGCCACACGAAGCCCGCGAACTGGTTGATGTCGGTCTGCGAGAAGTTCGTGATGTACCCGCCCTCGGCGCGGACCTTCTCGGCCGCGGCGCGGTACTCGTCCCACGTCGTGGGCACCTCGATGCCCGCCTTCTCGAAGAGGTCCTTGCGGTAGAACAGCGCCATCGGGCCCGAGTCCTGCGGGATGCCGTACACGCCCTCCGAGCCGAGCGTGACCTGGCTCCAGGTCCAGTCGACGAAGTCGTCCTTGGCGGCCATGACCTCCTCGCAGCCGGACAGGTCGACGAGGCCGCCCTGGACGCGGAAGTTCGGGATGGCGTCGTACTCGATCTGGCCCAGGTCGGGAGCGTTGCCCGCCTCGATCTGGTTGAAGAAGTTCTGGTACGTGCCGCCATTGCCGTTCGGTCCGGTCTGGACCTCGACCTGGATGTCGGGGTTGGCGTCGTTCCAGATGGCGACGACGTCCTCGATACCCGGGATCCACGTCGTGAACTCGAGCGTCACGGGGCCGTCGGCCGGTGCGCACTCGGGCGCGGCCTCGGTGGATCCCGCGCCGCTGGAGCAGGCCGCGAGGGTGAGGGAGGACACGAGCGCGGTGAGCGCGACGGTCGTGATGTGCTTCATTGCAGTGATCTGCCTTCTCTCTATGCGGGCGACGCGGCGGGGCACCGCGCCGGTACTGCGCTACTTGACGGCACCGGCACCGAGGCCGTTGCGCCAGAACCGCTGCAGTGACAGGAACGTCACGATGAGCGGCACGATGGACACCAGCGCCCCGACGAGCACGTAGGTGCGGAGCTCGGGGATCTGGTTGAGCTGGGTGTTCCAGCCGTACAGACCGAAGGTCACGGGGAACAGCGACTGGTCCCGCAGCATGATCAGCGGCAGGAAGAAGTTGTTCCAGATCGTGACGAACTGGAAGAGGAACACGGTGACAAGGGCGGGCGACATGAGCCGCAGGCTCATCGTGAAGAACGTCCGCATCTCCCCGGACCCGTCGAGGCGCGCCGCTTCGAGGATCTCGTCGGGCACGGACGCCGCCGCGAAGATCCTCGTGAGGTAGACGCCGAACGGGCTCACGATCGACGGCAGGAAGACCGCCCAGAAGGTGTTGGTGAGCTCGATCTTGCTGAACAGGAGGAACAGCGGGAGCGCGAGCGCGGTCGCGGGCACCAGCACGCCGCCGAGCACGATGTTGAAGATCGTCTCCCGCCCGCGGAATCGGTACTTCGCGAGCGCGTAGCCCGCCATGCCGGCGATGAGGGTGGCGACGGCGCCGCCGAGCCCCGCGTACAGGACCGAGTTGCCGAGCCACCGGAGGTAGAGGCCGTCACGGAACGCGAACAGCTCGCCGAGGTTCTCGCCGAGACGCATGTCCGCGAACCACAGCGGGTTCGTGGTGAACACGTCGCCCGGCGTCTTCGACGACGCGACCAGCAGCCACCACAGCGGCACGAGGAAGTACACCGTGAAGACACCCATTACGAGCATCGCGCCGGTACGGGACAGGCGCGAGTCGCGCGGGCCGCGGGGTGAGGAGGCCTCCGCGTGCGCGTCCGCCGGCGCCTGCTGCGGGGTCGGGTCGACGAGGATGCTCACGACTGCGCCTTTCGCTGGGTGAACCGAAGGAAGGAGAACGAGAGCACGAAGGTCACCAGCGCGAGCACCACCGAGATCGCGGCGGCGAGGTTCGTGTTGGGGATCGCGGCGGTCGCATACACGGTCATGTTCGGCGTGTAGTTACTTGTGACGGCCGAGCTGAACGACTGGAAGACCTGAGGCTCGGCGAGCAGCTGGAGCGTGCCGATGATCGAGAACACGGCCGTCATCACGATCGCGGGACGCACCAGCGGGATCTTGATCGACCACGCGATGCGGAGCTGGCCCGCTCCGTCGATGCGCGCCGCCTCGTAGATCTCGGCCGGGATCGCCAGCAGGGAGGAGTAGATGATCAGCATGTTGTAGCCCACGAACACCCAGGTGACGACGTTCGCGATGGACCACAGCACCAGGTCCGCGCCGAGCAGATCGACGTTCCTGGTCAGCGCCTTGAAGGGCGACAGGTTGGGAGAGAGCAGGTTGCCCCACATGATCGCCGCGATGACTCCAGGGACCGCGTACGGCACGAAGAACGCGAGCCTGAAGAACCTGCGGCCCTTCACCAGCGACGAGTCGAGGAGCAGCGCGAACAGGAGCGCGAGCCCGAGCATCACCGGCACCTGGACGATGCCGAAGAGGAGCATCCGGCCCATCGACTGCCAGAACGCCTCGTTCTGGAACACGAGCGCGTACTGCGTGAGGCCGCCGAAGACCTCGCGCGCCTCGCCGTAGGTGCCGTCGCGCTCGACGACCAGGAGCGACTGGTAGACCGCGTAGCCGATGGGCAGCAGGTAGAACAGGGCGAACAGCACGCCGAAGGGTGCGACGAGCGCCGCGATCGCGCCGCGGTGGGGGGTTCGCCGACGGACCTGGGGTCGATGCTCGCGGCTCGCGCTCGCTGCCGTGACCTGCGTGGTCATCGCGTCTCCTCTCTCACGATGCGGGCCTCGCCCGCGTCGAGCGTGGTCGCGGCTCGCAGCACCTCACCGGTGAGCAGGTCCGTGCCGCGCACGTCCAGGGGGACCGGACGGTCCGAGTTGTTGATGGCGAACACGTACGTGCGACCGTGACCGGTGCGCCGCACGAGCTCGACGTGCGGCCCCGCGTGCGGGTCGCGACTGACTCCTGCGTCGTCCGCCGCTCGCGCCACCAGAGCCGCGTACGCATCGGCGGCGAGCGCCGTCGCGGCATACCAGGCTAGGCCATCGCCGCGGCGGTGACGTGTCACCGCCGGATGGCCGAGCGCGGGACCGCTCGCGAACGATGCGACCGCCTCGGCACCGCGGAGCTCGACCCGCTCCGACCACAGGGAGGCGCGCGAGCCGTCGTCGAGCGCGAGCTCCTCATCCGGAGCGACCGGGCACATCTCGTCCACGCGGATGCCGAGCATGTCGCGGAAGGCGCCCGGATACCCGCCGAGCCGCACCCGGTCGTCGTGGTCGACGATGCCGCTCGCGAAGGTCACCAGGGCGCTGCCGCCGTCGCGGACGTACGCGTCGAGGGTGTCGGCAGCGGCGTCCTGGACGGCGTGGAGCGCCGGCACCACCACGAGCCGGTACCCGTCGAGGGCCGCGCCCGCCGGCACCACGTCGACGGTGACGCCCGCCGCGCGCAGCGCGCGGTACGCGTGATGCACCTGCTCGAGGTAGCGCACGTGGGTGCTCGGGTTGCCCTCGCCGTCGAGGGTCCACCACGAGATCCAGTCGAAGAGGATCGCCACGTGGGCCTCGACGCGCGTTCCCGCGACCTCGGCGAGGACGCCCAGCTCGCGCCCGAGCTCCACGGACTCGCGCCAGGCCCGCGAATCGGTGCCCGCGTGCGGCAGGAGCGCGGAGTGGAACTTTTCGGCACCCTGGGCGGATGCCCGCCACTGGAAGAAGCACACGGAGTCCGCGCCGCGCGCGACGTGCGTCAGCGCGTGGCGGCGCAGCTCGCCCGCGGCGCGCGCACGGTTGAGCGGCTGCCAGTTGACCGCACCGACCGCGGTCTCCATCAGCATCCAGGGCGCACCCCCGGCGAGACCCCGGGTGAGATCGGCCGCGAACGCCATCTCGGTGACGGGATCCGCCAGACGGTGATCGAGGTAGTGGTCGTTGGCGACGACATCCATGTCGGACGCCCACGTCCAGTAGTCGAGGTTGCGGATGTGCGCGGTGACCATGAAGTTCGTCGTGACGGGGGCGTCCGAGCGGGCTCGGATCACCTCGGCCTCCGCCCGGTAGTGGTCGAGGAGCGCGTCGGAGCTGAAGCGGTGGAAGTCGAGCATCTGGCCCGGGTTGCGCGATGAGAGTGTGAGACGCGGGGGAAGGATCTCGTCGAACGCGCCGTAGCGCTGGCTCCAGAAGGCGGTGCCCCACGCGGCGTTGAGCGCATCCACCGTGCCGTACCGCTCGCGCAGCCAGCCACGGAACGCGTCCGCGGAGGCATCGCAGTAGCAGTGCGCATTGTGGCAGCCGAGCTCGTTCGAGACGTGCCAGAGCGCGAGCGCGGGGTGGTCGCCGTAGCGCTCCGCGACGCGCGCGACGAGGTCCAGCGCACGGTCACGGAGGATGGGCGAGCTCGGGCACCAGGCCTGCCGGCCGCCGGGGTACCGCGTGGTGCCGTCGGCGGCGACCGGGAGGATCTCGGGGTGCTGTCGCGTCAGCCACGCGGGCGTCGACGCGGTGCCGGTGCCGAGGTTGACGCGGATCCCGTGGGCGTGGAGCAGGTCCATGACCTGGTCCAGCGCGGCGAAGTCCCAGCGGCCATCGGCGGGGTTGACGTGCGACCACCCGAAGATGTTGATGGCGACCAGCCGGACCCCCGCCTCACGCATGAGGGCGACGTCCTCCTGCCAGACCGTGGGGTCCCACTGCTCCGGGTTGTAGTCGCAGCCGAGGACGATGCCGTCGAGTGCGAGCCCCAGCGTTCCGCCGGCGCCCGTTCGGGTGTGGGTCGTCATCGATCCTCGCTTGCTCCATCGCAGTATGTGCACGTGCACAGATCGCGAAGAGGTTCATCGACGCCGTAATCTGTGAACGTGCACACATTAGAGTGGCGTTCGCCGCCATGTCAACCTCGCCTCGATAGTGTGAGCCCATGAACGTCACGCCATCCCCGCCGCGACGCGCGACGGTCCACGACGTGGCGCGCGTCGCCGGAGTGTCGCGGGGCACCGTCAGCCGGGTGCTCAACGGCGAGCGGTACGTGTCGGAGAGCGCTCGCGCCGCGATCGAGCGCGCGATCATCGAGGTCGGCTACATCCCCAACACGGCCGCCCGCAACCTCGTGCGCCAGCGCACCCAGGCGGTCGCGTTCATCGTCCACGAACCGCATGCGCTCTTCCTCGAGGACCCGAACATCGGCGGCATCCTTCTGGGCGCCAACGCGGCCCTGTCCGAGGAGGACTACCAGCTCGTGTGCCTCGTGGTCGACTCGGAGCGCGACACGACGCGCGTGGCCCGGTACCTCAACGGCGGTTTCGTCGACGGGGCGATCGTCGTCTCCGCCCGCGTGGACGACCCGATCTCCCGAGCGATCGAGAAGCTCCAGATCCCCGCCGCCTTCGTCGGCCACCCGCCCGGGCTCTCCGTGGCCTGGGTCGGGATCGACAACCGCGACTCGGCGCGAGCGATCACCGAGCGGCTGCTCGGCACCGGCCGCCGGCGCGTGGGCATGATCGCCGCGGCCCTGGACCGGGACTCCGGTGCCGACCGCCTCGAAGGCTTCCGTGAGGCGATGGGCGACCGGCTCGACGAGTCGCTCATCGAGCCGGTGGGACTGTACTCGTTCCACGACGGCATCGCCGGCATGGAGGCGCTGCTACGTCGATCGCCGGACATCGACGGCGTGTTCGCCGCGTCGGACGCGGTCGCCGCCGGCGCGCTGCGCGCCCTCGCGGCTGCGGGACGCCGCGTGCCGGAGGACGTCGGCGTCGTGGGATTCGACGACAGCAACTGGGCACGCCGAACCGAGCCGCAGCTGTCGACCGTGCACCAGCCCGCCGAAGGCCTCGGCGCCGCCGCTGCGCAAGCGGTGCTCGCACGGATCGCCGGCGAGAGCACGGGCGACGGCGGCACGATCCTCGCCACACCCATCGTGTGGCGCGCGTCCGCCTAGCGTCCGCGAGGAGGTCAGTCCAGCCGGCCCTCGCGCCACATCGCGGCGCAGCGCTCGAGGTCCTCGCCGGTGCGCAGCAGCTGCGAGGCGCGCATGGTGGTGCGGTGCGCGCGGCGGTCGGCGTGGCCCTCGTCGGTCTGCGCCTCGAAGGCCGAGCCCGTCGCGACCACGCGGCAGAACGCGCCCGCGCGCTCGAGCGCGACAGCGAGGTCGCCCGAGAACACGCCTGAGAGGACCGCGTCGGCGAGGGTGCGCACCTCGTCGGGACCGGGCGGGTCCTCGACGCCGGCGATCGCGTGCCGGACGTGGGCCGCGTGGACGCCGTGGTGGTACGAGCGCGCCACCGAGGCGGCGTCGTGCTTCACCCACTCGCGGATCATGTAGATGCGCCACAGCGCGCCGGGCAGGGTGTGCTCCCCCGCCTTCGACCACATCATGGCGACGGTGTCGATGCCCTCCTCGTCGACGAGGCGGATGAGCCTCTCGACCAGCTCGGGGTCCTGGGCCTCGCGCGCCTGCGAGACGATCGCGAGCGCGGTCTCGTGCGCGATGAGGCCGCGGTCGGCGGGGTCGATGTCCCCCTCGATCTGATCGGCCATCTCCATGTCGAGCATGGCCGGACGGCGGAAGCGCGGCTCGACCACTACGCCTGCTCGCTGACCTCGACGAAGACCAGCGACACGGAGTTGATGCAGTACCGGTCGCCCGTCGGCGTCTGGGGCGCGTCGGGGAACACGTGGCCGAGGTGGGACTCGCACGAGGCGCAGCGCACCTCGGTGCGGACCATGCCGTGCGAGAGGTCCTCGTGCAGCGTGACCGCCTCGGGGTCCGCGTCGTAGAAGCTCGGCCATCCGCAGTGCGAGTCGAACTTCGTGCCGGACACGAAGATCTGCGCGGAGCAGGCGCGGCACTGGAACACGCCGTCGCGCTTCTCGTCGATGTGCTCGCCGGTCCACGGTCGCTCGGTGGCGGCGTTGCGCAGCACCTCGAACTCGAACTCGGTCAGCTGGGCGCGCCACTCGGCGTCGGTCTTGACGATCTTGTTGGGGCTCATGCTTCGGCTCCTTCCCAGGCAAGCG
This sequence comes from Demequina maris, assembly GCF_000971155.1. Lineage (GTDB taxonomy): Bacteria > Actinomycetota > Actinomycetes > Actinomycetales > Demequinaceae > Demequina > Demequina maris. Next base: position 31,527 of record NZ_BBLX01000014.1, on the reverse strand, counting down.
TACGCGCGCGGCACGCTCCCGAATCGCGCACCGTGCTCGTCGCCGCCGGCCAGTCCCGAAGGGAGACGCGAGGCGCCCGACCTCCGAGGGGGGGAGGAGGTCGGACGCCACGCGTTCTCACCTGGGCGTCCCATGCGGCGACTCCGCCGTGGTGGGTACATCGATACAGACGTCGGGCGGCCCGGATTTGTTCCCGCGTCACCGAACTTTCTTGACGGGTGTCGGACGATGCGCGGCGTACCCCCTGGGGATGCCGCCGCGGGGATCGCGGCGGATTCCGTGCGTGGAGGAGCGCGGAAATCGAATTTCGAAACGCCCGCGGAAATCAATTCGGCGCGAATTCGATAATGCGATACGCGCATATATCGGGCCGCCTTGAATTCGACGAAAGCGCGCGTATATTGGCGATTGTCACGACCTTGCGCCGCCACGGCGGCCCTTCCCCCGGAGGCTCGAATGCCCGTCTCGATCGGACTGCCCATCGTCTCGTCCTGCTCCGTCGCCTCGTGCGGCTACAACCACGACGGCTGCCACGCCGGAGCGATCTCGGTCGGCGCGCACGCCGCCTGCACCACGTTCGTCGACACCGACCACAAGGGCGGCGCGGACTCCACCGCCGCGGTGGGCGCCTGCTCGCTCGAGGACTGCCAGCACAACGAGGACCTCATGTGCACCGCGGACTCGATCGCGGTCGGCGGCAGCACCGACGTCGCCGACTGCCTCACGTACGCCGCGCGCGTCTGAACCGTCACCCCGGCCCCGGCCGCCCTGGATCACCAGGCGCCGCCGGGGCCGTGGCGCGTCCCCCGACACATCCGCGTCATACCCGGGTGAGACACTCGCCTGCGTGACCCTCTCCCGCCCGACCCTCGGAATCGCGCCGCGCCAGTGGGCGGACGCGTGGGCCGGGCTCAAGGCGATCGCACCGCTCATGCCGGGCTCCGCCCTGTTCGGGCTCGCGTTCGGCGCGCTCGTCAACATCGCAGGTATCAACCCGTGGGTGGGCAACTTCGCGTCCTTCTCGGTGGTCGCCGGGGCGAGCCAGATCGCGATCGTCGAGGCGATCCGCACGGGCGCGCCGGCCGCGATCGCGGTCATCACCGCGCTCGTCATCAACGCGCGCTTCGCGCTGTACTCCGCGGCGCTCGCCCCGGTGTTCGCGGCGTTCCCGATGCGCTGGAAGCTGGGCCTCGCCCACCTCATGACCGACCAGGCGGCCGTGGTCGCGCTCCAGCACCACGACGACTGGCCGGACCCGGTGCGACGGCGCTGGTTCGTCGTGGGAGGGGCGCTGCCGTTCGTGGCGGTGTGGTGCGTCGGCGGCGCCGCCGGCATCGCGCTCGGGCCCGTGATCCCCGAGGCGTGGCAGATCGGCTTCATCGTCCCGCTCATGTTCCTCGCGGTGATGGTGCCCGGGCTGCGCGGGGCGCCCGCGCTCACCGCGGTGGGCGTCGCGACCGTCGTCGTGCTCGCCGCGCACGACCTGCCCTACGGGCTCAACGTGCTCGCGGGCGCGCTGGCCGGCATCGCGGTCGGCTCGTTCGTGCCGGACCGCGGACGCCATCCCGACACCGACGACGGCCTCGCGCACGATGCGGGGGCAGGCGAATGAGGACCTTCCTGATCTTCCTCGCCGCCGCCATCGGCACCTACGCGATCCGCGTGTCCGGGATCGTGATGTTCGGCGGCGAGCGACGCCTGCCCGAGCGCGTCGAGCGGTCGCTGCGCCTCGTCGGACCCGCCGCGCTGGCGGCGATCGTGGCGAACTCGCTGCTGCTCGACGAGGGCGAGTGGCGCCCGCTCGGCGCGTGGCACCTCGCGGCGCTGGTCGCGGTCGGCGTCGCGCTGTGGAAGCGCTCGTCCGGCTGGACCATGGCCGCCGGCGCCGCCGCCTTCGCCGCGCTGCTGCTGGCCGGGCTGTGAGCCCCGCTCAGGCCGCCGCGCCGGAGCTCCGTGGTCGCGCCATGGCCGCACCCTCGGCCGCCGCATGCGCGACCGGATCCACCAGGTCCGCGATGCCGCGGCCGATGAGCCGCGCCACCACGTCCTGCGCGACGGCCTCGGCGGCCGCCGCATCGTCCACCACGTCCAGCGCCGCGCGGTGGGCCGCGGCGCGCATCCTCTCGAGCAGCTCGACGTCGATCATGCGACAGAAGATAGCGCCGCCCTCCGACAGCCACCCCCGAGCGTCCGCCAGACCCGCGCATCGTCCCTCCCGCCGGCCCTGCGCCGCTGGTAGCGTCGCGCGCATGACCTGCATCGACGCGGGCCTGGTGCCGTGATCCGCGACTCCGGTCCGCCGCCCGCGCACCCCGCGATCTCGCGGGCGCTGGCGCGAGCGCTGGTGGACCGGCAGCTGCCGGGGCTCGCGCACCTCGAGGTCGGCGAGCGCTTCGACGGCTGGGACATGGTCGTGTACCGCCTCGGCGACGAGCTGGGGCTGCGGCTCCCGCGCGTCGAGGAGGCTGTCGGGCCGCTCGCGCGCGAGTCGCGCCTGCTCGACTCGGTGGGCGCGGGATGGACGTTCCCGCACCCGCGCGTGCTCGCGAGCGGCATCGCGCAGGACGGCTACCCGTGGCCGTGGGCGGTGGTGTCGTGGCTGCCGGGCGAGACCGCGGACACGCGTCCCCTCGACGCGAGCGCGGGTGCAGCGCTGGGGCGTGCCTTCGCGGAGGTGCACTCCCCCGCGCACGAGGACGCGTGGTTCAACCCGGAGCAGTCGATCACCCTGGTGGAGCGCGAGGACAACCTCGACTGGGCGCTCGGGCTGCTGGTCGACGCCGAGGGCCCGGACGGCGAGCGGCTCGACCGCGGCGCGCTTCGCGAGCTGTGGGTCGAGGCGCTCGAGGCGCCCGCCCCCACCGAGGTGGTGTGGTCGCACGCCGACCCGCACGGCTCGAACCTGCTCGGCGTCGACGGCGCGTTCGCGGGAATCATCGACTGGGGCAAGATGGCCGGCTGCGAGCGGGCCGTCGACCTGTCGTTCCTCTACACCGCGATGCCGGCCGCCGGGGTGGACGATGCGGTGGCCGCGTACCGCGAGGCGTCCGGCTGCGACGACCGCGGCCTGGAGGCGCGGATGCGCGGCATCGCGGTGGCCAAGTGCGCGTCATGGGCGGTGCTCGACCGGCCGCTCAACATCGCGATGGCGTGGCGCGGGTTCGGCGAGCTGGGGGTGCTGCGGTGAGCGCGCATCGTCCCGTGCGACGGGCGCGGGCACAGGCACGTACGCTCGGGCGTTGACCCGGCGTCATCACCCAGGAGGACCCATGCGCGCGCTCGACTCGCTGGACACGCTCGACGTGTTCGGCACGCACGGCGCGCTGCCGATCGCGCTGGCGGGGTCGGTGCTCGTGGTCATCGCGTGGGGGCTGGGCTCGCTGTTCGGGCACGGGCGGCGGACCGCGCTGTGGGTCGCGATGCTCACATGCCTCGCGGTGATCGGGTGGCTCACGATCGGGCTCACGGTCGTGACGCACACCGGCGGGACCGGCGGCGTCAACCTCACCCCCGGCCAGGAGATCCAGCGCGCGCTCGAGACCGGCGCGCGGGAGCCGTGGATGAACCTCATCGGCAACATCGTGCTGTTCATCCCGTTCGGGACCGTGGCGGCCCTGCTTACCCGCTCGGGGCTGGTGCTGCGGGTGCTCACCGGCACCGCGCTCGGGGCGGCGCTGTCGACGCTCATCGAGGCGACGCAGTACCTGCTGGGGCGGGTCGCGGACGTCGACGACATCATCCTCAACACCGCCGGGGCGTTCCTAGGGGCGCTGGCCGCCGCGCTCGTGCTGGCGCTCGGCGCCGGGGACGGGTCCGGGCGGGGGCGCGGGGCGCGTTCGGCGGCGTAGGACCCGCCGCTAGCATGGGGGGCGGGCCTCTAGCTCAGTCGGTAGAGCAGCGGACTTTTAATCCGTAGGTCGTGGGTTCGAGCCCCACGGGGCCCACCACATGCGCGCTTCCCACCACGGGTCGCGCTCACCATGCGGGTTCGACATGCGGCTACTCGTGTTCAGGCAGCCGCGGCGCCGACAAGCCAGGATCACGACCGATGAGCGCCGCGCGTGTGACGGCCGCGGAGCCGAACCGATCGCGGACCGCGTCGAGGGCGGTGTCGAGCGCGGTGTCGATGCGCGCCCCGTCGTTCCAGTCGATTTCCAGCTCCGGCTGAACCGTGCCGGTGCTGGTCAGCTGCGCGAGCGAGACGCCGATGAGGGTGACGCCGCGGGCGGCGATGTCGGGAGCCGCCGCGGCGAGCAATCGCTGGGCGACGGCGAGCACCACCTCGGTGCGATCGGTCGGCGCGGCGAGCGTCCGCGATCGCGTCGCCTTGACGAAGTCGCCGTAGCGAAGCCTCAGGACCACGGTGGTGCACGACGATCCGCGATCGCGCAGGCGCTTCGCGAGGCCGTCGACGATCTGAGTGAGGATCAGCCCGAGCTCACCGGCTGAGCACGACCGACTTCCAAGCGCCCGCTGCGAGCCGATGGATCCGTGCCGCTTGGTCGTGTCGACGGGCCGCGGGTCCCGGAGCCGGGCCAGCGCATGCAGATGCGCGCCGGCCGCCTTGCCGAGCCACCGCTCGGCGGTCGCGGCCTCGAGCTCGGCCAGCTGCCCGACCGTGTAGACGCCGTTGCGGTGCAGCTTCTCCGCGGTCACCGCGCCGACGCCCCAGAGCCGTTCGACGGGGAGCGGATGAAGGAACGCCTCCTCGCGGTCCGGCCCCACCACGAGGAGCCCGTCGGGCTTGCTGACCGCGCTCGCCACCTTTGCGAGGAACTTGGTTCTCGCGACTCCCACCGAGATCGGGAGCCCGACCTCGGCACGCACGCGTTCTCGTAGGCGCACGGCGATCTGCTCGGGCGTCCCGGCAAGGCGACGCAGTCCCCCCACCTCGAGGAACGCCTCGTCGATCGAGACTCCCTCCACGTACGGCGTAGTGTCCCGGAAGATCGCGAACACTGCCCTGCTCGCTGCGGAGTAGACCTCCATGCGGGGCGGGACGACGATGGCATCGGGACAGAGCGCACGCGCACGCTGCAGCCCCATCGCGGTGCGCACGCCCCGGGCTTTGGCTTCGTAGCTTGCGGCCACCACGACGCCGCCGCCCACGATCACGGGCCGTCCACGCAGTGCGGGGTCGTCCCGCTGCTCGACCGAGGCGTAGAACGCGTCGAGGTCGGCGTGGAGCACGGTCGCCTCGCCCCGCATCCCGCACCTCCTGCCACCACACGTTCTTCTAGGAATGGTCTCACCGCCGCCCGACATCGCGGGCGCTCCGTGGCTGGCCAACGCGCGCTCGCCGTTCGCCGCCGACGGGTCGCGCCGACTCGGCCTAGCGAGGCGACGCGTGTGGCTCGGGTCCGATGACGGAAGTCAGCCCTTGAGGAACCGGATGAGGATCGGATTCACCCGGTCGGGCGCCTCGTAGTGCGCGAGATGGCCAGCGCCGTCGATCTGGTGATACTCGAGCTCCGGCATCAGATCCCGCAACCTGCGCATCTGCGCCTCCGGCAGCTTCTGGTCCTCGGCGCCGTAGGTGAGGAGCACCGGGATGCCCTGATCCTTGACGCGCCGATAGCAGGTGGTCGCCGGCCTCAACGCGTCGCCCCTGAGGTTGGCGAGCACCGCGCGCCGCTTGCCCTCGAACTCGAACTGCCGGAGCACCTCGGGCTGGAGCGTCTCCCGGGCGACGGGGTCGACCATCGCATCGGAGAGGTCTGCTAGACGCTTGTCGGGGACGATGCGCTGCGCGAGCTCCCCGACACCCCGAGCTGTGACGAGGCGGAACAGCAGCCCGTTCGAGCCGGGCAGGTCGTCGAAGAACGGCGCGAGCAGCGCGAGCCTTGCGACCATCCCGGGGTTCTCGGCGGTGAAGCAGGTCGCGATGCTTCCGCCCTGCGACGACCCCACCATCCGGACCGGGTCCGTGATCCCGAGCGCGCTCAGCAGCTCGGCGAGCTGGGCGTTGTAGAGGCTCTTGTCGTACGTCCGCAGCTCGGGCCGGTCGGAAAGACCGTGGCCGAGCACGTCGTAGCGGAGCACCCGGAACCCGGCGTCGGCCAGGGCGCCGACGTTCCTGTCCCAGGTGACGTACGGGGCGGCGTTGCCGTGGACGAGGACCACCGGCGGCCCGTCGTCGTCGCCGACCAGCTCGTAGTGGGTGACCCCCGTCGGGAGCTCGACGAAGCTGCCGGGCAGGCCGCTCCGGGTCTCGGCTGTGAGCCTCTGCTTCCCCTTGTCGGACATCTCGCCACCGTCCTCCGCTTGGCGCGGACCGGTCCGGGGCCCCGATCACCGATCCGCCGCCTCGCTCGCGCGCGGATCTCTCTTCAATCGTAGGAGCCCGGCGGGCCGGGCGCCTCCGGGCGCGCTGTGGGGACGATGCGCTCAGCCAGCGCTCGCCCGCGGCGTCATGTACCACTCGACGAACCGCAGCGCCCGGCCGTCGGGGGCGAACCAGACCTCCCACAGATTCGTGTACTTCTCGTCGCCCGGGTAGTCGACGGTGCCCTTCACGATGCCGAGCTCGTCGTTCTCGATCAGCACCGCGAGGTCGTGGACCGGCACGCCCGGCTCGGGCTCCTTCCACGACTCGAGGATCGCGTCGATCCCCCGCACGGGCTCCTCGTCGTTCGGCCGGAACCAGTACTCGGCGTCGTCGGTGAAGATCGCGCGGACGTCGTCGTCCGCCTTCGTCTCCCATGCCTTGATGTAGCCGTCCAGCCAGTCGCTCGCTCGGGTCATGGTTCGTGTCTACCGTCGCGGCGGCCGCCGCGCCATCCGAGACGGCCCGACCCGCGCATCGTCCCTCAGCGGCGATGCGTCAGGCGTGGATGCGGTCGGCGTCCTCCATGGCCGCCTCCGTGGCGATCCCCCTGTCGGCGGACGGCGGCCCGGAGCTCTCGCGCACGATGACGGGAGCCGCCTCGTGCACGGCCTTCTCGGGAGGCTCGCCCGCGATGACGCGCGCGAGGATCCCGACGCCGCGACGGCCGAGGGACGAGAAGTCCTGACGCGCGGTCGTGAGCGCGGGCATCCACACGTCCGCAAGCGGGTGGTCGTCGAAGCCGACCACCGAGACGTCGTCGGGGACCTTGAGGCCCTCGTCCGCGAGTCCGCGGATCACGCCCATCGCGAGCTCGTCGTTGCCGCAGAAGACGGCCGTGACCTCGGGCATCCCGGCGACGCGCCGGCCCACGGTGCGCCCGGTCTGCGGCTCCCACGTGACGTCGATGACCGGCGGCACGGTCGCGCCCGCCTTCTTGAGCGCGCGACGCCAGCCGGTGGTGCGGCCGTCCTCCTTGCGCGACGGCGGCACCCGCACGTGGTGGACGGTGCGGTGACCGAGGTCGAGGAGGTGACGCGTCAGCTCCTCTCCCGCCTTGGCCTCGTCGATCAGCGCCTGCGGGAGGCCCTTCTCGCGCACGCCGGACAGCGCGACCATGGGGACGCCCGCGGGGAGCCGGTGCATCGCGGCGACGCCCGGCGGGTCGAACTTGAGCAGCACGATGCCCGCGAGCTGCTGGGACATCGCCGTGGCGATGGCGGCGTCGACGGCCGCATCCTCCGCGCTCTCGATCACGACGATCATGACGCTGTAGCCGAGCGCGCGGGCCGCCTCCTCGACGCCGCGGATCGTGGTCGCGTAGCCGTAGATGGTGGTGTCGCCGGCGAGCACCGCGATGACGTTGCTCTGGCCCGAGGCGAGGGCGCGCGCGGCCGCGCTGGGCCGGTACCCGAGCCGGTCGATCGCCTGCTGGATGCGCTCCTGGCGCTTGGGGCTGACCGGCGAGCCGCCGGAGAGCATGCGGGACACGGTGGACAGCGACACCCCCGCGAGCCGGGCGACGTCCGCCATCGTCGCGGGCCTCATCGCGGCACCGCCGCCGCCCGCACGCTCCTCGACCGACATCGCGCTACTTCACCGCACCGCTGGTGATGCCGGAGATGATCTTGCGCTGCAGGAACACGAAGACCGTGAGCAGGGGCAGGCTCATGAGGATGATGTACGAGAAGATCATGTGCCACCTCTGCAGATACAGGCCCGCGCTGGCCACGTCGAAGAGATTCAGCGGCAGGGTGTCGATGCGGCCTCCGATGACGAAGAGCGCATAGAACACGTCGTTCCAAATATAGAGGCAGATCAGGATGCTGGCCGTCGCCAAGGTAGGCGTCAGGAGGGGCACGATCACCTTCCAGAAGACGCGGAATGGGCCCGCGCCGTCCATCCGCGCGGCCTCCTCGAGCTCCATCGGGATCGTGCGGATGAAGCCGGTGACGAAGAAGATCACGGTCGACAGGTACATGCCGGTATAGACCGAGATCATGCCGATCGCCGTCCCGGCGAGCCCGAGCTGCCGCAGCAGCAGCACGATGGTGACCACGGCGGGCGGCAGGACGATGCCGCTGATCGCCAGCGCGTAGAGGACGGCCATCGACCGGCTCGAGCGGCGCGCGAGGATCCACGAGGCGAGCGACCCGAGCACGAGCACGAGCAGCACCGACGGCACCATCACGAGAAGCGAGCCGAAGAGCGCCTGCACCATGTTGCCCTCGTCGAGCACGGTCGCGAGGTTCGACCACAGCTGCCACGTCGCCGGCGGCGAGAGGTCCGGGTTCAGCGCGGCTCCCTGGTCCTTGCCCGCCGTGAAGATGATGATCATGAACGGCACGCCCAGGAGCAGCACCGTGAGAAGGATCGCGGCCGTCGGCTGCATCAGCCGCCGGGCACGCTTGAGGGTCGGGCTGGCGGTGGTCACAGCACACGCTCCCTTCGGCGGAGGTAGATGATGACGGGGAACGCCAGCAGCGCGACGACGAGGAAGAGCACGAGGCTCATCGCGGTCGCCTGGGCGAAGAGGCCCTGGCCGAACGTCCGGAAGATGAAGATGTTGAGCAGCTCGGTGGAGCCGCCGGGGCCGCCGGCGGTGGTCGCCTGCACGATGTCGAAGCCGTTCATCGAGCCGAGCAGCGCGGTGGCGAAGTTGAAGGTGACCGCGGGTGCGAGCAGCGGCCAGCGCACCGCCTTGAAGATGCGCCAGTAGCCGGCGCCGTCGAGCTGGGCCGCCTCGATGACCTCCTCGTTGATGGTCTTGAGGCCCGCGAGGTAGATGAGCATCGACAGGCCCATCCACTTCCACGCGTGGATGATCGCCACGACGACGATGGTCCAGGTGGTGCTGCCGAGCCACGGGATCGAGACCTCGCCGCCCGTGAGCGTCGTGAGGAAGTTGTTGAGCACGCCGTCGGGCTTGAGGATCGCCTGGAAGACGTAGCCGACCGCGAGCGCGGACATGATCACCGGCACGAAGAACGCCGCGCGCGCGAACCGGTTGATGCGGGTGTCGCGCTCGAGGACCAGCGCGAGCCCGAGGCCGAAGAGGTTCTGGAAGATCGCCACCAGGATCGCGTAGATGAGGGTCACGCGGAGGTCCGACAGCAGGCTGCCGTTCTGGAGCAGCTTGACGAAGTTGTCGAAGCCCACGAAGCCGATCTCGGACTTGAAGCTGGACCAGTCCGTGAACGCGTAGACGAAGTTGTAGATCGTCGGCGTGAAGAAGAAGATCACGAGCATCGCGAGCGCCGGCCACAGGAACCAGGACGGGTGGTCCTGACGGCTGCGGCGGTCGGCAAGGCGCGCGTCTCGCGGCTGGTCCTTGCGCCTCGCGGGGAGGAGGGTGGTGGTCATCGTCTCTCCTGGAGGGTGGGGGGCCGGCTCGCCGGCCCCCCACCGTTGCTATCAGAATCCGGCAGCGCCCTGCGCGGCTGCGAACTCCGCGAACTGCTGCTGGGTGGCCTCGGCGACCTCCTGGGGCGTCTTGGTGCCCTGGATCATGTCCGCGAGGTAGATGTACAGGTCGGGGTTCGCGATCGCGAGCGCCTGCATCGAGCCGACGGAGTTGTCGAGCGAGGCCGCGACCTCCTGGAGCGCCATCGGCACGCCCGCGGGCGACTCGACGCCGTCCTGCAGCGACACGGTCTCGACGGTGTCGACGAACGACTGGTAGCCGTCGCCGAGCCAGTAGCTCAGGAACTGACGCGCCGTCGCCTCACGCTCGTCGTCGCCCGTCGCGAACGCGACGACCGCGTTGCTCTGGTCCGGGATGAACGTGCCGACGTTGCCGCTCGGCGAGATCGGGAAGAAGCCGACCTTCTCGTCGAGGGTGGCGCTGTCGCTGAGCGACTGCAGCTGACCGAAGTACGAGTTCACCTGCATCACCATCGCCGCCTCGTCGTCGAGCAGGGCGTTGCCCTGGTCGATGAACGTCGCGGTCTTGATGTCGTCGTTGAAGTACCCGTCGTCGATGAGCGACTTGTAGTTCTCGATCGCCCCGAGGATGGTCGGGTCGGTGAACGTCTCCTCGTTCGCGTTGACGCGGTCCCACAGGCCGTCGGCCGCGGCGTCGGCGAGCTGCACCTGGACCCACCACTGGGTGGCCCAGCGGTCGGCAGCCATCTCGTAGAACGGGGTGATGCCGGCCGCCTTGAGCGTGTCGGCGTCCTCGATCATCTCGTCCCAGTTGGACGGGGTCTCGGTGATGCCGGCCTGCTCGAACAGGTCCTTGTTGTAGTAGACGCCCTCGACCGCGGGGGTCGTGACGAGCGCCGCGTAGCGGGTGCCGTCGAGAAGGCCGGTCATGTCGGCGAGGCTGCCCGTGTAGCTGTCGACCCACGGGGCGCCGTCGAGCGGCTGCAGGTTGGTCTTGGCGTTGAGGGCCGTCAGCATCGAGGCGGTGGGCTGCCAGAAGGCGAGGTCGGGCATGTCACCCGTCGCGACCTTGGTCTGGATGCTCTGCTCGTACGGGTCCGGGATCGTCTCGATGTCGACGGTGGCACCCGTGAGCTCCTCGAACTCGGTGGCGACGGACTCCGCGGTCTGAGTGGAGTTCTGCGCCGCCCAGATCGTGAGGGTGACGCCCTCACGGCTCGTGTCCTGCGCGGGCCACTGCTCGGCGGCCATCTCGCCGCCGGCGGACGACGACGAGTCGGGCGCCTCGGCGGTGGTCGGGTCGCTGCAGCCTGCTGCCACAACGGCGAACGCGGCGGCCGCCGCGAGTCCGGCGATTGATTTCCTCATTGAAATGCTCTCCTTGGTTGTGGTCAGCGTCGCACGCCGACGTCAGTGCTGAGTTGAGTGACGCCTGACGTCGGGGACGAAGCGTCGTATCGGAGCACGCGCGCGCTGACGCTCCCGGTGGGATTGCGCAGCACGGTGGGCTCCCTCCCCGCATCGGTCTCGACGCCCCACGCGTCGAGGCTCTGCGGGAAGATGTGCTCGATCGGCCCGGCGATGCCGGGGATCGAAATCTCGGGGACGGCCGGGTCGCGGTTCCACGCGACCAGCACGGCCGAATCCGCGGTCCTGAGGCCGAGGACCACCCAGGGGTCGTCCCAGCCGGGCAGGCCCACGGGCCAGAAGGGCGTCGAACCGACGAGGTGCGGGCGCAGCGTGCGCGCCGCTGCCACGGCCTCGTCGACCAGCGCGGTGTGCGCCTCGTCCATCTCGTTGAGGTAGCCGGACAGGTAGAACCGTCCCGCGAGCCCCGTCACGAGGCAGAACGCCGCCTCCTCCAAGGTCATGTGCGCCTGGGGGTACGCCCAGCTCGCGGCCTGCTCGGGAAGCATCGCGAGGGGCGCCGCCGCGGCGATGGGCGGGTACAGCAGGAAGTCCTGCTGGTCCGAGGTCGACTGCAGCTGCGTCCGCGACAGCATCGCGTGGTCGGCGCGCATCGCGCCGGACGAGCAGCTCTCGAGCACGAGCTCGGGGTGCCGGTCGAGCACGCCGTCGAGCCACGCGAGGTGGGCGCGGTTGTGGTCGAGCAACGCGGCGGCAGCGCTGACGGCATCGCGGTCGCTGCCCGTGCCGGGGTTGACGTTGTAGTCGAGCTTGAAGAAGCCGACGCCGAACTCGTCGACCAGGCGGTCCACGGTGGCGTCGAGGTGGGCGCGCGCCGCCGGGTGGCGCAGGTCGAGGTGGTAGCGGTCGTGCTCGACGATGCGCTCGCCCGCCCGCTGGAGGAAGGCCTCCGCCGGGAGCGCGTCCGCGATCGGGCTGCGCACGCCGACCACCTCGGGCTCGAGCCAGAGGCCCGCGACCATGCCGTGACCCTTGATGCGCTCGATCACGCGGTCCAGGCCGCCGGGGAAGCGGGTGGTCGAGGGCGTCCACTCGCCGACGCTGTCCCACCAGTCGCCGCCGTCGTCGTACCAGCCGGCGTCGATGCAGAACGTCTCGGCGCCCGCCGCGGCGGCGGCGTCGATGAGCGGCTCGAGCTTCTCGGTGGTCGGGTCGCCGTTGAGGGTGTTCATGTAGTCGTTGAAGACGATCGAGGGCCGCGCGTTGTCGACGTGCGCGCGACGGGTCGCGCGCCGGTACGCGGTCAGCTGGGCGACCGCGGCGTCCACGTCGCGCCCGAGCACGAAGGTCGCCGGCACGGTGGTGAACGACTCCCCCGGCTCGAGGACCGCGAGCCAGCCGTGGTCCGCGTCCGTCGGCCCGCTCGTCGCGAGGTACGGACCCGCCGTGTCCCGGTTGACCTCCCAGCGCCACTCGCCCTGGTGCTCGACCTGCCACGCCCAGGTGGCGCCGGTGACCTCGGACACGAGCAGGCCCATCGGGAGCGCGCGGCCCGTGGACCACGTGCCGCTCGAGGCGACGGCCTCGTCCGCGCGCGGGTTGTGCCCGGTGAGCTCCTCGGCGATGCCCGGGAAGCGGTCGCCGGGAACCGGGTCCGAGGTCCAGCGGCCCTCGGCGAGCCACTCGCTGCGTGCGTGGTGGAGCCGCCACGGCTCCTCGGACGCGTCGACGTCGCCGGTCGCTCCCGCATAGAGCGAGAACGTGGGGAGCGAGCGCAGCCGATGCGTGCGCTCGCCCCGGTTCGTCACGGTCGTCGTCACGCGCACGGCCGCGGCGCCCCACGCCTCGAAGGTCGTGGCGAGCTCGAGCCCCGCCTCCTCGTGCCGCGAGACGATGCGGAGCTCGCGGCGGCCGTCGTGCTCCGACTCCGTGGCGGAGACGACGCGGGCATCGCGACCGAGCTGCCCGTGGACCAGACGACCGCTCGCGGGGACGTGACCGGCGCCCACGGTGATCGGGTCGGCCAGGGGCAGACCCGCGGGCATCGTCACCACGACGCCATCCGCGGCGACCTCGGCGATCCGGGGCGCGGAGGACTCGTCCCACTCGAGGGTGAGGGTGAGGTCATCGCTGCCCCATCGCAGTCGTTCAGTCATCGTCACAGGTCTCCTTCGTCGTGTGCGACGTTCGAAATAGTAGCGCTTTCATTTTGATGCGCAAGCCCTTCGCGAGATCCGCTTCACGGTGGCGTCGCGAGGCCTCTCCGCGACCCGCAAACGCGGCTCTCCCGGCATTTATGCAGGTAAACCGGACGATTTATCGCGCTGCACCGCCGCGAGAGAACGTTTTCATTGACAGCTGCATAGGCCCCCGCGGCCCGCGTCGAGGTCACGGATTCGTTACAAATGAAAGCGCACGTCAAAATGGGCGTGGGTCGGGGACCGCACGATGCGCGGGCGCGCTCGCGCCGTCCCGGGCCCGCGCATCGTCCCCGCCGGCGGCGCGAAAGATAGGTGACCTCACGGATTCACCTAGGTGCCGGACGCGATGGGATCGAAGTGCACGATCACCCGGACGTGCACGACACGGAAGGCACCACGATGGCGCTCTACATGGATGTCCACTCGCTCGACGGCCCGGTCACCCTCGGAGAGGTCGCGAAGGCGCACGCCGCCGACCTCGCGATCCAGGAGGACCACGGGGTCCACTACCTCCGCTACTGGGTCGACGAGGGCAACGGCACGATCTTCTGCCTCGTCGACGCCCCCGACGCCGAGGCCGCCAACACGGTGCACCGCGAGGCCCACGGCCTGGTCGCCGACGAGGTGCACCTGGTCGCCGAGGGCCTCTAGCGCTTGAATAGCAGCATGCTTGTCGAGCGCGACGACCTGCTGCGAGGCCTCTCCGCCTCGATGGACGCTGCGCTCGCCGGAGACGGCGGGCTGGTGTTCATCGGCGGGGAGGCCGGGGTGGGCAAGACCTCGCTCGTGCGGGCGCTGGCTGAGGGGGCGGCCGGACGATGCAGGATCCGCGCCGGCAGCGTCGACAACGTCACCACCGCGGACGCGCTCGCCGCGTTCCACGACGCGGTGCCCGAGATCCGCGGCATGCTCGCCGAGCCGGGCGACCGCATCGCGCTCTTCCGCGCCCTCCGCGCGGCCCTGCAGGCCGAGCCGAGCCTCGTCATCCTCGAGGACCTGCACTGGGCGGACGAGGCGACGCTCGACGCGCTGCGCTTCCTCGCCCGGCGGCTCGACGGCGTCCCCGTGCTGATCGTGGGCACGTACCGGGACGACGAGGTCACCGCGCGCCACCCTCTCACCGCGGTGCTCGGGGACCTGGCGACCGCGCCGCGCATCGACCGGGTGGCGGTCCCGCCGCTCACGGTGGACGGCGTCGGCGAGCTCGTCGCCGCGGCGGGGGCGGCGGTCGATCCCGCGACGCTCCATGCCCGGACCGGCGGGAACGCGTTCTTCGTCAGCGAGCTGCTCGCCGCCGAGGCGACGACGTCTCCCACCGACCCCGGCCGCCCGGCGTCGCTCCCCGCGAGCGTGAGCGACGCCGTCCTCGCGCGCTTCTCCCGGCTGCCGCCCGCCGCCAGGGATGCGGCCGCCGCCGCCGCGACCCTCGGCACCGCGGCCGACGCCGCGCTCATCGCTGCCGTCGCGGGCCGCGACCTCGACGCGGTGGACCTGTGCCTCGACGACGGGGTGCTCGTGGAACGGCCCGAGGGGATCGGCTTCCGGCACGTGCTCGCCCGCCAGGCCGTGGAGGCGGGGCTGTCGGCGCTCCGCGCGCGTCAGCTTCACCGCCGCGCCCTGCACGAGGTGAGCGAGCGCACCCCCGAGGACCACCGCCGCATCGCGCACCACGCCGCGGGGTGCGGCGAGTCCGCGACGGCGGCGCTGCACGCGACCGCCGCGGCGCGCCAGGCCGCCCGGCTCGGCGCGCATCGTGAGGCCGCGAGCCAGTTCCGCGCCGCGCTGCGGCACGGCGTCGCCGGGCCCGAGCGCGCCGGCGTCTTCGTCGCCCTGTCGTACGAGTGCTACCTCACCGACCAGCTGCCGGAGGCGATCACGGCGCGCCAGCACGCGCTCGAGCTGCACGAGCTGCACGACGACCGGGCCGCCGTGGGCGAGGACGAGAGGTGGCTGTCGCGCCTGTCGTGGTTCCTCGGGCGCGGCTCCGACGCCGAGCGCTACGCGACGCGCGCGATCGCGACCCTCGAGCCGCTCGGGCCGAGCCCGGCGCTGGCGATGGCCTTCAGCAACCTCGCGCAGCTCAGGATGCTCGCCTGGGACAGCGCGGAGGCCGAGGCATGGGGCGCGCGGGCGCTGGAGCTCGCCGTCCGCCTCGGCGAGGTCGAGATCCAGGCGCACGCGCTCAACAACATGGGCGTGGCGGCGGTCCTCGCGGGACGCGTCACGCAGGGCACCGCGCGGCTCGAGCAGAGCCTCGACCTCGCCCTCGCGGGCGGCCTCGAGGAGCACGTCGCCCGCGCGTACACGAACCTGGGCTCGGTGGCGGTCGACCAGCGCCGCTACGCGCCCGGGCTGCGCAGCCTCGAGGCCGGCATCGCCTACTGCGAGGACCACGACCTCGACTCGTGGACGCGGTACATGCAGGCCTGGCACTGCGTCGTGCTCGGCGAGGTGGGCCGCTTCGACGAGGCGCTCGCCCTCGCGACCACGCTGCTCGACTACCCGGGCATCTCCCCCGTGTCCGCGATCCCGGCGGCATCGGCCGCCGGACGGGTCGCCGCGCGACGGGGAGACGATGCGGCGGACCACGTCTCGCTCGCGACCTCGCTGGCCTCGGGCACGGGAGAGCTGCAGCGCATCGGCCCCGCGGCGTGCGCGGCCGCGGAGGACGCCTGGATCCACGACCGCGCCGGCGAGATCCCCGGTCTGACCGAGGCCGCGTGGGGACTCGCGGTCGAGCACCGCGACCCGTGGGCGATCGGGGAGCTCGCGTGGTGGCGGAGCCTCGCCGGCATCGCGCCGTCCGAGGGGCTCGAGGCCGCAGATCCGTTCGCGCGCATGCTCGCCGGCGGCTGGGAGGCGGCGGCCGCGGCGTGGGAGGAGATCGGGAGCCCGGTGTGGACCGCGTATGCCGCGATGCTCGACCCGGACGCATCGCACGCCGATTCCCGGATCCGCGGCCTCGACGGGCTCGGCGCGACGGCCGCCGCGGCGGCCGTGCTGCGCACACGGCGCGAGCGCGGGCTCCCGGCGCCACGCCGCCCGCGCGCCTCGGCACGCGCCAACCCGGGCCAGCTCACCGCGCGCGAGCTCGACGTGCTGACGCTGCTGGCGCGCGGGCTGTCGAACCCGGAGATCGCCGCGACCCTCGTGGTCTCGCCGCGCACCGTCGAGCACCACGTCTCCGCGGTGCTGCGCAAGCTCGGCGAGCCCACGCGCGGGCGTGCGGTCGCGGCGGCGCTCCGGGAGGGCCTGCTCGAGGACGCGTAGGCGCCGCGCACATCGTGCCTGGCAATCGCCGCTAGTCTCGGGGCAAGCCAACGAAGTTCCGGGGGGACCATGCCGTCCAGGAGGACCGCGCGGCGCGCCGCCGCGCTGGCCGTGCCGCTGCTCGCCACCGTCGCCGCCGCGGCCGTCTACCTCGGCGTCTCGCCGCTGGGGGACGATGCGGTCGCCGCGCAGGACCCGAGCGGCGCCGAGCCGTCCGCCACCGCATCGTCCACGCCCACCGCGGCGGCCGAGCCGAGCCCGACCGCCGAGCCCGCTCCCGCGTGGACGCCCGCGCCGTACGCCGTGGACTACCCGCTGTACGGCTCGACCGAGATGGTCCGCTTCATCGAGTCGGCGGTCGTCGCGGAGCGCGCCTACTTCGACATCGGCTGGTGGACGATGGGCACGACCGGCCGGAAGGTCGTGAACGACGCGATCCGCGAGATCGTGATCCAGAACCCCTACGCCCTGATCGACAGCGCGCAGGTCTACGTGGGTCCGAGCGGTCAGGCGACGCAGATGACGCCCGGCTACCAGTACGACCTCAGCACGCGTGTCGAGCGGCGCGAGGAGACGCTTCGCGCGGTGACGGCCGCCCTCGAGTCGCTCGAGCTCGAGGGGATGTCGAAGGCCGAGAAGGTCCGGGCCATCCACGACTACGTGGCGCGTGCGGCCACGTACGACTGGGACGCGGCGGCACGGATCGAGGCCGGCGAGGATGCGCCCGAGTCCCAGGAGGCCTACGGGATCCTCGTCACCGGGACCGCGGTGTGCGGCGGGTACGCGGATGCGTTCAACGCCATCGCGCGGGCCGCCGGGCTGGATACCGTCGTCGTGACCGGCTACGTCGCCGAGGACGGCAAGAAGATCCGGCACGCGTGGAACATGGTGCGGATCAAGGGCACCTGGCGCGTGGTCGATGTGACGTGGGACGACCTCGACGTCGAGCCCGTCCCGCACGACTACGTGCTGCTGGCTCAGGACGACCCGCTGCTGGACAGCCGCACGGCGGACAAGGCCTGGATGGTCGACGCGCGGATCGCGGACTACTCGGGCTGACGCACCCGGTACCGCACGAGCACCGTCCCGTTCGCGTACGTCCGCTGCTCGAGCAGCTCCAACTCCAGGCGCACGCGTTCAGGCAGGGCGCGGCGCCCGCCACCGATGATCACGGGCGCGACGGCAAGGATCACCTCGTCCACGAGACCCGCCGCGAGCGCCTGGCCGGCGAGCTCGGGGCCTCCGATGTCGAGGTCGCTGTCGGCGCTCGCCTTCAACGCGGCGACCTCCGCCGGATCGAACTCGCGGACCACGCGGGCCCGCGGCACCCCCGGATCCTCGAGCGTGCGCGAGTAGACGATGGTGTCCGAGTCCACCCATGCGTCCGCGAACCGCTTGTACAGGGGGGTGATCTCGGGATCGACCGCGAACTCCTCCCAGACCGCCATCGTCTCGTGCATCCTGCGCCCGTACAGGTGCGTGCCGATCGTCGACTCGAGCTCCGCGAACCAGTCGTGCAGCTCGTCCACGGGCTCGGTGAAGTCGATGCTGTCGTCGGCGTCGACGTAGTAGCCGTCGAGCGAGCAGTTGATCGCGTAGATCAGCTTGGCCATGGCGGAGGCCCCCTTCCCCGGCCACGGTAACCCGGCGCATCGTCCTAGGGTGGGCTCATGACCCACCCCACCCTGACGCTCAACGACGGCCACACGATCCCCGCGCTCGGCTTCGGCACGTACCCGCTGGTGGGCGACGAGGGCGGGCGCGCCGTCCTGTCCGCGCTCGAGCACGGCTACCGGCTGCTCGACTCGGCGACGAACTACGAGAACGAGGGCGTCGTCGGGCGTGCGTTGCGCGACTACCTGCGCGAGTCGGGCGTGCCGCGTCACGACATCACCGTGCAGTCGAAGCTGCCGGGCCGGCACCACGCGTATGAGCGGGCCATCGCCTCGGGCGAGGAGTCGCGCGCCCGGATGGGCGTCGACCGCCTCGACGTGCTGCTCATCCACTGGCCCAACCCGATCACCGGCCTCTACAAGGAGGCGTGGCGCGCGCTCGTCGAGCTGCGCGAGCGCGGCGTGGTGCGCACCATCGGCGTCTCGAACTTCAACGAGCGGCTGCTCGACGAGATCATCGCGGACACCGGCGTGACCCCCGCGATCAACCAGGTCGAGCTGCACCCCTACTTCCCGCAGGTGGACCTGCTCGCGAGGCACCAGGAGCTGGGCATCGTCACGCAGGCGTGGAGCCCGCTCGGCAAGCGGCAGGCGCCCTACGGCGAGCCCGTGGTCGTCGCGGCGGCGGAGCGCCTGGGGGTCACCCCGGCGCAGGTGATCCTGCGCTGGCACCTCGAGCGCGGCTCGCTGCCGCTGCCGAAGTCGGCGACGCCGTCGCGTCAGGTCGAGAACCTCGAGGTGTCGTCGTTCTCGCTGACCTCCGACGAGGTCGAGGCGATCACCGCGCTCGGCCGCCCCGACGGGCGCCTGTTCGACGGCGACCCCGAGACCCACGAGGAGATGTAGCGGGGACGATGCGCGTCACAGCACGTGCATGAAGCCCAGCACCGCGGAGACCGAGGCGACGACCGCGAGCACGAGCGTGGGCAGCATGCTCTCGTTGCGCTGCGAGTGCACCACCGTCGCGGCGCCCATGTCGATCGCGAGACCGGCGGCGGCGATCGGCGCGAGGACGGGTGCGATCCCCGTCGCGAGCGGCACGATGAGCCCGATCGCCCCGAGCACCTCGGCCGTCGCGATGGCCCTGATGGTCCCCGGGCGGAAGTCGTCGGTCCAGCGCTGGCCGGACGCGCGCAGCTGCTCCTTGGTGCGCAGGAGCTTCATCCCGCCCGCGACGAGGAAGAACACGGCGAGCATCCCGTTGAGGATCATGAGCGCGGTGAGCATGACGTCCCCCTCCCGACACCCCCAGGCAACCACGCCCGGGTGCGGCGCGCCACCGCCGGGACCGGCGCATCGTCCCTGGGAACGGGACGATGCGCTCAGGCGGCGTCCTGCTCGGCCTCCATGCGCGCGTTGAAGTCGCGCTTGCTGGACTGCCAGCCGTCCTCGTTCATGCCGGAGCGCCAGTAGCCGGAGATCGAGACGCGCTCGCGCGGGATCGCGAGGGTGTGGAAGAGGTGGCGGCGCAGCGGCTTCACCATGTCGGCGTTGCCGTGGACGAAGGCCTCGATGGTGCCGTCGGGGAGGCGGGCGTCGATGACGGCGCGCGTGAGGGCCTCGCCGTAGCCGTCGTCCGTCCCGCGGTGGATCCAGTGGACGGTCGTGTGCGCGGTGGCCGGGAGGGGCTGGTGCTCGTCGGCCGAGGCGACCTCGAGGAAGACCTCGACCCGCGCATCGTCCCTGGTGCGCTTCAGGTGCTCGAGGGCGGCGGCGACCGCAGGGAGGGCGGCCTCGTCGCCCACGAGGAGGTGGAGGTCGGCGGTGGCGCTCGGCACCCACGCACCGCCGGGGCCCACGAGGCTGAGCGTGTCGCCGGGGCGCGCGGACGCGGCCCAGGGGCCGGCGAGGCCCTCGTCGCCGTGGATCACGAAGTCGATCGCGAGCTCGCGCGCCTCCCGGTCGAGGGAGCGGATCGTGTAGGTGCGGGTGACGTCGCCGAACCGGAGCTTCACGTAGTGGTCCGTGAACGTGAGGTCCGGGAGCGCGTCGAGGTCGTCGCCGGTCAGGGTCACGCGGACCATGCTCGGCGCGAGGCGCTCCGTGCGGAGGACCTCGAGGGTGCGGACGGGACGGCCGGGGCGGGGACTTGCCATGCGCTCATCCTCGCGCGTCCGCGGGAGTTCTCCACACCTCGCGTCCGGTTTGTCGGGATTGTCAGACCTCGGTGATGTGATGGATCCATGGACATCCCGAGCCTGTTCGACGCGGATCCCGGCGGTGGCGCGCCCACCGTCGGGGCGTTCGCGCGGGCGTGCGGATCGGCACGCGCGGCCGTGGGGACGATGCGCGGGCTGGCGGCGTCGGTGGCGACCGGGGCGACGGGGGATCCGGTCGAGCGGCTCGGCGCGACCGCGCTGCTCGCACGGGACGTCGACCTCGTGCTGGCGCGGGTGGCTCGTGACGTCGAGATCGGGTCGGACACCCCTGGAGGCGGGCTGGCGCGTCGCCATGGGCACCGCAGCGCGGCGGACCTGGTCGCGGCGACGCTGGGGGTGTCGCGCGCGGAGGCGCTCCGGCTGATCGAGGTCGGGCGGGCGCTGGAGGAGATGGAGGGCGGCGGGCCCGGGCCGGACGAGCCGGAGGACACGCCGGATGATCCCGAGGACGACCCGGACGACGACCCTGAGGACAACCCGCCGCCGCCGAAGCCCAAGCCCAAGCCCACGCCCACGCCTCAGCCGCGCTACCCCGCGGTCGCCGCGGCCCTCGACCGGGGTGAGATCTCCGCCGACTGCGGAGCCCAGATCATCACCATGCTCGACTCGCTGTCCCCGGAGGTGCCGGACGAGCGCAAGCAGGAAGCCGCTTCCACCCTCGTGGAGCGTTCGAAGGGGCTCGACGCGACCCGCTTCGCACGGGTCGTGGCACGCTTCAAGGCGGCGCTCGATGTCGAGCAGCACGAGCGGAACCTGGCGCGGATGCGTGCCCAGCGCGGGCTGCGGATCTTCGAGAACCGCGCCGGGATGCTCGTCATCAACGGCGAGCTCGACCCCGAGACCGCCGCTCCCGTCCGGGCCGCGCTGGACGCGCTTGTCGGGGACGCGATGCGCGCCAGCCGCGACAACCCCGGCACGGACCAGCGCACCACCGACCAGATGCGCGCCGACGCCCTCGCCGCACTGTGCCGCCACGGAATGTCATGCGAGGCCACCGACCTGCCGCTCGCCAACGTCACCGTCGTCATGCGGGTGCAGGACAAGGACCTGCGCAGCGGGCTCGGCCTGGGCGAGGTCGATGGCTGCACCCAGCCCATCGACATCACCACGATGCGACGCATGGCCGCGAACGCGTTCGTGATCCCCGCCGTCCTCGGCGGCCAAGGCGAGCTGCTCGACCTCGGCCGCAAGCGCCGCCTCTTCACGCGCGCGCAACGGCTCGCGATCGGCGAGAGGGACGGCGGCTGCGCCTTCTGCGGCGCCCCGCCCGCATGGGCCGAGGTCCACCACATCCGATGGTGGAGCCACGGCGGAACCACCGGCATCGAGAACGGCGTACTCCTCTGCAGCCACTGCCACCACGTCATCCACGACGAGGGCTGGGACATCCGCGCCACCGCCACCGAGATCTGGTTCATCCCGCCCGCGCACGTCGACCGCGAGCGCCGACCCCGACAGGGCGGGCGCGCCAGATTCCATGCACCGCCAGCCACGAGCATGGCCGCATCCGGCTCACCGCCGGGCCGCAGACGCGACGCCGCCTGAGCCCGAGGAGTGGCGGCCCTCGACGCGGTCGAACACGCCTTCGTCGACGCCGATGGCGGCGTCGTGGTTCGCACCGTCGCGCGCCGCCAGGAGCGGGCCCCCGCGGGGGTCCCACGCGGCACCCCCGACGCGCCGCCGGACCAGGCCCGACACCGTCCCAAGGGTCCCGGTACGTGACACCGTGCGTCGATAGGATGGGGGGTACCGACGAAGCCGTCCCCCCTCCCCACGAAGGAACCCCATGCGCGACACGTACGCGAGGGCCGAGAAGATCGTCTCGACCCTGTCCACCGACGACAAGATCCGCCTGGTCTCCGGCAAGGACGCCTGGACCACCGAGCCCGTCGACGAGCATGGAGTCCCGTCGATCCTCGTGACGGACGGCCCCCACGGCGTGCGCAAGCAGGTCTCCGCCGACGACCACATCGGCATCAACGACGCCGTCCCCGCCACCTGCTTCCCGACGGCCGTGACCCTCGGCTCCACGTGGGACCCCGACCTCGTCGAGGAGGTCGGCGCCGCGCTCGGCCGCGAGAGCCGCGCCAACGACGTCAGCGTCCTGCTCGGCCCCGGCCTCAACATCAAGCGCCACCCCGCGGGCGGCCGTAACTTCGAGTACTTCTCGGAGGACCCGTTCCTCTCGGGCAAGATGGCGGCCGCGATGGTCCGCGGCATCCAGTCGCAGGGCGTCGGCGCCTGCCTCAAGCACTACGCGGCCAACAACCAGGAGTTCTTCCGGATGTCGGTCGACACCGTGGTCGACAACCGCACCCTGCGCGAGCTGTACCTCACCGGCTTCGAGATCGCGGTCAAGGAGTCGCAGCCCTGGACCGTGATGTGCTCGTACAACAAGGTCAACGGCGAGCACGCGGACATCAGCCGCGACCTCCTCACCGACATCCTCCGCGACGAGTGGGGCTTCGACGGCCTCGTGATGTCGGACTGGTTCGCCGTCTCCGACCGTGCCCTCGCCATCTGCGCCGGCCTCGACCTCGAGATGCCCGGCAGCTCCGGCGCGTGGGACGCCGAGGTCAAGGCCGCCCACGCCTCCGGCCTGCTCACGACCGCCGAGCTCGACCTCGCCGCGACCCGGGTCATCGACCTCGCGCTGCGCGCCCAGAACGACACCGGCTCCTCGCAGGTGGACCCCGCCGCCCACCACGAGCTCGCCCGCCGCGCCGCCGCCGCCGGCACCGTGCTCCTCACCAACGACGGAATCCTCCCGCTCGAGCGGACCGGCAGCATCGCCGTGGTCGGCTCCTTCGCGAAGAAGCCGCGCTACCAGGGCGCCGGCTCCTCGCTCGTGACCCCCACGCAGGTGGACACCTTCATCGACGCGCTCCGCGCCGCGGTCGGCGACGCCGCCACCGTCCACTACGCGCAGGGCTACGACGTCGCCACCGGCGAGACCGAGGAGGCCCTCCTCACCGAGGTCCGCGAGGCCGCCCGCAAGGCCGACGTCGTCATCGTGCTCGCCGGCCTCCCCGACTCCTACGAGTCCGAGGGCTTCGACCGCGACCACCTCCGCCTCCCCGACGGCCACATCGCGACCATCGCCGCCGCCGCCGAGGCGAACGACCGCACCGTCGTCGCGCTGCTCAACGGCGCCCCCATCGAGATGCCCTGGGCCGACGGCCCCGCCGCGATCGTCGAGGCGTACCTCGGCGGCCAGGCCGGCGGCGCCGCGCTCGCCGACGTGATCCTCGGCGACGTCGCCCCGGGCGGCCGCCTCGCGGAGTCCTTCCCGGTCTCCGCCTCCGACGTGCCCGCGGACCGCGACTTCGCGCGCCACCCCAAGCAGGTCCAGTACCGCGAGGGCCTCTACGTGGGCTACCGCTTCCACGACTCCGCGGGCGTGCCCGCGCGCTTCCCCTTCGGCCACGGCCTCACGTACACCGCCTTCGAGCAGAGCGGGCTCACGGTCCGCAAGACGAAGGAGGGCTACTCGGTCACCGTCACCGTGACGAACGCGGGCCCCCGCGCCGGCTCCGAGGTCGTGCAGGTCTACGTGCGCGACCCCGAGTCGATCGCGTACCGCCCCGAGAAGGAGCTCAAGGGCTTCGCGAAGGTCCACCTCGAGCCCGGCACCTCCCAGAAGGTGACCGTCCGGCTCGACCGCCGCGCCTTCGCGGTGTGGGACATCCGCGCCCAGGAGTGGCGCGTGGAGCCGGGCGCCTTCGAGATCCTGGTCGGCGCATCGTCCACCGACATCCGTGCCCGCCGCACCGTCACGGTCGCCGAGGGCGAGGCGGTGTTCCCGTCGCACGGTCCCTCGGCCTTCGTGGCGACCGACGACGAGTTCCGGACGATGCTCGGCGCCGACATCCCCGAGGTGCCGTCCGTGCTGCCGTACCACCGCGACTCGACCACCGAGGACCTCCACGAGACCGCCACCGGTCGCGCGATCGCGGCGATCATGACGCAGGAGGCCGGCAAGCAGTTCGACTGGGAGCACGCCGACGCCACCACGAAGCGCATGTTCGACGCGAACGTGCGCACCGCGCCCCTGCGCCAGATCGCGATGGAGAGCCAGAGCAAGCTCACGCTCGCGAGCCTCGACCGGCTCATCAAGCTGCTCAACGTCACCTCCGCGAAGGCCTGGCGGGCGCGCGGCTGACACCCGCGACGGCTCGCCGGGCCCCTGCCGAGGGCACGGCTCCTCGGTAGGACCCCGGACCCGCGGCTTCGGCGCGCCCGCGCGGCCTCGCCCCCCAGGGTGGAAGATGGGGGGCGAGGCGCCCCGGGCGACAGCCGGGGGCGGGATACCAGGGGAGGCGTCATGACGACCACGAGCACCAAGCCTCGCGAGCCGATGACTCGCGGAGACCTGGCCCGCTGGGTGTTCTGGCCCTCGGCCATCCTCATCCTCGGCTTCGCGGGCTTCGCGATCATCGCGCCCGGCGCCGCCGAGAGCCTCTTCGACACCATCCAGCGCGACATCATCAACGCGTTCGGCTGGTACTACGTCCTCATCGCGGCCTTCTTCGTCGTGGTGACGCTCTACATCGGCTTCAGCCGCTACGGCGACATCACCCTCGGCAAGGACGGCGAGGAGCCGGCCTTCTCCAAGTTCTCCTGGTACGCCCTCCTGTTCGCGGCGGGCATGGGCATCGGCCTCGTCTTCTACGGCGTCTCCGAGCCCCTCGCCCACTTCGCCGACCCCCGGCCCGGCGTCACCGGCACCGAGACCCAGCTCGCCCAGTCGGCGATGTCGCAGACCTTCCTCCACTGGGGCCTGCACGCCTGGTCGATCTACATCGTGGTCGGCCTCGCGATCGCGTACGCGGTCCACCGCAAGGGCCGACCCGTGTCGATCCGGTGGTCGCTCGAGCCGCTGCTCGGCAAGCACGTCGAGGGCCGGTGGGGCAACGTCATCGACATCACCGCCGTGCTCGGCACCCTGTTCGGCATCGCGACCTCGCTCGGCCTCGGCGTCCTCCAGATCTCGGCGGGCCTCTCCTCCGCCGGCATCGCGGAGCCCACGACCACCACCCAGGTGGTGCTGATCGTCATCATCACGATCATCACGCTCTTCTCGCTGCTCACCGGCCTCGCGCGCGGCATGAAGTGGCTGTCCAACATCAACCTGACCCTCGCCGCCGTCCTGCTGCTGTACGTACTCTTCACGGGACCGACGCTGTTCCTCCTGCGCGAGTTCGTGCAGTCGATCGGCAACTACATCCAGAACTTCGTGGGCCTGAGCTTCAACGTCTCCGCCTACGCCGGGGCCGAGGGCGCCGCCTGGCAGGCCAGCTGGACCACCTTCTACTGGGGCTGGTGGATCTCGTGGGCGCCCTTCGTCGGCATCTTCATCGCGCGCGTCTCCAAGGGCCGCACCGTGCGCGAGTTCGTGTGGGGCGTGCTCCTCGTGCCCGCGATGATCACGTTCCTGTGGTTCGCCGTCATGGGCGGCACGGCGCTCTACCAGGAGCTCTTCGGCAGCGGCGGGCTGATCGGCGCGGACGGCTCGATCGACTACGAGGGCGCCCTCTTCGACATGCTCGGGAACCTCCCCGGCGGGTCCATCGCGAGCCTCGGCGCGATCCTGCTCGTCGGCATCTTCTTCGTCACGTCCTCGGACTCGGGCAGCTTCGTGCTGTCCATGCTGACCTCGGGCGGGCAGGAGACCCCGGCCCGCTGGGTGCGCGTCTTCTGGGCGTGCACCACGGCGGCCGTCGCGATCGCGCTGCTGCTGTCCGGCGGCCTCACCGCCCTCCAGACCGCGGCGATCATCACCGCCCTGCCCTTCAGCTTCGTCATGATCGGCATGGTGGTGTCCCTGTTCCGCGCCTTCGAACGCGAGCATCGGGCGTACCTGCGCGCCACCCGCCAGCAGTTCGTCGAGCACATCGCCGACACCTACGGCCTCGAGCCGTCCACGACCGAGGTGCCGCAGCCACGCCTGCGCATGTCGTGGCGCCGACGACGGCGGGACGATGCGACGGCGCAGCAGCAGTCGGCGGCGGGCGCCGCGATGGCGGCGACGACGGTCGACGCCACGAACGCGCCCCCCACGGGGGGCGTCGCGGATGCCCCGACCGACTCCGAGCCGCACTACGAGTCGCTCGACACCGACAGCATCGCGATCGCGCACCGCGACGTCGAGGAGGCGGCCGCCGCGGACGCCCCGCCCGAGGCACCGCCGGCGGGCGACGAGGACAAGGGCGCCTGAGGCCCGCGGGCGGCCCTAGCCTGAGCGCATGCAGTTCTCCTACGCGCTCGGGCTGGCCCGGCAGCTCGTCCTCGCCGTGACCGCGGTCTCGATCATCGAGATCCCTGTCGCGCACCTGCTGCTGTCGCGGTGGAGCACGGCCGTCGCGCTCGTCGTCACGGTGCTGTCGGTGGCGTTCATCGGCTACGTGCTGGTCGATTGGGCCGCCGCCGTGCGCCGCCCGATCACTTTGGAGGGCGGCACCCTTACCCTCCGCCGCGGGCTGCGCCGGCCCGTCGAGGTCCCGGCCGCGCGCATCGTCGCCGTCCGCTCGGCGCCGTCGAACGACGGCCTGCCGAAGGAGGCGCTGCGCACCGTCTACGCGGGCGAGGCCAACGTGCTCGTCGAGCTCGAGGACGGCTCCGCCCACGCAGTGTCCCTCGACGATCCGGCCGCGTTCGTGAGGGCGCTCGAGGCGGTCATCGGTCCCGCGCGAAAGGGCTTAGAGTCGCCGTCATGAACACCCGCACGCCCGCTCTCGTCCATGGCACGCGACCGCTGCTCCGCACGGTCATGTCCGTCGGCCGGGGCTGGGCGCTGATGTCGGACGGCGACGCGATCGTGGCCTGGCGCGTGGGCGCCGCTGCCGCGGCGCTGCTCGAGGTGGGTGCACAGGTGGCCGACCACGGCGATGGACGATGCACAGCCCCCGGCGGCATGGTCGCCTACCGGGAGGCCGACGAGGAGGGCGACATGGCGGGCCGGACCCGCGCATCGTTCGCCCTCGCCGCCTGAGCGCCCCTAGCCCGCGTCCGCGGGTGCCGTGAGCACCGCGACCTCGACCGGGCCCTCGGGGCCGTGCTCGCCCTCGCGCGGCAGGTCGAGGTAGAGCTCGTACCAGCACGCATAGTCCTCGCCCGTCGTCGTGTGCGCGGAGGCCGGCGCGATCCCCTCCGGGGCCCACGAGTCCATGAGCGCCCGCGTGACCGCACCGATCCGGTTGTACGGACCGTCATGGTGAGCGACCGAGTACTCGCCCGCCGGCAGCTCGTCGGGAGCGATCGGCGAGCCCTCGAGGTCCGCGGGGTCCACGAGGTGGCCGACCTCGATTGAGAAGGTCCCGTCCGGGCGGGCCGCGATGTAGCGGATCACCGCGCCGCGGGGCGCGATCCCGCGGGAGTCGAGCAGCGCGGCCACCCGCTCGAACTCCTCCCCCACCACGCGCGGGAGCTGCTCGAGGGTGACGTCCATGGGCATCGCGACGTAGGCGCGCGCGGGGCGGTGCTCGACGCTGCTCATCATCGGTACTCCGGGTTCGGGTGGTCGAAGCGGGCCCCCGCGTCCCACTCGCGGCGCGAGTTGCCGCCCGCGGGGAAGCCTCCGCCGTCCTTGAGCCAGCGCGCGACGTGCATGAGGTTCCACGCCATGAACGTCGTGTTGCGCTGCGTGAAGTCGTTCTCCGGGCCGCCGCTGTCCTCGTCGAGATAGGACGGTCCCGGCCCGGCCTCGCCCACCCAGCCGGCGTCCGCGTTCGGCGGGATCGTGTAGCCCAGGTGCTGGAGCGAGTAGAGGACGTTCATCGCGACGTGCTTGACGCCGTCCTCGTTGCCGGTCACCACCACGCCCGCCGTGCGCCCGTAGTAGAGGTACTGGCCGCGGTCGTTGAGGTCGCCCGACAGCCCGTACAGGCGCTCGATCACCCGAGTCGCGACCGAGGACTTGTCGCCCAGCCAGATCGGGGTGCCCAGCAGCAGGATGTCGGCGTCGAGGATGCGCGAGGCCAGCACCGGCCAGTCGTCGCGGTCCTGGCTGCCGCCCGGCACGTCCTCGCGCATGTCCGGGTAGACGCCCGGCGCGATGACGTGGTCGACCGCGCGGAACACGTCGACCGTCACGCCCTGGGCCCGCATGATCGCGATCGCGTCGTCGAGCAGGCCCTGCGTATGCGAGAGGGTGGGGGACGGCTTGAGGGTGCAGTTCACGACCACGGCCGTGAGGTCCGAGAAGCCCGGGGTGCTCATGCCTCCGACGCTACGTCAGGGCCGGGCTCCTGTCAGGGCGGGCCGCCGGGTCGGGCGCCTCAGCGGACCACGCCCTCCACGTCGATCGCGTCGGCGCGCAGCGTGGCCTCGAAGCGCTGCTTCTCTCGCGTCACCAGGACGATGAGGATGCCCCACAGCCCCGCATCGTCCACCAACCCGAGCGGCCCGAGGACCAGCTCCGGGATGAGGTCGAGCGGCCACAGCGTGTAGAGGACCGCGCCCGCGGCGGCGATCCACGTCATGGGCGCGAGCCGGTGCTCGCCCGTCCGGACGGCCTTGAGGAAGCGGATCCACATGCGCCCAGTATGCGCCCTCCCGGGCGCGGGCCCTCAGAGGACCTCGCGCAGCTGCCCCGTGTGGACGTCGAAGACGAAGCCCCGCACCTGCGAGGTGTCGACCAGGAACGGGCTGCGACGCAGGCGCTCCATCGACTGACGGAGGTCCGCGTCGAGGTCCTTGAAGGACTCGGGGCTCCAGGTGGGCTTGAGGCCGGTCTCGTCGAGGAGCTGGTTGCGCAGCTCGTCGTCGGTGAAGGTGAGCGCGCCGCAGTCGGTGTGGTGCACGAGGATGATCTCGCGCGTGCCGAGCTTGCGCTGGGAGATGACGAGCGAACGGATCATGTCGTCGGTGATGACGCCGCCCGCGTTCCGCATGACGTGCGCGTCGCCGACCTCGAGCCCGAGCATCGCGAACACGTCGAGGCGGGAGTCCATGCAGGCCACCACGGCGAGCTGACGGCGCGGCGGCAGCGGCCGGTCCGGCGTGTACGTGGTCGCGTACTCGGCGTTGTTGGCGATGAGCTCGTCGGCGATTCCCATGGGTGCTCCTTCGGGGACGGGTTGCGGGCCCAGCCTAATCTGCCTCTTGTCGTGCGCCGGTGCGGTTGCAACGATGAAGCCATGCCGCGCGCCCTCGTCACCGGAGCGGCCCAGGGCCTGGGCTCCGAGATCGCCCGCCGCCTCGCGGGCCTCGGGTACGAGGTCGTGGTCCATGGTCGCGACGCCGCCCGCACCGAGGTGGCGCGGGCCGCCGTGCCCGGCGCCTTCGGATCCGTGACGGGACGGCTCGACTCGCTCGCGTCGACGCGCCTGCTGGCGGACGATGCGCGGGGACGGGGGCCCTACGACGTCGTGATCCACAACGCGGCCATGGGTCCCGGCGAGTCCCGGCAGGTGCTGACGGAGGACGGGCTCGACCGGGTGCTGCAGGTCAACGTCGTCGCGCCGTACCTGCTGAGCGCGCTGCTGCCCCTGTCCCGGCGCATCGTCTTCATCGGCTCCGACGCCGCACGGTCCGGGCGTCCGCTGGTGAATCTCCAGGTGCCGGAGCCGTGGGACGGGCATCAGGTCTACGCGGACTCGAAGCTCCTGCTGACGATGCTCGCCTTCGAGATCGCCGAACGCCACACCGACCGCCCGACCAACATCGTCCACCCTGGGTGGGTGCGCACCCGCATGGGCGGGCCCCGCGCCACGCTGCCGCTGTCCGACGGCGCCGACACCCCCGTGTGGATGGCCACCTCCGACGAGGCGGTCGCGCGGCGCGGCGGGCAGTACGTCCACAAGCGCCGGGCCGAGGCCGCCCCGCCCGCGGCGCACGATGCGGCGCTCCGGGCCGCGCTCGTCGACCGGTTGGCGGAGATCACCGGCGAACACCTGCACTGACGCGCCTAGGATGCCTGCATGACCCCCTCGCGCGCCTCGATGTCCGACGTCGCGCGGCTCGCCGGGGTATCGGGCCAGACCGTGTCGCGAGTCGCCAACGGCTCCCTCAACGTGAGCCCCGGCACGCGGCAGCGCGTGCTCGAGGCGATGGACTCCGTCGGCTACACGCCGAACACCGCCGCCCGCGCGCTGAGGTCGGGCAGCTTCGAGACGATCGGCGTCATCGCGCACCGGCTCGCCCGCACGGGCGAGTCGAGCATCGTGGAGGCGGTGGTGCAGGCCGCGCGGGGCTTCGGCCACACCGTCACGCTCCTCGACATCGACTCGACCGAGCACGAGGACGTCGCCGAGGCCGCCTCGCGCCTCTCCCACCAGGCGATCGACGGGCTCATCATCATCCGGGCCGAGATCGAGGATGCGGGCAGGCTCGCGCTGCCCGCCGGCCTCCCGGTGGTGGTGGCCGACGCGACCTTCGGCGGACGACTCCCCATGGTCGGCGCGGACCACGCGGGCGGCGCGCGCGCCGCGGTCACGCACCTGCTCGACCTCGGACACCGCACCGTCCATCACGTGGCGGGCCCCGCGGACTCGATCCCGGCCCGCGCCCGCCTGCAGGCGTGGCGGGAGGTGCTCGAGGAGCGGGGCATCACCCCGCCCGCTCCCCTCCAGGGCGACTGGACGGCGGAGTCGGGCCGCGCGGCCGGCGCGGAGCTCGCCGCGCGCGACGACGCCACCGCCGTGTTCTGCGCGAACGACGAGATGGCGGCGGGACTGATGCTCGCCTGCACCGAGGCCGGACGATCCGTGCCTCACGACCTGTCCGTCGTCGGCTTCGACGACATCCCGCTCGCGGGCTACCTGTGCCCGCCGCTGACGACGGTCCGGCAGCCTTTCGAGGAGCTCGGCCGGCGGCTCGTCGACGAGCTGCGGGCACGGATCTCGGGCGTCACGCCGGTCGCGGGGGCGGGGAGCACCGACGAGCCGGCGGCGCTCGTGCCGTGCGAGCTCGTGCTGCGATCCTCGACCGCACCACCGCGCCGCTGAGTACGCGAAAGCCCTGGTATACGACAAGAGGCCCCACCTTGCGGTGGGGCCTCTTGTGAAGAAATGCGCCGCAGCGTCCTACTCTCCCACACCCTCGCGAGTGCAGTACCATCGGCGCTGGGAGGCTTAGCTTCCGGGTTCGGAATGGGACCGGGCGTTTCCCTCCCGCTATGGCTGCGGCAACTTTATGGAACTTTCAGG
>NZ_BBLX01000015.1 GCF_000971155.1 Demequina maris | reverse complement strand
CCAGTTGCGTGTACCCAGGTGTCAGCGGGGCGCAGATCGGGCGGGGCGCAGGCCGGCGCGCACCCGCAACCCCTCGAAGTGTCACGATTCGGTAACCCGGCTTGCTTTGTTGCGGCGAGCAACATAACGTCGTGGCATCGCGGCGCGTCGAAGCGCTTCGATCGTGAGGTCCAGGCCTCGCGAGACAGCGGGGAGCACCCCGCAACCCGTGCCGGGAGGGAGCCCCGGCCGCTCGAGACGATGGGGTCGAGATGGCGACGATCGCTGACGTGGCGCAGGCCGCGGGGGTGTCGATCAGCACCGTCTCGTACGCGCTGTCCGGCAAGCGCTCGATCACCGCCGAGACCCGCGACCGCGTCCTCGCCGCCGCCGACCAGCTCGGCTACCTCCCCCACGCGAGCGCCCGCATGCTCGCCGCGCACCGCTCGCACATCATCGCGGTGAGCGAGCCCGTGCACCCCGACACCGACGACGCCGCGCACATGGCCTTCGCCATGCAGACCACGCGCGTCGCCCGCGAGCACAACTACGACACCCTCCTGCTGGTCCACGACGACGCGTTCGAGGGCATGCGCCGCTCGGCCGCGACGCAGCTCGCCGACGGGATCGTCGTCCTGGACGTCGACGTGGACGATGCGCGGGTCCCGCTGGCGCGCAAGCTCGCGTGCCCCACGGTGTTCGTGGGCGTGCCCGCCGACACCGCGGGCCTCGTGTGCGTCGACCTCGACTTCGAGGCGGCCGCGCGCCAGGCGGTCGACCGCCTCGTCGACGCGGGACACACGCAGATCGGCCTGATCTCGCACCGCCAGGAGACGCTGACCCGCGGCTCCAACTTCCCGATCCGCTTCCTCCGCGCCTTCCTCGCGCAGTGCGAGGCGCGCGGCGTGCGCCACGCCGTCACGCACCCCAACGGCCACACCGCCGACGGCAGCGTGCGCCGACTCCTCGAGCAGCTGCCCGGCCTGGACGGGATCGTGCTCAACACCACCGCCGACGTGGCCTCGTCGCTGTCCGCGATCCTCGCGACCCGCGGCCTCGAGGTCCCCCGCGACGTCTCGGTCATCGCCGCCGGCGTCAGCTTCACGACGGCACGCTTCGCCGTGCCGTTCGACACCATGCCGCTCGATGCCCACGCATCGTGCGCCGCCGCCGTGGACCTCCTGGTCCAGGCGATCGACGGAGCGGAGCACACGCCCCGCATCGTCCTCCTCCCGCCCACGTACATCGACCGCGGCTCGGTGATCGCGCGAGCGACGCCGGGCTCCCCCTGAGGGGCGAGCCGACCTCCCCGGACCACCCCTCGCGCACGCGCATCGTCGAAGCGCTTCGAAAGATCGCCGACACGACGCACCAACGGCCTCCGGGCCACGACAAGGAAGCAGGAAACGGACAATGAAGTACCGCATCACAGCAGCGACCGCCGTGCTCGCGGCCGGCGCCCTGAGCCTGAGCGCATGCTCGTCCTCCGACGACGGCGGCACCGGCGGCTCGTCCGCCGGTGCGGGCGACGGCGACTACACCGGCGAGACCCTCACGGTCATGCACTACGAGGGCGACGAGTCCGCGATGGGCATCGCCTGGAACAAGGCCATCGAGATCTTCGAGGAGGAGACCGGCGCGACCGTCGACCTCCAGACCACCGCGTTCGAGGACCTCAACGCCTCCGCGCAGCAGCTCTTCGACTCCTCCGACGCGCCCGACGTGTCCGAGTACAACAAGGGCAACGGCACCGCGGGCCAGCTCGCGGCGACCGGCGTGATCCTGCCGCTCGACGACGCGTACGAGACCTACGGCTGGGCTGACAAGCTCAGCGCGGGCATCGACACCATCGCCAAGTACGACGAGGACGGCGTCATGGGCTCGGGCAGCTGGTACGGCGTCCCGAACTACGGCGAGTTCGTGTTCCTCTACTACAACCAGGACATGTTCGACGAGTACGGCATCGACGTCCCGACCGACGAGGCGAGCCTCGAGGCCGCGATGGAGGCCTTCGAGGCGGAAGGCGTCACGCCGCTCACCACCTCGGCGCAGGAGTACCCGATGGGCCAGCTCTGGTACCAGCTCGCGCTGTCGCAGGCCGACCGCTCGTGGGTCGACGCGTACCAGCTGTACACCGAGGCGGTCGACTGGACCGGCCCCGAGGTCTCCTACGCCTCGAGCACCCTCGCGGACTGGGTCGACGCCGGCTACATCAGCGGCGACGCCTCGGGCATGACCGCCGAGGATGCCGGCCTGCAGTTCATCAACGGCGAGGCGCCGATGTTCTACTCGGGCTCGTGGTGGTACGGCCGCATGCTCTCCGACATCACCGACTTCGAGATGGGCATCACGAACTGGCCCGGCACCACGCTGACCCCCGGTTCGGGCGGCAACATCTGGGTGGTCCCCGTCGAGTCCAAGCAGCCCGAGCTCGCGGAGATCTTCATCGACGTCACCATGCGTCCCGAGGTCCAGGCGCTGCTCGGCGAGTCCGGCGGCCTCCCGGTCGCGGCGGACACCGCCGACATCACCGATGCCGACGCGCAGGCGCTCATCGAGCTCTTCAACGAGGTCAACGACCGTGACGGCCTGTCCTTCTACCCCGACTGGCCGACGCCGACCTTCTACGGCGACCTCAACTCCGTGATGCAGAGCATCGTCAACGGCGACGTCTCCGCCGACGAGGCCAACGCCCAGCTCATGGACTACTACGAGAGCTACGTGGCGGATCTCCGCTAGTCACCACCCTCGGCAAGGTGGGGTCCGGGCCCTCGCGGCCCGGACCCCACCGGAGACGGATCCCTCATGACCTCGACCCCCCAGCGCATGCGCACCCGACCTTCAGACGAGGCCGCCCGCATCCCGCAGCGCGGCGGCAGCAAGCTCGGCTACTGGCTGTACCTCATCCCCGGCGCCCTGCTCGTCGGCCTCGTGATCTTCTACCCGATCGTGCGCAACGTGCGCCTGAGTTTCTTCCACTGGCGCGGCGGCCGCGCCGAGGAGTCGTTCGCGGGACTCGAGAACTGGATCGCGCTGTTCGGCGACCAGGAGTTCCTCCAGTCGTTCAAGAACATCATCCTGGTGATCATCGCCATGGTGATCGTGCCGACCCTGCTCGGCCTCATCATCGCCGCGCTGCTGTTCGACGTGGTCGGCCGCCGCTTCGGCGCCCGCCTCTCCAGCTTCCTGCGCGCGACCTACTACCTGCCGCAGATCCTCCCGATCGCCGTCGCCGGCGTGATGTTCAGCTGGATCCTCAAGCCCAACTCCGACGGCGTCCTCAACCAGTTCCTCACCGCCCTCACCGGCAGCGAGGTCGAGATCAACTGGCTCGGCGGCCAGTACTCGACCGCGATGGCCTCGGTCATGGTGCTGATGATCTGGATCCAGATCGGCTACCCGGTCGTGATCTTCATGGCCGCCCTCCAGCGCGTCGACCCGCAGCTGTACGAGGCCGCCGAGCTCGACGGCGCCAACTGGTTCCAGCGCTT
This sequence comes from Demequina maris, assembly GCF_000971155.1. GTDB lineage: Bacteria > Actinomycetota > Actinomycetes > Actinomycetales > Demequinaceae > Demequina > Demequina maris. Next base: position 56,341 of record NZ_BBLX01000015.1, on the reverse strand, counting down.
CCGCGCGATCACGCTGCCGATGATCCAGCCCGAGGTCTTCGTCGTGGCCCTCACGACCACGATCGCGGCGCTCAAGGTCTTCGCCCCGGTGTTCATCCTCACCGGCGGCGGGCCCTCGAAGTCCACGTACGTGCCCTCGTTCTACGCGTACCAGGAGTTCATCCGCGGCACCGACAAGGGCTACGCCGCGACCATCGCCTCCGCCATCACGATCCTCGTCGTCGTGGTCGCCATCATCTTCATCCGCGTGCAGAACCGCGCCGAGCGAAAGGACGCCTGACATGACCGCCGTCGCCCAGGCCCCCGCCCCCGCGCCGCAGTCCCCCGGCAAGGACCGCCGCAACAAGGCCCGCCCGCGCACCCCCGCCGAGTGGGTGATGCTGATCCTCGCCGTGCTCGGCGCCATCGCCATCGTGTTCCCGATGCTCCTGCTGCTGCTCAACGCGTTCAAGTCCCCGCAGGACTACGCGAACTCGGGCCCGCTCGAGCTGCCGCAGGCGCTCAGCTTCGAGGGCATCAAGACGTTCTGGGAGACCCAGAACTTCCCGCGAGCGCTGTGGAACTCGATCTTCATCTCGACGATGGTCGCGATCATCGCGGTGATCGTGTCCGTGCTGAACTCGTTCGCGATCGGCATCGGCCGCGTCCGCGGGCGCACGTGGATCGTGCTCATCTTCCTCATGGCCAACCTGGTCCCGCAGGAGATGCTGTTCGACCCGCTGTTCAAGCTGTACGACGACCTGGGCCTGCTGTCGAACCCGTGGTCCGTGATCCTCACGTTCGTGGTGATCCAGTCCGCGTTCGGCACGTACCTGCTGTCGTCGCTGCTCGGGACGTTCCCCAAGGAGATCCTCGAGGCGGCCTCGGTGGATGGCGCGTCGCGGTGGCGCGTGCTGCGCTCGGTGATCGTGCCCATCGTCCGCCCGACGCTGTCGGTGCTCATGGTGTTCTTCTTCATCTGGACGTGGAACGAGTTCCTGCTGCCGCTGGCCTTCCTCAACACGTCCGACTCGCTCACGGTGCCGCTGCTGCTCGAGCAGCTCAACGGCGAGCGTCAGACGGACACCACCACCCTGATCGCGGGCACGCTCATCAGCATCATCCCGACGATCATCTTCTTCCTCATCTTCCAGCGCACCCTCACGCGCGGCATCACGGCAGGAGCAGTGAAGTGAAGTTCACCGACGGTTTCTGGCAGCGCCGGCCCGGCGTCGACGCCCTCTACGCGGAGGAGGCCTACGACGTCTGGGCGGAGGGCGACACCCTCACGGTGCACGCGCCCACGCGGGTCATCCGGTCGCGCGGCGACGTCCTCAACCGGGCGATGCTCACCGTCACCCTCACGTCCCCGCTCGAGGGCGTCATCAAGGTGCGGATCGACCACCACCAGGGCGCGCATCGTTCCCCCGGCTTCCGCATGCCGGGCGCCGTCGAGGGCGCGGGCACCGCGCAGGTCGACGATGCGGGGGGCACCCTCACGTCGGGCCGCCTCACCGCGCGCATCGCCAAGGGCGCGCCGTGGCGCCTCGACTTCGAGGTGGACGGCGAGCGCATCACCGGCTCGGGCCACCACTCGGTCGGCTACATGACGCTCGCGGACCACGCGTCGGTCTCCGCGGAGCCCACCGGCGCGACCGGTTACAGCGCGACCGGCCTCGCCCCGCATCGTGCCTACGTGCACGAGCAGCTCGACCTCGACGTCGGCGAGACCGTCTACGGCCTAGGCGAGCGCTTCGGCCCGTTCGTCAAGAACGGCCAGAGCGTCGACATCTGGAACGCCGACGGCGGCACCAGCTCCGAGCAGGCGTACAAGTCGGTGCCGTTCTACCTGTCCTCCAAGGGCTACGGCGTGCTGGTCAACCACCCCGAGCACGTGAGCTTCGAGGTGGGCTCCGAGGCGGTCGAGCGGGTCCAGTTCTCGACCGCGGGCGAGTCCCTCGAGTACCTGGTGTTCGCCGGCCCCACGCCCGCCGAGGCGGTGTCGCGGTACACGCAGCTCCTGGGCCGCCCGCCGCGCGTGCCGGACTGGTCGTTCGGCCTGTGGCTGTCAACGTCGTTCACCACGGACTACGACGAGGAGACCGTGACCTCGTTCGTGGACGGCATGCGCGAGCGCGACATCCCGCTGTCGGTGTTCCACTACGACTGCTTCTGGATGCGCGAGTTCAACTGGACCGACGGCGTGTGGGACGAGCGCGTGTTCCCCGACCCCGACGGCATGCTCCGCCGCATGCACGAGGACAAGGACCTCCACGTGTCCGCGTGGATCAACCCCTACATCGCGCAGCGCGGCCGCATGTTCCGCGAGGGGATGGAGAACGGCTACCTGGTCAAGCGCGCCGACGGCACCGTCTGGCAGTGGGACCAGTGGCAGGCCGGCATGGGGCTGGTGGACTTCACCAACCCCGAGGCGCGGGCCTGGTTCCAGGACTTCATCCGCACCCTGGTCCGCCAGGGCGTCGACGCGATCAAGACGGACTTCGGCGAGCGGATCCCCACCGACGTGGTGTGGCACGACGGCTCGCGCCCCGAAACCATGCACAACCTCTACACGCAGCTCTACAACGAGGCCGTGTGGGAGGCGCTGGTCGAGGAGAAGGGCGAGGGCGAGGCCGTGCTGTTCGCGCGGTCCGCGACCGCGGGCGGCCAGACGATGCCGGTCCACTGGGGCGGCGACAACACCTCGTCGTACGTCTCGATGGCGGAGACGCTGCGCGGCGGCCTGTCGCTCATGAGCTCGGGCTTCGGCTACTGGAGCCACGACATCGGCGGCTTCGAGGGCACCCCCGACGCGGGCGTCTTCAAGCGCTGGCTCGCGTTCGGCCTCATGTCCACGCACTCGCGCCTGCACGGCAGCGGCTCGTACCGCGTGCCGTGGGCCTTCGACGACGAGGCGGTGGACGTCGCGCGGCTGTTCACCAAGCTCAAGCTGTCGCTGATGCCGTACCTGTACGCCGCATCGGTCCAGACCACGCGGACCGGCCTGCCGATGATGCGCCCGATGTTCCTCGCCTTCCCCGGCGACCCCGCCACGCAGCACCTCGACCGGCAGTACCTGCTGGGCGACTCGCTGCTGGTGGCGCCGGTGATGTCGGCGTCGGGCGAGGTGACGTTCTACCTGCCCGAGGGCACGTGGACGTCGCTGCTCGACGGCTCTCGTGTGGAGGGCGGCCGCTGGGTGCGCGAGACGCACGGCTTCGACTCGATGCCGCTGTACGTGCGCCCCGGCACCGTGCTCGCGCGCGGCACCCGCGACGACCGTCCCGACTACGACTACCTCGACGAGGTCGAGCTGGTGGTCTACCCCGGCGGCTCCGACGAGAGGACCGTCGAGCTCCACGCGTCCGATGGCTCGAGCGACACCGTCACCGTCGTGTCCCGCGACGGCTCGCTCACGGCCACCGGCGCCTCCGGTCGCGCGTACGCGGTCCGCGAGGCCTGAGGACGATGCGGCGGCCGGGCCCCACTCCTTCCTGGCCGCCGCATCGTCCTCCCCGTCGCATCCCCGCCGCGCTGCGGGGAAGTGAGCGACGGTTCTGAGAGGTTCTGGACTCCTGCGGGGAGCTGAGCGACGCGCGCGCTGAAAGAGGGGTGCCATCGAGGGCTGGGGCGGCCCGCGACGCGCCGGTAGCCTGAGCCCATGACCTCGGAAGACGCCCCGCAGCTCCGTCCCGACACCCTCGCCGTGCGCGCCGGCCACGTCCGCACGCCGTTCGACGAGATGTCCGAGGCGATCTTCATGACGCAGGGCTACGTCTACCCCACCGCGCGCGAGGCGGAGGCGGCCTTCGCGGGCGAGATCGAGCGCTACCAGTACTCGCGGTACGCGAACCCGACGGTCACGATGTTCGAGACCCGCCTCGCCGCGATCGAGGGCGCCGAGGACTGCTTCGCTACCGCGACCGGCATGGCGGCCGTGTTCGTCGCGCTCGCGTCGATCCTGCGCCAGGGCGACCGGCTGGTCGCGTCGCGCGCGCTGTTCGGCACCTCGATCGCGACGTTCGACGAGTACTTCGCCGGCTGGGGCATCCGCATCGACTACGTCGACGGCCACGTCAACGAGGACTGGGAGCGCGCGCTGGCCGAGCCCGCGACCGCGGTCTTCTGCGAGTCCCCCACCAACCCCATGCAGGACGTCGTGGACCTGCCGTTCGTGGCGGGCCTCGCGAGGAAGGCGGGCGCGCTGTTCATCGTCGACAACGTCTTCGCGACGCCGCTCGGGCAGAAGCCGCTGCAGCTGGGGGCGGACGCGGTCGTGTACTCCGCGACCAAGCACATCGACGGCCAGGGCCGCGTGCTCGGCGGCGCGGTGCTCGGCACCAAGGAGTACGTCGACAAGGTCCGCCAGATGGTCCGCACCATGGGTGCCACGATGTCGCCGTTCACCGCGTGGGTGCTCGGCAAGTCCCTCGAGACGCTCGCGGTCCGCGTCAAGGCACAGGCCGCCTCGGCCCTCGACCTCGCGCAGTGGCTCGAGGCGCACCCCAAGGTCGCGATCGCGCGCTACCCGCTGCTGCCCTCGCACCCCCAGCACGAGCGCGCGAAGAACCAGATGACGCTCGGCGGCACGCTCGTCACCATCGACATCGCGCTGCCCGAGGGCGTCGACCCGCACGGCCCCGAGGCCAAGGCCGCCACCTTCCGCTTCCTCGACGCGCTCCAGGTCATCGACATCTCGAACAACCTCGGCGACGCCAAGTCGATCGCGACGCACCCCGCCACCACGACGCATCGCAAGCTCGGCGCGGAGAAGCGCGCCGCCGTGGGCATGTGCGAGGCGACGGTGCGCCTCAGCATCGGACTCGAGGACGTCGAGGACCTGCGCGAGGACCTCGCGCGGGCGCTCGACGCCATCTGACGCGCGCCCGACGTGGGAGGCCACGGCACCCGGAGAGGGCACGGCCCCGCGTGCTAGCGTCGCGAGCATGAGCAGCGGCGCCTCTTCCGCCGCTGATGCGGCCTCCCAGGGCCAGGCCCAGCCGCTCTCCGTGCGGCTCATCGGGCGCGGCTCGCTCGCGGGCGCCGTCGTCATCGTCGCCGTCGCGCTGATCTACGCGGTGGTGCTGCCCGCGGTCGCCGACGTCCTGTCCGCGCCGCCCCCGCCGCAGGTCATCGACATCGGCGCCGGCGCGACCGTCACCACCTCGGAGGACTGGTCGGTGTCGGTGTCGCACCCGGGCGTCACCACCCTGACCCAGGACGGCGCCACGCTCGCGATCACCACCCCCCACGCCTCGGACCTGCACCCGGCGCAGTCGATCGCGACGGTCACCGAGCAGTGGGTCGCGCGGGCGCAGGCCGACGGCCAGGGCATCGTCGCGCCGCAGCCGCGCGCCTTCACCACCACCGCGGGGGACGATGCGGCGACGGTCACCCTCCAGGAGCCGCTGCAGACCCGTCAGGCCTGGGCCGTGTCGGACGGGTCCCAGCAGGTGCTCATCCTGCTGACGGCGCCGCCGGCCGCGTGGGAGAGCACCAACGCGTCCGCGCAGTCGCTCGTGCGGTCGCTGCGCTTCGCGGAGGCGACGCCATGACGACCGCGCCGCGCACGCGCGGCACGTTGCCCCGGCCACGCACCGCGACCTTCATCGACACCCGCTCGTGGGTGTTCTGGACATCGATCGCGCTGGGCGTCGGCGCGTTCGCGCAGGTCGCGCCGCTCGTGCTCGAGTCGCTGCTCGCGAACCCCGCGTCGGGCGCGCTGTCCGCGGCCCTGTGGACCGCGTACGGCCTCGTCTTCGCGACGACGGTGTACCTCCTCGAGCTGTACGAGAGGCGGCAGCTGGTCAACGTCGTCGGGGCCCTGCTGTGGGGCTCGATCGTCGCGGTCGGGGTGTCGCGCATCGGCGGGCCGGCGATGCACTCGATCGTCGGCGACTGGCTCGGTGACGGCTCCTCGTGGGTCTCCGCGATCGCGGCGCCGCTGGTCGAGGAGCCGCTCAAGGCGCTCGGCATCGTCGCGCTCGCGCTGATCCCCGGCGCGCGCATCCGTACCGTCGCGGACGGCGCCTTCTACGGCGGCATGATCGGGCTGGGCTTCCAGGTGGTCGAGGGCTTCCTCTACACCGCCCGCACGGCCGCGCTGTCCGGCGACGCGATGGACACGGTGTGGCAGATGTTCGTGCTGCGCGGCGTCGTCGCGGGCCTGTGGAGCCACGCCGCGTTCTCCGCGATCGCGGGCGCCGGCATCGCGTACTTCTTCGTCTCGACCGGTCCCGCGTGGCGCCGCTGGACCCTCGCGCTCGGGTCGCTGGGCGCGGCGATGATCCTCCACGGCTTCCTCAACTCGCCCCTCATCCACGGCTCGCAGGTGACGGCGGCGCTCATCAAGGGCGTGCCGATCGTCATCGTGCTCGCGACCACCATCCACGTGGGCCGCCTGCGCGAGCGCGCGATCTTCGCGCGGATGGCACGGGTCACGGTGCCCGACCACCTGGTGAGCCCCGCGGACTTCGAGATCCTCTCGACCCGCGGACGCCGCCGCCACGCGCGCGCCGACATGCGCGAGCGGCACGGCGCGCAGGCCGCGCGCGACCTGCATCAGCTGCAGCGGGCGCAGCTCGCGCTGCTCGTCGCCGCGCACTCGGACGGCATGGTCTCCGCCCGTGCGGCCGAGGCCGCCGGCCGGGTCACCGCCGCGCGCTCGGCGCTCGCGTGGTCCGTCGTGGGGCGCTGAGCGCGGGAGTCACCGCCGCTGGAAGCCCCGCAGCCGCAGCGAGTTGCCCACGACGAACAGGCTCGAGGCGCCCATCGCGGCCGCCGCGAACATCGGGTCGAGCACGCCGACCGCCGCGAGCGGGATCATGCAGACGTTGTACGCGAACGCCCAGAAGAGGTTGCCGCGGATGGTCGCGTAGGTGCGGCGCGACAGCGCGATCGCGTCCGCCGCGGCGCGCGGGTCGCCGCCCACGATCGTGAGGTCGGAAGCCTCGCGCGCGACGTCCGCGCCGGTGCCGATCGCGATGCCCAGGTCCGCGGCCGCGAGCGCGGGGGCGTCGTTGACGCCGTCGCCGACCATCGCGACCCGCCGGCCGCCGTCCTGCAGCGACCGGATCACGTCCTCCTTGTCCGCCGGCAGCACTTCCGCGATCACCCGGTCGATGCCGAGCGACGCGCCCACGGCCTCGGCGGCCCGCCGGTTGTCACCGGTGAGCAGCGCCACGTCGACGTCGAGCGCGTGCAGCGCCTCGACGGCCTCCGGCGCGGTGTCCTTGATGCGATCGCGCACGGCGATCGCGGCCTCCGCCGCGAGCGCGGTGCGGGTGAGGGTGGACGATGCGCCGGGGGCCGAGCCGCCGAGCAGGCCCCCGCCGAGGGGCGCCTGGCGTCCCGCGAACACGACCGTCTCGCCGCGCTCCTCGCGCTCGACGGCCCACGCGGCGAGCGCGGGCGACAGCTCGTCGAAGAGCCGTCGCGACCCGACCGTCACGTCGGCGTGCGCGCCGTCGGCGCCGGCGCGCTGCACGGTCGCGGTGACGCCCTGGCCGGGCGTCGAGCGGAAGCCCTTGAGGGGGATCCGGCCCTCGCGGGAGGCTGCGATCGCGACGGCGACCGGGTGCTCCGACCGCGCCTCGACGGAGGCGACGGCGTCGAGCAGCGCGGCCGCCGCATCGTCCCCCAGCCCGGGCGCCGTGGAGGCGACGACCTCCATGCGCCCCTCGGTCACGGTGCCGGTCTTGTCGAGCACGACGGTCTGGAGCGAACGCGCGTCCTCGAGGGCCTGCGCGCCGCGCACGAGGATCCCGAGCTGGGCGCCGCGGCCGGTGCCGACCATGATCGCGAGCGGCGTCGCGAGCCCCATGGCGCACGGGCAGCTGATGATGAGCACCGCGACGGCGGCGGTGATCGCCGCGGCGACGTCGCCGGTGACGGCGAGCCAGGCGAGCAGGGTGACGGCGGCGATCCCGATCACCGCGGGCACGAACAGCGCGGAGACGCGGTCCGCGAGGCGCTGGAGCCTAGCCTTGCCGGCCTGCGCCTCGTCGACCATGCGGGAGATCTGCGCGAGCATCGTCTCCTCGCCCACGCGGGTCGCCTCGACCGTGAGGGCACCGTCCGCGGCGAGCGTGCCGCCGACCACCTCGGTGCCCGCGCGTGCGGCGACCGGCACGGGCTCGCCGGTGACGAGGCTCGCGTCCACGGCCGCCTCGCCCGCGACCACGATGCCGTCCGTCGCGATGGCCTCGCCCGGGCGGACGAGGAAGCGCATGCCCACGCCGAGGTCCTCGCGCGGGATCTCCGTGCCGTCCTCGAGGGTGACGGTCGCACTCTGGCGGGCGCCGAGCGCACGGATCGCGTCGCCGGCGCGCGCGGTGGAGCGCACCTCGAGCCACTTGCCCAGCAGGATCAGGGCGACGATCACGGCGCCGGTCTCGAAGTAGACGTGCGCGTGCGCGGGGCCGGCCACGAGCGTCCACATCGACCACAGCCACGCCACCGAGGTGCCGAGGCTCACGAGGGTGTCCATCGTCGTGGTGCGGTGGCGCGCGCCCTTCCATGCCGACACGTGGAACGGCCAGCCGGACCACCACACGACCGGCGTCGCGAGCGCCGCGGCCCACCACTCCCAGCCCGGGAACTGGAGCGCGGGCACCATCGACAGGAGCATCACGGGGATCGCGAGCGCGGCGGCGACCAGGAAGCGGCGCCGGTAGTCGGCGATGCGGCGCGCGTCGTTGGCGGCCTGCGCGGCGGCCTCGTCCTCGCGGGACAGGGGACGATGCGCGGCGTCGTCGGCCTCGCCGGCCGCCGCACCCGCGGGCCGGGTGAGCACCTGGTAGCCGAGGCCGGTGATCGCGGCGCGCATCGCGTCCTCGAGCTCGTCGCGGTCGAGCGTGCCGTCGGGCCGGACGGTCGCGCGCCGGGTGGCGATGTTGACGGCGGCGTCGCCGACGCCGGGCAGCACCGCGAGGCCGCGCTGGATGCCGGAGGCGCAGCCGGCGCAGGTCATGCCGCCGACGGCGAGGTCGATGGTCGGCTCGGCCGGGGTCTCGGGGGCGGTGTCGGTGCTCATGCGGGCAGGCTAGACCTTGCCGTGGGCGGGAAGGTCAACCGCGAGCACCTGGCAGCGGTTCGGGTCGGTGCAGTCGGCGGGGTCGAGCGACTCCGCGCGGCGGGCCAGCGCGGTCAGCTCGGCCTTCGCGGCGAGCAGGCTCGCGATCTGCGCGTCGATGTCGTGGAGATGCCGCTCCAGCGTCGCGCGGCTATGCGCGCACGTGCTCTCGCCGCGCTCCTTCATGTGGAGGATGCCGCCGGTCTCGGCGAGCGTCAGCCCCGAGGCCTGAGCGTCGCGGACGAAGCGCAGGCGCTCGAGCGCGTCCTCGTCGTACTCCCGGTAGCCGTTCGAGCGGCGGTCGGGCGCGGGCAGCAGACCGATGCTCTCGTAGTACCGGACGGTCTTGGCGGTGACGCCTCCGCGCGAGGCGAGCTCTCCGATCTTCATCGTTACAGCGTACTGGAGGGTTGCGCGGCCGCCTAGGGGCCAACGGCCCGCCCCGTGGCACCGGGGTGCGTCGCTAGGGTCGGGAGCATGCGCACCGCTCCCCGCCGCATCGGCCTGCTCGGCGGCATCACCTGGCACTCGACGCTCGCCTACGAGTCCCTGCTGCACGAGGGCGTGGCCGCGGCCCTGCCCGGGCGCACCGCGGACCTCGTGATCCGCCACTACGAGTTCGGCGGCGTGGCCGCGGCGCAGGAGGCGGGCGACTGGGACGGCCTCGCCGCGAAGTTCGGGCGCGACGCGCGATGGCTGGTCGACGGCGGCGCCGAGGCGATCCTCATCTGCGCCAACACGATGCACGTGATCGCGGACGAGGTGCAGGAGGCCGCCGGGGTGCCCGTGATCCACATCGTCGACGAGACCGCCGCGGCGATCCGGGCCGCCGGGCTCGACACGGTGGCGCTGCTCGGCACCGGCTTCACGATGCGCATGCCGTTCTACCGCGAGCGCCTCGCGTCGCGCGGGGTCGCGGCGATCGTCCCGGACGAGCCCCGGCTGACCGAGCTGCACGACCTCATCTACGGCCGGCTCGCACGAGGCATCGTGGACGACGCGGGCCGCGCCCTCGCGCGCGAGGCCACCGACGAGCTCGTGGCGAGAGGCGCGCAGGGCGTCATCGCGGGCTGCACCGAGATCCCCATGGTGATGACCGCGGACGACGTCGACGTGCCGTACTTCGACGCGCTCGCGCTGCACGCCGAGGCGGCCGTGAGGTTCGCGCTGGCGGACTGACCGGGTCGCGCCGGGTGCCCGCAGCCGGGTGCCCCAGGGCACCCGTCAGGCCGGCGCCGGCTCCGCGGCCTCACGGTGGACGATGCGGCCGCCGAGCACGGTCGCGACGGTGCGGGTGGTGGCGATGTCGCGCGGGGCGCCCGCGAACGGGTCCCGCGAGGCGACGCACAGGTCGGCCCGCGCGCCCTCCTCGAGCACGCCCGAGCCGTCGAGCCCGAGCAGGCGGTGCGAGCCCGCGGTGTACGCGCGCAGCGCGACGTCCAGGGACAGCGCCTCGTCGGGAAGGAGCGGGTCGCGGTCGGAGCCGGGGTACTGGCGGGTGACCGCGACGTGGATCGCCTGCCAGGGGTCATAGGTCGACACCGGCCAGTCCGAGCCCATCGCGAGCGCGGCACCGGCGCGCGCGAACGACGCGAAGGGGTACTGCCACGCGGCGCGGCGCTCGCCGAGCACCGGGATCGTGAGGTCGTTCATCTGCTCGTCGTGGCAGGCCCACAGCGCCTGCATGTTGACCGTCACGCCGAGCGCAGCGAAGCGGGGGACGTCGGCGGGGTCGACGACCTGCACGTGCGCGATGTGGTGGCGGCGCAGGCCGCGCAGCCCCTCCGGGAGCGCCGCGACGGCGTCGAGCGCGTCGGTGACCGCGCGGTCCCCGATCGCGTGGAAGTGCAGCGCGAAGCCCTCCGCGGCGACCGCGGCGGCCACCGCGGACAGCACGTCGCGGCCGAAGTACGCGATGCCGCGCCCGTCGCCGTCGTCAGCGCCGCAGTCGCAGCCGTCGACCAGGTACGGCTCGGCGAGGGCCGCGGTCCGGTTCTCCGCGACCCCGTCGACCATGATCTTCACGGTCGAGGTGTCGAAGCCGCGCGCCGCGTCCCGGTCGCGGCGACGGACGAGGTCCGCGACCAGCGCGGGCACGCCCTCGAGGGTGACGTCGCGCGGGATCCACAGCGCCCCCGACACGCGCGCCGTGAGCGCGCCCGTCTCGATGAGGTCGCCGTAGGTGGGCGAGGCGTCGACGTGGCCGCCGTAGTCGCCCACGATCGCCTCCTGCCAGGCCGTCACGCCCGCGCGCAGCAGCGCGTCGGCGCCGGCGGCGAGACCGGCGCGCAGCTCGTCGTCGGTGTGCGCGGGCAGCAGCGCCGAGACCAGGGACATCGCGCCCTCGTGCAGCGTGCCCGTCGGGTGGCCGTCCGCGTCCCGCTCGATGCGCCCGTCCTCGGGGTCGGGCGTGGAGGCGTCGATGCCGGCCGCCCGCAGCGCGGCGCTGTTGACCCATGCGCCATGGTGATCGGCGTTGACGAGGAAGGCGGGCACGTCGCCGGTGACCGCGTCGAGCGCCGCGGCGGTCGGGGTGCCGCCCGCGTAGTCGAACATGTGCCAGCCGCCGCCGACGATCCAGCCGCCGTCGTGCGTGGCGGCGTAGGCGGCCACCCGCGCGAGGCACGCCTCCTCCCCGTAGGCGGCGCTCACGTCGAGGCCGATCGCCTCGAGGCCGCCCATCGCGGTGTGGACGTGCGCGTCGGCGAAGCTCGGGTGGACCAGGCCGCCCGCGGCGTCGACGACGTCGGCGCCCGCCGCATCGTCCCGCGCGGCCAGCGCGTCGCCGTCGCCGAGCGCGCGGATCACGCCGTCCACGACCAGGACGGCGTCGCCGTCGAGGCACGCGCCGTCGGACCAGAGCACGCCGTCCCTGATGAGCAGGGCGTCCGTCATCGCGTCACCATCCCGCCGCGTCGAGGGCCTCGGCGGCGGACTCCGCCGGCATGCGTCCGCTGTTGTCCACCACCGCGTCCTCGATCCCGAGCGCCTCGAGCTCGTCGCCCTGCTCGGCGGTGCGCGGCACCGCCCAGTCCAGCCACCTGGCGGACGTCTCGCGCCGGCGCAGGCGCGCGACGCGCTCCTCCAGGGGCGCCGTCACCCGCACGACGGTCACGTCGGCCGGCCCGCCGGGACCCGCGAGCGCATGCGCGATCGCGACCCGGTCCGCGGCATCCTCGAGGATCCGCGGCATCACCAGGAGGCCGTAGCCGCGCCCCCGGTGGACGGGCGCGAGCGCGGCCAGCGCCTCCATGAGCAGCGCCTGGTTGACCATGTCCCCGGGCGGCGACGGGTACGCCTCGCACAGCGTGTCCGCGTCGATGAAGACGGTGCGCGCGCCGCGTAGCGCGAGCTCCGTGTGCGCGGCCTCGGCGACCGCGGTCTTCCCCGCCCCCATCGCCCCGGTGAGCACGAGGACCCGGACCGGCAGGTCGAGCGCGTAGCAGACGGAGTCCGGCTCGTCCTTGTACTCCCCGTACGAGGCGATCCGGTCGTAGCCGAGGCGCTCGTAGAGCGCCAGCGCCTCGGGCTGCGCGGTCCCGGTCTCGAGGACGATGCGGGTGGCGCCCGCGCGGCGGGCGATGGCCTCCGCGGCACCCATCATCACCTTCGAGTGGCCGTGCCCGCGGTGCCCGGGCCGCACGAACAGCCGCTTGAGCTCGAGCGAGCCCGCGCCGGTGGCGTACGGCGACCAGCGCAGCACGACGCTTGCGACGGGCTCGCCGTCCTCGGCGTAGCCCACGAGCGAGTCGACCATCGTGGGGAACGTCGTCTCGAGCACGAGGTCCGGGCTGTCGTAGCGGCGCGCGAGGTCCTCCTGCTGCTCGGCCCACAGCGCGTGCGCGTCGGGATGGTCGGGCGCGACACGGTGGACGGAGATCATGCGCTCAGGCTAGCGACGGACGCCCGCCCCGCCCGAGGACATTCCGCACGGAGTTGGCCGCGACATGCCGCGGATCGCGCGGAAGAATGGGCAGGGAGGCGGCGTGTCGCCCCGGAATCCGTGCGCACCGTCGGGCGTTGCGGTGCACACGAAGATGACACGTCAACCAGAGGAGGCGCGCGTGCGCAAGGTCGGGTTCCTGAGCTTCGGGTGGTGGTCCGCCGCGCCGGGCTCCAAGGTGCGCACCGCCGGCGACGTCATGCAGGACACGATCCGGCTCGCCGAGGCCGCGGAGGACGCCGGCATGGACGGGGCCTGGATGCGGGTGCACCACTTCGAGCAGAACACGTCATCGCCCTTCCCGCTGCTGGCCGCGATGGGGGCACGGACGTCGCGGATCGCGCTCGGCACCGGGGTCATCAACATGCGCTACGAGAACCCGCTGTACATGGCCGAGGCGGCCGCGACCGCGGACCTCATCGCGGGCGGACGGCTCGAGCTCGGCGTGTCGCGCGGCAGCCCGGAGCCCGCCGACGACGGCCCCGCGGAGTTCGGCTACCCGCTCGGGTTCGGCGACAGCCCCTCCGCCGACGCCGCGCGCCGGATCGCGCGCTTCCGCGAGGCGATCTCGGGTGTCGGCATCGCGCCGGCGGGGCCGCGGGCACACGTCCGCGCGGGCGAGCTGCTGCCGATCCAGCCGCACTCCCCCGGGCTGTCGCGGCGCATCTGGTACGGCGCCGGCGGCATCGAGTCGGGCCGCCGCGCGGGCGAGCTGGGCATGCACCTCATGTCCTCGACCCTGGTGCTCGAGGCGACGGGCGAGCCGCTCGGCGTCGTGCAGGCACGGCAGATCGAGTCGTTCCGCGCCGCGTGGCGCGAGGCCGGCCACGACGGCGAGCCGCAGGCGTCGGTGTCCCGCAGCATCATGCCGATCGTCGACGACGCCACGCACACCTACTTCAACCCGTACCTCGAGCGCGACCGCCTCGGCGGCAACCGCGACCAGATCGGCGAGATCGACAACACCGTCTCGACCTTCGGGAAGACCTACGTGGGCGACCTCGACAAGCTCGAGCGCGAGCTGCGCGAGGACGATGCGGTGATGACCGCCGACACCCTGCTCGTGACGATCCCGAACCAGCTCGGGGCGGACTTCAACCGCGTGACCTTCGGTGCGCTCGCCGAGCTCCGGGACCGGCTCGCGCGCTGAGCGCGCATCCGACCCTTGAGCCAGGGACGATGCGCCGCTAGCGTCGGAGCATGATCGCAGCGATGGAGCGGCTCACCGGACCGCTCGCGGCCGCGTCGACCCTCGCCCTCGCGGGGGCGGGCGCGTGGTTCGCCGTCGACGCGTGGTCGTCGCTCGACCCGGCGTGGAGGCCCGTCGTGGTGGCCTGCCTCGTCGCCGGCCTCGCCGCATCGGTGCTCGCGCTCGTGGGGGCGGTGCGCGGCGCGTGGCCCCTGGTGGCACCGGCCGCGGTCGTGGCGATCGTCGTCCCCACCGGCTTCGCGTACGTCGGCAACGCGCTCACGCTCGCGCTCGCCATCGTCGCGGGCGTGCTGGCGGTCGCGACCCGGACGCGGAGGCGTCAGCCTGCGAGGTCGATGTCCCGGTAGTGCGGGACGGGCGGCAGCTCGACGTAGAACGGGTGCAGCAGCCTGCGCCACTCCTGGTAGTCCGCTGAGCCGCGGAAGCCGGTCTCATGGTCCTCGAGCGTCTCCCACCCGACCGTGAGCAGGTACGTCGACGGGTCCTCGATGCCGCGTTTGAGCGAGTGGGACAGGTAGCCGGGCTGGCGGGCGATGATCGGCGAGGCCTCCCGTAAGGCGGCCTCGTACGCGGCCTCGCGTCCGGGGTGGACGCGGAGGACGACGGACTCGGTGATCATGGGGCTCCTTGAACGTCGCTCAGCTCCCCGCACGAGTCGGGAACCTCGCGAAACCGTCGCTCAGCTCCCCGCAGGGGGGTACGGCTCGGCAGCGCGAGCGGGATCAGGCAGTCGCGAGCAGGTTCTTGATCGCCGAGGTGAAGAACGCGAGGCCGTCGGTGCCGGTGCGGCCCGACTCGCGCGAGTCGGGGCCGAAGCCGGCCTCGACCGCGTGCTCGGGGTGCGGCATGAGCCCCACCACGTTGCCGCGCTCGTTCGTGATGCCGGCGATGTCGCGGCGCGAGCCGTTGGGGTTCCAGCCGACGTAGCGGAACGCGACGCGGCCCTCGGCCTCGAGCATGTCGAGCGTGTAGTCGTCAGAGACGTACTGGCCGTCCTGGTTCTTGAGCGGGATGACGATCTCCTCGCCGTCCCGGTACTCCGACGTCCAGGAGGTCTCCGCGTTCTCGACGCGCAGCGTCTGGTCGCGGCAGATGAAGTGCAGGTGCTCGTTCTTGATCATCGAGCCCGGCAGCAGGTGCACCTCGGTGAGGACCTGGAAGCCGTTGCAGATGCCCAGCACGGGGAGGCCGCCGTTGGCGCCGTCGACGACCTTCTCCATGATCGGCGCGAAGCGCGCGATCGCGCCGGCGCGCAGGTAGTCGCCGTACGAGAAGCCGCCCGGCAGCACCACCGCGTCGACGTCCTTGAGGTCGCCGTCGTTGTGCCACAGCGGCACGGCCTCGGCGCCGGCGAGACGCACCGCTCGGGTGGCGTCGCGGTCGTCGAGCGTGCCGGGGAAGGTGACGACGCCGATGCGCGCGGTCACGCCGTCTCCTCGGCGACCGTCACCTCGACGACATCCTCGATGACGGGGTTGCTGAGGAGGGTCTCGGCCGCCTGGCGGACCTTGGCGAGGACCTCATCGGTCACCTCGCCGTCGACGGTGAGCTCGAAGCGCTTGCCCTGACGGACCTGCGCGACGCCGTCGAAGCCGAGGCGGGGAAGGGCTGCGCCGACCGCCTTGCCCTGCGGGTCGAGGATCTCGGGCTTGGGCATGACGTGGACGAGGATCGTGGCCATGGCGTGGATTCTACCGGCGCCCGGAGGCGCACGTACCCTTGAGGGTCGTCCGAACGGAGAACCCATGACCGACCTCGTCACCGCCGTCGCGCCCGACGCGATCCTCGAGCACGCGCTCGTGACGCTGCGCGTGGTCCTCGAGTACCTCGGCACGGTCGCCTTCGCGATCTCGGGCGCCGTCGCGGCGAGCCGCCGGCGCATGGATCTCGTGGGCGCGGTCGTGCTCGCGAGCCTGGTCGCGGTGGGCGGCGGCACGATGCGCGACCTCCTGCTCCGCCAGCCCGTCTTCTGGATCGAGAACCCCACGCTGGTGCTGGTCGCCGTCGCGACCGCGCTCGCGATCGCGCCCGCCGCGCGGCGGCGTGACCTGGGCGCGTTCGCCCGCCACCGCATCGTCGAGTACTCGGATGCGGCGGGCCTCGCGATCTTCGTCGTCATCGGCACCGGCATCGCGCTCGACGCGGGTGCGAGCCCGGTCGCCGCGATGATCGTCGGCGTCGCCAACGGCGTCGGCGGCGGCATCCTGCGCGACCTGTTCGCGGCGCAGGTGCCCGAGGTGTTCTGGAACGGCCAACTCTACGCGACCGCGGCGCTCGGCGGCGCCTTCACGCTGTGGGCGCTGTGGGCGCTCGGCCTGCCGCCCGAGGTGGTGTTCTGGGTGCCGCTGCTGGTGATCCTCGCGCTGCGCGCGCTGTCGCTCACGCGCGGGTGGGGCGTGCCGTCGGTAGCCGTGGTCCAGAAGCGCGAGCTGCAGACCGAGAGCCACGCATAGGCCTCAGCCGACGCTCAGCAGGCCCACCAGTACTCGAGCGGCTGGTCCGTGAGCCACGTCTCGAGGTCGCCGCTGTCGGACTCCCAGTGCGCGAATCCGCCCTCGTAGATCACCAGGGTGCCAGTGTCGTCGCCCGGTCCCGGCTCGACGACGCCCGGCAGGACGATGCGCATCGTCCCGCCGCCCAGGCCGCCTCCGGCGAGTGCCGCGACGTCCGGGAACTCGTCGAGGTTCGCGGGCTCGAACGGGTACCACGTCACGCCGCCGTGCGTGATGGGCTCGTTGCCGCACGCGGGGTAGCCCGCGACACCCTCGACGACCTCGATGACCGCGCCCGGCACGCCGAGGTCGAGTGTCTCGCCGTACTCGACGCCGTCGTCGGCGCCAGGCGAGGCGCAGCCGGCGAGCAGCGTGCCCAGCACCAGCGCGCCCATGACCGCGATCGCGGCCACCCGCGGAATGCGTCCCATATCGATAGGACGCATGCCGGCCGGGTTCCGTTGGGTCGGCGCGCTCAGTGCTTCGCGAGCCGGTCGAAGGCCTCGACGTAGCGGGCGCGCGTGCGCTCGACCACGTCGTCCGGCAGCGCGGGCGGCGGGACGTCGGACCTCTTGTCCCAGCCCGACTCGGGCGAGGTCAGCCAGTCGCGGACGAACTGCTTGTCGAAGCTCGGCTGGGCATGGCCCGGCTCCCACTCGTCGGCGGGCCAGAAGCGGCTCGAGTCCGGGGTGAGCACCTCGTCGCCGAGGATGATCGCGCCCGAGCCGTCGCGGCCGAACTCGAACTTCGTATCCGCCAGGATGATGCCCTTCGCGGCCGCGATCTCGTGCGCGCGCACGTAGAGCGCGAGGGTGAGGTCGCGCAGCGCCTCCGCGTCCTCGCGGCCGATCAGCGCGACGACGGCGTCGAAGTCGACGTTCTCGTCGTGCTCGCCCACCTCGGCCTTGGTGGCCGGCGTGAAGATCGGCTCCGGCAGGCGCGACCCGTCGACGAGGCCCGCGGGCAGCGGGATGCCGCAGACCGTGCCGGACTCGTTGTACTCGACCAGGCCGGAGCCGGTGAGGTAGCCGCGGGCCACGCACTCGACGGGGAACATGTCGAGGCGCTTGCAGACCATCGCACGGCCCTCGACCTCGTCCGGCACGGGCGCCTCGACGGTGTGGTTCGCGACGATGTCGAGCACCTGGTCGAACCACCACAGGCTCAGCCCCGTGAGGATGCCGCCCTTGCCGGGGATCTCGGTGGGGAGGACCCAGTCGTACGCGCTGATGCGGTCGGAGGCGACCACGAGGACCACGTCGCCGCGCGGGTGCGGCTCGATCGGCTCGTACAGGTCGCGCACCTTGCCCGAGTAGACGTGGCGCCAGCCCTTGAGCTCGAGGTGCTGCGGCGGCGTCGCGTGGCCGGGCATCAGGCGGCCCCGTCCGCGTCGGCGGCGGCCTTCGCCGCGATGTCGGTGCGGTGATGGCTTCCCGGGAGGACGATGCGGTCCACGCCCTGGTAGGCACGCTCGCGGGCCTCCGTGAGGGTCGCGCCGAGCGCCGTCACCGAGAGCACACGGCCGCCGTTGCTGAGCAGCGCGCCGCGGTGGTCGAGGCTCGTGCCCGCGTGCAGCACGTGCACGGTGTCGACCTGTTCCGCCTCGTCGATGCCGGTGATCGGGTCGCCCTTGCGCGGGGTGTCGGGGTAGTTCTGGGCCGCGACGACGACGGTGACCGCCGCATCGTCCCGCCACTCGAGCGGCGGGATCTCGCTCAGGCGTCCCTCCGCCGCGGCGAGCAGGACGGCCGCGAGCGGGGTCGCGAGGCGGGCGAGCACCACCTGGGTCTCGGGGTCGCCGAAGCGCGCGTTGAACTCGACGACGCGCACGCCCTTCGAGGTGAGCGCGAGGCCGCAGTAGAGGACGCCGATGAACGGCGTCTCGCGGCGGGCCATCTCGTCGACCGTGGGCTGCGCGACGGTGCGGACGACCTCGTCGACCAGGTCCGCGGGCGCCCACGGGAGCGGGGTGTAGGCACCCATGCCGCCGGTGTTGGGGCCGGCGTCGGCGTCGTAGGCGCGCTTGAAGTCCTGCGCCGGCTGCAGCGGCACGACGGTGGTCCCGTCGCACAGGCAGAAGAGGCTGACCTCGGGTCCATCGAGGAAGTCCTCGACCACCACGACGCCGCCCGCGTCGAGGATCGCCTCGCCGTGCGCGAGGGCCGCGGCGCGGTCGTCGGTGACGACGACGCCCTTGCCCGCCGCCAGGCCGTCATCCTTGACCACGTACGGCGCGCCGAAGGCGTCGAAGGCCTCCTCGAGCGCGGCGCTGGTGGTGCACACGCGCGGCTCGGCGGTCGGCACGTCGGCGGCGGCCATGACCTCCTTGGCGAAGGCCTTGGAGCCCTCGAGCATCGCGGCCTTGCCGCTGGGGCCGAAGACCGGGATGCCCGCCCCGCGCACGGCGTCCGCGACGCCGGCGACCAGGGGCGCCTCGGGGCCGACGACCACGAGGTCCGCCTTGACCGCGGCCGCGAGCGCGGCGACGGCGACCGGGTCCGTCGCCTCGACGCCGTGCAGCGTGACGGGGGTGCCCTCCACGGTGCTCAGCGTGGCGATCCCGGGGTTGCCCGGAGCCGCGTGGAGCTGGGAGACCGCGGGGTCGAGGGACAGGGCGCGGGCGAGGGCGTGCTCACGGGCGCCGGAGCCGACGAGAAGGATGATCACGCGTGCGAGTCTAGGCGGTGCGGGGTGGGCGCCGGGTGTCGAGCGCCGCCTGCCGCCTGCCGCGGCCATGGTCTCTCTCGCGTGTTTCACGTCAGCGCGAAACAGCGGCCTGCGCCGGGCCGCGCCGTGCGGGCGAGCCCCGCCGGGCCGGCTCCTGTTTCACGCAGGAGTGACATACGGGAACGGACACACCCTCGGGTGCGCGGTGCGCGCGCGAACGGTGGGCCGCGCCGGCTTTCGGGCACGGCGCAAGCGACGGTTCTCCCCAGGCCATGGCGGACGCCGCGCGCCGCGCCTAGCGTCGGCTCATGGACCTCGGCACGCCCGACGTGGACGCGACGCTCGCCGCGCTCGCCCACCCGGTGCGGCGGTCGATCCTCGAGTGGCTCGTGCCGGGCCCGGCGGCCGCGGGCGACCTCGCCGCATCGGCCTGCGCGGCCTTCGGGATCTCCCGCACCCGCGCCTCCCAGCACCTCGGCGTCCTCGCGCGCTCCGGGCTGGTCACGGTCTCCGTCGACGGCCCGTGGCGGTGGTACGCCCTGTCCGACGGATCCGCCGACGACCTCGACGCCTGGTTGCGCCGCCTGCGGCTCAGCGGATGCCGGCCGTCGCGAGGATCCGGCTGAGCTCCCCCTTGCGGGCTGACCAAGCGTTCAGTAGCGTGAACGTGTGGTCAGCACCGACGATCTCACCGCACGCGCCAAGATCCGCGACTGCGCGCTCGCGCTGTTCGGCGAGCGCGGACCGGACGCCGTCACGGTGCGCGACATCGCCGCCTGCGCGGGGGTCTCCCCCGCGCTCGTCCTCCACCACTACGGCAGCAAGGACGGCCTCCGCGAGGCTGTCGACGCACACGTGGCCGGGATCTTCGACGGCCTGTTCGACCAGACCGCGGAGGACTTCGACGCGATCGCCGCCGGCGGCGGGTCGGCCGCCGCGAGCTTCGCCGAGATCCTGCTGCACGGGCTGCCCGCCGGGTCCGCCATCCCCGCCTACCTGCGCCGCCTGCTGCTGAGCGGCGACCCCGTCGGGCACCGGCTGTTCCGCCAGTGGTTCGAGATGACCGTCGCGACGATGCGCGACCTCGAGCACGCCGGGGGTGTCAGGCCCAGCTCGGACCCCGACGTGCGCGCCGCCTTCCTCATGGTCAACGACCTCGCCATGGTGCTCCTCCGGGAGCACCTCGCCGACGTCCTCGGAGTCGACCCGCTCGCGCCCGAGGGGATGGCCCGCTGGGCCGCCGGCGCGATCGACGCCTACAGCACGGGCATCTTCGCCCCCGCCTCACGAGAGGACCGATCATGACCGCCACCGCCGTCGAGACCGACCGCAGCGTGCGCCTCACCGGCGTCACCAAGACCTTCGGCGAGGGGGACGCCGCCGTCCATGCGCTCAAGGGCATCGACCTCGAGATCGCCTCGGGCGAGCTCGTCGTGGTGCTCGGACCCTCCGGGTCGGGCAAGACCACCATGTGCAACATCATCGGCGGCATCGAGTCGGCGACCGGCGGCTCCGTCGCGATCGCGGGCGAGGACATCTCGGACCGGAAGCCCTCGCAGCTCGCCGGCTTCCGGCGCGAGCACGTGGGGTTCATCTTCCAGTTCTTCAACCTCATCCCGACGCTGACGGCGCGCGAGAACGTCGAGATCATCCTCTCCCTCACGGGCAAGGCGGACGGCAGCCGGGTCGAGGACCTGTTGGACGCGGTGGGCCTCGCCGACCGCGCGGACAACTTCCCCGCCACGCTGAGCGGCGGCCAGCAGCAGCGCGTCGCCGTCGCCAGGGCGCTCGCGACGGACCCCGACATCCTGCTCGCCGACGAGCCCACGGGCGCGCTCGATCTCCCGACCGGGCGTCAGATCCTGGGGCTGCTGCAACGCCTGAACCGTGAGGGCAGGACGGTGGTGATCGTCACGCACAACTCGTCGGTCGCGCGCATCGCGCACCGCGTCGTCACGGTGGTGGACGGCGCGATCGAGTCGGCCGAGGTCAACCCGGCGCCCGCGGACGCCGCCGACGTCACCTGGTGATCGCGATGCGCGTCACCACCCGCAAGTCGCTCCGGGACCTCCGGCGATCCCGCGCCCAGGTCATCGCGGTCGCGGTCACGATCCTGCTCGGCGTGATGATCTTCGTGGCCACCGCCGGCGCGTTCGAGAACCTCACCGCCTCGTACCACCACACGTACGAGCGGCTCGCGCTGCCCACGTACATCGCGACGGGCGGCGACGCGGACGAGGTCGCGAGCGCGGCGGACGATGCGGGCGCCGCCACCACGGGGACGCGCGCCCAGTACGACCCGCCGATGCTCATCGAGGACACCAAGCTGCTCGGCCGGGTGGTCGGGATGCCCACCGGCGACCAGCCCGAGCTCGGCGCGATCGACGTGACCGAGGGCTCCTACCTGAGCGCGGGAGCCACCAACGAGGCGGTGGTCGAGACGCACGCCGCCTCGACCTTCGGCCTCTCCCCCGGCGACACGCTGCAGGTCTATGCGGCCGACGGCTGGCACGAGGTCACCGTCGTCGGCATCGCGGTCTCCGCGGAGTACATCTGGCCCGCGCGGAGCCGCCAGGACGCGGTGAGCGACCCGCACTCGTTCGCGGTGGTGTACCTCCCGGAGGACACGGTGACCGGCTGGTACGGCCCCGACAACCAGGCCCTCGTCGCCATGCCCGACCGGCTGACCGCATCGTCCGACAACGAGGTCACCCGGGCGATGGACCAGGCGGGCGCGACCGCGATCCAGTCGTGGGAGGACATGCCGTCGCAGGCGACGCTCAACGAGGACCTCGACGGCTTCGACGAGATGTCCAAGGCCTTCCCGGCGCTGTTCCTCACCGCGGCGGGCGTCGCCTCGTACGTGATGCTCTCGCGGCGGATCCTCATGGAGCGGCCGATCATCGCGACGCTCATGGCGGGCGGCGCCCGGCGCGGCCGCGTGCTGCGGATGTATCTGCTGCAAGGGCTGATGATCGGCACGCTGGGCGGCGTGGTCGGCGTGATCCTCGGCGCGCTCGCCAACGGCGCGGTCACGTCGGCCTACACGTCGGGCCTGGGCATCCCGGACACGATCGTCGAGAACTACCCCTGGATGATCGCGAGCGGCGTCATCTTCGGCGTGCTCGTGGGCCTGATCGGCGCGTTCTTCCCCGCGCTCGCCGCGGCGCGCACCGACCCCGCCGCCGCGATGCACGCCGCGGCACCGCTGCGACCGCCGGGCCCGTGGAGCCGGCTCGTCGCCCGCCTGCGGTGGCTGCCCGTGCCCGCACGCATGGCGCTCCGCGACGTCGGTCGCAGCCCGCGCCGCACGATCGCGACGATGCTCGGCGCGGTGCTGTCGATGGTGCTCGTTCTGGCGTCGGTCGGGATGATGACGACGATGGTCCACGCGCTCGAGACGCAGTACGACGTGATCGACAACCAGGACGCGTCCGTCGCGGTGTCAGGCGGCACCGACGCGGCGACGCTCGAGGCGGTCGACGGCGTCGAGACCGTGGAGGCGACCGTCGCCGGCCAGGTCACCGCACGCGCCGACGGCACCGGGTACGCCACGGTGCTGCGCGGCTTCCACCGCGACACCGCGATGCACACGTTCCTGCTCGAGGACGGCTCCACGACCACGCTGCCCTCCTCGGGGGTGCTCGCCGGCTCCGGGCTGGCCGACGTGCTCGGCGTGGACGTCGGCGACGAGCTCACGATCTCGACCGATGCGGGCGACACGAAGGTGACGCTCCAGGGCTTCCTCGCCGAGCCGATGGGCACGTACCTCTATGCGGCGGAGGACGTCGCGCGGGGAATGCTGCCCGACAGCCAGGTCGCGACCTACGACGTCATCTTCGCGGACGGGGCCGACCGCGACACGATGCGCGAGGACATCACCGCGCTCGACGGCGTGGTCGCGTACGAGGACTCGAAGGCGCTGCTCACGACCGTGCAGCAGTACCTGGGCCTGTTCTGGGCGTTCATCGGGGTGATGATCGCGCTCGGCGGGGTGCTCGCGCTGGCGGTGATGTACGTGACGCTCGCCGTGAACGTGGTCGAGCGCACCGGCGAGCTCGCGACGCTGCGGGCCGCCGGCGTACCCGTGCGGAAGGTGGCGGGCACGATCAGCACCGAGAACGTGGTCTCGACCGCGCTGGGGCTGCCGTTCGGCCTGGTGCTCGGCACGATCGCGGCGGCGGGCTTCCTGTCGACGTTCTCGAGCGACCTGTTCACGTTCGACCTGTGGTGGTCGTGGTGGGTGCCGTGGCTCGCGGCGGCCGGGGTGCTGGTCGCCTCCGCGCTGTCACGGATCCCCGCGGCGCGCGCCGTGCGGCGGGTGGATGTCGCGCGCGTGGTGCGCGAGCGGGCAGTGTGACGCTGGCGGGTCGGCGCCGGGCATGGTTGAGGGCCGCGCCCAGGGGAATGGACGCGGCCCTCGTCGGGGGATCAGGCGGTCAACCGGCCACGACGTCGACGTGCACGGCGTAGTACGCGGCCTTGTCGACCAGGATGTCGAAGTGCAGCGGATCGGCCGGATCGCTCGGATCCTCCTTGTACATGAAGTGCCCCGGCGAGGGGTTCTCCTTGGGGATCGCTTCGTAGCTCTCGTAAGCCTCGATCTTCACGGCGTCACCGTCGGCGAACGCCGCGCCCTCGTAGAGCCTGATGTGGATGAGCACCTTGTCACCCGCCGGGAAGAACCCGACGACACCGGCCTTGTGCTTCTTGCCGGCCAACAGGGGCACGGTCTTCCCCACGCCGCCGTACTGGGTGAATGTCGCCCAGTTGCCCCGGTCGACGAACCGCTCGCCGGCGGCCCAGGCTGTGTTGTCGCCAGCCTTATAGACCATGCATGTGCACGGATCATGGATGGTCGTGTCGGTCGCGGACGCGGCCGTGGCGGGGATCCCGATCGCCAAAAGGGCGGCGAAAAGGGTCGCGAGAATCTTCCTCATTGAAGTACCCCCAGAACTTTCGCGAGGCCCCCCTCTGAAGCCCGCGGGGACCTTGGTCCCATTTCGGACGGTATATCCGATTTGTCACGCGCGCAATACGAGGAGGTTAACGATCCACGGCAGGGGGCACGCGTGGCGCCGATGTCCACACATGTACATGACCTGCACGCACGTTTCGTGCACGCGCCGACGGGCGCGCTCCGCGCCCGCGCCGGCCTCAGCCGCGCTCGTGGAGCAGGTCGTTGATCTGGATGATCTCGTCGCGGCCCGGGCCCACGCCGATCGTGGAGATCCGGCAGCCGGACAGCTCCTCGACCGCCTTGACGTAGTCCTGCGCGTTCTGCGGCAGGTCCGCGAAGTCGCGGCAGCCCGAGATGTCCTCGTCCCAGCCGGGGAAGGTCTCGTAGACCGGCTCGGCCGCGGCGAAGGCCGCCTGGTCGAGCGGCAGGTCCTGGTAGCGCACGCCGTCCACGTCATAGCTCACGCACACGGGGATCTCGTCGATGCCCGTGAGGACGTCGAGCTTGGTGAGCACGATGTCGGTGAGGCCGTTGATCCGCGAGGCGTAGCGGGTGATGACCGAGTCGTACCAGCCGCAGCGGCGCGGACGGCCCGTCGTCGTGCCGAACTCGTGGCCGACGTCGCGCAGGCGGTCGCCCCACTTGTCGAGCAGCTCGGTGGGCATCGGACCCTCGCCCACGCGCGTGGTGTACGCCTTCGCGATGCCGATGACCGAGTCGATGCGGGTGGGGCCCACGCCGGATCCGGTGCACGCGCCGCCGGCGGTCGCGGACGACGAGGTGACGAACGGGTAGGTGCCGTGGTCGACGTCGAGCATGGTCGCCTGGCCACCCTCGAACAGGACGGTCTCGCCGGCCTCGAGCGCGTTGTTGAGCACGAGCGACGTGTCGGTGACGTGCGGCGCGAGGCGGTCGCGGTACGCGAGCAGCTCGTCGGTGACCTCGTCGACGGTGATCGCGCGGCGGTTGTAGACCTTGACGAGCAGGTGGTTCTTCGCGACGAGAGCGCCCTCGATCTTGTCGCGCAGCACCGTCTCGTCGAACAGGTCGCCCACGCGGATGCCGAGGCGGTTGATCTTGTCGGCGTACGCCGGCCCGATGCCGCGGCCCGTGGTACCGATCTTGCGCTTGCCGAGGAAGCGCTCGGTGACGTTGTCGAGCGTGCGCGCGTACGGCGCGATGATGTGCGCCGCGTTCGACACGAGCAGGTCGGAGGTGTCGACCCCGCGCTCGTTCAGCGCGTCGAGCTCCTGGAACAGCACGCGCAGGTCGACGACGACGCCGTTGCCGATCACGGGCGTGCAGCCCGGGGTGAGGATGCCGGACGGCAGCAGGTGCAGCGCGAACTTCTGGTCGCCGATGACGACCGTGTGGCCCGCGTTGTTGCCGCCGTTGAACTTCACGACGTAGTCGACGCGCGAGCCGAGGAGGTCCGTCGCCTTCCCCTTGCCCTCGTCGCCCCACTGGGCTCCGACGATCACTGCTCCGGGCATCGTGCCCTCCCCTTCGCCCGGCATCCGGCCGGGACTTGAAATCTTGTGAGGCGCGAACGCCCCTCACAGGCTATCGGCCGATGGGCGCCGCGCCTGCAGCGCGCATCGTCCCCGCACGTGCGAAGGCCTCCGCAGTCAAGCGACCGCGGAGGCCTTCCTCACGATCGGGTGACTCAGATCTTCTTGCCGGCGGAGCCGAGCTGCTGGCAGGCCTCGACGACGCGGGCGGCCATGCCGGCCTCGGCGAGCTTGCCCCAGGCGCGCGGGTCGTAGGCCTTCTTGTTGCCCCACTCGCCGTCGACCTTGAGGACGCCGTCGTAGTTCTTCATCATGTGGTCGACGACCGGACGCGTGTACGCGTACTGGGTGTCGGTGTCGATGTTCATCTTGATGACACCGTGCGAGACGGCCGTGGCGATCTCCTCGGCGGTCGAGCCGGAGCCACCGTGGAAGACGAGGTCGAACGGCTTCTCCTTGCCGAACTTCTCGGCCGCGGCGGACTGGATGTCGCCCAGGATCTCAGGACGGAGCTTGACGGCGCCCGGCTTGTACGCGCCGTGCACGTTGCCGAAGGTCATGGCCGTCATGTAGCGGCCCTTCTCGCCGAGGCCGAGGCGCTCGATGGTGGCGATGCCGTCCTCGGGGGTCGAGTAGAGCTTGTCGTTGACCTCGGCCGAGTGGCCGTCCTCCTCGCCGCCGACGACGCCGATCTCGATCTCGAGGATCGTGTCGGCGGCCTGCGACAGCTCGAGGAGCTCCTCGGCGATCGAGAGGTTCTCGTCCATCGGCACGGACGAGCCGTCCCACATGTGCGAGTTGAAGATCGGGCCGTTGCCGGAGGCGATCGACTCGGCCTCGAGCTTCAGCAGCGGCTTGAGCCACTCCTCGAGGTAGACCTTGTGGCAGTGGTCCGTGTGGAGCGCGATGGTGACGCCGTACTTCTCGGCGACGACGCGGGCGTAGGCCGCGAGCGCGAGCGAGCCGACGACCGCGTCCTTGATGGTCGAGCCGGAGGCGTACTGGCCACCGCCCACCGAGACCTGGATGATGCCGTCGGACTCGGCCTCCGCGAAGCCCTGGATGGCGGCGGTGACGGACGACGACGAGGTGATGTTGATCGCGGGGAACGCGTAGCCGCCGGCCTTGGCGGCGTCCAGCATCGCGGCGTACGACTCGGTGGTGGCGATAGCCATGGGTTACTCCTGAGCTTGTGCGGATGGAACCGCCGTCCATTCTGTCAGAAATCGCAGGCACCCGTGCGGCTAAGGTCCCGGGGCCCTCGCGGCGTCCCTGCAGGTAGGGACGATGCGCGGGGAGCCGCCCCCGGCCGCGGCGCTCAGGCGTGCCCGGCGGCGATGTCCCCGTGCCGGCCCACCCACGCGTGCATGGCGATCGCGGCGGCCGCGCCGGCGTTGATGGACCGGGTCGAGCCGTACTGCGCGATGGCGAGCGTGGCCTCGGCGACCTCGCGCACGGCGTCGGACAGGCCCACCGACTCCTGCCCGAAGACCAGCACGCACGCACGCGGCAGCGGGTAGGTCTCGAGCGGCACGGAGCCGGGCAGGTTGTCGATGCCGATGACCGGCAGACCCTCCGCGACGGCCCACGCGGCGAGGTCCTCGACGGTCGGGTGGTGGCGGATGTGCTGGTACCGGTCGGTCACCATGGCGCCGCGGCGGTTCCAGCGGCGGTTGCCGACGATGTGCACCTCGCGCGCGAGGAACGCGTTCGCGGTCCGCACCACGGAGCCGATGTTGAGGTCGTGCTGCCAGTTCTCGATGGCGACGTGGAACGGGTGGCGGCGCGCGTCGAGGTCCGCGACGATCGCGTCGTGCCGCCAGTAGCGGTAGCGGTCGACCACGTTGCGGCGGTCGCCGTGCTCGAGCAGCTCGGGATCGAGGCGCGGGTCATCGGGCCACTCGCCCTCCCAGGGGCCGAGCCCGTGCTGCGGCGGCTCGTCGGTGCTCACGCCCGACCGCCCGCGGCCCACGCGCCACCGAGCCTGGTCCGCGTGGACGTGTTGAGGACCGAGCCCGAGTACAGGCGGGCGCCGACCCCGATGAGCAGGACGGCCGTCGCCGAGACGATCACCATGGCGACCCACGGCTCCCACGCGGCGGCGTCTCCGGTCGCGACCCGAGCGGGCATCATCAACGGCGCGGTGAGCGGGAAGTACGAGAGCGCGACGCGCGCCGGCCCCTCGTCGCGGATGAGGATCGCGCTGAAGAACGGCGTCATCACCGCGAGCTGCATGTACAAGGTGGTCGACTGCAGCTCCTCGATGCGCGATGCGAGCGAGCCCGCGACGGCCCACAGGCAGGCGAGCATGAGGAAGCCGAGGACGAAGAACGCGAGGAACCACCCGCTCACGCCCAGCACCTGCGCCACGATGTCGCCCTCGCCGATCGCCTGCGCACCCACCAGGCCGGCCCCGACGATGAGCACCACCTGACCGAGCGCCATCGCCGCGTTGCCGAGCACCTTCCCCGCGAGCAGCCAGCGCACCGGTACCGCGGCGACGAGGATCTCGACCACCCGCGAGGTCTTCTCCTCGACGACGGACTGCGCGATCGACGCGCCGAACGTCAGCACCGTGAAGTAGAAGAGGAATCCGAAGATCACGATGACGAGCTCAGGGGGCACCGGCAACGACGGCTTGGGATCGAGCAGGTCGATGCGGGGCTGCGGCGGTGACGTGAGCGCCGCGAGCTGATCGGCGGAGAGCCCCGCCTCGACGGCCACGTCCTGCGCAGTCACGGCGGACGATGCGGCGGCGATCAGCTCCTCGAGGTCGCCGGGCACGTTCTCCTGCGCCGTGATGACGACGGTCCCGTCCGGGTCGCTCGACAGCACCGCGTCGGCTCCACGCAGGAACGCCTCGTCGACCGGGTCGCCGCCGGCTCCGGCGGTGGGGTCCTCGAGGCCGATCACGGTGATGTCGGCGGCGGGCAGCCCAGGGACCTCGGCGCCGCCGAGCTCGACCGCGACCTCCGCCACGGCGCCGGCGTGGCCCGTGGCGGCCACCGTGTATTCGGGGGTGTCCCCCTCGAGCATCACCGGCACCACGACGGCGAGCACGATGATCGCGATGAACACCGCGGTCGACGCGAGGAAGCCCTTGTCGCGCAGCTTGACGGAGATCTCACGGCCGGCGACCAGCCGGACCAGCGCCGTGCGCGGCGTGCTCATCGGACCACCTCCGCGAACAGCTCGGCGAGCGAGGGGACGGTGCGCGCGAAGTGCTCCACGGGGCCGGCGGCCTGCGCGGCGGCGAGGAGCGCCTGGGGGTCGGCGGACTCGTCGAGATCGACGAGGGTGCCCTCCGGCCCGGACCCGACGACGGTCATGCCCGCAAGCGCGGGCATCCACGCGTCGGTCCCGCCGACGTCCACCCGGTAGCGCCGGCCGGCGCGCTGCTCGCGCAGGGCGCGCGCGTCGCCGGCCGCGACGACGCGCCCGTGGTGGATGACCACCAGGTCGTCGCACAGCCGCTCGACGAGGTCGAGCTGGTGGCTGGAGAACAGCACGGGGACACCCGCCGCGGCTCGATCCCGCAGCCGCTCCGCCATGGCGTCCATCGCGATCGGGTCGAGGCCCGAGAACGGTTCGTCGAGGATCAGCAGGTCCGGCTCGTGGATGAGGGCGGCCGCCACCTGGACGCGCTGCTGGTTGCCCAGCGACAGCGTGTGGAGCAGGTCGTCGCGTCGCTCGGCGAGGTCGAGCCCCTCGAGCAGCGATGCGGCGCGCGCCTGCGCGTCGTCCTTCGTGACGCCGAGCACACGCGCCAGGTAGACGAGCTGCTCGGCCACCTTCATCTTCGGGTAGAGCCCACGCTCCTCCGGCATGTAGCCGATCCGGCGGCGCACCTCGAGGGTCATGGACGCACCACCGAACGTGACCGTGCCGGCGTCGGGGCGCAGCACGCCGACGATCGCGCGCATCGTGGTGGTCTTCCCGGCGCCGTTGGCGCCGACGAACCCGGTCAGCCGTCCGGGCCGCACCTCGAAGGAGACGTCGTCGAGCGCGCGCCTCTGTCCGAAGTCATGGGTCAAGCCCTGCACGGCGAGCGTCGCATCGGTCACCCGGGCGACGCTACCAACCTCACGCCCCCAGCTCGCGCCGCCCCGCCTCGTCCACCTTGCGTCCGAGCGAGATGTCCGCGCGCTGTCCCGCCTCGGCCCCCTCGCCCCACCCCTCCCAGGACGTGAGCACGCGGCGCCGGGCCGCGCGGAGGTTCGGGAACATCTCCTGGTAGGCGACAGCGACCTGCTGCGCGCGGTCGAGCAGCACCACCGCGGAGCCGGTGCCCTCCTCCTCCGCCTCGCGCAGCGCCCCGGCGTAGAAGTCCCGGAGACGCTGCGTCACGGTGGTGGTGAACGACGAGGCGAAAGCCTTCTTGCGCGACTGCGAGCCGCCGTAGACGTCCATCTCGAGGCGCATCGCAGGAAGCAGCGTGTCGACCAGCGCCGCGACGATCGCGAGATCCGCGGCGAAGCCCACCGTGGTGACGCGCCGGCCGCCGTGGATGACGGACCGGCACGAGAACACCCGCGCGATCCCGCACACGAGGATGATCTGGTCCTTCACGTACGGCGCGACGAAGTCGAACTCACGGATGGTGGGCGTCTCGGCCTGCTCGCGGCTCATCCGCGCGCCGGCCTCGTCGATCGCGTAGCGGACCATCAGCTTCTCGGCGCGCTCGCGTGCGAGCTCCCGCTCGGCCGGGTACGGGGAGCCGCCGTCCGCGATCGCGAGGAGCGTCCGGATCTGGTCGAGGATGGCGTCAGGAGCGGTCACCCGACCAGGGTCGCACCGCCGTCAGACAGCTTCGGGGTTCTCCACAAGCTCGATCCGCAGCGCCGCGGCGGCCGCGCGCGCCGTCGCCCTCGCCTCGTCGACGGAGGCGCCTCGCGCGACGGTGACCGCGACGCGACGGCGGCCGTCGACCCGCGGCTTGCCGAACAGGCGCACGTCGGTGCCCGGCGCGGCCACCGCATCGTCCACGCCCGAGAACACCGGCACGCCCGCGCCCTCCGCGAGGACCGCGCACGACGCGCTCGGCCCGAGCGGCAGCACGGCGGGCACGGGCAGGCCGAGCACCGCGCGGGCGTGCAGCGCGAACTCGCTGAGATCCTGCGAGGCGAGCGTGACGAGGCCGGTGTCGTGGGGCCGGGGCGACACCTCGGAGAACAGCACCTCGTCGCCGCGCACGAACAGCTCGACGCCGAACACGCCGCGGCCGCCGAGCGCCTCGGTCACGGCCCCGGCCACGCGTCGCGACTCGGCGAGGGCGGCCTCCGACATCGGCTGCGGCTGCCACGACTCGCGGTAGTCGCCGTCCACCTGGATGTGCCCGATCGGGTCGAGGAAGGTCACCCCGCCGGCGTGACGCACGGTGAGCTGGGTGATCTCGTAGTCGAAGTCGACGAAGCCCTCGACGATGATCCGGGTGCCGCCGGCGCGGCCGCCCTCGACCGCGTACGTCCAGGCGGCGTCCACGTCGTCGAGGGTGCGGATCACCGACTGCCCCTTGCCTGACGACGACATCACGGGCTTGACCACGCACGGCAGCCCCACCCGGTCGACCGCGCCCCGCAGCCCCTCGACCGTGTCGACGAAGACGTACGGCGAGGTCGGCAGCCCGAGCTCCTCGGCGGCCAGGCGGCGGATGCCCTCCCGGTCCATCGTGAGGATCGTGGCGCGCGCCGTCGGGATCACCGTGGCCTCGCCCGCCTCCTCGACCTCGGCGAGCACCTGCGTGGCGATGGCCTCGATCTCGGGGATGACGAGGTGGGGGCGCTCCGCCGCGATGAGCGCGCGCAGCGCTACGGGGTCGAGCATGTCGAGCACGTGGGAGCGGTGCGCGACCTGCATCGCGGGGGCGTCGGCGTAGCGGTCGGCGGCGATCACCTCGACGCCGAGCCGGGTCAGCTCGATCGCGACCTCCTTGCCCAGCTCCCCGCTGCCGAGCAGCAGCGCGCGGGTGGCGGTGGGCGTGAGGGGGGTGCCAAGGGTGACGGTCATGCGCTCATCCTCCCAGCGATGGCCCGGGACCGTCGCCGGGAGGGACGATGCGCGGGCGCCGTCGGCGCGCGAGGCTCAGCGCCCGTAGTCGGCGAGGACGAAGGGCGGGATCGTGCCGGTGAGGGCCTCGAGCCGGTCGAGCGTCGCGTCGAGCGTGCGCAGGTCCGGGTACCCGCGGCGCACGACGGCGACGAAGCGTCCCTCGACGACCACCGTCGCGCCCGCCCACGCGGGCCGCAGCAGCTCCTCGATCACGTGCGGCGCGAGGATCGCGTGCGCGTACGCGTCGTCGCGCGTGCTGACCCGCCACCGCTGGTTGAACTCGTGCGACTCGGTGTCCACGTCGCCCCAGCCGAGGCCCGTGAGCACCCGCTGGAACGCATCGTCCGGCGCGAAGCGCAGCGCGGGCAGCCCGCGCGGCAGCGTCACCCACACGACCTGGTAGTCGTCGCGCGTGGTCCGGCGACGGCCCTTGGAGTCGCGCGAGTGCTCGACCACGACGTAGCGGAACGCCTGGAACGGGCGGCCGTCGCGGGCCCCGGTGATGATCTCGCGCGCCTCGCGCTCGTCGCCCATCCCGAACGGGCGCGTGCCGAGGAGCTCCGCGACCGAGTCGTCCCGCGCGGTCCAGGTCCAGCCCCGCGAGGCGGCCCACGCGCGCAGCCGCGCGAGGCGCGCCTGCTCGGCCCGCTGGTAGGCGATCGCGCCGGCCACGACGACGCCGGCGGCCAGCGCCGCGACGAGGAGGAAGAGGACGACGGTGCCGCCGTCGCCCACCTCGACCGTCATCGCCGCTAGAACTGCACGTTCGGCGCCTGGCGGGCGATGTCCTCGGTCTCGAAGTACTCCTCGCGGTGGAAGCCGAACATGTTGGCGATGATCACCGTGGGGAACGTCTCGATCCGCGTGTTGAGGCTGCGGACGTTCGCGTTGTAGAAGCGGCGGCCCGCGGCGATGCGGTCCTCCGTGTTGGTGAGCTCCTGCTGGAGCTGC
This sequence comes from Demequina maris, assembly GCF_000971155.1. GTDB lineage: Bacteria > Actinomycetota > Actinomycetes > Actinomycetales > Demequinaceae > Demequina > Demequina maris. The sequence goes on along the minus strand of NZ_BBLX01000015.1, from coordinate 23,507 downwards.
ATGAAGTTCTGGTTGGCCTTGAGGTCCGGGTACGCCTCGGCGACCGCGAACAGCCGGCCGAGCGCCTGGGTGAGCACGTTCTCCTGAGCCGCCTGCTCCGCGGGCGACGAGCCGGGCGCGGCGGCGATGGTGCGGGCCTGGGTGACCGCCTCGAGCGTCTCGCGCTCGTGCTTGGCGTAGCCCTTGACGGTCTCGACGAGGTTGGGGATGAGGTCGTGCCGGCGCTGCAGCTCGACGTCGATCTGGCGCCATGCCTCCTGCACCAGGTTCCGCAGGCGGACCAGCCCGTTGTAGGCGGCGATCGCCCACAGGACGATGATGACGAGGATCACGGCGAGCGCGATGAGGAACCATTCCATGTGTCTCTCCTGACGTCTGTGGCGACTCTAGCGGGGCCGGGGCGGGGCCGACAGGGTCACGCGCGCGGGTCGCCCGCCTCGGGCTCGTCCTCGGGCGAGGCCCACCGCTGGGCCTCGTCGCTGCCGATGCCCGTGTAGCGCCGCGAGTTCAGCACGCCCGGGGTGGTGGCCCAGGCGGGGCCGGCCAACGGCGCGTCCGGGTCCGCCATCGCCGCGCCCTGCTCCCGGAAGCGGCGGACCACGTGGTCCGGGATGCGGCGGGCGACGCCGGCGACCACGTCGAGGCGGCGGCTGAGCGTGTCGACGCCCTCGCGTCCGGCGGACCACATCAGCACCGCGCCGCCGTCGATGCGCAGCGAGCATCCCTCGACGTCGTGCGCGAGCAGCCGCTCGATCATCCGGGGGTCGATCACGTCGTGGCCGTACCTGCGGTCGCGCGCGATGACGCGCCAGCGCGCGTTGAACGCGTGGGACTCGACCTCGATGTCGGTGCCGCCGAGCGCCTGGGCGAGGTGATGGCCGAGGTGCTCGGGCACGATGTCGAGCCGCGGCAGCCGCACCGGAAGCTCCGCGAGGGTCACCTGGAACACCTGGGCCGAGGAGCGCTCGCCGTCGGACTGCTGCTCGACGACGTGAGTGAAGGTCGCGCAGTCGATGCCGCCGTACCTGCCCTCGAGCACGTCCTCCTGGCGCACGCTCGACCCGCGCAGGTCGAACGGCGTGCCGGAGAAGCGCAGGGAGTACTTGGCCGTGCGCGGGGTGTGCGACCAGCCGTGCTCGAGCGCGAAGCGCGCGGCCGCGCCGCGATGGCGGGCATGATCGACGTACTCCCAGACGGCCAGCGCGGCGACGACCGCTCCGACGAGCAGCAGGATCCACGCGGCCTGGCCGCCGAGGACGTACGCGATGACACCGAGCGCGACCAGCGCGCCGGTGCCCATGCGCATCGCGGACATCCCTCGCATGGCGGCCACCCTAGCGAGGGGGGCGCGGCGCGTGAAGGGCGCCGCGCGACCGGGCTCAGCTCAGCCCGAGGTCCTCGAGCCCGTACAGGTAGAGGTAGGGCAGGCCCTCCTCCTCGATGACCTGGCGCGCGCCGGTGTCGCGGTCGACGATCACGGCGACCGCGACGACGTCCGCACCGGCCTCGCGCAGCGCGCTCACCGCGGTCAGCACCGAGCCGCCGGTGGTCGAGGTGTCCTCGACGGCGACCACCGTGCGGCCCGCGACGTCCGGGCCCTCGATCCGGCGCTGCAGGCCGTGCGCCTTGTTCTCCTTGCGGACCACGAACGCGTCGAGGTCGAGCCCGCGCGACGCGGCGGCGTGCATGAGGGCCGTCGCGACCGGGTCGGCGCCGAGGGTGAGGCCGCCCACCGCGTCGACGTCGGCCGGGCCGAAGCCGGCCTCCTCGAGCGCGTCGAGCAGCACGTGGCCCACGAGCGGCGCGGCACGGTGGTGCAGCGTGATGCGGCGCAGGTCGACGTAGTAGTCCGCCTCCTTGCCCGACGCGAGGGTGATGCGGCCGTGGACGACGGCCAGCTCCTTAATGAGGTCGCGCAGCTGCTCGCGCGGGGTGCCGGTGGTCATGGGGTCAAGGGTAGCCGGGGACGATGCGCGCTCCCCTCGAAGCGCCTCTCCACACATGGCGCGGGAGGAGAGCGCTCTCCGATGCAACTTCGGCCGGAGGACGCGGGTTTCGGGTGGCTAGTTGCATCTCTCGTGTGGAGAGGCGCGCCAGACGACGGTTTCAGTCGCGCTGCTGGCTGCGGCGGCCGCGGGTGACCCGCTGCGGGACGGCCCGCAGCACCGAGCCCGCGAGCGCGTAGCCCACGGACGGCGTCACCACGGTCTGGCCGCGGCGCACGGCCGCGAGCGCGGACGTCACGACCCGCTCCGGGTCGAGCCAGACGGGCTCGGGGAACTCGTGGCGCATGTGGCTCAACGCGTCCGAGTCGTGGAAGCGCGTGCGCACCAGGCCCGGCAGGACGGCCGTGGCGGTCACGCCCGTCCCCGCGAGCTGACCGGCCAGCGCCTGCGTGAAGTCGACGGCCCAGCGCTTGTGCGCCGCGTACGTCGAGTTCCCGAGGTGCGCGGCCACCGAGGAGACGTTGAGGACCGCGCCGTGGCCGCGCGCCACCATCCCGGGCAGTGCCGCGTGGGCGAGCCGCATCGGCGCGGTGACGTGGATGTCCAGCAGCGCGCGCTCCTGGTCCCACGTGGAGTCGAGGAACGAGGCGCCGATGCCGAAGCCCGCGTTGTTGACCAGCAGGCTCACGGGGCGCTCGTCCGCCGTCAGCCGCGCGGCGACCGCCTCGCGGCCCTCCTCGGTGGTGAGGTCCGCGGGCAGGATCTCGGCGCCGCTCCCCGTCGCGGAGGTGAGCACCTCGGCGACCTCGCTGAGCCGGTCGCGCGAGCGCGCCACCAGCACCACGTCGTGTCCCGCGGTGGCGAGCTGCCACGCGAACTCCTCGCCGAGCCCGGCGGAGGCTCCCGTCACCAGTGCGATGGCCATGCGACGAGGCTACCGGCGCATCGTCCGCCGGTAGTTTGGTCCCCATGCGCCTCGCCACCTGGAACGTGAACTCCATCCGTGCCCGCGTCGACCGTGTGGTCGACTGGCTCGAGCGGTCCGAGACGGACGTGCTCGCGATGCAGGAGATCAAGTGCAAGCCCGAGCAGTTCCCGCGGGAGGCCTTCGAGGCCGCCGGGTACGAGCTCGCGATCCACGGCCTCAACCAGTGGAACGGCGTCGCGATCGCGTCGCGCGTGGGGCTGACCGACGTCGAGACCTCGTTCCCCGAGCAGCCCGGCTTCGCGAAGACCGGCGACCCGGTCGTCGAGGCGCGCGCGCTCGGGGCGACCGCCGGCGGCGTCCGCGTGTGGAGCCTGTACGTGCCCAACGGGCGCGGCCTCGAGGACCCGCACTACACGTACAAGCTCGACTTCCTCGCGCGCCTGCGCGAGGCGGCGACCACCTGGGCGGACCTGCCGACGGCGCTCGTCGGCGACTTCAACGTCGCGCCGCTCGCGACCGACATCTGGTCCGAGGAGGACTCCGAGGCCGTCACGCACGTGACCCCCGAGGCGCGCGCCGCCTTCCACGCCTTCGAGGACGCCGGCTACACCGAGCTGTCGCGCCGCTTCATCCCCGCGGAGCGCACCTACACGTTCTGGGACTACAAGGCGCTGCGCTTCCCCAAGGGCGAGGGCATGCGGATCGACTTCGTGTACGCGTCCGCGCCGCTCGCGGAGCGTGCCACGGGAGCGTCGATCGTGCGCGACGAGCGCAAGGGCAAGGGCGCGTCGGACCACGTCCCCGTCGTGGTCGAGATCGCGGACGCCTGATGACGGGGGACGGCTTCGCGCCGCCGCCCACCCTCGGCGAGCGACCGCCCGCCGCGCCCCCCGCGCCGACGGTGGCCGCGCCACCGGCCCGCCGCCCGCATCGTCGCCGCCGCGCGCGGCTCGCGTGGATCGTGGGCGGCGCCGCCGCGGTGGCGATCGTCGGGGGCGTCATCGCCGACGTGGCGCTCGAGGCGCACGCCCGTGCGGTCGAGCCCGCGCAGCGGGGCGCCACGGGCGGCCTCGAGTCCGTCGCGGTCGTCGCGGGGCTGTGCCTGCAGGAGGCTCCCGCGGACGGTCCGTCGGCAGGCCGCGTGACCGCGGTGCCGTGCGCGGAGCCGCACCGGGCCGAGACGGTCGCCGACCACACGTTCACCGACGCCGCCTGGCCGGGCGCCGACGCGGTCGCCGCCACCGCGCTCGACTTCTGCGCGGCCCGCGTGGCGCGCATCGTCCCCACCACGCTCGCGGCGGACCTCGCGTGGCGCGCGTGGGCGCCGTCCGAGGAGACGTGGGCGGACGGCGACCGGCTCGCGGTGTGCGTCGTGACGTCGGACCGGCCGCTGGTGGGCTCGCTCGAGCGCGGGGACGCGGCCCCGGCCTGAGTCAGCCCGCGAGGGTGCCCTCGAAGGCCACGGGCTCGCCCGAGTCCGGATCCGGCGCGTACGCCGCGCAGACCGCCAGGCGGTCCCCCTCCGCCCAGGCGTCCTCCAGCGGGTACGTGTAGAAGACATCGAGCGACGACGTGCGGTACGGCTCGCCGACGTAGTCCTCGAAGCCGTCGACGCAGTGCTCCTCGACGGTCGCGATCACCGCGTCCTCGTCGTAGTCGCCCGGGTCGAGGTCGAACGTCGCGTAGACCTCGGCCTCGTGCGCGTCCTCGCAGTCGACGACCGGCACGTCGCCGACCGTGTCGCCGGTGCCGGAGATCGTGAGGCAGTCCCCCACGGCGAGCTCCTGACGCTCGCCGTCCGAGCCGGAGCAGCCCGCCAGGACGAGCACGGCGACGGCGGTCAGGACGATCGGGCGCAGCATGCGTGCGACAGTACCCGGTCAGCCGAGCAGTCGGCCCCGCGCGGAGATCGCGGCCAGCACCGCCGGCTCGCCCTGCTCGATGAGCCACTGCAGGAGGCTCGCCGGCGCGGAGGGGTTCGCCGCGATCGCGGGCCGGAGCTCGGGATGCGTGTAGGCGAGCTCGGACAGCTCGGCGGCGGTCGCGTACGGGCTCGCCGCGAGGAGGCGCTCGGCGCCCGCGCCCGCGGCGCCGAACGGGGTCGGCGTGACCGCTCCGGGCCTCGCGGCGGCGACCGCGGTGCCCGCCGCCGGATGCGGATGCGCCTCGTGCAGCAGGCGCCGGACGATGACGAAGATGATCGCGACCGGCACGAGCGGGAGCACGAGCACGATCGGCGGCACCGCCATGTCGAGCGAGTACTCGGCGAGGAGCGCGAAGGCGATGAAGGTGACGGCGCCGACGAGGAAGATGATCCTCGAGCCGGCGGTCAGGGCCACGCGAGAGTGGAGAGAGGCGATGACGACGAGTGCGAGCATTCCCCCCGTGACGACGAGAGCCACAGACTCCGTCGACCAGCCCATCACCCGAACCCCTCTCCACCTCCCGCGTGTACCTCGAGATGAGCGTCTCGTGACGGGCAGGCCCGGACAAGCCCCCATTTATGGGGGTAGGCGCCCGGATCGGGTCCGCTTCCAGGGAATTCACCGCCGATTCGACTAGAATCCCGTGGCAGGAAAGGGGAACCGTCATGACCGCCGCGAAGGAGCGCCGGGTCATCGCTCTCGTCGAGGACCACGCGCTCATCTCCATCGGCTTCCGCGACCTGGTCGAGGGGGCGCAGGACCTCGAGCTGGCCGGACTGGTCGAGGGCGTCGACGCGCTCCCCGGCCTGGGCCGGACGCTCGACCTCGTGGTCCTGGACCTGCGGCTCGCCGACGGGTCCACGCCCGAGGCCAACATCGCCGCCATCCACGAGATGGGCGCCCACGTGCTCATCTACACCGGGGGCGAGGACCGCCGCCTCATCCAGTCCGCCGCACGCGCCGGCGCGCTCGGGCTGATCCGCAAGTCCTCCGAGCCCGACGTGCTGCTCGACGCGATCCGCACCGCCGCGGCCGGGCAGGAGGTCTTCGGCACGGACTGGGCCGCCGCGATCGACTCCGACGACTCGCTCGCCGACGCCCGGCTCAGCGCGCGGGAGCGCGAGATCCTGTCGCTCTACGCCTCGGGCCTGACCGCCTATTCGGTGGCGCGCCACCTCGGGGTGTCGCGCGAGACCGTCGCGGACTACGTGAGCCGCATCCGGCGCAAGTACGCGGACGCGGGCAGACCCGCGCAGTCGCGCGTCGACCTGTACAAGCGCGCGCTCGAGGACGGGCTGCTCGAGGGCCCCCAGTGAGCGAAGGCCGGGCGTGAACGGCGCCGCGAGACCGGCCCGGGAGCGCATCCAGCGCACCCTGCTGCTCGCGGTCGGCATCGGCGCGATCATCTTCGGCCTGCTGCTCGCCTCGGGGTCGAGCGGCTTCCTCCGCCAGATCGACCAGCTCCACGCCCCGCTCGGCGTCCTCACGGTCGTCGTCGGCGTGATCGTGCCGGCGTCCTACCCCCTGCTGTCGCGCGTGCTGCCGATCCGCCCGATGCTGCTCATCGCGGGCTGGACGTCGATGGTGTTCATGGCGATCCAGATCGCCTGGCCCCTGATGATGAAGGAGCCCCTGCTCGCGGACGATGCGACGCCATGGACGCAGGGCATCAACGCCATCCATGCGACCGCCGCCGCGATCGCATGGCCCCGCATCGCCGGATGGGTGTACCCGCTCGTGCAGGGCCCCGTCGTCGCGTTCACGCAGATGCAGGTGCGGGACGATGCGGCGCTCGAGGCGACCCTCGACGGCCTGGGCGCGATCATCTACTGCCTCATCCTCTGCGGCGTGTCGATCGCGATGATCTCCGCGGGCGACCGTCAGGACGCCGCCGCCGTCCACGCGCGGGAGCAGGCGGCGCTCGAGGCGAGCCGTCGCACGCGCGAGGCCGAGCAGACGCGCATCAACGCGATCGTGCACGACGACGTGATGTCCGTCCTGCTCGCCGCGTCACGCCCCACGCCGCCCGACTCGCTCGCCGAGCAGGCCCGCCACGCGATCGCGAGCGTCGACTCGCTCGTGAGCGGCCGCACGGAGACGCGCGACTACGACCCGGAGGAGTTCGTGGCCGTGATCCGCTCGACGGCCTCCGCCGCGGATCCCGCCATCCCGGTCCGCTACGCGGTCGAGGGCGACCTGCCGCTGCCGGCCGGCGTGGTCGCGGCCTTCGCCGAGGCGACGGCCGAGGCCCTGCGGAACGCCCTGGGCCACGGCGGCCCCGACTGCGAGCCGCGCGTCGAGTGCGACGTCGACGACGGCTCGGCCCGCGTGGTGGTGACCGACCACGGCTCGGGCTTCGCCGCCTCCCGCGTCTCGCAGCGTCGGCTCGGGATCCGCGTGAGCATCCTCGAGCGGATGCGCACGGTCGCGGGCGGCGACGCGGACGTCGAGTCGACGCCCGGCGTCGGCACCACCGTCTCCCTCACCTGGAGCCGCGCATGAGCCTCGGACATCCCGCACCCCCGCAGGCCTCGCGGACGGTCGACGTGAGCCGGCTGCTCGCGCTCAGCTCGGAGGGCGCGAGCCTGATCCTCGGCGTGTTCATCGTCACCAACGTGGTCTTCACGATCGCCACGATCCACACGCTGAGCGTGCGCTGGCCCGCTTACGTCGCGGCGGTCATCGTGAGCGCCGCGGGCGTGCTCCTCGGGCGCCCCCACCCCGACCCGTTCCCGCTGCGCGACTCGTGGCTCGTCGTCGCATCGGTCGTGGTCTCCACGGTGCTGATCTCGTGGGCGCTGCCGACGGACGGATCACCTGGTCGCGCGGCATGGCACCTCGGGTCGAACACGTGGCTGCTGTGGTTCCTCATCCTGCGCGGCAGGACCGGCCTCGCGTGGGCCGCCGCGGCGGCGATGACCGCGATCACCGCGACCTGGACCGCCACCACCGGGCGCTCCGCGCTGACGGGGCTGCTCATGGTCGACACGCAGCTGGGCCTGCTCGTCGTGGCGACGCTGTTCGTCACGAGCCTGCGCCGCACCGCGCACCGCATCAACGAGCTCACCGAGCGGTCCGTCGACGCGGCCGCGGCGGCGGCCACCGCGGAGGCGGGCCGTCAGGTACGCCTGCAGCGCGCGGCCGAGGTCGCCTCGGCCTCGATGCCGCTGCTCCAGCGCGTCGCGACCGGGGTGCCGCTCTCCGACGACGAGCGCGCCGAGATGCGCAAGGCCGAGGCGCGGCTCAGGGACGGCGTGCGCGGGCGCGCGCTCGCCACCCCCGCGGTGCTGGACGCGGCGGCGGAGGCGCGGGCGCGCGGCGTCGAGGTCACGCTGCTCGACGACCGCGGTTCCGGGCTCGGCTCGGGCGACGCGATGGCGCGCGTGGACGATGCGGTGGCGGCGGCGCTCGCCGACGCGAGCGGCACGATCACGGTGCGTCTGCTCCCGCCCGACCGCGACGAGGCGCTCACGATCGTCAGCGTCGACGGGGACCACGTGCACCGCATCGTGCTGGACGCCGCGGGAACGGCAACGGCGGTCTGACCCCGAGGGGCCAGACCGCCGTGAGCAGGTGGAGGAACGCTCAGCCGAGCGCCTTCGCCTTGAGCTTCTCGTACTCCTCGGGCGAGATCGCGCCGGAGTCGAGGAGGTCCTTGGCCGCCTTGATCTCGGAGGCCGAGCCGGCCTCGCTCATCAGTCCCTTGGTGTACTCGACCTGGGCCGAGCGCATCGACTTGGCAGCCTCGACGTCGCGCTCCGCCATGCCGCGGCCGCGCGCGAAGATGTAGATGAGCGCGCCGAGGATCGGGAGGAGGACCAGCACCAGGGTCCACAGGATCTTGCCGAACACCGAGAGCTTCTCGTCACGGAAGACGTCGAAGACGAACCGGATGATGAGGAAGATGAACGAGATCCAGATGAAGAACCACAGCGACCACAACAGGATGTTGAGGAAGTTCTCGAAGAAGTCCATGGGAGTGCCTTTCCGCAGCGGGGCCCCATGCCCGGGCTGGCAATTCCCACATTAGCGGGGATGACGACGTCCTCGCGCGCGTTCACCGCGCGTTCAAGGACGACGCCGCTCGCGCCACCGCGCGACCTCGGCGTCGACGTCGCGGACGGGTGTCACGAGCGGGGGGCCGTCGGCGGGCCGGCAGCGTGCCGTGAGCACGCGCGCGTTGAAGTCCTCGAGCGCCGCGCGGACGTCCGCGGGATCGTGGAGGGCGTCCAGCCGCGCGTCGAGAGCGGCGTCCTCGCGGCGCAGGAGCACGGACTCCGGCGCGAGGCCCGAGAGCTGCTCGCGCTCGACGAGCCCGCGGGTCCACCAGTCGGGGTCGTGCCGCGTGAGGCCCGGGATCGGCTTGCCCGCAAGCGGGAGGTTGTCGAAGTCGCCCCGCTCCTGCGCCTCGACGATGCGCCGCTCGACCCACAGGTGCTGCGTCACGGCACGGTCGCGGCGTCGCCGTGCCGCCCGGCGCTCCTCGCGAGCGCGCTCCTCGCGATCGGCGGCCCGGCCCGCCACGTCCACGACCGGCGCCTCCTCGGGCGCGCCCTCGGCGGCCCGCTCGCGCTCGAGCGCGTAGCGGGCGGCGTCCAGCGAGGGGTCGCGCATCGGTCCATCGTGGCACGATGCGCGACTGGCGGACGATGCGCGGGCCCGGAGACGACGAAAGGCCGGACCTGGCGGTCCGGCCTTCGTGTGTGGCGCGCCCGGAGGGATTCGAACCCCCAACCTTCTGATCCGTAGTCAGATGCTCTATCCGTTGAGCTACGGGCGCGTGACCCTCGCGGGCCGAGACACAACTATACAGGCTTCTGAGGGTGCTCCCGTACACACGAGGGCGACGCATCCCCGCGCAACGGCGGGACGCCCGGCTCGCCGGTGCGAAACCCCTGGCTGTCCGGGCAAGTGTGGACATACCACTTCACAACACCCCGTCCGCGAGGCATGATCGGGAGTGATCGGGCGGACCGCGAGGGCGCCGGCCGGTCAGGTCGCTGGGGATCTCGGAGGGGGCCGGAGATGACCGACATGTGGCAGGGACGATCATGCCTGGTGACAGGCGGGGCGGGGTTCGGCGGCAGCCACCTCGTCTCCGAGCTGGTGAGCAGAGGGGCGCGGGTCACCGTCATCGACCGCGATCCGATCGAGGGCAAACCCCTCGAGGACATGGGCGTCGAGGACGACATCGACTTCGTGCTGGGCGACCTGCGCGACGGCACGCTCGTGCAGGACGTCGTGGGGAAGGGCGCGTTCGACGTCGTCTTCCACCTCGCGGCGGATCCGATCATCATGAACAGCCTGAGCAAGCCCGCGTCCGTGGTGGACGACAACGTGCGCGCCACGACGCTCGTGCTCGAGGCGTGTCGCACCGCCGGGAACGACCCCGTCTTCGTCTTCGCGTCGAGCGGCGCCTACTACGGCGACAGCTTCGAGCCCGAGCCCATCCCCGAGACCCGCGAGCCGCGCCTCGCCTCGAACCTCTACGGGCCGTCGAAGATGGCCGCGGAGATGATCGTGCGCGGGTACGGCACCACGTTCAAGATCCCGCACGCCTCGTGCCGCTTCATGAACACCTACGGACCGGGCGACCGCCATGCCTCGCGTCTGGTCCCGCGCGCGCTGGCGCAGTTGGCGGCGGGAGACGGCTACGACTTCGGCGACCGGGACGACGGCTCGACCCGGCTCGACTTCCTCTACGTGGGTGACATGGCGCGCGCGTACATGAGCGCGGCCGACCACCTCATCGCCGGCGGCGAGCCCGGGGCCTTCAACTTCGGCAACTCGACGCTGAACTCCGTGCGCGACGTGGCGGAGCGCGCGAGCCTCGCCTACGACGGCATCGCGCGTGAGCCGCAGTTCCGCGGCGTGCGCACGGGCCCGCCGCGGCAGCGGTGCCTCGACGTGACGAAGGCGCGGACCGTGCTCGGCTGGAGCGCGTCGACGCAGCTCGACGAGGGCCTGGCGAAGACGGTCGCGTGGTTCCGGGCGGGGGTCCCCGCCTCCTGACGCTCCTCCCGGCCCATCTCCGGCGTCAGCGCTGGTGCGGGGCTACAGTCGAAGGACCGGGACGACGACGTTCGGGAGGCGGCGATGACGCACGACACCGGCATCCAGGGACCCACCGGGGCGCGGCTCCGGCTCGAGCAGGACGAGCACGCGCTCGCGGCGGCCGCGCTCGACGAGATCAGGGACGGCGGCTGGCGCGAGCGCTCGCTGGCCCGGGTCGCCGAGGCGGCGGGCGTGTCGCTCGAGGCCGCGCGCGCGACCTACCCCGACGAACGCGAGCTGCTGGTGGACGCGCTGAGGCTGCGCGACGACCTCGGCATCGACCTCCTGCCCGACACCCCGCGCGACGGCCGGGCCATGCTGCAGGCGTTCATCGACGTCGCGCGCTTCGGCACCGAGACGCCCGGGACGATCGAGCTGTTCGGGACGCTCGCGACCGCCGCGACCGCGCCCGACCACCCGGGCCACGAGTACTTCCGCGCCCGCTACGAGTGGCTCCGCGGGCTCCTCGTCGACGCGCTGCGCGAGCTCGAGGAGGAGGGCGAGCTCAAGCGTCGGTGCGACCCGCAGGCCGTGGCCGCCCAGGCGATCGCGCTGCTCGACGGGCTCCAGATCCAATGGCTGCTCGACCACGAGGCGATCGACGTGGAGGGGCTGCTGCGGTCCTTCCTCGACCGCAACCTGCACGACCCGCTCGAGCCGGCCCGGCCCATCGTCGCCCCGCGCGCGACCGCGTCGGCCTGAGCCCGGACGCGCGGAAGGCCCCGACGATGTCGGGGCCTTCCTGTGGCGGAGACGGTGGGATTCGAACCCACGGATGAGTTGCCCCATCACATCCTTAGCAGGGATGCACCTTCGGCCGCTCGGTCACGTCTCCTGGGCGCGCGGGCCGGGGACCAGGGTACCGGTCCCGCGCGGTGCCGGGCAACGCGCGGCCGGCGCGCGCCCCCGAGGCGGAGAGTGTGGGATTCGAACCCACGGAGACGGGTTACGCCTCAACGGTTTTCAAGACCGTCACCTTCGGCCGCTCGGTCAACTCTCCCGTGCCCGGACGTGCCAGGCGTCAGCCATTGTGCCAGCCCGGGACGAGGCCCGGGCTCAGCACCTGCAGCTCGTACAGCTCGGCGGCGCGGGCGAGCTCGGCGTCGTACGTGAGGATCGCGTGGATCTCGGGGTGTGCGACCGCGGCCCCCAGGTGCAGCGCGGCGAAGGGCTTGAGCACCGCGACCGCGTGCGTCGACACCGACACGTTGTGCTCGGAGAAACGGATCACCGGGATCGAGCTGCGCACCATCTCGACCACGTCGAAGGCCTTCGACTTCTGCTCGCGCGGGTACAGCTCCGCGGCCTGCCGCAGCTCGGTGAAGCCCAGCTGCGTCGTCGCGAGCTCGTGGATGCGCGGCACGGCGAAGTCGTTGAACTCGTCGAAGTAGCGCACACCCGGCAGGAACCGGCACAGTGCGGAGCCGTCGACGTAGATCACGGTAGAAGGGTAGCGCCGCATGCACGGAGGCCCCGTGCATCGTCGCCGTGACGGGACGATGCGCGGGGCCTCCGGCGCCGGGAATGGGAGAGCCCCCGCGGCGCGGGGGCTCTCCCTGCCTCAGCTGGGATCGGGTGGGATCAGCGGTCGCGGATGCGGCGCATCGCGAGCTGGACGACCGAGATGAGCGCCTGCTTGGTGGCGGCCTTCTCACGGGCGTCGGTGTACATGACGGGGACGTCGGCCGAGATGCCGAGCGCCTCGCGCACGTCCTCGAGGGTGTGGCGTGCCACGCCGTCGAAGCAGTTGACGCAGACGACGAACGGGATGCCCCGGCCCTCGAAGTAGTCGACCGCCGGGAAGCACTGGTCGAGACGCTCGGTGTCGACGAGCACGACGGCGCCGATCGCGCCGCGCACCAGGTCGTCCCACATGAAGAGGAAGCGGTCCTGGCCCGGCGTGCCGAACAGGTAGAGCCACAGCGAGCCCGGCAGCGCGATGCGGCCGAAGTCCATGGCGACGGTGGTGGTGGTCTTGCGATCCGTGACACCGCCCGCGTCGTCCACGCCGACCGAGTGCTCGGTCATCGCGGCCTCGGTGTTGAGCGGGTCGATGTCGGAGATCGAGCCGATGAAGGTCGTCTTGCCGACGGCGAAGCCGCCCGCGATGACGATCTTGACGACGGTAGGCGCGGTGGTGGCCGCCGGCGCGGCGACGGCCGCGTTAGAGGGCTGCGATGCCATCGAGGACACTCTCCAGGAGACTGAGGGACAGGCCGCCGGACGCATCGTGCGTGGTCGCGTCGTCGGCCGTGCCGCCTACGTGGATCTTCAGATAGTTGACTTCGGCAAGATCCGTCACCAGCACCCGGACCACACCCAGCGGAAGGCGGGTGTGGGCCGAGAGCTCGGCCACGGACTGGAACTGACCCTGAGCGAGCTGCAGGATCTTCTTCTTCTCCGGGGTGAGCCCGGAGGAAGCCTGGGGGTCGGCCGTCGCCTCGACCAGCGCCTCCATGGGGAGGTCCTTGCTGGCGGCGCTCACGCGCCCGCCGGTCATCGCGTAGGGACGGACCGTGTACGCCTCTTCCTCGCCGTCGTGCGGCATCGTGGCATCGGTCATGATCAGGCCCGGGTCTGGCCGTCCGTCGGCAGGTTCTGGCGCATCTCCGTGATGAGCTGCGGGGTCAGCGCGTTCTCGAAGCGCGACACCAGGAGCGTCATCTCGTAGCCCACCAGGCCGACATCGCAGGTCGAGTCAGCGGCGACCGCCAGGACCGAGCCGTTGGACACGCTCATGAGGAACAGGAAGAGCTCGTCCATCTCCACGATCGACTGGCGCACCTCGCCGGCGTTGAGCTGGCGGGCGGCGCCGCGCGTGAGGCTCGACATGCCGGCCACGATCGCGGCGAGGGTGTCGCCCTCGGTGCGGTCGAGGTTCTTCGACATCGCCATGAGGAGGCCGTCGGCGCTCACCACCAGCGTGTGGCGCGTGCCGGGCACGGACTCGACGAAGTTGTCCAGGAGCCACCCGAAATTGGTGGCCTCGGTGCTGAGGGCGGTCACTTGTGCTCCTTGTGGGTGGTGCGGGGCCGGTAGGCCTGAGGGGTGTCGTGGGTGGTCATGGGTCTACTCGTTCGCGGGCTGCGGGGACGAGTGGAGGTCGAGCTCGGCGGCGTCGGTCCGGGCGCGCTGGGTGCCCGAGTAGAAGCTGCTGAACCGGCTGCGGACGGCCTCCGCGTCGCGCTCCTTCGGGGAGAGGGTGACCTCCTCCTCGAGAGGCGTGGCCTCGACGGGCGGCTCCTCCGCGCGACGACGCTTCTGCAGGCCCGCCTTGGTCTTCTCGACCTTGGGGCGGGACGCGGACAGCGAGCTGAGCTCGGAGAAGACCGCGCGCTGGAGGTCGGCGTCGTCGTCCCAGGTGCGGCCCGACGAGTGCTCCGTGTCGAGCACCGGCTCGTAGCTGGTCTCGACGGTCTCGTCCGTCGCGGCGGCCAGGGCCGACGCACCGGCGGCCTCCCAGCCGTGCGCCTCCGCGAGGTCCTCCGGGGAGAACTGCTGCGGCTCCGGACGGAACAGCTGCGACTCGGGGGCCGCGGCGTACGAGGGGTCGGCGGGCTCGGGCTCGAACGACTGCGCACGGGCGGGCTCGGGCTGACGCTCGGGTATCGGCTCGGGCTGCGGCTCGGGCTGCAGCGCGGGTGCCGGGGCGGCGGGGACCGGCGGGGAGTAGGACCACTCCGCCTCCGGCATCGTCTCCTCGCCCGGCTCGAACTCGGCGGGCTCGAACGACGTCGGCGCGCTCGGCTGAGGCTCCGGCTGCGGCTCGGGCTCGACAGGCGCGACGTCCACGGGCTCGACGGGGGCGAACGCGGCGTCCTCGGCCGGCGCGAAGGCCGCCGGCTCGACGGCGGGCTCCGGCTCGGCGGGCACCGCCGCGAACGGCGCACGGCTCGGCAGCGCGGCCGGCTTCTCGGCGTCGTGGTGCTTGCCGCGGCCGAACAGGCGTCCGAAGAAGCCCGTCCGCCCGGACTCCTCGCCCGAGGCCTGCGCGATGATGTCGTCGAGGCTCGGGTGGGCCGGGTCGTCGAGAGCGACGTCGGTCACGCCCGCGTCGTTGTCGTCGGCGGGCACGTACGGCACAGGCTCGAGCGCGGACTCGTGCGCGGCGGCCGCGGCGGCGAACGCCGCGGCGTCCATCCACGGCGCCGGCTGCTCGTGCTCCGGCTCGGGCTCGACCTCGGGGGCCGCCTCCGGGGCCGCGGCCTGGGCGACGGGCTCCGGGTCCGGCTCGAGGGTGGGCTCGAGAGCGGGCGCGGTCGCCGCCTCGGCATCCGCGACGGGCTCGCTCACGGACTCCCAGGGCGCCGGCGGCGTCCAGGGCGACGCGGCGGGCTCGGGAAGCTCGACCTCGGTCACGCTCGCCCACGGCAGCGGACGCTCCTCCTCGACCGCGGGGGCGGCGTCCTCGACGCCATCCTCCGGCTCGAGCATCGGGATCGTGAGCGGCTCCGGCTCCGCCACGGCGGCGGGCTCCGGCTCCGGCGTCACGTCGGGCTCGAACGCGGGGATCTCGGGCTCGAGCGCGGCGACCGGCTCGGGCTCGGCGATCGGAGCCGTCTCGGGCTCCGGGGCGGGTGCCGCCTCGGGCACCGCGAACGCAGCACCGTACGGCGAGCGGGCGAACGGCGACGCCGGCGTGAGCCGCTCGGCGTCCACGATCGGGATCTCCGCGGTCGCGAGCTTGGGCATCGAGAACGTCGGCAGCGCGGGCTCCGCCGGCGCCTCCTCCGGCTCCGGCGCCTCGGCGGCCTCCGCGGCGGACGCGTCGTCCAGCCCGTCCGGCTCGAGGCCCACGGGCTCGAACACGGCGGTCTGCTCCTCGGCAGTCTCGGGCTCGATGGCCCGCTCGGCGTCGCGGGCGACGGACTCGGAGGCACGGCGCATCGCACCGAAGGCGGCGAACGCACCCAGGGCCGAGCGCGCCGCCAGCTCCGGCGCCTGCTCGTCCTCGACCGGCTCTGCCTCCCCGACCGGCTCTGCCTCCCCGACCGGCTGCTCCGGCTCGTCGAGCGCATCGGCCATGATCTGCGGCACGGCCTCCGGCAGCGGCTCGGCGGCGGGCACCGGCTCGGCGTCGCGACGCGAGCGGAAGCCGCGGAACATCGAGGCGCGCTCCTCGGGCGTCTGCGGCGCCACCTCGGCGGCCGCGACGCTCGGCGTGAACGCCGAGGCCTCGGCGTCGAGCGCGCTCAGCTGGTCGGCGGTCGCGCGCACCGGAAGGCCGATGACCTGCGTGCGCTCGTCGGTCTTCTCCTCCGGGGGCTCCTCGACGGGCTCCTCGGCCGCGCGGCGGCGACGCGTAGGCAGGCCGCCGGAGCCGGTCCCGGCGGTGAGGTCGGGATCGATCGCCTCGGCGACGGGGGCCGCGGCGGCGTCGGCGGCGATGAGCGCCTCGATGCCCACGGGCAGCGGGATCGAGTCGTCCTCGACGACGGGCTCGTCGGCGTCCCGTCCCGCGAGGCTCGTGCCCTCGACGACGGTGGTGGGGGCGTAGGCCTCGATCTGCGGGGCCTCGGCGCGCGGGGCCTCGACCACGGGCGCCTGCTCGGCCTCGTCGACCACGTGGAACAGCGACGACGGGAGCAGGACCGTGGCGACGGTGCCGCGGCCCTCGACGGAGGACACGGCGACCTGCGCGTCGAGGCGCCGGGCGATGCGGCCGACCACGAAGAGGCCCAGACGCTGGGCGCCGAGGATCTCGGAGGCGGCCGACGACTGCACGCGGCTGTTGGCCTCGGCGAGCTCGGGCACCGTCATGCCGATGCCGGTGTCGATCACCTCGACGGTGAAGCCGGCCTCGGTGCGCCCGGTGCGGACGATCACGCGCGAGCCCGGGTCGGAGAACACCGTGGCGTTCTCCAGCAGCTCCGCGAACAGGTGCGCGGCGGTGAGGGCCTGGTGGCCGAGCATCGCGGGGTCGACCACGAGGTCGAGGTCCACGCGCTCGTACAGCTCGATCTCGGACGATGCGGTGCGGATCACGTCGGACAGCGGCATGGGGCGGCGGAGGCGGCGTCCGGTGTCGATGCCCGCGAGGACCAGGAGCGACTCCGAGTTGCGGCGCATCCGGGTCGCGAGGTGGTCCAGCGCGAACAGCTTGGTGAGGCGGTCCGGGTCGTCCTCGCTGCGCTCCATCTCGTCGATGCTCGACAGCTGGCGGTTGAGGAGCACCTGGTCGCGGCGCGCGACGTTGACGAACATCTCGGAGATCGAGCCGCGCAGCGCGGCCTGCTCACGCGCGATCTCGATGGTGGCCGCGTTGACGCCGTTGAACGCCTCGGCGAGGCGTCCCACCTCGTCCTGCGACTCCACCGAGATCTGCACCTCGGAGACGTCGACGTCCTCGCCCGGCTGCGCGACGCGCTCCACCAGGCGGGGCAGCTCCTCACGGACCGCGGTCGCCGTCGTGGTGAGGCGGCGGAGCGGGTTGACGATGCGGCGGGAGATCGCGAACGCGATGAGCAGCGAGCCGATGACCGCGCCGATGCCGATCGCGAGGGTGATGTACGTAGCGCCGAGCGCGTTGCGGGTATTAGCGGAGATCGCGCTGGCCGAGCGGTTCCACGCCTGGTCGCGGAGCGGCTCGTACTGCTCGAGCTCGAGTGCGACCTTGCCGGGCCAGTCGGCGGGCCCCGCTGCCACGAGCGCCGAGTCGAGGCCGGTGAGGATCGAGTTCTGGATCGTGTTGAACGACGTACCCGTGGTCGACGCCGAGGCGCCGAAGTCAGGCACCTCGATCGCGGGCGTGAGGCCGGCACCGCTGGCCTGCGCGTCGTCGAGCGCGAGCTTGGTGCGCTCCACGAGCGTACGGGTGGACGCGATCTCGGCGGTCACGAACGAGCCCTGGCGGATGAGGCGCTCGAAGACGTCGCCCTCGTAGCGGATGCGCTCGATGAGGAGATCGAGGTCGGCATACGCCTGAAGCGTCGCGACGATGTTGCGGTCGGGCACCGCGAGCGCGACCGCGTCGGTGGCGCCCACGAAGGTGTCGACGACCTGCGTGTAGTAGTTGAGGATCGTCGTGGTCGACACCTGGGCGGTGCGGACGCCGGCGCGGATCTGCGGCAGGGAGTCGCGCAGCTCGCTTCCCGCTGCCACGGCGGCGAGCGCGGCGCTGTTCTCGTCGGTCGCGTCGACCTCGGCGGCGGCCGCGGCGATCTCGTCGAGGCCGTCGTCGACGGCCGGGAAGATGGTGTCGAGGGCGTCGCGGTACTCCTGGGGCGCCGTGAACAGCGTGTGCGCGTACGAGGCCTCCTGGTCGACAGTGTGAGCCAGCGTGGCGATGCGCACGTTGAGGGTGGGATCGGCGTCCTCACGGCCGGGCGCCTTGGACTTCGGGGCGTCCGCGGCGACATCGTCGAGGCTCGCGACCACGTCGGCGTAAGCGGTGTCCATCGCCGCGACCTCGTCCTCCGCGGGCATGGTGAGCCATCCGCCCTCGGACTCGGGTGCGGCGATCGCCACCGCGCGCGCACCGTCGAGCGCGGCGGTCGCCACCTCGCGCTGGTCGTCGGACCCGATGACTTCCCCGGTGACCTCAACGCCCAGCACGGCGTCCAACTCCGCCAGGGCGGCGGCGGCGCGGTCGTCCTCGATGAGGTCGACCTCGTCGAGGATCGCCAGGTAGAGCGGTTCGATCTCCTCGCGTGCGGCCGCCATCTTGCCCGACGAGTCCTGAATCAGGTGCACGTACGACAGCGCGGCGGAGCGCTCGTCCTGGAGGTCGGCCTCCGTCTCCCGTGCCTGCCCGAGCGTGTCGATCAGCCTCTCGGCGTTCGAGTTCTCGGTGTAGTCGTTCACGGCGCTCAGGGTGATGTAGGTCACCGCCGAGACGAGCACGAGAACGGGCACCATGACGACGGCGAGGAGCTTTCCCCGGATGCCGAGCCTCTGAAGCATGGACCTTTCCCTCCCGAACCGTCGCGCATGGTGGACGACCCTGTGCATGGAGTCCAGCGACTGCTCCCCCGGTTTATCGGCCGCACCTGGGGGAACATGAGCCTTCATCCTCGCGCGATGTTTGTTGAGAGGATATTGGCGCCGCGCTATGACGGAGGAAATCGAAGAAAGTGATGAAGGCCACTATCGTGACCGCGCCCGGGGGTCCGGAGGCGTTGTCCCTGGAAGATGTGCCCGCACCCGTCCCGGGCGTCGATGACGCTGTGATGCGGATCACAGCGGCCGGCGTCAACAGGGCCGACATCCTGCAGCGCGAGGGGCGCTACCCGTCCCCTCCGGGGGCTCCCGACTGGCCCGGGCTGGAGGCCGCGGGCGTCGTCGAGCAGGCCCCCGCATCGTCCCCGTGGCGGCCCGGCGACCGGGTGTGCGCGCTCCTCCCCGGCGGCGGCTATGCCGAGCGCGTCGCGGTCGACGCCTCGCTGCTCCTGCCTGTGCCCGACGGCCTCACGGGCGTCGAGGCCGCCTCGCTGGTCGAGGCGGCCTGCACGGTCGTGTCGAACCTCGACGCCGCGCGGGCGAGGGCAGGCGAGACGATCCTCATCCACGGGGGCTCGGGCGGGGTCGGCACCGCGGCCATCCAGATCGCGAAGGCACGCGGCCTGCGCGTCCTCACGACCGCGGGCGGGCCGGAGCGGGTGCGGCGGTGCCTCGAGCTCGGCGCCGACGAGGCCTTCGATCACCGCGCGCAGGACTGGGCGGCGGGGGTGCGCGCGCTTGGCGGGGCGGACATCGTGCTGGACGTGGTGGGCGCCGCGTACCTCGCGACGAACGTGGCCGTGCTGCGCACCGGCGGGCGACTCGTCGTCATCGGGATGCAGAAGGGCGCCCGCGGCGAGCTCGACCTCGGTGCGCTGCTCGCGAGGCGCGCCTCCGTGATCGGCACGACGCTGAGGGCGCGGCCGCTCGCCGAGCGCGCCGCGATCGTCGCCCGCGTGCGCGAGGAGGTGTGGCCGCTCGTCCCCGCACGGGTCCGCCCCGTGGTGCACGCGACCTACCCGCTCGCGCGAGCGGCGGACGCGCATCGTGCCCTCGAGTCGGGCGAGGTCTTCGGGAAGGTCGTCCTGACGGTCGGCTGACCGCCGGCTACAGCACGGCCAGGCGGTCCGGGTCGATCAGCCGGTCGAGCACGGTGAGGATGCCGTCCTCCTCGACGGAGCCGACCACCTCGTCGGCGGCCTCCTTGACGTGCTCCGGCGCGGTACCCATCGCGGCGGACCGGCCGGCCCACTGCAGCATGTCGATGTCGTTGTTGCCGTCGCCGACCGCGACCGTGTGGTCGGGGTAGACGCCGAGGTGGCGGCGCAGCGTCTCGAGCGCCGACGCCTTCGAGACGCCGGGCGGCGTGAGGTCGAGCCAGGCCGACCAGCCGACCGCGTACGTGACGTCGCTGAGGCCGATGCGGTGGACCAGCCCGTCGAAGTGCGACACGTCCACGCCGGGGGCGCGGATGACCACGCGCGTCGCCTCGTCGTGGCACAGCTCGTCGAAGTCGGAGACGACCCGCTGGCGGCCGATGAGCTCGCCGTCGGGGAACTCACGGTTGACGAGGAAGCCGACGCCGAGGTCCTCGACGGCGTAGAACGCGTCGGGCAGCTCCTCGCGCACGAGCTCGAGCGCGGCCCGCGGGTTGAAGGTGACCTTCTCGATGATGTCGTAGCCGCCAGGCGAGCCGGGGTTGAGCTTGACGGTCACGGCGCCGTTGGAGCAGACCGCGAAGCCGCGGCGGATGCCGAGCTGCTCGGCGACGGGCAGCATCCCGAGCACGTTGCGCCCGGTCGCGAGCACCACGTGGTTGCGGCACATGCGGGCGCGCTCGACCGCGTCGATGACGGTCGGCGAGATCTCGCCGCCCCAGTGCATGAGCGTGCCGTCGATGTCGAGCCCCACGAGGCGCCAGAGGTCCGGGGACAGCGGGGGACGCATCTCGCGGTCGTTCATGCCTCGACCTTACGACGCGCGCGGAACCGGGCCGACACCCCGCGGGTGACGGTCCGGTGAACGGCGGCGGCGCGGATCAGCGCACCGGCTCCAGCACCTCGAGGCCGCCCAGGTACGGGCGGAGCACCTCGGGGACGTGCACCGAGCCGTCCGCCTGCTGATGGTTCTCGAGCAGCGCGACGAGCCAGCGGGTGGTGCCGATGGTGCCGTTGATGGTCGCGACCGGCGTCGTGCCGTTCTCCACCCGCTCGCGGGTGTTGAGGCGGCGCGCCTGGTAGGTCGTGCAGTTCGAGGTCGAGGTGACCTCCATCCAGCGCTCCTGCGACGGCAGCCACGCCTCGCAGTCGAACTTGCGCGCCGCGCTCGAGCCGAGGTCGCCCGCGGCCGTGTCGATCACGCGGTACGGCAGCTCGAGCGCCTGGAGCATCTCCTCCTCGATGCCGAGGAAGCGCTCGTGCTCGGCGGCCGCGTCCTCCGCGTGGGCGTACGCGAACATCTCGACCTTGTGGAACTGGTGGACCCGGATGATGCCGCGGGTGTCGCGGCCCGCGGATCCCGCCTCGCGGCGGTAGCAGGCGCTCCAGCCCGCGTATCGGAGGGGGCCGTCGGCCAGGTCGACGATCTCGTCCGCGTGATAGCCCGCGAGCGCGACCTCGGAGGTGCCGACCAGGTAGAGGTCGTCGCGCTCGAGGAAGTAGATCTCGTCGGAGTGCTTGCCGAGGAAGCCGGTGCCGGCCATCGTCTCGGGGCGCACGAGCGTGGGGGTGATCATGGGGCTGAAGCCGCGCCGGTACGCGAGGTCCATCGCGGCATTCAGCACCGCGAGCTCGAGCCGCGCGCCGATGCCGGTGAGGAAGTAGAAGCGGGCGCCGGAGACCTTCGCGCCGCGCTCCATGTCGATCGCCTTGAGACCCTCGCCGATCGCGAGGTGGTCCTGGACCTCGACGCCCTCGGCCGCGAAGTCGCGCGGGGTGCCGACGTGGCGCAGCACCGTGAAGTCGTCCTCCCCGCCCGCCGGGACGCCCGGCTCGGGGATGTTGCCCAGCGAGCGCGCGAGCTCGACCGCGCGGGCGGCCGCCGCATCGGCCGTCGCCTGCAGCTCCTTGACGCGGGCCGAGAGCTCCTTGGTGCGCGCGAGCAGCGCCTGCTTCTCCTCGCCCTGCGCACGCGCGACGTCCTTGCCGAGCGACTTCTGCTCGGCGCGGGCGACCTCGAACTCCTTGAGCGCCGCGCGGTTCGCGGCGTCGGCCTCGAGCACCTGGTCCACGACCGCCGGGTCGTCGCCGCGGGAGCGCTGGCTGTCCCTCACGACGTCGGGGTTGGCACGCAGGAGCTTGAGGTCGATCATGCCTGCCAGTCTATCGACGGCGGACGTAGGCTCTCCCCATGGCCCTCGAGACCGCGATCGCGCTGATCGCGCTGCTGATCGCGCTGTTCACGCTGATCCTCGCGGTCAGCGTGACGCGCCACATCGGCAAGCGCGACCCGGTCGCGGTGCCGCGCCGCTGGCGCCGGGTGCTACTGATCAAGCCCATGCCGTCGATGGACCTCGGCGCGGCCACCAAGCGGTCGGATGCGCGCGAGCGCGTGGCGTTCATCGCGAACCCGACGAAGGACGGCGTCGCCGAGCTGCGCGAGCAGGCGCTGCGCGCGTGCGCGATCCGCTACCTCCCGCAGCCGATGTGGCTCTACACCACGCCCGACGACCCCGGCACGGAGATCACGCGCGAGGCGATCGCCGCCGGGGCGGACCTCGTGGTCGCGGTCGGCGGCGACGGCACCGTGCGCGCGGTGGCCGAGGGGGTCGCCCGCACCGGCGTGCCGATGGGGATCCTGCCGATGGGCACGGGCAACCTCTTCGCGCGCAACCTCGACCTGCCGCTCGGCGACACGGCGGCGCTGCTGCGGACCGCGCTCGAGGGCGCCGAGCGACGCTCGGACGTCGGCTGGCTGCAGCTGGTCCGCACGCCGGACGGCGAGGGCGAGGGCGAGCGCCACATCTTCCTGGTCATCGCGGGCGCGGGCCTCGACGCCGAGATGGTCGCGGGCGCCAACGACCGCCTCAAGCAGCGCATGGGCTGGGTGGCCTACTTCTTCGCCGCTGTGCGGCACCTCGGCAAGCGCATGGAGGCGCGGATCACGGTGGACGACGGCGAGCCCGTCACCAGCCGCATGCGCACCGTGCTGCTCGCGAACGTCGGCAAGCTGCCCGCGGGCATCCAGCTGATCCCCGACGCGAGCTACGACGACGGCAGCCTCGACGTCGCGACGCTCGACGCGCGCGGCGGCATCGTGGGCTGGACCGAGCTGTTCGGCACCGTGGTCGCGCAGGGCGCGGGGATCCGCGAGCCGTGGCTGCTGCGCGTGTGGAAGACGTCCCGCATCGACCACGTGCGCGGGCGGACGGTCGACATCAAGGTGACCGAGCCGCAGAAGGTCCAGGTGGACGGCGAGTCGCTGGGCCGCGCGACGCGGCTGCGCGCCGAGGTGGACCCGGCGGCGCTGGTGCTGCGGGTGCCGCACAGCAGCGCGACGGCGTCCGGCGACTCGGAGAGGGCCGCCAAGGTGGACTCCGCCGAGCCCGCCCCGTCGGTCGCGCCCGCACCTGCCCCGTCGGTCACGCCCGCGCCCGCCCCGTCGGTCACGCCCGAAGAGACGCCCGCGGACGCGCCCGAGGAGCCCGCCAAGGAGCCCGCGGAGTCCTGACCACCGCCACGCCGGTGCGCCCCGCTGACACATGGGCGCAGGTTCTGG
>NZ_BBLX01000016.1 GCF_000971155.1 Demequina maris | reverse complement strand
CGGATGCGTGTACCCAGGTGTCAGCGGGGGACCTGGCCGGTGGTGCCGGTCGGCCCGCGGCGGCCGTTCAGCCCTGGTGCCAGGGGAGGCCGGCGCCCTTCCAGCCCTGCCAGCCGCGGTGGCCGTGCTCGTCGGTGGCGCCCTCGAAGCCCTCGAGGATGTTGTACGCGGGGCCGAGGCCGGCCGCGGTCGCCACCTGCGCGGCACCGATCGAGCGCTGGCCCGACCGGCACAGGAACACGATGGGCTGGCCCGGCTCGACACCGGTCGCCTGCAGCTGCGCGAGGAAGTCCTCGTTGCGCGACATCGCGGGGTAGGAGACCCACTCGATGAGCGCGGCCTTCTTGCCGAGGCTCGAGGCGTCCGGGATGCCCACGTAGCGCCACTCGGCCTCGGTGCGGACGTCGACGAGCAGCGCGCCGGGCTCGTCCTCGAGCAGCTTCCAGGCCTCGTGCGGGGTCAGGTCTCCGGCGTAGCTCATCGTGATCCTCTCGGGTCGAGTTGGCACGAGTGTAAACGCCCGGTCCGCACGCAAAAGGCAAGTCGCCACTTGCATGCAAGCGAACGCTTGCCTAACCTGGTTCCCGTGGCCGACGTGTACGACGCCCTCGCCGCGCCCGCCCGGCGCGCGATCCTCGACGTGCTCGCCGACCGCGACGACCAGACCCTCTTCGAGATCGTCGCCCGCCTCATGGCGGAGCACGACCTGGGCCTGACCCGGCAGGCCGTCTCGCAGCACCTCGCGGTGCTCGAGGATGCCGGCCTCGTGTCCGCGCGCCGCCGCGGACGCTCCAAGCTCCACACCCTCGACACCGGGCCGCTGCGCGAGATCGCGCGCCGCTGGCCGGACAAGGACTCCCCATGATCCGCATCCACCTCACCAGCGTCTTCGTCGACGACCAGGAGAAGGCGCACGACTTCTACACGCGCGTCCTCGGCTTCGAGACCCGCACCGACATCCCGCTGGGCGACGGCAACCGCTGGCTCACCGTCGGCGCTCCCGGGGACGATGCGGTGCAGCTCCTCCTCGAGCCGTCGGCCCACCCGGCGGTCGGGCCCTTCCGCGACGCGCTCGTCGCCGATGGCATCCCCGCGACGCAGTTCGCCGTCGACGACCTCCGCGCCGAGCACGAGCGCCTCGTCGGCCTGGGCGTCGAGTTCACGATGCCGCCCACGGACATGGGTCCGGTGTCGATCGCGGTGCTCGACGACACGTGCGGCAATCTCATCCAGCTCGCTCAGATGGCGGGCTGATCGCTCACCCGTCCCACAGAAGTGCCGACTCGAGGTCGGGGAGCACGGCACCGTCCCACCACAGGTACCCGTCGGTGAGCACGGCATCGTCGTAGCGACCCGGCCCGTAGGCGTCGATGAGCGTGGGGGCGTCGTCCCACGCGACGAAGCCGAAGGACTCCTCCGGGGAGAATCCGACGACCTCGAGCGACTCGAACGGCGCGGCGCCGTCGGCGCCCGGCGCCAGCTCGAGCCGGTCCCCGACCGCCCAGCCGCGCTCGTCGCGGTAGCGCACCGACACGACGACCTCGCCGGCATCCGGGGCGCGACCCGCGACGAGCGCGCCCTCGGGGAGTGCACCGTCGACGGCCATGGTGAGGGTGACGGTGCCCCCACGCTCGACGAATCGCGTCGGTGCGGTGAGCATCGCGACGGCTTCGGGGTCGATGTCGCGGACCGCCGCGACCCGCGCCTCCCACTCGGCGGACGTCACCACCACGACGCCGTCGATCGGCCGGAAGTCCGCCGGCGGGGCGGTCGTCCAGACGCCGAACCACGCCTCGTGCTCGGTGGTGGGCCAGCCGTCCGCCCCGTTCCACGGCTGCGCAAAGACGGCCCACAGCCCGGCGGCGACGGCGACCACCGTGCCCGCCGCGATCAGCCGTGCCCGCAGCGACCGAGCCGGTCGAGCCTTGGCGACCGCTACATCGTCCCTGCTGTCCCCCATGAGGGAACCGTAGTGGGCTTACCCCTCCTCGGGGTGCGGCTTGTTCGGCGTCACCGGCGGGAGCGCCGACCATGGGAACGTGATCCACAGGTCCGTGCGCTTCCACACGTAGTCGGGGTCGATGATCGAGTGCGACTTGGCGTACAGCACCACGGTGCGGACCTCGCCGGCGTGCTGCTCCATGAGCGACTTCACGAGCGCGAGGGTCTCGCCGGTGTCCGCGACGTCGTCCGCCACGAGCACCTTCAGCCCCTTCATCGCGTCGGTGTCGAGCAGCGGCGGCAGCAGCACGGGTGCGGGGAGGCGCTCGTCGATGCCGGTGTAGAACTCGACGTTCAGCGTGCCCACGCCCTTGGTGCCGAGCGCGTACGAGATCGCCCCGCCCACCGGCAGGCCGCCGCGCGCGACCGCGACCACCACGTCGGGCTCGTAGCCGGAGTCGACGACCATCTGCGCGAGCTCGCGCGACGCCTCTCCGTAGCCCTGCCAGGTGAGGATCTCGCGCTCGGGGGTCTGGGTCATGTCGTCTCCACTTGAGTCCGGTGAGGCGAGATTACCGGCGCGACCGCCGCATCGTCCCCCCGTACGCTTGACCGATGGGCTTCTTCACCTCCGAGGGCGACGCGCGCCGTTTCTACGAGGCCGACGCGTGGTTCCAGGCGTGGCTCGCCGCGAGCCCCAAGAGCGCCGAGTACCTCGCGACGCAGCTGCGCAAGGCCACCGGCCACGACCTGCGTTTCACCCCCGCCGAGCTCCGCCCGACGATCGACTGGGTCGTCCGCGACCTCGGCCGCGACCGTTCGGCCGTGAAGCCCGACTGGGCCTTCCGCTCCGACCTCGGCCGTGAGCTCACGATGCACGGCGCCGCGCTGATCGACGGCCTGCTCGTCTACGTGGGCGGGCTCGCCGACGACCACCAGCCGCTCACGTGGGGCCTCGACCGTCGCGAGGGCTCGCCCACGTACCTCGACCCGGTGCTCGGCCCCGGCGGCCCGCCGCTCGCGCTGCTGCCGCACGCCGTCGCCGCGATGGGTCACGGGCGCGCCGCCTGGGACTCCATCGAGGACGTGCTGCGCTGGTTCGCCTCGCCGGGCGAGCTCTCCTACGAGGCCTTCGACACCCCCGGCGACGTCCGCGAGTCCTTCATCCCCAAGGGCGGCCTCTTCAGGAAGGCGGTGCGCCCCACCGAGCTGCCCTCGGTCCCGCCGTCGCAGGGCCTCGGCCCCGAGGGCGAGGGTGACCCCGGCCTCGTCGTGAACGATGCGGGCCCCGGCCACGCCCCCGGCACCCCGTCGGACGCGACGCATCACGCGATCGTCATGCTGGCCGCCGGCGCGATCGACGAGCCCGCGCTGCTGCGCTTCCTGCGCGGCTGCGACGCCGCGCCCGGCATCTCCCGCGTCGCGTTCCGCAGCCACCACATCCTCGAGGTGTGGGCGCCCGGCCTGCTCACCGTCGAGGTGCTGTCCGAGCTGCGCCGCGCCGCGCGCGCCGAGCTCCCCGCGCGTGAGGACGATGCGCCGCTCACCGAGGACGACCGCCGAGGGCTGCTCCTGCGCGCACCCTTTCTCGAGCGCCTCGGCCAGCACGACGACCTCGCGGTGCGCACCGTCGAGGTCGATGGCTGGGACGCGACCGTCACCGTGCAGACACCGTGGCTCGACGACTACACGTACACCGTCGCGCTGCACCCGCGCGTGGTCGAGTCCCTCACGCAGGCGCGGATGCAGGCGGTCGCGGACGCGCTCGGGCTGCTGCCGGGCGTGGACCGGGTGCTGTGGGAGGACGCGGAGGGCGTGCACGTCCACGCGCCGGGCCTCAAGGCGGAGGACCTCGCGGAGGCCGTCGCGGACGCCCTGTCCGCCTAGCGGGCCCGCCGCCCGCCTCCGCACCACCGCAAGCCCGCTGCGGGGAACTGAGCGACGGTTTCCGGAGGTCCGCGACTCCTGCGGGGAGGTGAGCGACATCCTCCCTGGTGTACCCCGCTTCAAGGGTGCACAATCCCTCCATGGGGGCAACCGTCAAGGTGCGCGATGAGGCGCCGACCAGCCGGGCCGCGATCGTCGGCCTCGTCATCACGGGCGTGGTGATCGCTCTCGTGTTCATCGGCGTGGGCCTCGCGGGCCGAGCCGCCGGATCCGTCGAGTGGCGTGACGCCGCACTGCCGGCCTACCCGGCCGCGGAATGGGTCGGCGACGCGGCCCCGGTGGCCGATGCCCTGACCCTGGACCTCGTGGTCCCGGACACGCTGTGCCCGACCGCGACCCTCGTCGAGACCGGCGCCACCGCCGCGGTGATCCTCGCCGACACGTGGCGCGGCACCTGGCCGCTCACCTCCGGCTTCGTCGCCGACGACCCCGCGCCGAGGCTTGAGGGTGGCCCCGACGGCGCGACGCTCGAGGCCGCCGAGCACGGCTCCAGCGAGATCGCCGTCGCGGGACGCGTGCTCGACCTGGCACACCCGGACGATGCGGCGCTCGCGGAGAGCTGGACCGCGGCCTGCGGGCCCGCCGACGCCTTCGTGCAGGCCGCGCCCGACGGGCTCACCGGCGGCGAGATCGGGGTCGAGGGATGAGCGCGCCGGTCGAACGGCCGCGCGACGAGGCGCCGTTCAGGAAGGAGTCGCCCACGAAGCGTGCCGCGCTCGCGGGCATCGTCCTCGCCGCCGTCGCCCTGGCCGCGGTCGGGATCGCCGCGGTCTGGGAGCGGCCGGCGCGGGTGCCCATCTACGTCGTCTCGGCGTGGACCGGCATCGCCGTGCCGGTCGCCGACTACGCGCAGGTCGCCTCGCACGGCATCTTCACCGCGTGCCCGACAGCGACGCTCGGCGACGGCTCGACCGCCGGGCTGCTGCTCGTCGACGGGTGGAGCGCGGCGATCCCCGGCATCGGGATGGGCGGCGGCGGTGCCGTCGCGTACCTGCGCGGTCCCGACGGGCTAGCGGTGCCCGACGCCTTCGACCTCGGCGGCGAGCCGATCATGGGCCGTGTGCTCGACGCCGCGGACCCGGCCGACCGGTCGCTCGCGGAGTCCTGGACCGCGGTGTGCGGCGAGCTCGACTCCGTCGTCGTCGTGGAGCCGGGCTCGACCGTGCACTTCCCGACGCTGATGAACTGACCCGCACCCCGGACACCCCGCACGGATGCTGGTCCGATACGCCTTTCCGGGCCGCCGCATCGTGCCGTCGCACCGGCGTGTCGCGGCGAGATCCGCGCGGAGTGTCGCGAGGGGAGGCCGCCGGTAGGATTGCCGGGTAATCGCCGGCTCTCAGAGGACGACATGACCGACGCGCTCCAGCCCACCGCAGCCCAGCTCGACACCGTCTCGTACGCGTCGAAGACCCCCGACCAGGAGCAGCCGTGGGGCGAGCTCGGTCTCAAGCACGACGAGTACCAGCGCATCCGCGACCTGCTCGGCCGCCGCCCCACCAACGCGGAGCTCGCGATGTACTCCGTCATGTGGTCGGAGCACTGCTCGTACAAGTCCTCCAAGGTGCACCTGCGCCAGTTCGGCGACAAGACCACGCCGGAGATGAAGGAGCGGCTGATGGTCGGCATCGGCGAGAACGCCGGCGTCGTCGACATCGGCGACGGCTGGGCCGTCACGTTCAAGGTCGAGTCGCACAACCACCCGTCCTTCGTCGAGCCGTACCAGGGCGCCGCGACCGGCGTCGGCGGCATCGTCCGCGACATCCTTGCGATGGGCGCCCGCCCGGTCGCCGCGATGGACGAGCTGCGCTTCGGCGCGATCGACCACCCCGACACCGCCCGCGTCGTCCACGGCGTGGTCTCCGGCGTCGGCGGCTACGGCAACTCGCTCGGCCTGCCCAACATCGGCGGCGGCGCGCGCTTCGACTCCTGCTACCAGGGCAACCCGCTCGTCAACGCGCTGTGCGTGGGCGCGATGAAGCACGAGGACATCCACCTCGCCTCCGCCGAGGGCGTGGGCAACAAGGTCGTGCTGTTCGGCGCCCGCACCGGCGGCGACGGCATCGGCGGCGCCTCGATCCTCGCCTCCGAGACCTTCGAGGACGGCGTCCCCGCGAAGCGCCCGTCGGTCCAGGTGGGCGACCCGTTCATGGAGAAGGTGCTCATCGAGTGCTGCCTCGAGCTCTTCGCCGCGGACGTGGTGCAGGGCATCCAGGACCTCGGCGCCGCGGGCATCTCGTGCGCGACCTCGGAGCTCGCGAGCAACGGCTCCGGCGGCATGCACGTGTGGCTCGACGACGTCCTCCTGCGCGACCCCACCCTGAACGCCGGCGAGATCCTCATGTCGGAGTCGCAGGAGCGCATGATGGCGGTCGTCACGCCGGAGAAGCTCGACCAGTTCCTCGAGATCACCGGCAAGTGGGACATCGAGTCCGCCGTGGTGGGCGAGGTCAACGACTCGGGCCGTCTCACCATCGACCACCACGGCCAGCGCATCGTCGACGTCGACCCCCGCACGGTCGCGCACGACGGCCCGGTCTACAACCGCCCGTTCCACCGTCCCGCGTGGATGGACGGCCTCCAGGCCGACCGCTTCGCGATCCCGCTGCCCGCGGATGCGGCCGAGATGAAGCGCGCGTTCATGCTCCTGCTGTCGAGCCCGAACATGTCGTCGCGCGAGTGGATCACGAACCAGTACGACCGCTACGTCCAGGGCAACACCGCCGCGTCGCGCCCCGACACGGCCGGAGTGATCCGCATCGACGAGGCCACCGGCCGCGGCGTCGCGATCGCGACGCGCTCCAACGACCGGTTCACCAAGCTCGACCCGTACGAGGGCGCCCGCCAGTCCGTCGCGGCGGCCTTCCGCGGCGTCGCGATCACCGGTGCCGAGCCGACCGCCGTCACCGACGGCCTCAACTTCGGCTCGCCCGAGGACCCCGACTCGATGTGGCAGTTCGCGGAGGCCATCCGCGGCCTCGCCGACGCATGCCAGGAGCTCGGCGTCCCGGTCACGGGCGGCAACGTCTCGCTCTACAACGGCACCGGCGAGCCCGGCAGGATCGACTCCTCGATCAACCCGACCGCGATCGTCGGCATCCTCGGCATCCTCGACGACGTCGCCCGCGCGACCCCGGCGGGCTGGCGCGAGGAGGGCCAGCTGCTGTTCCTCGTCGGCTCGACCCGCGCGGAGCTCGACGGCTCCGAGCTCGCGGCGACCGCCGGCCACCTCGGCGGCCTCCCGCCGGTGCTCGACCTCGCGTGGGAGAAGGAGCTCGCCGAGATCCTCATCGCGTGCTCGCGCGACGGCCTCATCGACGCCGCCCGCGACGTCTCCGAGGGCGGCCTCGCCGCCGCCGCGGCCTACGGAGCGCTGCGCTACGGCGTCGGCGCGCGCATCGTCCTCGACGAGGTGTGCGAGCGCGACGGTCTCACCCCCGCGGAGGCGTTCTTCTCCGAGTCGCAGGGCCGCGCGCTGCTCGCGGTGCCGCGCACGGAGGAGCCGCGCCTGGTCGCGATGCTCGAGGCGCGCGGCGTGCCGTTCGCCCGCGTCGGCGTCACCGGCGGCGACGCGCTCGAGGTCCAGGGCCAGTTCGAGGTCCCCGTCGCCGAGCTCACCGAGGCCTGGGAGGCGCCGCTTCCCACCCGCTTCGCCTGATCCACCCCCTGCGCGAGCAGGGACGATGCGGACGCCCGGCCTGGATTCAGGCCGGGCGTTCCGCGTGTGCCACCCTTGTCGCATGCCTCCCCGTCGCCGCATCCCCGTCGCCGCCGGCCGCGAGGCCGTCGCGCAATGGGCCGCCCTCACGGACGTCGGCAACGTCGAGCCCGGCATGACCGCGATGGCCGTCCGCTTCTCGCTCGAGGAGCTCGCCGCCGTCGCCCCCGGGCGCTCGCTCGAGGTGCGGGTCCCACCGTGGGGCGCGACCCAGTGCGTCGAGGGCTCGGTCCACCGGCGCGGCACCCCGCCCGCGGTGGTCGAGGTCGCGCCCGAGGTGTGGCTGGGCCTCGTCACCGGTCGCGTGCGGTGGGACGATGCGGTCGCCGCCGGGGACGTGGACGCGTCGGGGGAGCGGTCCGACCTGTCGGCGCTCCTGCCGCTCGCGCTCGGCTGAGGCGTCAGCCTGCGTCGGGGTCCAGGTACTGCCCGACGAACAGGATCGCGCCCGTGGTCGTGTCGCGGACGACGTACAGGAACGGCCGGTCGGCGATGATCTCCGCGTCGAACTCCGGCGGTGCGGCGCCCGCCGCGCCCTCGACCACGGTCGCCGCGGCGGCCTCGGTGCCGTCCTCGTCGACGATCACCTTGGTCGCGTGGACGGCCGCGCCGACCTCGAGCTCGGGGCCGATGCCGTCGAGGCCGATCGTGTCGAAGAGCCCGTCGATCCCCATCCGGTCGCCGATCACGTCGCGCAGGTCGACCCTGGACTCGGACTCGAAGCGCGGCATGCGCACGTACACGTGGCCGGGCTCGCGGGCGTCGTCGAGCGCGGCCAGCGCGATCGGGTCGAGCCCGTCACGGACGGCCGCGAACGCGCCCTCGTGCGGGACGATCAGCGTCATCTCGAGGTCGCCCACGTACGGCAGCACGGCGGCGTCGTAGGCCTCCGTCTGGACGTAGTCGACATCCGCGCCGACGGTCATGAGCTCGGCCGTCGCGGCTTCGCCGTCGAGCAGGGTGAACGGCTCGGGGTGCGTGCCCGACTCGAAGAACGGCGCCCACCACTGGGCCTTGAGGTAGACCGTGTTGACCAGGATGAACCGCGTGAGGTCGTTGGGCACGCTCTGCGGCATGACCCTGGGGATGAGGCCGGCGGTGCGGTCCTTGACCCATCCGTCGATGACCTCGCGCGAACCGGCGGGGTCCTGGCGCAGCGGCAGGCTCCGGACCTCGGCTCCGAACCAGGTCTGGACCGCGTCGACGTAGGCGGGGTCGGGGGTGAACGTGTCCTCGAACCACGCTGAGTTGGCGATTCGCATGATCGGCAGGTCCACCGTCTCGCCGTCGGCCGTCAGCCCGCCCTCGCCCGGCTCGCTCGCCACCGCGAGGCCGAGCGAGTTGAAGGCGCTCAGCAGAGCCTCGTCCTCGGCGGGGTAGGCGAACAGCTCGTCGAGGGCGGCGTCGACCGGCCCCGTCGCCCCGGCGTCGACCATCCCGAACGCGATCCCGATCGACACCGGGGAGAGCGCGAGGTTCTCGTCGCCGGCGGCGGCACGGAAGATGCCCAGCCCGGTCTCGTTGAGCGACGCGGCGAGCGGCACGGCGGCGGAGGGCGTGGGGGCGGGCCGGTCGAACGTGGGCGCCGGGTCGGGCACGGGCACGGAGGGCGCGGTCATGCACCCAGCCAACAGCAGCCCTCCGACAGCGGCCCCGATCGCACCCCTCATGCTGGTGAGACGCACCGCGTGCCCCCTTCGTTGGGTCGGCTGGCCGGAAGGTGGCCGAGGGCCGCGGACCTCCAGGTCGTCGCGCTCACTGTACGGCCTCGCCCACCTGCCAGGGAGAGCGCTCTCACACGGGTGTCCGCGCCGGACGCCCCGCGCATCGTCCCAGGTCACATGCGAGTAACGATTGGGAGGCGCTCCGGCAACCCCGGTTGCGGCACCCCGGCGCGGGGGGCTACGTTCGATGCAAGCGCTTGCGTCGATGTGGATGCGGTCTCTTCGTCGATTCGGGCGCGGCTCCGTGGGTGCCGTCGTCAGCGGTACGCACGGGCGCATCTCAACGAAGAGGAGGCGCATTACCCATGAACCGACGTTTCATCCTGCCGGTCACCGCGCTCGCGGTGGGCGGCCTTGTTCTCGCCGGCTGTTCCGGCGGATCCGACGACGAGAGCTCGTCCGGCGCGTCCGGCGGCGCGATGGCGGAGGGCTGTGACGCCTACGCCGACTACGGCATGCACGACGGCGAGACCGTCCAGGTCTACTCGACCATCCAGGAGCAGGAGGCCGACGACCTCGTCACCTCGTTCGCCCAGTTCGAGGAGTGCACGGGGATCACCGTCGACTACGTCGGCACCCAGGAGTTCGAGACCCAGATCAACGTCCGCGTCGAGGCCGGCGACCCGCCGAACCTCGCGATCATCCCGCAGCCCGGCCTGCTGCAGCGCCTCGTCGAGGCGGGCGCAGTGATGCCGGCTCCCGAGGCGGTCGAGGCGAACGTCGACGAGTTCTGGTCGGAGAGCTGGAAGGCCTACGGCACGTTCGACGACACCTTCTACGCAGCCCCGCTCATGGCCTCGGTCAAGGGCTGGGTCTGGTACTCGCCCACCGACTTCGCCGACAACGGCTACGAGGTCCCGGCGACGTGGGACGAGATGATGGCGCTGACCGACGAGATGGCGGCCCGCTCCGCGGACAACCCGCAGTACCGTCCGTGGTGCATCGGCTTCGAGTCCGGCGACGCGACCGGATGGCCGGGCACGGACTGGATCGAGGACATCGTCCTCCGCCAGTCGGGCGCCGAGGTCTACGACCAGTGGGTCGCGGGTGAGGTGAAGTTCTCCTCCGACGAGATCAAGGAGGCGTTCGACACGTTCGGCGAGATCGCGCTCAACGCCGACTACGTCAACGGCGGCTTCGGCGGTCCCGAGTCGATCATCTCGACGTCGTTCAACGACGGCGGCCTGCCGATCCTCGACGGGAACTGCTCGATGCACCACCAGGCCTCGTTCTACGAGGCTCAGTGGCCCGAGGGCACCACGGTCGCCGAGGACGGCGACGTGTGGGCGTTCCTGACCCCGCCGATGGCCGAGGGCGACCCCGCGGGCGTCACCGGTGGTGGCGAGTTCGTCGCGGCCTTCGACTCCGACCCGGCGACGGTGGCGCTGCAGACCTTCATGTCCTCGGACACGTGGGCCAACGAGCGTGTCTCGCTCGGCGGCGTGATCTCCGCCAACACCGGTCTCGACCCGGCGAACGCGAGCTCGCCGATCGGCCAGGCGGCCATCGAGATCCTGCAGGACCCGGAGACGGTCTTCAAGTTCGACGCCTCCGACCTCATGCCGGCAGCCGTCGGTGCCGCGTCCTTCTGGACCGGCATCACCGACTGGGTCAACGGCACGCGTGACACTGACGATGTGACCTCGTTCATCGACAGCACGTGGCCGTAAGGTGAGAGGAGGGTGCCGGTCGGCTTCCCGCCGACCGGCACCCTCGCATCCTGCTGAGAGAGGAGTCGACAATGATGTCGACGCTGACGGTCCCGGCCATGCAGCTCGCCGGGCGCAACGACAACTTCTGGGCC
The DNA here is from genome assembly GCF_000971155.1 of Demequina maris. GTDB lineage: Bacteria > Actinomycetota > Actinomycetes > Actinomycetales > Demequinaceae > Demequina > Demequina maris. The sequence continues at coordinate 23,582 of NZ_BBLX01000016.1, read as the reverse complement.
GATGCGGGGAGCAAGCTGGGCGGCGCGGCTGTCGCGATCGTCATCTTCCTCGCCGTGGTCGGCCTCCTCATGTTCTTCGCGGACCGGGCGCCGAAGAAGGGCCGCGACTTCATCCAGCTCACGCTGTTCGTGGCGCCCGCGCTGGTGCTTCTCGCGACGGGCCTCATCTGGCCCGCGGTCCAGACCATCTGGCAGTCCGTCACCGACCGTGACGGCACGTGGGTGGGCTTCGACAACTTCCAGGTGGTCTTCACCGACCCGACGATGCTGACCGTGCTGCGGAACACCGTGATCTGGGTGCTGATCGTGCCGGTGGCGTCGACCGCGATCGGACTCGCGTACGCGGTGTTCATCGACCGCTCCAAGGGCGAGAAGGTCCTGAAGTCGCTGGTGTTCATGCCGATGGCCATCTCGATGGTGGGCGCGTCCATCATCTGGGGCTTCATGTACACGTACCGCGCCGAGGGCTTCGACCAGATCGGCTTCCTCAACCAGGTGCTCGTGTGGCTCGGAGGCACACCGCATCAGTTCCTCAACGTGCCGCCCTGGAACACGTTCTTCCTCATCCTGGTGTTCGTCTGGATCCAGACCGGCTTCGCGATGGTCGTCCTGTCCGCCGCGATCAAGGGCGTGCCGGCCGAGCTGCACGAGGCCGCGTCGCTCGACGGCGCGAGCGGGTGGCAGCGCTTCTGGTCCGTGACGGTGCCGTGGATCCGCGGCGCGCTCGTCGTCGTGCTCACCACGATCACCATCGCGACGCTGAAGGTGTTCGACATCGTCCGCACCATGACCGGCGGCCAGTTCGAGACGTCGGTGATCGCCAACGAGATGTACTCGAGAGCGTTCCGCCTGGGTCAGCCGGCGATCGGCGCCGCGCTGGCCGTGGTGCTGTTCGTCATGGTGATCCCGATCATCGTCTACAACGTCCGGACGCTGCGCCAGCACAGGGAGGTCCGCTGATGTCCACGCCCACCCCGCCCCGCACCGAGCTCGACGCCGACCTCGGCGGCATCGAGGCCGCCGAGGAGCCCAAGGCCAAGCGTGTCAAGAAGCGCCTCACGTCGCGCGGCGCCACCGCCGCGGCGATCGTCATCGCGATCCTGTGGACCATCCCGACGTTCGGCCTGGCGATCTCGTCGTTCCGGCCCGAGCGCGAGGTCAAGACCACCGGCTGGTGGACCATCTTCGAGAACTGGGGATGGACGCTCGACAACTACAACACGATCCTGTTCGAGTCGGGCGCCTCGTCCGCGAGCCTCGGCTCGTACTTCGTGAACTCGTTCGTCATCACGATCCCGACCACGATCTTCGTGCTCGCGCTCGCCCTCATGGCGGCGTACGCCTTCGCGTGGATCCCGTTCAGGGGCGCGTCGTGGCTGTTCGTGATGGTGTTCGCGCTGCAGATCGTGCCGCTCCAGATGGCGCTGATCCCGCTGCTGCGGATCTTCAACTACGACTGGATCGACATCTCCGGCACGTTCGCCGCGGTGTGGGTCGCGCACACGATCTTCGGGCTCCCGCTCGCGATCTTCCTCCTCCACAACTTCATCTCGGAGATCCCGAGGGACGTCATGGAGGCCGCGAAGGTCGACGGCTCGAGCCACACGCAGACGTTCACGCGCATCGTCCTGCCGCTGTCCGTGCCGGCGATCGCGTCGCTCGCGATCTTCCAGTTCCTGTGGGTCTGGAACGACCTGCTCGTCGCGCTGGTGTTCTCCGGCGGCACGGTGAAGACCGCGCCGCTCACGCAGCGCCTCGCGGAGTTCGCCGGTGACCGAGGGTCCGACTGGCAGCTGCTCACAGCGGCGGCGTTCGTCTCGATCATCGTGCCTCTCATCGTGTTCTTCTCGTTGCAGAGGTACTTCGTCCGCGGTCTGCTCGCGGGCTCCACGAAGGGGTGACCCGGAGCCGTTGAGCACGAGGGGGGACCGGGGAGGGGCCGGGGGCCGGACAGGCTTCCGGCCCCGCTTCCTGCCCGTTCCGCGCCCGCACGGGCACCGCCTAGAATTGCTGCGTGAGCGACCTCCCCCCGCACGAGAGCGCGTCCGACGTCCCTGAGCCCCTGCCCGAGGACCTCGCCAGCGTGGCCATCCCCGCGACCGTCCGACGGTCGCCGCGGTTCGGGAGCTTCATCGGCACCGGCGTGGGTGCGGGCATCCTCGTCGCCGCGATCCTCGCGACCTTCCTTCCCAACTCGACCGGCGTGGGACGCTTCCTGGTGTTCCTCGTCCTGGCGCTCGGGCTGTGCCTGCTCGGCGCCGTGGTCGGCGGCGCGGTGGCCACGAGCCTCGACCGCGCATCGTCCCCCCGAACGGAGCCCGGCCGATGACCCAGCGACGCCCCGACGGCACGCCCCTCACCGCCCGCCGCGGCGGCGACGGCCGCCTCAACCACGACCTCCTGCCGGGCGAGACCACGCCGCAGGACGAGTGCGGCGTGTTCGGCGTCTTCGGCCCCGGCGAGGAGGTCGCGAAGCTCGCGTACTTCGGCCTCTACGCGCTGCAGCACCGCGGCCAGGAGTCCGCCGGCATCGCGACGTCCAACGGCGACAACATCCTGGTCTTCAAGGACATGGGCCTGGTGTCGCAGGTGTTCGACGAGGGCGCGCTCGAGGCGCTCCAGGGGCACATGGCCGTGGGGCACACGCGCTACTCGACCACCGGCGCCTCGGTGTGGGCGAACGCCCAGCCGACGCTCGGCCCGACGGCGCACGGCACCATCGCGCTGGGCCACAACGGCAACCTCACCAACGTGCAGGAGCTGCTCGACCTGCTGATCGCGCGCGAGGGCATGGCGAAGCGCCTCGACCTCAAGGGCGGCAAGTGCACCGACACGGCGATCGTCACCGCGCTGCTCGGTGCCGAGGGCTTCGAGTCGCTCGAGGACGTCGCGATGGACCTGCTCCCGCAGGTCGAGGGCGCGTTCTCGTTCGTGTGGATGGACGAGCACCGCATGTACGCGGCGCGCGACCCGCAGGGCTTCCGCCCGCTCGTGCTCGGCCGGCTCAAGAGCGGCGGCTGGGTGGTCGCGTCCGAGACCGCCGCGCTCGACATCGTCGGCGCGTCGCTCGAGCGTGAGGTGGAGCCGGGCGAGCTGCTCGTCATCGACGAGACGGGCGTGCGCACGCGCCGCTTCGCCGAGGCCGACCCCAAGGGCTGCATCTTCGAGTACGTCTACCTGGCACGCCCCGACACCACGATCGCGGGCCGTTCGGTGCAGGCCGCACGCCTCGAGATGGGCCGCACGCTCGCCAAGGAGCACCCGGTCGAGGCCGACCTCGTGATCCCGGTGCCGGAGTCCGGCACGCCCGCCGCCGTGGGCTACGCGCAGGCGTCGGGGATCCCGTTCGCGCAGGGCCTGGTGAAGAACTCGTACGTGGGTCGCACGTTCATCCAGCCGTCGCAGACCCTGCGCCAGCTGGGCATCCGCCTCAAGCTCAACCCGCTGCGCGAGGTCATCGCGGGCAAGCGCCTCATCGTCGTCGATGACTCGATCGTGCGCGGCAACACGCAGCGCGCGCTCGTCGCGATGCTGCGCGAGGCGGGCGCCGCCGAGGTGCACGTCCGCATCTCCTCGCCGCCGGTCCAGTGGCCGTGCTTCTACGGCATCGACTTCCCCACGCGCGACGAGCTCGCCGCCGTGGGCCACACCATGGACGAGGTGCGCCGCCAGATCGACGCGGACTCCCTCGGCCACATCTCGCTCGAGGGCATGCTCGAGGCGACCGAGCAGGCCGAGTCGCGCCTGTGCACCGCCTGCTTCACCGGCACCTACCCGGTCGAGCCGCCCGTCAACGCCCGGCACCTGCTGGTGTCGCAGCCCGTGGAGGTCTCCTCGTGAGCACTGCCCCGTCCGAAGGCATCACCTACGCCGCCGCCGGCGTCGACACCGAGGCCGGCGACAAGGCCGTCGAGCTGATGAAGTCGGCCGTCGCGCGCACCCACGGACCGGAGGTGCTCGGGGGAGTGGGCGCGTTCGCGGGCCTGTTCGACGCGTCGGCGCTGAAGTCCTACGAGCGGCCGCTGCTCGCCTCGTCCACGGACGGCGTGGGCACCAAGATCGTCATCGCGCGCGCGATGGACGTCCACGACACGATCGGCCAGGACCTGGTCGCGATGGTCGTCGACGACATCGTCGTGTGCGGCGCGAAGCCCCTGGTCATGACCGACTACATCGCCTGCGGCCGCGTCGTGCCGGAGCGCATCGCGGACATCGTGCGCGGCATCGCGATCGGCTGCGAGATGGCGGGCGTCGCGCTCGTCGGCGGCGAGACCGCGGAGCACCCGGGTGTCATGGAGCCGGACGACTACGACGTCGCGGGCGCCGCGATCGGCGTGGTCGAGGCGTCGCGGCTGCTGGGCCCGGAGCGCGTCCGCTCGGGCGACGTCGTGGTCGCGATGGCGTCGTCGGGCCTGCACTCGAACGGCTACTCGCTCGTGCGCCGCGTGGTCGAGCACGCGGGCTGGTCGCTCTCCTCGGAGGTGGCGGAGCTGGGCCGCACGGTCGGCGAGGAGCTGCTCGAGCCCACCCGCATCTACTCGCAGCTGTGCGTCTCGCTCGCGGAGTCCTTCGAGGGCCTGCGCGCCTTCTCGCACGTGACCGGCGGCGGCCTCGCGGCCAACCTCGCGCGCGTGCTGCCCAAGGGGCTGGCGGCGTCCGTCGCGCGCGACGCGTGGGACCTGCCCGCGGTGTTCTCGGTGGTCCAGGCGGCCGGGTCCGTGCCGTGGAACGACCTCGAGTCGACGCTCAACATGGGCGTCGGCATGGTCGCCGTGGTGGATCCGTCCGAGGCGGACGCGCTGATCGCGGCCTCCGCGGCGGCGGGCGTGCCGGCATGGACGCTCGGCACCGTCGGTGCGGACACGGGCCTGCCCATGGGCCCGGACGTGGTCCGCGGCGCCAAGGGCGTCGACGGCGGCACCGTGGTGCTGTCGGGCCAGTACCGGGCCTAGTCCGGGTTCCCCGCGCACTTCCGCAAGTCACACATCTGACGACGGGTACGCGCGCGTCGCCGCACGATCCGCGGTACACCTGGCGCCAGGTGTGTGACTTGCGAAGGCATCAGCCGTCGCGCAGCCCCCTCCGCATGCGCAGCAGCGTCCAGATCTCGGCGACCATGAGCTCGGGCCGGTTGATGACGTCCCACGCGGTGTAGCGCATCGTCACGGAGCCCGAGAGCAGCGTCGCCCGGTCTCGGGCGCGGTCACGCTCGAACGCCGCATCCCCGGAGTGGTAGCTCCTGCCGTCGACCTCCACCACGAAGAGACCGTCGATGACGAAGTCGACGCGGCCGGTGCCCGGCTGCGAGGCCTGGAACTCGAAGGGGATCTTGGCTCCGTGAAGCGCGACTCGCGCAAGCGTCTCGGGCGGCGACTGCGTCCGCGCGTCAGCGGTCCGGAGAAGCCACTCGCGCGTCCGTCGAGGCGTGGTGACGAACCTCCTGACGTCGTCGAGGGTGAGGATCCGCCGCTCGAGCGCGGCATCGAGAGCGATCAGCTGATCGACGCGGGTGAGGCATCGGCCGGACTCGTCGAGCGCGCCGGCCGGCGTCAACCCAGCCAGGCGCTCGGAAGGCAGGAGATGCCACCGGATGTGACCCGGCGAGGAGAGGTTGCGGCCCGACTCGCTCCGATGGAAGCGTCGCGTCAGATGGATGGTCCCGTCAGGGCGCGGGACGGGGAGATCGAGCCGGCGTAGAGCCGTCACACATGTGGCCGCACCGCGCCATGCGATCTCGGCCTGGAGCACGGCCTCTGCACCGGGCACCGAGTAGCAGCCGCGCCTCACGCGGATCAGGGCGCCTGTCCGCACGGCCGCGGTCAGCGCGCTGCCGGGGATCCCAAGAGCCGTGAGCGTCGAGCGTTCCGCCGTGCCACCGAATGAGGCGACGAGCCTTCCGAGGTCCATGGCTCGACGGTGCCTCGATCAGTGCGTCGTCAGAAGGCGCCGATGCCGGGCTGTGGACAGGAGGTCGCTGCGGCGGGGCTGTGCACAAGTCACACCGCTGGCGACCGGTTCGTCGCAAGTCCCGTACGGACCCGGCGTCACGGGTCGCCAGATGTGTGACTTACGGAGAGCGCGGCTGACGCGAAGCGGAGGGGAAAGCAGAGCGCCGGGGCGCGAGGACTCAGTCCTCGTCGTCCGCCCAGCGGTCGTAGTAGTCGTCCGAGTCGTCGGGTGCAGCAGGAACGGGCGCGTTGCCCTCGCGGCTGGTCAGCTCACGCTCGAGCTCACGGAGGTCGCCCCCGTGGTTCGTGTACTTGAGCTGACGTGCGATCTTCGCGTCCTTAGCCTTCTGACGGCCTCGCCCCATGTCCGCCGTCCCTCCCGGTCTCGCGCGCCACTGTCAACGGGCGCTGCCTCGTCATTCCTGCCCTACTTTACAACGCGTGTCCAGTACGTTGCGACCTCCCTGGGACGGCCCCGCACCGGCTCGCCATCCGGCCCCGCGAAGCCCCCGGCACACGCCTCGGCGGACTTGAGCGCGACACGCCGAATGTGACACAAATCGCATAATCGGGAAAACTTGCCGTTTGCCCGTCATAATCGTGACCGTCGGGCGTCTCATAGCGCACACAGCCTCCCCGAGGCGCCCCGACGGATGACTGAGGGATAGAACATGATGACTGACACTGTCCAGGAGCCCGAGAAGCTGCTCACGCCTTCCGAGGTCGCCGCGATCTTCCGCGTCGACCCCAAGACCGTCACCCGCTGGGCGAAGGTCGGCAAGCTGAGCTCGATCCGCACGCTCGGCGGCCACCGTCGATTCCGTGAGGCCGAGGTGCAGGCGCTCCTCGCCGCCGCTCAGGAAGGCCGCTAGGCCTCTTCTCCTCGCTGACGAGGAGAGCGCTCTCCCCCGAGGGCGTCCCGACGCACGGTGGACGCGGCGACCGGCCGCGGTCACGGCCCGTTTGAGGAACGGCCGGGACTGCGGCACCACCGCCATGTCCGCTCACCGCGACACCGATGTCGGTGCTCGGACGTAGCCTTCTGCCATGGCAGAGGCCCCGCTCGTCGCATCGTCCTACGACACGCCCTTCGGCACCCTGACGGTGCTCGCGACGCCCGAGGACGGCGTCGTGCGCTCCTCCGGTTTCCGGCCGATGCGCGACACCGTCGCCGCGCTGCCGTCGCGCCTGCAGGCGCGGGGCCTGGTCGACGGCGACATGCCCGTGGTCGCCGATGCGGTCGACGCCTGGCTCGCCGGCGACGGCGACGCGATCACGCACGTCCCCGCCGAGCAGGACGGCGGGCCGTTCTTCCAGGAGCTGTGGGCGCAGCTCCGCACCGTGCCCTCGGGAAGCTCGGTGAGCTACCAGGAGCTCGCGACCATGGCCGGCCGCCCGCGCGCCATGCGCGCCGCCGGCACCGCGTGCGCCCGCAACAACATCGCGCCGTTCGTGCCCTGCCACCGCGTTGTGAAGTGCGGCGGCGCGCTCGGCAGCTACGGCTTCGGCGGCGAGGGGATGAAGGCCGCCATGCTGGCGCTCGAGGGCGAGCGACCGCTGGACGATGCGCGGGTGACCCGATGACGCAGGCGCCAGCGCGGGCGTGGGTGCCCTCCTTCGTCATCGCGGCCACGTCGTGGGGCTCGAGCTTCCTCTTCATCTCGCTCGCGCTGCGCGGGCTCGACCCGGTGCAGGTGGGATTCGGCCGCGTCCTCATCGGCGCGGTGGTGCTGTGGGGGATGCTTCTCGTGACGCGGCACCGCCCACGGCTCACGCGCGGCGACGTGCTCCGCATCGGCGTCGTCGCGATCGGGCTGTCGACGGTGCCGTTCGTGCTCATCCCGCTCGCGCAGCAGCACATCACGTCGATCCTCGCGAGCCTCCTCAACGCGACCACCCCGCTGTGGACCGCGCTGTTCGTCGCGCTGCTGATCCCGCACGAGCGCGCGAGTCGCGCACAGGTCGCCGGCCTGCTGCTGGGCACGGCCGGCATCGCGGTGCTGCTGGGCGCCTGGAACGTCCACGGCATCCCCCTGCTCGGCGCCGCGCTCATGCTCGCCGCGACCGCGTTCTACGGCATCGGCTCGACGATGTCGCGCATGCTGCTGACGCGCGTGCACGAGGGCCCCACGGCGCTGTCGGCGGTCCAGATCGCGATCTCCGCCGTGCTCCTGCTGCCGTTGGCGGTGGCGGCCCCGGCGCCGGACCCGGGTGCGCTGTCGCTGTCCTCGGAGGTGCTGTGGGGGCTGCTCGCGCTGGGAGTGCTGGGGACGAGCTTCACCTATGTCATGTTCTGGCGCGTCGTGAAGCTCGCGGGCGCCACGACGGCCGCGTCCGTGACCTACGTGGTCCCGGTGGTGGCGACGGTGCTCGGCATCCTGGTGCTCCACGAGGAGCTGCAGTGGTACGAGCCCGTGGGCGCCGTCATCGTGCTGGTGGGCGTGTGGCTCGCGCAGCGGACCCCACGGCCCAAGGCCGCGCGCGGCGCCGTCCCGGCCGCGGCGCCCGCGGCGGCTCCGGACGCCGAGGGAGAGGCGTCCACGCTGGAGGGCGAGCCGGGCGGAGCTCCCGAGCGCGCATAGCCGCCCGAGCGCGCATAGCCGCGCGGGCGGCGCCGGACACGGCGGAGCGGAGCGACCGATCGCCCGTCAGCCGGAAGCGGCCTAGCTGAGGCCGACGACCTGCTTCACGTTGTCGATCGACTCGTGCGGCGTGAGGTCCTTGTTCTTCTTGATCAGCGCGTTGCCGATCAGCACCAGGATGATCACGATGAGCAGCAGCGCGCCGCCCACGGTGAGCGCCGCGAGCCACGCGGGCCACACGGTCGCGAGGCCGAGCACCGCGGCGGCGATGAGGACGCCGCTCGCGAAGAAGCCGAAGATCCCGGCGCCGACGAACAGGCCGACGCCGACGCCGATGCCCTTGAGCTTGGACGCGATCTCCTGCTTCGCGCGCTCGAACTCGGTCTTGATCACCGCCGTGATGCGACCGAGCAGGCCGGCGACGATCGCGTTGACGAAGTAGCGGCCGAAGTTGTCGGACATCTGGCACCTCCAAGCGGGATAGTCCCTAGTCAATCCTGTATCGGCAGCCCACCGCAAATGGGTGAGGCCAGGAATCGGGGAACCGTGAGCGGCGGCGTCGCCCGGATGGACGATGCGCGGCCGCCCCGGGGGAGCGGCGAGGAGGGCCGTCCGGGAACGAGAAAGCCCCCGGAGGCGATCCTCCGGGGGCTTGATGGTGGCTCCGACGGGCGTCGATCCCGTGACCTCACGATTTTCAGTCGTGCGCTCTACCAACTGAGCTACAGAGCCTTGGCGCAGAGGCGTCCCCCTACTTGAGACGAAAGCCCCTCCGTGAGAAGGGGCTCGCGTACCGCGACCCTGACGGGACTTGAACCCGCGACCTCCGCCGTGACAGGGCGGCGCGCTAACCAACTGCGCTACAGGGCCTTGATTCTCGCGTTCCCGCGAGCAAGACGTATGAAGTTTAGACCATCTCTGACCCGACTCCGTACCCCCAACGGGATTCGAACCCGTGCTACCGCCGTGAAAGGGCGGCGTCCTAGGCCGCTAGACGATGAGGGCTCGCATCCACGCTAGGAATCCTTGCGTCGAGGCCTAGAAAACTATAGGGGTAATGGAGGGAAAAATCCAATCGAGGATGTACCAGCGACGATGCGCGCAGGCGCAAGACGTGCCCGGTGCCGTGGGAGCATCGGGGCATGGTGGAGATGACCCGCGAGGACTTCGAGAAGGCGGTCGAGGACGCGATCGACGAGGTCCCCGACGAGCTCCTCGACCTCATCGACAACTGCGTGATCCTGGTCGAGGACGAGCCCGAGGGCGACGACAAGGAGCTCCTCGGCCTCTACGACGGCGTCGCGCTCACCGAGCGCGGCGACCTGTGGGGCGGCGCCCTCCCGGACCGCATCCTCATCTACATGAACCCCACGCTGCGGATGTGCGAGGACGTCGAGGACGTCCGCGACGAGGTCGCCATCACGGTGGTGCACGAGATCGCCCATCACTTCGGCATCTCGGACGAGCGCCTGCACGAGCTCGGCTGGGACTGACCGCACGACCGGGACGGCGCGCGGGCCCCGGACGCGACGATGCCCGGGTCGCCTCCTGCCGAGGCGGCCCGGGCATCGTCCGGTCGGGTCGGTCAGCCCTCGTCGCCGTCGACGAACGCGGGCGAGGCGACGGCCTCGTCGGCGTGACGCCAGCGGGTGATGGTGGCCATGACGTGGTACGTCACGAGCGCCGCGGCGGTGCCGAGCGCGATGCCCTCGAAGGTCATGTCGCCGGCGACCCAGGTGTAGTTGGCGGCGCCCACGACCAGCGCGATACCGGCGGGCATGAGGTTGATCGGGTTGCCGAAGTCAACCTTGCCCTGCGCCCAGATGCGCGCGCCGAGCACCGCGATCATGCCGAACAGCACCGTCGCGAGGCCGCCGAGCACGCCCTGCGGGGTCGCGGCGATGAGCGCGCCGAACTTCGGCGACAGGCTGAGCAGGAGGGCGAAGCCGGCGGCGACCCAGTAGGCCGCGGTCGAGTAGACGCGGGTGGCGGCCATCACGCCGATGTTCTCCGCGTACGTCGTGGTGCCGGAGCCGCCGCCGAGGCCCGCGACGGTGGTCGCGAGGCCGTCCGCGAGGAGGGCGCGGCCGGTGACCGGGTCGAGGTCGTCGCCGGTCATCGCGGCGACCGACTTCACGTGGCCGATGTTCTCCGCGACGAGCACGAGCACCACGGGGACGAACAGCGCGAGCACGCTGAGGTCGAACTGGGGCGCCGTGAAGTCGGGGAGGCCGAACCAGGCGGCGTCGCCGACGGCGGAGAGGTCGTACTCGCCCCGGAAGGCCGCGACGATGCCGCCGACCACGGTGCCGAGGAGGATCGACAGGCGGCCGAGGATGCCCCGGAAGAGGACGGTCACGATCACGACCGAGGCAGCCGACACGAGCGCGGTGCCGACCGACGCCTGCACCATGCCCCACGCCGCCGGCGCGAGGTTGAGGCCGATGAGCATGACGATCGAGCCCGTCACCACGGGAGGCATGGTGATCTCGATCCAGCGGGTGCCGGCGAAGTGCACCACGAGGCCCACGAGCGCGAGCAGGAGACCCGTCATGACGATGCCGCCGAGCGCGACGCCCATGCCGCCCGAGGCCTGCGCCGCGGCGATCGGGGCGAGGAACGCGAAGCTGGAGCCCAGGTAGGACGGCAGGCGGTTGCCCGTGATGATGAGGAACAGGACGGTGCCGACGGCCGAGAAGAACAGCGTCGTCGTGGGCGGGAAGCCGGTGATGACCGGCACGAGGAAGGTCGAGCCGAACATCGCGAGCACGTGCTGTGCGCCGATGCCGACGGTGCGGGGCCAGCTGAGGCGCTCGCGCGGGGCGACGGCCTCGCCCGGGCTGACGGACCGACCGTCGCCGTGGACGGTCCAGGTCATGATGCTCATGGTTCTCCTTGATGAGGGGCGGTGAGGACTGCTGGGGAATCTAGCGACGATGCGCGGGCCGGGCCAGGCACGAGGGTCCCGCCCCGCCCCGCACGCCGACAGCCCGCACGGATCCCGGGAGGACGCGCCCGGCTGGACCGGCGCATCGTCCCTCGTCGCCGCCGTGTCGCGGCGGATCCCGTGCGGGCTGGCGGAAGGGGGGTCAGCCCTTGGGGTGCGAGGCCCAGGCGCTGTCGACCATCTCCTGGACCGAGTACCGCATCTTCCAGTCGAGGTCGCGGGTGGCGAGGGTGCCGTCGGCGACGATCTTGGCGGGGTCGCCGGGGCGGCGCGGGCCCTCGACGGGCGCCTGGTCGGTGCCGGTGGCGGCGACCATGGCGTCGACGATCTCGCGCACCGAGGTGCCGTCGCCCGAGCCGAGGTTGTAGACGGGCTCGAGCGTGTCGCCCGCCTCGAGGCGCTGCGCCGCCACGACGTGGGCGGCCGCGAGGTCGCTCACGTGGACGTAGTCGCGCACGCAGGTGCCGTCCGGGGTCGGGTAGTCGGTGCCGTTGACCTGCGGCGCCTTGCCGGCCTGGATCGCGAACAGCACCTTGGGGAAGAGGTTGTGCGGCGAGGCGTCCCACACGTCGGCGTAGCCCGAGCCGGCGACGTTGAAGTAGCGCAGGCTCGTGGCCGCCAGCGGGGTGCCCGCCATCGTGGTCGCGACGATCTGGTCGCGGATCAGCCACTCGCCGATGAGCTTGGACTCGCCGTACGGCGACTCGGGGGTGGTGGGGGTGGTCTCGGTGACGACGTCCACGCCGGAGTTGCCGTACACGCCAGCCGACGACGAGAACACCAGGCGCGCGACGCCGGCCCGCTGCATCGCCTCGAGCAGCGAGCGCGTGCCCTCGACGTTGATGCTGTAGTTGAGCAGCGGGAACTTCACGGACTCGCCGGCGTACTTGTAGCCGGCGCAGTGGATGACGCCGGTGACGCCGTGCTCGCGCAGCGCCGCCTCCACGGTGTCGGTGTCGAGGATCGACGCCTTGATGAAGGGCACGTCCTCCGGCACGAACGACTCGACGCCGCTGAAGAGGTCGTCGATGACGATGGGGGCGATGCCGGCCTCGCGCAGCGCGCGGACGACGTGGGCGCCGATGTAGCCGGCGCCGCCGGTGACGAGCCAGGTCATGGGTCTCCTTGGTTGGGCGGGGTGGGTGTCAGATGTCGCGGTGCGCGCCCGCGGACGGGTTGACCACGAAGATGATGGGGGCGGTCAGGCCGGCCTCGGCGAAGGCGGCCTCGATCGCGTCCTCGACCTCTGCGGCGCGGTCGGCATCGATGAGCGCGATCGCGGCGCCGCCGAAGCCGCCGCCGGTCATGCGGGCGCCGACGGCGCCGTTGGCGAGCGCGGTCTCGACGGCCAGGTCGAGCTCGGGGACGGAGATCTCGAAGTCGTCCCGCATGGACGCGTGGGAGGCGACGAGCAGGTCGCCGATCGCGCGCGGGCCGTCCTGCGCGACCACCTCGGCGGTGCGGGCGACGCGCGCGTTCTCGGTGACCACGTGCTTGACGCGTCGGTAGGTCTCGTCGTCGAGCGTCTCGGAGGCGCGCGGCAGGTCGTCCTCGGTGAGGTCGCGCAGCGAGCCGACGCCCATCGCCGCGGCGCCGTCCTCGCACGACCTGCGGCGCGCGCCGTAGCCGCCCGTCGCGTGCTCGTGGTGGACGCGGGTGTCGATGACGAGCAGCTCGAGGCCCTCGTCGGCGAAGTGCAGCGCGACGGGGTCGGCGGTCTCGGCGCGCACGTCGATGAGGACGCCGTGCCCCGCCTCGCCCATGAGCGACGCGGTCTGGTCCATGTTGCCGGTCGGCGCGCCCACGGCGCCGTTCTCCGCGAGCTGGCAGATGTAGATGAGCTCGCGGCGGGTGAGGCCCAGGTCCCACTCGTCGTTGAGGGCGATCGCCACGGCGCACTCGATCGCGGCGCTCGAGGACAGGCCCGCTCCGAGCGGCACGTCCGAGGCCAGCATGATGTCGAAGCCGGTGCGGCCCGCGAGGTCCACCCCGCGCTGCTCCATCGCCCACACGACGCCGAAGACGTACGCGCTCCAGCCCTCGAAGAGGTCGGGGCTGAGCGAGTCGAGCGAGGCCTGCGCGGGCTCCGGCATCGCGCCCGAGTGCACGGTGAGCATGCGGTCGTCGCGACGGCCCACCGCGGCCCACGTGCGGCGCTCGACCGCGAACGGGAACACCAGGCCGTCGTTGTAGTCGGTGTGCTCCCCGATGAGGTTGACCCGGCCCGGCGCGGACCACACGCCGTCGGGCCGGCGCCCGTAGCGGTCCTCGAAGGCCTGAGCGGTGGACTCGGGCGAGGGGATGTCGATCACGGTTCCTCCAGGGGTGCTGCGTCCGGCGCGGGCGTCGTCGCGGTGTCCGGGTCCCATGCTCCCATGGCGACCGCGGGCTCTGCGAGGCGCGACGGCGCGCCCACGAGGGCGCCCGGCCTGTTGTCGTCGCCCCGATGTTATCGTCAACATGAGGGGGAGTGCCACGGGACCGAGGTCCCCGGGCGCCCCCGCCGGGCGCGCGGCACCCGGCCGCCGCGCGCGGGACCTCCTCCCCGCATCGTCCCTGCACGCCGTGGGCTAACCTGACCGCCATGACACCCGAGCGTCCAGCCTCGCTGAGCAAGTCGGGCCGCGGCCCGAGCATGCACGATGTCGCGGCGCGGGCGGGCGTGTCCCACCAGACGGTGTCGCGCGTGCTCAACGACTTCCCGGGGATCCGGCCGGAGACGCGCGAGCGCGTCCTGCAGGCGATCCGCGACCTCGGCTACCGCCGCAACATGGCCGCCCGCGCGCTCGCGACCGGGCGCTCCGAGGTGATCGGCGTGATCATGCCGGAGGTGCCGCACTTCGGCCCCACCAGCACGCTGTACGCGATCGAGCATGCCGCCAAGCGGGTGGGGTTCAAGCCGCTCATCACGACCGCGTCGTGGGAGCCGTCCTCGATGGGGCAGGCGCTCGACTTCCTGCTCGCGCGCTCGGTGGACGCCCTGGTCGTCATGGCGCAGCACCCCGACGTGCTCAACGCGGTCGAGGCCACCACGGACGTCCCCGTGCTGTACGTGCTCACCGGCAACTCGCACGCCGAGCGCTCCGTGGCCGTCGACCAGGTCGCCGGCACGCGCCTCGCGCTCGAGCACCTCTACGACCTCGGGCACCGCCGGTTCCAGCACATCACCGGCATCGCGGGCCTCACCGAGGCGCAGCTGCGCCGCGACACCTTCCTCGCGTTCCTCGAGGAGCGCGGGCTTGAGCGGCTGCCGATCCTCGAGGGCGACTGGAGCGCCGATGCGGGCTACCGCGCCGGCCTCGCGGTCGAGGAGGGCGTCACCGCGCTGTTCTGCGCGAACGACCCCATGGCGATGGGTGCGATCCACGCGCTCGAGGAGCGCGGCCTCACGGTGCCGGAGGACGTCTCGGTCGTCGGCTTCGACGACGTGCCCGAGTCGGGCTACGCCCACCCGGCCCTCACCACCGTCCACCAGGACTTCACCGAGGTGGGCCTGCGCGCCGTGACCGCGCTCATGGAGGTCATCAACGGCCGCGAGCCGGGCGAGCTCGAGCCGGTCGAGCCGTGGCTCGTGGTGCGCGACTCGACGGGCCCCGCCCCCGCCTGACCGCCGCGCGGACGCCCGGCGGAGGCGCCGCATCGTCCCGCCGCGCGACCCCGGCGGCCGGTCCGCTCCTCGCCGCGCGCCCGCCGCGAGGCTGGGCTAGCGTGAGGCACGGCGGGCGGGACGTACGGCCCGCGGACGTCCGCGACGGAGCGGTATGTTAACGTTAAAACCAACGACCGACACGCTGCGCGAAGGGGCCAGGATGGTTGAGCAGAGCACCGCTCCGACCAGTGGCGCCGAGCGCGGCGCGAGGTCAGGGGCGGCCGCCACCGACCGGCCCATCGAGGGGCGCGAGCCCCGCACCACCACCGCTGGGACGACGCGCCGCGCGCGCGTGATCCCGCGCGGGTCCCGGCGAGGCCATGGCGGCCTCAGAGAGGTTAAGGAGTCCAACTCGTGACAAGCTTCACCGCTGAGCAGGTCAGCGCGATCCGCAAGAGTCGAGAGAGGGTCGCGAAGCTCCACGGCGAGCTCACCCGCTACGGCCTCGTCGTCTGGACGGGCGGCAACGTGTCGGAGCGCGTGCCCGGCACCCAGCACTTCGTCATCAAGCCGTCGGGCGTCGACTACGACGACCTCACGCCGGACAACATGATCCTGTGCGACCTCGACGGCAACGTCGTCCCCGGCTCGCCCGGCTCGGACCGCAGCCCGTCCTCCGACACGGCGGCGCACGCGTACGTGTACCGCGCGATGCCGCACGTCGGCGGCGTGGTCCACACCCACTCGACCTACGCGACCGCGTGGGCCGCCCGCAACGAGCCGATCCCGTGCCACATCACCGGCATGGCGGACGAGTTCGGCGGCGAGATCCCCGTGGGCCCGTTCGCGATCATCGGCGACGACTCGATCGGCCGCGGCATCGTCGCGACCCTCGAGGGCCACCGCTCGCGCGCGGTGCTCATGGCCAACCACGGCCCCTTCACGATCGGCAAGGACGCGCGCGACGCCGTCAAGGCCGCCGTGATGTGCGAGGACGTGGCCCGCACCACCCACATCGCCCGCCAGCTGGGCGAGCTCGTCGACATCCCGCAGGAGAAGATCGACGCGCTGTTCGACCGCTACCAGAACGTCTACGGCCAGAAGCCGCAGGGAGGCATGTAAGTGACCAACATCGTTCCCACCCTCGCCGAGTACGAGGTCTGGTTCCTCACCGGATCGCAGACCCTCTACGGCGACGAGGTCCTCAAGCAGGTCGCCGACCAGTCGACCGAGGTCGTCGAGACCCTCAAGGCGTCCGGTGACATCCCCGTGACCGTCGTGTGGAAGCCCGTCGTGAAGAACCGCGACGAGATCCTCGAGACGATCATGGCCGCCAACGCGGACCCCAAGGTCATCGGCGTCATCACCTGGATGCACACCTTCTCCCCGGCGAAGATGTGGATCGCGGGCCTCAACGCCCTCCAGAAGCCGCTGCTCCACCTCGCCACGCAGGCGAACCGCGAGCTGCCCTGGGCGAGCATCGACTTCGACTTCATGAACCTCAACCAGGCCGCTCACGGCGACCGCGAGTACGCGTACATCGAGTCGCGCATGAACGTCGCCCGCACCACGGTCGTCGGCCACCCGTCGACGCCTGCCGTGTCCGAGCGCATCGGCGTGTGGTCGCGTGCCGCCGCCGGCGCCGCCGCCGCGAAGAACCTCAAGGTCGCGCGCTTCGGCGACAACATGCGCTTCGTCGCGGTCACCGAGGGCGACAAGACCGAGGCCGAGATCAAGCTCGGCGCGCAGATCAACACCTGGGGCGTCAACGAGCTCGTCGAGCGCGTGGACGCGGTGGACGATGCGGCGGTCGACGCGCTCATCGAGGTCTACCTCGCCGAGTACGAGGTCGTGCCGGAGCTGCTCCCCGGCGGCGAGCGCCACCAGTCGCTGCGCGACGCTGCGGCCATCGAGGTCGGGCTGCGCTCGTTCCTCGAGGAGGGCGGCTTCTCGGCCTTCACCGACACCTTCGAGGACCTCGGCGGGCTCAAGCAGCTGCCGGGCCTCGCGGTCCAGCGCCTCATGGCCGACGGCTACGGCTTCGGCGCCGAGGGCGACTGGAAGACCGCGATCCTCGTGCACCTGTGCGCGGTGATGGGCGCCGGCCTGCCCGGCGGCTCGTCGCTCATGGAGGACTACACCTACCACCTGGTGCCCGGCGAGGAGCTGTCGCTCGGCGCGCACATGCTCGAGGTCAACCCGGCGCTCTCGTCGAAGAAGGCCCGCCTCGAGATCCACCCGCTCGGCATCGGCGGCAAGGAGGACCCGGTCCGCCTGGTCTTCACCGCGGACGCCGGCGAGGCCGTGGTGGTGGCGCTGTCCGACATGCGCGACCGCTTCCGCCTGGTGGCCAACGTCGTCGACAACGTGGACCTGCCCGAGCCGATGCCGAACCTCCCGGTCGGCCACGCGGTGTGGACGCCCCGCCCGGACTTCACCACGGCGGTCGCGTCGTGGCTGCAGACCGGCGGCGCGCACCACACGGCGATGTCGAACCAGATCGGCGTGGACGTCATCAAGGACTTCGCGAAGATGGTGGGCATCGAGCTCCTCGTCATCGACGAGGACACCACGTACGAGGGCTTCGAGCAGCAGATCCGTTGGAACAACGCGTACTACGCGATGGGCGGCCGCTGACCTTCGGTGCACGTCCCAGGAAGGCCCCGGCTTCGGCCGGGGCCTTCCGTCGTCCCGGGGCGCGTGGGGTGCCTCCGGCTGTGCCCGCGAGGGGGCGGCAGGGGTGCGCGCGGGCCGTCGTCGGGGCCTCTCGTGGCCCGCGAGAGTGCTGGGTCCAAGGTCCCGGGTCGGGCTCGCGAGGATCACGACACGGCATGTCGGAAAACTGGAACCGCTCCCAGTCATTGGGCGAAGTCCCTGGTAGACATATTTAATTCAAGGTGTTGACGCCTTGTGACCGCATCGTGACGAATAAGGTTTGACTCTGGGTGTGAACGCAAACACACTGGGGTCGCACGGCTCGCGATGGCGCGGGCCGGTATCTCGAGGAGGAGATATGAAGTTCAGGAAGTTCCTGGCGGCCGGCGCCGGCGCGGCCCTCGCATTCAGCCTCGCGGCCTGCTCTGGCGGCGGCGCGGGCAGCACCTCGGACAGCTCGGCTTCGGGCGACGACGGCGCGATGATGGAGGAGGGCGGCACCATCGGTGTGGCGATGCCCACCCAGACCTCGTCCCGCTGGATCGCCGACGGTGACGCTGTGAAGTCGGGTCTTGAGGAGCAGGGCTTCGACGTCGACCTGCAGTACGCGGCCGACGACATCCCGACCCAGTCGCAGCAGATCGACAACATGATCACCAACGGCGTCAAGGCGCTCATCATCGCGGCCATCGATGGCACCGCGCTGTCGAGCCAGCTGCAGGCCGCCGCGGACGCGGGCATCCCGGTCATCTCGTACGACCGCCTCATCCGCGACTCGGAGAACGTCGACTTCTACGTGACCTTCGACAACTACAACGTCGGCGTGCAGCAGGCCACCTCGCTGCTCGTTGGCCTCGGCATCCTCGAGGCGGACGGCACGACGGAGACCGGCGAGGAGGGCCCGTTCAACGTGGAGCTCTTCGCGGGCTCGCTCGACGACAACAACGCCCACTTCTTCTGGGCGGGCGCGATCGACACGCTCCAGCCGTACATCGACTCGGGCGTGCTCGTGGTTCCGTCGGGCCAGACCGACATCGAGCAGGCGGCGACGCTGCGCTGGCAGCAGGAGACCGCGCAGAAGCGCATGGAGGACCTCCTCACCGGCAACTACGTCGGCACCGACGAGAAGGTCAACGGCGTGCTGTCGCCCTACGACGGCCTGTCGCGCGGCATCATCACGGCGCTCCAGAACAACGGCTACTCCGGCACCGTCGCGGACGGCTTCCCGGTCGTGACCGGTCAGGACGCCGAGGTCGAGTCCGTCAAGCTGATCGTGGACGGCGTGCAGTACGCCACGATCTTCAAGGACACCCGCAAGCTCGCCGAGCAGGCCGTCGTCGCGGCGACCGCCTACCTCAACGGTGAGGAGCCCGAGGCGAACGACACCGAGACCTACGACAACGGCGTGAAGGTCGTGCCGTCGTACCTCCTCGAGTCGGACATCGTCTACGCGGACAACGTCCAGGAGCTGCTGATCGACTCCGGTTACTGGACCCAGGAGCAGGTCGACAAGGGCGTCGCCTAAGTCACCAGGCGGTGCCGGCCCCTCGGGGCCGGCACCGCCAGCCCCTCCCCTCCGACCCCCTCTCACACCCTTGGAGGTGAGACATGCCGAAGCACATCCTTGAGATGAGGAAGATCACCAAGACCTTCCCCGGCGTCAAGGCGCTCTCGGACGTCGAGCTCAGCGTGATCGACGGCGAGATCCACGGCATCTGCGGCGAGAACGGCGCAGGCAAGTCCACGCTCATGAAGGTCCTCTCGGGCGTCTATCCGTACGGCACGTACGAAGGCGACATCGTGTTCGACGACGAGGTGCAGCAGTTCCACTCGATCCCGGACTCCGAGCACAAGGGCATCGTCATCATCCACCAGGAGCTCGCGCTCATCCCCTACCTCTCGGTGGCGGAGAACATCTTCCTCGGCAACGAGCGCCGCGGGAAGAACGGCATGATCGACTGGAATCAGACCAACCACGACGCGATGAAGCTGCTCGACCAGGTGGGCCTCGACGAGAACCCCACCACCCCGGTCAACCAGCTCGGCGTCGGCAAGCAGCAGCTGATCGAGATCGCGAAGGCGCTGTCCAAGGACGTGCGGCTCCTGATCCTCGACGAGCCGACCTCGGCTCTGAACGACGACGACTCCGAGCACCTGCTGGGACTCCTGCGCATGCTGAAGGAGCGCGGGATCACGTCCATCATGATCTCCCACAAGCTCAACGAGATCCAGGAGATCTGCGACCGCACCACGATCATCCGTGACGGTCACACCATCGAGACCATCGATGTCGTCAACGAGGCCGGGATCCAGGACCGCATCATCCGCGGCATGGTCGGCCGCGACCTCACCAACCGCTACCCGAAGCGCGAGCACGTCGTCGGCGAGGAGCTCTTCCGCGTCGAGGACTGGACCGTCTACCACCCGACCCAGCCGGGCCGCATCGTGGTCGACAACGCCTCGTTCAACGTCCGCAAGGGCGAGGTCGTCGGCATCGCCGGCGTCATGGGCGCGGGCCGTACCGAGCTGGCGATGAGCCTCTTCGGCCGGTCCTACGGCCGCGACATCTCGGGCCGCATGTACATGCACGGCGAGGAGATCCACGCCCGCGACGTGTCCGAGGCGATCAAGAACGGCCTCGCGTACGCCACGGAGGACCGCAAGCGCTACGGCCTCAACCTCATCGACGACGTCCGCCGCAACATCTCGTCGGCGGCGCTGTTCAAGCTGGCCAAGCGCGGCTGGGTCGACGGCAACCGTGAGATCAAGGTCGCGGAGGAGTACCGCGGCTCGATGAACATCAAGACGCCCTCGGTCATGCAGACCGTGGGCAACCTCTCCGGCGGCAACCAGCAGAAGGTGGTGCTGTCGAAGTGGATCTACTCGGACGCCGAGGTGATGATCCTCGACGAGCCGACCCGCGGCATCGACGTGGGCGCGAAGTACGAGATCTACACGATCGTCAACCGGCTCGTCGCGGCGGGCAAGGCGGTCATCATCATCTCGTCCGAGCTCCCTGAGCTGCTCGGCACGTGCGACCGCATCTACACCCTCGCGTTCGGCGTGGTCACCGGCGAGGTGCCGGTCGCCGAGGCCACGCAGGAGGGTCTCATGGCCCTGATGACTCAGGAGAAGGCAACCAAGGACAAGGAGGTCCGGGCATGACCGGCACCGCAAACATTCGGGAGCTGCTCACCCGGAACATGCGCACGAGCGGCATCTACATCGCGTTCGTCGCGATCGTGGCGCTGTTCTTCTTCCTCACGGGAGGGACGTCGCTCAGCCCGCAGAACGTCACCAACCTGGTGCTGCAGTACTCCTACATCCTGATCCTCGCCATCGGCATGGTGATGGTCATCATCGCCGGTCACATCGACCTGTCGGTCGGATCGGTCGTCGCCGTGACAGGCGCCATCTCCGCGGTGCTCGTGATCAAGCACGACATGCCGTGGTGGGTGGGCGTGCTCGCCGCGCTCGGCACCGGTGTGCTGATCGGCGCATGGCAGGGCTTCTGGGTCGCCTTCGTGGGCATCCCCGCGTTCATCACGACGCTCGCGGGCATGCTCCTGTTCCGCGGCCTCACGCTGCTGGTGCTCGGCAACATCTCGCTGTCGCCGTTCCCGCCGCAGTACCAGAAGATCGCGAGCGGCTTCCAGAACGGGTTGCTGGGCGGTAACGGATACGACGTCTTCACCCTGGTGGTCTTCGCCGTCGCCGTGGCCGCCTACTTCTTCTCCGCCTGGCGCACGCGCAGCTCGCGCATCGCCTACGAGCAGCCGGTCGAGGCGTTCCCGCTCTTCATCGTCAAGCTCGTCGTGGTCGCGGCCGTCGTGATGTGGTTCGCCTGGCAGCTCGCCAACGCGCGCGGCCTCCCGAACGTCCTCATCATCCTCGCCATCCTGGTCATCGCCTACTCGCTCGTGACGCAGCGCACCGTCTTCGGTCGCCACGTCTACGCGGTCGGCGGCAACCTCGCGGCGGCGATGCTGTCCGGCGTCAAGGTCCGTTGGGTCAACTTCGGCGTCATGCTCAACATGGGCATCCTCGCCTCGGTGGCGGGCATCGTGTACTCGTCCCGCTCGAACGGCGCCCAGCCGGCCGCCGGAAACATGTTCGAGCTCGACGCGATCGCCGCGTGCTTCATCGGTGGCGCCGCCGTCACCGGTGGTGTGGGTCGCGTCACCGGCGCCATCGTCGGTGGTCTGATCATGGCGGTGATGTCGAACGGCATGCAGCTCATGGGCGTCGACCAGTCCGTGCAGTCGGTGGTCAAGGGCCTCGTGCTGCTGCTGGCGGTCGCGTTCGACGTCTACAACAAGCGCCGCGCGGGCGCTCGCTGATCCCCGCGTCGCACGAGGGGCCCCGGTTCGCCGGGGCCCCTTTCGCGTGCGGACGATGCGCGCCCGACACGCGCGTCGCGCGCCGGTCCGCGCTGAGAGCGGTCCTAGTCCATACTCATAGACGTATAGAGGAGAGCTGCCAGTGACGAAGCCCCGAGGACGCCGGCCCACCATCGACGATGTGGCCCGCGAGGCCGGGGTGTCGCGCGGCACCGTGTCCCGCGTCCTCAACGGCGGCCACTGGGTGTCCGAGGCGTCCAGGGCGCAGGTCGACCGCGCCATCAACGCGACCGGCTACCGCATCAACCCGCACGCCCGGTCGCTGGCCACCAGCCGCACGGGGTCGATCGGCTTCCTGCTGACCGAGTCCTACGAGCGCTTCTTCGCGGACCCCAACTTCCTCAAGATCCTGCGCTCGTGCGCGGATGCGCTCGCGGGGCACGGCATGACGCTCGTGCTGATCATGGCGGACACGCTCGAGGAGCGGGGCCGGGCCACCGAGTACCTGACCGGCGGCCACGTCGACGGGGCGCTGGTGGTGTCGTCGCACAGCGGGAGCCAGGAGTTCCTCGCGACCCTGCTCGAGGCGCGGCTGCCGGTGATCTCCGCCGGGGTGCCGCTGGGCTTCGAGGACCGGGTCGGCTACGCCACCGCCGACGACGAGGGCGGCGCCCGCGCGATGGTCGAGCACCTGCGCGCCCGGGGGAGGACCCGCATCGTGCACCTCGCGGGCCCGCAGGACACCTCGGGAGGCACGGGCAGGCTCAAGGCGTTCCGCGACGTGCTCGGCGATGCGTACTCCGACGAGCTCGTGGCGTACGGGGACTACGGCCGGGAGTCGGGGCGGCGGGCGATGCGGGAGCTGCTCGCGCGCGAGGTCGCGTTCGACGCCGTCTTCTGCGCGAACGACCTCATGGCCGCGGGAGCGATGGATGTGCTCGCGGCCGCCGGCATCTCGGTACCCGAGGACGTGGCGGTCGCGGGCTTCGACGATGCGCCGGTGGCAACGGAGACGGAGCCGCAGCTCACCACGGTGCGCCAGCCCTTCGACCGGGTGAGCGAGGAGATGGTGCGCCTGCTGCTCGACGAGATCGAGGGCAAGGCCGCCGGCCGGGTGACCCTGCCGACCGAGATCGTCGAGCGGGGCACGGTCTAGAGGAGGCGGGCGCCCGCACCGGCCTCCGAACGCCGCGAACTTTCTTTCCGCACGATGCGCCGGCCGCGGAGCCGGCATCTGGTCGTGCTGGAGGCTTTAGCAGGGCCGATGCGTGCGACACGCCCGAGATCCCGGTGATTTGACGGTCGGGTTCCGGGTGCGTAATGTTTTCACCTGTCGCCGACGAGGAACGCGCCAGGCAGGGACTGAACAAGGACCTGCAGGAGACGCCCCGGGGACACGATCCGATGGAAGCGGCGGACAGTCATGTCCCGCACCACTCGAAGGATCGATGACGAGCTCTTGTTCGTTTCTCTGATGGAAAGTCAGGCCCGCGAGGCCGATTTGACACGGAGAATTGATAA
>NZ_BBLX01000017.1 GCF_000971155.1 Demequina maris | reverse complement strand
GGGGCACCCGCACCGCTGCCCCGCCCCCCTCCCCCGCATCGTCCCACCCACCCCTTGCCGCACCGCGAAGCATTATGTAAAGTTGAGCGAAGGCGACTCAAGTCATGAGCCGCACACCATCATTGCAGGAGGTTCGCATGACCGCTCAGCCCATGGCTCCCGGCTCGGAGGAGCAGCAGAGCGCCCTGGAGCAGTTCGGGCAGGACTTCACCGCCCTGGCCGAGCAGGGGGCGCTCGACCCCGTCATCGGACGCGACGAGGAGATCCGTCGCGTCATGCAGGTGCTCACGCGCCGCACCAAGAACAACGCCGTCCTCATCGGCGAGCCCGGCGTCGGCAAGACCGCGATCGTCGAGGGCCTCGCCCAGCGCATCGTCGCCGGGGACGTCCCCTCGTCCCTCAAGGACCGCCGCGTCATCGAGATCGCGATGAGCTCGATCGTCGCGGGCGCCGCCTTCCGCGGCCAGTTCGAGGAGCGCCTCAAGGCGGTCCTCAAGGAGGTCGAGGAGTCCGAGGGCCGGATCATCCTCTTCGTCGACGAGCTCCACACCATCGTGGGCGCGGGCCGCGCGGAGGGCTCCGTCGACGCGGGCAACATCCTCAAGCCGATGCTCGCGCGCGGCAAGCTGCGCATGATCGGCGCGACCACGCTCAACGAGTACCGCGAGCACGTCGAGACGGACAGCGCCCTCGAGCGCCGCTTCCAGCCGGTCTACGTGGGCGAGCCCAGCATCGAGGACACCGTCGCGATCCTGCGCGGCCTGCAGGAGAAGTACGAGGTCCACCACGGCGTGAAGATCACGGACGAGGCGATCGTGCAGTCCGCGCGCCTGTCCGACCGGTACATCACCGAGCGCTTCCTGCCGGACAAGGCCGTCGACCTCATCGACGAGGCCACGTCCGCGCTGAAGATGCAGCTCGACTCGATGCCGATCGAGCTCGACCGCGCGCGTCGGCGCATCATGCAGCTCGAGATCGAGCGCACCCAGGTGGCCAAGGACAAGTCCGAGCACGCCAAGCAGCGCCGCGAGGAGATCGACGCCGACATCGCCCGCCTGCGCGAGGAGTCGGACCGCCTCAACATGCGGTGGGCGCGCGAGAAGGACCTCATCGTGCGCGTCTCGACTGCGACCGAGCGCCTCGAGTCGCTGCGCGGCGACCTCGAGCGCGCCGAGCGCTACGGCGAGCTCGAGCGGGCCGGCCGCATCCGCTACGGCGAGATGCCTGCCGCTGAGAAGGAGATCGCGGCCGCGCGCGCCGAGCTCGACGCCATCCCCGCCGACGAGCGCATGCTCCGCGAGGAGGTCACGGGCGAGGACATCGCCGCGGTGGTCGCACGGTGGACGGGGGTGCCGGTCGAGAAGCTGCTCACCGACGAGTCGGGCAAGCTGTCCCACCTCGAGGACCGCCTGCACGAGCGCGTGATCGGCCAGCACCGGGCCATCGAGTCCGTCGCCGACGCGATCCGTCGCGCCCGTGCGGGCATCTCGGACGCCAACCGGCCCATCGGCTCGTTCCTGTTCCTCGGCCCCACGGGCGTGGGCAAGACCGAGCTGGCCCGCGCCCTCGCCGAGCAGCTGTTCGACGACGAGCGCGCGATGATCCGCATCGACATGTCCGAGTACATGGAGTCCCACGCGGTCAGCCGCCTCATCGGCGCTCCCCCGGGCTACGTGGGCTACGACCAGGGCGGCCAGCTCACGGAGGCCGTGCGCCGGCGCCCGTACAGCATCGTCCTGTTCGACGAGGTCGAGAAGGCCCACCCGGACGTGTGGAACGTGCTGCTGCAGGTGCTCGACGACGGACGCCTCACCGACGGCCGCGGCCGCACGGTCAACTTCACCAACACGATCATCGTGATGACGTCCAACCTGGGCTCGGACATCGTGCTGGCGTGGGACGGCGAGGACCGGGCGGCGCTCGAGGCGTCGCTGCTCGAGGTCCTGCGACGCGCGTTCCGGCCCGAGTTCCTCAACCGCCTGGACGACGTGGTGGTCTTCGACCGCATCGATCCCGCCGCGATGGAGGGCATCGTCGGGACCGAGCTCGCGAAGAACATCGCGCGGCTCGAGGCGTCGAAGGACATCGTGCTCACGGTGGACGATGCGCTGCGGGCCTCCCTCGCGAAGGACGGCTTCGACCCGGCGTTCGGCGCGCGGCCGCTCAAGCGGCTCATCCAGACGCGGCTCCTCAACGAGCTCGCCAAGGAGATCGTCGACGGGCGGGTCCGCGAGGGCGACGCGGTGACGGCCGGCTGGGACGGCGAGCGGGTGACGCTCACCGTCGGCTAGGACGATGCGCGGGGCCCGGGGGCACGAGCCGCCCGGGCCCCGTCGCGCGCCGCACGGCGGGCGGGGCTAGCGTGAAAGCAGTCCCCCTTCGCCGAGGAGGTGCGCGATGGCGCGCACGTATGTCGTCACGGGTGCCGCGTCAGGCATCGGCAGGGCCACGGCCGAACTGCTCGCCGGCCAGGGCCACACGGTCGTCGGGATCGATCTGCACGATGCGGACGTCGAGGCCGACCTCACCACCGCGGAGGGCCGCGCCGGCCTCGCCGACGCCGTGCGCGCGAAGGCGCCGGACGGCATCGACGCGGTGCTCGCGATCGCGGGCCTCGCGCATCCGATCCCCGCGACGGTCGCCGTCAACTTCTTCGGGATGGTCGCGACGCTCGAGAACCTGCGGCCGCTGCTGCTGGGCTCCCCCGCCCCGCGGGCGGCCGGCGTGAGCTCCATGGCGAGCCTCATGCCGGGCGACGCCGACCTTGTCGAGGCGATGCTCGCGGGCGACGAGCCGCGCGCGCTGGCCCGCGCCGAGGTGCTCGCGGCCGACGAGCAGACCGGCCAGCAGATCTACGCCTCGACCAAGATCGCGTTCGCGCGGTGGGTCCGCCGGCACGCGGCGACCGAGCACTGGGCGGGCGCGTCGATCCCCCTCAACGCCGTCGCGCCGGGTGTGATCCGCACGCCGATGACCGCGGACATGATCGCGACCAAGGAGGCCGAGGAGCAGCTGCTCCAGATGGTGCCGATGCCGCTCAACGGGGTCGCGGAGCCGGTCGTGGTGGCACGGCTGCTCGCGTGGCTGACGAGCGACGAGAACTCGCACCTGTGCGGCCAGGTGGTGTTCGTCGACGGCGGCTCGGACGTGGTGATCCGCGGCGACTCCGTGTGGTGAGCACGCCCCGGACGACGAGAAAGGGCCCGCCATCAGGCGGGCCCTTTCTTCGAAGAGCTGGGCTACAAGGATTCGAACCTCAACTAACGGAACCAGAAACCGTCGTGCTGCCAGTTACACCATAGCCCACTGCGTTCCAGCGGAACGGAGAGTCACTTTACCCGACATCGGCGCGGAACCCAAATCGCCTCATCCGGCCGCGTGTCGGATCGAGTCGAGCACCACCACGCCGGCCGAGTCGCCGTCGCAGTAGTGGCCCAGCGTCCCGTAGTAGCTGTCGGTTCGGTTGCCGCCCGGCAGGTCCGCGAGCACCGCGACGGTGCCCGTCGCCTTGACGCGGTCCCCCGCCATGTAGTCCTCGGAGCCCAGCGTCGCGCCGCCCGCCGGCCCGGGGACCGCGCCCGGCGGCCACACGATCCAGGGCTGCTTGCCGTTGTCGCGCTCGAGCATGAGGCAGCCGTTCGCGAGCACCCGCACGGTGCCGGTCAGCTCGAGGCGCGCGCCCGCGATCGCACCGACCTCCTCCTGGGTCGCGAGGTAGCCGCCCGTCGCATCGTCCACCGTCGCGTCCGCGCACGCCGCAAGCAGGGACGATGCGGCCACGAGAACCGCGACGAGCCTCACCATGGGCTCACGGTACGCCGCCGCCCCGGCTACAGCCCCAGCACCGCCGGCAGGTCCGCGAGGGAGCCGATGCGCACGAGGCCGTCGCGGGGCACGCCGTCGCCGCACAGCCCGTCGACGTCGCGCGAGTGCGCGCCCGGCCGCTCGATCCACACGCCGAGCCCCAGCCCGGCCTGGACCGCGCCCCACGGGTCGACGTCGAACTCGTCCCCCACGTACGCCACCTCGGCCGGGTCGAGGCCCAGGCGCTCGCACGCGAGCGCGTACACGCGCGGATCGGGCTTGCCGACACCCAGGGCGTCGACGCCGACGAGCATCGGCATGCGCGCCAGCCCGCAGGCCGCGAGCTTGATCTCCTGATACCCGTGGGCGGCGTTGGACAGGCCGCCGTACGGCATCCCCGCGGCGTCGAGCGCGTCGAGCGCGGGCGCGGCGTCCGCGTACGCCTTCCAGCCCTCGCGGAAGTAGCGCTCGAACGACGCGTCCCACACCTCGTACGCCTCGGGGTCGAGGTACGGCCCGTCGAAGATCTCGTGGAGGTCGTTGGCGCGCCGGTGCCGCTGCTCGCGGTGGGTCATCTCGCCGCGGGTGTGGGCGCGGTACCAGCCGTTGGCGTCCTCGCGCCACACCCGCACCAGCTCGTCGTGGTCGACGTCGCCGAGGTAGTCGACCGCGACGGAGGCGAGCGCGTGCCGGAAGGCCCCGCGGGTGTCGACGAGCGTGTCGTCGACGTCGAACAGGACCCCCCGGATCACGCGCGCGGCCTCAGAGCGACGCGCGCAGGCTGCGCAGGCGGGTCAGCGCGTGGTCCTTGCCCAGGATCTCCATGGACTCGAACAGCGGCGGCGACACGAGGCGGCCGGTGACCGCGACGCGCAGCGGGCCGAACGCGAAGCGCGGCTTGATGCCCATCTCGTCGACCAGCGTCGCGCGCAGCGCGTCCTGCTGCGCCTCGGGCGAGAAGTCCTCGAGCCCCTCGAGCACCGCGATCGACGCGTCGAGGATCTCGGCGGCGTTCTCCGGCAGCTTGGCGCGCGCGGCGTCCTCGACCACGATCTCGTCATCCCCGAGGAACAGGAAGCCGAGCATGCCCGGCGCCTCGCCCAGCAGCGTCATGCGGGTCTGGACCAGCGGGATCGCCTCGGCGAGGGTCTGCTCCTCGTGCGGGGTGAGCTCCTGGATCTCCGCGGTCGACAGCAGGCCGGCGTCGTGGAGGTAGGGCACCACGCGCTTGGCGAACTCGCCCGGGGGCAGCATGCGCATGTGCTCGGCGTTGATCGCCTCGGCCTTCTTGAGGTCGAAGCGGGCCGGGTTGGGCGTGCAGTCCGCGATGTCGAAGGCCTCGACGAGCTCGGCGGGCGTGAACACGTCGCGGTCGGGTCCGATGCTCCACCCCAGCAGCGCGAGGTAGTTGAGCAGGCCCTCGGGCAGGAAGCCGCGGTCGCGGTGGTGGAAGAGGTTGGACTCGGGGTCGCGCTTGGAGAGCTTCTTGGTGCCCTCGCCGAGCACCATCGGCATGTGCGCGTACGCCGGGACGGCATCCGCGATGCCGAGCTCGACCATCGCGCGCCACAGCACGATCTGGCGCGGCGTCGAGGACAGCAGGTCCTCGCCGCGCAGCACGTGCGTGATCTTCATGAGCGCGTCGTCGACCGGGTTGACCAGCGTGTACAGCGGGATGCCGTTGGCGCGCACGATGACGTAGTCCGGCACGGTGCCCGCGGGGAACGTGACGGTGCCGCGGATGAGGTCCTCGACCACGATGTCCTCGTCGGGCATGCGCATGCGGAGCACCGGCTCGCGGCCCTCGGCGCGGAACGCCGCCTTCTGCTCGTCGGTGAGGTCGCGGTCGAAGCCGTCGTAGCCGAGCTTGGGGTCGCGGCCGGCGGCCTTGTGGCGCGCCTCGATCTCCTCGGGGCTGGAGAAGGACTCGTACGCGTAGCCGCCCTCCACGAGCCGGCGGACCACGTCGGCGTGGAGGTCGTGACGCTCGGACTGGCGGTAGGGGCCGTAGGGGCCGCCGATGCCGGGGCCCTCGTCGTAGTCGATGCCCAGCCAGCTCATCGCGTCGAGGAGCATCTCGTAGCTCTCCTGCGAGTCGCGCTCGGCGTCCGTGTCCTCGATGCGGAAGACCATGTCGCCGCCGGTGTGGCGGGCGTAGGCCCAGTTGAACAGCGCCGTGCGGACCATGCCCACGTGGGGCAGGCCGGTCGGGGACGGGCAGAAGCGGACGCGGACCTTGCTCATGTGCTCTTCCTTCTTCGCGCCCGGGTGGGGCGCACGATGCGGGGGGTGGGCCGGGTGGGCCCGTTACGGGCGGCGGATGACGGGGTTGCGCAGCACGCCGAGATCCTCGATCTCGACCTCGACCACGTCGCCGTGGTTGATGGTGGTGACGCCCGCCGGGGTGCCGGTGAGGATGACGTCGCCGGGCAGCAGCGTGGTGACCTCGGACACCAGCGACACGACGGTGGCGACGTCGGTCACCATGTCGGCGGTGTGGCCCTTCTGGACCTCCTCGCCGTTGATGCGGCCGATGACGTGGACGTCGTCGTGCGCGAGCTCGGTCTCGATCCACGGCCCCAGCGGCAGCGACGTGTCGAATGCCTTGCCGCGGAACCACTGGCTCTCCTGGCGCTGGACGTCGCGCGCGGTGACGTCGTTGGCGCACGTGAAGCCGTAGATGTACTGCTCGGCGTTCTCGGGGCTGACGTCCTTGCACACGCGCGAGATCACGATCGCGAGCTCCGCCTCGAGCTGGACGTCCTCGGCGTAGTGCGGCAGCACCACCGGGTCGTCCGGGCCCACCACCGCGGTGTTGGGCTTGAGGAACAGCAGCGGCATGTCGGGGACGTCGCCGCCCATCTCCTTGGCGTGCTCGACGTAGTTCTTGCCGAGGCACACGATCTTCGAGCGCGGGATGACGGGTGCGAGCAGCCGGACGTCGTCGGTGAGCTTGATCCGCTCGCCGGTGACGGTGCCCGGCGTGTACATCGGGTCGCCGGTGAGGACGACGAGCTCCTCGGCGCCCGGCTCTCCATCGACGATCGCGTACTGGGGCTCGGCTCCGGTGGTGAAACGGGCGATACGCATGGGCTCCAGCCTAGTCGCTCGCGTGCACCCCGCCCGATGCCGGGAGAGCGCCGCGGCCCGTGCCTACGATGGGCCGCATGGGAGAGGCAGCGGACCGCATCGTCGCGAGCGCGGACGAGGGCCTCGCCCGGCTGCTCGCGCGGACGGACGCGCATCCCGACGCCGACCTCACCGAGGCGTACGAGGGCCGACGCGTCGCCGACGTGCTCACGCACCTCCACGCATGGCACCTGCTGCTCGAGGGCTGGCTCGCGGACGACGCCGCCGGCCGCACCTCCGCCTACCCGGCCGACGGGTACACCTGGGCGACGCTCGGCGACCTCAACGACGCCCTCGAGGCCGCGCATCGTCACCTGTCGTACGACGAGGCGCGGGCCGCCACGGTCGCCTCGCACGCGCGCGCCGCCGCGCTCGTCGGCGCGATGGACGATGCGGCGCTCGCCTCACCCGAGGCGTTCCCGTGGCTCGGCGGCGACCGGCTCGGCTCGGTCGCGCACGAGTGCCTGGGCGGCCACTACCGGTGGGCGCAGGAGCTGCTCGACCGGGCCGGGGTGCCCGCGTGAGCGCGGGGCGCATCGTCGGGCTGGACGTCGCGCGCGGCCTCGCGGTGCTGGGGATGGTCGCGGCGCATGTGGGCGCGGACGGCTCGCGCGGCGACGGCGAGCCGTGGCCGTGGCTGGTCGCGTCGCACGGACGCCCGTCCGCGCTGTTCGCCGTGCTCGCGGGCGTGACGATCTCGCTCATGCTCGCGCACGCGGGCGGAAGGGACGATGCACGGGCGCTCCGCTTCACGCGCGCCCGGGTCGCGACGCGGGCCGGGCTCCTCGTGCTCATCGGCCTCGTGCTCGCGGAGATGCACACCGGGGTCGACATCATCCTCGTGAACCTCGGCCTCATGATGCTGCTCGCGCTCCCGCTGCTGCGGCTGCCGTCGTGGGCGCTGGTGGGCGCCGCCGGCCTGGCGTTCGCCTTCGGACGCGTGGTCGTCGAGGCCGTGCGCCCGGAGGGCTGGTGGGAGGCGGCGCCCATCGTCGGGCGGCTGTGGAGCCTCCACTACCCCGCGCTCGCATGGATCGGCTACGTGCTGCTGGGCATCGTGATCGGGCGCCTCGCCCTGCGCGCCGCGCGCACGCAGGCGCTGCTGGTGGGGCTGGGCGTGATGGCGGCCTCCGGGGCGGCGCTGGTGCGCATCGTCGCCGGCGACGGACCCGTGACCGGGCTGGTCGCGCATTCGTACACGCCAGTCGAGATGACGCACAACGCGGGCGTCGCGATGGCCGTGATCGGCGCGTCGTGCTGGATCGCGCCGCGCGCGCGCACCCTGCTGAGCCCGGTGGAGGCGGTCGGCTCGATGGCGCTGTCCGCGTACGTGCTGCAGGTGCTGATCATCTGGATCGTCGGCCCCGAGATGGTCTTCGAGCCGTCGAACGTCGCGCTGCTCGTCCTGGAGGCCGTGCTGCTCGCGACCGCCTGGGCATGGCGGCGCGGCGGCCTGGGCCAGGGGCCGCTCGAGCGGATCCTCACATCGGCCTCCAACGCGGCCGGCGACCGCGCGGTGCGCGGCCTGCCCGCACCCCGCGACCCCGAGGAGGTGACCGCGTGAGCGTCGCCGACTGGCTCATGGCCGGGGACCCCGCGATCCGCTGGCAGACGATGCGCGACCTCCTCGACGCGGACCCGATCGAGGTCGTCGACGAGCGCGCCCGGGTGGCCCGCGAGGGCTGGGGTGCCCGCCTGCTCGGCATGCAGCTCGACGACGGCAGCTGGGACCACGGCGCGTGGTGGCCCTCCGGGAAGCGGGACGTGGACGACGGGCAGCCGTGGACCTCGACCGCGCACGTGCTGCTCCTCCTCACGCACCTCGGCGTGGACCCGGACGCGCACGCGGTCCGCGAGGCCGCCGAGCGGGCGTTCGCCTCGGTGCGCTGGGAGGACGGCGACCAGCCGTTCCTCGAGGGCGAGAGCGAGGCCTGCTCGCTGTCGACCGCGATCACCATCGGCGCGTACTTCGGCAAGGACATGGCGGCCCCGGTCGCGCGGCTCGTCAAGGACCGGCGCTCCGACGGCGGCTGGAACTGCGACCCGCCGTGGCGGTCGTCGAAGTCGAGCTTCCACTCGACGATCGGCGCGCTCGAGTCGCTCGTCGCGCATCGTCGCACCCACGGCGCGCTCGCGCCCGAGGCGGGCGAGGCCTTCCTCGACGGCCAGGAGTACCTGCTGGACCGCCGCCTCATGCGGCGCCGCTCGACCGGAGCGGTGGTCGATCCCGCCTATCAGCGCTTCTCGTTCCCCACCTACTGGCACTACGACGTGCTGCGCGCGCTCGAGCACCTGCGCGAGTCCGGGGCGGAGCCCGACGAGCGCGCCGGCGAGGCGATCGACATGCTGCGCGCACGACGGTCCGCGGTGGGCACGTGGCCGCTCGAGAACACGCACCGCGGCAGGGTGCCGTTCGTCATGGAGGACGGCGACGGCCGGCCGTCGCGGTGGAACACCCTGCGGGCGCTCCGCGTGCTGCGGTGGTGGGAGGAGCGCGCCTGAACCCGGTCTCCCGCGTCAGGCGGGCGACGGCGGCATGGGCGCATCGTCCGGGCCCTCGACGCGCGCCGGGGTCGGGGCCGTGCGCACCGCGCCGACCCCCGCGACCGTGACCAGGACGATCCCCGCCGCGACGCTCACGGTGAGCGCCTGGCCGAGCAGCACCAGGCCGGTGACGGCCGCGAGCGCGGGGGCGAGCGCCATGAGCACGCCGAAGGTCTCGGCCCTCATGTGGCGGAGCGCCGTGATCTCGATGCCGTACGGGATCGCCGAGGACAGCACCGCGACCGCGAGGCCCAGCGCGAGGATCGCGGGGTCGAGCAGCGCGGTGCCGACCACCGCGAAGGCGGCGGGCAGCGTGACGACGGCGCCGACGCTCATCGCCAGCGCGATCCCGGTGAGACCCGGCATCGCCGCGCCCGCCGCGCGCGCCATGAGGATGTAGACCGCCCACAGCAGGGCGGCACCCGCCGCGAACGCCACGCCCAGCAGGTCGAGGTCGTGGGCGGTGCCGCCCAGCAGCAGCACCCCGGCCGCCGCGGTCGCGGCCCACAGCAGACCGCGCAGGCTGCGGCTCGCGACGACGCTGAGCGTGAGCGGCCCGAGCACCTCGATCGTCACCGCGATGCCCAGGGGGATGCGCGCGATCGCGAGGTAGAACAGCACGTTCATCGCGGCGAGCGCGAGCCCGTAGCCGGCCACGAGCCGCCAGTGTGCGCGCGTCACGCCGCGCAGCGTGCGGCGCGCGATCACCAGGAGCACCAACGCGGAGAACACCAGCCGCAGCGCCACCATCCCGACCGGGCCCGCCTGCGGGAAGACCATCACCGCGACGGCGGCGCCGGCCTCCTGGCACAGCAGGCCCACGAGGACCAGGAAGGGCGCGGCGGTCGCGAGCCGGGAGTCGGTGGGCACGGGACAAGAGTGGCAGGTCGAGCCGGCGCGACCGCGCACCGCTCAGCGACTGCCCCTGCCCACCCCGATGACAAGATTTGCCACGGCGCGTACCGTGGGCGGATGGCCACCATGAACGTGTCGTTGCCCGACTCGCTGAAGGACTTCGTCGAGTCCCAGGTCGCCCACGGCGGCTACGGGACCAGCAGCGAGTTCGTGCGTGAGCTCATCCGGCGTGAGCAGGACCGGCTGCGCCTCCGCGCAGCGGTGCTCGACGGCATGAGCTCGGGCGAGGGCTCCGTGCTCGACTCGGCGTACTTCGAGGCGCTCCGCGACCGTGCGCGAGGGATCGCAGACCCCGACGCATGAGCGGCGGCCGTCCCGTCACCACGCACCGGGCCGACGAGGACCTCGCGACAGCGATCGCGCACTACGTCACCGTGGCGGGTGTGGAGGTCGCCCTCGGGTTCATCGACGCGCTCGAGTCCTCGATCGCGGTTCTCGCCGACAACCCGTCGATCGGGTCGACCCGGTTCGCGATCGTGACGTCGATCCCCGACCTGCGCGGGCTGACGCTGCCGCGATTCCCCTACGTCATCCTCTACACCGCGGACGCCGACGTCCTTCGGATCCATCGGGTCCTGCACACCGCGCGAGACCTCCCCGAGGAGCTCGCCGACCGTTCGTGACTGCGGACGGACCCGTGTGTGCTGCACCGCTTCCGACGCACGGTGCAGCACGCTGGCTTCAGGACCATCGAGGGGGTACACGTGCCAGGGGCAACTGACGCCGCACGATTGGCGGTGCTGATCGACGCCGACAATGCGAGCGCCAAGGATCTCGAGCGCCTGCTCGCCGAGATCGCGAAGTACGGGACGGCCGGAGTCCGCCGGGCCTACGGCGATTGGACATCCAACCAGTTGAACTCCTGGAAGGCACAGCTGCTTGAGCACTCGGTGCAGCCGATCCAGCAGTTCGGCTACACCACGGGCAAGAACGCCACTGACAGCGCCCTCATCATCGACGCCATGGACCTCCTCCACGCGGGAAACGTGGACGCGTTCTGCCTGGTGTCGAGCGACAGCGACTTCACCCGCCTCGCCGCGCGCATCCGAGAGGAGGGGCTCACGGTGTACGGGTTCGGCGCCCGGAAGACGCCCAAGCCGTTCGTCGCCGCCTGCGACACGTTCGTCTACGTCGAGAACCTGAACCCGTCCGAGACCGCGCCGACCGCCGCGAGCAAGCCCACGCTCAAGCGGGATCCGCAGCTCGACCGCCTGCTGGCCGAGGCCGTCGAGGCCGCAGCGGGCGACGACGGCTGGGCCAACCTTGGCTCTGTGGGGCAGAACCTGTCGCGGCTCGCCTCCGACTTCGACTCACGCACGTGGGGCTTCTCCAAGCTCAAGGACCTTATGCAGGCCCATCGGCTCTACGAGGTCGAGTCGCGCGAGATGGGTGAGGGCAAGACCCCGAACGCATACGTCCGGCACAAGTAGCAGCGGACCGCGTCGCCGCCCGCGCGGGTGACAATGGAGCCCATGACCATCCTCGGCTCCCCCACGCTCGCGCGTGCCGAGTGGGAGCCGCTC
Organism: Demequina maris; assembly: GCF_000971155.1. Lineage (GTDB taxonomy): Bacteria > Actinomycetota > Actinomycetes > Actinomycetales > Demequinaceae > Demequina > Demequina maris. The sequence goes on along the minus strand of NZ_BBLX01000017.1, from coordinate 16,437 downwards.
GCCACCGCGCACGCCGCCGAGGCGGACGCCCTCACGGCGGGCCACCGCGCGCGCAAGGGCCGCGGCGAGCGCCACGCGATCGAGGACTTCCTCTTCGAGTACTACGCGACGCGCCCCGCGCACCTGCGGCGCTGGCACCCGGGCCCCGGCGTGGTGCTCGAGGACGCACCGGAGCACGCCGCGTGGCGCTTCTACCGGACCTCCGCGGGGCGGACCGACGTGGACGTCGCGGCCTTCCTGGAGGCACGGGGCCCCGCGCTCGACCAGATCGAGCGGCTCCTGCGCGCGACCGCGGCCCGGCCGGCGCGGCTCGGATGCTTCGGCCTGCACGAATGGGCGATGGCCTACCGCGCGGGCGCTGACATCCGCCATCCCCTGCCCCTGCGGCTGGGCCAGGCGGGAACCGATGCGGTGGTCGAGTCCCACCCGATCGCGTGCTCGCACTTCGACGCCTTCCGCTTCTTCACGCCGGACGCGCGCCCGCTCAACGCGCTGCAGCCCACCCGCGAGACGCAGGTCGCGCTCGAGCAGCCCGGCTGCCTCCACGCGACCATGGACCTCTACAAGTGGGCCGTGAAGCTCGCCCCGGCGGTCCCGTCGAGCCTCCAGCTCGAGGCCTTCGCGCTCGCGCTCGAGGTGCGCCGGGTCGACATGCAGGCCTCGCCCTACGACGTGTCCGCGTACGGGCTCGAGGCGATCGCCGTGGAGACGCCGCAGGGCAAGCGCGAGTACGCGGACCGGCAGCGGGACTTCGCGGCGCGCGGCGCGGACCTGCGCGCCCGCATCGTCGCCGCGATCGTGAGCCTGCGGGAGCTCGCTGAGGCCTGACGGGCGCCCTTGTCGCGGTCCGCGGCGCCTGGCTAGGGTCGACAGGCATGAACGACGGCCCCGGACGCGACATCACCTTCGGCGAGCTGCTCGCGTTCTTCGTGCTCGCGTTCGCGATCTCGTGGGCGGCGTGGCTGCCGTCCGTGCTCGACTCGACCGGGGTGCTCGACCTGCCCGACGCGGTCGGCATCCTCGGCATCGTGGGTCCCTTCGGCCCGTTCATCGCCGCCATCGTCCTCACCCGCCGGGCCGGCGGCGGTCCGGCGGTGCGCGCGCTCCTGCGGCGCGGCTGGAGCGGAGGCTTCGCGCCGCGCTGGCTGGTGCCGACCCTGCTGCTGGCGCCCGCGATGGCGCTCGTCACCGTCACGGTCATGGCCGTGACAGGGCAGGAGATCACGTGGGACGACGGGCTGCCGCTGGTCGCGATCGTCCCGACCTTCCTCATGATCCTCCTGCTCAACGCCGCGCCCGAGGAGTACGGCTGGCGCGGCTTCGCGCTCGGCCCGATGCTGCGGTACCACCGGCCGCTCACGGCGAGCGTCATGCTCGGCGCCGCGTGGGGCGTGTGGCACCTCCCGCTGCACCTCATCGACGGCACCGTGCAGGCGGCCATCCCGATCCACGAGTTCGTGCTCCAGCAGATCGTGCTCGCGGTGCTCTACACGTGGCTCTTCGTCAACACGGGCGGCACGGTGTCGATCGCGATCCTGTTCCACGCGGTCGCGAACATCGTCGGCGCGGCCGTGCCGTACTGGACCACGGCCGAGGGGCGCTGGACCGGCTTCGCCGTGCAGGTCGCGTTCGCGGCCGTCATCGTGGTGGTGTGGGGCCCGCGGCGCCTGACCCGGCAGCCCGAGCCCGTGGACGCGGAGGCCTGACATGAGCACGTGGGACCGGATCGAGCGCTTCGAGGGCGATCCCCTCGACACGGCTCTGTGGGTGCCCGACTACCTCCCGCACTGGACCACCCCCGAGCGCTCGGGCGCGCGCTACCGCTTCACCGACGGCGGCCTGGAGCTGCTCATCGAGCACGACCAGCACGAATGGCGGCCCGAGGACGGCGACTTCCGCGTCTCGCACGTGCAGACCGGCGAGTTCGCCGGCCCGCTCGGGTCCGCGGTGGGCCAGCACCGCATCGGCCGCGACCTGCGTGTCGTGACGGAGAGGACGATGCGGCGGCTGTGGGCGCCGCCGCGCGCCGGCGCCGTCGAGGTGGTCGCGTCCGCGAGCGCGGACCCCACCTGCATGCTGGGGATCTGGCTCGTGGGCCACGAGTCCACCGGGCCGGACGACTCGGGCGAGATCTGCGTCGCCGAGGTCTTCGGCGACAAGGTGACCGCCGCATCGTCCGTCATCAGGACCGGGGTCAAGGCGCACCACGACCCGCGGCTCGTCACGGACCTGCGCGACGTCGTGCTGGCCATGGACGCCACGGCGCCCCACACGTACGGCGCCGCGTGGGACTCCGAGGGCGTGCGCGTCTCCGTCGATGGCGTCGAGATCTACGGCACCGACCAGGTGCTCAGCTACCCGCTGCAGCTCATGCTCGACCTGTGGGAGTTCCCGCACGGGCGCCGCGACCCCGCGGCGTACCCGAAGGCGGCCACGATCCGCGAGGTCCGGCTGCGCACCGACGACTAGATGAACAGCGTCTGCGCGCCCTCCGAGAGGTCCATGAAGTCGGCGGCGGTGATGATGTCCTCGACGTCGTCCCGCAGGTCCTCCAGGGTGAGCTTCTGCATGTCGGCGCTCATCTTGCACGCCCACAGGCGTCCGCCCGACGCGACGATCTGATCGAGGAACTCGTCGACCGGGGGCACCCCGAGGTCGTCGATCTGCTTCCTCATCATCTTGGTCGCGACCCATGTCATGCCGGGGAACGGCGACAGCCACTGCGGCATGCGCCCGCCGATGGGCAGGTGCATCGCGGTGTTGCCGACCGGGGTGAACGTGAGCTTCTGCTGACGCGACTTGGTGATCATGTCGAAGCCCCAGAAGGTGAAGAACAGGTCGACGGCGATGCCCTCTCCCAGCGCCGAGTTGGCGAGGATGAGGCCCGGGTAGGCCATGTCGAGGTTGCCCTTCGAGCAGATGATGACGAGCTTGCGGTCCGTCTCCGCGTCGTCGCCGAAGTCCGGGACGACGGCGGGCTGGGTCTGCGTGTCGGTCATGGCGCGCCTCCTCAGACGCATCCGGCGGGCTTGGGCAGGCCCGCGATGTAGGACATCTTCTTGCCCGGCTTCTTCGGGAACAGCGCGAACTGCTGCTTGACCGGGAAGCCGCCGACGGCGTTGACGCGCCGCGTGGTGGCCGTCGTGCCGGTCTCGGCGTAGTCCGCGCGCAGGAACCGGATCACGTCCCAGTGCTCGGGGGTCATCTCGACGCCGATCTGGTCGGCGAGCTGCTGGGCGAGCGTCTCGTCCCACTCGTCGTACTCGGTGAGGAAGCCCTCGGCATCGACGTGGATCTCGCGGCCGGCAAGGGTGGTGGTGCTCATGTCTCCTCCTAGGCAGGGACGCGCTTGCCGCGCATCGACATGTGGGCGGGTAGCGGGAGAGGTCGGCCGGGAAGCAGCATCGACCAGTAGACGGGCTCGAACGCGAGCTTGCCCCAGTGGTTGAACCGGGACTCCTTGAGCAGCGGGAGCGGGCCCACCGCCGGCACCGGGAACATGCCCGGCAGCGGCTCGGTGTCGTAGTTGAAGTCGATGAGCATGGCCTTGCCCGCCCCCGACTCGATGAAGCAGGTGGCGTGGCCGTCGAAGCTCTCGACCGGCTCCTCGCCGTTGATGATGCGGACGAAGTTCTCGGGGAACACGTCGAGCTCGAAGTGCGCGACGGCGCCCGCCTTGGACGTGGGGACCGCGGCCGCGTCGCCCACCGCGAAGATCTCCGGGTGCTCGGCATGCCGCAGGGTGTGGTGGTCGACGGGCACGAAGTCGAGCTCGTCGCCGAGGCCGGACCTGCCGACGTAAGCGGCGCCCTTGTTCACCGGGACCGTCACGAGCAGGTCGTAGGGGACCTCGCGCTCGTCGAAGGACACGACCTTGTGCGCCTCCGCGTCGACGCTCTCGATCATGAAGTCCGGCTCGACCGCGATGCCCCGCGTCTCGAGCATGTCGCCGAAGGCGGCCGCCGCGACGGGCTTGGTGAACGCCCCCGACAGCGGCGTCACGAACGTGATGTCGACCTTGTCGCGGATGCCTCGGCGCTTGAAGTAGTCGTCCGCCAGCAGCGTGAACTCGAGCGGCGCCACCGGGCACTTGATGGGCATCTCGGAGATGTGGACCACCAGCCGGCCGCCGGTGAAGCCGGCGAGGGCCTCCCGCAGCGCCACCGCGTCGTCGAACGTGTAGAACGAGTGCACGGCGCCGTGCCAGTCGTCCTCCATGCCGGGCGTCTCCTCGGGGTGCGGGGAGGTGCCCGTCGCGACGATGAGGTAGTCGTACGGCAGCACCGTGCCGTCCTCGAGCGCGACCGTGCGGGCGTCCGCGTCGACGCGGTCGATCTGCGCCTGGATGCGGGTGACGCCGTCCGGGATGAGGGGTGCCGCCTTACGGCGCGCCTTGTCCGGCCGGTATCTGCCGAACGGGATGAACAGGAAGGCCGGCTGATAGAAGTGCGTGCCTCGCTGGTCGACGATGGTGATCTGCCAGTCATCCGCGTCGAGCATGCGCCGCAGCTTGTTCGCCGCGATCGTGCCCGCCGTGCCGGCTCCGAGTATCAGCAGCCTGCGCATCACGCGCCCCCTTCATTGGGTCCGGGGCGTCCGGGAGGCGGCCCCGATACTCCCGACCGTATGCAGGCGGATCGTGTACGAACAGGGACCATCGTCCCTGCTGCGGGGAGCTCAGCGACAGTTTGTCGAGGTTCGTGACTCCTGCGGGGAGCTCAGCGACGCCCCGAGCAGAGGTCAGCGCGCGGCGGCGGCGCCCTTGTTGGCGAGCTCGTCGGCCTTCTCGTTGCCGGGGTCGCCCGCGTGGCCCTTGACCCACACCCACGTGATGTCGTGACGCTGGAGCTGCTCGTCCAGGGCCTGCCACAGCTCGACGTTCTTCACCGGCTTCTTGTCGGAGGTCTTCCAGCCGTTGCGCTTCCAGCCCTTCATCCAGGACTGGGCGCCGTTCTTCACGTACTGCGAGTCGACGTGCAGCGTGACCTTGCACGGGCGGTTGAGCGCCTTGAGGCCCTCGATCACCGCGGTGAGCTCCATGCGGTTGTTGGTGGTGACCTTCTCGCCGCCGAAGAGCTCGCGCTCATGACCGCCGGCCTTCATCCAGACGCCCCAGCCGCCCAGCCCGGGGTTGCCCTTGCAGGCGCCGTCGGTCCACATGTGCACATCGGTCAGCGTCTCGGTCACCCGGAAACCGTACCCGGGCGCGGGCCATCGGCCGCGCCACCCGCCGCATCGGCCACAATGAACCCATGTCCCGCAAGCACGCCGCCGGCGGCTCCACGCCCGCCGTCCACGCCCTCATCGAGGCGGGCGTGCCTCACACCCTGCACCCGTACGACCACGACCCCGCGTCGGACCTCAGCTACGGGCTCGAGGCCGCCGAGGCCCTGGGGGTGGAGGCGGACCAGGTCTTCAAAACCCTGTGCGCGTACGTCGACGGACGGCTGTCCGTGGGCATCGTGCCCGTGTCCGGGATGCTCGACCTCAAGGCGCTGGCGCACGCGCTCGGCGGCAAGAAGGCGGAGATGGCGCCGCCCGCCGACGCGGAGCGCGCCACCGGCTACGTCGTGGGCGGCATCTCCCCCATCGGCCAGCGGAAGGCGCTGCCGACCGCGGTGGACGAGACCGTCGAGCTGTGGGACACCGTGTACGTCTCGGGAGGCAGGCGCGGCCTCGACATCGGCCTCGCGCCCGCCGACCTCCTCGCCGTGACCCGCGCGGTCGCGGCCCCGATCGCGAAGGACGCCTGATGGACCTCTCCCCCACCCCCGCCGGCTGGGACTACGCCGCCGCCCTCGAGCAGGTGAAGGCGCGCGTCCACATCGCCGAGGCCGCGGCCGGTCGCGCCGGATCCGGCGTGCGCGTGCTCGTCGCGACCAAGACGTGGGACGCCGATGCGGCGGCCGCGGTGGTCCGCGCGGGCGGCACCCTCGTGGGCGAGTCGCGCATGCAGGAGCTCGACGCCAAGGGCGAGGCCCTCGCCGCGGTCGGCGCCCGGGTGCATGTGATCGGCCAGCTGCAGCGGAACAAGGCCGCGACCGCGGTGAGCTTCGCCGAGTGCGTCCAGACCGTCGACCACGCGCGTCTCGCGGAGCGCCTGTCACGGCTGTGCCTCGAGGCCGAGCGCGACCTTGACGTGATGATCCAGGTCAACGTGTCCGGCGAGGAGTCCAAGGCGGGCGTGCACCCCGACGAGGCGCTCGCGATCGCATCCGCGGTCCAGGCGCTGCCGGCGCTCACCGTCACCGGCTTCATGACGATCGGGCTCAACTCGCCCGACGAGGCCGCGGTGCGGGAGGGCTACGCGCGGCTGCGCGAGATCCGCGACCAGGCGCTCATCCGCTCGGAGCGCGGCTCGATCGGGCTCGGCTCCGCGTGGGAGCTGTCGATGGGCATGTCGCAGGATCTCGAGTGGGCGATCGCGGAGGGCGCCACCATGGTGCGCGTCGGCACCGCGGTGATGGGCGAGCGCACCTACACCTGACCCGAACCGCCGGGCGCCCGGCTCGCGCGGCGCCGTCCGCGGTGTGAGACTGGCGGGGACGCCTGGCAGAGTGCCGCCGAGGGGGGCGTGCTCAAGGAGGGTCCATGCCCCACTACCACCTCGCGATGTACTACGACACGGCCGGCCCGGTGCCCGACGACCTCCCCCAGATCATGGCCGAGGTCGAGACGCTCAACGAGGAGATGCGCGACAACGGCGCGTGGGTGAGCGCCGGCGGCTTCGCCCCCGCCCCGGAGGCCCGCGTGGTGGCCGCGGACGCCGAGGGCGCCGAGACCACGCCCGGCACGTACCTCGACGGGCCCGAGCAGCAGGGCGGGTTCTGGGTCATCGACGCGACGAGCATGGGCGACGCGATCGTGTGGGCCGAACGCGCGAGCCGCGCGCTGCGGCTCCCCGTCGAGGTGCGCGAGCTGCGCGAGGACTAGCCGCGGGACGATGCAGGGGACGCCCCGCCGCCGCCTTCCCGGAGGGCATCCCCGAAAGTTAGGGAAGGTTTCGCTTGCTGGCGGAACCAGCACCGATGTTCCTACGCTTGACAGGTGACTCAGTCGGAAACCCACCCCACCGCATCGTTCCCGGACGAGGAGGCCGTGTCCGGTCGCCTCAACGCGCTCCGGGCGGGCGTGCTGGGCGCCAACGACGGCATCGTGTCCGTCGCGGCGCTGCTCGTGGGCGTGGTCGCGGCCACCGACAACGCCAGCATCATCCTCACCACCGCCGTCGCCGGCATCGCCGCGGGCGCGCTGTCGATGGGCGTGGGCGAGTACGTCTCCGTGTCGAGCCAGCGCGACGCCGAGCAGGCGCAGCTCGAGCGCGAGAGGGCGTGGCACGACCACCGGCCCGAGTGGGAGCTCGAGCAGCTCACCCGCCTGCACATGGAGACGGGCATGTCCGAGGCGACCGCGCGGCAGGCGGCCATCGAGCAGACCGCGCACGACCCTCTCGCCGCGCACGCCCGTGCGCACCTCGGCATCGACCCCGAGGAGCTGGTCAACCCCTGGCACGCGGCCTTCGCCTCGCTCGGCGCCTTCACGCTCGGCGGCATCTTCCCGCTGCTCACCGCCGTGCTCGCGCCGCACGACCTCAAGGCGCCTCTCACCTTCGCCGTCGTGATCGTCGCGCTGGCGATCTCGGGCACCGTGTCCGCGCGCCTGGGCCACGCGCCGCGCCTGCGGGCGATCGTGCGCAACGTGATCGGCGGCTCGCTGGCGATGGTGATCACCTACGGGATCGGCTCGTTCTTCGGCGTGCACGTCTAGGGCAAGCCGCATCGTCCGGTCTCGACCCGCCACCCCTGCCAGCCGTACCGCTGACGGTGCGGATCCGGGCTCGACGAGGCCCTGCGGTACCGCTGAGCGTGCGCCGCGCTACGGCACCAGCTTGAGCCACTCCTCGGTCGCGAACTTCGAGTCCACACGCGCCTCCGCCTCGGCGACCTCGGCCTCCGTGACCGCGCCCGCCTGCGTCGCGTAGCGCGACCGGAAGTGGTCGAGGAAGGCCGCGATGACGTCCGCGCGCTCCATGCCGGTCTGGCTGCGCAGCGGGTCGACGCGCTTGTTCGCGCTCTTCGTCCCCTTGTCCGACAGCTTCTCGCGGCCGATGCGGAGCACCTCGAGCATCGCATCGGCGTCGATGTCGTACGCCATCGTCACGTGGTGGAGCACCGCGCCGGCGACGTAGCGCTTCTGCGCGGCGCCCGCGATCTTGCCGGCGGGCGAGGCGATGTCGTTGATCGGCACGTAGGTCGCCTCGATGCCGAGCTCGCGCAGCGCGCCCAGGACCCAGTCGTCGAGGAACGCGTACGACTGCTCGAAGCTCAGCCCCTCGACCAGCGACGTCGGCACGTGGAGGGAGTAGGTGATGGTGTTGCCGGGCTGGATGAACATCGCGCCGCCGCCGGACACGCGTCGCACGACGGTCATGTCGTGCTTGGCGGCGCCCTCGTCGTCGATCTCGTTGCGCCACGACTGGAACGACCCGATCACCACGGCGTTGCTCGCCCACTCCCACACGCGCAGCGTGGGGCCGCGACGGCCGGCGGCGACCTCCTCGGACAGCACCTCGTCGAGCGACATCTGCATGTACGGCTCGCGCGGCACGTCATGGATGACGTCGAACGTGTGGTCGTGCCAGCTGGTGGCGTGGCCGAGCGCGCGACGCACCGCGATCGCGACCGCCTCCGGGGTGAAGCCGATGAACTGCGCGCCCTCGGACACGCGCGCCACCGCCGCCGCCATCTGCGACACCGTCGCCGTCGCGGAGAGGCCGGACAGCGCGCGTGTGATGTCGAGGATCGCCTCCGCGGGCTCGAGGAAGAAGTCGCCCGAGATCACCACCCGGTCGATCGTCTCGGCCGCGGAGTCGAGCTCGACATCCGCGACCACGAGCTTGCCGCCAGGAACCTTGTACTCGCCATGCATGGGGTCAATTCTCCCCCGCGCGGACGAGTGCCCGGGACGCCCCTCCCTCACCGCTGCGCGCCGCGTTCACAAGTCACACATCTGGCGGCACGTGAGCGCGCGGCGCCGCACGGATCGTGGCGCACCGGTCGTCAGAGGTGTGACTTGCGGAAGGCGGCGGCGGGACGATGCGGCTACGGGTTCGGCGTGACCCCCGCCTTGAGCAGGCCGTAGAACAGCGAGTCGGTGAGCGCCTCCCACGACGCCTCGATCACGTTCGGCCCGACGCCCACGGTGCGCCACTGGGTGCCCGTCTCGGTGTCGACCGTGGTGATGAGCACGCGCGTCACCGCGTCGGTGCCGTGCGCGGCGTCCATGATGCGGACCTTGAAGTCGGTCAGGTCGAAGCGCTGGATCTCCGGGTACGCCCCCGCGAGCGCGGTGCGCAGCGCGTGGTCCAGGGCGTTGACGGGACCGTTGCCCTCGCCGACCGTGACGAAGCGCTGGCCGCCGCCCGCGCGGAGCTTGATGACGGCCTCGGCGTCCGCGTCGCGCGGGTTGCCCGGAGCGGACGACACGCGCACACGCCACGTCTCGGTGTCCCAGTACTTGGGCGCGTCGCCCAGCTCCCAGCGCAGCAGCAGCTCGAAGGACGCGTCCGCGGCGTCGAACGTGTAGCCCATCGCCTCGGCATGCTTGACGCGGTCGGTGACCCGGCCGAGCAGCTCCGGCTGACCGGTGAGGTCGAAGCCCAGCTCCTTGCCCTTGAGCTCGATCGACGCGCGGCCGGCCATCTCGGACACGAGCATGCGCATGTCGTTGCCCACGTGCTCGGGCTGGGTGTGCTGGTACAGGTCCGGGTCGACCTTGATCGCGGACGCGTGCAGGCCCGCCTTGTGCGCGAACGCCGAGGCGCCCACGTACGGCTGGCGCGCGAACGGCGCGATGTTGGTGATCTCGGAGATGGTGTGCGCGATGCGCGTCGACTCGCGCAGCCCGTCGCCCTTGAGCGCGCGCACGCCGCGCTTGATCTCGAGGTTCGCGGCCACCGCGACGAGGTCCGCGTTGCCGGTGCGCTCGCCGTAGCCGTTGACGCAGCCCTGGACGTGCGTCGCGCCGGCGGCCACCGCGGCCATCGAGTTCGCGACCGCGCAGCCCGAGTCGTTGTGCGCGTGCATGCCCAGCTGAGCCGAGGTCCGCGCGCCCACCTCGGTGACGATGCGGGTGACGTCGTCCGGCAGCATTCCGCCGTTCGTATCGCACAGGACCAGGGACGATGCGCCGCCTGCCTCGCCGGCGAGCAGCGCCTTGATCGTGTACTCGGGGTCGAAGACGTAGCCGTCGAAGAAGTGCTCGGCGTCGAGCACGACGCGCCGCCCCTCGCCCACGAGGAAGGCCACGGTCTCCTCGATCATCGCGAGGTTCTCGTCGCCGGAGACGCGCAGCGCGCGCTCCGCATGACGGATGTCGGACTTCGCGACGAGGGTGATGATGGGCGCCTCGGAGTCGAGCAGCGCCCGCACCTGCGGGTCGGAGGCCGCCGAGGTCCCGGCGCGTCGCGTCATGCCGAAGGCCGCGAACTGCGCGTTCTTGAACGACAGCTCCTTGGCGACGAGGCCGAAGAACTCGGTGTCCTTGGGCACCGCGCCCGGCCAGCCGCCCTCGATCACGCCCACGCCCAGCTCGTCGAGCAGCGGGGCGATCCCCATCTTGTCCGCGACGGACAGGTTCATGCCCTCCTGCTGCGCGCCGTCGCGCAGGGTGGTGTCGTAGATCTCGACCGTGAGATCCGTCATGGTGGTCAGCTCCTCAAGTCCGGCGCGGCCCGCGTCCCCAACAAAAAAGCCTCCCAGGGGTGCGGGAGGCTGCGCGTCGGGGGGTGGCCCGACGCGCTACAGAATGATGATCGCGGTACGCATCGGGGCCATTGTGGCACACCACGGGGACGATGCGGCAGGCACCTGCCCGGAACCTCACAGCAAACCTGGAGGACCGCCCGCCAGACTGGCCGCAGGTCGGCGGCCTCAGGCACCGACCGTCCCCGTCCCGCGAGAGAGGCAGCACGCCATGGCACGCATCCCCGAACCCGTCCCGACCCCGCAGGGGCCGGCCTACGAGGGCCGTCTGCTCGACCGTCCCGACGAGGAGGTCGTCGACCAGGGCATCTCCTTCGACCTCACCACCCTGATGTCGCGCCGCGGCGTGGTGCGGCTCATGGGGTTGGGCACCGGCGCGGCGGTGCTCGCCGCGTGCTCGCCGAGCGCCACCACGACCACCGCATCGTCCGCCGCCTCGGACGGCCTCACGGAGATCCCCGACGAGACCGCGGGTCCGTACCCCGGCGACGGCTCCAACGGCCCCGACGTGCTCGAGGAGTCCGGCATCGTGCGCCGCGACATCCGCACCTCGATCGCGGGCGGCGACCCGGTCCCCGGCGTCCCTCTCGACTTCACCTTCACGGTGCACGACATGGCCAACGGCGGCGTGCCCATGGTCGGCGCGGCCGTCTACGCCTGGCACTGCAGCGCGGCGGGCCTCTACTCGATGTACTCGGACGGCGTGACCGACGAGACGTGGCTGCGCGGCGTACAGGTCACCGACGACAACGGCGAGGTGACCTTCACCTCCGTGATGCCGGGCTGCTACACGGGGCGCTGGACGCACATCCACTTCGAGGTCTACCCGAGCGTCGACGACATCGAGGACTCGTCGAAGGCGATCGCGACGTCGCAGATGGCGTTCCCGCAGAACGTGCTCGACACGGTCTACGAGCAGTCCGACTACGACGGCTCGGCGGGCAACCTCGCGCAGATCACCCTGGCCTCCGACAACGTCTTCGGCGACGACAGCGGCGTGCACCAGATGGGCGCCTTCAAGGGCGGCGTGGACGCGGGCTACACGTCGACGCTCACGGTGCCGATCGACACGACGACCAAGCCGACCTCCGGCACGATGGCCGGCGGGGGCGGCGGCGCCCCGGGCGGGGACCGGCCGGAGGGCGGTCCCGGTGGCGACGGCGGCGAGCCGCCGAGCGCTCCCCCGTCCTGACACACGGGAAAGGGGACGATGCGGCGGTCGCGTGACCGCCGCATCGTCCCCGTGCCATGTCGCGCTACGGCGCGACGAGCATCTTCATCTCGGTGTTGCGGCCCTCGCCGAGGAGGTGCTTGATGCCGTTCTCGACGATGTCGTCGAGCTCGATGACCGAGCTGATGAGCGGACGCGGGTCGATCGCGCCCGCACGCATCGCCTCGATGGTCTCGGCGTAGTCGACGTCGGTGTAGCCGAACGAGCCGGTGAACGACTTCTCGGACATGACGAACGCGTTGACGTCGACCGGGAACTCGCCGTGCGCGACCGCGACGTACACCGCGGTCCCGCCCGTGCGGAGCCCGTTGACCGCCGTGTCGAACGTGATGCGGCCCACGCCCGACGCGTCGAACGACACGTCGGCGCCGACGCCGCCGGTGAGCTCCTTGATGAGCGCGACCGGGTCGCTCTCGCGCGGGTCGACCGCGGTGGCGCCGAGCTGCTCGGCGAGCGCGCGACGCGCCGCGCCGGGCTCGGACACCACGATGGTCTCGGCGCCGCGCGCCTTGAGCGACATGACGACCGCGAGGCCCACGGGGCCCGCGCCGACGACGAGCGCGTGCTTGCCGGCGACATCGCCGACGCGCTTGGTCGCGTGCCAGGCCACGGCCGTGGACTCCACCATCGCGGCGACCTGCGAGCCGAGCTCCTCCGGGAACGCGAAGACCTGGTCGGCGTTGAGGACCACGTGCGAGCTGAAGCCGCCGCCACCGCCGTTGATGCCGGTGAAGCCCCACGCGACGCAGCGGTTGCCGGCGCCGGCCTGGCAGGCCTCGCACTCGCCGCACCAGCGGTTCGCACGGACGGCGACGAGCGTGCCGACGGCCGGGCCGTCGACGCCCTCGCCGAGCTCGACGACGCGGCCGCCGAACTCGTGACCGAGCACGTGCGGGCCGGAGCAGCCGAACAGGGGGTGGACGAACTCGTTCGGGAACATGAACTGCTCGAAGAGGGCAAGGTCGCTGCCGCAGATGCCGGCGTGCTCGACCTTGATCTTCACGGTGCCGGGACGCACCGTGGGCTCGGCGATCTCCTCGACGACGGCCTCGCGGACGCCGTGCAGGCGCAGAGCTTTCATGGGGGACTCCTGTACTTCCGACGCCGCGCCGACGCATGCGCGGCAGGGGGGACTGGGAACGCGTCGGATGCGTGCCACGGCATCCTTGCCGCGACTGCAACGCGTGCACGCTAGCCCAAATTGGCACTCAATGCCACCCGGGGCATGCGAAAGCGGGGACGATGCGGCTCCGGGGTGCCGCATCGTCCCCGCCGGGTCGATGCTCGCGGTGGACGGGCGTGACGTCGCCTCCCGGCGAGATCGTGCCTCGTGCGTCGCTGCCCGAGTCTGGTGGGTGGACCGGATGTCGCCTCCCGGCGAGGTCCGTCCCCTCCCCCCACACTCAGCAGATGATGAACGGCCTGATGCCGCCCGAGTCGAGGGTGTGGCGCGCACGCCAGTCCCTCGGGTCGTGCTGGAGCTCGCGCTCGTGCAGCACGACCATCTCGTGGTGGTGCTCCTGGCGAGCGTGCTTGCGCGCCTCCGCTGCCACGTCCCGGTGCCGCGCCGCGCGAAGGCGGTGGTGCAGATGCGGCAGGTCGGTGAGGAGCCCCGGTCGGTAGGGGCGCTCTGCGGCGATGGTCATGATCCCTCTCCCTGGATGTCGCGCCGGGGCACGGTCACAGCAGGCGTGAGTGCAGCGGCAGGGTGAACGAGTCACCGAGGTTCTGGACGATCACATCGGCCGGCGGCAGGTGGCTGGCGCGGTCGACGCGGGAACGCTCGCGGCGGCGGGCGCGCGCGGCGGCGTAGCGGTCGGAGACGGCTCGGAGGGAGTCGCGGACCCGGCCGGCGAGGTCGCTCGGCGCGGGGGCGACGACGCCCTCGGCTCCGAACGGACGGACGGTGTGTGCGGACATTGCTGATCCTCTTCTTCAAGAACGGTTGACGATGGCGTGATGTGGCCGGTCAGGCGATGAGACGGAAGGCGCCTCGGCCGGTGGCGGCGGCCTCGGCCTGCGCCTGCGCGTCGGCGATGCGCTCCATGAGCGCGGAGCGGGCGACGGCCCACGCCCGGAGGCGCGAGATCTCGGTGCCGGCCCAGTCGACGAGCGCAGCGGCCGCGCCGGGCGCGAAGCCGCGGACGGCGTCAGCGAGGCGCTCGACCTCCTCGCGGTGCGCCGCGGTGCCCTCCTCGGCAAGCGTGGGCCCGAGGTCGTTAGCGGTGATCTGGATGGACATGACACCCTCCTCTCTCTGCGTTCGTTCGGTGTCGATGCCAGAGTGCGCGCGGCGCGTGTGAAGGGTCGTGTGACGCAGCACACATTCTCGAAGTTTCTGCGAAGTCACCTCTTTACGAGGGACGATGCGCGCAGAAAAGTCTTGCGCAGGAGGCTAGGCGGGCTGCGGGACCTTGCCGCGGAGCGCGTCGAGGACGGCCTCCGCGCGCGAGAGGAGCAGCGGCATGTCGCCGCGCGCCGCGACCTGGAGGGCGAGCTCCGCGTGCGCGCGGGCACGCTCGCCATCGCCGCCCTTGAGCGCCACCTCGGCGTCGGTGACCTGCACCTCGGCCTCGAGCCACTTGTACGAGTCGTTGATGCGCCGGCACGCGGTCCCCGCGTGCTCGAGCCACGGCATCGCCGCCTCCATGTCGCCCTCGGCGACGTACGTCAGGCCCATCACCTTGGCGGTGACGCCCTCCCAGCACGGGTCCTCGAGCTGGCGGGCGAGAGCGTAGGACGACTCGATGTCCGTCCGCACGAGCGCGGGCGCCTCCCCCTTGGCGAGGCGCACGTGCGCGTGCCACGCCTCGGGCCACGGCCGGATGGCCGTCCACCCCTCGCTCTGCGCCTGACGCTGCGCCTCCTTGGCCCACCTCTCGGCTGCCGCGAGCCACCCCGCGAGGTAGGCGGCGCGGGCGGCGTGCGACATCGCCCAGATCCCACGCTTGACGCTGCCCGTCTCCCGGCAGAGGTCAATCGCCTCATCGAAGCGCTCGAGCGAGGCGTCGAGACGGCCCCAGTCGGACAGGTGCACGGCGTCGTAGGCCGCCACGGCGGCCTTGACCCGGGGGTACGGCCCGGCGACCTCCCACGCGAGCTGCAGACCCTCGACCGCGCACTCGCGACGGGCCGCGAGGACGTCGACGTAGGCGAGCTCGGCGAGCGCCTTAGCGGCGATCTCCTGCTCCCCTGCGGTCGTCGCCGCGGCACGTGCGGCGTCGAGCACGATCGCGCCCTCGTCGTCGTAGCCGCGTGCCGCATGCACGAGCGC
Source organism: Demequina maris (assembly GCF_000971155.1). GTDB lineage: Bacteria > Actinomycetota > Actinomycetes > Actinomycetales > Demequinaceae > Demequina > Demequina maris. The sequence continues at coordinate 1,169 of NZ_BBLX01000017.1, read as the reverse complement.
GCTGCCGAGCTCGAACAGGCACGATGCGGTGAGCAGCCCGTCGCCGGCGCCCTCGGCGGCCGCGACGGCCCCGCGGAGCGTGGCGATGCCGCTCCCGGCGGCGCCGGCGCCGACCGCGGCCCTCCCGGCGGTCAGGAGGGACTGGGCCGTGGCGATCGACGACACGCCCGCAGTATTCGGGGTGACGGGCGGCCGCGCCGCGGCACTGAGGGCCGCGCTGGGCGGCGCGCCGAGCTCGCGCATGAAGGCCTGCTCCGTCGCCGCGACGTGGCGGTGGGCGGAGATGCGGTCGCCCGAGGCGATGAAGGCCTTCACGAGGAGCACGTGCGGCCCCTCCTCGAGGGGCGCCGTGTCGACCATCGCCGACGCGAGAGTGAGCGCCCGGGGATGGTCGTGAGCCGAGAGTGCGCGCAGGGCCTCCTTGCGGAGCGCACCGATGACGTCGCCCGCCACGCGCTGGCGCTCGACGAGCAGCCAGGTGTCGAAGGCCGGGGAGGCCTGCACCTCGATGCCCTCGAGGAGCGCCCCGCGCGGGACCGGGTCCGGAAGCCGGCCGGAGGCCACCACGTCGACGTCGAGCTCGGTGCCCTCACCGAGGTTCAGCACGATCGGGTTGCCCAGCAGCGCCTCGGGGAGGCCCAGCCGGCGGCGGAGCTCAGCGAGCGCCCAGCGCAGGGCACCCATGGGGTCGTCCGCCTCCGAGAACAGCTCGTTGACGAGCTGCTGGCGCGACAGCGGATCCGGAGACCGGACGATGCGGGCGAGAAGCGCCCAGCACTTAGCACCGCGCGGGCCGGGGACGGTGAGGCCATCGCGCAGTATCCGGGGCTGACCGATCAGGCGTACCGAGAGCACCGCTCCCGCTCTCCACTCACGCCACTCAGCGTACGTCCGGTTCGTCCGTTTCGAAAGGGCCCCGGTGAGTTCGGCCCGACACGACGGGCCTCGTCGACCGCCATCACCTGAGACGTGATTCTCCTGGTAGAAATGCGAAAGGCCCCCGACGGTGTCGGGGGCCTTTCTAATGAGTGCGCCGCAGCGTCCTACTCTCCCACACCCTCGCGAGTGCAGTACCATCGGCGCTGGGAGGCTTAGCTTCCGGGTTCGGAATGGGACCGGGCGTTTCCCTCCCGCTATGGCTGCGGCAACTTTATGGAACTATTGTGAGG
>NZ_BBLX01000018.1 GCF_000971155.1 Demequina maris | reverse complement strand
GCGTCGCGTCGGCGATGCCGTCGTGCGTTCCCATGCAATGCCTCCAGACAGGCGGGCTCCGGGCGGAGTCCGCGACGGCCCCACGGTACAGGTTCGGGCCCTTTGCGCGGGTGTGTGCCAGATGAGGAGGAGGCCGGGAAGGCCGCGCGACGTGCGGCGCGGCGCCCCGTCGCGGAGGCCCCGTTTGATAACCTACGGTTCCGTAGCCTACGCTGGCGTAGGTTACGGCGGGGAGACCCTGTGCCCCGCTCGTGGAACGGAAGGGAGCCACCCGTGGACGCACTCGGTCCGCAGACGGACGACGATCTCGTCACCTTGCTCACCCGCACCGGGGAGCGTGTCGAGCACCCCGAGTTCTCCCGGTACGCCGAGGACCTCGACGCCGCGGCGCTGCGCCGCATGTGGCACGACATGACGGTCGTGCGCGCGTTCGACAACGAGGCCACCAGCCTGCAGCGGCAGGGGGAGCTGGGCCTGTGGGTCCAGTCGCTCGGCCAGGAGGCCGCGCAGATCGGCTCCGGCCATGCGATGAACGGCAACGACTTCGTCTTCCCGTCCTACCGCGAGCACGGCGTCGCCCACACGCGCGGCGTCGACCTGCCCGAGATCCTGCGCATCTTCCGCGGCCTCCAGCACGGCGCCTGGGACGCGGAGGCGCACCGCTTCCACCTCTACACGCTCGTCATCGGCGCCCATTCGCTGCACGCGACCGGCTATGCGATGGCGATGGACCGCGACGGGCTCGTCGGCACGGGCGACCCCGAGCGCGACGGCGCGGTGGTCTGCTACTTCGGCGACGGCGCCACCAGCCAGGGCGACGTGAACGAGGCGATGGTCTTCGCCGCGGTCCACGACGCCCCCATCGTCTTCTTCGTCCAGAACAACCAGTTCGCGATCTCGGAGCCGGTGACCCGCCAGAGCCGCGTCCCGCTCGCGCAGCGCGGCGCCGGCTTCGGCATCCCGTCCGTCCGCGTCGACGGCAACGACGTCATCGCCTGCTACGCCGTGACGCGGTGGGCGCTCGAGCGCGCCCGCTCGGGCGGCGGCCCGGTGCTCATCGAGGCCTTCACGTACCGCATGGGCGCGCACACCACCTCCGACGACCCGACGCGCTACCGCACCCGCGCGGACGAGTCCTACTGGGCCGAGCGCGACCCGATCGCCCGCCTCGACGCCTACCTCTCCTCTCAGGGGGAGCTCCCGGACGAGGCCCGCGAGGCCGTCGCGGCCGAGTCGAAGGAGCTGGGCCGCCGCACCCGCGAGACGGTCCGGTCGTGGGACCGCCCGGCGGTCGCCACCATGTTCGACCACGTCTACGCCGAGCCCCACGCCACCGTCGAGGCCGAGCGGGCGTGGTTCGAGCGCTACGAGCGCTCGTTCGCCGACCAGGGGGTGCACGCGTGACCCAGATGACCATGGCGGGCGCGATCAACCGCGGCCTGCGTGCGGCGATGGACCGCGACGAGAAGGTCCTCCTCATGGGGGAGGACATCGGCCAGCTCGGCGGCGTGTTCCGCGTGACGGACGGGCTGTGGAAGGACTTCGGCCCGGACCGGGTCATGGACACCCCGCTCGCCGAGTCCGGCATCGTCGGCACCGCGATCGGCATGGCGATGCGCGGCTACCGGCCCGTGATCGAGATCCAGTTCGACGGCTTCATCTTCCCCGCCTACGACCAGATCACGACGCAGCTCGCGAAGATGCACTACCGCTCGCAGGGGCGCATCCAGCTCCCCGTCGTGATCCGCGTGCCGTTCGCGGGCGGCATCGGCGCGGTCGAGCACCACTCCGAGAGCCCCGAGGCGCTGTTCGCGCACACCGCGGGCCTGCGCGCGATCTCGCCGGCGACGCCGCAGGACGCGTACGACATGATCCAGCAGGCCATCGCCTCGCCGGACCCCGTCCTCTTCTTCGAGCCGAAGGCGCGCTACTGGGACAAGGGAGAGGTCGACGCGGACCGCGTCGACGCGCAGCTGTCCGCCGAGGACGGCGCCTCCGTGGGCACCGCCGAGATGTCGCGCGGCCGCGTTGCCCGCGCGGGCACCGACGTCACCCTCGTGGCGTACGGCCCGACCGTGCGGCTCGCGCTCCAGGCGGCCGAGGTCGCCGGCGCGGACGGCACCAGCGTCGAGGTGGTCGACCTGCGCTCGATCTCCCCGCTCGACTCCGCCACGGTGATCCGCTCGGCCAAGCGCACGGGCCGCGTCGTCATCGTCCACGAGGCCCCGACCGCCTACGGGCCCGGCGCCGAGCTCTCGGCACGCATCGCCGAGGAGGCCTTCTTCCACCTCCACGCGCCCGTGCTCCGGGTGGGCGGCTTCCACGCGCCCTACCCTGGCAGCAAGCTGGAGCACGACTACCTGCCCAACCTTGATCGCGTGCTCGACGCCGTCGACCGCGTGATGACGCACTGAGAGGCCGCGCATGCCCACCATCGAGACCTTCCACATGCCGGACGCCGGCGAGGGCCTGACCGAGGCGGACATCGTCACGTGGCGCGTCGCGCCCGGCGACACGGTCGAGGTCAACCAGCCGCTCGTCGAGATCGAGACCGCGAAGTCGCTCGTGGAGCTGCCCTGCCCGTTCGACGGCGTCGTGGTCCGCCTGCTCGCGCAGGAGGGCGACACCGTCGAGGTCGGCGTCGCGATCGCGGAGTTCGACACCGACCCGGACGGCGAGGCCCCGGCGGACGATGCGCCGGTCGCGCAGGACGCGGTCGCGGCGGAGGCCGTGGTCGAGGCCCCGAGCGCCGCCCCCGCCGCGCCGGCCCCCGCGCCCGAGACGCCGGCACCCGCCGCATCGTCCCCCGCGGAGGAGGGCTCTGGAGCGGTGCTCGTCGGCTACGGCGTCAAGGCCGGCTCCGCGCAGCGGCGGCCCCGCCGCGACGGCGCGCTCGACCCGATCGGCGGCGCCGATCAGGCAAGCGACTACCCCGTGCTCGCGAAGCCCCCGGTGCGCAAGCTCGCGCGCGAGCTCGGCGTGGAGCTCACCACGCTCACGCCGTCCGGGCCCGGCGGGCTCGTCACGCGGGAGGACGTCGAGCAGGCCGCGCAGGCCATGTCGGCGCGCAGCCTCGCGACGTACGCGGCCGACGACCAGCCGTGGCTCGAGTCCGGCTACTCGAAGGACGGCGGCCGCTCGACCCGGGTGCCCGTGCGGTCGGTGCGCAAGCGCACCGCCGAGGCGATGGTGAAGTCGGCCTTCACCGCCCCGCACGTCACCGTGTTCCACACGGCCGACGTGACCGAGACGATGAACCTCGTCAAGCGGCTCAAGGCCGACCGAGAGTTCCAGGACGTGCGCGTGACGCCGCTGCTCATCGTCGCAAAGGCGCTGCTGCTGGCGGTGCGCCGCCACCCCGAGATCAACGCCGCGTGGGACGACGCCGCACAGGAGATCGTCTACAAGCACTTCGTCAACCTCGGCATCGCGGCCTCGACGCCGCGCGGACTGCTCGTGCCGAACATCAAGGACGCCCACCGCCTGCCGCTCAAGGAGCTCGCGCTCGAGATCGGCGAGCTGACGTCGCTCGCGCGCGAGAACCGCACGCCCCCGTCGGCGCTGTCCGGCGGCACCATCTCGATCACCAACGTGGGACCGCTCGGCATCGACACCGGCACCCCGATCCTCAACCCCGGGGAGTCCGCGATCCTCGCCTTCGGCGCGATCCGCGAGCAGCCGTGGGTCCACGAGGGCGAGATCAAGGTGCGCTGGGTCACGCAGCTCGCGCTGAGCTTCGACCACCGGCTGGTCGACGGCGAGCTGGGCGCGCGGGTCCTCGCGGACGTGGGCCGCGTGATGAGCGACCCGTCCCAGGGCCTCGTCTGGGCGTAGGCCTCCCGCGCCCGCGATGTCCGGTTTGCTAGCCTTCCCCGCGTGACCGCACGAGCCCCGGCCGTCCCCACGGCGAGCGTCGAGCGGGCGCCGCGGTCGGCCGGTCCCGACCAGCTCAAGGCGCTCCTGCTCGTGCTCGTCGTGTTCGGGCACGCCTACATGGTGCCGCTCGGCGAGGACGTCACCCGGTACCTCATCTACAGCGTGCACATGCCGTTGTTCCTGTTCCTGTCGGGCTACCTGCTGCGGGCGGAGAGCCTGCGCCGCCGCTCGTTCGGCGGGCTGCTCGCCCACTACTGGTGGCGGATGCTGCTCGCGTGGCTCGCGATCTCGGTCCTGTGGCGCCTGACCCAGCAGCCGCAGCGCGGGTGGTCGTGGAGCGGCCTCGTGGGCGACCTCGTCCTCGAGCCGGCCTTCCACCTCTGGTACATCCCGGTGCTCATGCTCGCGATCGTCGTGGCGTGGCTGGCGGCGCGCACGCCGTGGCCCGGCATGGTGCTCGGCCAGGCGGCGGTCGCCGCGTACGTGGGGACGCTCGTGGCCGACTCGATCCTGGGCGACCTGCCGTTCGACAAGCGCTTCACCCTGTACTTCTGCTACTTCGCCTTCGGCATGATGGTGCGCAACGGCTGGGCGCGGGTGCTGCCGCCGTGGTGGGCGCTCGGCGCGGTGGTCGCCGGCCTCGTCATGCGGCTCGCGGTCTTCGAGGGCGTCTCCGTCCTCAACCAGCCGTCGCGGCTGGTCCTCGCGCTCGGCGCGCTCTCGCTCGTCCCGGTGGTGCTGCGCTGGCTCGAGCGGCCGATCCCGGTCATCGGCCCGTCGCTGGAACGGATCGGCGTGTTCTCGCTGTGGGTCTACCTGCTCCATCCGTTCCTCGTGTTCGGCGCGCTCGCCCCGGACGAGCTGAGGCCGCGCGATCCGTGGTTCTCGCTCGCGGTGACGATCGGCGTCATGGTGCTCGCGGCGCTGCTGACGTGGGCATGGGAGCGGGCGATCGCCGCTATCGGCGCGCGGCGCCGGTCCCGGCAGCTCGAGACGGTGGCCGCTCCGCACGCGTAGTACATCCCGCTGTGCCCCTTTGCGACAGTTATGCTCGGGGATCATGTCGACCGACTCCGCCACGCCCGCGCTCACCCCGATCCCCGAGGGCTCGGCGCTCTTCCACATCGGTGCCCCGAAGACGGGCACGAGCGCGCTCCAGTTCGCGCTCGCGAGCCGACGCGAGGCCCTCGCGCAGCTGGGCGTCGTCTACCCGACGCCCGCAGGCGCCGCCTCGAACGCGCACAAGCACCGCCACGCGGTGCAGGCGCTGCTCGCGTACGGCAACGGCAAGGCGCCCAAGCCCGGCGCCTGGGACGCGCTCCTCACGCAGCGCGCCGGCCTGCCGCGCGCCCGCACGCTGATCTCCGAGGAGAGCGCGATGCTGGCGAGCCCCAAGGCGATCGCGCACGCGCGGAAGACGCTCGGCCCCGACGCCCAGGTCGTCATGACGACGCGCTCGGTCGCGTCCTTCCTCGCCTCGCTGTGGCAGCAGAACGTGCGCAACGGGCAGGTCCGCGACGGGCTCGACCCGTGGCTCGAGTCGCGCTTCGCGATGGCCGGCGACCGCACGGGCCCGCGCCTGTGGCTGCAGGCGAACGCCCTGCGCCCGTGGGTCGACGCGTTCGGCGCGGACAACGTCACGGTGGTCGTGGTGGACTCCTCCGCCCCCGAGCGCCTCTTCCAGAGCTTCGCCGGCCTGCTCGGCCTCACGGTCGACGACCTCGTGGGCGACGAGCTCGGCAAGGACCAGGGCGCCGCCAACCGTGGCTTCACGGCGCTCGAGATCGAGTTCGCGCGCGTGCTCACCGAGGCCGCGCACGACGCGGGCCTGACCCGCGAGGACCACACGCGCCTGCTCCACCGCGGCGCCTTCCTCCAGGTGCAGGCCCACCGCAAGCCCGGCGCCGACGAGGGCAAGGTCGCGATCCCGGCCGCGTGGACCGACCGGGTGGCCGAGGCCGCCAACGAGCAGTGGGACGTGTTCGAGCAGCTGGGCGCCACCCTCGTGGGCGAGCGCGCGGAGTTCGTGAAGCCCACCAGGGCGCAGCCCGAGGTCGCGCTCGACGCTGTGCCGCTCGATCTCGCGGTCGACGCGGTGATCGGCATCCTGCGCCAGGCGAGCGCCGAGGTCGCGGACAAGAACCCGTCGCCGTTCGCGGGCTGAGGTCGGCTCAGCCCCAGCGCAGCTCGACGTCGCGGCCGATGAAGGCGCCGTAGGGCTCGAGAGCCGCGGTGCAGCGCGCGCGGTCGCGAGGCGACAGGCCCACGAGGTCGTGCGCCTCGACCCTCACCGTGCGCGCCGTGAGGGCGCGCCGCCAGGTCGCGACCACCCGTCCGTCGCGCACGAGCGTCGAGCGGAAGACGCCGTTGCCGCCCGGGGCGACGGCCGCCTCGAGCGCGGGATCGAGCTGAGCGGACCGGTCCGCGTAGCCGAGCACCAGCTCGTCGAAGCCCGGCGGGGTGAGGATCGTGCGTTCGGCCGCCGGGCCGGCGTCGAGAAGGGCAGGGGCGGCGAGCATCGGCCCCGCGTCGGTCTCCACCGGCACGACGTCCTCGCCCGCCGCCGCGACGCCCGCGCGGCAGTCCCGCACCCCCAGCCCGGTCCACCGCGCGAGGTCCGCCACGGTCGCCGGGCCGTGCGAGCGGAGGTAGCGGCGCGCCAGCGTCGCGAGCGCCTCCTCGCGGTCGGGCGTGCGCGGGTGCGGCGCGGCCTCGTCGAGGCGTCCGAACACCTGGTCCGTGCCGTCCTGGGCGACGATGCACACGGCCCCGGCCTGCGCCGCGTGGATCAGCAGGTGGTAGCCCCGCTGGCCGTCGGTGGGGATGCCGGCGCCGTCGAGGGCGGCGAGGCAGGCCGCGCGGGTGAGGCGCCGGCCCCTCAGCGCGTCGAGCAGGACCGCGGTGCCGCGGTCGCACGTCGCGTCGTCCAGCCCGAGGTGCGCCCGTCGCGCCGCCGCGGCGGCGCGGGGACGGGGGCTCATGAGCGCGACCATCCACGCCGCATCGTCGGGCGGCACCAGGTGGACCGTGCCGCGCATCGACCAGGTGCGGATGGCCTCCCCGCGCGCGAGCGCCGCGCGGATGCCGGGCTCGGTCGCCCCGGGGAGGCGGATCCCGAGCGACCAGAGCGCGTGCGCGACGTCCTGCGCCTGCATCGCGCCCAGGTGGGACACGACGGCGGCGACCGCGCCCTCGTCGTCCGCCGCCGCATCGTCCCCGCCCAGGGCGAGGCCGCGGCGCCCGGTGAGCAGCAGCGCACGCAGGCGCAGCCGCCGGACGTCGGTCGCGGACAGGGGCGCCGGCATCCCGTCAGGCTATCCGCGGTGGTAGCGTCGAGGACGGTCAAGGGTGACCCAAGCGCACCCCAAGGAGGTCCCCATGGAACGCTGGCTCGCGGGCAATGACGTGCCGCTCGACGAGGTGGCGGCATCCGTCCGCGCGTGGACGCCCTTCGCGGTGGACTCGCCGCTGTACGAGCTGTTCGCGATGCGGATCGCGGACGACCCGGACCTGCTCGGGGTGATCGCCCGCATCCCCACCTCGCCGCCCATCAACGTCCTGTTCGCCGCGGTGCAGCGCCTCCTCACGGCGGACGATGCGCTGGCCGCGTGGTACCCGCGCCTCGCCGGCGACGCCCGGAAGCCGGACGCGGACGCCTACGCGGCGTTCCACGACTTCGTCCTCGCGCACCGCGAGGAGATCTTCGCGCTCGGGCGGACGCGCCGGACGCAGACCAACGAGGTGCGCCGCTGCGCGGTCCTCATGCCCGTGATCGCGGATGAGCTGGCTCGGCGGGGCTGGGACGGGCCCGTGCACGCGATCGACATGGGCGCGTCCGCCGGGCTCGGCCTGCTCATGGACAGCGTCGCGTACCGGTACGGCGACACGCGGCTGGGGTCGTCCACGCTCGTGGTCGACAGCGAGAACCGTGGAGGGTTCCCGCTCCCGGCGGCGCCGCCCGTGTTCGCGAGCCGCACCGGGCTGGACCTGTCGCCGGTCGACGCCACCGATCCCGACCAGGCGGCGTGGCTCGAGGCGCTCGTGTGGCCCGAGCAGGCCGACCGGCTCGAGCGGCTGCGGGCCGCCATCGCGCTGCGGCGCGAGGTCGCCATCACCATGGTGCCGGGCGACGCCGCGGTCACGCTCCCGCAGGTGGCGGCGGCGCTGCCGGAGGGGCCGATCGTGCTGTGGCATTCGATCGCGCTCTACCAGCTGCCCGACGAGGCGCTCGACGCGATCGACGCGTCGGTCGCGCGGGTGGCCGCCGAGCGTCCGCTCGTGCGGGTGGCCTTCGAGCCCCAGCCCGGCGGCGGCGCGGACATCCGGGTGGGGCTGCGGCCGCGCGAGACGGCACCCGCGGCGACCGCGCACACGCACGGCGCGTGGATCGACGCGCCGCTCCAGGAGACCTAGGGGGGTCCGGGGTCCTCCTCGGAACCGTCGGCGTGCCCGCCCGCCTCCACGGCGGCGGGCGCGGGAGCCCCGTCCCCGGAGGCCGGGGCCTCCGTCCCCGCCAGCGCGTGATCGCCGTCGCGGAGCGTCTCGAGGCCGGACTTCTCGCGCAGGGGAAGCTGCGGGAGCGCGAGGGCGAGCCCCAGCCCCAGCACCGAGAACATCGACGAGAACAGCAGGACGCCGGTGATCGCGTCGGAGAAGCCCACGCGGAACGGCTCCGCCAGGACCGGATCGATCTCCTGCAGGAACGAGGTGTCGTCGAGCGAGAGGCCCGAGTCCGCGGTGACGCCGCCGGCCTCGATCGCGTCGATCACGGCCTTGTCGGCGGGGTTGGCCACCGTCGCCGGGTCGGCGACCACCTGCTGGAACGCGGGGTCCTTGGCCGCGGTGGCGAACGCGGCGCCGATGTCCCCGGGCGCGGCCGAGAACAGCATCGAGAGGAACACCGCGGTGCCGAGCGAGCCGCCGATCTGCCGGAAGAACATCACCGAGGCCGAGCCGGCGCCCATGTCGCGCGGCTCGACCGCGTTCTGCACCGCGAGCATGACCGGCTGCATGATGCCGCCCAGCCCGAGGCCGAAGAGGAACCCGCCCAGGCCCACGTGCCACAGCGAGCTGCCGGCCTCGAGCCGCGACAGGACCAGCCCGGCGACCACGATGAGCGTCGCGCCGACGATCGGGAACGGCTTGTACCGGCCGGTCGCGCGGATGATCTGGGCCGAGGAGCCCGCCATCACGAGGATGCCGAGCGTGAACGGCAGCATCGCGAGGCCCGCCTCGGTGGGGCTCATCGCCTTGGCGATCTGCAGGTAGAGGGGGATGCCGGCCAGCCCGCCGAACATCGCGAAGCCCATGACGAAGTTGAGGCCGGTGGACACCCCCACCGTGCGGTTGCGCAGCATGCGCAGGGGGAGCAGCGCATCGTCCCCGGCCGCGCGTTCGGCCACGATGAAGGCGACGATGCCGGCGACGCTGACCGCGGACAGCGCGACCACCGGGGTGGAGGTCCACCCCCACTCGCGGCCCTGCTCGACCACCACGAGCATCGGCACGATCGCGGCGACGAGCGCGGCGGCGCCCCAGTAGTCGACGCGCACGGCGTGCGCGTGGTGCGGCACGTGGAGGACGCGCAGGACGATGACGAGCGCGATGAGTCCCAGCGGCACGTTCTGGAGGAAGATCCAGCGCCAGCCGGCGAGCCCCAGCAGCTGGTCCGCGTCCGCGTAGAAGCCGCCGAGGACGGGGCCGAGGACGGAGGCGATGCCCCACACCCCGAAGAAGGCGGCCTGGTACTTGGTGCGCTCGCGGGGGCTGAGGATGTCGCCGACGATGATCAGCGCGAGCGCCATGAGCCCGCCCGCGCCCAGGCCCTGCAGCCCCCGGTAGGCGGCGAGCTGGTACATGTCGGTCGCGGTGCCGCACAGCAGCGAGCCGACGATGAACAGGCTGAGCGAGACGATGTACAGCGGCTTGCGGCCGAAGATGTCGGACAGCTTGCCGTAGAGCGGCGTCGAGATGGTGGCCGCGACCAGGTAGGCCGTGGTGACCCACGCCTGCAGCGTGAGCCCGTTCAGGTCGTCCCCGATGGTGCGGATCGCGGTGGCCACGATCATCTGGTCGAGGGCGGCGAGGAACATCCCGACGACGAGGCCGCCGACGATGAGGTTGATCTGGCGGCGTTCCAGGAGCGGGGACTGGTCGGTCATCGTGCACCCTTCGGGAAGGTGAGGGCGTGGCGCGGGCGCCTCCTCCGTCAACCTTGCGCCCGCGGCATCGATTCCGCCAGGGCGCCGCCCGCGGGGACGTGAGGGGGCGCCCCCGCCCGGCCCTACCCTTGAGGCATGTCTGTCGAGGTCCTGGTGACGCTGTTCGCCGCCCTGAGGGACCTCTCGATCGCGGCCACCGCGGGCGCGCTGGTCATCATCGCGGGGGTCCTGCCGCGCGGCCACGCCGCCGTCGGCCGTGCCGCCCTGGTCGCGCGGATCGGGTCGATCGGCTGGGTCGTCGGCGCGTTCGGCCACTCGCTCGCGACCTACGCGTCCATCCGCGGCTCGCTGCCCGACGCGTCACGCTTCGTCGAGGAGTGGTGGAGCTACTCCACGTCCGTCGACCTGCTGATCGCGTACCTGCAGGTGCTCGCCGCCGGGCTCGTCGCGTCGGTGCTGTGCACGCTGGTGCGCACGCCCGCCGTGGCCGCATGGTCGCTGGTACCGGTCGCGTGGGCGCTCGGATGGCTGGCGGAGACCGGGCACGCCGCCGGCGCGGCCGACCACCATCTCGCGACCTCCGCGATGTTCCTGCACCTCGCCGGCGCCGTGATCTGGACCGGAGTCATCGGCGTGATGCTGCTCCTGCGCGGGGTGCTCGGCGACCAGACCAAGGCCGCGATCGCACGCGCCTCGAGGATCGCGATCTGGGCCGCCGCCGCGGTGGTCGTCTCCGGCGCGGTCAACGGCTGGATCCGGCTGTCGACGCCGTCCGAGCTGTGGACCAGCCCGTACGGCCGCCTGCTCGTCCTGAAGATCGGGCTGATGTCCGTCGCGGTCGCGCTCGCGGCCCTGCACCGGCGCGTGTCGCTGCCGCGGCTCGACGAGGCCGAGGCGCGGGCGCGCTTCTGGCGCCTGATGGCGGTGGACGTGGGCGCGCTCGTCGCGGTCATGGGCGTGGCCGCCGTGCTCGCCTCGACCGCGCCGCCCATCCCGATCGTGCCCGTGGAGGAGCCCAGCCCCGCGTACTACCTCACGGGCTACGAGCTGCCGCCGGCGCCGACCGCGTGGGAGTGGATCGCGCAGTGGCGCCTCGAGATCATCACCGCCTTCGTCCTCGCCGTGGTCGCGCTCGCCTACGTCCGCTGGGTGCTGCGGCTGCGCCGCCGCGGCGACGCGTGGCCCTGGTACCGGACCGCATCTTTCCTCACCGGGATCGGGCTGCTGGTGTGGCTCACGCAGGGCGCGCCGACCGTCTACGGCATGGTGACGTTCAGCGGCCACATGCTCGAGCACATGCTGCTCGTCATGGCTGTGCCGGTGCCGCTCACGTTCGGCGCGCCGGTCACGCTCGCGCTGCGCGCGCTGCCGCCGCGCACCGACGGCTCCGTGGGTCCGCGCGAGTGGATCCGCATCGTGGTCGAGTCGCGGTGGATGCGCTTCTGGGCGCACCCGGTCGTGGCGGCCGTGAGCTTCGCCGGCTTCCTCATCGTCTTCTACTACTCGCCGCTGTTCGAGTTCGCGCTGCGCAACCACGTCGGGCACCTGTGGATGATCCTGCACTTCACGATCGTCGGGTACCTGTTCGTGAACGCGCTCGTGGGCATCGATCCGGGCCCCACGCGGCCGGGCTACCCGATGCGCATCGTGCTGCTGTTCGCGACCATGGCGTTCCACGCGTTCTTCGGCGTCGCGATCATGATGTCGACGGTGCTGATCGCGCCCACCTGGTTCGGGCTCATGGGCCGCACCTGGGGGCCCGACGCGATCACCGACCAGCAGTACGGCGGCCAGATCGCCTGGGGCATCGGCGAGTTCCCGGTGGTGCTGCTCGCGATCGGGATCGTCTTCGCGTGGCGTCGCGCCGACGCCAAGGAGACCCGCCGCCTCGACCGCAAGGCGGAGCGGGACGACGACGCCGAGCTGCGCGCCTACAACGCGATGCTCGCGCGCACCGCCGAGGAGGACGCGCGCCAGGAGCGGTGACCCCGGGGTCCCCGTCGCGCCGGCGCGACCCGGATCGCGGGCGGACCGCGGAATCGCCCGCGTCCTGGGTCGAGGCGACCTGGGATGCGGACGATGCGCGGGATCGCCCGCATCCGGGGACGTCCGGGACGCGGGCGGGAGGGCTCAGCCCTCGAGGACCGTCCCGTCCGGGATCGTCTCGGCCTTTCCGGTGTCCTCGAGCACGACCTCGCCGCGGCACACGACCCCGGCGCCGAACGTCCAGTCGCCCTTGACCGTCAGCGAGACGGCGTCCTTGAGCGACGGCGCCCCGTGCGGGAAGCGCGCCTCGAACTTGGACATCGTCTTGAAGTGCTTCGAGTCGAGGTCCACGAGCGGGGCCGCGCCCACCGCGAGGCGCAGCGCGCCGTCGGGCTCGAGCGTGTAGGCGTCCGAGCGCAGCAGCAGCAGGTCGTTGGTGGTCTTGACCGGCAGGAAGCGGTCGCGGCCCACGACGATGCTCGTCGCTCCCTCGAACACCTCGATCGCGGCGCCCATGGCGGTCTCGATCTGGAACACCTCGGGGGAGCCGGAGTCCGTCGGGTCGACGTTCTTGACGTTGCGGATGAGCGGCAGGCCGAGCACCGCGCCGCGCTCCTTGAGCGCCGCGAACAGCTTCTCGAGGTCGAACCACAGGTTGTTCGTGTGGAAGAACGGGTGGTGGTGCTCGTCCGTGAAGTAGTGCATCTCCTCGGGCGCGGTCTGCGCGGTGTCGCGCAGGATGAGGCGGCCGTCGGTCCTGCGGATCGCGAGGTGGCCGCCCTTGCGGTCCGCCGCGGTGCGGCGGCACAGCTCGGCGGCGTAGGGCGCGCCCGAGGCCGCGAACCAGCCGGCGATCGTGGGGCTCGGCACCGCGCCGAGGTTGTCGGAGTTGCCCGTCGACGCGTAGCGGAAGCCCTCGTCGAGGAGCTTCTCGAGGATCCCCGAGCCGAGCAGCGCGGTGTAGATGTCGCCGTGTCCCGGCGGGCACCACTCGAGCGTGGGGTCCTGGGGCCACTCGGCGGGCATGAGGCCGTCGACCAGCAGCTTGGGCTCGGCGTTCTGCAGGAAGTCCAGCGGCAGGCCGTTCACCTTGAGGTCGATGTACGGAGCGAGCGCCTCGAGGGTGTCGTCCTGCGTGCGGAAGCTGTTCATCAGCACGAGCGGGAGGCGGGCGCCCGTGGCGGCGCGGGCCTGCTTCACCTGGTCCACGATGAGGTCGAGGAAGCTCTCGCCGTCCCGGACCGTGAGCAGCGACTTGGCGCGGTCCATGCCCATCGAGGTGCCGAGCCCGCCGTTGAGGCGGATGATCGCGGTCTTGTCGAAGGCCGCGCGCGCGGCCTCGTCGTCGATGTCGACGCCCTCGAGGAACGGCGGGTCGAGCAGCGGCTCGATCGTGTCCTCACGGATGAGCCCGGTCGCTCCGGCCTCCAGCTCCGCGAAGTAGTGGGAGAAGACGTCGATGGCGGTCTGGTCGACCCCGGCGGCGGCCATCTTGGCCTGGGCGGCGATGAGTCCAGGAGCGGTCATGACCCCGAGCCTAGGGGCTGTGCACGCGCCCGGGCCAGGCCACAGGACCGGGGTGAGCGCGACGTTATCGGCATCACAGTGTTTCCACAGATTTCTTCCACAGGTGTGGGTAAAACCCCGTGGCTCCGCACGGGACATGTGGATGACCATGTGGGCGCGCGGTGGAAGGAAGATCCGTGGCGCCATGGTCTTGCATCGGCCGAGGGACGCGAGTAGAAACGCCTCTAGCGAAAAGGTGCGACGCGCGCCGAAGGGTGGGTGTGAGAACGCTCTCCCGAGGACGTCGGACCCGCCGCAGCGCCGGTGACGGCACACGACGGGGGCGACGGACAGGTGCGTGCGCGCCGGATCGGACTCCTCGGACAACGGCGGTCCGCGTTCGCCGTCTCGTATGCGAGGCGGGCGGACCTGTGGGTGACGGCACAGGGCACGACGGGCCCGGGGGGTCGGCCGAGAGGTCGTCGCCGCGTCGCGGGCGCCGCCCACCGTGGTCTCTCGAGCTACAGGCAAGGCCCCCCGGACCCGAATTCCGGGGGGCCTTCGCTTTGCCCGGAACCTGTGGCCAGGGCTCCGCGGCCGCGTCGCCCGGGGGCGCCCCTCGACCGTGGGAGACTTTCCCCCACGCGGGCAGCGAGGGAGGACGCGATGGTCGACACACTCGACACCGGGACGCGCGACGAGGTCGTCGTCACGGGCGGCAACGGGGTGGGCATCGCCGCGTTCGTCACCGGCTGCCTCGGGCTCGGCCCGATCGCGATCGTGCTCGGGCTGGTGGGGCTGTCCCGCTGGCGCAGCGGCGCCGCCGCGCGACGCAGCTGGCCGCTCGCCGGCCTGGTGCTCGGCATCGTCGGCACCGTCGGAGCGGCCGTGCTTGCGGCCGTGCTGCTCACGTCCGGCACGGACGAGGCCGAGCAGGACCTGCGTGCCCGCGCGGACGTCGTCACGATCGGCAACGCGGTGGTCGACGGCTACGTCGCGGACCCCGAGGGGTCGGTCGAGGTGGCGGTGGACGAGACCGGGTACCTGGTGAACGGCGCCGAGGTGCCCGCGGAGCTCTCGCTCGACGACGATCGTGCCGTCAGCCTCGAGGGCACGGACGCCTACGACTGGTGCCTGACGCTCACGTACGGGGGTGGCGAGAAGGACGCCGTGGCGTTCGCCGCGACCGCCGGTCTGGTCGAGTCCTGCCCCGTCCCGTAATGCGGCTTTTGCGTCCGAGTGTGATGGTCGTCACACCGCGAATAGACGCTGGTGTGGCGACGATTGTTGCGCAAGAATGAGCCACGGCTGGGCGGTCCAGCCGGAAACCAGGCAGGACGATGTCATGCCCGGGCCTCAACACCTCTCAGCGAGACCCGAGCACAGACGGGCGTAGCCCTGTCGCCGGCGGAGTCCTCCGAGCAGAGGGAGAACACAATGAAGAAGTGGAACGCCTTCAAGGACAGTTCCGTTGCTCGTGTCTCGGCGAGTGCGGGCACTCTCGTTGCCATCGCAGTCATCGTTGGCGCCGGATATAAGTGGGTCTGATCACTTCAGGCTCTGAGGGCGGCGTCAGGACCAAGTTCCTGACGCCGTCCTCGCTCCTGTCCGCCTACCTCACCGCCGTCTGCACCCTCGGGCTGGTGGGAATCGCGTCGGTCCTGGTATTCACCCCGTGGCGTGAGATGAGCGACCAGCTGCTCACGTGGCCCATCGTCTTCCTCGCTGCCGCCGCCATCGCCGGCGAGGTGAAGCCCGTGAGATTGGTGCTGTCGGGAACGGAGACCCGACGGCTTTCGACCTCCGCGCCGTTCGTCCTTGCGTTGGTCGCCGTCGCTGGCGTCGGTGTGGCGGTGGTGGCGCAGGCCATCGCTAGCCTCGCAGACGACGCCCTGCACCGCCGCGAGTTCAAGAAGTCGATGTTCAACACGGCGCAGTATGCGCTGAGCGTCCTGACGGCCCGCGCCGTCTACTGCTGGCTTACCGGTACCGAATTCTTCGCGGGACCCATGGAGGTTGAGCCCGTTCACCTGGGTCCGCTCCTGATCGCCGGGCTGGCGATGATCACCGTGAACTGGCTCCTCGTAGCGACAGTCGTCTCGATCGCGACGTGGACCCCGTTGCCCTCGGTGCTCGGCTCCGACGCGCGTGACTCGTTCGTCACGCATGCGGTCCTGCTGAGCGTCGGAGGCATCGCGGCGGACGTCGCGGCCGACGGCGTCGGCGTGCTGATACTTCTTGTGGCACCCGTGGCCGCCGCGCATCTCTTCGCCTCCGCTGCCGCCCGGCATGCCCACGACGCAACTCATGACGCCCTCACGGGGCTGGGCAACCGCGGGCAGCTCCACCATGAGCTCGAGCACGCGTTCGCGGCCGCGGGGCCATTGCGCCTCGGTGGCCCGGGACTGGTGCTCATCGACCTCGACCACTTCAAGGACTTCAACGACACGCTCGGCCACCCCGTCGGCGACGAGATCCTCCGCCAGGTCGCCGTGCGCCTGCGCGAGGTCGCGCCCGACGGCGCGTCGGTGCACCGCCTCGGCGGCGACGAGTTCGCCGTCGTGGTCCGCGGCGACCTCAACGCCTCGCGGCAGGTCGCCCGCGACATCCTCGCCTCGCTCGACGAGCCGGTGAAGGTCGAGAGCCTCGAGCTGCTCGTCCGCGCGAGCGCCGGCCTGGCCGTCGCCCCGCTGCACGGCGACGACGGCGAGACGCTCATGAAGAACGCGGACATCGCGCTCTACCACGCCAAGCTCGAGCGCGACCGGATCAGCACGTTCTCCCCGGAGTTCGACATCAACACCGTCGAGCGCCTGCAGCTGCTCGCCGACCTGCGCACCGCGCTCGACACCGGCCAGCTCCACGTCGTCTACCAGCCGCAGACCGACCTCACCGACGGTCGGGTCGTCGCCGTCGAGGCCCTCGTGCGCTGGCGCCACCCCGAGCGCGGGCTGGTCCCCGCCGACGAGTTCATCCCGCTCGCGGAGAACTCGGGCCTGATCTTCCCGGTCACCGCCTTCGTGCTCGACACCGCGCTGGCCCAGGTCGCGAAGTGGCACGCCACGGGTCTCGACGTGCGCATGTCGGTCAACCTCTCGGCCCGCCACCTGTCCGACCAGGGCCTCCCGCAGCAGGTGGGCGCCGCGCTCACGCGCCACCAGGTGCCCGCGTCGGCCCTCGTGCTCGAGGTGACCGAGACCGCGATCCTGTCGGACCCGGCCCGCGCGGACCTCGTCCTGCACGCGCTGCGCCGCCTCGGCGTCTCGATCGCGATCGACGACTACGGCACGGGCAACGCCTCGCTCAGCTACCTCAAGCGCCTCGAGATCGACGAGCTGAAGATCGACCGCTCGTTCGTCAGCAACATCGGCGCCGACCACCACGACCTCATCATCGTGCGCTCGACCATCTCCCTGGCCCTCGCGCTCGACCTGCGCGTGGTCGCGGAGGGCATCGAGGACGCCGAGACGGTGACGGCGCTGCGCGGCCTCGGCCACGTGATCGGCCAGGGGTACCACCTCGGCCGGCCCGTCGAGGCGGCGGAGCTCGAGCGCTCGCTCGGCATCGAGCCGCCCGCCGAGGCGGACGCCGAGCCCGCGAGGACCGTCTGACGATGCTGGTCCTCGCCGTGGGTCTGCTGGCCCTCCTGTCCCCGCTCATCGTGCTGCGCTGGCCCGCCGGCCTGCTGCTGCGCCGCTGGCGCTGGGCGTGGCTGATCTGGGCGGCGCTGCTGCTTCAGATCGTCATCATCGACGTGCACCTGCCCGGGATGCTCGCCGAGGCGCTGCACCTCGCCACCTATGCGGCCGCGCTCGCGTTCGTGTGGCTCAACCGCGAGGTGTGGGGCCTGCTCGTCGTGGGTGCGGGCGCGCTGTGCAACGGCGTCACGATCGCGCTCAACGGTGGTGTGCTGCCCGCCAGCGCCGACGCGACGGCGGCCGCGGGCATCGACCCCGAACACGCCTTCGCCAACACGGCCGTCATCGCCGACCCGGTGCTGCCGTGGCTCGGCGACGTCTTCGCCTGGCCCGACCCGATGCCGCTCGCCAACACGTTCAGCGTGGGCGACGTGCTCATCGTCCTCGGCGTCGGCATCGTCGCGTGGTCCGGCTCCCGCCGGATCGGCGCGCCCGTGCGCGAGGGATCGGCCGCGGCCGAGCCGGTGCAAGCCGCGGAGCAGTGAGCGGGTGCACGCGGGGCTCCCTGGCGGCCGCTCTCGCCGTCTACCTCGTCGCGCTGACCCTCCGGCCCGCCCAGACGGCCGTCGGTCCCGTCCTGGGCGAGATCGGCGCCGACCTCGGGCTCGGCGAGGGTGCGCTGGGCCTGCTCGGCGCGCTCCCGCTGCTGGGATTCGCGGCGGTGTCGCCGCTCGTGCATCGTCTCTCCTCGCGCTGGGGCGCCGAGGGCACGCTGCTCGCCGCGCTCGCCGGGCTCGTGCTCGGCATCGTGGTGCGCTCGTGGACGGGGGCGCCGGGCCTCTGGCTCGGCACCGCGGTCATCGGCGCGACCGTCGCGATCGGCAACGTGCTCGTGCCGGTCATCGTCAAGCGCGACTTCCCCGACCGCATCGCGGTCGCGACCGGCGCGTACTCCGCCGTCATCGCGGGCTCGGCCGCGGTGGGCGCCGCGCTGGCGGTGCCGCTCGCCGATGTCGGCACGTGGCGGCTGTCGCTCGGGATCTGGGCCGTGCCGTTCGCGCTCGTCACGCTCGTGTGGTGGCTCCGCACCCGCGTCCGGCACGATGCGGCGGCGGCCGTCGCGGACGTGGACCTCGCGCACGCGAGCATCTGGCGATCGGGCACGGCGTGGCTGGTCACCGGCTTCATGGGGCTGCAGGCCACGAGCTTCTACGTCCTCGTGACGTGGCTGCCGACCATCGAGGCGTCGTTCGGGGTGTCCGCGCACACCGCGGGCATCCACCTGTTCGTCTATCAGATCGTGGGCATCGCCGGCGGGCTGCTCATCCCCTTCGCGATGAGGCCGACCAGCCAGGTCGGCGCGGCCGTCGTGGCGACGCTGTTCATCGCGGTCGGCACGGCGGGCCTCCTGCTGGCACCGGACGCGCCGCTCGTGTGGATCGTGATCGCCGGGCTCGGCTCGGGCGCCTCCCTCGTGATGTCGCTGTCGCTCATGAGCCTGCGGGGCCGCACCCCGTCCGAGACGACCCAGCTGTCGGGGATGGCGCAGTCCATCGGCTACCTGCTGGCGGCGGCAGGACCGGTGGCCGCCGGCGTCCTCGCCGAGACGACCGGCTCATGGACGCCCACGCTCCTGCTCCTGCTCGCGTTCGCGACGGGGCAGCTGGCGGTGGGGATCGCGGTCGGCGTCGACCGCCGAGCGCCGCTGCGCGGCCGGGCCTGACGGACACCCCCGGGCGGGCGTGCCGACGCCGCTCGGCGTAGAATTGAAGGCGGCAAATACCAAGGACGATGCCTCTCCTCCCGTGGACCCGGACGCTCCGGACCGGCACCGGGGAGGGAGACGTCATGAACACGCGCATCGGAGCCGCCGCCATCGTCGCGGCCGTCGCCGCACTCACGGCCGGCTGCAGCACAGGTGCCGAGACCGACGATCTCGAGGCGCAGCTCGCCGAGGTCACCGAGCAGCGCGATGCGCTGCAGGCCGAGCTCGACGTGATCGCCGCGCGCCACGACAAGACGGTCGAGGTGAAGGCCGCGGTCGAGGAGATCGTCGCGAACCCGGAGGCGTACGGCACCCCCGCCGAGGTCGCGGATCTGCTCGCCACCTATGCGACGGACGACGCGCTCATGGACGACGACGTCTTCGGCGCCGTCAGCATGCGTCAGGGGTGGTTCTACACGCTCTCGGGCGGGCTGGACGCCGAGGTCGAGACGCTCCAGAGCTGGATCAGCGAGGACGGGTCCGAGTCCGGCGCCCTCTGGGTCTGGCGCGGGGAGAACTATGCGGGCAGCCCGTTCGAGCTCGTCGGCATCAGCGTGCTGACCCACGACGACGAGGGGCTCGTCGCCAACGAGTGGGTCGCGTACCCGTATCCGGACGCCTTCGTCGAGGAGGCGATCGACGGCTCGGGAACGCCGACGACCGTCACCGGTGAGACGTTCGCGGACTGATCGCGCGGGGTCAGCCGTCCCCGTCGGTGGAGGCACCACCCGCGGCGGCCGGCTCCTCCGGCGCCTGGGTTCCCACGGACGATGCGGCGGTCGAGCGGTCCCTCCGGCTCCGCACGACGCGGACCGCGATGAGCGCGGCCGCGGCGAGGAGCGCCGCGGCCGTGATCCAGGGCAGCAGCACGCCGGTCACGACGAGCGCCGCGGTGAGGAACGACAGCAGGGCGTTCCAGCCGGACTCGAGCCCGCTCCAGAACGACCGTGGCGAGTCGTCGACGATCACGATCGGCTCGGTGGTGAGGGAGAGGTCGATGGTGGACATCGACACCTGGTCGTCCAGGCCGCGCTGGCGGGCCTCGAGGCTCTCGAGCTCCGCCTGGCGGCCGGCCAGCTCGTCCTCGAGCGTGATGATGTCCTTGATGTCCTCGGCGTGGTCGAGCAGGCCGGCAATGCGCTCGGTCGAGGCGCGCAGCGTGGAGATCCTGGCATCCAGGTCCCGCACCTCGTCGGTGACGTCCGCGGAGTCCGTCGAGAACTCGTCCACGGAGCCCAGCGTGCGCAGGTCGTCCACGACGGCGTCGAGCGCGGGAGCGGGGATCCGCAGCGTGAGCCGCGCCGACCCGCCGTCGTACCCGCTCGGCGCCGTCTCGCTCCGCGCGTCGACACGCCCGCCGGCGCCCTCGACGATCCCCACCGCGTCGTCGGCGGCGCTGATCGGGTCGTCGACCGTCATGTACATCGCGCCGGTGACGATCAGCGCGCGGTCGTCGGTCGACTCCTCGGCCATCGACCCGTCGTCGGCCGCCGCGTCGGCCGCCTCCGCCTGCCCTCCCTCCGCGTAGGACGCATCGGATCCGGCGAACTCGGCGCTCCCGGAGCAGGCCGCCAGCCCCCAGGCAGCGGCGACGATCGAGGCGATGACCACGCCCCGGCGGAGGAGGCGCGGTGACGCGTCGACACGTGTGCTCATGGCGCTCATGCTAAGGAGACGACCGGCGGCGCGGAAGCGTTGGTTGCAGAGCCGTGACCATGCTGTGACCAGGCGTGATGTTCGTGACGACCGAGAAGGCGCCGCCCGGCCTCGCGTCGGTGGGCCGGGGACGACGAAGGCCCCTCCGAGGAGGGGCCTTCAGTG
>NZ_BBLX01000019.1 GCF_000971155.1 Demequina maris | reverse complement strand
TGGGCGAGATGCTCGCGCGCGCCGCGGGTGAGGAGCTGCTGCGGGTGCGCCGCGAGTCGGGGCTCGAGGGCAAGGAGCTGGGCAACGCCGGCGACGCCGCGGCCCAGCAGGTGCTGGCGGCGATGCTGGCCGAGCACCGTCCCGACGACGCGGTGCTGTCCGAGGAGGCCAAGGACTCCGCGGCGCGCCTGAGCGCGGACCGCGTGTGGATCATCGACCCGCTCGACGGCACCCGGGAGTTCTCCGAGGGCCGCGCGGACTGGGCGGTCCACGTCGCGCTGTGGGAGAAGGGCGAGCTGACGCTGGGCGTCGTCGCGATCCCGGGCGAGGACCTGGTGCTGTCGTCCGCGACCGTCGCGCCGGCTCCCGAGCCGACCGAGGGCGCGACGCTGACGCTGGCCGTGTCGCGGTCGCGTCCGCCGGCCGTCACCGAGCCGGTGCGTGCCGCGCTGGACGCCGAGCTGACCCCGATGGGGTCGGCAGGCGTGAAGATCGCCGCGGTCGTGCGCGGGCAGGTGGACGCGTACGTCCACGCCGGGGGCCAGTACGAGTGGGACTCCGCCGCACCCATCGCGATCGCGCGGGCCGCGGGCCTGCACACCTCTCGCGTCGACGGCACCCCGCTCGTCTACAATGGCTCGGACCCTTACCTGCCGGACCTGGTCGTGTGCCGTCCGGCTCTCGCGCCGCGGATCCTCGCGGCGATCTCTGACTACACCGACGGAGACTCTTGATGACGGCAACCACGTTCAGCCAGCTGGATGCGCTGGAGGCGGAGGCTATCCACATCGTGCGCGAGGTCGTCGCGCAGATGGAGCGTCCGGCTCTGCTGTTCTCGGGTGGCAAGGACTCGATCGTCCTGCTGCACATCGCTTTGAAGGCTTTCGCGCCGGCGCGGCTGCCGATGCCGGTGGTGCACATCGACACGGGCCACAACTTCCCTGAGGTGATCGACTACCGCGACCGGATCGTGGCCGAGCACGGCCTGAACCTGGTGGTGGGGTCGGTGCAGGAGGCGATCGACAAGGGCACGGTGCGGGAGGAGCCCAACGGCTCGCGCAACCGTATCCAGACGCCGGTGCTGCTGGACACGGTCGAGAAGAACCGTTTCGACGCCGCCATGGGTGGTGCGCGTCGTGACGAGGAGAAGGCGCGTGCGAAGGAGCGGGTGTTCTCGTTCCGTGACGAGTTCGGCCAGTGGGACCCGCGCAACCAGCGTCCGGAGCTGTGGAACCTGTACAACGGCCGGGTGCACATGGGCGAGTCGATCCGGGTGTTCCCGCTGTCGAACTGGACCGAGCTGGACATCTGGGACTACATCGACTCGCGCGGCATCGAGGTGCCGTCGATCTACTTCGCGCACGAGCGTGACGTGTTCCACCGTGATGGCATGTGGATGGCCGCGAACGAGTTCTGCACGCCCCGTGAGGGCGAGATGATCGAGCGTCGCACGGTGCGCTACCGCACGGTGGGTGACGCGACGCTGACGGCGGCGGTGCTGTCGGACGCGGACACGGTCGAAAAGATCATCGCGGAGACCGCGGCGACGAGGCTTACTGAGCGCGGTGCCACGCGCGGCGACGACCGGGTGTCGGAGGCCGCGATGGAGGACCGCAAGAAGGAAGGGTACTTCTGATGGATCTTCTCCGTTTCGCGACCGCGGGTTCGGTCGACGACGGCAAGTCCACCCTCATCGGCCGTCTGCTGTACGACAGCAAGTCGATCTTCGAGGACCAGCTCGACGCGGTCGAGATGGCCTCCAAGGCCAGGGGCACGGAGTACACGGACCTGGCGCTGCTGACCGATGGTCTGCGTGCCGAGCGTGAGCAGGGCATCACGATCGATGTGGCGTACCGCTACTTCGCGACCCCGAAGCGCAAGTTCATCATCGCCGACACCCCCGGCCACCAGCAGTACACCCGCAACATGGTCACCGGTGCCTCCACCGCGGACCTCGCGATCATCCTGGTGGACGCCCGCAAGGGCATGACGGAGCAGTCGCGTCGTCACGCGACCCTGTCGTCGCTGCTGCGGGTCCCCCACGTGGTCCTCGCGGTCAACAAGATGGACCTGGTGGGCTGGTCCGAGGAGCGCTTCAACGAGATCTACGAGGAGTTCACCGAGTTCTCCGCGAAGCTCGACGTGCCCGACCTGACCGCGATCCCGCTGTCGGCGCTGCTGGGCGACAACGTCGTCGAGCGCTCCGTGAACATGCCCTGGTACGGCGGTGCGTCGCTGATGCACCACCTGGAGCACGTGCACATCGCCTCGGACCGCAACCTGCAGGACGTGCGCTTCCCCGTGCAGTACGTCATCCGTCCCATGCGCAACGAGGTCCACGACTACCGCGGCTTCGCCGGCCAGGTCGCCTCGGGCACCATCCGCGTGGGCGACGAGGTGATGGCGCTGCCCTCGGGCATGACGTCCAAGGTCGCCGCGATCGACGGCCCCAACGGGCCCCTCGAGATCGCGCAGCCGCCGATGTCGGTCACGCTGCGCCTGGAGGACGAGATCGACGTGTCCCGCGGCGACGTGATCTGCCGCGTGGGCAACCACCCCGAGCCCACCCAGGACCTCGACGCGACCGTGTGCTGGATGGACGCCGACGCCCTGACCGTGGGACGCAAGCTCGGCATCCTGCACACCACCCGCATGGCCCGCGCCATGGTCAAGGACATCGCCTACGAGCTCGACGTGAACACGCTGCACCGCAACACCGACGCCACGGAGCTGAACCTCAACTCCATCGGCCGCGTCAAGCTGCGCGTGACCTCGCCGCTGCTCGTCGACGACTACGCCGACAACCGCACCACCGGGTCGTTCATCCTCATCGACGAGGCCACCAACCGCACCGTCGGCGCGGGCGTGGTCCGCGAACACTAGAACCCCCGCATGGACCTCGGACTCATCGCGGCCGCCGCCTGCATCGGCGTCGTGGTCGGCCTGACCGGCATGGGCGGCGGCGCCCTCATGACGCCCACCCTCGTGCTGTTCTTCGGCATCCCCGCCCCCGTCGCGGTGTCCTCGGACATCGTCGCGGCGGCCGCGATGAAGCCCTTCGGCTCCTGGGTCCACATCCGCAACAAGACCGTCAACTGGCAGCTGGTCCGCCTGCTGGTCTACGGCTCGGTCCCGGCAGCGTTCCTCGGCGTGCTCCTGCAGCACCTCATCGGCGACGTCGAGACCATCGAGAAGTTCACCAAGGGCGCCCTGGGCGTGGCCCTCATCATCGCCTCCGCCGGCCTGCTGCTGCGCGCCTACCTGCGCCTGCGCGAACGCGCCCGCTCCCGCGACGGCTCCGCCCCGCCCCTGCCCAAGGAACGCCCCGACGTCGTCCCCCGCCCCGTCCCCACCATCATCGTGGGCGTCATCGGCGGCGTCATGGTCGGCCTGACCTCCGTCGGGTCGGGCTCGCTCATCATCATCGCGCTGATGGCCCTCTATCCCGCGCTGAAGGCCTCCCAGCTGGTCGGCACCGACCTCGTCCAGGCCGTCCCCCTGGTCGTCTCCGCCGCCATCGCCCACCTCATGTTCGGCGACGTCGACTGGTCCGTCACCATCCCCGTTATCCTCGGCTCCATCCCCGGCACCTACCTCGGCGCCCACCTGTCCAGCCGCGTCTCCGGCGGCCTCGTGCGCCGCGCGCTGGCGATGGTGCTGCTGATCTCCGGACTGAAGATGCTCGGCGTGTCCAACGCCCTCACCCTGGCCGCCCTCGCCGCCGCCCTCATCGGCGGCACCCTCGCCTGGGGCCTCATCCGCCACCAGCTCGGCTTCCACTTCTTCATCTGGCAGGACAAGCGCGCCAAGGCCGCCGCGCAGGCCGCCAAGACCACCACCCCGGCACCCGCGGCCACCGACCGGCCCCAGGACACCGCCCCCGACAAGGAGAGCTGACGTGCTCCAGCTGCGCCTGACCCCCCTCCAGCTCAACGAGCTCGAGCTGCTGCGCGCCGGCGCGTACGGCGCCGAGCTGCGCTACGAGCGGCCCGCCGGCGGCGCCCACGTCGCCACCCTCCTCATCGCCGACATCGCGGTGCCCGCGCAGATCGAGCTGCTCGACACCGAGGCCACCCCCGTGGCCCGCGTCGACGTCACCGGCTCCCACACCACCGAGTCCGGCACCTGGGTCGCCGGCGACGTGACGATGCTGCGCGAGCCCGCCGCGGCCGCCTTCGCCGAGCTGCGCCCCCACGCATCGCTGCCGATGCTCGACCACGCCACCCTCGCCCTGGGCAACGACGTCTCCGACCGCGACGACGACATCGTCCTGGTCGACCACGGCGACGTCGAGACCCTGTCCCGCGCCGTCGCGGCCGCCCGCCGCAGCGCCCGCGAGGTCCGCGTCCTGCCCCGCCCCGCCGCCGCGCACCTCGACGCCGCCGCCACCGACGAGCTCCTCACCCACCTCGCCGAGGTCGTGTTCGCCTCCACCGTCAACACGCGCCGCCGCACCGGCCGCGCCCGCGGCGCCGGCATGGTCATCCTGCTGTCGGGCCTGTCCGGCTCGGGCAAGTCCACCATCGCCCGCCAGCTCACCCGCCGCCTGCGCGCCGAGTCCCACCAGCGCGTCACCCTCCTCGACGGCGACGAGGTCCGCGCCATGCTGTCCTCCGGCCTGGGCTTCTCCCGCGCCGACCGCAAGCTCAACGTGCGCCGCATCGGCTGGGTCGCCGCGCAGCTCGCCGCGCACGGCGGCATCGCCGTGTGCGCCCCCATCGCCCCCTACGCCACCATGCGCGCCGAGATGCGCGCCATGGCCGAGGAGCACGGACGCTTCATGCTCGTCCACGTCGCCACCCCCCTCGAGGTATGCGAGGCCCGCGACCGCAAGGGCCTGTACGCCAAGGCCCGCGCCGGCGAGATCAAGGAGTTCACCGGCATCTCCGACCCCTACGAGACCCCGCTCGACGCGGACATCGTGGTCGCCGAGGACGGCACCGAGTCCGTCGAGGACGCCGCCGAGGCCATCCTCCGCGCCGCCATCCAGCCCGAGTCC
>NZ_BBLX01000020.1 GCF_000971155.1 Demequina maris | reverse complement strand
GGGATCGAGGCGGTGCGCGTCCGAAACTTGAGAACTCAACAGTGTGCCACATGTCGATGCCAAAACCCGGCATCCCTGGTTTCAGGGGTGCAGGATTCCTTTGGTAGACAACGAAATGTCAGCAATGATGTTTTGTTCGATGCTAGAGATTAAATTGTCTCTTCGGAGACGTACTCTGTATTGACGTAAATCCTTCTTTTGAGGGGTTCTGCGAAAATCATTTACGGAGAGTTTGATCCTGGCTCAGGACGAACGCTGGCGGCGTGCTTAACACATGCAAGTCGAACGGTGAACCCCAGCTTGCTGGGGGGATCAGTGGCGAACGGGTGAGTAACACGTGAGTAACCTGCCCCAGACTCTGGGATAAGCCTTGGAAACGGGGTCTAATACCGGATAAGCGGCACCACCGCATGGTGAGTGTTGGGAAAGTTTTTCGGTCTGGGATGGACTCGCGGCCTATCAGCTTGTTGGTGAGGTAATGGCTCACCAAGGCGACGACGGGTAGCCGGCCTGAGAGGGCGACCGGCCACACTGGAACTGAGACACGGTCCAGACTCCTACGGGAGGCAGCAGTGGGGAATATTGCACAATGGGCGCAAGCCTGATGCAGCGACGCCGCGTGGGGGATGAAGGCCTTCGGGTTGTAAACCCCTTTCAGCAGGGAAGAAGCGAGAGTGACGGTACCTGCAGAAGAAGCGCCGGCTAACTACGTGCCAGCAGCCGCGGTAATACGTAGGGCGCAAGCGTTGTCCGGAATTATTGGGCGTAAAGAGCTCGTAGGCGGTTTGTCGCGTCTGCTGTGAAATCCCGAGGCTCAACCTCGGGCCTGCAGTGGGTACGGGCAGACTAGAGTGTGGTAGGGGAGACTGGAATTCCTGGTGTAGCGGTGGAATGCGCAGATATCAGGAGGAACACCGATGGCGAAGGCAGGTCTCTGGGCCACAACTGACGCTGAGGAGCGAAAGCGTGGGGAGCGAACAGGATTAGATACCCTGGTAGTCCACGCCGTAAACGGTGGGCACTAGATGTGGGGCTCTTTCCATGAGTTCCGCGTCGCAGCTAACGCATTAAGTGCCCCGCCTGGGGAGTACGGCCGCAAGGCTAAAACTCAAAGGAATTGACGGGGGCCCGCACAAGCGGCGGAGCATGCGGATTAATTCGATGCAACGCGAAGAACCTTACCAAGGCTTGACATATACCCTCTATCCCCAGAGATGGGGAGTGCTTCGGCGGGGTATACAGGTGGTGCATGGTTGTCGTCAGCTCGTGTCGTGAGATGTTGGGTTAAGTCCCGCAACGAGCGCAACCCTCGTCCTATGTTGCCAGCACGTGATGGTGGGGACTCATAGGAGACTGCCGGGGTCAACTCGGAGGAAGGTGGGGATGACGTCAAATCATCATGCCCCTTATGTCTTGGGCTTCACGCATGCTACAATGGCCGGTACAATGGGCTGCGATACCGTAAGGTGGAGCGAATCCCAAAAAGCCGGTCTCAGTTCGGATTGAGGTCTGCAACTCGACCTCATGAAGTCGGAGTCGCTAGTAATCGCAGATCAGCAACGCTGCGGTGAATACGTTCCCGGGCCTTGTACACACCGCCCGTCAAGTCACGAAAGTCGGTAACACCCGAAGCCAGTGGCCCAACTCGTAAGAGAGGGAGCTGTCTAAGGTGGGATTGGCGATTGGGACTAAGTCGTAACAAGGTAGCCGTACCGGAAGGTGCGGCTGGATCACCTCCTTTCTAAGGAGCACCTACCAGTCCGCAAGGGTTGGTCAGGATCCCACTGTCAGAGCCGAAAGTGCTCTGGGTGGGGCTCATGGATGGAACATCGACATGCGCCGGCAGCCTTGCTGGTGATGGTCAGTACACCCCGTATGGGGTCGGAACCTCCTTCACCGTGCTTCATGGTTGTCGGCTGGCACGCTGTTGGGTCCTGAAGGGTCGGACGTTCTCGTTCTATCTTTCAGACCGTCGAACCCCTCACCGGGTTCCGCCGCCGTCGTCATGATGGTGGGTGGTGCTGGTGGTGGGCACGGTTGCGGACCATCTCCTCCCATCAAACGGCAGGCTCGTGAGCTTGCAGGTGTGGGGTCGGGGGGTGGGTTCGTCCGTCGTTTGAGAACTGCACAGTGGACGCGAGCATCTTTGATATCTGTGGTCAAGTTTTTAAGAGCACATGGTGGATGCCTTGGCAGTAGGAGCCGAAGAAGGACGTTGTAGCCTGCGATAAGCCTCGGGGAGCTGGCAAACAAGCTGTGATCCGAGGATGTCCGAATGGGGAAACCCCGCTGGAGTCATGTCCAGTGACCCACGCCTGAACACATAGGGCGTGTGGAGGGAACGTCGGGAAGTGAAACATCTCAGTACCGACAGGAAGAGATATTCCGTGAGTAGTGGCGAGCGAAAGCGGATGAGGCCAAACCGTATGCGTGTGATAGCCGGCAGGCGTTGCGTATGCGGGGTTGTGGGACCTTTCTGGGAGATCTGCCGATCTTCCGAGGAGTCAGAAATCCGTGTGATAGGCGAAGGGCATTGAAAGGCCCGGCATAGAGGGTGCGACCCCCGTAGCCGAAATCATGCGGACTCCTGAGAGTCATCCCAAGTAGCACGGGGCCCGAGAAATCCCGTGTGAATCTGCAGAGACCACTCTGTAAGCCTAAATACTACCTACTGACCGATAGCGAATCAGTACCGTGAGGGAAGGGTGAAAAGTACCCCGAGAGGGGAGTGAAATAGTACCTGAAACCGTGTGCTTACAATCCGTCGGAGCCTCCTTAGCTGGGGTGACGGCGTGCCTTTTGAAGAATGAGCCTGCGAGTTAGTGCTCAGTGGCAAGGTTAACCCGTGTGGGGCAGCCGTAGCGAAAGCGAGTCCGAATAGGGCGTTTGAGTCGCTGGGTCTAGACCCGAAGCGAAGTGATCTATCCATGGCCAGGCTGAAGCGCGGGTAAGACCGCGTGGAGGGCCGAACCCACTTGGGTTGAAAACCGAGGGGATGAGCTGTGGATAGGGGTGAAAGGCCAATCAAACTTCGTGATAGCTGGTTCTCCCCGAAATGCATTTAGGTGCAGCGTTGCGTGTTTCTTGCCGGAGGTAGAGCTACTGGATGGCCGATGGGCCCCACCAGGTTACTGACGTCAGCCAAACTCCGAATGCCGGTAAGTGAGAGCGCAGCAGTGAGACTGCGGGGGATAAGCTTCGTAGTCGAGAGGGAAACAGCCCAGAACACCAACTAAGGCCCCTAAGCGTGTGCTAAGTGGGAAAGGATGTGGAGTTGCATAGACAACCAGGAGGTTGGCTTAGAAGCAGCCACCCTTGAAAGAGTGCGTAATAGCTCACTGGTCAAGTGATTCCGCGCCGACAATGTAGCGGGGCTCAAGTACACCGCCGAAGTTGTGTCATTCACATATGTGCTAGGCCTTCGTGGTCCAGGCGTGTGGATGGGTAGGGGAGCGTCGTGTGGCGGGTGAAGTCGCGGGGTAACCCAGCGGTGGACGCCACACGAGTGAGAATGCAGGCATGAGTAGCGAAAGACGGGTGAGAAACCCGTCCGCCGAATGACCAAGGGTTCCAGGGCCAGGTTAATCCGCCCTGGGTAAGTCGGGACCTAAGGCGAGGCCGACAGGCGTAGTCGATGGACAACGGGTTGATATTCCCGTACCGGCGAAGAACCGCCCATGACGAGGCGGACGATGCTAAGTGCCCAAAGCCGGCGAACCCTTCGGGGGGAGCTCGGTGGCGCGCACGAACCAGATCCGTAGTAGTCAAGCGTATTAACAGGGGTGACGCAGGAAGGTAGCCGAGCGTGGCGATGGTAGTCCACGTCTAAGGGTGTAGGCCGAACCGTAGGCAAATCCGCGGTTCATACAGGCTGAGACCTGATGGTGACCACTTATGTGGGAAATCGGTGATCCTATGCTGCCAAGAAAAACCTCGGCGCGAGGTTCTAGCCGCCCGTACCCCAAACCGACTCAGGTGGTCAGGTAGAGAATACTAAGGCGATCGAGTGAATCGTGGTTAAGGAACTCGGCAAAATGCCCCCGTAACTTCGGGAGAAGGGGGGCCTGAGGCGTGAACCACCTAGCGTGGGGAAGCGTTTGAGGGCCGCAGAGACCAGGGAGAAGCGACTGTTTACTAAAAACACAGGTCCGTGCGAAGTCGCAAGACGATGTATACGGACTGACGCCTGCCCGGTGCTGGAAGGTTAAGAGGAGGGGTCAGCCGCAAGGCGAAGCTCCGAATTTAAGCCCCAGTAAACGGCGGTGGTAACTATAACCATCCTAAGGTAGCGAAATTCCTTGTCGGGTAAGTTCCGACCTGCACGAATGGCGTAACGACTTCTCCGCTGTCTCAACCGCGAACTCGGCGAAATTGCACTACGAGTAAAGATGCTCGTTACGCGCAGCAGGACGGAAAGACCCCGGGACCTTTACTACAGCTTGGTATTGGTATTCGGTGTGGTTTGTGTAGGATAGGTGGGAGACTTTGAAGCCGGAACGCCAGTTTCGGTGGAGTCATTGTTGAAATACCACTCTGATCACTCTGGATATCTAACCTCGGTCCGTGATCCGGATCAGGGACAGTGCCTGGTGGGTAGTTTAACTGGGGCGGTTGCCTCCCAAAGAGTAACGGAGGCGCCCAAAGGTTCCCTCAGCCTGGTTGGCAATCAGGTGGCGAGTGCAAGTGTACAAGGGAGCTTGACTGTGAGACTGACAGGTCGAGCAGGGACGAAAGTCGGGACTAGTGACCCGCCGGTGGCAAGTGGAAGCGCCGGCGCTCAACGGATAAAAGGTACCCCGGGGATAACAGGCTGATCCTGCCCAAGAGTCCATATCGACGGCATGGTTTGGCACCTCGATGTCGGCTCGTCGCATCCTGGGGCTGGAGTTGGTCCCAAGGGTTGGGCTGTTCGCCCATTAAAGCGGTACGCGAGCTGGGTTTAGAACGTCGTGAGACAGTTCGGTCCCTATCCGCTGCGCGCGCAGGAAACTTGAGAAAGGCTGCCCCTAGTACGAGAGGACCGGGGTGGACCAACCTCTGGTGTGCCAGTTGTTCCGCCAGGAGCAC
The DNA here is from genome assembly GCF_000971155.1 of Demequina maris. Classification (GTDB taxonomy): domain Bacteria; phylum Actinomycetota; class Actinomycetes; order Actinomycetales; family Demequinaceae; genus Demequina; species Demequina maris. The sequence continues at coordinate 254 of NZ_BBLX01000020.1, read as the reverse complement.
GGCTGGTTGGCTACGTTGGGAAGGGATAACCGCTGAAAGCATCTAAGCGGGAAGCCCGTTTCAAGATGAGGTTTCCAAGGAGCTTGTCTCCTGAAGGCCCCCTATAGACCATGGGGTTGATAGGCCGGACGTGGAAGAGAGGACTAACGACTCTTGAAGCTGACCGGTACTAATAGGCCGATAACTTGACTTACATTCAAGATTTCCGAATGCATGCTCGCGTCCACTGTGCGGTTCCCGAACTACGGGCACCG
>NZ_BBLX01000021.1 GCF_000971155.1 Demequina maris | reverse complement strand
GTGGCGGGCGAGGTAGCGCTTGAGGATTCGGCGGATGTCCTTGGTGGTCTTGTTCTCGGCGCGGCGTCGTTCGACGTAGTCGCGTGTGGCGGGGTCGACCCGCATGCGGGTCAGGATGACGGCGTGGAAGACGCTGTTGAGTCGCCGGTCGCCGCCGCGGTTGAGTCGATGCCGGGTGGTGTTGCCTGACGATGCTGGGATGGGGCTGACGCCCGCGAGGGCGGCGAAGGCGGCTTCGTTGCGGATCCGTCCGGCGTGGGACCACGAGGTGAGGATCGTGGCTGCGATCACGGGTCCGATGCCGGCCTCGTCCATCAGCGGTGCGGCGTCGGATGCGGCGACCAAGGTGGCCAGGTCGGCTTCGTTGGACTTGAGGTCGTGTTCGATGGCGCGGATGTGGCGTGCCAGGCGGCGTGCTTCGCGGCGGGCGGTCATGATCGCGATGTCGTCGGCACGCTCACGCCAGGCTGCGATGGTGTGGATCTGGACGCTGGTGAGGGGGTGGCGGGCGTCGATGCCGACGTCGACGGTCCGCACCAGTGCGGTGAGCTGGTTGATCGCGGCGGTGCGTGACCTGTTCAGCGCGTCCCGGCTCGTCACGAGGATCCTGATCGCGGCACGTACGCCCTGGTCGTCGCGTGGTTCACGCAGGTGGTGGGCGTCGGCGGGGCGGACCGAGCCGGCGATCAGTTCGGCGTCGATGGGGTCGGACTTGCCGCGTCCGCCGCGCAGTGCCTTGGCGATGGGCAGGGGTTCGACGACCGTCAGGCCGGTGTCGCGGCACACGCGGGCGATACCGGCCCCGTAGGAGCCGATGCCCTCGATCACGGCCAGCGTGGTCCGGGTGGGACCGGTGCAACGGACGATCCATGCGGCCGCGCGCTTCAAGCCTGCTGGTGTCGTGGGGAACGTACGGGTGTGACGCAGTGCTCCGGTGGGTGCGTCGAGGATCGCGTACGTATGGGTGCTGGCGTGGGTGTCGATACCGATGACATGGGCGTAGGAGTTTGCGACGATGGACATGGCGGTGGATCTCCTTTGCGGGTGTGACGTCGCTGTCAGGGACCGGCGTCGACCCGGGGAAATCACTGCGAGGCAACCCTGCAATGAGCCACAACCGCCAGGTTGGGCACGCTTCTATCAAGCCATCGCGGTGGGCGGGACGGCGCCGGCCCCGACGCCCGAGCGAACACGCCGTAGCAAAGACACCCCGCGAGCGAGGGTCAAGGGAACTGAGAGTCACGCTCGGACGCTAGGACCAGCATCCGCCCCGTCAGCCGGCCCCAGGCCAGCCACCATCAGACTTGCAGGGGAACTG
>NZ_BBLX01000022.1 GCF_000971155.1 Demequina maris | reverse complement strand
GCCGTGGGTTCGAGGGGTGGTCGCAACACCTGATTGATGAGAGGTGTTGTGATGCCTGGCCGTCGTTTTCGTCCGTTCATGTCTGAGGCGTGGGTGCGAGTGTTCTGGGACGCTCGAGCGATGGGAACCGCGTTCAGACAGATGCCTGTGGCGATCGACTCGAACCGCTCGACGATCCGGGACTATCTCAACCTCACCGGCGGCATACCAGTAGCGGCGTGGAAGGACCCCGATCGGCTGCTCACGCTCGAGGAACGCTTCCGCATCAAGGAGCTGCTGGTCGAGGGGCGGTCGCTGCGTGCGATCGCACGCACCCTTGGCCGCAGCCCGTCGACGATCTCGCGTGAGATCCGACGCGGCAGCCACGGCGCGTCCCGCGCGCACTATCGGCCCACCCAGGGCCATCGGATCTCGTGGGAGCGTCGACGCCGACCCAAGGCGCTCAAGATCCCGTCGAACCCGCTGCTGCTCGCGCTGGTCCAACAAGGCCTCGATGACAAGCTCTCCCCGGAGCAGGTCGTGGGACGCTTGCGACGTGAGCACCCGAACCAGGTCGAGCTGCACGTGAGTCACGAGACCGTCTACAAGACGATCTACCTGCAAGCCCGCGGGGGCCTCAAGCGTGACCTGCAGGCGCTCACCCGCACCGGACGCACGATCCGCCACCCCCAGAAGTCGACCTCACGCCGGCGCACCCACATCAAGGACCTGATCCCGATCTGGGAACGCCCCGCCGAAGCCCTCGACCGGTCGATCCCCGGCCACTGGGAAGGCGACCTGATCGTGGGCAAGGGCGGCAAGTCCGCGATCGCGACCATCGTCGAACGTCACTCGAACTACCTCATCCTGGTCCGCCTGGACCCGGACAAGGGCCGGGTCGAAGCGACCCGTGACGGATTGATCGACAAGCTCGCCGGCCTGCCCGACACCCTCAAAGGATCGCTGACCTGGGACCGCGGAACCGAGATGGCCCGCCACACCGAAGTGACCCGCATGACCGGCATCGACATCTACTTCGCCGATCCCCACGCCCCATGGCAGCGCGCCACCAACGAGAACACCAACGGACTGCTGCGCCAGTACTTCCCCAAAGGCACCGACCTGTCCGTCTTCAGCCAAGACGACCTCGACTTCGTCGCCGACCAGATGAACCGACGCCCCCGCAAACGACTCGAGTTCGCCACCCCATACGAGACAATCCAACAAGCCCTGTTGCGATGACCCCCTGAAACCGCCG